>NZ_CAXXSJ010000057.1:0-188181 GCF_963675095.2 uncultured Roseibium sp. | reverse complement strand
CGGGCCATAGGCATAGCCGTAGCGACCGAAGGTGCCGCGGACGGGATTATAGAAGGCGCCGATGCCGTAGGTCACCGGCCGCGGGAAGAAGATCGGGATCGGACCCGGCCGGTACCAGGGCCGGTAATACCAGCCCGAGCCGTAGACGAAGGTGCCCCAGGCAAGATAGCCGGTGAGATAGCCCATGGTGTAGCCGTACCAGACCGCGCCGGGCTCGGTTTCGTAGATGCGGACATAGGTCGTGTTGTAGACCGGCGAACTCGGCGGGATCGTGTAGATCTCGTCCGGCACGGACGTTGCCACCTGGAACGGCCCTTCCGGGCTGTCGCCGACGAACCAGACCCCGTCCTGGAGAACGTAATATTTGGCGCCGACCTGGATGACCTGGTCATTGGTGTTGACCGCATAGGACATCGACGTGCCCTCGATCTTCTCGAATTCCGGGTCGCCCGCGTAGGAGACATCGGCGCTGACCGAACCGACCTCGACCCGGGCCGTGCTCGGAATGCTGGCCTTCAGCCGCGCCTGCGCCGCTTCCGACGTGTCCGGCACGGAGGCACGGACGGAATAGTAAGGCGCATCCTCGGGAATGTTCTGGAAGTCCGCCGGCAGGTCCGGCGTGGTGAAGGCCCAGGGCCCGTCGAGGGACGCGGACTTGTACCACCGGCCCGAGACAAGAATGTACCAGGTCTTGGTTTCAGTGAGGATGAAGACGTCACTGTCCGTGTTGGAGGCCCATTCCAGGCCGGTGCCCGGCACGGGCTCCAGTTTCGGTTCGCCGTCGAACACGATCATTTCCGCCGGCTTGTCCGAATAGACCACCTTCGGCGCCTTGCCGTCCGGGAACGGCTGCGGCGGGATCGCCGTGCGCGTTTCCTTCCAGTTGTCGTCGTCGGGCAGGCTCGTGATCGGAGCGGGAAGATCCTGCGCCGGGCTCCAGCCGCTCTGCAGGTCGGTGCTCGTCAGCCACGAGGTCTCGTCGCGCAGGTAATAGGCGCCGCTGTCGGTGAGCTTCAGAAGGTCCCAGTTGGTGTTGACTACGAACTGCAGCCCCTGCACGCCTTTGACCGGGGCAAGCACCGGTTCGCCTTCCGTCTGCAGCAGGATCGACGGTTCGGTGGCGATGAAGATCGGCGGGGCTTCCGAATTGAGGCCCTTGACGTCTTCCATGCGCTTGTATTCGGCAAGGCTGGCGGTGATGCGCTCTTCCTTCACCGTGATCGGACCGGTCGGCAGCAACTTGCCGACCTGCAGGGTGAGGTCGGTGAGGGCTGCCCTGTCCAGAGCGGAAAAGTCGATCTCGGTCACCGCAATGTCGCTGATGATGACATTACCTTCCTCGCCGTCGAGCGCCGACTTGCCGTGCAGGCCGATCACGCCGAACACCGGCTTGGTCTTGTCGTCCTTGACGTATTCGGCGGCAACCAGCGCCTGGAGAGTGGTGAAATTGTCCCATTCGGTGAACTGGGGCTGGTAGAGGACGAGCGTCGCGCCGCCGTCGGTCTGGAAGCTGCGGGGCCAGCCGGTTGTCTGCTCCGGTTCTGACAGGGACAGATAGCTGCCCGCGACAAAGCCGTTCTGCCCGTTAACCGAAATCGCGCACCAGGCGCCGGTATCGTCGCAGTCGCTCATCTCCACGGAGGTGCCGCTCGGCAGTGTGCCGAGGGAGGCAAAGCCCGTTCCGGGACCCTGGCGGAAATTGACGTTGGCCGTGGTGACCGCGGTTGCCGCGAGAACGGGCTGCACGAACAGGAGTGCCGCCAGAAAGGTCGCGAGGAAGGCCTTCATGAATTCCTCCATTACTCGAACACTTGGTTTTCGATGCGGGCCCTTATGCGAGCGAGCGCAGTTTTTTCGGCAGGGACAAGAGCGTGAAAATGCCGCCTTCCTGCCAGAATAAGTTGTCCGTATGCCAGTACTATGACTCAACGGCAGGATGTGGAAAAGGGAAGATTTTGCAGCGGAATGCAGGAGAAGGCGCGGGACGCGGGTCTAACCGTGCAGGCAGGAGCCGCCGAAGACTTACGCCTTCGGCATTCCCTTTGCCCTGAGATGGCGCTTCTGTGCGACGATGCGGAACTGGACGTTGGCGTCACCATAGCCGGCGTAGCCGCCGCGGCGCTCGATGATCTCCGCGATATGGTCGATGCGTAACAGATCAGCCGGCTCCGCGTTGTGATCGTGGTGCCGCTTTCGCCTCTTTCCAGAGCATCAGGCCTTGCCGGGATGCGCCCGGCGAATGACAGGTGACACAACGCGATCGGAAATCGGGATGTCCCAGACCGCGGCCCCACCTGTTGCCTGAAACTTGGCGATCATTTCAGGGATTTGGGACAGGTCGGTTATCGTCTCACCACCGATCCCGAAACCGCGTGCGATTGCAGCAAGATCGGTTCTCCCGAAAACGGCACCTTCGTCGGAAAGACCTTCGGCGCGCAACTTGTGTATTTCCGAGCCATATGCACCGTCGTTCAAGACAATGATCAATATGTTGAGGCCGTGCCGTTTGATGGTCTCAAGTTCCTGGATATGCATCAACAAGCTGCCATCCCCATCGAAGACGACGACGGTCTCGTCCGGCTTTGCCGCCGCAACGCCCATTGCGAACGACGTGCCGTTACCGATGGCACCGAATTCGCGAATGGTCAGGAACTGCGACTGAGACCAGCCCCGCATTTGTGCGAAAAAGTATGAGCAATGCCCGGACGAGTTGACCAGCTGCCAATTCCTTGGAATGGCTTCGTCCAGTCTCGCAACGACCTCTCTTGGATCATGCAGACCGGGTTCGATGTCGAACTCCATCCTGTCAGCAGGTTCTGTCCGGATCCGGTGCGCGAGATCCTCGCTTCGCCAAACAGGCGCCTTTTTGGCGACTTGAACCGTAAGCGCCTCCACAGCCAAGCGGGCATCGCCGCGTAAGTGAGCATCGGCTGCAACGCGACCCTGGTTGATCGTGATCGGATCCACGTCTATCTGGAGCACCTTGGCCGCCGGCCAAAGCTTTCCGCCAGCCGCATTGTGGAAGGTCAATGAACACCCGACAGCAATCACAAGGTCGGCTTCGCCAAAGCAATCGAAAGCGACGTCGGACGAAAATCCGCCGGCAACGCCAAGATTGAATGGATCGTCATGGAAAATGCCGCGGGCAGGCAAGGTTTCCGCAAGAAGGCCGTCGCAGTTTCGCGCGAGTGCACGACATACCGCCGCCGCACCCGCTTCCACTGCACCAAGGCCCGCCATCACGACGATCTTCCGCGACTGATCGACCAATCTGGCTGCCCGGGCTACGTCCTCTGGATGCGGTGGGATTGGCGACAGTTGCGGCACAAGCGTTTGCGAAGGTGCTGGAAAATCCTGAGCGCCGGTCCAAGCGAGCTCCTGCAAGTCGAGCGGCACGCCGACAACCACCGGTCGTCGTTCCCGACGAGCCTGCAGGAAGGCATCGCGGATTGCCGTCGGCATCCGTACAGGCAGATGCAGGCTGTGGTAGTCGGCCCCCGTCGCCTTCACAAAGGGAGCCTGATCGATCCCCTGATTGTACCAACCCGATTTCAGCGGCGCTTCGCCTGCAAAAATCACCAATGGCAACCGGGAGCGAACGGCAGCAGGTAGAGCGGTCATGAGCTGGGTCAAGCCAGGACCGCAGGTAACGGTTGCAACCCCGATGTCGCCCGTCTTTCGGGCGAAGGCCATGGCTGCGGCGACGGCGCAATGTTCGTGACGGACATAAACCATCCGACACCCCTCGCCCGCGAGACGCGTAGCGAAGTTCATATTGGCATCGCCCAGCAAAGCAAAGCACACGTCAACGCCTTCCCTTCGAAAGGTCTCTGCCAAAATGTCGTAGACATGTGCCTTGCCAGATTGAACAGCACTCATTGCAGTCAAACTCCCAAAGTAATTCCTAGTGTAAGGGCCAAGGCAGCCTCACGAAGGCCTGCAGCAAGCCTGGCGGGAAGTCCCGGTTGAGCAATCCGGCCATGAGACAGATGAACCCGACGCCTCCACTGGAGAGAACAAGAGTGTCACGCCAGCGCAGTCCCGCTCGGACGCGGAAGAAGGCGACCATGAATACGGAAAGTGCCAGAACAAAGCCCGCCAGAGCGCTCAAAATCAGCAGCGCTGCGAACCAGGCAAGCGTCCTCCACAATCCATGCCGCTCCTCCTCGCCGTGTCCCCTTTCAACCGTCAGCAAAAACAGCATCTGTTTCGGGGCTCAGCATCATCCGGACAAGCAAAGCAAAGCAGCATAAAAGCGTTATGGAACCGACCGTTAGTGGGAAAATCTTGTCGCTGGTCAGGCCGATTCGGCTGGCATTGATCCAAGCGACAACAAGATATCCCGTGACCGCCAACAGAAACACCATTGGCGCGCGTTTGCTTCCGGTCGCGACGTTACCTTCTGGAAGGATTACCTTGGCATGGCGGAGACCGATCACAACGGACAGGACCGTCGCCGCGAAAATCACAACGACCAGGGGTGATGCTACATAACCCAGGCCCACTTCAAACCCCTGCCGGAATTTGGCGGCCGCGACCTGATGAGCAGAATTTGCGAAATTTTCCGCTTGTCTGGAGAGAACAAAACCGATCAGAAACGCGGGACGGGACCAGTCGAAACGCTTCAGCAAGATGCCCAGAAAGCCGACGACGAAAAGCGCGACCAAGTCGCCCAGATCCTGTCGGGATTGGAATGCCGCAAACGCGATCATCATGAACAGGAATGGCGCCAGCAGCGTGAAGCGGATCGTCGTCAGGCGCGCAATGGGAGCGGACAACACAATGCAGAGCCCGGCGCCAATGACATTGGCCAGCGCCAAGGACCAAACGATCGTATAGGTGAGGTCCAGCTCATAGGTGATCATATGTGGCCCGGCTTCGTAGCCTAGAAGTGCCATGCCGCCGAGAAAAACCGCCATGGAGCCGGAGCCCGGAATTCCGAAAATCAATGTCGGGACCAGACCACCACCTTCTTTTGCATTGTTGGAGGATTCCGGACCGATCACCCCCCGGATGTCGCCCTTGCCAAAGCCTTCCACATTCTTTGCCGTCTGAATGGTATGTCCGTAGGCGATCCAGTCTACCACCGAGCCACCGAGGCCAGGGATCACGCCGACAATCACACCGATGATCGAACATCGAATGGACAGCGCGAGATTGTGGAACCAGTCCCTCAAACCCTGCACCCAACCGAGCCCCAGTTGGCCCGAGGTCGCAATCGCTCTGTCTCCGCGAAGCAGGCTGACGATTTCGGGCACAGCAAAGATGCCGAGGCCGACAATGACGAGAGACAGGCCGTCGATCAGGTATGGAATATCGTAGGTTGACATACGCAGGCTTCCGCCGGCGCCGGCTTCACCTATCGTTCCGACCATCAATCCGAGGCCAGCCGCCGCAAGTCCCTTCAGAGGCAGTCTACCGGCCAGGATCGCGACCATCGATAGTCCGAGCGCCGTGATCATCAGCATTTCCGGCAGACCGAAGGCAAGCACAAGCGGTTTCGCGACCAAGATGAAGAAGGTCAGAACCAAGGCGCCGAGCAAGCCTCCGAACAGCGACGAGGCAAAGGCGGCCGACAAGGCCCGGGCGGCCTCACCCTTTTTCGCAAGTGGAAAGCCATCGAGCACCGTAGCCTGGCTGGCGGAGGAACCTGGAATCCCCAGGAGCACGGACGCAAATGTGTCCGATGTAGGGATCACCGCTATAAGACCGACCATCAGAGCAAGGCCGGACACCGGATCCATCCCGTACATGAAGGGAAGAACAAGAGAAAGACCGGCAATGCCGCCCAGGCCCGGAAAGATACCCACCGAAAGACCCAGAAGGACCCCCAACCCTAGAAACATCAATTGTTCCGGATGAAAAATCAGCACTAATGCATCGCCAAGCGACGCCGCTGCATTCGCCAGAGTATCCATCACCAGTTCTTTCGGGAAACATGCAAGACGTTTGAACTCCCGCTCGGTTTGAGCGGGAGTTCGCGTAATGAGGCTTACTTCAGAGAGACGCCATAGGTCGTCATCAGCCAGTTCTGCACGTATTCCTTCGATTTCTCATCGATCGTCGTGGCCAGCTTGAAAGCATTTGCCGCTGCCTTACCGGTCCTCTGCGGATAGTTTCCAAGCGTCTTTGCGCTGATTTCCGCAAAATCCGGCCGAGCGATTATGGCATCGAATGCCGCTTTATAAGCATCGATCGCCTCCTGCGGCGCGCCCTTTGGAAGAACAATCATCTTTTGGGCCGGGAAACCGGCGATCATGAACGCCTTCCAGGCTTCCCAAACTTCTCCGGATGTCGGACATCCAGGTGTCGCCTCGCAAACTTCCTTGAAGGTCGGAAGATCCGGAAAGGTCGGATCGCGGACGATATTCCCGTCATCATCGAGAGCGCCCCAGGTCATCATTGGAACCGCTTGACCCGCATCAACCAACGGCACAACGGAACTGAGATAAGCGGCGGATGTCTGGTAGTCGATATTTGCCTCACCGCGCTCGAACATCAGTCGACCGTCGCCTCTGCCCTTGATACCAAAAACCGGTTCGACCTTGAGTCCCAGCATTGCCCAGGCCAACTGCGGCACAAGATCAAGTCGGGTCGCGCCTGCGCTGCCCCAGATGAAATCGGTATCCTTGAGCGCGGTAGCGTCCAGACCATTCATTTTCTTTGCGAGATCCGGCGGCAGATAGGCCACCCCGCCCGTGCCAGACACCAGCACGACGTTCCAATCCTTGTATTCGTAGCGAACGCGGGGATCGCCCAGCAGATAGGGAAACTGCGTTGAGCCGGAAGGGCTGAAAATCAACGTTCCGTCTTCGTAGGACTGTTCCTGAAACCAGTTGGCGCCTTTGGTCGAACCGGCCCCAGGCATGTATTTGACCACAACAGTCGGCTTGCCCGGCAAGGCTTCGCTGAGAAGAGGAGCGAAGAAATTCGCAAAATGGGCAGACCCCCCTGACTCGGCAAAAGGAATGACGAATTCCACCGTCTTGCCTTCAAGGTTCAAAGCCTCGGCGGATGCGACACCGGAAAATCCGATTGCGGAGCCGGTCACGATGGCTCCGGCGATGACAGATGTCACCGATTTGAAAAAGCTCATAATTTTTCCTCCCAGAAAGAATGAGCCATAGAGGCCCATTCGTTATCAGAGGCGCCTCCCAGCGCTTGATAATTGTCTTGTGGCCTGCCAACCTTTCAACAACCTTACATAAAGAAAGGGAGGAGCATGAGGATCGCGGTTGTTGAGGACAACGCCGGTCTCGCAAAGGGTATCGCCTATCGGTTCGAGGATGCGGGCCACGCGGTGGACATCATCCATGATGGCGCAGATGCAGACGATTTCCTGCGTAACGACGGAAACGATGTCATCATCCTCGACATCAATCTTCCAGGCGTGGACGGACTTACATTGCTGAAGGGTCTCAGGGCGCGCGGAGACCATCGCCCGGTCATTCTGCTTACCGCCCGTTCGGACACGAATGACCGCGTGCTTGGACTTGACGCGGGAGCGGACGACTACCTCGTCAAACCATTTGCGATGGAAGAACTTGAAGCACGGCTGAGGGCGCTGACCCGCCGGGGCCCCCAACCCATCCGGAACTCCATTCAATTTGCCAATATGATCCTTGACCTGGATTCGCGGCAAGTTGCCGTCGAGGGGACGATGCTGGACATTCCGAGACGCGAACTGACGATCCTGGAAGCCTTGATGCGCGCCGGTGGCCGTATTGTTACCCGGCAAAGTCTGATCGAATACATCTACGGGACAGGCAGCGATGTCGAGGACACCGTCATCGAGGTTCACATCTCGCGGCTTCGCAAGCGATTGCTCGCGCAATCGATCAAAATCCAGGTGCACCGCGGGCTTGGATACGCTCTTTGCGAGACTGGACCTTGAAGAAGACTGCGTCGCTCCGAACCAGATTGATCGTCATCATTCTGGTGCCGCTGTTGCTGATCGCAACTGCGGTCGGTTTTTGGCAATTGAGAAAGGCACGCGACCGGGCCACCGATCTGTTTGACCGAGCGCTTCTGTCCGCCGCGCTGGCCGTCGCCAGTGACGTTGACGCACAGGACGGGGATGCGATCTCGATACCTACCCGCGAGTTGCTTAGCGATACCTCTGGCGGCCCGGTTTTTTATCACGTTTATGCCCCGGACGGGGCCTTCGTCACCGGCTACGCTACCCCGCCCTTGCCGGTTGGAAACAAGCCCATCCCCGAGGGGCCGATCGTCTATTACAACGGCCATTACAAGGGCAACCTGGTGCGCATTCTCCGCATGAAGGACGTTGCCCAGATCAGCGGTTCCACGGGTACATTCACCTTCACGGTTTGGCAATCGCTCGATATCCGGCTGAATTTTGTTAGGGAAGTGACGACGCAGTCCTTCCTGGCACTCGGAGCACTGCTCGGCACGGTTGCCTTTGTCGTCTGGTTTGGCGTCAAGCTGGGCTTGAGGCCGCTGCTGGACCTCGAAGCGGCGATCGCTCTCAGAGGCACCAACGATCTCAGTCCGATACGTCGACCTGTCCCGGAAGAGGCCCAAGGGCTGGTCAAAACACTGAATGATCTGTTTGCTCAGGTCTCGACCTCGATGGAAGCCCAGAAGGTTTTTGTATCCAACGCGGCCCATCAGCTCCGAAACCCGATCGCGGGTGTTCTGGCAATGGCCGAAGCCGTCAAGAACGCACCGAACGAATTAGCGGCCCGTAAGCGCGCCGAAGAATTGCTTTTTGAAGCCAGGCAGGCGAGTGAACTGGCAAACAAGTTGCTGACGCTTGAACGTGTCCAAAGCGTGCATGACGGTCAGCAATCGGTTTTCGATCTGACCCGCGCTGTGCGGCTGGCAATCGAGAAGCATCGGCGGCAAGCCGCCAATGCTGGCATCGCACTTTGCTCCGACGTGCCAGATCATCCAATCGAGATCCTCGGCGACGAAGTGATGGTTCAGGAGGCTGTCGCGAACCTGATCGACAATTCTCTTCTCCATGGCGGTGATGACCTGAAGCAGATCATGGTGAGCCTGAGCCGAAGCGGCCCGACCGCTGAAATCACCGTCCGCGACGATGGCATCGGGGTCGAACTGGCCGACCATCAGAAGATCCTGGATCGCTTTGGACAGGCTAAGCCCGGCAAAGGCAGTGGCCTTGGTCTGTCGATCACCCAAGCCGTGGCACGAAAGCACGCCGGCGAATTGATCATAGACTCAGCCAACCCCGGCCTGGTCATCAAGATGTATTTTACCCTCCACACGGCAGCCACTCCGGCTGCATAGAATACGATCCATTTTCAATTTTGCTGCGCTCTTAAGATAAAACGCTAACTCCGGCACAGACTTTGCCCGGATTTGGCGTCGAATTGAAAAACCGCGTAGCGGCGGATGATCTCCGTAACCGGTTCCCGATCTGCCGTTCCAATTCTTTTGTCCCCCTCGGCATCCGGATCGATGATGGCAACGCACTTGACCATGTCGGCATATCTGCGGTCCGTCTCCCATTTGGGTGCAAATAAAACGAGGTGAATAGGGGCCTTCTGCAGCGCGCGACTTCTCAAGCGTCTCCGGATTGATCATGTTGATCGGCGCACCGTTTACAAATGCATTGATATGCTCGAACGCAGATGGAACGTGATGATGTCGTTCTCTGCAAAAAATGCTCCGCGGATATCCGCAACATTCTCGCCAGCGTTCCGGGCACGTTCACGTAAACCTTCCGAAGCCCAGAAGACGACCTTCATCCCGAAGGCCTTGCCAAGGGCGGCAACCGCCCAAGACGGCCCGCGTATTCCAGGCGCAATAGCCGTGCCTAGCCATTTACGCCTTCGGCATTCCCTTTACCCTGAGATGGCGTTTCTGTGCGGCGATGCGGAACTGGGCGTTGGCGGCGCCGTAGCCGGCATAGCCGCCGCGGCGTTCCACGATTTCGAAGAAGAAGCCCTCGCCGAAGAACGGGCTGTAGAGCTGGAAGTACTCTCCGCCCTTCTCGTCCCGATCATAAAGCACACCGGAGGCCTTGAGCCGATCGAGGAAGGCGTCGTCCAGTCCGAAACGGGCGTCGAGATCGTCGTAGTAGTTGGGTGAGATCACCAGCGGCTTGAAGCCGTTGATGGCGAGCGCGTCGGCGGTGGCGAAGATATCCGCCGTCTCGAAGGCCAGATGCTGCACGGCCGAGCCGAAATTCTCCGACAGGAAGTGACCGGCAAGGGTCTTGCGGTTTTCCGCACCGTTGAGGGTGATCCGTAAAGAGCCTTCCGCGTTCTCGATCGCCTGGCTGCGCACAAGGCCTGCCGGATCGACCACGTCCACCATCGGCGTCTTCATCGTTTCGAAGAGCGATGTGTAGAACAGAAGCCAGGTCAGCATCTCGTCGAAGGCCATGGTCTCGGCGATGTGGTCGATGCGTAAAAGGTCGGCGGGCTCTGCGTTCCTGTCATCGGAGACCGGGCGGAATTCGATTTCCCACACCCGGGAGAGCTCGCTTGTGCCGTCGATGAAATGCATCACCCCGCCGCCGAGGCCCCGGATCGCCGGGATGTTCAGTTCTCCCGGTCCGACCGGCTGTTCGAACGGTTCGGCGCCGAGCGCCCGCGCCCGCTCCACCGTGGCCTTGGCGTCGGCCACCTTCAGGCCGATGTCGCAGACATTGGTGCCGTGGGTCACGTAGGAGGAATGGGCGAAGCCCGACTGCTCGGTGTTGAGCACGATGTTGATCTCGCCCTGGCGCCACAGGTCGACCTTCTTCGACACGTGCCGGCCGACGCGGGCGAAGCCGAGCGTGTGCAGTAGGGCGCCGAGATCGGCTGCTTCTGCTTCGCTGGCGGCGAATTCGACGAACTCGATCCCCGACACAGCGATCCGGTCCGGCATGTCCGGCACCTCGATCTTGATCCCCGGCTCCTGCCGCTTCACCTGATCCATCAGGTAGACCAGCGAACGGTGGCCGTCGACGGAGATCGGCTTGGCCGAGCCGCCGCGGAACTGGTCGTTGAAGATCTCCAGCGAGATCACCCCGTCGTAGCCGGTGGCGGCCACCGCGCGCATGAAGCCGGTGACGTCGAGATCGCCTTCGCCCGGCATGTTGCGGAAATGCCGGCTCCAGTAGAGCAGGTCCATGTCGATCTTGGGCGCATCGGCAAGCTGGACGAAGAAGATCCGGTCGCCGGGAATGGAGCGGATCGTCTCCGGGTCGATCTTGCGGGCAAGCGTATGGAAGCTGTCGAGGATCAGGCCGACGTTTTTATGATCGGCCCTGCGGACGATCTCCCAGGCATCCCGGTGGTCGCTGACGTGCCGGCCCCAGGCGAGCGCCTCGTAGCCGACCTTGATGCCGTGCCTGGCCGCCTGCTCGCCAAGCTCGCGGAAATCGTCGGCGGCCCGATCGATGCCGCCCAGGGAAATCGGCGAGACATTGGAGCAGATCAGCACCAGGTCGGTGCCGAGCTCGCCCATCAGGTCGAACTTGCGTTCCGCTCGCTCAAACGCCCGGCTGCGCTGCGGTTCCGGCATGCCCTCGAAATCGCGGAACGGCTGGAACAGGGAGATCTCCAGACCGTGATCGCGCACCATCTGCCCGACCTCGCGCGGGCTGGCGTCGAAGGCAAGGAAATCATTCTCGAAGATTTCCACCCCGTCGAATCCGGCCGCTGCGATGGCTGCCAGTTTCTCCGCCAGGTCACCCGAAATCGAGACGGTCGCAATCGCGGTCTTCATGGCCGGTCACTCCGTGGCGTAACAGTTGGAAAGCCACGCACACATGCGCGCAAGGCTCTCCCGCGAGGCCGCGCAATATTCCATGGCGCGCAGGTAGCCGTGGATCAGGCCCTCGCCGGTATCGAATTCCACCGGGACGCCGGCGGCCCTGAGCTTGTCGGCATAGGTGGCGCCGTCGTCGCGCAGCGGGTCGTATTGCGCCACGGCGATATAGGCCTGCGGCAGGCCGGCATGGCTTTCCGCCAACGACGGAGCCGCGAGTGGGTTTTGCCGGTCTTCTTCATTCGGGCAGTAATTGGCGTTGACCGTGGGCATGCCCGCGACCTTCAGGAGCGGCGCATCGGCGTTCTCCTTGTAGGACGGCTTGCTCATGTCGAAATCGGTGCCCGGGTAGATCAGCAACTGCGCCATCGGGGCATAGGCGGTGTCGCGCAGGGCAATCGTCATGGCCGCGGCAAGGTTGCCGCCGGCGCTGTCGCCGCCGACGGCGATCCTGTCGGGATCGATGCCGAGATCGGCGGCATTGTCCTTCGCCCATTTGACCGCGTCCCGGCATTCGTAAACGGCCTGCGGAAACGGATGTTCGGGGGCAAGCGCATAATCGACGCTGATCACGGTCTGTTTGTTTGCGGCCGCGATCCGCATGGTGATGTCCGCATGGGTCATCGGGCTGCCTTGCGCCCAGGCACCGCCATGCATGTAGATCAGGCACGGCTGGGTGCCGCCATCGTCGTGCCGGTCGATGCGCACCAGCACGTTGCGTTTCTCGCAGGGCACGAAGCCTACGGAAGAGGACACGCCTTCGGGCCGGGGAAGGCGCATGCGTTCGGCGATATATTCGAACAGAAGCCGGCGCTCCTTCGGCGAGGCATTGGCCGGCAGCACCGACCAGCCTTTGTCCCAGACCGACAGGAAGGCTTCAAGTTCCGGGTTAATCATCTGAAAATCCTCAAATATTCAGCTTACCCCTTGTATCCGAGCATCCGCGGCAGAAAGAGCACGAAGTCCGGTACGAAGGTGATGAAGGCAAGAGCTGCGAACAGCGCGATGATGAAGGGGACGAGATCGCGCACGATGCGCGCCAGCGGTTGTTTGGTGATGTTGGCCACGATGAACAACAACAGCCCGTAGGGTGGCGTAATCAGCCCCAGCATGGAATTGACCACCACGACGACCCCGAAATGCACCAGGTCGATGCCGAGCGCCTGGGCGGTCGGGATGAAGATCGGCGCGATGATCAGGAGGATCGCCCCCGCCTCCAGGATGCAGCCGAGCGCCAGGAACAGGAGGTTGATCGCGAGCAGGAAGCCCCATTTCGACAGTTCGAACTGGGCCATGAAGTCCGCAATGGAATTGGGGACGTTCTCGCGGGTGATCACGTAGTTGAAGGTCAGCGCACCGGCAATCAGAATGCCGACGGTCGCCGTCGACCGGGCACTGTTCAAAAGGGTCGAGTAGAACTGGCCGGCTGTGACCGACTGGTAGACGACGACCGAGATGACAAGGGCGTAGAAAGCGGCGACCGCGGCCGCTTCGGTCGGGGTGACGACACCGCCGTAGATGCCGCCGAGCAGGATGACCGGCAGCATCAGGGCCGGAAAGGCCTGCCATGTTACGCGCGGCATCTCCGAAAGCGGCACGCTGTTATCGACAGGGAAATTTCGGCGCCGGGCAATAATGGTGTTCATGACCGCAAGCACGAGCCCCATCAGCAGGCCGGGCGCCATGCCGGCGGCGAACAGGTAGCCGATCGACTGGTCGGAGACGAGCGCGTAGAGCACCATCGGGATGGATGGCGGAATGATCGGGCCGATGGTTGCCGTTGCCGCCGTGATCGCCGCGGAATAGCTGGCGGTGTATTTGCCGTCCTTGGTCATCATGCCGATGATGATCCGGCCCATGCCGACCGCATCCGCGACCGCCGAGCCCGACATGCCGGAAAAGATCAGGGACGACACCACGTTGACGTGGCCGAGCCCGCCACGGAACCGGCCGACCAGCGCCTGGCAGAACCGGAGCAGGCGGTCCGCGAGGCTGCCGACGTTCATGATGTCGGCGGCCAGGATGAACAGGGGGATCGCGAGCAGCGTATAGCTGTTGAACAGGCCCTGCAGCAGCGTCTCGGAGGCGATCGACGGGTCGAAGCCCTTCAGGATCAGGTAGATGCTTGAGCCACAGATCATGGCAAGGCCGATCGACAGGCCCGACAGGGCCAGGGCGACGATCAGGATCAGCGAAAGAACGAAGGGATCAGTCATAGTCGTGCATTTCCGACGCCGCACCGACGGCATATTTGGGGTGATTTCCGCTAAGGCCGTGCCAGACGCTGATCAGCGACCGGATGATGACGGAGAGGGCGAAGGGGATGTAGATCATGAAGACGTAGTCGAAACGGATCTGCATGTAGGCGGTCCGTTCGATGGCCATGAACGTCACGTAGTCCCAGACGTTGGGCAGGGTCCACAGGAAGATGCCGGCACAAACCAGTCCGGCGAAGACGTCCATGATCCGTTGTATGGCCACCGGGACCGAACCGTAGACGATGTCGAGCCGGATCACGTCATCTTCCCGCACGACAAAGGCGTAGCCGAACAGGATTCCCCACAGCCAGGCGATGGAGACATATTCGACCGTCCAGCCAAGCGGCAGGTTGAGCACGTATCTGAAGACGATCTGGATCAGAAAGCTGACAAAGAGGCTCGCCAGCACAAGCGCGAGAATGTTCTCCGCTCGGCTGTAGAGGAAGTCGAAGAGTCTGGTCAAACTGGTCACGGGGAAGCATCCGGTTCTAAGGGTAAGGACCCGGCAACTGGCGCCGGGTCCTGAAGGCTTGTTGCGCGGGTTACTCCGCGTTGATCTTGTCGATCAGGCCTGCGGGCCAGTCATCGGAAAACTTGGAATCCGCATAGGCCGCGAGCACATGGTTGCGAAACGCGTCGATGTCCGGAGTATACACTTCCAGACCCTGTTCCTTGAAGAAGTCGACCAGCTCGCCCTCGCGCTTGCGGGTGACCGCGTCGAGAGCGTTCTGGAAGTTGATCGAGCACTCCTGAACCTTGGCTTGCTGCGCCGGCGTCAGGCTGTTCCACTTCGACAGGGAAATGGAGTGCTGGTTGTTGGCGATCAGGTGGCCGGTCAGGATGATCTGGTCCGTCACCTCGTAGAACTTCATGTCCTTGTCGGTCGGCAGCGGATTGTCCTGGCCGTCGATCGCGCCGGTCTGAAGCGCGGTATAGACCTCCGTGAAGGCCATCGGCGTCGGATTGGCGCCAAGAGCTTCGCCGACGAACTGCCAGCCTTCGCCGCCGGGCATGCGCAGCTTGATGCCCGCCATGTCGGCCGGGGTCATGATCTTCTTGTCGCCCTTCAGGTTCAGATGTCGGGTGCCGATATAAGGGTTCGACAGCACCTTGACCTTTGCCTTGTCCTCGATCTCCTTCATCAGATCGTCCAGCGCGCCGGAGGCCCAGACCTTCCGCATGTGATCGTAGTCGCGGTAGAGATAGGCGGCGCCGAGGATGCCGGTCGACGGGACCTGGTTGTAGAAATCGTAGATGGCGAGGTTCGCCATATCGAGATTGCCGCGCTGCATGGCGGTCAGCTCGGTCCCCTGCTTGAACAGGGTTGCGCCGTGATAATCCTTGAAGTCGAATTCGTCGCCCAGGCACTTGCCGAAGCTTTCACGCAGGATCTGCGTGCGGTCGTCGTTTTCAGGAACTGTATCGGAATAGATGATTTCGACCTTGTCGGCGGCCAGCGCTGCCTTGAGCGGCAAGGCGACCGAGGTGAGTGCGACACACCCCACGGCCAGTTTCAAAAAAGCCTGCATTGTTTCCTCCCATTGCAGTTTCTGCACCCTTTTTATCTTCCTCAGGCCGGCCGGGCGCCGGGCATCGGCCTGTTGAAACCAGCCACCTCTTTTCGCGGGTGACCTGGTTGATCGAAGGCGTTGAATGTCGCCTTCATTCTGGAAATGTCGGGCTTGATGCCGGTGAACAGTTCGAACGCCCGAACGGCCTGGAAAACCGCCATGCCCGACCCCGGCAAGACCTTGCATCCGCGCGCCCGTGCGCTGGCCAGGAGTTCGGTTTCGAGCGGGAAATAGACGATGTCGGCGACCCACAGGGACGGATTGAGCAGCTCTGCCGGAAACGGCATTCCCGGGGACTTGTCCATCCCGACAGGCGTGGCGTTCACCAGCCCGTTGAGGCCGTCCACGGCCGCCGCGTCGATCCGTTCGACCGGTTTCGCAACAAGGCCGGGACGGTTCGTGCGAACCTGTTCCGCAAGCCGTTCCGCCCGGTCCGGGTCGGCGTCGAAAATGAGCAGCTCCCGGACTCCGCAATCCGCGAGAGCATGGGCAACAGCTCCGCCCGCACCGCCGGCACCGATCAGGAGAACGCGGTCCCGTGCCGTGCCGTCCATGTTGCGGCGAAAGCTTTCGGCGAAGCCCCAGAGATCGGTGTTGTGTCCGTACCGGCGTCCGTTACGGAAGACGACCGTATTGACCGAGCCGATGGCGGCTGCGTTCGCCGACAGGTCGTCCAGAAGCGGAACGATCTCGATCTTGAAGGGGTAGGTGACGTTGAGGCCGTTGAATCCGGATACTTCCGCTGCCCGGACAATGTCGCTCAAGTCGGGGGAAGACGGTCCGAAGGTATCGAGATCGATGATTTTGTAGACTGTGCGCATACCGAGGGCCTCTGCCTCGGCCATATGCATTTCCGGTGTTCTGGAGCGCGCAATGCCGCGCCCGACCAGCCCTGCCAGCAACATGTTCCCTGCGCCGCTCAAGCGTCGCTCCTCCCGCGTTTTTATTCGTTGATCGCAAAATGAACCTCTCGGTTAATTGTGTCAATCACTTTGTACCATTTGGTTAAATTGCTATGGTATCCGTGACGTCTCTGGGGTAGAAGGAAGCCATGGCAATCGATGATTCTTCGACATCCGAGACCGGGACGAACCGCGCCCGCTGGAAACAGGACCCGGAAGGCGTCCGGGCGGATATTCTCGCGGTGGCCCTGGAGGAGTTTTCCCGCAACGGCCTGTCCGGCGCGCGCATGGACGACATCGCCGCCAAGACGCGGACGTCGAAGCGGATGATCTATTACTATTTCGGCGACAAGGACGGTCTCTACCGAAAGGCGCTCGAAGCCGCCTACAAGAAGGTGCGGACGGGCGAGGAGAAGCTCGACCTTGAGCATCTCCCTCCGAAAGAGGCGCTGGAACGGCTGGTGGAGTTCACCTTCGACCATCACCGGAAAAATCCGGATTTCATCCGTCTCGTCATGATCGAGAACATCCATCACGGTCGCTTTCTGGAACAGTCCGACGCGATCAAGAAGCTCAATGCAGCCGCGATCTCGCAGATCAGGAACATCTACGACAAGGGCGTCCGCGACGGGGTCTTTCGCGCCGGCCTGACCCCGCTGCGCATTCACTGGCTGATCTCGGCCATCAGCTTTTTCAATGTTTCGAACGCAACGACCTTTTCCCTGTTGTTCGGCAACGAACTGCAGACGGAAGCCGGTCAGGTCTGCTTGTCGGCGGATGCCTGCCAGACGGTTCTGAAATTCGTCGCAAAAGAAGACTGATCCGGTTTTCCTGGAAAGACTAGGCAGTTTGGAGTCGGTAAAATCTTGACAATTATACTCAGGATTTTTTAGAAGTGCGGTGATGGAGCTTAAGGCTCGATCTCCAATCTTCCGTGCAAGCAAGCCGACCGCCAGCCAGCACCTCATCGCCCGCGTGATGACGCCTATCCCGTTTTGAACACCTTTCCACGGGTGCACTGTTCGTCATTCGCCAGCCGTCAGAGGAGAGGGTGCCTGCAATGCGACATCTTTTGAAATCCTGCGTACTCACGACATTATTGCTGCTCACTTCCGGTCTGGCAGCTCAGGCCCAGGACAGCACGTCACCGGGACACTTCGACCTGCAACTGAACCGGTTGAGCCCGTCAGGGCAGGGATGCCTGATGACCTTCGTGGTCCATAATGGTTTTCCCGGACCCCTCGACAAATCCGCCTTCGAGATGGTGATTTTCAACGGCGACGGACTGGTGGAGCGTATGACCGTGTTTGACTTCGGCGCGCTCCCGGAGGGCAAGACGGTCGTCCGGCAATTCGAAATGCCGAACATGGCCTGTGAAGGGGTCGGCCGCATTCTCGTCAACGGCGCCAAGGCGTGCACGGGCGAGGGGATTACGCCGGACACCTGCATCGGTGCGCTCAAGACGGACAGCAAGGCAGACGTCCCGTTCGGAAGCTGATGCGAACAGAGACCTGAGGATCTGCAAGCCTCTTTCGAAAAAGGTCTTTTCCTGACGAAGTCGTTTCCCTTTTTAAACGGATCACCTTTAATCTGCCCTGACAGACAGGCGGATAGCCGACAGGCTCCGCGCTATGCTGTCTTGCAAGGGGTGGGACTTGACGAAACCGGCAACCAGGACGAACCAGGCAGCCGTCATGCCGACAATGGCTGCGGTCGTGGCCGGATATGTCATGGTCGGAACTTCCCTGGCCGGCTTCGCCTTGCCTTCCGCCCTCTGGGTTCTGATTTTCGCGGTCTTTTTCATTGCCAGTTTTCGTTCCCTGAAGCGCGGCGGACTGATCGTCATTGCCATCGCCATCGCCCTGTCCGGCCTGGCGTGGATCTATACCGGCAAGGTCAGCCCCCAGGGGCTGTCGAGCGCGGGCTTCCTGTTCGTCTTCCTGATGGTCATGCAGCATATGGCCGACCTTGCGGCTCGCTCGCCTAGGATATCTGAGGCGGCCGAACTGATCGTTTCCCGTCCTCCCGGTCAGCGCTACCTGTTCGTGACCTTCGGCACCCATGTTTTCGCGTTGTTTTTGAATATAGGCGCGGTGATCCTGATCACGACCCTGTTGTCGTCCCGGCTTAAAGGGGCGAGCGAAGCCAGCCAGCGGTCCCTGGCGGTCGCGAGTTCCCGCGGGTTCGCCTCAACGGCGTTGTGGTCGCCGGTGTCCCTGTGTTCGCTGATCATGTTCACCCA
This sequence comes from uncultured Roseibium sp., assembly GCF_963675095.2. Classification (GTDB taxonomy): domain Bacteria; phylum Pseudomonadota; class Alphaproteobacteria; order Rhizobiales; family Stappiaceae; genus Roseibium. Next base: position 169,460 of record NZ_CAXXSJ010000057.1, on the reverse strand, counting down.
CGTGACCGGCGTGACCTATGCGCAGTTCGTGCCCTTCGGCATCCTGGGAATGCTGTTCTTCCTTCTGTCCGGGTACTTGCTGGAAAGAGGCCGCCGCTCCGCTGTCGTCCACACCGAAGGCCTGTCCCTGGACGAAACCTTCAAGCTCCTCAGGGTGATCGGGCTCGCCATGGTCCTGGTCGTCGGCGGTCTGTTATGGGTGTCCGTCTTCGACGTCCGCCTGATCGAGGCCATGTTCAGTGTCGTCTTCCTCCTCGGCGCGATCTGGACCGTCCTGTTCGTGCGTGCCGGCCATACCAACGTCCGGTCCCTGATCCGGGATTACGCCGGTGCCACGTCCGGTCTGGCGAACGAGACGGCGATCATTTCCGGGGCAACGGTGATCGGCGCGGCCGCGTCGAGCCTTGTCGGCCAGTGGGTCGGTTTCCAGAGCGAACTCTCCGCGGTTACCGCGACGTGGATCGCAGCCTTGATCCCGGTGACGGTTTTCGCGGCCGGCCTGCTGGCGATCAATCCGGTGGTGACCGTGACCGTTCTGGCCAGTTCGCTCAATCCCGTCTGGCCGGATGCCACGAAAATGATCATGGTGCTGGCCATGTCCTGGGGCTGGTCCATTTCCGGTGGCGGCACGCCCTTCACCGCCAATGTGGCGATTGCCGCGCAGAAGTTCGGTCAGACCGGGTTCACGGTTGCCATGAAATGGAACGGAATGTTCCTGGCCCTCATGCTCATCGCAGCCACTCTTGCCGCGGCGTTCGGCATGGTCTGGCTTGCCGGCTGATGGGAGAGCACCCTAGCCGTTCAGGATGTCCCGGATCTCGTCCAGATGCAGCAGGTGACTGCTTTGGTCGCGGATGGCGGTCAGGATCCGCTCCGCTGCGCCCGTAGGTTTTTCATCCGCCCGGTGCAGTACGAACCATTGCCGGACGATCGGAATGTTCTTCGCATGGATCAGGGCGAGCCGGCCCGACTTCAGCTCTTCCGTGGCCGTATGGATGGAGATCAGCGCAATGCCCAGGCCTGCGATCGCGGCTTGCTTGATGGTCTCGTTGGAATCCATTTCCGTGTAGGTGAACGGCCGTCCCTCGCCGAACTGGTCGAGGAAGCGCATGGACAGGATCCGCGTGCCGGAGCCTTGCTCGCGCATCAGGAAATGCTCGTCAAGCACCTGATCCGCACTCGCTTCGCGCACCTTCGTCAGCGGATGGTCGGGACTGGCGATCAGCACGTGGGGGTGATCGCCGATACTGTAAGCCTCGACGCCCGGCTGGCGCGGCGGACGGCCCATGATGGCCAGATCGATCTGACCCGTATCGAGCGCCGAAATGATGGAATCCCGGTTGCCGATCTGCAGCACGACCTCGATGTCGGGAAACTCCTTCTTCAGGGTGGCGACGACCGACGGGGCGAAATACTTGCCCGTACTCACCACCCCGAGAATAACCGTGCCTGAGAGGCCCCGTTTCAGGCTGTCGATGGTCTGGACCGCCTTGCCGAGGGCTGCCGATGCTTTTTGGAAGGCCGCAAGCAGGATCGCGCCTTCCGCCGTGACTTCGAAGGTACCGTGGCTATTGCGGGTCAACATGGCGCAACCGAACGTCTCGTCCAGCGCCTTCAACTGGCTGTGCACGGCAGGTGGTGTCAGCGCGAGCGACTCCGCGGCACTACTTATGGACCCGTATTGCGCGACGGCTTCGAGAGCTCGCAACTGTTTGAAGGTAAGGGCGTTTAACGGGGGCATTCAGAAAAATTTAATCCGAGTTTCAAAAGTTTAAATTTTCCTAACAGTCGAAATCGGGAATATCAAGGCCTGTCACAACAAAGGACGGGAGGCCTTGGCAATGACAATGACCGGCTACACGCCCCTGGAAGGGGTGCCGGAGCGGTTTCAGGCTCCGATGGACGCCCTGTGCAAGGTGGCGCGGGATCTCTCCAGAAAAATAGCGCTGGGCCCTTTGGCCGGCGAACTGGGGGCCGAGGTCGGCAGCAACCTGGGAGGAGATACACAGAAGGCTCTCGACGTTCTGGCCGATGAGGCCTTCGTCGCCGCCCTGGCCGGTTCCGGCGTGCGCTGGTACGCCTCCGAGGAGCGCGACGACGTTCTCCCAATCGATAACGACGGCGCACTGGCCCTGGCGATCGACCCGCTCGACGGTTCCTCCAACATCGATGTGAACGTCTCCATCGGCACGATCTTTTCCCTCTACGAGGCGAAGGACGACGCGGAAGCCTCCTTCCTGCGCCCGGCGACCGAGCAGATCGTCGCAGGCTACTTCATCTACGGTCCGCAGACGGCGCTCATGGTCACCTTCGGCAATGGGGTCCTCTACTATGTGCTCGATCCGGAAGACCGGGAATTCAAGCTGGTCAATCCGGCTTTGACCATCCCTGCCAAGTCCACCGAATTCGCCATCAACGCGTCCAACTACCGGCACTGGTCCAAACCGATCCGCGCCTATATCGACGACTGTCTCGCCGGCGAGCAAGGCCCGCGGGCAAAGAATTTCAATATGCGCTGGGTCGCCTCCCTGGTAGCGGAGACCCATCGCATCATGAGCCGGGGCGGGATCTTTCTCTATCCCGCTGATGCCCGTCCTGGTTATGAACACGGCCGCCTGCGCATGGTCTACGAATGCGCGCCGATCGCCATGCTGGTCGAGCAGGCCGGCGGCAAGGCGACGACCGGTCCGGACCGGCTTCTGCCCCAGGCGGCGGAAACCCTTCACGGGCGCATTCCTCTGATCTTCGGAACGACCGACAAGGTCGACCGGGTGGCGGCCTATTACGACCTGCCCGATCAGGAAGTGTCCGCCCTCTTCGGTTCCCGCGGTCTGTTCCGCGGCTAAGGAATTTTTCAATGTCCAAGAAACATCCGATCATTTCGGTCACGGGTTCGTCCGGCGCCGGCACCACCACCGTCAAGGCGACGTTCGACCAGATCTTCCGCCGCGAAGGGATCAATGCGGTCTCCATCGAGGGTGACGCCTTCCACCGCTATGACCGCATGGCGATGAAGGCCGAACTGGACAAGCGTAAGGCTTCCGGAGACGCGACCTTCAGCCACTTCTCCTATGACGCCAATGTGCTCGACAAGCTGGAAGAGGTGTTCCGGAGCTATTCGGAAACCGGCACCGGCAAGACCCGCCACTACGTCCACGATGAAGCGGAAGCCGAAAAGTGGGGCGCGGCGCCGGGCGAGTTCACCGAGTGGGCGCCGCTGGAAGATGGCTCCGATCTTCTGTTTTATGAGGGGCTGCATGGCGCCGTCGTCAACGACGAGGTCAACCTGGCCGCCCTGGCGGACCTGAAGATCGGGGTCGTTCCGGTGATCAATCTGGAATGGATCCAGAAGATCCACCGGGACAAGGCGAGCCGCGGCTACACCACCGAGGCCGTCACCGACACGATCCTGCGCCGGATGCACGCCTATGTGCATTGCATCTGCCCGCAGTTCATCGAGACCGACGTCAACTTCCAGCGCGTGCCGGTGGTCGATACCTCCGACCCGTTCGTCGCCCGCTGGATTCCGACCGCCGACGAGAGCCTGGTGGTGATCCGTTTCAAGAACCCGCGCGGCATCGACTTCCCCTACCTGACGTCGATGATCCACGACAGCTGGATGACGCGGGCGAATTCCATCGTCATCCCGGGCGGAAAGCTCGATTTGGCCATGCAGCTCATCTTCACGCCGATGGTTATTCGGCTGGTCCATGAATCCAAGCGTGCCTGAGGAAAACCCGATGAACCAGCAAGCCAAGATCACCGCTTCGGAAGACCTGATGGCCAATGCCGTCCGCGCGCTCGCCATGGATGCAGTCCAGGCCGCCAACTCCGGCCACCCCGGCGCGCCCATGGGCCTTGCCGATGTCGCAACCGTCCTGTTCAGCCGGTTCATGACCATCGATCCGGCGGATCACACCTGGCCCGACCGCGACCGTTTCGTGCTCTCCGCCGGCCATGGGTCGATGCTGCTTTATGCGATCAACCACCTGCTCGGTTACGACGACATGGACATCGGGCAGGTCAAAAACTTCCGCCAGCTCGGCTCGCGCACTGCCGGCCACCCCGAATACGGCCACGCCAAGGGCATCGAGACCACCACCGGTCCGCTCGGCCAGGGCATTTCCACCGCCGTCGGCATGGCACTTGCGGAGCGGATGCATAACGCCCGCTTCGGCGACGATCTCGTCGATCATTACACCTATGTGATCGCGGGCGACGGCTGCCTGATGGAAGGCATCAGCCACGAGGCCATCGACTTCGCCGGCCATCTCGGCCTGAGCCGGCTGATCGTCTTCTGGGATGACAATCAGATCACCATCGACGGCAAGACCGACCTTTCCACTTCGACGGACCAGAAGAAGCGGTTCGAAGCCGCCGGCTGGCATGTGCAATCCGTGGACGGCCATGACAAGGACGCCATCGCCCGGGCCATCGAAGCCGCCCGCGCCGATGATCGTCCGTCCATGATCGCCTGCCGGACCGTGATCGGTTTCGGCGCGCCCAACAAGCAGGGCACGTCTGCTACCCACGGCGCGCCTCTGGGCGCCGATGAAATTGCCGCGGCCCGGGAAACCCTGCACTGGCCCCATCAGCCCTTCGTGATCCCGGACGAAGTCTATGCCGCCTGGCGCAACATCGCCGAGCGTGGCGCGACCGCACGGGCGAAATGGATCGCCCGTCTGGAAACTTCAGGGAAGGCGGATGCCTTCGAGGCATCGCTCGACATGCCGGATGACAAAGCGCTTGGTACCGCGATGGCCGCCTACAAGGACCAACTGCTTGCCGACGCGCCGAAGGTCGCCACACGCCAAGGCCTCCGAAATGGCCCCTTGAGGTGATCAACGCCACCCTGCCGAACACCATTGGCGGCTCCGCCGACCTGACCGGTTCGAATAACACCCGCACCAAGGACATGGTGCCGGTCAGCCGGGACAATTACGGCGGCGACTACATCCACTATGGCATTCGCGAGCACGGCATGGCCGCGGTGATGAACGGCATTTCGCTCCACGGCGGCTTCGTGCCCTATGGCGGCACCTTCCTGGTCTTTGCCGATTACTGCCGTCCGGCGATCCGCCTGTCGGCGCTGATGGAACAGCCGGTCACCTATGTCATGACCCATGATTCCATCGGTCTCGGCGAAGACGGCCCAACCCACCAGCCGGTCGAAACGCTGGCGGGCCTGCGCTCCATGCCGAACCTGAACGTCATCCGGCCGGCCGATGTAATGGAAACGGCGGAGGCCTGGGAAATCGCCGTGGCCTCCGAGGCAACGCCAACGATGCTCTGTCTGTCGCGGCAGGGCCTGCCGATGGTGCGTAAGGAACGGTCTGCCGAAAACCTGACCGCCCGAGGGGCCTATCTCTTGCGCGATCCGGACCGGCGCGACGTCACCCTGATTGCCACCGGCTCGGAAGTCTCGCTGGCGCTGGACGCCGCCGACCGGCTCGCCGAGGACGGCATCCGCGCAGCCGTCGTCTCCGCACCCTGTTTCGAACTCTTCGCGAAACAACCGGCCGCCTATCGCGAAAAGGTTCTGGGCGCGGCCCCGCGGGTCGGCGTGGAGGCGGCCGTCGCCGACGGCTGGCACCGCTGGCTCGGCAGCTGGAGCACCTTCGTCGGCATGGACGGCTTCGGCGCATCGGCACCGGCACCCGACCTCTACGAGCACTTCAACATCACCCCATCCGCGGTCGTGACGGCTGCGAAATCACTGCTATCCGCTTGATCGGACCCAACCTGACCGGGAGGACTTGAAAATGGCGCTTATCACGCTTCGGCAACTGCTGGACCACGCCGCCGAGAACGACTACGGCGTTCCGGCCTTCAACATCAACAACATGGAACAGGGTCTCGCCATCCTGCGTGCGGCCAAGGCCTGCGACGCACCGGTGATCCTGCAGGCGAGCCGCGGTGCGCGCTCCTATGCCGGCGACATCATGCTGCGCCATATGGTCGAGGCGCTCGCCGAGATGAACCCGGACATTCCGATCGTCATGCATCAGGACCACGGCAACAACGAAGCCACCTGCCTGTCGGCGATCCGCTACGGCTTTACCAGCGTGATGATGGACGGCTCGCTGGAGGAGGACATGAAGACGCCCGCCTCCTACGATTACAACGTCGCCATCACCAAGCGCGTGACCGAGGCCGCCCATGCGGTCGGTGCCAGCGTCGAGGGCGAACTCGGTGTTCTGGGCTCTCTCGAAACCGGCGAGGCCGGCGAGGAAGACGGCTCCGGCGCAGTCGGCAAGCTGTCCCACGACCAGCTGCTTACCGACCCGGACCAGGCGGTTGACTTCGTGCTGGCGACCCGGTGCGATGCGCTGGCGATCGCCTGCGGCACCTCCCATGGCGCCTACAAGTTCTCCCGCAAACCGGACGGCGAGATCCTGTCGATGAAGACCATCGAGGCAATCCACCAAAAACTACCGTCCACCCACCTGGTAATGCACGGCTCCTCGTCGGTGCCCCAGTACCTGCAGGACCTGATCAATTCCAACGGCGGCGACATGCCCCAGACCTACGGCGTGCCGGTCGAGGAGATCGAGCGCGGCATCAAGATTGGTGTGCGCAAGGTCAATATCGACACCGACTGCCGCATGGCCATGACCGGCCAGTTCCGCAAGGTGGCCGAGGAAAAGAAGGCCGAATTCGATCCGCGCAAGTTCCTCATCCCGGCAATGGATGAACTGGAAGCCCTGTGCCGCGACCGCTTCGAGCGCTTCGGCACCGCCGGCAACGCCGCAAAGATCAAGCCGCTTTCGCTGGACGAGATGGCCAAACGCTATGTCAGCGGTGCTCTCGATCCGCAGATCGCAACTTCCCGGGCCGCCTGACCAATTCGGAACAGCAGGCCTTTTCTAAAGAAGACGAACAACCACGGGAATAGAACCATGAACGCTCATCAATCGACGGGAAAATACTCTGCAGGCGTGAAGGAATACCGGGAGACCTATTGGGAGCCGAACTACACGCCGAAGGACAGCGACATCCTCGCCTGTTTCAAGATCACGCCGCAGGCCGGCGTGCCGCGCGAGGAGGCCGCTGCCGCAGTCGCCGCTGAATCCTCCACCGGCACCTGGACCACGGTCTGGACCGATCTGCTGACGGATCTGGAGTATTACAAGGGTCGCGCCTACGCCATCGAGGATGTGCCCGGCGACGACGAGAGCTACTACGCCTTCATCGCCTACCCGATGGGCCTGTTCGAGGAAGGCTCGGTCGTCAACGTCTTCACCTCGCTGGTCGGCAACGTGTTCGGCTTCAAGGCCGTCCGGGCCCTGCGTCTGGAAGATGTCCGTTTTCCGCTGTGGTTCGTGGCGACCTGTGACGGCCCGCCCCACGGCATCCAGGTGGAACGCGACAAGCTCGACAAATACGGCCGGCCGTTCCTCGGCTGCACGATCAAGCCGAAGCTGGGCCTCTCGGCCAAGAACTACGGACGTGCGGTTTACGAGGCGCTGCGTGGCGGTCTCGACTTCACCAAGGACGACGAGAACGTCAACTCGCAGCCGTTCATGCGCTGGCGCGATCGTTTCGAGTTCTGTCAGGAAGCCATTGAAAAGGCTGAAGCCGAAACAGGCGAGCGCAAGGGCCACTACCTCAATGTCACTGCGCCCAACATCGAGGAGATGTACAAGCGCGCGGAATTCGCCAAGGAGATCGGCACGCCGATCATCATGTCGGACTACCTGACGCTGGGCTGGGCCGCGCAGGCGAGCCTGTCGCGCTGGTGCCGGGACAACGGCATGCTGCTTCACGTTCACCGCGCCATGCATGGCGTGATCGACCGTCACCCCAAGCACGGCATCAACTTCCGCGTCCTTGCAAAGATGCTCCGCCTGCTGGGCGGCGACCACCTGCACTCGGGCACGGTTGTCGGCAAGCTTGAGGGCGACCGCGCCGCGACGCTCGGTTGGATCGACCTGATGCGCGACAAGTTCGTCGCCGAAGACCGCTCCCGCGGCATCTTCTTCGACCAGGACTGGGGTCAGATGCCAGGCGTTCTGCCGGTGGCTTCCGGCGGTATCCACGTCTGGCACATGCCGGCGCTGGTCGCCATCTTCGGCGACGACGCCTGCCTGCAGTTCGGCGGCGGAACCCTCGGTCACCCGTGGGGCAACGCAGCCGGTGCGGCCGCCAACCGCGTCGCGGTCGAGGCCTGCGTCAAGGCGCGTAACGAAGGCCGTGAGCTGGAAAAGGAAGGCAAGGACATCCTGACCGCCGCCGCCAAGCACAGCCCCGAACTGAAGATCGCCATGGAGACATGGAAAGAGATCAAGTTCGAGTTCGATACCGTCGACAAACTGGATGTCGCCCACCGCTGATCCGACAGCGAACACGATAACCAGGATTACATTCGAGGAACCAAACCATGAGTGACGTACACGACTACAGCTCGAGACTGTCGGACCCCAACAGCCGCAAGATGGGCACCTTCTCCTACCTGCCTCCGCTGACGCCGGAAGAGCTGCGCAAGCAGGTGGAATACATCGTGGCCAAGGGCTGGAACCCGGCGATCGAGCACACCGAGCCGGAGAACGCGTCTTCCAACTACTGGTACATGTGGAAGCTTCCCATGTTCGGCGAGACGGACGTCGACGCCATCTTCCAGGAAGTCGAGCTCTGCAAGACCGCCAACCCGGACAACCACGTCCGCCTGGTCGGCTACGACAACTTCAAGCAGACCCAGGGCACGTCCATGGTCGTGCACCGCGCCGAAATAAAGGCATGAGCTAGCGCGGGGGCAGTGCCGCGTGCTGCCCCCGCACTCCAAACAAATTGCTGACCGCCAGAGGGAGTTGACCATGAGCGACATCGATCCCAAGCAGTTCCGTATCGAGACGGAGCCCTATTATCGGCCGGTCGGAAACGAGATCGAACAGTTTTCCGCCGCCTACGACGTGCGCATGCCGGTCATGCTCAAGGGGCCGACCGGGTGCGGCAAGTCCCGCTTTGTCGAGTTCATGGCCTGGAAACTGAGCAAGCCGCTGGTCACGGTCGCCTGCAACGAGGACATGACCGCCTCCGATCTGATCGGCCGGTTCCTGCTCGATATCAACGGCACCAAATGGCAGGACGGCCCGCTCACCATCGCCGCCCGCATCGGCGCCATCTGCTATCTCGACGAGGTGGTGGAAGCCCGGCAGGACACCACGGTGGTGATCCACCCGCTGACCGACCACAGGCGGCAGCTGCCGCTGGAGAAAAAGGGCGAGGTGGTCAATGCCCATCCCGATTTCCAGGTGGTGATCTCCTATAACCCCGGCTACCAGTCGATGATGAAGGACCTGAAACAGTCCACCAAGCAGCGCTTCGGCGCCATGTCGTTCGATTATCCCGTGAGCGACGTGGAGGTCGAGATCGTCGCCCATGAGGCGGGCATCGACCGGGCGGTTGCCGAAAGGCTGGTCCAGGTGGCCGAGCGGTCGCGCAACCTGAAGGGCCACGGTCTGGACGAAGGCATGTCGACCCGCCTGCTGGTCTATGCCGGACAGTTGATCGGGAAAGGGATCCCGGCGCAGGCGGCCTGCCAGATGGCGCTGGTCGAACCGCTCACCGACGATCTGGACATGCGCGATACGCTGCAGGCGGCGGTCAGCACCTTCTTTCCCAAGATTTCCAGCAGCGAAGATCAGGCGGCATGACGGTCGATCTCGGCGATTATCGGGAAGAGCTGGTCAAGGCCGCTCCGGACCTGGAGGAGACCCTGGACGGTCTCTTCCACGAGTCCGCCCGCCTGATGTCGCCGGCCGGTCTCAAGGACTATCTCGATGGCGCCCGGGCGCTGATTTCCCTCGGCAAGGGGCCGAACCTGCTCGTCAGCTATCTCGACGAGATGCCCCAGGTGGTCAAGGAATGCGGCGAGGACATCATTCGCGATGTCGTCGGCGCCACCCTGAAACTGTCCTCCATGGTTTCCGGTGAAATCCTGACGCTGATGATCTCGACATTGCCCGGGGCCGCAAGGCGGTTCGGCGATGCCGATCTCTTGCGCGACTATCTGCAATTGCTGCACCGTCTGGCAGCCCGGGCGCCTCGCGGTCTGCGTCCCATGTTCGGCGTGCTAGAGGAATTGCTGTCGAAGCTGACCCTCTCCGGCCTGCGCCGCTGGGTCGATTTCGGTGCCGAGGCCTATCGCCGTGATCTGCCCAAGCAGGCCGACTATTTCGGTCTGGTGAGCGAAGATTCCCGCGCCGTCCTGAAGCAGGAGCGCCGCGGCACGCTCTTCATCGATTCCCAGCGCCGGCTGAATTTCTATCTGAGGGCCTTCTGGGCGCGGGACTTTTTTCTGCGCCCGAGTGCTGCCGATCATGCGGGGTTCCGCCCCTTCATCGAGGAAGGCGCGCTGCATCTGCCCGACGCGGTCGATCAATTGGGCGACGTCAGCGGCCTCGATCTCTACCGGGCCATGTGCGCCCATATGGCCGCGCATATCACCTCCTCCGACAAGGGCTTGAGCCAGCAGGCGCTCAACCCGGCGCAGATCTTCTTCGTCGGCATGCTGGAGGATGCCCGGGTCGAGCATTGCGCCATCCGGCAGTTCCCCGGTTTGCGCGACCTGTTCCGGTCCCTGATGCCGGTGTCAGCCAAAGGCCATTACGAACACGACACCATGTATCTCCTGGAGCGGACGGCGAAAGCGCTGCTGGAGCCGGGTGTGCGGACCGGCGACCTGGCGATCGACTCCCTGGTTGAACAGTTTCACATCAACATCGGCGCCAATGAGCGCGAAACCATGTTCTCCTGGGGGCTGGGCGTCGAGCTTTACAATCTTCTGGCGGAACGCCGCGCCGTTCCGAGCCTGCGCATCCTGGAAACGCTGAACATCCCCTATCGCGACGACAACCGTTTCGTCTGGACGATGGACGACTACGACTGGTCGGACAGCACGGCCTATCAGCCCGACCTGCAGCGCCAGGTGCGCCGCAATGTCGGTCTGATGGAATTCATCAACGAGGTGGATGTCGAAACCGCCGGAGACGACGCGCAGGAAGTCTGGGTGCTGTCCTCCGAGCTCTTTCCTTACGAGGACGAAGGCGTTTCCTACAACGATAGGGAAGGCCGGGAGCCTGTCTCCGATCCGTTCCACTACGGCGAATGGGACTACAAGGTTCAATTGAGCCGTCCGAGCTGGGCCACCGTCTATGAGCGCCGCCAGGGACGCGGCGACCCGGAGGCGATCGATGCCGTCCTGACCGCCCACAAGGGGATCAGCCACCGGATCAGGCAGATCGTCGACCGGCTGCGTCCGCAGGGGATCACCCGGCAGCGGCGGCTGGAGGACGGCGACGAGCTCGATATCAACGCGGCCGTGGATGCCATCGTCATGAGCCGGATCGGCATGCAGCCCGATCCGCGCATCACCATGCGCAATGTCATCAACCGGCGCGACCTGGCGGTGGTGATCCTGCTCGACCTGTCGGAATCCACCAACGAGACGGTGCGCGGCGCGGACAAGACGGTGCTGGAGCTGACCCGCGATGCTTCGGCCCTGCTGGCCAGCGCCATCAACGGTATCGGCGACCCCTTCGCCATCCACGGCTTTGCCTCCGACGGCCGCCACGATGTCCAGTACTACCGGTTCAAGGATTTCGACCAGCGCCTCGACGCGGATGTGAAAAGCCGGCTGGCGGGCATGAAGGGCGGCCTGTCCACCCGCATGGGCGCGGCAATGCGCCATGCGGCCCATCATCTCGCCCAACGCAGCGAACAGCATAAGCTCTTGCTGATCGTCACCGACGGCGAACCGGCCGATATCGACGAGCGCGATCCGCAGTATCTGCGCATGGACGCAAAGAAGGCGACGGCGGAACTGCAGCGGATGGGGATCTCCAGCTACTGCCTGACGCTCGATCCGGAAGCGGATCGTTATGTCTCGCGCATCTTCGGCGCCAACAACTACACGATCGTCGACCAGGTGGAGCGCCTGCCGGAGAAGCTGCCGAGCCTGTTCGCCAATCTCACGAAATAGATCGTTTCAACCGGGAGGGTCACACCCATGACATCCAACACCATTATCGCTCCCTCCGTGCTGTCGGCGGATTTCTCAAGGCTCGGAGACGAGATCGAGACCGTCGTTCGCGCGGGCGCGGACTGGATCCATCTCGACGTCATGGACGGTCACTTCGTTCCGAACATCACGTTCGGACCGCAGATCGTCAAGGCGGTGCGGGACCGGACGGACAAGGTGTTTGACTGCCATTTGATGATCGAGCCCTGCGATCCCTTTATCGAAGCCTTTGCCGATGCCGGCTGCGACATCATCACGGTCCATGCCGAGGCGACGACCCATCTCGACCGGTCGCTGCAGGCAATCCGCAATCTCGGCAAGAAGGCCGGCGTCTCACTCAATCCGTCCACGCCTGAAAACGTGATCGAATACGTCCTCGACCGGCTGGATCTGGTGCTGCTGATGACCGTCAATCCGGGCTTCGGCGGCCAGGCCTTCATTCCTTCGGTCGTGGAGAAGGTCCGGCGGATCAAGTCGATGATCGGCGACCGGCCAATCGATATCGAGATCGACGGCGGCGTCACCCCGGAGACCGCACCTCTGGTCGCGGCCGCGGGCGCAAACGTCCTGGTCGCCGGCTCGGCCGTCTTCAGGGGCGGTGAGGAGGCCGCCTACCGGACAAACATCGCGGCGATCCGGACTGCGGCGGATGGCGCCCTCGAACAGGCGGCCTGAATGAACTAAACGGACGGACATAAAAGGAGGAAAAGCATGCTGATACCGAACCGACTGCTCATGGGCCCGGGCCCTTCGAATGTGTCTTCCGACGTCCTGTCCGCCCTGGCGCAGCCGACGATCGGTCATCTGGATCCGGTCTTCCAGACCATGATGGAAGAGGTGAAGGACCTGCTCCGTTACGCGTTCCAGACAAAGAACGCCATGACCTTCCCTATCTCGGCACCGGCATCGCTTGCCATGGAAGCCGCCCTCGTCAATCTGCTTGAGCCCGGCGATACCGCGATCATCGCCCAGAATGGAGTCTTCGGCGGCCGCATGGCTGAAATCGCCGAGCGCGCCGGCGCCACGGTCATGCTGTTGTCCTTCGAATGGGGCAAGCCGGTCTGCAACGAGACGGTGGCCCATGCGGTCAAGGCCAACCCGCATGCCAAGCTCGTCGCCTTCGTCCATGCGGAAACCTCCACCGGTGTCGAGTCCGATGCCGCCGAGCTGTGCCGGATCGCGCGCGAGGCAGGTATGCTCAGTGTCGTCGACACGGTCACCGGCCTGGGCGGCATTCCGGTCGCAGTCGATGAGTGGCAGGCCGATGTCGTTTATTCAGGCACCCAGAAATGCCTGTCGGTTCCCCCCGGCCTGGCACCGATCAGCTTCTCCGACAAGGCGGTTGAGATAATCCGAAACCGCAAGACCAAGGTCCAGTCCTGGTTCTGCGATCTGAACCTTGTGCTCGGTTACTGGTCCGGCGAGGGCGGGCGCTCCTATCATCACACTGCGCCGGTCAATGCGATCTACGGTCTCTATCAGGGTCTCGTCGATCTGAAGGGCGAAGGACTTGAAGAAAGCTGGGGGCGTCACCGCGCGATGCACGAGCGGTTGGCAAAGGGGCTGGAAGATCTCGGTCTGGAGCTGCTCGTCGACGCGCCGCACCGGCTGCCGCAGCTCAACCCTGTCGTGGTGCCGGCCGATGTGGACGATGCCTTCGTCCGCTCCCGCCTGCTCGCGGATCATGATATTGAAATCGGCGCCGGGCTCGGTAACTTGGCCGGCAAGGTCTGGCGCATCGGCCTCATGGGGCAGACCGCGCAGGCGGAAAACGTCGACCGTCTGATCGCCGCCCTTGGTTCCGTTCTGGCGGAGGCTCGGCAGCGCGCGGTCGCGTAACAACGTTCAAAGAGGGAGTTTGAGCAATGGCAGCGATACCACCGGTCTGCGACTTCGGATGGAAAGCACCGGAGTTCAAACTCCCGGCGACCGACGGACGGGTCCTGAGCCTGTCCGATATCAGGGGTCCGAAGGGCACCCTTATCATGTTCATCTGCAATCACTGTCCCTATGTGCTTGCCGTGCGCGACCGGATCATCCGGGACGCGCGCGAGCTGATGGCCATGGGGGTGGGCGTTGTCGCAATCAGTTCAAACGACGCGGATACATATCCGCGCGACAGCTTCGAGAATATGCGCAAGGTCGCGGAGGAGGAGAATTTTCCGTTTCCCTATCTCTATGACGAAGACCAGTCGGTTGCGCGCGCCTATGACGCGGTGTGCACGCCCGACTTCTTCGGCTTCAATGCGGATCTCGAACTGCAGTACCGAGGGCGGCTCGATGCGTCGCGCAAGGCGGCCGGTCCGGATGACTTGCGCCGGGACCTTTTCGAGGCGATGAAACAGGTGGTTGAGACGGGCGAAGGCCCGCGCGAGCAGATCCCCTCCATGGGCTGCTCCATCAAATGGAAGGAAAGTGCGTGAACAAGGTTTTCGGGACCTCGGGAGATCGCTGCGGTTGGCCCCAGGCAATGCTGTTCGACCTGGACGGAACCCTGATCGATTCGGTTGCCGACATCGCAAAATCAGTGAATATTTTGCTGGCTAAGGAAAATCTGGCAACCCTGTCGGTCGACGAAGTTAGAGCCATGATCGGCAACGGTATTGCGAAGCTGGTCGAACGGGCCTTTGCCGCACGCGGGATCGATCTCGAAGGCGACGGGCTCATCGACATGACCGCCCGGATGATGGACATCTACAAGGATCATCTGACCGAAGAGACGTTCCTTCTGGAAGGCGCCGAAGACATACTGCGCGCCTATTCTGCTGCGGGCATAAAGATGGCCGTCGTCACCAACAAGCCGGAAGCCTTTTCCCGCCGGATCCTGGAACACTTTGCTCTGGGCGATGTCGTCGACTGTGTCGTCGGCGGCGATACCGGACCGGCACGCAAGCCCGCGCCCGACATGCTTCAGTATGCGGCAGCCGAAATGGGCTGGCATGTCTCACGGGCGCTGATGGTCGGCGACAGTCCGGCGGATATCGGGGCGGCCGCAGCCGCCGGCATGGCGTCCGTTGCCGTTCGCGGCGGCTACACAAATGTGCCGGTCGATGAGCTCGGCGCCGACGTGGTCATCGACAGCCTGCGCCAGCTTCCCTCGGCAATCGAAAAACTGAAAGAGCCTGCCTGACATGCGGTTGAAGGCGCTGATTTTCGACGTGGACGGAACGCTGGCCGAAACCGAAGAACTGCATCGCATGGCCTTCAACCGGGCCTTCGCGGATGCCGGAATTTCCTGGTACTGGAGCCGGACCGTCTATGGCCGGCTGCTGAAGGTCACCGGCGGGCGGGAACGGATCCTGGCTTATACGCAGGAAACCGGAACACCCGGAATCGATGCAGCCGCGCTCCACAAGGCGAAGACCGGCTACTACAGGCAAGCGATGACCGGCAGTGCGATTGCGCTGCGCGATGGAGTCGAACGTCTGATCGGACGGGCTCTGCAGCAGGGTCTGGCGCTCGGCATCGCAACGACGACCAGTCGGAGCAATGTCGACAGCCTGTTCCAGGCGACCTTGGGACTGGACACGCTCGACCGTTTCCATTCGGTGCGCACCGGTGAGGATGTCAGCGTGAAGAAGCCGGATCCGGAGGTCTATCGGCTCGTTCTCGAAGATCTCGGCCTGACCGCGGCCAACGCGATTGCTTTCGAGGATTCCGCAAACGGTCTGAAAGCAGCGACGGGGCTCGGCATTCGAACCGTGGTCACGCCCGGGATCTACACCGCAGAGGACGACTTCGCCGGCGCGGACTGCATTCTGGACAGTCTCGATCATCTGCTGACGCCGCAGGACGCTTCCGCGCACTGCTGCCCGACCTTGTTTCCTGCCAATTGGCATTAATCTCCGAACGTCTCTTTCAAGTTCCAGCCATCCTGCGCTATGCGTGGGGCACACGTGCGGGAGATCATCGGTCATGTTGGAAGGTCTGGGTCTGCTCGGCCTGTTCCTGGTTTCCTTCCTGGCGGCGACGGTGTTTCCGGCGCAGTCGGAAGCGCTTCTCGGCGGCCTGTTGCTCGCAGGCACCTATTCTCCGGTCACGCTCGTGATCGTTGCCAGCGTCGGCAACACGCTCGGATCGGTGGTGAACTGGCTGCTCGGCCGGGCAGTGGAGAAATTCAGCGACCGGCGCTGGTTTCCGGTCAAGCACCAACAGCTGGAACGCGCCTCGCGCTGGTATCACAAATACGGCCGTTGGAGCCTGTTGATGAGCTGGGCGCCCTTCGTCGGAGATCCGCTGACGGTTGCCGCAGGCGTGCTGCGCGAACCCTTCTGGAGCTTCTTTCTCCTCGTGGCGATCGCCAAGACCGGGCGCTACATCCTGCTGGCCGCTGCTGTTCTCAATTTGGTATGATGCCGCTGCTGTCCGGTTTAACAAGGGTTAAGAAAAATTCGAGGCCGGTCCACCTGCTCCCGTCTCCCCCCTTGAGGGGGAGATGTCTCCGTCAGGAGACAGAGGGGGGTATCGGCCTCCCGGCATTCGCGCACTTTTGAGTGTGCCGAAGCGTTTCACCCCCCTCTGCCGGCTAACCGCCGGCATCTCCCCCTCAAGGGGGGAGACGGGAGTGTGCGGAAATGATCTTCGTAGCTACGACGCCTTTGAGTCCAAAAATCCAGTTATCCCTGGATCTTATATGACATTGGAAAACTAGACCCGGACAGCAGTGATCTGAAGCCGTCCCGGCAAATGTGGACCGGTCACTCGTCGAGCAGGGCGTCGTCGGTGGCCGGATCGTAGATGAAATAGTCGGGCCACAGGTCCCGGAAGACGGAGATGTCGAGGCGGAGCTTGTTCAGGTGCTCGTTCATTTTTTCAACTGCCGCGTCGGCGTCACGTTTGGCCATGGCATCGAGCACGGCGGTATGTTCCTGGACGACAAGCTGCATGCGGCCTTCCTGGGGTAGGGTCAGCCGGCGGTAGCGCTCGATCTGGATGCGGATCTGCTGGATCATGTCCCAGATGCCGGGGAAATGACCGGCCTTGGCGATCCCTGAATGAAAGGCCTCGTCGGCCCGGTGAAACGCTTCCTCCTCGCCGGCGTCCGCCATTTCCTGCTGCCGTTGGACGATCGCGCGCAATTCCATGATCTGGCTTTCGCTAGCGTGCTTGGTGGCGGCACGGACGGTCACCTGTTCCAGCGCCCGTCGGGCGACGAGCGCTTCGCGCAAGGCGGACAGCGGGATGCGGGCGACGAAGGTCCCCGATTTCGGCACCACGTCCACCAGACGGTCTTCCGCCAGCCGCAGCACGGCTTCGCGGACCGGTGTCCGGCTGATCCGGTAGCGCTCGGTGATTTCCTTCTCGATGATCGGCGTGCCGGGAACCAGGGCCATGGAAATGATATCCCGGCGCAGATCCCGGTAGACCACTTCGGAATTCTTGACCGATGAGGGGACATGAGGGCGCCCGGCTGCGGACGGCGGCGCATTGTAGGCTCTCGGTTTACGCGCCTTTGCTGCGGCGGTCTTGGATATTCCTGCAGTCATAATCGTCCTTGTTCGCCTGGCTTACTTGCAAAGCGTCATAGTCCCGTCCGTAACGCGAGTCGGCTTGGCTCCCCCATTTTTCGATACCAGTCCTCCACCCGAAGCGCCAGCCTCGAGGCCTCTTGCGACCATTGGATAACTAGTATATTAGATATATCTTGTATACTAGTTATTTTTGTAACTGGTTGCCGGCGTCGGACCTGTTGGCCGCCCGGCACATGGGAGGAAAACATGATCTTCAAGACCATCAGGTCAGCCGTGCTGGCCGGAACACTGGTGTGCGCCTCGATTACAGGGGCCATGTCCGCGGAACTGAAATGGGCCCACGTTTACGAGGAAGGCTCGGATTATCATCAGGTCGCGCTTTGGGCTGCGGAGGAAATCGCCAAGCGCACGGATAGCCGGGTGGAAATCAAGGTCTTCCCCGCCTCGTCGCTCGGCAAGGAAGTCGAGATCAACGAAGGCCTCGGCATCGGCTCCGTCGATATCATCTACACCGGTCCGAGCTTCGTGGAGCGCTACTACGGGCCGATCGCGATTTCCGATTACCCGTTCATCATGCGCGGCTACGACCACTGGAAGACCTATCGCGGAAGCGATCTCTTCAAAGAGCTTTCCGACGGCTACAAGGATGCCACCGGCAATACGGTCATGGGCCTCGTCTACTACGGCCAGCGCCATGTGACGTCGAACTTCCCGATCCTCAAGCCGGAAGACATGAAGGGGTTGAAGATCCGCGTGCCGAACTCGCCGGTCATGCTGATGTTCCCCAATGCTGTCGGCGCCAACCCGACGCCGATGGCCTTTTCGGAAGTGTATCTCGCGCTTCAGCAGGGTGTGGTCGACGCGCAGGAAAATCCCCTGCCGACCATCAAGTTCAAGAAGTTCTACGAGGTCCAGTCGAACATCAACCTGACCGGCCACATCCTCAATTCGCTGCTGATCATCGCGTCGGATTCAGCCATGTCGAACATGGGCGATGACGCGGCTGTCGTGGAAGAGGTGCTGAAGCAGGCCGCCGAAAAGGTCTCCCAGAGCATCTATCAGCAGGAGCAGGATCTGGTGTCCTGGTTCATCGAGCAGGGCGTCGCGGTCAACAAGGTCGACAAGGCGCCGTTCCAGGATGCGGTCAAGCCGATGCTGACCGATGAGGCCAAGGTGCCGTACACGCTCGAACACTTCAAACGCCTTCAGGCTCTCTGAATTGCGGGAGCCCGGTCACGGAGATGAACCACTCGAAACTTGAGAATTTCGAGGAGCAGCGCGCAGGGGAGCCTGCGCGTTCGCTTTCCGATACAAAAGACGATGGCGCGCCGATCGATTTCAGGCCGGTCGACCTTCCGGGGCTGATCGCCCTGTGGTGTCTGGCGGTCATCGTGTTCCTGCAGTTCTTCACCCGTTATGTGCTGAACGACAGTCTGGCCTGGACGGAGGAAATCGCCCGCTACGTGCTGATCCTGGTTGCCTTTCTGGGGGCGATTACGGTGACGCGGAAGGGCACGCACATCTTCCTGGAGTTTTTCTACCGCTACATCCCGCATGTTGCCGGCAAATGGCTTACCGTGGCCATGGAGGCCCTGTCGTGTTTTTTCTACGGCTACATGGCCTATGTCGCGGTGCTGCTCGCCCTCAAAACAAAGACCAAAATGGCATCGGCCGAGATCCCAAAAAGCCTCGTCTATTGGGCGGTGGCAGTCGGGCTGGCCGTGATGGCCGCCTATTCGCTTTGCTGGCTGGTCCGAAAACTGCGCCAGAATCCTGAGCATGTGATCCACGATCTCGAAGCGCATGCCCTTTCCGACCTTTCCGATTGATGTGAGGGAATTCCCCGCATGACGCTTGTCCTGATGTTTGTCCTGCTCTTCGTGCTGCTGATCGTGGGAGCACCGGTGGCAGTCGCCCTCGGCGTGTCGTCCCTGTTCTTCATTGCGACCAGCGGGATGCCGAGCCTCGTGGTGCTGCACAACATGGTCAACGGCATCAATTCGTTTCCGCTGATTGCGGTACCGTTCTTCATTCTTGCCGGGCACCTGATGAATTCCTCCGGCATCACCACAAAGATTTTTGTCTTCGCCCGCGCCATGGTCGGCTGGATGCACGGCGGTCTCGGTCATGTGAATGTGGGCGCCAGCGTCATCTTCGCGGGCATGTCAGGCGCGGCGGTCGCCGATGCCGGCGGCCTTGGCAACATCGAGATCAAGGCGATGCGCGATGCCGGTTATGACACCGACTTCTCGGTCGGCATCACGGCCGCCTCGTCGACCATCGGGCCGATCATTCCCCCGTCGCTGCCGCTCGTCGTCTACGGGGTGATCGCGGACACCTCCATCGGCCAGCTCTTCGCCGCCGGCCTGATCCCCGGTCTGATCATGGCGCTCGCCCTGATGATCATGGTCGGTTTCTATGCCCGCCTTCGCAAATATCCCCGTGATGACCGGTTCCTGTTTTCGGTCTTCATCCGGACCTTCGCCGACGCCATTCTGCCGCTGATGACACCGGTCATCATTGTTGGCGGCATCCTGTCAGGCATGTTCACGCCGACCGAGGCCGCCATCGCTGCGGTGGCCTATTCCCTCGTGCTCGGGCTCTTCATCTACCGCACCCTGACCTGGAAGAGTGTCCTGAGAGTTTCCATGGAGACCATCGAGACCACCGCCTCGATCATGCTCATCGTCGCGGCCTCCGCGATCTTCGCCTGGATCCTGACCGCGAACCAGGTCGCTCAGGTATTCGCCCGGGAACTGCTCGGTTTCGCCAACGACCCGACTGCGGTCCTCCTGATCATCATGCTGATCGTGCTGGTGGTCGGCTGCTTCATGGAGACGATTGCGGCGATCACCATTCTGACGCCGGTGCTGCTACCGGTTGCAGTATCGATCGGCGTGGATCCGGTGCACTTCGGCATCATCCTGATCCTCAACCTGATGATCGGCCTGCTGACGCCGCCGGTGGGCATGGTGCTTTACGTGCTGTCGAAGGTGTCTGCAGTACCGTTTGAGCAATGCGTAAAGGCGACCGCGCCGTTCCTGATCCCGCTGGTGACGGTGCTCTTGCTTCTGACCTTCGTTCCCGAACTGTCGATGTGGCTGCCGACCATCCTCTACAGATGATTGGCGATGTCTCTTAAAGCCCGAACACCCACCGGCCGATGGTGGCTGCAATGACGAACACCACGGCGATGCTGATGACGTCGAGCAGGGCGCCGGCGCGCAGCATCTGCTGTGAGCTGACCGCACCTGAGCCATAGACGATGGCATTGGGCGGGGTCGCGACCGGCAGCATGAAACCGAGCGAGGCGGCCAGCACCACCGGCAGGGCAAGGGTTAGCGGATCAGCACCCATGCCGACGGCGGCGGCCCCGGCCACGGGAAGGAAGACGGCGGCCATGGCCGTGTTGGAGGCAAGTTCGCCCAGGTAGACGATCACCACCATCACGGCGAGGATCAGCACATTGGCGGGCAATGTTTGAAGCGCGCTCATGCCGGCACCGATCCAGTCGGCAAGTCCGGTGCTTGCGATGGCGCCGGCCAGGGACAGTCCGCCGCCGAACAGGATCAGGACGTCCCAGCGCAGGCTCTTGATGTCGTTCCATTCCAGCAGGAACGTTCCGCTGGACCAGCGGTCGGGAAGGACGAACAGGGCGAGCGCACCGATCATGGCGATGCCCGCATCCGAAAGCGGCAGGCCCGGAACGAGATCGGCGATCAGCGGTCGGGTCAGCCACAGAAACGCGACGATGACCATGACGCCGGCGACCGTATACTCCTGGCGCGACATCGGCCCCAGATCCTGCGTACCGTCATGGCCCGATGCCAGAACCGTCTCCGGAAAGGCAGCCGGAACCTTGAAGGCAATCTTGGTCAGCAGAAACCAGGTGATCGGCAACAACACCAGCACAGCTGGAATACCCACCAGCATCCACCTTCCGCGAAGCCGATGCGGATGTCGTAGGTCTCCAGCAGAAAGCCGGCGAAGAGCGCGTTCGGCGGGGTGCCGATCAGGGTGCCCATGCCGCCGATGGTGGCGCCATAGGCAATCGATAGCATCAGCGCCGGGGCGAAGGAATTCCGCGGATCGTCCGGACGATCGGAACCCGCGATGCACAGGGTGGACACGATCGACTGGGCGATCGGCAGCATGACCATGGAAGTTGCCGTGTTGCTCACCCACATGCTCAGGAAAGCCGTGATCCCCATCATGCCGGCGACGATTGCGGGCGGGTTCTCGCCGACCCGGCGCAGGACCTTCAGCGCAAGACGCCGGTGAAGCTGCCAGCGTTCCAGTCCCCGGGCGAGAATGAAGCCGCCGAGAAACAGGAAGATCAGGGGATTGGCGTAGGACTGCGCCGCGCTGTCGAAGGAACTGATGCCGAGCAAGGGAAACAGCACCAGCGGAACCAGCGCCGTTGCCGCCAGCGGCAGCGCCTCGCTCATCCACCATATCGCCATCAGCAGGCCGACACCCGCCACCGCCCAGCCCTCGGCCGTGAGGCCCTGCGGGTGCGGCAGGGCAAGGATCACGACGAGGGCAAGCAGGCCGCCGAGGAGGCCGGCCTTTTTCGAGGTCACGACAAGGGAGGTCGGGGAAGGGTCAGTAGGCATCATCCTGACAAGTCGTCTACGGCCGGCAGTTTCGAGGTCGTTCAGTTGACGCCAGCCTAGGATGTGTCGGCCTCGGGCGCCAGCGTACCCGCACGGCTTTTTTTCAAAAAGTCGCAACAAAATGCCGGCTTCGCTTACCAACCCTGCCGTATGAATAGACTTGAGCAATACCGCTTGCGCCCGTCTCCCCCCTTGAGGGGGAGATGTCACCAGGTATGAACCGGTATGATGGGTAACAGTTCTATCCGGGAGGATGGGTAACAGGTCAGACTTACGCCGAACGAGGGAGGTTCGGGGTATGGGATTTCGGGAGACCTGTGCGATGGAAGAGCGTGTCCGGTTCTGCGTTTCGGTTGAAAGCGGAGAGGTGTCGATGTCGGAGCTTTGCCGTCAGTTCGGGATTAGCCGGAAGACCGGTTATGAGGTACTGAGGCGCTGGCGTTCGGGTGGCGCGGCAGCTTTGGCACCGCGCAGTCACGCCCCGCATCATTGTCCGCATGCGCTTGCGGAGACATCCCGGGAGGCGGTGCTTGCGTTGCGCCGGCGATATCCAAGCTGGGGTCCGAAAAAACTGCGCGCCTTTCTTCAGGCGCATGCCGATCCGGTGATTGTGGTTCCAGCTGCTTCGACGATCGGCGAGTTGCTGCGCCGGGAAGGCTTGAGCGTTGCGCGCAAACGCCGCCGCCGCGCGCCGCCCTGCTCCGTGTCCCCCTTTGACCAGGCCTTGCCCAACGACGTGTGGAGCATGGACTTCAAGGGCTGGTTCCGGACCGGTGACGGTCGCCGCTGCGATCCCTTCACGTTGCAGGACCAGGCGAGCCGCTATCTCTTGCGGGTGGTTGCCGTCCCCCGTCCCGACACGACCCATGTCTGGTCCGTTCTGGATGCAGCCTTCCGCGAGTTCGGCCTGCCACGGGCTATCCGTTCCGACAATGGGGCGCCCTTTGCCTCGACCGGAGCTGCCGGCCTGTCGGGGCTGGCAGTCCGGCTCATCAAGGCTGGCGTTCGTCCTGAACGCATTGCCCCGGCCTCGCCGCAGCAGAACGGCCGGCTGGAGCGCTTGCACAGAACCTTGAAGGATGAAACCGCCAATCCACCGGCGGCCAACCTGAAGGCCCAGGCCGACCGATTTGTCCGCTTTCGGCAGACCTACAATGAAGAGCGTCCGCATGAGGCACTCGGCATGGCAACCCCGGCAGCCGCCTATACAGACTCATCAAGACCCTGGAGCGGCAGGCTGAGATCACCCGACTATGATCAAGGAACATGCGTGCGCAGGGTGCGCCAGAACGGCGAAATCAAGTGGCGCGGCGGCACCGTTTATGTCTCCATGGCCCTCGTCGGAGAGCCGGTCAGCATTGAAGAAGCCGACACCGGGCAGCTTGAACTCCGTTACGGACCGGTATTCATCGGCTACATCACAGAAGACCTAAAACTGCGGTGGCCCACACGAGGCAGAAAAACAAAAACTGTTACCCATCCTCCCGGATAGAACTGTTACCCATCATCCGGGTTGCACACCCGTTAGGGGACAGAGGGGGGTATGCAGCCTGTCCACCGACGCCCTGTATTCTGGGCAAAGATCGTCACCCCCCTCTGCCGGCTGTTCGCCGGCATCTCCCCCTCAAGGGGGGAGAGGGGAGCAAGCCGCAGATCCATCTCTCACCCGCAGCCATCGTTCTTGGCAAAACGTCCCCGATGGCAGTCGCTCGTTGCGTCTGGAAAAGCCCGCGCAACAAAAAGCCCCGGCAGCCGAGCTGCCGGGGCCTGTTCCGTTCAACCGGTGCGGAGTTCAGGCCGCAGCGTTGTAAAGGCGATTGTAGACGAACGGCGATGCCTTCAGGCCCGAGAGGGTCTTGGCACCGGCCAGAACGCCGAGGTCGGCAAGCGGCTCGATCAGGACAACCAGCATGTAGGCCGCGCCGAAGGAGGTGACCGACGCGATGTTTTCCGCGCCGAAGCCCTGTCCGTAGAATGCCCAGAAGGCGACCCAGGCGACGATGCCGCCCTGATAGGCGGTCGAAAGCGCCAGCGCCTGCTTGTACTCGATGTTCACGTAAGGGGTGTCGGCCGGGATGATGCGCTTGGCGATCTGGCTGATGGCGAACAGCGGCACCAGAAGCGTGGTGACGTTAATGCCGTATTGCGGCAGATCGAACGGCGCGAAGAACAGGCCCTGAAGGAGAAGACCCGCGGCCAGGCCGATTGCTGCCGGTCCGGCGCCGAACATCAGGTAGAGGGTCGAGCCGAGGATCAGGTGAACTTCCGAGACGCCGACCGGATAGTGCGGCAGGATCTGGAAAAAGCTGAAGACGAGAGCCGTCGCCATGACGCCGCGGCTGACAAGGGCGGACACGCCGCCGTCGTTGCGCACCGTGTTGAAGGCGTATTTGGCTGCCATGCCGAGAGAGGCGGCCGCCGTTGCGTAGCTGAGAACGATCTTGGCGCCGTCGACGATGCCGGGTTCGATATGCATGTTTTTCTCCTTTCCACACCCGCCGTGTGGGAGGCTTGATAGAAGGCGCGGGCGCGCGCCGGTTCGTCGATGGCAGGTCTCCTGGCTTGCGGCTCATCACCTTGCCCGCCTTCCCGGTTATCGAAAACCAGTGGCCGTTGGGCTTGGCGAACCGCTCACAGTTGCGGGGGCAGCCACGGTCTTGGTCCCTGCTGGGTACGCCTCACCGTGTTCCCTTTTGATCCGCCGCGTCTTCTGCTTGGCGGAACCATCGCTCTCAAGGGTGCTGGAAACGGAAGGAGCTTGCAAGCTTTTTTACGTTAATGGCGCTGATCCGCGGCGCAAAACGCCCCGAAAAATGTCGAAAAATCAACGGCACGGGAGTGTCGCCGAAGGTTCATATGAGCGACACACGGCATTCATATGAAAACCATACCAAGCACGAGCGGTATCGATCGCGCTGCCGGAAACAACGCCGGCCGACCGCGCATACATCTTGTGAACGGGGCCGCCGGCCTCATCGTTTAGGAGCATTTATTATGGCTTTTCGTAAGACCGTCGCCAGCGTCGTCGCTGCGGCTGCCCTGCTTGGCACGTCGACCGCTTCTTATGCTGCGACCGAGATTTCCTGGTGGCACGGCATGAGCGGCCGGAACGGCGAAGTCATCAACGAGATCTCTGAGAAATTCAACGCCAGCCAGGATGTCTGCCACCTGACGCCGGTCAGCAAGGGCACCTACGAGGAAGCCCTGAACGCAGGTATTGCCGGCTTCCGCGCCGGTGAACAGCCGAACATCCTGCAGGTCTTCGACGCCGGTGCCGCCACGATCATCAACGCCAAGGGTGCCGTCATCCCGGCCGAGGACATGATCAAGGACGCCGGCCACGAGTTCAAGCGCGAAGCCTTCATCGACGGCGTGCGTTATTTCTACGCCGACAGCGACGGCAAGTTCATCGGCATGCCGTTCAACTCTTCGGCTCCGATCATGTACATCAACGACGAAGCCATCAAGAAGGCCGGCGTCGAGGCACCGAAGACCTGGGAAGACTTCGAAGCCATCGCTCCGAAGCTGAAGGACGCCGGCTACGTGCCACTGGTCCAGTCGCAGCTGACCTGGGAATTCACCGAGAATTTCTTCTCCCGTCACAATCTTCAGTTCGCGACCAACAACAACGGTT
The DNA here is from genome assembly GCF_963675095.2 of uncultured Roseibium sp. GTDB lineage: Bacteria > Pseudomonadota > Alphaproteobacteria > Rhizobiales > Stappiaceae > Roseibium. The sequence continues at coordinate 143,720 of NZ_CAXXSJ010000057.1, read as the reverse complement.
ACGACGCCGTCAAGGGCACCAAGATCCTGGCGAACTCCCCTGAGCAGAAGATGATGTATTCCAAGCTCAAGGATTGGTACGACAACGGTCTGTTCGGCTACTACGGCGCCGGCTGGAGCGACAACCAGAAGCCGTTCGAAGAAGGCAAGGTCGCTTTCTGGATCGGGTCTTCCGGTTCCTTCGGCGGTCTGCGCAAGACGGCCCAGATGCCGTTCTCCGCAACCTTCCTGCCTTACTGGAACTCGATCGAGGGTGCCGGCACCAACACCTTCATCGGTGGCGCTGCCTTGTTCGCCTTCTCCGGCAAGCCGAAGGCTGAAAACGACTGCACCGCAGCGTTCTTCGAATTCCTGACCTCTCCGGAAGTCCAGTTCTTCTGGCACAAGGCGACCGGCTACGTGCCGATCACCAAGGCGGCCTACCAGCTTGCCCAGGAAAGCGGCTACTACAAGGAAGTTCCGCAGGCCGAAGTCGGCATCAAGCAGCTGATGCTGCCGGGCGGCGAATGGTCCAAGGGCTACCGTATGGGCTTCTACCCGCAGATCCGCGAAGTCATGGAACGCGAATTCAACAAGATCTTCGCCAACGAGACCTCCGTGGACGACGCCTTCAAGACCATCGAGGAAGAAGGCAACAAGCTGCTGGAGCGCTTCGCCAAGACCGCCGGCTGATCTGACCGGCTTGAAAATCGCGGACCGGGGAGAGCGTTCTTCCCGGTCCGTACGTCCTGAATTTCCGTCCGGAAATGTGAAAGCGTGCACATGAAACGCGTCCAGTTCTCCAGCGCTTCCCTGCCGTATCTCTTCCTGCTGCCGCAGGTCGCTGTCATCCTGATCTTTTTCTACTGGCCGTCGGTGCAGGCGATCCAGTCCTCCTTTTATCTGGAGGACCCGTTCGGTTTCAGCGCGACCTTTGTGGGGATGGATAACTACAAGGACGTTCTCGAATCGAGTGAATACGTCCGCATCGGCAACTTCACCATCGTCTTCACGCTGCTTGTCACGTTCCTGTCCCTGTCGAGCGCGCTGCTTCTGGCGGTCAAGGCGGATGCGGTGATCCGCGGGGCCTCGACCTACAAGACGCTGCTGATGTGGGTCTATGCGGTGGCGCCGCCGGTCGCGGGCCTCATGGGCGTGATGTTCTTCGACCAGCATATCGGCCCCTTCCTGAAGGTCGCCGGCTTCTTCGGCTGGGACTTCAAGCTGGGCCTGAATTACTTCGACACGGCCTTCGCCATGGTGGTCATCGCCGTGTGGAAGCAGATCCCTTACAATTTCATCTTCTTCCTGTCCGGCCTGCAGGCGATCCCGAAGTCCCTGCGCGAGGCCGGCGCCATCGATTGCCGCTCAGGCTTCCGCCGCTTCTGGACCATCATCCTGCCCCTGCTGGCGCCGACGGCCTTCTTCCTGCTGATCATCAACATGACCTATTCGTTGTTCGACACCTTCGGCATCGTCGACGTGGTCGTGAAGGACAAGGCGGCGAACAATCCGATCACGCTGGTCTACAAGGTCTACATGGACGGTTTCCGCGGCGGCGACCTTGGCGGCTCCTCCGCCCAGTCGGTCATCCTGATGATCGTCGTGTTCGTGCTCACCATCTTCCAGTTCCGCTTCATCGAGCGGCGCGTGCACTACAACTGAGGGCGCGCCATGTTCCGTCTGAAATTTTTCGACCACCTCATCCTGATCATCGGCTCCGTGCTGATGATCGGCCCCGTCGCAATCGCCTTCCTGACCTCCACCCACGAAGCGGTCGAGATCCACCGCTTCGGGCTGATGGCGTCCTGGGGCGGGAACTTCACCGACACCTATTCCAAGGTCCTGTTCCACGAGGGCGGGTTCACCGGCCAGATCACCGGCCTGCGCATGCTGTGGAACTCCATGCTGCTCGGGATCGGCTTCGCCGTCGGCAAGATTGTGCTGTCCATGCTTGCGGCCTATGCCATCGTCTATTTCCGCTTCAAGGCTGGCACGTTCTTCTTCTGGATGATCTTCACCACGCTGCTCCTGCCGCTGGAAGTGCGCATCGTGCCGTCCTACGAGGTGGTGCAGAAGATGGGCATGCTGAACAGCTTTTCCGGCATGATCGTGCCGCTGCTCGCCTCCGCGACCGGCACGTTCTATTTCCGCCAGTTCTTCAAGTCGGTTCCGGACGAGCTTCTGGAAGCCGCCCGCATCGACGGCGCCGGTCCGTTCAAGTTCTTCATCGACATTCTGGTGCCGACCTCCAAGACGATGATTGCGGCGATCTTCATCATCATGTTCGTCTACGGCTGGAACCAGTATCTGTGGCCCATGATCACGACCAACGACGAGGCCTATTTCACCCTCGTGCGCGGCATCAAGCAGATCCTGCTGGTCTGGGTCGGATCGCAGATCCCCGATTACAACGAAGCTTTCGCCCTTGCGATCCTGGCCATGCTGCCGCCGGTTCTGGTGGTCGTGATTTTCCAGAGCTGGTTCGTCAAGGGCCTGACCGAAAGCGACAAGTGAGCTGACATCCGATGGCAACGATTACTCTCGATACGGTCCGCAAGGTCTATGCCGGCAACGTGGAAGCGGTCAAAGGTGTTTCTGTCGACATCGCCGACGGCGAATTCATCGTGCTGGTCGGTCCGTCCGGCTGCGGCAAGTCCACGCTGCTGCGCATGATTGCAGGCCTGGAGGACATCTCCCACGGCGAAATCAGCATCGGCGACAGGATCGTCAACAAGGTCGATCCGGCGGATCGGGACATCGCCATGGTGTTCCAGAACTATGCGCTCTACCCGCATATGACGGTCTACAACAACCTGGCCTACGGGCTGCGCAACCGGAAGATCGCCAAGGGTGAGATCGACCGGCGGGTCAAGGAAGCCGCCCGCATCCTGGAGATCGGCGACTATCTCGACCGCAAGCCGCGCATGCTCTCCGGCGGCCAGCGCCAGCGCGTTGCCATGGGCCGGGCCATCGTCCGCGAACCGGCGGCTTTCCTGTTCGACGAACCGCTGTCGAACCTGGACGCAAAGCTCCGGGTGCAGATGCGCGTGGAGATCAAGCGCCTGCAGAAGTCGCTGGGCACCACCAGCGTTTATGTCACCCACGACCAGCTGGAAGCCATGACGCTCGCCGACCGGCTGATCGTGCTGAACGGCGGTGCCATCGAGCAGATCGGCGCGCCGGTGGATGTCTACGACAAGCCGGCTTCCACCTTTGTGGCAAGTTTCATCGGCTCGCCGGCCATGAACCTGGTTCCGGTCCGTTCTGAGAACGGTCGACTGCAGGCGGAAAGCGGCAGCGGCCTCGATGCACCGAACCTGCACGGTGCGGACCGCTATCTCCTCGGCATTCGTCCCGAGCACCTGGAAATCAGCAGCGAGAAGATGGAGAGCCCGGATAAGCTCTCCATGGAATTCACCGTCAACGTCCTCGAACCGGTCGGTGCGGAAAGCTACATCTACGGCCAACTCGACGGCGCCGGTCCGGAACTCGTGGTGCGCGCGCCGAGCCATGCCCGCTACGACCACGGCACGGTGCTCTATCTGAACGCACTGGCAACGGACATGCATTTCTTCGATGCGGAAAACGGCCGCCGGATCGTAGCCTAAAATCTCGGTACCGGCAGGGTGCGTTACGCCAGCGCCCTGAGCCGGAGCATGGCGACAATGCCGAAGGCCGGGCCAATGGCCATGAACACGAAAACGGCGGGCCAGCCGATGTCGGCCGCCAGAACGGGCGTCGCCTGAACCGTGAAGAAGGTCAGGGCGAAGCCGAGCGCGGTTTGAAACGTCATCAGGCTGCCGGTCATTTCAGGTGGCGAATGGTCGGCGACGAGAGCGGAGAACTGGGCTGAATCCGGCAGGATCGCCGCGCCCCAGATCAGCACGCAGAGGATCGTGACCCACGGCGGGCCGCCGAAGGTGGCGGCGGTCGCCAGTGCAGCGCTGCCGCTGAAGATCAGGGCCCAAAGGGCTATGGTCTCTTTGCCGAGCCGGTCGGCGAAGATGCCCGCGACGATGCTGGTCGCGCCGCCTGCCGCAATGGCGCCGAAGGCAAGCAGCCGTCCGAACACGAGCGCCTTGTCTTCCGCCATCGAGGCGGTGAACGACACGGTGGCGGCAAGGCCGATCCAGGCCCACATGGCGTAGAGTTCCCACATGTGGCAGAGGTAGCCCGCATAGGCGAGACGGACCTTTCGGTTGGTCCAGGCAAGGGCAATGGATCGGAACCGGAAGTCTCCGGCCGCCGCGTGGAAGGGGCCGAGCCTCGTCGCCAGGCACAAAAGCCCGCCGATCGCCGCTGCCAGTGAGGCGACGCCGACGCTCCACCGCCAGTCCGCTCCGCCGGCGAGCGCCAGCAGATGGGGCGCGGCCGAGCCGAAGGTCAGCGCTCCGACCAGGGCGCCGACCAGAAAGCCCCGGTCCCGCTGCCCCCAGCCGACGATGATCTTCATGCCGACCGGATAGACGCCGGCCAGCATGGCGCCGGTGATGAACCGGGCAAGGATCGCGAGATCGCCTCCCGGCACCGTGATCAGCAGGCTGGCGTTCGCTGCCGCCGCGATCAGGGAAGAGGCCGCAAACGCCCGACGCGGATCGAACCGGTCCGGCAGGCCGAAAATTGCGGAGACAAGGGCACCTGCGACAAAGCCGATCTGGACCGCGCTCGAAAGAGCGGCCTGCCGGAAGTCCGATACCGGAACTTCGGCCACCATGTCCGGCAGGATCGCTGCCGACATGAACCACAGGCTCATGCCTGCAATTTCGGCCAGCATCAGGAAGAAAAGCGACCGGTATTTTCCTTCAGGGATTGGAGTCGCACTGATATCAGCCATCGATCCCCAGCTCCTGCCGCAGTTTTTTCGTCAATTTCGCGGCGACAAGACCATGGGCGGTGGCGAGATAGGTTTTCAGGTCTTCGTCCGTGAGCGCGCTATCCTTCGACACCTGCACCCATTTCGCCCGAGCCAGATAAGGCGCCGGAACGATGCCGGCTTCTTCGGTGAGCATCATGTAGGAGAGGTCGGAACACTTGAAGGCGATCCGCTGTTCGGATCCCTGGCCCCAGCTTGAACAGACCGCAAAGATCTTGCCGCCGACCTTCCACACCGAGGCGTTGCCCCACTGAACCACGTTGGTCGTGGCCGGCAGTCCGGCGCAGTAAGCATCGAATTCGGTGCGGGTCATGGGGCTTCCTCCTAAAAGTACCTTTTGACTTTCCCGCAAGTGCCGATCATCCGATAGAGAACCCGAGGGGCCGACCGCTCATAAATGACGCTGTTTTGCTTTTTTCCGATATAAAGAACTTGCACAAGATAACTTTCATCACCCCATATCCGCCCCCAGAACGTCGGATAGAAGTAACCTTCCGGGCTGTACGCTTCTCCAAGGGCGTCATCAGCGGCTTTATATTCTTGGAAATTTCGGAGTATCTTGCAGCAATCTGGATTATTTTTAATATATTCACGAATGTTTTTCATATGTATTTCTTCGTCAACATTTAAACTGGAATACGGATAGTCAAAAACAGAGCGATATGCGTCACGCAAGGTACTCTCGATTAATTCGTCTTTCGCGAGGAAACGTTGTTCGGAAAGGCAATACCCGGAATAATTCAAACTTAAAAAGGGTGCTGTGACGAGGATTGTCGCCAATAAAAATCCCAGAGCGATCTTCAATTGGTAATGCCCTTTCGACCTTGCACTGAGAGGTCCGCAAAATGCGGGCAGGTTCGGAACCCTTGCGAGCTTGTATCGGGACTGATAGCAATAGTCGCGCAAACACCGCTTTGCCCGTTTTCAATTCTTCTTGATCCGAGCGCACCGGCACACCGCGCACCGCCGTGGACGGAGCGCCCGATCGTGGCAAAGGGTGTGTCATGTCTCATCAGATTTCAAAACTATCCTTCGGCCGTATCGCCGCGACGCTGGCTGTCACCGATATGGACCGGGCATTTGCCTTTTACCGGGATGTGCTCGGCTTCGAAGTGGTGTTTCAAAACGGCGATCCGGTCGGGTTCGCGATCCTGAAGAAGGACGCGGCGGAGCTTCATATCACCTTGGTAAAAGACCACAGGCCGGCCTCCTTCAACGTGGCGCATATGCTCGTCGGCGACGCGGATGGCCTTTACGCCTGCATCGAGGCGGCCGGTTGCCGTATCCTGAAGGGTCTGAAGACCCAGGAATACGGTCTCAAGACCTTCGTTTTCGCCGATCCCTTCGGCAATCGGATCGACGTCGGCGCGCCTCTCCGTACGGATGGAACGTAAACCCTGCCGGCAGGCTTCACGCTTGCCAGCTTGAAGTCTCCGGCCCAAGTCGCCATATTTGTCTCAGACGAGGGGTGAGATCCACCCCGTCCGGATGCCTGTTACAGGGTCCGGGTGCAAGGTCGCTTTAAAAGGACTTTGACGATGACACGCATGTCGGCGTTTTCCAGCCCGTTCCTGCTCGGGTTCGATGACATTGAACGGGTGCTCGACCGGGTTTCGAAGGCCGCCAACGACGGCTATCCGCCCTATAACATCGAGCGGTTACCCAAGACCGAGGATCAGGGTGACATCATCCGTATTACTCTGGCTGTGGCTGGGTTTACCCGGGATCAGCTCGATGTGTCGGTTGAGGAGAGCCAGCTGGTCATCCGCGGCCGTCAGGTCGACGACAAGTCGCGCCAGTATCTACACCGTGGCATTGCCGCGCGGCAGTTCCAGCGTGCCTTTGTTCTGGCCGAGGGCATCGAGATCCTCGGAGCCGATCTGAGGGACGGTCTTCTGTCGATCGATCTTGCACGCCCGGAACCGGAACGCGTTATCCGGAAAATCGAAATCTCCAGCGGCGAATGACCCATCCGCCGAACAAGGAAAATGGAGAGTATCTGATGCACGACCCCAATACCCCCGATCGCGACGATACGATGTTCGACATCAGCAAGGATGCGCTGTCGGATCTCGGAAACGGAACCCTGGCCTACGTCCGCAAGATGCAGCCGGCCGAACTGGAGAGCCTCTTTCCAGGAATGCCGCCGCTTGAGGGCAATGCCAGCCTGTGGGCGTTGTTGAACGCCGACGGCACGCCGATCCTGCTGGCCGACAACCGCGAAGCGGCCATCGCGAACGCTTTCGAGCAGGAACTGGAAATGGTGAGCCTGCACTGAGTTCGCGGGCAAGACACCTTACGACATGAAAGACACCGGCCGCTTGGCCGGTGTTTTCGTTTGGAGCACGCGATCCGGGAACTTAGACCGTTTCGGCCTGCCGTCGGGAGGGTTCCTTTGCCGCTTGTCCGCCTTCAGAGGCGGACATCTCCGGCCCTTCGGGCTTGTGCAGCCTTGCCGGCGGTTTGCGCCAGGGCTGGCCCTTGAACCACGACACCGTATAGGCAACGGCAATCAGCGCCATGAAGCCCAGAACGTTGGACAGGATCTGCGGAACCCACTGGTCCCGGCCCCAGACCATGTCGCGCAGGATGCCTGCCGCCTGGGCGATCACCAGGCTTGCCATGAAGACGGCGAGCGATTGCTGGCCGACCTTCTGGACCACGCGCACAAAGGTGCCCCATTTCCGGCCGTGGCCGTAAAGGCGCCGGCCGTTTTCGCCCGCAGCCAGCCAGGCAAGATAGGCGAGTGCCAGGAAATGCATGTAGCGGAACAATCCGAATTCGGTCTTCCTCCAAAAGGGCTCGATCGAATTCCGGATATCGTCGACCCACTGCACGTTCAGATGAATGCGAAAATAGGCGAAGGGCAGGGTGACCAGCAGGATGACGATGGCAAGCGCGACCAGCCCGCGGTTCACCGGCGGCGCGGGAAGCCAGCCGCGCATGAAGGCGAAACCGGTAAAGAAGACAAGTTGCCAGGCGAACGGGTTGAAGAACCATGGTCGGTCTGACCAGGGTTCCGCCGGCAGATTGAGAAAACCGAGGTTCGCCGTCAGCCACAGGCCGATGGAAAAGGCAAAGGCGGCCGGTACCGAATAGCTGGCAATGAACATCATCACCGGGATCAGGCCCAGGATCACGATATACATCGGCAGGATGTCGAAATAGTTCGGCACCCACGTGAGGCTGAACAGACCAGGCAGCGTGACCGTCGAATTATTAAATAGATGCCAGAGATTGAGCGAGGCCACATAGTCCTCGGTCACGCCGCAGCAGGATTCCAGAAAACCGCTTTCGTGGAGTGCGACAAGACTGACCGCGATCACGAAGAACTGGCCGATATGCGCCCAGTATACCTGCCACATCCGATGCAGGATGCGGGCAGCACCCATGCCCCAGCCGTGGGTTTCGAATACCTTGCCGAAGGCGAGCGCCGAGGCCATGCCCGAACAGAAGACGAAGATTTCCGTCGCATCGGAAAATCCGAACCGCGCCGGGATCCAGAGCGTCCACCAGTTCCAGGGGAGGTGGGCGATATAGATGATGAACATTCCGATCCCCCGGTAAAAATCCAGGCGGGGATCTCTTGGTTTCTTTGCAACGGTCGTCTGAGCGTTCACGATATATGTGTTCCTGGGTCCCTTTTGGGGGAGCCTGCGCTAAGTTTATGTCGAAACCGGGATATTCTTCAGGCCGGCGTCGCGCGCAAGCGTTCATTTTGCATGACGAGAGACGCGCGCTGCATCCGATCGCAGACCTCCAGCCGCTGTTCGGCGAACCGGTCGAGGCCGCCGCGTTTGCGGGACCGGTCCTTCAGAAGGGTTTCCGCGTCTTCCGCGAGACCGGCGCGGATCGCCGCATCGATCGTCATCCGCTCGAACACATCGCGCTGGGCATGGGAGCCGCCGATCGCCGGGAGGGCGTCGCGGGCCGAGGACAGCATGGTGAAGGCGGACGCGTAATTTCCCTTCCGGTATTGCTCAAGGCCCATGGCCGCGGGCAGTCCGGCCTCGGTTGAAATCCGCTGCAGGTCGCCTTCCTCCTTGGTGCGCCGACGCAGATCGGCGATCAGGCGTTCGGTTCCCATCCGCCGGCCGCCGCTCAGGAGCGCGAGCAGATAGTGCAGGTCGGCAAAGACATTGCAGCCGTCTTCGGCGCGCCGGTCGGACAGCGCGGCCAGTTCCTCCCAGCGTCCGCCGACATTGACGCCCTCCAGTTCCAGCCGCATCAGCAGCGACGTGCCATTGGAAATATCCCGGAAGTCATCCGTTTGGTCCTGCCGGATCTTGCGGTCGTAGAGATCGAGCACCTTGTCGATTTCGCCGCGGTCCAGATACATCAGCGCCAGATGCCACCAGACGTGGTAACCGAAATTGTTGCAGTGGGCCCAGCCGTCGGGCCGGTTTTCCAGCCAGCCGATGCCTTCCTCGGACCGCCCGGTCATGTCGTGCACATGGGCAACCGCGTGCAAGCCCCAGGCATCGTTGCTGCAGAACTCCAGGCCCCTGCGGCCAACGGCTTCCGCTTCCCGGTAGGAGCCTGTTTCCTCCAGCGCGAAGGACCGGCAGCCGAGAACAAAGCCGTACGAGGGATGGGTTTCGTCATATTCCGCAATGACCTGCTCGATCGAGCTGCGCATGCCGTTGCAATCGCCCAGGATGAAGCGGATGGCCTGCGACAGTTTCAACAGAAGCGCATCGCGGGGCGCCTTGACCAGCGCCTGGTCCAGAAGGTCGGCGGAATGGGACGGCCAGCCGTCGAGCCAGGCGCGGAGCGCCGACGTGACGACAGCTTCGCGCGGCGTTACCGGCCGGACCTTTGCAGCGCCGGAAGCCGTTCTCCAGGCCTCTTCGGCGGTGTCGTAAAGTTCGCGCCGGGCAAGCAGCAGGCAGAACAGACCGCGTGCGGCATGGCCAAGCGCGAATTCGGGATCCCGCTCAAGCGCATCCTGAAGATGGCTTGCCGTCGTCGCCCCGTGGGCAAGAAAGGCGTTGACCGCTGATGTCCATGCGGCCAGGGCTTCTTTGTCTTCGAGGGTGATGTCGTACCCGAACTGGTCTGTCAGACGCATTGGCTGGCCTTTGTTGCGATCGCTGCAGGTTTACCGGCTAAGGAGCCGGGACCTCAAGCTGTGGAGCCCGCGCCACGGCATCGGCGGCGCATCGAGAAAATTGTGCACTACAAAAAAGACCGCAGTCGGGCGGTGAACTGCAACACACAAAAAGGTGTTGGCGACGTGTGCGCGGGAGACGTTATTCAGTCTCATTAGAAAATCATGCTGCAAATCCCTCGCGCGGGAGAATGGCATTTCTTGTCGCGCGAAGCGGAAAAGCCTAGGTGGTCTGATATGCAGACTCTCTCCGTATCCTCGTCCCAAAGGACGGTTCTGTTCGTTGCCTTGAGCGCCCTGGCATTGGTCAGTTACGGCGCGTTTCTGGCTGCCGGGCCAAAGCACGCAATGGCGACCTTGATCGGCGGCCTGGCCGGGCTTGCGCTCTACCATGCCAGCTTCGGCTTCACCGCGGCCTGGCGCCATCTCGTGACCGAACGGCGCGGCACCGGGCTTCGGGCGCAGTTCGTGCTGATCCTGCTGGTCTCCGCGGTTTCCTTCCCTCTGATCGCCTGGGGCAAGGACTTCGGTCTGCCGACCGGTGGGTTCGTCTTTCCTTTCGGCTATGCTGCGGCGATCGGCGCCTTCATGTTCGGGCTTGGAATGCAGGTCGGCGGTGGCTGTGCCTCTGGCACCCTGTTTACGGCTGGCGGCGGCTCGACGCGGATGATGGTGACGCTTGCGACCTTTGTTCTGGGCTCCGTCCTGGCGACGGCCCACATGCATCTATGGGGCAAGTTGCCGAAACTGCCGTCCTATTCCCTCGTGCAGGACTTTGGCCCGATCGGTGCCTTTGCGATCACGGCCGCGGTCCTCGGGCTGATCGCCCTGTTGACGCTCCGCATCGAGCGGAAGGCACACGGCAAGATTCTCCCGGCCCGCAAGACGGAATCCCTGCTGACCGGCCCCTGGTCTCCGATGACAGGCGCGCTCTTGTTGGCCCTGGTCTGCATCTTGACCTTCCTCGTGGTCGGCCGTCCCTGGGGGATCACGTCCGGTTTCGCCCTGTGGGGAGCGAAGGTGTTCCAGGCCATCGGCATCCCGGTGGAAACCTGGCCCTACTGGTCCTGGCAGCAAGGCGCCCTGGAAAGCTCCGTCCTGACCGACATGACCTCGGTGATGAATTTCGGCGTCATCCTGGGCGCCATGGCGGCGGCGGCCCTGGCCGGCAAGTTCATGCCTGTCTGGCAATTGTCCAGGCGCGATCTCCTGACGGCCATCGTCGGAGGCCTGCTCATGGGCTACGGCGCACGCCTGGCCTACGGCTGCAATATCGGGGCCTATCTTGGCGGTCTGGCTTCCGGTTCTCTCCATGGCTGGCTGTGGCTGCTGTTCGGCTTTCTCGGCAGCCTTGTCGGCGTCCGGCTGCGCCTGAAGCTCGGAATGGGCTGACGGTGGACAACCCTGCCGGGTTAGGACCGAATCCCGCCGGTTTCGGCGGCTGACCCTAAAATCAGAACCTGCACCTGACGGCCTCCGGATTGCCATGCGATCGGCAGGTCTTTCGCTTGTGTGTCCGCGGCCCCGTCATACATGGTGCCCCGTCATTCATAGTGCCTCCTCATTCATGGTGAATGAGGGCGCAAAATGACGCGACATTGTCTTCAAATCTCATTATGTAGAATGGAGAGCCCATTCGCGAGGACTGTCGATATTCCCTCCTGGAAAGTCAGCAAGCGGTATGATCCATCTCCTGTTCAGGTCGCCCATTTCAGGCCCGAACGGTTTGCCGAAACCGATTAAGACAGCAGAGAAATGAAGCAAGACACCAAGCTCAAAATCGGATGGTATTTAAAATCTACTGATATTCATTCCGCTTCAGCGCGATATCGATGCTTCTATATGGCGCAGGCCCTGGAAGACCTTTCCATCGAGAACGCCTTCTATCTGGACGAAACCGAAGTTCTGAAAGAGCTCGACAGTCTCGATGCCCTGATCGTCGTCAAGAGGATCGATGTCTCGGTCGTCTATATGGTCTCGGAGTCCTTCCGCCGGCGCAAGGCCGTCTATTTCGATGTATGCGACGACTTTCTCGCACCCGGCTACAAGGCAAGGCCCGGCCCCTGGCAACTTGCCCTGTTCGGTTCGATCGCACCCTATCTGAGCGGTATCATCACCACGGGTCCGGCCATGGTCGACCGGATCCAGGAGTATCTCGACGGCTATTCGACCAAATCGGTTCCGATCCACATCCTCAAGGATATCGCGGAAACCCAGGAGACCGTGCGGTCGGTCACGGAGTATTTTCGCAACTCCAGCGCGGCGAAGGTCAAACAGCCGCCGCCAAAGCCGGGCAAGGCCCCGCCACGCCCGCTTCCGCCACCGCCTCAAGAACAGTCTCAGCCTCCACAACCCGAAGCGCGCCCTTCCGCCGCCGCGAAGCTGAAGTCGTTTTTCTTCCTCGCCGGCAAACAACAGGAAAAGCAGCCGTCAACGCCAGCGGTCGCCGTTAAGGCTGCCCCTGTGGAAGCGGTTGCCGCATCCGGTCCGGTGCGCAAGAAGATCCTGTGGTTCGGCAACTACGGCTCAAATCACGGCACGTTCGGCATCGTCAGCCTGTTGAACGCGGTGCCTGCCCTCAGGGCCGTGCAGAAGGATGTTCCGCTGGAACTGGTGGTCGTCAGCAACAACCGCACGGTTTTTGATGCGGTCATCGGCCAGCTCGATGTTCCCTCGTCCTATCTCGAGTGGTCCGTGGAGGCCATGGCGGAAGCCATGGGACAGGTCGATGTCGCTCTGCTGACCAATGGCGATGACAGGTTCTCGATGGTCAAATCGTCGAACCGCGCCTTGCAGGCCCTGGCCTCCGGGGTCCCGGTCGTCGCAAGCTCCAACGGCGCCATGGCCGAGCTGTCGGACTTCGTCGTCCTCGATGACTTCGAGGCCGGTCTGCGCCGGTACCTCGGTGACGAGGGAGCGGAAAACAGCCGGCAGGACCTTCTCAAATACCAAGCGGTCGCGGCGGAATATTCTGCGCCGGTCGTCGCCGCGAAATGGCGCGACATTCTGGTTGCCGACGTTCTCGCCACACGGGAACTGAAGCCGAAGACCGGCGCGACGCTGTTCATTCTGAGGGAACAGTCCCTGGGCATATTGAGCCCCGATGTTCTCGACAGGATTCTCGCCGCCGATGAGGCCGCGGAGTTTATCGTCGACAGCCAGGTCTTCCAGAAGGCGCCCGCTCTGCTGGACTGTTTCATCCGGCACCGCATCATCCCGTCGGTCGTCGCGACCAGCGAAATGGACAAGGGCGTCGCGTCCCGTATGGCCAAGGTCAAACTGGTGGTCCTGCCGGAAGAAAAGTCGAAACTCGTCAAGGACTTTACCAAGGAGGGCCGGCGGGAAGGCGTGGCCGTCACCACGCTGAAGGACTATTGCGCGGCACTGAGGCCGTTTCCCGAACGGCTGAACGAGACCGGCAAGACGAAGTGGGTTTTCGTCACCCACCAGAATACCAAGGGCTGGATCCTCGATGCGATCTGCCGGGAAATCGGCTCCCGGCAGCCGGACAGCTGGCATGTCGCCTACAATCCGTCCAAGCTGCCCGACGCGGAAAACTACTTCTATTCGCATTATTCGCTGTACCTGAAGCACACACGAAAGAATGCCAAACAGATCGGCGGTGCCCGCAATTTCGTCTGGTTCACCCATCCAAGGGAAGACAGCCCGGAAGAAATCGCGGAGCTCGTGGAGGCCTTCAACAAGGCGACCAGGGTGATCTTCGCCTGTTCCCAGCATCTGGATCTGTGGCTCGAGCGGGGCTTGAAGCCGGAGAAAGGCTGCGTCGTTCTGGGCGGCGCGGATCCGAAGCTGTTCCTGCCCCATGCGCGAACGGGCAAGACCGTCGGCATTTCCTCGTCCTACTACGACCGCAAGAACCCGGACCTGCTTCTTGAGCTGGTCAGGACCCAGCCGGACTGGACTTTCATTCTGATCGGCCGGAACTGGGAGGAATATTCCGGGTTCGAGGAGATGAAAAAGGCTCCGAACTTCCAGTATGTCACCGCTCCCTACGCCGATTACCCGTCCTGGTACGCCAAGTTCGATGTGCTGTTGTCGGCCTCGACTCTGGAGGGGGGGCCCATTCCGCTTCTCGAGGCGATGATGGCCAACGTGGTGCCGGTGGCGAGCCGGACCGGCTTTGCGCCCGATCTCATCCGCCATGGCGAAAACGGCTATCTGTTCGACATCGATGCAAACGGACCCGACGTCGCAAAGCTGATCGAAGCGGCTTTCGATCTCAAGACGGACGTGCGCGAGACGGTCGTCGACTATTCCTGGGACAATTTCGCCGCAAGAATTCTGGGACTGGCAGAGTGAATTCCAATCGCGACCTGATACGGGACATCAAGACGCGCCGCTTACTGGCCGATCAACTCCCGGACCTGCTTGAGAAGAACCGGCGTGCGATCGGCTCCTGGCTCTCGCAGACGGGAGGTGAGGGGGATCTGCAGGCGGTGCCGAAAGACCGGGTTTATCTGATCTGCCCGATGGCGGTGTTCGAGGACATCGCCGCCACACCTGCCCTGGGTCAGATCCTCCAACTGGCACTGCCGGAGCTGTCGGTGATCGTTGCACTGCCGACTGAAGCCTCCCTGGAGTGTTTTCAGGCCAATGCGGAAAGACAAGACCTCCATCAGGTGGTGACGCCGGTTCTGGAAAAGGACCTGAAACCGGGCGTGGACGGATTGGAGACGGAAGCGGTTTTGTGCCTGGTTCCGAGGCTTTCGGTTCTGGCGCCGGGCTTCATTGCGGCCCTCAATGCAGTTCTCTCCGGCGAGGGTGATGACCGTTTCGACGATACCGGGGCCGGTGTCTGCCGCGCGAAGGCATGGATGGGGATCTTGCCCCGTTCCCGAGCGGCTGTGGATGAAAGCAGGTTTGGGCAGGCAGGCGGTGGCGGTCTTCCGTCCCCGGATCTTGGCAGAACACCCGTTCGAACGTTGTTTGGCCGGTTGGCACGCCTGTTCGGGTCGAAAACCCCGTCATCCGATGACCTCGCGACCGAGCATGTCAGTCGGGTTCTCAACGATCCAGATGCGATGATCCTTCCCTTCGTCGGAAAGGCCTCTCTGTCTTCTGCCGACAAGGCGATCTACAGCGAGGCCTTCGAGGCATTCGAAGCGGGATCGGTCGAATGGGAAGGCGCCCGTGACGTGCCGGTGGCGACGGAAGAGAACGAAACGCATTTACGTGAGCTCGACGACAAGCTCCTGCCGCTGGGGAATGCAGGGGAGCAAGGAGTTCTCGATATCAGTACTGGCGACACCCGCCAGCCCGATGACCTGCAACTTTCTTTCCGGC
Source organism: uncultured Roseibium sp. (assembly GCF_963675095.2). Classification (GTDB taxonomy): domain Bacteria; phylum Pseudomonadota; class Alphaproteobacteria; order Rhizobiales; family Stappiaceae; genus Roseibium. The sequence continues at coordinate 128,452 of NZ_CAXXSJ010000057.1, read as the reverse complement.
AGGATCTGGCAATAGCGGACCAGGCCGGTGGTTTAAGGATCGTCATGCCCTTGCGGGCGATCGGAACGGTAGGCGTCGCGGGTCAGGCCGTGTTGCGGACCGAACAGGAGGTCCGCGTTTCCCGTTTTCATCTGCATGTCCCGCCGCAGGATCTTCAGGCTCACATGGTGACCTGTTACCTGAACCGCGGTGGCGGCGGCAATGCGATGATCCGGAATTTCGCCAAGGGCATCGGCTGTGAGCTGCGGTATGCGGAAGACGAAACCGGATACCGTCCCGGCGTACCCATTGTCTGGGGTGTCCTGCGCGGCAGCGACACCGTCGTGCAATACGCCAAGGACAACAACCAGTATTTCTTCTACATCGACCATGCCTATTTCAGCCGCGGTCATGGTGTGAACTACCGGATCACCCGAAACGGCTACGAGGCGGGTCCGATCAGGGAATGCCCGCCCGACAGATTGGCGGCCCTGGATATCGAGACCCAGCCCTGGAATCGCGACGGGTCCGTCATCCTGGTGTGCCCACCGACCGACTATTTCATGAACGCCCATGGCTGCCATGACTGGCTGGAGACGACACTGGCCACTCTGAAGGCCCATACGGACAGGGAAATCGTGGTCCGGGTCAAACCGCAGCCGGGCGAGACCGTCGAGCCGATCGAGGACGCCTTCCGCCGGTCCTTCGCCCTGGTGACCCATTCCTCCAACATCGCGATCGAGGCCGCCATCGCCGGAGTTCCGGTCTTTGTTTCAGAAACGAGTGCGGCGGCGCCCGTCGGCCAGACCGACTTCAGCCTGATCGAAAACCCGGTCTATCCGGATCGAACGCCGTGGCTTCAACACCTGGCCTATAACCAGTACTCGATGGCGGAACTGGGCGATGGGACCGCCTGGCGCATGCTGCGCGAATTCGAAACCCGCCCCTTCGTCTGACGGAAACCGGAGTGCCGCAGTGGCAAAGACTTCAGCATTGATCATGAGCGGGTTTTTCCAGGCCGAGGCGCAGATCGCATTCGACTATCTGAAAGACGTCAAGGCGCCGAAGGGGACGAAGAAATATCTTTACACCAACGGGAAATTCGACGGCCAGAAGATCGTCAAGCCCTTGAACACCGAAGGCTCCTATCCCGCCGACCTCCTGCGGCTTTATAACAGCGCCCTCTCTGTTCGCTCCGAGGATGCCCGCGAGGCCTACATGCGCGATGGCTATGCGGTCTACGGCCTGCACAGATCCGCGTCCGAACAGAAATTCGAGGAAATTTACTATCTCCAAGCGGCAGGGCCGGACGATGACATCCACCGAGCCCTCGCCCGGGACTGGAAGGGCCTCCCGGTCGAAATGGTGCGCTCCCGCGGCGGTGGATACGCCTTGCGGCTTGAGACCGGGGCACCGGCCTGCCTGGAGACGATGGAGAACGCACGTGAGCTCTACCTTTGCGGCGCAGCCCATGCGTTCGAAACAGATGCCCTGACCCAATGCCTATCGCTAGAGCCGGGAGAGGTTGCACTTATCTCTTAGGTTTCCGCGTGGCCCTGAGTTCCATCGTCTTCTCGAAGATCCGCAGCACCTGATCCTTCAGGGCATCGGTCGAATACTTCTCGGTCAATTTTTCCTGCGCCCGCGTGACCTGTTCGAAACGGGCCCTGGGATCGGCCGTCAGGGATTGCAGCGCGTTGAACCAGTCGTCCTCCGTCGCGGCCAGAATGCCGCAACCGTCGGAACAGCAGTCATCATAAACGGTCCCCCGGCTGGCAACCACGGCGGCGCCGACGGCGGTGTATTCCACCCACTTCGTATTGGCCTTCATCAGGTTGAACATGATCGGAGTGAGCGGACAGATCCCGATATCCCATTCGTATTTGGAAAACTCCTCCAGGAACTCGTTGTAGTTGACGATCGGAGGCGCGCTGCTCACCCGCGACTTGAATTCTGCAAGTTCTGGCGGGATCGGGATCGAGCCGAAGAATTCGAACTGCACGTCCGGATTTGCGCGCAGGTAACGGACAATCGCCGGGAGGACCGGAACGAGATTATGAGAATGGTCGGCGCTGGCCATGTAGCCGACCTTGCGCACAGGTCTTTCGACTGCGGGCGAGAGCACCTTGGCCGAACAATAGATCTCGCCGGCCTTGATCTGTGCCTTGGCACCCTGGGTGGTGATCCGGTCCTTGAGGCGGGTGTTGGACGCATAAATCAGGTCGGAGCGGTTCAGGAGCGCCTTGACCGTCGCGATCCGTTCCGGGGCGTTGTGATAGCGGAATTTCTTCTGCCCGAGGTTCTCCGGCACGTTGAGCAGATCGTCATCGACCTGGTAGAGAACCGGAATTTCCTTTTCGTTGGCCCAGTCGAGGAACAAATCCAGGTGCGGTCCGCTGTACCGGCAGAAAACGATAATCGTGGGGTCGAAGCTCTCCAGCTTCTTTTGGATAAGGGGACGGTTGCTGTCGCTGCTGGCCGGCTTCGTTCCGTCGTCGGAAATCGACTTCTCCGTGAGGATCTCCATTTGGGTCCGGCCTGTCTCGATAATCGGCGCGAGCGGTTTGATGAAACTCAGCTGCAAGGTCGGGATGAACCCGTTCGCGATATAAAGGATGCGCTGCCCGTCCAGGAGGGCGTCCAGCTTCCTTGTGCGAGTGGTCCGTGCCTGCTCCAGCATGTCGAAGATCTGGGCGCGATGGGCCGCGGGCGTGTAGTCGCGCGACAGCCGTTCCTGGGCCTTGCGCGTGCAGTCGAAGCGCGCCTGCGGATCTGATGCCAGTGCCTTGAGTGCGGCAGGCCATTCGTCCGGGGTGCCGACAAGAACACCACATCCGTCGGCACAGCACTGTTCATAGGCTGTGTGCCGGGTTGCGATCACCGCGGCGCCGCATGCGGTCAACTGGACCCAGAGGTCATTCGATTTGCCGTAACTGACGTCCGATTCGGCAAGCGGACACAAACCGATGTCCCATCTCAGTCCAGCCAGGTCCTTGAGGAAATTCCCGTAAGAAGGAGAGACGGGAACCGTGCGGACACGATCGCCGAATTCCGCCAGCGGTTCGGGCAGGGGCAGTTCGCCCATGTAGTCGAAGCCGATCCCCGGGTTTTCCCGCAGAAGCGCGCAGACGGCCGGAACGATCACATCGAAATCGTACTGGTAGCCGCTGCAGATATAGCCGACCCGGGTGACCGGTCCCGGCTCTGCGGGCACCGCTATCTCCCCCGAGCAGGTTATCGTGCCATGGTTCAATTGTGCGCTGTTGCCGAGCTGTGCGATGCGGTCTTGCATCCGCGGTGTGGAGCAGTAGACGAGATCCGCGTTGTCGAGCGCAAATTTCACGTTTGCCAGCCGCTTCGAGCGGCCGAGGTGCCGGTATTCGCGGTTCGGCGCCTTGGGCGGAACATTGAAAAGCCGATCAGTCGCATACTGGACAACCGGAATTTTCCGGTCCCGTGCCCAATCCACGATGAAGGCGAGTTGCGGGCCGCGGTACTGACTGAGGACAATCGACGTCGGATCGAAGCGGCTCATTCGCGTGTCGAGGTAATTTTGAACCGATGTTTCCGCCAGGCTGGCGATCATATGTTTTTCATGCAGGACATCGATCTCGAGTTCGGACGGCGCTTCCAGCTTTTCCAACGGATCGAGGAATGCGGAATGAAGATGCGAATCGAGGCTGTCTTCGACGAACAGCACCCGTTCCTTCGCCCGGATGCCGCTTTTCAAGGGGGCGGCGATCTCGACCGACGGATCGAACAGCTTCGCGAAGCGTTCATAGACAACCATCGGATCCGTCGGCATTCTCAGCTTTTCAAGAAACTTTTCCTGGGCGCTGATGAAACGCATCGGATGGGCGACGGCTTCCCGGCTGAAATCGAGCCAGTCCTCTATCGTCGATATGTGGGTCAGGCCCTCATAGTTGTCCGCATCCATCACGCTGCCTGCATCGCTCCACACGGCGGTCGGGATGCCGGCCAGAACCATGTCGATGATGACGGAGGAGGGCGCGGAGATGCCGTAGGAGTAACGAGGCAGGTCGACCTTGTAGATCGGGTTGTTGTTGATCGTCACGTTGCCGGGCAGCTCGACATTCTGCTTCAGCACGTACTGGCCGCCTGGGTGGGGCCTGAGCGTGACCTTGCGCCCGTCGGTTCCGAGGTGGCTGCAGAATTCGGAAAACACGGTCATGAAGTCGAGCTTGAAGTCACCGGAGACATTCAATCTGACGGAATGCAGGTTCTCGCAGACGATTCCGCGTTCGATGCGATCCGACGCCAGGTTGCGGGGAGGCGTCATCTGAAGAATGGTCGACGGCCCGGTGACATAAATCTTCGATAGTTGCGACGGCAGAAGAGATTTCAAAACCGAAGGCGGGCTCCAGGAACACACGATATCCGCCCCGAACGCCACCTTTTGCCCATGGGCGCGGTCATGATCGCGGCTCTGCAGAAGGCCGACCGATTCATATCCGTGCTGCAGGTTGACCTTCAGGAACGAGGCCGGGGCATTCAGGAAAATGTCGTGGGTCGGTTTGTGTGCCTTGAGGTTGGATTCGCTTGCGGCAATGAGAACGCCCGATTTGCCTTCAAGATGCGAAATCGCACCCGCAGCATCTTCGATTTCGATCGTGACTGCGCCGGTCGCTTCGCAAATCTCAGACAGTTCCTGGCCCCAGCCTCCCGTCCTGTCGCGAACATGGAATTTCCTGATGACCAGTATGACGGTCTTCATTCCAAGATCGCGCGCGGTCATGAAAACGAGAGGACGGATGATATTCACGTCCTGAAGAAGGTTTACCAGAAATACCGCATGGCGTTCGGACATTAAGCTGCTACTCCCGTGGACAGGCGGTCATCGAAATTATGGACAAGTGGTAGCCTGGATTTTTCTGAATAGACGCAGGGCAGGCCGGGAAACAAGGCCTGAATGGCCCTTATGACGGCCCGAATGGTGGATGGCTGCGTCGTTATGAAGGCAAGGGGGGACCCCAGGTCAGGTTGAGCCCAGTTGCAGGGGCTAAAATCAGGCAGAAGCTGCGCGAGCCTCAAACTGTACCGCGTCCCGAAAAAGCCGCCTTTTACCGGAATAAAGTTTTTGGCCACATCTGCGCCAAGCAGCTTCATGCATCGTCCCGACAACAGAATATCAGGACCTTTTCCCCCGGTGGCAATGCTGAAAGACACGTCCCAGTCCAGAGGCAGGGCACAATAGGGGCTTGCGACCGACAAAACCGACAGTCTTTTGGCCAGTCGATGAACCCGCCACGAGGAAACGCTGCCATGAATAACCGCTGCGAGCGGTCGCGTCATGTCGATGGTTTCTTCGTCGGGTACGCCGGGTTTGATCCGGTCCAGGAATGCGACGAGATTTTTGCCTTCCACGGCGGGTGAGGCGACATCGGCCAGCAGGCGCGAAAACGCGGGTACGGTGGTTTCCCTGAGCGCCAGGGAGCTGGACTTCGCATCGCTCAGAAAGGTTTGGGCATTGCGATAGACGAAAGGGGCGAGGCGGTCGTAGAGCGGATATCCGGCCGACAGGACCTGCGATCCGGCACACAGGGCCGTCACGGCTCTGTTCAGTGATTTGTTGGTGCTGAAGGCCTGATAATTGACCGGAAGGAAACTGGCAGTACTCCCGTTCAGCATGTCCCGTTCAAGCTGCACGCTCCACTTCGACAGTTCATAAGCCACCGGTAGCCGCTTCAGCATTGCGAGGCGTTCAGGCGTCATCGCCCTGCGGTTCGTCAGGATGTCGAGCCGGATCTCCAGACCACGGTTGCGCATTTCCGCCAGCATATCGCTGAATGCGACAAGATCCTGCAGGCCCACCGGAAAATGCGGGTTGTCGCCGATCCCGAACCACAGGACCCGGATCCGGCCCGTCCGTACGACCTCATCCTGCTTTCGGTTCAAAGTCTCGATCAGCCTGGCCGGTGAGAAATCGGGATTGAAGGGGTCGTTCACCACATGAAAGGGAAGTGTGCTCCCAAAGCCGTCAATGACTCCGCGGATATGACCCGAGGCAGCGATAACGAAATTTGCCAGTTTCAGAAAATGGCCGAGCCAGGACCGGTATCTGGTGAACCGGCTGTCTGTGGTGTGGGAAAACCAGTCGTCGAATAAATCGACGCCGAATGGGATACCGGACGCGCGCAAACGATGTGCAATCACGAGAGACACGGCATCGTAGCATTTGCTGAAGATGTAGATGTCATGCCGAAAATGGTCATGCCGCGAGAATTTCGAAATGGGGACGATGTCCAGGCTATGACCCGCGACTTCGAAGACGGACTTCAGCCGCTCGTAGCGAATGCGAACACCGGCGTTTTTCAGTTGTTCCGATGAGCCGACAAGGATGCAGACATTCATGTGTCCAGCATTCTTATGACGATATCATTCGGATGGAACTGGGCACTCTCCGAGGGTGCCAGGCCTGGGAGAACCTCGAACGGTGTCCGGTCAACCGGCGGCAGAACGCCCTTTGTCACACCCGCGCTGACAACCGAGGTTCCGATCTGCTGCAGACCTTTTCCATAGGCAAGGCTACCGATCTTGAGAGCCACGTCCGAAAGGCTGACCAAAGCGGGAGAGGCCCCGTCCAGTTCGGCGAGGGTCGCCTTTTCGGTCAGGAACAGATCTCCATGATTGGCAAACACCGGATAGTCCTCCCGGAGGAAAAGACCCTGGCAACCAGGTTCCCAGACGCTGATCGGTGCTGATCGGTCCGTGATCGGTTGGTTGAGAAAATATCCATAGGAGCGGACTTCCGGCCGTTCGACCTTCTTTTCGACCTTGACCTGTTCGACGAGCATGCAACTGGCCGATGCCGCAACCTGTTCGGCGATCATGCCAGCCAGAAGGGACAGGGTCCGTGGATCGTGAAGAACCACGGCGTCGCTCATGGCGAGAATCTGGTCGCCGGTCATGTCGGCGGCAGCGGATATCAGGGCATCGCCGGGACCGCTCGTCTCGGGCCGGTGCGATACCCGAAGGGAGCAGGGCGCTTCCATCTCGCTGACGGTTGCCGCGATCTGCCGGGCTTGTTCGTCGTCTTCGGGGACGGAGAGCACAACATCGCAGATGTCGATCCCATCCTGGAGAAAAAGAGCCTGCAGGGCGGCCCTGAGGGCGGTTTCCTTCCCCGAGCAGGCAATGAAAACCGACACGCGTGGTCGGGTCTCGGAACCCGCGCCCGGTAGGCTTGTTTCCGGAGAAAAGGGCATCAGCAGCTGGACTTCGTCCGGATGTGACAGGTTCGCGAACCGAACGGCCATGCAAAGCGCACCTCCCGTTTCGGAGATGGCCGAGCCATTCGTCTTGGAAGCCGTGGCATCAATCGGCCCGAGCGACGGAAAATGGCTGGAGGAGAGGGAGCCGGATTTAAGGGACGGATTGGCCGGACCGCGGGTTAATGACCATGCCGGAACGGCTGTCGGTGCGTCGGTCACCGCCAGGGCCATCGGGCGGTTGACCAGGCTTTCGCGCCCGTCACCGGCGACCATGATCCCGATCGACGGAATACAGTCCGCCGCCAGGGTCAGGCATCCATCGGCACCGGGCGACCCCTTGGCACGGAATTCCGTCGACAGGGGCGCGTAGGATTGCGGCCATTCCAGAAGAGACTGGATCAGTTCTGTCTCGCCGGTTCCCGCATCGCTCGCCGGATCGCCTGCCGGCATGATCGGAAGATTAAAGCAGACCGCCGCCCACAGCCGGATGTCCGGCCGGAAGATCCGCTCGGACCCGAGGGCATTTCCGGTTTGAACGCAGATCCGGTCGATGGTCCATTGCGGTGCAGGCTGACCGAGCCGGGCGGTGAGATACCGGCCAGACAGATCGGCGAGGTTATCCATGTCGGACCGGGCTTCGCATGTGGCCAGAAGCTCGCCGTAGTGGGCCCCTCCCCTGCAAAGGGACGGAAATGGCAGCAGCGACAGGGCCTGCAGCTCGCCGCTGGCCGAATTTACGCAGACCAGCATGGGTAAGAACGGATTTGTCAGCGGTACGTCCAGCACGACCGGGCCGTTCTCCAGGATGGGGCGCTCAGCCAGAAGGGACAGGCGGTCCAGCCTGAGCGGATCTGCTTGAAACAGACGGATGACCGGCGCCGATGCGGGGTCTCTCCCCGGGGCCGCGCCCTCCAGGCGCAGACGCAGGTGCATATCCGAGACATGCCAAAGGTCCAGAACCGAAACGTCAGTCTTGCCAGCGAATGCGGGAAAGAGAAATGCATCACATGCGCCGGCGAACGGACCCGTCAGGTTCCAGGCCTCAGCGTTGGCATCGACAGCCGTAAACCGGAAGCTGGCCGCCGCATCCCGACCCATCAACGCGCAGAATGCAGTCAGCGGTCCATTGAGTGCGGACGGGTCCGCATCGGCAGCCTGACCGATTGCTCCGATGAACGCGCCGCCCAGTTCGATCTGGCCGGGTTTGGACGTAGGACTGAAGACCGATCTTCCTCCCCACGCATTGGAAACGGGCCGGACCAGGGGAAAGGAGACGGGAATGATCCCCCCGGTCGCCGGCTCTTTCCGCCGGTTCATCGCATGCTTTTTGGAAAAGCCCTTACCAAAGCGCTTGCCGGCTGCCAGCATTTTCCGTCCGGACTCTGTGGAAAGGATCCTTTTTCCTTCCTCCGAACTGAAGATGAGACGCCCTTCCTTGCGGCCGTGCTGCTCGTAATGCACCAAGGCAATCTGGCCCGCATTTTTGACGTCTTCATGCAGGAAATAATAGGCTTTCGTGCTGAATTTCGGCCCGGGGTCCCGTCCTTCGAGATGACCATACTTCAGGTAATGGATCAGCGGATCCATTTTACTGCGGCGAACGTCGGGGTTTTTTTCGAGGTACCAGTATTTGTCGAAGGTATCTCCGGAATTTGCGATCTTGTATTGTCGCCGAAGACTGTTGGATAATCGAATCAGGTCAGATATTTGCTCGATGGCGCCACGGAGAGCTTTGTTAAATTTGAATGGGTCTGTCATTTAAACTCTCGTGAAACTTAAAAATTCTTAGCCAGTAGCCCAATGTGTGGTTGCATCGGGTTGGTCATTTGTTTCGAGCTTGTCGGAGACCTTCTTTGCACGAACACGCCGGGAAGACCATCATGTTTGCTACCCAAAAAAGGTTCAAAATTGTAATCTGCCGCCTGGAAAGCGGGGCCCCCGAAGCTTGCGGTGCTTCCCGTCTTTTCTGTTCGCATATGCTCAATGCAGGACTAGCGCATGACGGCCGCAACAAGACGCGTCGTTGTTGCAACCGAAATGCGAAAAAAGCACCACCGATTTTACCTGCCTCTGCACGCTCATGCCGGTCTCTGTCAGCGGGACCGAAACAGGCCTATCATCTTGTCTAGAAGTCCCCGGCCAACCGATTTTGGCGGCTGCATGATATAGTCCCAGCCGCGGGGGCAAGTCGCAACATGCTTGTAACCGAGGTTTTCCAACCACTTCTTGGCTGCATAGGGTTCCTCACCCGGAAGACACACGTCATTCTGCTCGATGACGATTAGCGGCAGGTTCTTCTTGATAGTTTCTTCACCGCCCATGAGAACCCGTTGCTCAAAACCTTCCACATCGATCTTGATGTAGTCGACATTCTCGAAGCCGAAGGAATCGAGGGTGAATACTTTATAGCTGGCCGATTTGCCTTCAATAAATTTGTGTTGTCCGCCACTCATTTGCAGTTCGCCGGGCTCGTCACCAAGCGCGCAGCAAAAATGCGTTGTTTTCTTGAGATCTACATTAAATGGGAAACTTTTACGCATGCGAGCGTCAAACGCATATGTATGCTGGAAATAATGCTGCAGGTACCTCGAAAATTCTCCATCCCGGCAGCCGATATCCAATGCCACTCTAAACTCTTTGATGAATGGGAAGGAAACTTCAAATGTTTTCTTGCAGTGATGATTTGGATAAGATTTGTTTCCGTCCGGAGAGTACAGGAAATCTTGGTCAAACCACTCTTCCTGGTAAGGATTTTCGTCAAAAACCGAAGGTTCGAGCGGATAGTTCATGATATTTCTTTCGTGCTTTTTGGGGCGAAACCGCGTATTTGCCCATGGCTAGCAACAATGTCATCGGCACGGCAAATGTTTTCTTCTCTTCTCCCGGGTTCGGAGAACCGCATTGCTACTCTTTGCGCGGCCTGCTGTTTACGTACAAGGCCCTTGCCGCCACAGATTCGACGCTACCGTCTTAGCGTATTTTTATCAGGATTGCCGCAGTGAATCTCAAGTTCGATAAATGTGTTTGTAAAACGTCAGACTCGTCGTTTGTGCGTTGCGGGAAAACTGGGCTTCTGAGACTTCCCAAACTGGGACAGGTCAGATAAAATGGGCCGACGTCAGAAGGGTAATAACCGATGTGCTTGTTACCTGTTCGGCTTCGCAGAAATCGGAGCCCAAAAAACGCAAGCAAAACCGGCGACCTTGCGAGATGACTTTTGCAGGATGGAGACCACCTTGCGTAGCGGTCCACTGCCGTCATGATTCGGGAGATAGTGATATTGACGCATTGACAGATGTTGAGATCTTAAATCACCTGAGTTTCCTACCGTCCGCACCTGAGAGTATTGCTATACACTTATGGCCATTCAGCAATTGTTCCGACAGCCTTTGAAACACGTCGTGGTAACGACCTTCCACGAGGCGGGTTACCAGGAATATGGCAAGAAATGCCTGAACACGTTTCTGGAGAAATGGCCCGAAGACGTTGAGCTCATCGTTTACGCGGAAGATGTCGACGTTAAGGAAGCGGCTCCGAACCTGACCGTTCTGGATCACACGGCGGTGTTGCCGAAGCTGATTGAATTCCGCAACCGCTTCGGCAGTCATCCTTTCGCCAACGGGTTCAGTCCGCTCGGCGATGGAATGTTCGATTTCCTCTGGGACGCGATTCGTTTCACCAACAAGGTCTTCGCTGTCACCGATGCCATTCGCCGCACCAAAGGCACCGCCGATCAATTGATCTGGCTTGATGCCGACACGATTACCCATAGCCCGGTTCCCAGCAGCTTTCTGGACAAACTTGCCCCAAGGGAAACCCAGCTGGCGACGTATCTCAACAGGAAGAATTATCCGGAATGCGGTTGGGTCGGATATAATTTGAACCATGAATTCATCGATGAATTCGCCCGCCGGTTTGATGATATCTATTTGTCCGGCGAATTTCTCGAAATTCAGGAAAGCCACGACAGCTATATTTTCTGGAAAATCGTCCAGGACATGGAGCGGGAAGGGCTGGCAACTTTCTATTTTATCGGCGATAGCACCACGGTTGGCCATGTTTTTATCAACAGTGAACTTGGCGCCTATTTGGACCATTTGAAGGGGCCGCGAAAGGCAATGGGCCAGAGCCAGGCGAGGGACCTGAAGGTTAAACGTAAAGAGTCCTGGTGGAAAAACACTGGCAGCTAATAGCAGTTTTTCGCTTGGGAATTTTAAGTTTCCTATTCAGATGAATAGAGAAATCTTCCTTTTTCGTGGTGTTGGCCCGTTCAAGGATCACGGCACAGAACCGGACCATCCATTGCAGTCGTTCGTTCGAAAGATGAACAAGTTTCACGCCGCGCTATCTGCACTTGTCGTGATAGCGGAAACCGGCTCTTCGGACGCGGCCGTGCCAAGCACGATTTCAAAAAAGGCCTTCCAGGATCAGGGGGCTGACCCTAGGTAAAAGGAATAAAGGTAAGACGGCGTAACAGGGGTTCAAAATGACGAATGGACCTAGGCTTGCCTTCCTTTTTGAAGATTATTTCCTTTCCGGTCTCTGCTGCGATTTCATAGCCGAGATTATACAGGTACTCGATTACGCGGCTAACATAAATATACTCTTCAGATGTTCTTCTTCCGCATTCGACGCAGAGCACCGGAGAATTTCGTTCCAGTGTTTTTCGCGCACCGCGCAGGACGTTCAGTTCATGAAACTGAACGTCAATCTTGATGAAATCGATATCCGTGAAATTGAAGCTGTCGAGCTTGGTCAGTTTAGTTTTTATTTTTTTTGTCGCAGTCACTTCGCTTTCAACGATGGAAGAATGCCCTATGCCGCTTTCATCGATGGAGAGAATGGCCGTTCCGGATTTGTCCGATAGGGCAATCTGATGCGTTGTGCAGTTATCTTTCCCGGCAAGGTTGAGCCTGAGACAATTCAACGGTTCGTCATATGGCTCAAAACACTCCACATGGGAAAACTGTTCACAGAGGTCTCGTGACCAGAAACCCACGCAAGCACCAATATCAATTGCCCGTCGAAAGGATTTTACGTGGCTGAGGGCGATGTCTCTCTGGATCTTCTGATACTGGCCTGTGGCAATAGCATCTTTGTTATGCAGCAGATAATCTTCGAAATGCTTTTCCGAGGACGGAAGATGCCAGCCTTTTATGATTTTAGTTTCAGCCAATCTAGGGTACTCCCGAACGAATCTGCAGCGAGAAAACGCACATTAAATGCAGCTCCGGAGCCTATCAAGGCATTTTGAAACTAAAGTGTAACGTGGATTTCATAAGGTGTATTTTGTGAGTATTTGAGAATAATTTGAGAGTGTATTTAATTTTATAAGTAATAATTAATTGATATTGTTATTAATGTTTACAGCATTAAATTTGAGTTCTAATATAGGATCAAGAACCAAGCGGATCGTTCAGGCAATTTGCCCAGATGTCGGCCACCATATGCCTGTCACCGATCCTGAGGCTGTTTTCGATGCCTCCTTGGGCGATTCTTGCAGCTGTCGACGGATCGCCAGCAAGCTTCGCGATCGCTTCTTCCCATTTATTCGCGGTGTGTTCCACCACCAGACTGTCGTCACCGTGATTTGCGTATTGTTTAAATACGGAAGTCGGCGAATAAATGCCGGCAGCGCCGACGAAAGCATGTTGATGGAGCTTGAGGTTGGAGCGGGCGTCGTTCACCGGATTGGGCACATAGGGTGCAAGGGCAATATGAAACCGTTGCTTCTTCAGCCAGACTTGGAAATCGTCGAAGAACTTGTCGCCGAGATGGGTGACCTGGGGGCCGGATGCGATCAGATCCTCGCCGCGCTTTCCCATGAGCGTCGTGAGATGAAGCCGGGGGTTTTTGTCGAGCGCGGCGCGAACGCCCGGCGCAACGATCTGGAAGTCGTTGTAATGGGTGCTGGAGCTCAGAAACGCCATCCGGATCCGACCGGGATCGGCGAAATGTCCGACATCCATCGACGGACCCATGTGCGCGGGCTGAATATACTGGCCCGGAAATTCCGGACAACGGTCCAGGACCTTCCGGCTCGGGGCCAGGAAAATGTCGACATGGGGATGGATGGCACCGAACTGCTGGCTTAGAAACCGCTTCAGCCGCGCCTTGTAGTCCGGGCGAAGGTCCTTGTCCTCAAGCATTGCCCAGATGTCGTCGTCCAGAAGATAGGCTATCCGCGTATCGGGCTGCTGCCGCATCCGGGCAATCAGGCGGATATCCTTTTCTGTCGCATAACGCACGATAACCAGGAGCTGCTTGCCGCTGTTCAGATCGCTCAGTAAAAGGCAATGCTGGCCTGCTTCCCGCAGCTCGATTGACCTTTCTGCGAGGTCCTCGCGGACGACTTCCAGATAGTGATAGCGCGTCGGAAAGGCTGTCTTTGGCCGCCCAAGGGCATGGTCATAGGCATTTTTGAGATATCTGACGCTCAGCATTTGACTGCGGCCCGTTGCCTTATTCTACGCGTCGGAGAGCGCCGGGGGCGACTTGCTGACGAGTTGACCATCGCATGGAATGCGGTTAGGAGTGCCTAGTCGTCAAGGTTTGATACGGCACCACTTGCGAAGGTGGAAGATGGACCGGCTAGGTATCATACTCATACAAACTTTGTCATCCGGCGTTTCGACAGATTCAGGCAGAAAAACATGCCGTCTTTAGGCGTCAGAAGAATGGCGATGCCATCCGTACTGAGACAGCATCTGACCGTGGTGGCCGCTTTGGTCATTCGCGAAATGTGCACGCGGTACGGTACCAAGTTCGGCGGATATGCCTGGGCCATTATCGATCCGCTCGCATTTGTCGTGCTGCTCTCCATTATTTTTTCGGCCATTGCTCGAACGCCGGCGCTCGGGACCAATTTTCCCCTTTTCTTTGCGACCGGCTACATGGCCTTCTGGATCTACAGATCCATGGCGGACCAGGTCGCGGGCGCCGTAAAGTCAAACAGGAACCTGCTCAATTACCCGGTCGTCAATCCCTATGACACCGTTTATGCGAGGGCGATCCTGCAGATCCTGACCCAGTTTCTGGTTTGCATGATCATTTTTACCGGTATCGGCTTGGTCATTGAGCCCCTGCCCCGGCTCGACATGTATCCCATCCTTGAGGCGACCGTCCTCGCCCTCATGCTCGGCATGGGAGTGGGAATGGTGAATGTCGTGGCATTCCATATGAGCCCGACCTACCAGCAGGTTTTCAACATCGTCAACCGGCCGCTTTATCTGCTGTCCGGGGTGTTCCTGATACCCGATCATGTACCTGAACCCTATCGGACCTATTTGTTCTATAATCCCTTGATCCATATCGTGGCTAAGTTCAGGCAGGGGTTCTACGGAACCTACCGGGCGCAGTTCATCGACATGCCTTATGTCGTTACTTTTGCATGCACCATCTTTTTGGCGGGTTTTTTAGCGATGAAGATCTTTGATTCTTCGGTCAGGGAGCAACAATGATCCGCTTGGAACACGTTACCAAATTCTACAAGCACCGGGGACAGAAGCGGTATATCGCCAAAGATGTCTCCTTCACGGTGCCGCGTGGAAACAGTATCGGCCTGATCGGCCGAAACGGCGCCGGCAAATCGACGCTGCTCAAGGTCATAGCCGGTACGATCCGGCCGAATTCCGGCCGCATCCTGCGGTATTCGCGGGTCTCGTTCCCGCTCGGATTTGCCGGCAGCTTCAATCCCGCTCTCACGGGTGAGCAGAATGTTCGCTTCGTTGCGCGTATTTATCAGCATGACACCAATCAGCTGATCGACTATGTCCGGGATTTCGCCGAACTCGGCAAGGCATTCTACATGCCTGTCAAAACCTATTCCTCCGGGATGAAAGCCCGTCTCGCGTTCGGCGTGAGCATGGGGATCGAGTTCGACTACTATCTTATTGACGAAGTCACGGCCGTCGGGGACAAGCGGTTCAGAATGAAATGTCGTGAAGCATTTGAAAAAAAGCTGGAACACTCTGACATCATCATGGTGTCGCACTCCGTCGGCAGCCTGAAAGAATACTGTACAACGGGAATTGTTTTGGAAGGCGGCGAATTGACGTATTATTCAAACATTGATGATGCAGTTGCAGTTCATAACGAGAACATGAAATTTGAATATCGCCCGTGAAAGTCAAAAGGCTGCTGTTGAAATGTCCAAGCCTCTGAAAACAGCCCGCAAGGCCGAGACTGCGGTCGTTGATGGTCCGGGGCAGACGAAGCTCATCAATATTGCGAATGTGAAGCCTCCCGAGCCGAGCCATCGGGAGATCACCGCGCGACTGAAGCGGTCGGGCCTTGATCCGCGAAAGATGCTGGACTTCGCGAAGAGGCAGAAGCGCTGGGGATACCCGCGGAATCTGAGGTATTTCATTATGGTCGCAACGTTCGTTTTGTTCGTTGCGGTGCCGTCTGCGGTCGTTTCCGTTTACATGATCTTCTTCGCCAGTGACCAGTATCAGAGTTCCGCCTCTTTCGCGGTCCGCAATTCAAGCTCAACCGGAGGGGCGACCGACCTGCTCGGCCTGGTGATGCAGAGCGGCGCCGACACCACCGTGTCAAACAGCTACATCCTGAACGACTACCTGCAGAGCCAGCCGTTTCTCGAAGACGTCATGAACAATTTCGACA
The DNA here is from genome assembly GCF_963675095.2 of uncultured Roseibium sp. Taxonomy (GTDB): domain Bacteria; phylum Pseudomonadota; class Alphaproteobacteria; order Rhizobiales; family Stappiaceae; genus Roseibium. Next base: position 112,616 of record NZ_CAXXSJ010000057.1, on the reverse strand, counting down.
TGGATCGGATCTATTCGAGCAGCGACTGGGATTGGTGGTTCAGGATGGGAACCGATCTACCTGTTGAGGCCAAGCTCAAATACTGGAAAAGCAAGATCGAAACCAAATACGATCAGGCTTCCGGGATCATAGTTGTCGATCTGATTGCTTTCACGCCGGAAGATGCCCAGAATATCATGGCGTTCATCGTTCAAAAGAGCGAGGACCTGATCAACAATTTGTCGGAATCCGCACGGCGCCAGTCGCTCAAGTCCGCACAGGAAAGCCTGGCGACGGCAGAGGTGCGTTTGAGAACGGTTCGCAGGCAATTGCTGACCTACCGCGAAACTGCGCAGGAAATCTCGCCGGAAGACAATGCGAAGCTTGCCTTCCAGATGATCGGCGAGCTGGAGTCCCAGATCACGACCAAGCAGACCACATTGAAAACGCTTGACGGTTATCTTGATCCGAAGTCTCCGCGGATGGCCATGCTGAGGCAGGAAATCAAGGGCTTGCAGAAGCAGCTCGATACCGAGCGTCAGCGTCTTGGAGGGGGGGCGAACGCCCCTGCGGCTGCAGCCGATTCCTCGACCGACAATTCCATTCCCTACCGGATCGGCAGCTATTCGGACCTGGAACTGGAAAAGCAGTTCGCGGAAGAATATTACACGACCGCCCTGGCAGGGCTTGAGAAGGCGAAGGCCGAAGCCGCTGCCAGGGAACTCTATCTGGCGACCTTCATTCCGCCGACCCTACCGCAATATGCCCAGTACCCGAAACGCTTTATCTACATCATCTGCACGTTTCTTTTGCTTGCTGGCATCTGGTTGTTCGGGGCGTTGACGTTCTATAACATCAGGGACCGGACCTGATCTTCCGAAGGTCCCCCCGCCAGGCAGCCCCCGACAGGAGCGAACCAAAACCGGGCTTTCTTTGACCCCCGATCGGGAACGGTTGATTTGACCGGGATGTGGAAAGTTGACGGTGGTTCGAATTGTCCCGCCGATTTCCGCTGTTAAGACCCCATCGGATTTCGGTAATAGGACACAATGACCAGAAGCAATTTCAGCACAATATCCGGTGAAGCCAAGGACCGGCCAGCGGGTCTTCAGCCCCTGTTGGAACGGGCAGGCGGCAAGTCAATACTTGACATTGGAACCTTCAACGGCTTGATCCCGTATGAATTCGCAAAAAGCGATCCACGCGTTATTCACGGGATCGATTTCTACGAAGAGGGAATTCGCGCCGCACGTACGATATTTGAATCATGCTATCTGGATTCCGGTTTCTTCATTTACGATCTCTCCTTTGGCAGAGACCGGTTCAAGAGTGACTTTGAAGGAAAGCTTCTGCAAAGCTACGATATCGTTCTTCTGCTGGCGATTTATCACAAGCTGGTGCGGCAAATGTCGCAGAAAGACCTTCATGAGCTGATGGATTATTTCATCGGCCTGTCCGACCAATACATCGCGGCCCGAACGCCGGATATGGGGCCTCTGGATGAACTGATCCGCCGGCAGGGATTTGAACTTGTCTATTTTGACGGGTTCAACAAGGCACTGGCTCCGTTGCATATCTACGAGAAAATTCGTAAGGAGCGGTGAACTGCGCGGGAATATGAAAATATGAGCATAACGAGACGCGTGATTTGGCTCGTTTCTTATCCGAAGTCCGGAAACACCTGGTTCCGCTTTATTCTGTTCTATCTGAACCATGGCCGGCAACCCGAGGATTCCGTGGAACTAGACAGCTTCATGAATTCACGGATGCCTCCGCCGAAAGGCCATCCGCGGTACATGAAAAGCCATGCGACGCCGGAGAAACTGCGCAGGTATTTTAAGAAAAGCATCGGAGCCATCTATATTTACCGGCACCCGCTCGACGTTCTGCAGTCGACCCTCAATTATGCCCTGCTGACCGGTGAAATTTCCGAGGCGGAAAAGGATGCCTGGGTTGACACGTATATCGAGACCGAAGGGCACCCGGTCTGGCTTCCCGACCCGCACAATGCGGGGACATGGATTGAGAATGTCACGTCCTGGCTGGATGAGACGGAACTTCCGATCCACTATGTCAGCTATGAGGAAACCCTCGCTAACCCCCGAAAGGCGATCGAGGATGTGGCCCGGTTTCTGGATATTCAGGTGGATGACAAGCTGCTCGATGAATGTGTCGAGGCTACCCGGTTTGAAGAACTGAAGGCGTTCGAGGGCCGCGAACTGGACGCTGCGAAAGAGGTGGGCAAGGCTTTGGGCCGCTTTTCGGCCGGCCGGCGCCTGGAAGCGCATATTAATCTTGGCGTCCGCTTTTTCAATAAGGGGACGGCCGGGTCCTGGCGGACGGCAATCTCGCAGGATGCGGCACAACGGGCCTGGGAGCGGTTTTCCGAGGCAGCGACCAGGCTGGGGTACAAGTTCGACGAATGAGCGTTCGACCTCGCCCGTGAGCCAAACTGCTTTTATTCTGGACCGTTATGGCGACGGAAAGTCGGCAAGGCTGTCGAACACCTTCGAAAGGCTCGTTTCTAGCCTTCGCGCGGTAAAACCAAAATCCCGCTCCAGCTTGCCACAATCGAGCCTGGAATTGGCCGGCCGGACAGCCTTTGTCGGATAATCCGCCGTCGTAATCGCCTTGATCTCTGCCACGGGTCCGCCGCGCTTGCCGCTTTCGGCAAAGGTGGTCCGGGCAAAGCCGCACCAACTGGTCTCGTCCGCTCCGGCGAGGTGGTAGACCTGTCCCAGTCCGGCTGTTCCGTCGCTGCGCCAACGGTCGGCAATGGCCAGCAGGCCATCGGCGATATCCAGGGCGGAGGTGGGGTTGCCGTGCTGGTCATCGACCACCGAGATCTCGTCGCGGGTCTCGGCCAGCCGCAGCATGGTTTTCAGAAAATTCTTGCCGTAGGGGCTGTAAACCCAGGCCGTGCGAGCGATGACATGATCGGTCGTGGCGGCACGGGCCGCCTCTTCGCCGGCAAGTTTCGTCCGGCCGTAGACCCCGATCGGGTTGACCGCGTCGTCCGGCAGGTAGGGACGGTCAAGCGTGCCGTCGTACACATAGTCCGTGGACACCTGAATGATTTTCGCGCCACAGCCGGCGGCTTCTTCGGCAAGGATACCCGGCGCAATGCCGTTGATCTGCATTGCGAGCTCGGGTTCGTCTTCCGCCTGGTCAACGTTGGTATAGGCCGCCGCGTTGATCACCACATCGGGCCGAACGGTCCGAACCGCCTCCCGGATCGTTTCGGAGTGCGCGAGATCGAGCAGGATGTCGGTTCCAGCTCTGGCCGCGAACACGAGTTCCAGATCGGGGTGATCCGCTGCACGGTCCGCGAGGCATCTGGCGACCTGACCTTCTTTTCCGGTGACCAGGATTTTCATTTCGCGGGCTCTGACGCTTTCAGGGAACCCAGGCGTTCGTAGCCCTGTTCCTTGCGGATCGGTCCCCACCACCATTCATTGTTCAAATACCAGTCGATTGTCGCTTCAAGACCGGTCTCGAAGGTCTGGGACGGTGTCCAGCCGAGATCCCGCCTGATCTTGCTGGCATCGATGGCATAGCGGCGGTCGTGCCCGGGACGGTCCGTGACCATCTTGATCAGGTCCGCATAGGATGCGCCGTTCGCCCGCGGACGCTTCTTGTCCAGGATCGCGCAGATGCCGGTGACGACGTCGATGTTCCGGCGCTCCGCATTGCCGCCGATATTGTAGCTCTCGCCGGCAACGCCTTGCGTTGCCACCAGTTGCAGGGCAGCCGCGTGATCGTCGACATAGAGCCAGTCACGGACATTCTCGCCCTTGCCGTAGACCGGCAGCTCGCGCTCATCCAGCGCGTTCAGGATCACCAGCGGGATCAGCTTTTCCGGAAAATGGAACGGCCCGTAGTTGTTGGAGCAGTTCGACAGCACCACCGGCAGGCCGTAGGTCTCGTGCCAGGCCCGTACCAGATGGTCGGACGAGGCCTTCGATGCGGAATACGGAGAGGACGGCTGGTAGGGCGTTTCCTCGGTGAAGATCCCGCTGTCGAAAGGCAGGTCGCCGAAGACCTCGTCCGTGGAAATGTGGTGAAAGCGGAACCTGTCGCGCTTTTCTCCCGAGAGGCTTTCGAAGTAGCCCCGTGCTGCGTTCAGCATCTGGAAAGTGCCGACGATGTTGGTCTGGATAAAGGCGCCGGGTCCGTCGATGGACCGGTCCACGTGGCTTTCGGCCGCAAGATGCATCACGATGTCGATGTCGTAGTTGCGCATCGCGGCGGCAACGGTTTCGCCATCGCAAATATCCGCCTGCAGGAAAGCGTAGTTCGGCAGATTATCGACCGAACGCAAGGAGGCCAGATTGCCGGCATAGGTCAGCTTGTCGAGATTGACGACAAAGTTGGCCGGGTCGTTGGCAAGTCTTCGGCAGACCGCGGATCCGATGAAACCGGCACCGCCTGTGATCAGAAAACGCATGGACTAGCCTTCGTAGATAAAACCTGTTTCCGTCTCGGATAGGAGACCGGCCGCGTGGTCTTTGTCCGAGAGGACAACCTGCGACACATCGAAAGGCCAGTCGATGCCGATTTCCGGATCATCGAACCTTATGGACCGGTCGCATTCCCGGGAATAGAAATTCGTAACCTTGTAAAGGAACTCCGTATCCGGTTCGAGCGTCACGAACCCATGCGCGAAGCCCTTCGGTACCAGGAGCTGGTTCCATTTTTCGGCCGATAGCTCGACACCCACCCATTGCGCGTAGGTCGGCGATCCTTTGCGGATATCGACGGCCACGTCGAAGACGGACCCGCGGGTCACGCGCACGAGCTTGTCCTGCGCAAAGGGAGGCATCTGGAAATGCATGCCGCGCAGAACCCCTTTTTCCGCAGAGAAGGAATGGTTGTCCTGAACGAAATCCAGTTCGATGCCGGCATCGGCGAACGTCTTGGAATTGTAGGTTTCCGAAAAGAACCCGCGGGCATCGCCGAACTTTTCGGGAAGGATCTCGATGACGCCGTCCAGGCCGAGGGGGCGGAACTCGGGCATCAGCGTTTCTCCTCGACACAGCGCCGCAGATAGCGGCCATAGTCGGTCTTGCCGAGTTCCGCGGCACGGGCAAGAACCGCGTCCGGACCCAGCCAGCCGTTTTGAAACCCGATTTCTTCGAGGCAGGCGATCTTGAAACCTTGCCGGTGCTCGATGGTCCGCACGAAGGACGAGGCCTCATGCATGCTGTCGATCGTTCCCGTATCGAGCCAGGCATAGCCCCGTCCAAGCAGGGAAACCTTCAGGTCCTTGCGCTTCAGATAGGCCATGTTGACGTCGGTGATCTCCAGTTCGCCGCGCGCCGACGGTTTGACCGATGCGGCAATGTCGACAACGTCATTGTCGTAGAAGTAGAGCCCGGTCACCGCCCAGTTCGATTTGGGCTGCTGCGGCTTTTCCTCGATGGACATCGCCTGTTTCGTTTCCGGGTCGAAGCTGACAACGCCGTACCGCTCCGGATCGGCGACCTGATAGGCAAAAACGGTTGCACCGTTCTGTTGCTCCGTGGCCTGTCGGCACAAGGCGGAAATGCCGGCGCCGTAGAAGATATTGTCGCCGAGGATGAGGGCGCAAGGGCTGTCCCCGATGAAATCGCGGCCGATGATGAAGGCTTCCGCCAGTCCGTTGGGCGAAGGCTGTTCCGCGTAGGAAAGACTGATTCCGAATTGCGATCCGTCTCCAAGCAGGGCCTGAAACATGGGCAGGTCGCGCGGCGTCGAAATGATCAGGATGTCCGAAATGCCCCCCAGCATGAGAACGCTCAGGGGATAGTAGATCATGGGCTTGTCGTAGACCGGAAGCATTTGCTTCGAAACGGCTATCGTCAACGGATACAAACGGGTTCCACTTCCGCCCGCCAGAATAATGCCCTTCAAGAAAATGCTCCGAAGTTACTGCAAACGACTTTGATGGCCCCTTGATGCCCCTAACGTTGCGAACATTGCAAGCGTCAACCTCATAAATTGCGACCAAATCGGAAATATTTCAGTGCTGGGCCGATTTGGCGTGCGATCGAAGGGCGTGGCTTCTCTGATTGGCTTAATCCGATGTCTCGTCCATTTGCCTTGCGTGATCTGCATTCTTGACGCGTCAGAAAATTTTGGTCTATGTGCAATATTACAATCATCGCAAAAGCTTGGTCGCCAAGGCTATTCAATCGATCCGAAGAAGAGAGCGTGAAATAAGTGTCAAACTTCATCGAACAAGCCAGAGAAAGTATTTTGGGAGATTGGGATAATTTTGATTCCATTATTCGAAAAGAGCTTTTCAATAAACAAGGCACGGTTCCTCACGCAAAGTATAAATCTATCCGGAGTGCTTTGAGGCGGAAGGTTGAGACAGAGTCGGAAAAGCAGCACAATTATCTAAAAGCTTTTGTCGATCAAGAATTTGCCTTGAAAGAAGTCAATAGGCATTTGTACTTTGTTCTGTTCGATTTTTGCATCGAATCATTGATGTTTATCAGGAAGAGTCGAACGTTAAGCAAGTTCGAAGACATGATCCCCACCGAGTATTTTCTCGGGAGGATGACTGAAATACTTCAGAGAGAGAAGGTCGTTCGAGGTAAGCATGGGTCTTATATTTACTGGATGGCGGTCTTGCATTACCTGAATAACAATCATGCTGAATCGTTTAGGTTATTCCCCCTCGCGGATTCCTTCCCTCCGGAACAATTTGTTCTGGACCGTTATATGATCGGCTCGCGGACCGTGATCCCGAATATAGATCACGTCCTGAATAAAAAAACGCTGATCGAGTTTGACGAGGAACTGAATTTCGAGAAGAGAGAACCGCTCGGTTCGGAGGAACTGGTTCTTCTGACGTGTGCGGATGAGATTTATTTTGATAAGCTTGGCGATATTTATCTTTCCAGCTTTTCGAACCTGACGAAAAACGTCCGGCTGCATATCCACATCATGAGGAAGAGCGACAAGCCTCTGAACCTGGATAAACTCAAGAACTGGGAAGGCCTTAAAATCGATGTGACATCGTCTGACGCGACGCCATACCATGAAAAAAGCTGGTTTACCGTCGCAAGATGGCTGCTTCTCCCTGCCTTGCTTAAGGCATACGAAAAGCCGGTTCTCGTCACTGATTTTGATGTCTCTTTCGATCCAGAAGGATTTTCCAATTATGTCGATGTGGCCCGGGGTTTCGACATCGCGCTGAATATCAATAAGTTTCCATCGAATTACATGCCCTGGAACACGATCAATGCCAATCAGGTATTCGTAAACAATACGGAACTGGGCGCATTGTTCAGTTCAGCGCTCAGGGACGTATCCCTGCGTTGGTATGATGTTCGACGGGGAGACCAATGGTGGATCGACCAGAATATCCTGTATGCATGTTATCGGGATCTGATGCGCTCCTGTCATTCAATGAAAGTCATGAATAACTTCAAATATCCAACAATCAAAAGAATTGTTAAGGAAAAGAAAGAATATCTGGAGGGGGGCGCAAAGAAATAGGGCGAACCTTTCGGCTGGTCCAGTCTGGCGGGTGAGCCCGGATATCGCCCTGATCGGGTATGGACGCACGCGGACATGACTTTGGCCAACGACCTGTATCCGACTGACACTCACGACCGTTATCCGGAATTCTGCCCCATCAGGTTGCGATCCCTGAGTTCCGCATTTGCCTTTTCCAGCAGATCCTCAGGCAAGGGTTGTCCTTGCACCCAATCCGCAAATCGATCCAACCCTGTTTGCAGATCGATTGACGGTTTGTAACCCAAATCGTCTGTCAGAGCCACGATATCCGCGCTGTTGTGGCGGATGTCTCCTATCCGGTATTCCCCGGTCACGACGATGTTGCTTGAGCCCTTGAAGCTGGAATTCAACATGCGGGCGACATCGATGACCGGCGTCGCTATGCCGGACCCGACGTTAAACACGGAGTGTTGCGTGGCCTGCGCAGACAGGGCGGCCACGAAGGCGTTTGCCACGTCGTCCACATGGACGAAGTCCCGTGTCTCCAGGCCGTCCTCGAAGATCGGCAAGTCCAGACCGCGGCGGATCCGCGTCGAAAAGATCGACAGGATCCCCGTGTAGGGATTTTTCAGCGACTGGCCTTCGCCGTAGACGTTCTGCAGCCTCAGGATCGAATGGCGGATGCCGATGGAGCTGCAGGCGATTCTAACCAGGTCTTCCTGGGCATATTTGGTCGCCGCATAAATCGATGCCGGATTGATCCGGTCTGTTTCGCGCGTCGGCACGGCCGTAAGACCCGCGCCGCATGCGGTGCACAAGGGCTCCCAGCAGGACGCGGCCAGGTCCTCCGCCTTGCGGGCTTCCGGACAGACCCGTTCCGTTGGCGAGCAGTGCGTGCAGACGTATGCGCCTTCGCCATAGACCGACCTGCTGGAGGCAAGAGCAATGTGCCGGACGGTTCTTTCCGGATCATTCGCGATATGATCAAGCAGTTTCGCCGTCCCCAGCGTGTTGACCTCATTATACCGCGATATCTCATACATCGACTGGCCGGTACCGGTTTCGGCGGCCAGGTGTACGATGGCGTCCACACCGGTAACGGACGCCTTCAGATCGTTATCGTCGAGCACGGAGCCACGGCGGAATTCCACATTCTCTCCGGTCAGCCAGGGCATGTCGCCCGGCAGGTCGCCGTGTATCTGGGGGCTGAGGGGGTCGAGGACGCGGACCTGATGACCGGTTCTAACCAGAGCCGGCACCAAATGGGAGCCGATAAAACCGGCTCCCCCTGTCACGAGGACTTTCAATTTGGCCATATTGGTGGCGGTGTTACGCCGTCTTTTCTGCGCGAATGGATTCTTCGTACATGTCGCGTTCGGCGGTCCAGAGATCGCCGTAGTCCACATTCTGCCAGTTGGAGAACCACGGACCGCCGTTCGTGTAGTGGATTGCGCTCGGGACTTCGGCTGGCTTTTCGTATTCGCCGACGAGGAAGTTCCAACTCCGCGGCAGTTCGCCGATCAGGTTGTCGTCGTCGATCCAGCTGAAGCGGTGCAGGTAAGCCGGAGACTGGGTGTTCACGACCTCCGGCGTCAGGGCCTTGACCTGCGGATGGGCGTTGTTGAACAGGATGAAGGACGACCAGTTCTTGCGCGGATAGCTCGTCTGCGCCTGGGCATCCATCTTGACCGCATTTGCGGGCGTGTAGTCATGCTGGACCACATAGACCGCCTTCTCCGGATCCACGTTATCCAGAACGTTCATGACGTCGGTCGTGAACAGGAAATCGCAGTCGACGAAAATCGAGTAGCCGTCATGAGCGCCGAGATAGGGTGTCAGGAAGCGGGTCAGGGAAAACTCGGTAGAAGCAGAGTCCGTGCCGCGAGTATAAAGACCAATTTCTCTTAAGGTCTTTTGCTTGAGCGGGTAAATTTCAATGTCGGAGTTTGTATGTCTAAGTAAAGAATAACGGCAAACCTGCCATGCAATATCTTCCCGGCTGTCATAACCGACAAATATTTTCAGTTTTTTGGTCATTTGGTCCTCATCGGAAATTTGTACCAAGATTGTTTGTTTATGACATACACATTCAACAAATATATTCGACGCGACAGTTGGTGTACAGGCCTTTCGGGATAAGCCCCAGGATTTAAATCCCGTTCAGCCGGAGAAATTTGCCAGAAATGACAGGTCCGTTCTGTGCGGCCTTGGCGGCACCTTCAAAAACACATCCTCCCGGGCTTATTAATCCCGGTGCCCAGGGTCGTTACGGGATGCTCATTTTATAGGCGGAGCGCCGCGGGCGGGTGTCGCTTACCATCGCCGGGAAACACCGACTTGTGAGATCAAAGTGAGCTTGGCCGAGCCATTCTGTCCTATTTTGCTGAAGATCAGACTACGGCCATTTTGGATTAAGAGGACAAGTGCTGTGCTTCAAGCGTTGGTGCGAACTGCAATCATCTGTGCGGTTCTCGGAAGCTCCGGTCTGGCGGCCGCATCTGAACTTGAAAGCCGTCCTGGCTGGCGGGTGATTTCCACCGGATTGGCCTTCAGCGATCTGGTGGGCCGGGTGAAAGGCGCTATCCGGGACGAGAAGATGCTGCTGGTCACCCAGGCGAGCGCGTCGGACGGTGCCAAAGGCCAGGGGATCGTCATTCCGGGCAATCGCATCATGGGAGTGTACCGCAACGATTATGCCCGCCGCATGTTGAAGGCGTCCGTCGCTGCCGGCATCGAAGCGCCGATCCGGTTTTATGTGACGGAAAATCCGGACGGGACCGCGACTTTGTCCTGGAAGACGCCGAGCCATGTGTTTGCGCCCTATATGGAAGAAGGTGGAGCGGAACTGAAGGCGCTCGCCACCGAATTGGATGCAGTCTTCGAGGCGATTGCCGCAAATGCGACCGGCAACTGAGCCGGCCGGGACTGTCCGTTGATCAATTGCGGCGTCGGTTTGTCGTGTTTCCGGCGCCTTCCACCATTATCTTTGTCATTGTCTGCTTTGCTTAAGTGGCGGGTTTTGCACATATACTTTGCATCTCCGCTTACGAAATGTGCTTGTGCGAATCGTAATCATTCCCCACCTTAGGAATTGTCTTCAACTGCAAGAAAGGAGGTGCCCATGTCTAGTGAGTATCAGAAATTGGCCCAGGAGTTTGGGCGAAATATTTTGGTGCTGGAGCAGCCTCGAGCAGTAAAAGGTTTCGCCGGGATCTGATCCGGACTCTTAAGTCAATTCGATCTCATGGGAGGGCCGCTCAGCGGCCCTCTTTGCATTTGGGGGCTTGCGATTGTTTCTGGGTCGAAGGGCTGGATTTTAGTTTCAGCTGTAACTAAGATTTCCGCCAAGAACGATCAGAGGCTTAAAGATGACGTCCCCCATCCTTCACTCCTATTTCCGCAGTTCCACGTCCTACCGTTTGCGGATCGCGCTCAATCTGAAGGGCGTGGAGACCGATTACCGGGCGCATCATCTTCGCTTTGGCGAACAGCGCTCGGAAGCCTATCTGAAAATCAATCCGCAAGGCGTGGTGCCTTCGCTGGAACTCCCCGGCGGCGAAGTCCTGACCCAGTCGCTGGCGATTATCGAATATCTCGACGAAACGATCCCTGAACCGCCGCTTCTGCCGGAAGACCCTCTGGCTCGCGCCCGGGTCCGGGCGATGGCCCAGATGATCGCCTGCGACATCCATCCCATCAACAACCTGAAGGTCTTGAACGAACTCCGGTCCCGCTTCGGGGCCGACGATGCCGCCGTCGCCGGTTGGTTCCGCCATTGGGTGGCAGAAACCTTCGGTCCTCTCGAGACGATGCTCGCAGGCAAGACCGCGCCCGGAGCCTTCTGCGCTGGCGACACACCCGGCCTGGCGGATATCTGTCTGGTCGCCCAGGTGGCGAACAATGGCCGTTTTGGGGTCGACATGGATCCCTATCCGACCATCCGGGCGATCTACGACACTTGCATGGCTTTGCCTGCCTTTGAGCGCGCCGCGCCGGCCAACCAGCCGGACGCGGAATAACCCTCTGCCGTCCGTACCCTAGATCAGACCGACCGCCTTGCGCACGCTCTCATCCCGGAGCGAACAATCGGTGCCGCGATAGGCGTCGCCCGCCTCCGTCGCAAGCCAGGAGATCGTTTCGCCGACCCATTCCGGCGGAATATGGACCGACGGGTCGAGCTGGCTTACCGGATTGATGCCTGACGCCTTGATCGACACCTGCATATGGGTTGCGACCGTGCCGGGGCTGAGGCCCATGACCCGAATGCCCTTATCGGCGAATTCCTTGTCTGCGCATTTGGTCAGCGACAGGACAGCGGCTTTCGATGCGCAGTAGTGGCTCCAGCCTTCCAGGGCGCCAGTAGCGGCACCGGAACTGATGTTGATGATCGTTCCACCACCAGCCTCGAGCATGAGCGGCGCGGTGGCACGGATACCGTAATAGACACCCTTGACGTTCACATCGATGACCTTGCTCCATTCATCCGGATCGGAGGTCTCGATGCGGCTGATGGGATCGATCAGGCCGGCATTGTTGACCAGAATACTGACGGGCCCGAATTCATGGGCGGCAAAGGACACGGCCTTTTCCACGTCCGCATAGGACGCGACATCGCAGGGGCAGGCGAGTGCCCGGCCGCCGCCGGCGCGAATGTCCGCGGCGATTCGCTCGATGTCGTCGCTGCTACGCGCGACGAGAACGACGGACGCTCCGTATTTCGCCAGGCTGCGCGCCGCAGCTTCCCCGATGCCCCGGCTGGCACCGGTCACCAGAGCGGTTTTTCCTGCATGATCGAACATGAAGTTTCCTTCTAATTAGGATCGGTATTCGATAATCCGGTCGGACCGGAATTGAATATTGTTGTAGGTCACCTGATAAATAGGGTGAATTCAAAAGGCCGTGCAGGGGAAGAGCAGTAGGGGCTATGGCGGACAGACTGAAAACACTGCGTTCGCTCTTGCGCGAACTCTATTTCGGCAACTCGAAAAAAGCCCGGATCCTGCGGTATATTCTTCTGGTTTTCGATATCATTACGATCGGGTATTTCATCGTTTCGTCCATGCTGGATCCGGACCGGATTCATCACGAACTGGACTATGTGATCGCGGCAGTCCTGCTGCTCGACTATATGGCCCGTTTCATGGCGGCGGAAAAGCCGCTCCAATATGCGTTCAACTTTACATCGCTGGCCGATATCGTGGTTGTGGTCTCCCTGATCGCTCCGGCATTTTTCGAGAATTTCGCCTTTTTGCGTGTGATTCGCATGCTGCGGCTGCTGCGCTCTTATCATCTCTTGAAGGAGTTGCGGCAGGCATCAGCATGGTTCCGACGGAACGAGGAAATCATCCAGTCGGCAATCAACCTGATCGTCTTCGTTTTCGTGGTAACGGCCGTCGTCTATGTGGCGGAACATGACCGCAACGACGCCATCAACAACTATCTCGATGCGCTCTATTTCACCGTCACGACACTGACGACAACCGGGTTCGGCGATATCACCATGACCGACAGCGGCGGCCGGTTGCTGACCGTGTTGATCATGATCTTCGGCGTCGCTCTGTTCCTGCGCCTTGTCCAGACCATCTTCCGGCCCGCCAAGGTGCACTATCCCTGTCCGGACTGCGGCCTGTCCCGCCATGATCCGGACGCGGTCCACTGCAAGCATTGCGGCCGGGTTCTCAACATTCCCACCGAGGGCGAGTGGGGCTGAATTCGGGTCGGTCGGGACGATTTCGTTTCGGGGCTTAGCCGCGCACGGCGAACTGCTGGTTCATCTGGAAGAAGTCGATCAGCTCCGCGCTCGACATCGGCCGGGCAAGCGCATAGCCCTGAAGGACATCGCAGCCGAGCTGGCGCAGGATCTTGATGTGCTGAACCGTTTCCACACCTTCCGAAACCACTTCCAGGTTGATAGCCCGGCCCATGTCGACGACGGCCTGCAACAGGCGGCGATGTTCGGTCGAGGAGGCGATCGGCAGAACCAGTTCCCGGGCGATTTTCAGTCGCTTCGGCGCGGCGGACCACATGCCGAGAAAGGAGGACTGACCGGTGCCGAAATTGTCGATCTCGATGTCGATGCCAAGATCTGCGATTTCCTGGATACGCTCCCGAAGATCGGCGTTGGTATGATCGAGCATCGTGGACTCGTGCAGCTCGAAGGCAAGCTTGCCCGCCGGAATATCAAGCTTCTTCAACAGATTGATCAGAAATGGATTCGCGATCCGCTGGGCGGAGACATTGACGGCGAGACGTGGAACGGGGGTGTTCTTCTGTTCCCATTCGCGCATGTCCGCAAGTGAGGCTTCCAGGATCGCCTGATCGATCCGGTCGGTGACGCCCAGTTGTTTGGCCGCGTCGAGAAAGGCCGGCGGTGCGAGGATGCCGAGCACCGGATGTTTCCAGCGCGCCAGGGCCTCCACGCCGATCAGCCGCAGGGTCTTGGCGTCGAACTGAGGCTGATAAACCGGAAAAAACTCGCCTTTTTCCAGTCCATGGACAATATCGTCCGAGATCCGCTTCGTCCGTTCGATTTCCTGCTGCAGTTCCCTGGTGAAGAAGGTGTAGCGCCCCCGGCCTTCCTGCTTGGCCCGGTAGAGCGCGATGTCTGCGTTCATCATCAGGCGTGAGGGATCGGCATCGGTGTCGCGCATGCTGGCTATGCCGATGTCGATGCCGATGCTGGCTCCGAACCGGCAGAGATCGTTTTCGTAGCGAACCGGCTTGTTGAGTTCCGTAATCAGCTGGTCGGCCAGGAACTCCAGTTCTTCTCTGGCAATGTTCGACTTGCGTACGACGATGAACTCGTCGCCGCCGATTCGGGCGATGAAATCGTCATCCTGACAATTGTGCCGCAGCACCGCCGCGACATGTTGAAGGATGAAATCGCCGGCGGCATGGCCGAGGGTGTCGTTTATCTCCTTGAAACGGTCGAGGTCGATCTGGAGCAGGGCCAGTTCCTTGTCATGGGATCCCTTTTGCCACTGGCGCAGGTGCTGGTCCAGATTGCGGCGATTGGCAAGGCCGGTCAGGTCGTCATGAAGGCTGTCGTATTCCGCCTTGAATTTGACCTCCATCAGGGCCTTGTACTGGTCCTCGGCGGCTTCGCGGGCGTCGCGAAGTTCAAGCTCCCGCCGCTTCATGTCGGAGACATCGGTAATCACTCCGACGACGTAGCGGTCGCCGGCTTCCGTCACGGCGATGCTTTTGCTGCAAATGGAGGCGGAAATGGCGCCGTCCTCCGTCTCATCCGCGTGTCGTTCGGAGTGAAGGGACCGACCGGTGGCCAGGACCTCCCGATCGTCCCGGTCCATGGCGGCGGCGATCTCCGGCGGCAGGCATTCCGCTGCGGTAAGACCGATGACGCCATCCTTGTTGAGGGAAAACAGGTCGCTGAAAGCCCTGTTGACGAGGGCATATCGCAGCTCTCCATCCCGGGCCGCGACGGGTGTGGGGATCGCATCGAGCACGAGTTCGGAAAGTTGCCTTTCTCCGAGCAGTTTCAGGTACTGGCGTTCCTGTTCCTTTTGCTCGTCGATCCTGTTGAGGACGGTGACGATGTAGGATTCCCCAGCCTTCGTTTTCGCGAGCGACTTTCGCGTCAGGGACATCATCGACTGTCCGCCGGGCAGGGGGACGACATGTTCGACTTCCTGGATCCGGCCGGTGTCCAGGAGGGCGGCATCATAGTCCGACAGAATGTTCTTTTCCTCATCGGAGAACATGTCGGCGACGGTCATTCCGATCAGCTGATCCCGCGACATGTTCCGCAGGCGGCAGAACGCTTCATTGACGAAGACGTACCTGAAGGCACGGTCCTTGACGATGATCGGATTAGGCAACTGGTCGAGGACGGCTTCCGCAAGCTCCGCCTTGCCCAGCACATCGATGATGCGGTCCTCCTGGCGCCTCAACTTCGTTACGTCATTCAGCGCCGTCACGATATAGTCTTCCCCATTGCAATGCAGGAAGCTGTCCCGGCTGATGATGTTGACCGACCTGCCGTCCGCGAGCCGTACGATGTCTTCCTGCTCGCGCATTTCACCGGTCTGCAGGACCTTGAGCACGGCTTCCCGGTTTTCCTCCGCGAAGCCGGAGGGCAGCACCTCCAGCATGGACTTGCCGATCAGCTCTCCTGCCGTGACGCCGTGCAGCCGTGCAAAAGCGTCGTTCGCCATCACGTAGTGGAGGTTCTCGTCCTTGACGACAATGGGATAGGGAAGCCGGTCCAGGACCTGCGCAGACAGGTCCGCCTTGCGCAGGGCCGTCCGCAACTGGCGCTCCTTCTCCTTCTGTCGCGAAATGTCGTGAAACGAGGTGACGAGATATTCCTGGTTCCGGTCGGTCCGGGCGAGGGTTTTCTTCACGATGACCGGGTAACTGTCCCCGCCCCGGATCGGTATGAAGTCCAGCTCGTACTCCTGGGCCAGGCCGGAATTGAAGACGAACCGGTCGGACTGTTTGATGGCGGCGGCGCGTTCCGGCGAGAACAGTTCATCAATGGTTTTGCCGATCATCTTTTCCTTCGGGATGCCGAAACTTTCCGAATAGGCGTTGTTGGTCATCACGTAGCGGTGGTCGTGATCCTTGACCTGAACCGGAATTCCCAGCTGCTCCAGAATGAGTTCCGAGAGATATGTCTTTTCCAGCGCCTCCTGCAGACGGGCTTCCTGCCGCTTGAAGCGGGTCA
The DNA here is from genome assembly GCF_963675095.2 of uncultured Roseibium sp. GTDB lineage: Bacteria > Pseudomonadota > Alphaproteobacteria > Rhizobiales > Stappiaceae > Roseibium. Next base: position 96,502 of record NZ_CAXXSJ010000057.1, on the reverse strand, counting down.
CGTCATTGACGGTCGTGACCAGAAACTGTTCCTTGCCCTGAACCTGGGCCAGGCCCTTGTGGATCACCAGATTGGCGATCGTGCCATCGGGAAGTTCAAATGTGGCTTCGAATTCGCGCATTTTGCCGGTTTCGAAGACATCCTTTTCGATCGCTCTGGATTTTTCTGCGTGGTCCTTCGGCAGCGTATCTTCAGAGCACTTGTCGATGGAACTGTCCCTGTCGACGCCATAGAAGTCGGCATAGGCATGGTTCATCATGATGACGCAGTGATTGTCATCGCGGACGATGACCGGCGTCTTGAGCTGTTCCAGCACCTGCTCGGAAAGTTCCGCCTTCTGAAGGGCTTTCGACAGCTGGTTTTCCCGCTGCTTTTCCTCGGTGACATTCTGCAGCAAGGTCAGGATGAGGGGCCCGTCCCCATGGACGTCGATGCATGTCTTGAACGCACTGAAAAACTTGGGCCGGCCGCTTCCGGAAGACGGGATCTCCAGCACTTCCTTGAGAAAGCGCTTGTTCAGCACCTCCACGTCGGACCGGGCGATCCATGCCGCCAGCTTGTCTTCGTAAAAGGCGAAAGGCGTTTTTCCGAGGATCTCGTCCAGCGGCAGGCCATGCATTCGACAGTAGGCTTCATTGACGTAGACGTACTGATGATCCGTGTTCTTGATGCAGACTGCTTGCGACAACCGGTCGAGCGCGGCTCGCACCAGGTCCGCTTCCCGGAGCGCTTCATGCAGGATGTCGGACTGCTTTTCCTGTGCGGTGACATCGAGGAAGCCGAGGGAATAGGTTCCTGTCGCGGCAACGGTGCCTCGGATCTCAAGAACGCGTGCATGCACCTTGACCTTTTGCGTGAAGGGCGTGTTGTTGTCGCGTAAACGCTGCTCTAGTTGAAGGAGGAGGTCGAGATCGGCTTCGCTCAGGGCTCCGGCTTCTGCGGAAGCTTTCAGCACGTCTGCAAAAGAGCCATAGCGCTCAGGGTTTGCGGGCGTGTCTTCCGGAAGCCCCAGGAAGGTTGCGCTCAACGGAGTGACAAGCCGCAATCGGTTGTTGTCAGACAATAGGAAACCGATGCCGCAGCTGCTCGCGAGCGATTGGAGCAGGCTATCTTCAGCAGATCCGGACTCGGAATTGTTTTTTGCTTTTTTTGAGCCAGTGGCCATTTCATCTCGCTCTTGCGCAGAATTGGCGAAAATGATCGGCTGATAGTGTTAAAAATCCATTGGAATTGATTTTGAGGTTAAGAGGAAATGGAAGAAAATTTAAGTATTCCAAATTTATTGACCCAAATGTCATTGTAAAAAATATCGGTAAATATAAGAAAATTCCGCTCCCAGAACTGTGATCGGGATCGGTTTGGCTTGCCGGCTTTCCGGTGCGATCATGCGCCTGTCTGCCCGAACTGGCGACGGGCCGGGCCGTTCTGCGGTGACAGGAGAGAGATGTGAGATTCTTGCTTTGGGGTGTCGGCGGGCTATTGGCCGCCTTGGTCAGCGTGGCTGCCGCCTTCGGCCAGACCGCGTGCGGCGGGGAAACCGCATGTACTGTCGATGGCGGTGAGTATTACATCCATATTCCTTCCGACATGAAAGCGTCGCAGCCTAAGGGGGCAATCTTCTTTCTGCACGGGCACAGGGGGAAGGCGCTCAATGAAATCCGGGTCAAGTCTTTCCTGTCCATGGCGGATGAGCTGGGCGTGGCCTTCGTCGCGGTTCAGGGGCTGGAAGGCACCTGGTCGTTTCCGACCGCGCCGCGAAACCTGCGTGACGAGTTTTCCTTTTTCGATCGTGTCCTGGGTGACGTATCGAAGCGTTTCGGCGTCAGGCGCGACAGGACATTGCTTGCCGGATTCTCCTCCGGTGCCTTCATGACCTGGTATCTGGCCTGCGACGATGCGGACCGGTTTTCCGGATATGCGCCGATCGCGGGCGCCTTCTGGCAGCCGCTTCCCGAAAGCTGCAAGACGAAGATGCCGTATCTGTTCCACGTGCATGGAAAGACGGACAAGGTCGTGCCGCTGGCCGGCCGGGCGCTGGGCGGTGGCCGCTGGCATCAGGGCGACGTTTACAAGAGTTTCGACGTCTGGCTGCATCAGGCCAGTGTCTCGGAGGACAGCGCCAGCCACTACGCTGTCGGAAATCTGCAATGCGAACGCTGGTCGCCCAACGGCGGTGTGCTGGAACTGTGCCTGCATGACGGCGGTCACAGCGTCCGGGCTGCATGGATCAAACGGGCCTGGATGGAGCTCGCAAAGGCCAGGGGCTGGCCAGAGTATACGACCGATACGGCAGTCGCCCACTGCAAAGACACCAAGGGGCAGGAGGCCCAATCGCCATCGGGTGTTTGCTGAGCCATCTCAAACACCGGAATGCGCGCCATTGCTGCGTATTTGATGCTGCCTTTTTAATAGGCGCCGCGCCTGAAATATCGCCTTCAAACCGGGAGAAAACAGACGCATAGTTTGTTCGTTTGCTAACAATTGGGGTGCAGCAGATGTCCGATTTTCTTTCTTCTTTTTCGCGTCGGAGTTTTCTCCAGCTGACCGCGGGCGCAGGCGCCGCCACCATGTGCGGTGCAGTGCCTCGTGCCTTCGCGGCCGACGCCATCACGCCGGGTCCGTCCTCGGTGCTTCTCGTCATCGATGTCCAGAATTGCTTCCTGCCCGGCGGCACCTTGCCCGTGGGCGAGGGCGACCAGGTCGTGCCGATCATCAATGAGCTGAGCAAGAAGTTCGAAAACGTAATCCTGACCCAGGACTGGCACACGCCGGGCCACGCGTCCTTCGCCTCCAGCCATGAGGGCAAGAAGCCGTTCGAAACCATCGAACTGGACTACGGCACCCAGGTCCTGTGGCCGGACCACTGCGTCCAGGGAAGCGAAGACGCAGCCCTCGCGCCCGGGCTCGATATTCCCCACGCGCAGCTGATCATCCGCAAGGGTTATCACAGCGAAGTCGACAGCTATTCGACCTTCATCGAGGCGGACAAGAAGACCGGGACCGGCCTGACCGGCTATATGGCCGAGCGCGGATTGACCGACGTTTATGCCTGTGGCCTTGCGACCGATTTCTGCGTCAGCTGGTCGGCGCTCGACGCCAAGGCCGGCGGGTTGACCGTGTCCGTGGTCGAGGACGCCTGCCGCGCGATCGATCTGAACGGATCTCTGGATGCCGCATGGACCTCCATGGCCGATGCCGGGATCAAGCGGGTTCAGTCCGCCGATTTCGCCTGAGGGCTGCCGGAATTAGGTTTCGGCCACTCCAGTAACGGGTTCTGACGGAGACTTGACCGGACAGGACCGGACAGGACCGGTTTGTGTCGATCATGACGGTTGACGGCAGCCGGTCCGATCGGTTCCTTTGACGCCGATTGCGGTTGTTTGCGAGTCTGCTTTGTCCGAACCGAATAAAAAGACCGGCGCCCTGTCCGGTCTCGTCGTCCTCGACCTGTCCCGCATTCTCGCGGGTCCGACCTGTACCCAGATCCTGGGCGACCTCGGTGCCGAGGTGATCAAGATCGAACGGCCCGGCCGCGGCGACGATACCCGCGGCTGGGGACCGCCCTTCCTGAAAGACGAGGCGGGCCGCGAGACTCATGAGAGCGCGTATTACCTCTCCTCCAACCGCAACAAGGCGTCAGTTGCCATCGATCTTGCCAGCGCCGAAGGACAGAAGCTGATCGTCGAACTGGCGAAGAAGGCGGATATCCTGGTGGAGAATTTCAAGGTCGGCGACCTGAAGCGGCGCGGGCTCGACTACGACAGTCTCAAGGTCGCCAATCCGGGCCTGATCTATTGCTCCATCTCCGGCTTCGGCCAGACCGGGCCTTATGCTCATCGCGCCGGCTACGATTTCCTGATCCAGGGCATGGGCGGGATCATGTCGCTCACCGGCTTTCCCGACGACGAAGGCGGCACGGAGACCAAGGCGGGCGTCGGCATCGCCGACGTCATGTGCGGCATGTATGCGACCGTCTCGATTCTGGCTGCACTCAATCACCGCCACCAGACCGGCGAGGGTCAGTATATCGACATCTCCCTGCTCGATGCCCAGGTCTCCTGGCTGATCAATCAGGGGGTCGCCTATCTGGTGTCCGGCGAGGTTCCCGGCCGGCTCGGCAACGGCCATCCGACCATCGTTCCTTATGAGACCTTCCCCGCAAGCGACCGCTCCTTCATCCTTGCCGTTGGCAACGACAGCCAGTTCCAGAAATTCTGCGCCGTTGCAGGCGCGCAGGAGCTTGCCGAGGATCCGCGTTTCGCGAAGAACGCCGATCGGGTGCGCAACCGCAAGGAACTGGTGCCGATCATCCGCCGGCTGACCATCGAGAAGTCCGCCGACGAATGGATCGAGCTGCTGGAGCGCGAAGGCGTCCCCTGCGGCCCGGTCAACGATCTGGCGCAGGTGTTCGCCGATCCGCAAATCCTGGCCCGGAACATGAAGATCACCATGGACCACCCACAAGGCGGCACGGTCGATCTGATCGGCTCGCCGATCAACCTGTCGAAGACCCCGGTCGCTTATGAGAAGGCTCCGCCCATGCTTGGCGCCGACACGGAAACGGTGCTGTCCAGCCATCTGAGGCTGTCCCGCGCGGAGCTTAAAAAACTCGCCGAACAGGGTATCGTGCAACTGGCGAAGGCAGAGGATAAGAAACAATGACGACCGGTGCCGATATCATTGCGGGCAAACTCCACGCGGCCGGCTGCCGCCACGCCTTCGGCATTCCCGGCGGCGAGGTGCTGGCGCTGATGGACAGCCTCGACCGGGCGGGCCTGCGCTTTGTCCTGGTGAAGCATGAAAACGCCGGGGGCTTCATGGCCGAAGGCGGCTGGCATGCGGACGGCGCCCCCGGCGTGCTGCTCGCGACCCTCGGGCCGGGAGCTGCCAATGCGGTCAATGTGGTCGCAAATGCCTGGCAGGACCGGGTGCCGCTGATCTTCCTGACCGGCTGCGTCGATACGGGCGAGGCGGAAAGCTACACCCATCAGGTCTTCGACCATCAGCAGCTTTTAAGACCGATTGTGAAGGCAAGCTTCTCCGCCCGCCTCGGCGCGCTTGATGTCATGATGGAAAAGGCGATCGCCCTTGCCCTCGACGGCCAGCCCGGACCGGTCCACATTGATGTGCCGATCAAGGTGGCGGAAGGCGAAACGGATGAGGTCTGGCACGGCGCGTTCCGCGCGCGCCCGGCCTCCGGTCTTGCCCCGGTAGGTCCGGATCTGGAAGGCGCCTGCGCTCTCTTCGCCAGGGCGGAACGGCCGATTGCCATTGCCGGCGTCGACGCGGTCAATGAAGGCGCAGGGGCTGAAATCGCCGCCTTCTGCAAGCGGTTCGGCGTGCCGCTGGTGACCAGCTACAAGGGCAAGGGGCTGCTGGATGAGCGCCACGACCTGGCGCTGGGCGGCGCCGGTCTTTCGCCCAAGGCCGACGGCCATCTGCTGCCGTTGATCAACCAGAGCGACTGCATCCTGCTTCTCGGATACGACCCGATCGAGATGCGCATCAACTGGCGCAATCCCTGGGCCCCGGATGCGCCGGTCATCGAGATCGCACCGGTACTGCGCACCCACGGCATGCATGCCGCCCGTTTCACGCTGCGAAGCCACGTGGCTTCGGCGCTGGAAAAACTGTCCGACAGCCGACCGGCGGATGCAGCGTCCTGGGCCGGTGGCGAACCGGCAGCAACGAAACAGGCCCTGGCAAAGGCGTTCGCCTCTGAGCCGGAAGGCTGGGGACCGGCAACGGCCTTCCACACCCTGCGGGAGATCATGCCCGACGACACGGTCGCGACCGCCGACAGCGGCGCGCATCGCATTCTGGTCAGCCAGATCTGGCAGTGCTTTTCCCCACGCGGCATGCTGCAGTCGTCGGCGCTGTGCACCATGGGCTGTGCCCTGCCGCTCGCCATGGGGCACAAGGTGGTCGACGGCAAGGCGCCGGTCCTTGTCTTTGTCGGCGACGCCGGGCTGGAAATGTGCCTCGGCGAACTCTCCACCCTGCGCGACCTGAAGATCCCGGTGATCGTCTGCGTGCTGGTCGATTGTTCCCTCTCCCTGATCGAGCTGAAACAGCGCTCCAGCCAGCGACCCAATGTCGGCGTCGATTTCGGCGAAACCGACTTTCCCGCCGTCGCCCGAGCCTATGGCGGCCATGGGGTCTGGATCGAGAATGCAGCGGATCTGGAACGGGAAGCGGGAGACGCCCTCCAGCGGGAAACCTTCACCATTCTTGCCTGCCGGATCCCGGCCCGCGCCTATGACGGCAAGTTCTGATCGTCCCGGTACTGCTTAGCCGCTTTTGCATCTGGCGCTGGCGAATTTCATGTCTTATGTTGCACCTGCGAAATAACACGGCGCAAAGCCGGACAGGTGATCACACCTGAGTTTTGGGAGAGCCAGACGATGCTGACGTGTCCGACCAAGGACGCTGTCCGTGCAAGGGTAAGGGCGTTGAAACGGGAGGGCCTGCGCGTCGCGCTTGTGCCCACCATGGGCTATCTGCACGAAGGCCATCTGTCGCTGGTCCGCGCAGCCGCGGCTGCCTCCGATCGGGTGATCGTGTCGATCTTCGTCAACCCGACCCAGTTCGGTCCCAACGAGGATCTTGCCACCTATCCCCGCGACGAGGAACGGGACCTGGCGCTCCTGGAAAAGGAAGGCGTCGACGCGGTCTTCATGCCGAGCGTGGAGGAAATGTACGGTGCCGGCGGCGACACCATCGTCGAGGTGCCGAGCCTGTCCGGCATCCTGCAGGGCGCACTCCGTCCCGGCCACTTCCGCGGTGTCTCCACGGTGGTCAACAAGCTGTTCAACATCATCCAGCCCGACATCGCCGTCTTCGGCGAAAAGGACTACCAACAGCTCACGATCATCCGCCAGATGGTGCGCGATCTCGATATGCCGCTGGAGATCGTTGGCCATCCGACCGTGCGCGAAGAAGACGGGCTTGCCATGTCCTCGCGCAACGTGCGCCTGACGCCGGACCAGCGCCAGCAGGCGCCGGTGCTGAACAAGGCGCTTTGCGCTGCGGAAGAAGCAGCCGCCACCGGAGCAAACGTTTCGGATCTCGAAGCCCTGATCCGTGGCACGCTGGACACGGCGTCGGAAGGGGAGATCAAGAGCATCAATATTCGCGACGCCGTCACTCTGGCGGACCTCGAAGGTCCCCTGGAAAAACCGGCGGTCGTGCTTCTCGCGGTCCGCTTCGGCACCGTCCTGCTGATCGACCAGCGGGTGATTTCTCCTAAATCCCAAAACGCCTGATTTTCGCGGTCCTATGATCGCATCTGAAGAAAGGATGCCCAATGAGCACGCAAAAGCCCATTCGCCGGACGACCGCTCCGCAGATCACCCGCCGCAAGGGGGGCGAGCCGATCGTCTCGCTGACGTCCTACCACGCCCACACGGCGGCCATCGTCGACAAATACGCGGACTTCATTCTGGTGGGTGACAGCCTTGGCATGGTCATGCACGGCATGGAATCGACCGTCGGCGTGTCGCTCGAGCTGATGATCATGCACGGCAAGGCGGTTGTGCGCGGGACGCAGAAGGCATTGGTCGTCGTCGATATGCCTTTCGGCACCTATGAGGAAAGCTCGTCGGTCGCCTTCCGCAATGCCGCGCGCATCATGAAGGAAACCCAGTGCGGTGCGGTCAAGCTCGAAGGCGGCCGGCGCATGGCCGAGACCATCCGGTTCCTGACCGAACGCGGTGTCCCGGTGATGGCGCATACCGGCCTGACCCCGCAATCGACCAACGTCATGGGCGGCTTCAAGACGCAAGGCCGTGACGAGGATACCTGGCCGATGCATGTTGAAGATGCCAAGGCTGTCGCCGAGGCCGGCGCCTTCGCGCTCGTTCTGGAAGGCATGGTCGAACCGCTTGCCGCCCAGATCACCAAGGAGGTTGCCATTCCGACCATCGGTATCGGCGCATCGGCTGAATGCGACGGCCAGATCCTGGTGCTGGAAGATATGCTCGGCTTGAACCCGACGCCGCCGAAATTCGTGAAGGTCTTCGGTAATCTCGGTGGTCAGATCGAGGCTGCGGTGAAAGCTTATGCCGACGAGGTCAAGGACCGGAGCTTCCCGACCGAGGCGCAGGTCTACCGGTAAGTCGTCGCTCCCGATCTGAGGAGACAGATCATGACGGCTTCAATGTCGCGACGGTCGATTGTCAAGGCGCTGGCAGCGGGCCTTGTCCTGCTGTCCGCCGTCATCGGGCGGCCGGACCTGTCCCGTGCGGCTGAGGACAACGATTGGCAAAGCTGGACAACCGACGGCGCCGTAACGAACGGGATCATCGGGCGGATCTGGTCCGTCGAAAACCGGGCCTTCATCGAGCCCTCTGCACTGGTCGACAGCCTGAAGGATGCCCGGTTCGTGCTTCTGGGCGAGACCCATGACAATCCCGCCCACCACCGGCTGCAGGCTTTTCTGACCGGTGCCGCCGCACCGGAGCGGCCTGCCACGGTCGTCATGGAAATGCTCACCGAGGATCAGGCTCCGGCCCTTGAAAAATTCAGGACGTCGCCCGACCGCTCGGCGGAGACATTCGGCAAGACCGTTTCCTGGGAAAAATCCGGCTGGCCGGACTATGCGATCTACCGGCCGATCATCGAAGCCGCCCTGAAACGCGGCGCCGATATCCGGGCCGGTCTGCCGGGTAAGACCCAGACCCGCGCCATCGGCAAGGACGGCCTGTCCTCCCTGAGCGAAGCCCAGCAGAAAGACCTGCGCCTGTCCGCCGGTCTGCCGGAAGGTCTGGCTACGGATCTGAAGGACGAGATCATTACCTCCCACTGCGACCTGCTGCCGGACGCCATGGTGCCGAACATGATGGCCGTCCAGCGCTACCGGGATGCCTATCTCGCCGACGCGCTGCGCAAGACACCGGCCGATGGCCTGGCCATCCTGATCGCCGGGGGCGGCCACGTGCGCAAGGACCGTGCCGTGCCGTTCTACCTGGAACCGTCGGATGGAGCCGCGGTCACGGTCAACCTTGTTGAGATCGATCCGGAGCGGACCGAAGCGGAGATATTGGCGGACGCCCGCGAGAACAAGACCGCCCACTACATCTGGTTCACACCGAAGATCGACCGCGAGGACCCCTGCGAAGCCCTGCGGAAGCGGTTTTCGGACAAGAAGAAAGACGGCTAGGACACTGGAGCCTGACGACACGGCCCGCTTTTATTGTCGGGGCTGGCGTATGGGCGGACAACAGCAACGCATCGGAAGTGGTACAGCGTCACCCCATCTTCAGTTGTCATCCCCGGCAAGCGAAGCGCGACCGGGGACCCGGTACTCCGTGTCCTCTCCGTTCAAAAAACTGGCCTCTCGGTTTACTGGATTCCCGCCTTCGCGGGAATGACAACAGAGGGTGTGGCAAGGCCGCGACCCGCATTGAGGTCGTCATCCCGGCCGCAGCGAAGCGGAGAGCCGGGACCGGGGAGCCCGGGCTTCTCGTTTTAAATCTGCTGCTAAACCGCCAGCAAGGTGGCTCGCCGGTCCCGGATAAAGCCTGGCTGCTTTTCCGGGATGACCGTTGAGAGGGTGGGTTTGTTTAAAAATTAGCCGCCTAACTTCCCGTCTCCGGCAGCGTCGCCGAGATCCGCTCAATCATCCGCCTCAGCCATCTGTGGGCCGGGTCCGTATTCGAGCGTTGGTGCCAGACCATGTAGATCGACACCGGTTCGCAGTCGAAGGGCAGGGGCGCGCAGGCAAGGTCGCGCAAGGGGCCGAGATGCTGGAGCTCGGTATCCGTCGAAATCAGGTCGCTGCCCTTGATGAAGGCGGGAATGGCATTGAAATAGGGAACGGTCACCGTGGGCGGCCGGATCCGGTTCTGGTCGACACCGCGCAGCACCTCCTTCGCACTCCGCCCGTCCTCGAAGCGCACGTCCACGTGCTCGCAGGCGCAGTACTCTTCCCAGGAGCGCGGTGGCTCGCGCCGGTCCGGGTCGTAGAAGACCATCATCCGGGTCGTGACGAGCCGCTTCTGAAAGATGTCCCGCCCGTCCGGCGGCAGCGGCGTCAGCATGATCTGGCACCGCGCGTCGCGCAGGATGACCGGATCGGGCACGCCGGAGACGAGAAAGTCGAGCCGAAGCCGGATGCCCTGTTCACGCGCTTGACGCAGCAGCGGCGGAAAGATCAGTTCGCGCTGCAGGTCGTTGGCGGCGATGGCAAAGCGCATCTCCTCGGCTTGCGGATCGAACGGCCGGCCTTCCGTCAGTCCCTTCATGCCGTCCAGCACCGCCTGTACCGGCTCCTTCAGCGCGAGCGCCCGTTCGGTCGGCGTCAGGCCCTGGCCGGAGCGCACGAACAAGGGATCGCCGAGCACATGGCGCAGCTTCGCCAGCGTATGGCTGACGGCGGACTGGGTCACGCCCAGCTGGTCGGCGGCCTTGGAAACCGACGACTCTTCCAGGATGGTGAGAAAGGCCCGGAGCGTCTTGCCGTCCAGCTCGGAATAATCGATTTTGCTCATAGTATTTATTTATAGATATGAATGGATCTGGGGTCGATCCCAAGGTAGTCACCCGAATCTGAAGTTCGTCCTACTTCTCAGCTCACTCTGAACGAACTTCAGATTCAAAGGGGTGACGACCAAATTTATGTTTCTAGTGTGGTTTTCGGATTTGAAAGACGCTTCGGAATCCGCTGTTGAACGGAGGCGTTTTTCAAATCCACCACACTAGTGCGTAGAGTGAAGAAGGCCGGAATGGCCGAAAGCGGAGGAAAGTGCGCATGGGGATCAGGTTTTTTTCCGACAGGAACCGTCCGGTTCATCTCGGTCCCTATCCGCTTGAACGCCTGAGGCGCCAGACCGCGCTGCCGGATCTCTCCGCCGTGCCGGCGATGCGGCCGCTCAGCTTCCACCGGCCAGAGACACCGGAAAGCATCGTCAACGCCATGGGCGAATACCAGGCGATGATGGACGCGATCCGCGATGGGTTGGTCAACAGGACCCAATCGGAGATCCCCACGGACCCGCAGGAACGCACCAATCACCTGAAGGCCTTCGGCTATTTCAGCGACGCCTCCATGATCGGCACCGGTCCTCTGCCCCAAGAGGCGCTGCTTGCCGAACCGTTCCGCAACCCGGATATCGACCGGCTCGCCCATGACCTGAAGACCCGCCAGACCAAGACGCTTGCCTCCGGCATCGACATGATCATGGCGGACCTGAAAGAAAGCATGGAAGCCCCGCCGCGCGATATCGACGGCCACAGGCACGCGATCGTCTTTCTCTACGAGCATTTCCGCGATCCGAATCCGGACGAAGCCGGCGCCGACTGGATCCTGGATGCCCAGGCCCATCGCGGCGCCCTGAGGGCGACGGAGACCGCGGTGGTGATCGCCAACTACATCCGCCTGCTCGGCTTCGACGCTCGTGCCCATACCGCAAGCTCTTCCGATGTGGATCTCGGCAAGCTGGCGGTCGCCGCCGGTCTGGTGAGCGCGGAAGACGGCGCGTTGGTGGCGCCCTGGCTCGGCACCCGGTTTTCGCTTGCGGCGATCACCACGGAAATGGAGATCGCCCATGACGCGCCGCTGGTTCCGATGGGAAAGCAGCCCTGGTTCAAAACGCTTGGCCCCGCATGGTGGCTCGGCAAGGGCTTTGCCAAGAACGCCTTCAACCGCGACCCGTATGCGACCCGGGATTATGTGGCCGGCGCTCATCCGTTCGAAAAGCTGAAGCGGGTCGACACGCCGACCACCTATATCGACGAGGCCAATGTGGCCCGGGTCCCCAAGCGCGCCGACATGTTTGCCCGCGCCCAGTTCGGCGACATGGGCAAACCCTGCCAGGACGGCGCCAAGGGCGGACACTATGCCCGCAAGGCGGCGCCCAGTTTCGCCCAGCGGCGCGCGCTCGGCGCCTTCGTTCTGCTGCAGGACGGACCGGCGAACCCGGACGGCGCGAAGCCCGCGGACGCGGAACGCAACGCCGCCAACATCAAGGCGGCGACCTATTTCCTCGGCGTCGACGCGGTCGGCCTGTCCCGCTGTCCGGACTGGAGCTGGTATTCCCACGATGCGGCCGGCGAACCGCTCGACCCGCCTCATGATCAGGCGGTGTCGATGATCATCGACCAGGGTTACGAGACCATGGAGGGCGCCTCCGGCGACGACTGGATTTCCGTCGCCCAGTCCATGCGCGCCTATCTGCGCTTCTCCCTGCTCGGCGGCGTCATCGCCAAGCACATCCGCAATCTCGGCTACAAGGCCAAGGCGCACACGGTGATGGACGGCGAGGTGCTGCAGCCGCCACTTCTGCTGCTCTCCGGTCTCGGCGAGGTCAGCCGCATCGGCGAGGTGATCCTGAACCCATATCTCGGGCCGCGGCTCAAGTCCGGCGTGGTCACCACCGATATGCCCATGGCCCATGACCGGCCGATCGACTTCGGCCTGCAGAACTTCTGCGAGAACTGCAACAAATGCGCCCGCGAATGCCCGTCAGGCGCAATCACCGCCGGGCCGAAGCTGATGTTCAACGGCTACGAGATCTGGAAATCCGACAGCCAGAAATGCGCCACCTACCGCATCACCACCCCGGGCGGCGCCATGTGCGGCCGCTGCATGAAGACCTGTCCGTGGAACCTGGAGGGCCTGTTCGCCGAAGCCCCGTTCCGCTGGGCCGCGTCGAACATTCCCGCCGCAGCCCCCCTGCTGGCGAAGCTGGATGACGCGGTCGGCAACGGCGGGTTGAACGACGTGAAGAAATGGTGGTGGGACATCGAGCTGGAGGAAGACGGCGCCTACCGGCCGACCAAACATCCGCTCAACCGCCGCGACCTGCAGAAGGATCTGGACCTGAAATACGAGGACCAGACCATGGCCGTCTACCCGGCGCCGCTCGCCCCGCACCCCTGGCCCTATCCGTTCCCCATGGACCGGGAGGAGGGCATCGAGGCCTATCAGGCGATGGTGACGGCGGAGGAATATCAGGAGCGTCTGGCCTCCGGCGATGCGTCCGTAATCCATCGCTACGTCAACGACGGCGACAGTCCGGTGATCCGGGTCGAGGTCTCAAAGGTCGAGAAGATGACGCCGGACGTCACCAAGTACGAGTTCCGTACCCTCGACGGCAGCGACCTGCCCGAATGGACCGCGGGCGCCCATCTCGACATCGTCGTCGCCCCGGAATTCCTGCGCCAGTATTCCATGTCCGGCGATCCGGCCGACCGGTCAACCTACCAGATCGCGGTGCTGCGCGAGGACAATGGCCGCGGCGGTTCCAAACTGATGCACCGGATCTTTTCCGAAGGCCGCAAGATCTTCATCTCAAGGCCGATCAACCATTTCGAACTGGACGAGACGGCGACCAAGAGCTTCCTCATGGGCGGCGGCATCGGCATCACCCCGATGATCGCCTTCGCCCACCGCCTCCATGCGCTCGGCAAGGACTTCGAACTGCATTATTCGGCAAGCCGGAAGGACAGCGCCGGCTTCCTGGAAGATCTGCCGAAGGTTCCCTGGGCCGACAAGGTCAGCACCCATTTCTCCGACGAGGGCACCCGCGCCGATCTGGATGCGGTCCTGAACGGCTATCGCGACGGCTGGCATGTCTACACCTGTGGGCCTGACCGCTACATGACCGGCGTCATCGACGCGGCCACCCGCCAGGGCTTCCCGGAAGAGGCGCGGCACCTGGAATATTTCTCCGTTCCGGAACAGCCGGACTACGTGAACCACGACTTCATCCTGAAGCTGAAGGACGGCCGCGAGCTGCTGGTCCCGGAGGATCACACTGCCGCCGATGTCCTCAACGCCAACGGCTTCCACATCGACATCAAATGCTCCGACGGCATCTGCGGCGTCTGCAAATGCGGCCTCGTCTCCGGCGAGGTCGAGCACCGCGATTTCGTACTGTCAAAGAAACAGCGCGAGACGTCGATCATCCTCTGCCAGAGCCGGGCGAAGGACGAGGGCGGAGTGATCGAGATCGATTTGTAAGGGTGTTCGTTTGCTGCGGATGTTCAGCTTGAAATGCTGCGCAGCATCTCTAGCGTAAGCTCCCGCATCTGGCTGAGAGGGGCGTGACCAATGAACATCGATGAACCGGGCGTGCATTCCTACAAGGTGACAGACCTTCGGACGGTAATGAGCGAGATCGACGATCTGAATGGATATAACTTGATCGCCTACCGCTTGACCCCGGAAGATACATGCGCCGACGACGTTATCGTTTTGGATATCGATCCCTACCTTGAAAACGATGACGAGTTCCTGACTTTTGACGGCAGGGACTACAATTGGGAGGTCGAACTGTTCTCTCTGAAATCCGTGAAAAGATACGCCGAGGAGAACGGCAACAGCACCTCCCTGGAGGCGTTATGCGATGCGGCCAAATATTTTCTGCTGAACCGGGCTTACGCGCCCTCTGACTGAGATCGCCTGCCATTGATTTGCGAGATGGCGTATAATTGCTTTTCCCGGGCGCTGCCGCATTTTTGTTCACTTGCAAGGCTTGATCGATTCTTTTGCTCGGTTAGACCTTGAACATTGTTATTGCCCATTGCGGAGCCGTTTGAGTTCATGCCGAATAAACCAGCGTCCTTGAGTTCGCGCCTGACCGCGCTGCTTTCCCGCATCTATTTCGATGCCGATGCCCAGGATCTCACGGACAAGGTTTTCGAGGCTTTCTGGCCCGAGGGCGCCCATTGCAGGAAGCGGCCGCGTCAGCCGGCCAATTCGCTCTGGTCGGAAAAGGACGCGATGGTCATCACCTATGGTGACACGCTGATCGACGGTGTGCACAAGCCGCTGGACCTTCTCTACGATTTTCTGCTGGAGCATATGAAGGGCGTCGTCAGCGGCGTTCACATCCTGCCGTTCTTCCCCTTTACCTCCGATGACGGTTTTGCCGTGACCGACTATCGGAAGGTCAACCCGTCTCTGGGCGAGTGGGCGGACATCGAGCGGATCGGCAAGTCGTTTCACCTGATGTCGGATCTGGTCTTGAACCATGTGTCGAGCCAGGGGACCTGGTTCAATGCCTACCGGCAGGGTCAGGAGCCCTACGACAAGTTCTTCTTCGAAGCCTCGCCCGACGAGGACCTGTCCATGGTGGTCCGGCCACGCACCACGCCGCTCCTGCGCGAGGTGGATACCTCCCGCGGACCGCGCCATGTCTGGTGCACCTTCAGCCACGATCAGGTCGATCTCGATTTCCGCAATCCGGAAGTGCTGCTTGAAATCCTGCGGATCATCCGTCTGCATATCGATGAGGGCGTGCGGATTATCCGGCTGGATGCGGTCGCCTTCATCTGGAAGGAGCCGGGTACGCCTTCGATCCATATGCCGAAGACCCATGCGATCGTACAGTTGCTCCGGTTGCTGGCGGACTATGCGACGGAAACGGTTGTTCTCCTGACCGAGACCAACGTGCCCAAGGCGGAAAATCTCAGCTATTTCGGCCAGCGCAACGAAGCGCATGCGATTTATAACTTCCCGCTTCCGCCGCTGATCCTGCATGCGATGCTGTCGGGCTCGGCGAAACATATCCGCAGCTGGCAGCGCGCCATGCCACCGGCGCCGCTGGGCTGCGCCTATCTGAATTTTGCCGCCAGCCACGACGGCGTCGGCATGCGCCCGGTCGAGGGCCTGCTGCCCGACGACGAGATCGCCCGCGTGATCGAAACGGTCAAGGAGGCGGGGGGCCTTGCCTCCATGCGTGCCCTGCCGGACGGCGGTCAGTCCGTCTACGAACTCAACACCGCGTTCTTCTCCGCCATGGGCCGGACCTTCGAAGGCGAGGACGATTACCAGATCGAGCGCTTCGTCTGTTCGCAGACGATCGTCATGTCCCTGGAGGGGATCCCGGCGCTCTATATCCATTCGATGCTGGCCACGCCGAACGATCTCGAAGGTGTGGAGCGGCGCGGCATGAACCGGGCCATCAACCGGCATCGCTGGGATTATCCGACCCTGCGCGCAAGGCTCGCCGATCCGGATTCCGATCAGGTCCGGGTCCTGTCGGCCTTGTCGGAGCGTCTGCGGATGCGCGCCGAACAGCCGGCTTTCCACCCCAATGCGACCCAGTTCACCCTGATGCTGGACGATCGCGTCTTCGGCATCTGGCGTCAGTCACTGGATCGCAGCCAGTCGATCTTCGCCCTGCACAACGTCAGTGCGGATACGGTGGAGGTTCCCGTCGCCACGTTGAACCTGATCGAGGACGAGCACTGGCTGGATCTGCTGACGGGCGAACACATCCCGGCCGGGCAGGAAACGGTGACCCTGGCGCCCTATCAGTGCCGCTGGATCACGAACCTGCACTGAACGGGACCGGAGCGAACTCTTCGGCGTCCGCCGCCACCGCGGCCTTGAGGTCCGACAGCAGCATCGGATCGGCCGCATGGATGCGGTTCCAGTTGGCGATGAACGGTGTTTCCTGCGGGCTGTCGAGGAACACCTGACCGGCGCGGATGATGTTGTCGGCGAACAGCTCGATGGTCTGTTCTTCCGCATGCCGGTCGATGGTCAGCCCGTTCATCTTGGCGTCGTGGTCGTAGACTTCCAGCATGTCGAGCGCGCGCCGGTAATAGGTCGCCTTCAGGGTGCGGAAGGTGTTGCTGGTGAAGACGGTGCCGTCGGCCGCCAGCTTGCGGAAGATCGCCTTGCAGATATCCGTCGACATCCGGTTCAGGCCGCTGCTGGCCTCTTCGGCACTCACCGACTGATGCTTGTGGTCATAGGCATCGGCGATCTCCACCTGGCAGACCGAGTGGGGTCCGAGATTGCGCCACGCCTCCGACAGGATACCGATTTCGAGCCCCCAGTCGGACGGGATGCGCAGGTCCGGCAGGATCGACATGCGCAGCGCGAATTCTCCCGACAGCGGGTAACGGAAGCTGCGCAGGTAGTCGAGGTAGTCCCGGTCGCCGATCACCTTCTTGAGCGAGATGAGCAGCGGGCTGACGAGCAGGCGCGTCACCCGTCCGTTCAGCTTGCCGCCGCCGACGCGTGGATAGAAGCCTTTCGACAGCTGATAGGAAAAATGCGGGTTGGCGACCGGATAGACCAGGCGGGCGAGCATCTCGCGATCGTAGGTCAGGATATCGCAGTCATGGATCGCCATGACGGAGGAATCCGCGCAGGCGATCAGGTAGCCCATGCAGGTCCACACGTTCTTGCCCTTGCCGGGCTCGATCGGCTGGAGCCCGAGCCCGACCAGCTTGTCCTCGAAGGCCTTCATGCGCGGCGAGTCATTCCACAGTACCACGTGGTTCTGCGGCAATTTGGAGAAGAAGTCCTGGGCCATTCGGAACTGGGTTTCGGTCGCCCGGTCGAGCCCGATGACGATGCGGTGCAGGTAGGTGACCTTCGACAGTTCCTCGACGATGTTGGCGAGCGCCGTCTCTTCGAGTTCGGAATAAAGCGACGGCAGGATAAGGGTGATCTTCCGGGTCTGCGCGAAAGCTTCCAGCTCGTAGACCAGCTCCTCGATCGGCCGGCAGCGCAGATTGTGGAACTGGGCAATGTTGCCGTTTTGATGGAAGTCAGCCATGGTTTTTCTCTTCCCGCGTTAGCCCGAGGTTCTCAATCAAGTCCAGAATAGCCGCATTCCAGCCCGACGGGCCGGGAAGTGTCGTCCGCAGGATGCGGCCTGTGGCCTCACCCGCAATGTCCGGCATCGGCGGCGCGTGATCATTGCGCACCACGACACCGTGATCTGCCGCGGCCAGCATTTCCGCATCGTTCGGTGCATCTCCAAGCGCGATCGTCACGTCCGCCTGCAGGCAGACGGTGATTTCTTTCATGGCATCGGCTTTAGTCCGGCCCAGGGAAAGCGTCAGGAACCGGCCGCCACGTCGGGCGACGATCCCTTGCGCTTGCAACGTCTCCAGAAACTGGGTCTGGTCCGCATCGGTTCCGGACCACAGGCCGGGCTCGGAATGACAGCGCATCCGCGCAAGCCGGGCCTGGTCCAGTGGAAGGCCGGTTGCCTCGGCAACATCCTCGTCGCTCATGTCACCGAAGCCCCTGAAGGGCAGGGACAGATCGCGCGGCAAGTCGGTGAGGGCTTGCCGGATCTTCAGATAGTCGGAGCGGTCGCCGGAAGCGGGCCCGCCCGGCGTGTAGATACCGGCCCCGTTTTCAACGATTGCTGGACTGTTGCCGAGCTTCAACTCGTCATGCAGACGGGCGATCTCGGCCCCGGTCTTGCTGCTCGCAAGCACTAGCGGAACGGCAAGATCGCGCAATGCCCGAAGGGCCGGCTTGGCGGGATCATAAGAATACGTGGCATGGTCGAGGAGGGTTCCATCCAGATCCGTGAAGACGAGTAGACGCACCATTTCGACCCGAGCTGGTTCCATAGGATAAGTGACTGACCGGAAAAGACTAGCCGATTCCATTCAGGCGAGGCTATGCCCTCAGGGAGGGTTTAGGAAATTGCCTCAGCCTTGGCTCTGCCAGGGTCCGGTGTACGGCTGCGCCCGATCGCAGGCTTTGGCCGTCGCTGTTACCTGGTGATCGCGCGGGCCACGTTCCGGGCAGCCTCAAGCTGCGTCTCGTCGAGCCCTTTCAGGTCCACGAGGCGGGCCGATGCCACATCGGTATCGGTGAAATCGGCCCCTGCGACCGAGGCTCCGGTCAGGTTCGCACCGGCGAGCGATGCGGTTGTGAGGTTCGCACCGTCCAGATGCGCGCCTTTCAGGTCGGCGAACTCAATGACCGCGCGCAACAGATTCACGTCCGAAAAGTCGGCGCCCTCGGCCTTTGCGCTGGTCAGGTCCGCGCGCATCAGGCCCATGGACTGGTTCTTCAGGTCGGCCCCGAGATCGGCTCCGGTGAACCGGGCGCCAGTCAGGTCGGCCCGGGAGAAATTGGCAGGTGCGCGGGCTTGCGTGAGATCCGCGTCCCGGAGCGAGGCGTCCTGAAGCTGGGTCTGGAACAGGTGCGCACCCTTGAGGCTCGCCCCATCGAGACGCGCTTTGAGCGCCCAGGCCTGGTCGAGCACAACTCCGTCCAGACGCGCGCCGCTGAGGTTCGTGCCGTTCAGCCGTGCCCCGCGAAGGCTTGCACCTTGAAAGTCGAGCCCGGACAGGTCGAGTCCGTTGAGCCGGGCATGATCGAACACCGCCGCGCCCGGATGTTCGGCGAGGCGCGCCTCTACATCGGTACGGGTCATGTCCGCCTCGGTCATCGCCGGCGAGGTCAGGTCGATCCCGGACATGAGCGACTGTGCGGCGGCTGGTTCCGACAAGGTCAGCGCCACTGCGACAAAGGCAAGCCTGATAGGCATGTTTATCGTCCTCCCACCAGCGTAACTAGGCCACCGGTAGGGATGGTCCATGCCGATCACGGAGATCTGATCTACGAAGCGCCGGACCCCATTTGCCGTTGCAGCGTATCCGCACTCTCCCGCACCAGCCGCGCGGTCGTGTCCGTTTCCAGCCCCTCCAGGGCGACGACACCGATGGAACATTCGAGACCCGGCAGTCCGGGGCCGGTGAGCTTGAGCGGGCTGGCGACACCGACCGCACCGGTCTGCAATTCGCCTCTTGTGACGCTATAGCCGTCTGCGCGCGCACGAGTGACCGCTTCCGGCTCGTCATCGGCCGGAGGCCGGCCGGCGAGGATCGCGATGCCGGCAGCCCCCCGGTTGAGCGGATGGCGCGTGCCGAGCCGGTAGTGGATGTTGAGAAACGTGTCGCGCGGTTCGGCAACGAGAATGGCAACGCCCTCGTCCCCTTGCGCAAGACACAGGAACGCGGTCGCTCCGGCAGCATCGGCGAGCTTCTCGATGACCGGGCGCGCCAGGTTTTTAAGCGGGGTGTCGGCGGTGGCGCCAAGGGCGAAAATGCCGCTGCCCAGGATCAGCCGCCCGTCCGGCAGCCGGTAGACCATCTGGTGCGCCTCCAGCGTGCCGGCAATCCGGTAGGCGATGGCCCGGTGCACGCCAAGCGTCTTCGCCAGTTCGGAAATCTTTATTCCCTCACGGCTTTCCGCCACCGCACGCAGGGCGATCAGGCCCCGGTCCAGGGTTTGCAGTCGGGTTGTTTCCATACCGGCTCTCAGCTCTTTGCTTTCGATCCTATCGGCATGCGCCCCCTCTCCCCCCTTGAGGGGGAGATGTCCCCGTCAGGGGACAGAGGGGGGTATGCAGTCTATCTATCAACGCACGGCATTTGCGGTGAAGGTCGTCACCCCCCTCTGCCGGCTGTTCGCCGGTGTGCAACCCGGATGATAGGTAACAGTTCTATCCGGGAGGATGGGTAACAGTTTTTGTTTTTCTGCCTCGTGTGGGCCACCGCAGTTTTAGGTCTTCTGTGATGTAGCCGATGAATACCGGTCCGTAACGGAGTTCAAGCTGCCCGGTGTCGGCTTCTTCAATGCTGACCGGCTCTCCGACGAGGGCCATGGAGACATAAACGGTGCCGCCGCGCCACTTGATTTCGCCGTTCTGGCGCACCCTGCGCACGCATGTTCCTTGATCATAGTCGGGCGATCTCAGCCTGCCGCTCCAGGGTCTTGATGAGTCTGTATAGGCGGCTGCCGGGGTTGCCATGCCGAGTGCCTCATGCGGACGCTCTTCATTGTAGGTCTGCCGAAAGCGGACAAATCGGTCGGCCTGAGCCTTCAGGTTGGCCGCGGGCGGATTGGCGGTTTCATCCTTCAAGGTTCTGTGCAGGCGCTCCAGCCGGCCGTTCTGCTGCGGCGAGGCCGGGGCAATGCGTTCAGGATGAACGCCAGCCTTGATGAGCTGGACTGACAGACCCGACAGGCCGGCAGCTCCGGCCGAGGCGAAGGGCGCCCCATTGTCGGAACGGATGGCCCGTGGCAGGCCGAACTCGCGGAAGGCTGCCTCCAGAACGGACCAGACATGGGTCGTGTCGGGACGGGGGACGGCAACCACCCGCAAGAGATAGCGGCTCGCCTGGTCCTGCAGCGTGAAGGGATCGCAGCGGCGACCGTCACCGGTCCGGAACCAGCCCTTGAAGTCCATGCTCCACACGTCGTTGGGCTGGGCCTGGGCAAAGGGAGACACCGAACAAGGCGGCGCGCGGCGGCGGCGTTTGCGTGCAACGCTCAAGCCTTCCCGGCGCAGCAACTCGCCGATCGTCGAAGCAGCCGGAACCACAATCACCGGATCGGCATGCGCCTGAAGAAAGGCACACAGTTTCTTCGGACCCCAGCTTGGATATCGCCGGCGCAACGCAAGCACCGCCTCCCGGGATGTCTCCGCAAGCGCATGCGGACAATGATGCGGGGCGTGACTGCGCGGTGCCAAAGCCGCCGCGCCACCCGAACGCCAACGCCTCAGTACCTCATAACCGGTCTTCCGGCTGATCCCGAACTGACGGCAAAGCTCCGACATCGACACCTCTCCGCTTTCAACCGAAACGCAGAACCGGACACGCTCTTCCATCGCACAGGTCTCCCGAAATCCCATACCCCGAACCTCCCTCGTTCGGCGTAAGTCTGACCTGTTACCCATCCTCCCGGATAGAACTGTTACCCATCATACCGGTTCATACCCACGCCGACATCTCCCCCTCAAGGGGGGAGACGGGAGCAAGGGACGTTTTCGTGCCATCTGATTGCTACCCGCGCGATCCGCAGATTGCCGTTCGGTTCAGTATGTGCGATAATAAAACAAATATGTGCGATAATCGAGACAAATTTTTTTGAGGGAGGAGAAAATGGCGGAAATGGCCGGGGGTATCGGGAGCAATCGGGGCGGCTGTCCGATGAGCGAGCAAGAAGGTTCCGGCTGTCCGGTGTCGGAGCTTGCCGCCAATTTCGATGCTTTCGAGGGGCCCTACCAGGTCGATCCGGCCGAGGCGCTGCGCTGGTCGCGGGATCAATTGCCGGTGTTCTACAGCCCGAAGCTCGGCTACTGGATCGTCAGCCGTTACGACGATATCAAGGCCGTCTTCCGCGACAACATCCTGTTCTCGCCCAAGAACGTGCTGGAAAAGATCTCGCCGGCGATCCCCGAAGCCATGGAGGTGCTGAAGGGCTACGGCTACGCCATGAACCGCACCATGGTGAACGAGGACGAGCCGGCGCATATGGAGCGCCGCCGCGCCCTGATCGGTCACTTCCTGCCGGAAAACCTCGAGGCGAACCAGGAAATGATCCGCCGCCTGACCCGCGAGAAGGTGGACGCCTTCATCGATAGCGGCCGGGTCGATCTGGTCGACGCCATGCTTTACGAGGTGCCGTTGAACGTGGCGCTGCATTTCCTCGGCGTGCCCGAGGACGAGATCGCCGTCCTGCGCAACTTCTCCCTCGCCCATTCGGTCAACACCTGGGGCAAGCCAACGCCGGAAAAGCAGATCGAGGTGGCCCATTCGGTCGGCAAGTTCTGGCAATATGCCGGCTCGGTCATCGAAAAGATGAAGGCGGAACCGGACGGCCAGGGCTGGATGCACGAGACCATCCGCAAGAACGCCGAGATGCCCGACGTGGTGCCGGACAGCTACGTCCATTCCATGATGATGGCGATCATCGTCGCCGCCCACGAGACGACCTCGCTGGCCTCCACCAACATGTTCAAGACCCTGCTCAGCCACCGCGACGCCTGGGACGATATCTGCGCCGATCCGTCCCTGATCCCCAATGCGGTCGAGGAATGCCTGCGCTATGCCGGCTCCATCGTCGCCTGGCGCCGCCAGACCACGGGACCGGCGCGGGTGGGCGATGTCGACCTGCCGGAAGGCGCGAAGCTCCTGATCGTGCAGGCGTCGGCCAATCAGGACGAACGCCATTTCGAGGACGGCGATACCTTCGACATCTACCGCGACAACGCGGTCGACCACCTGACTTTCGGCTATGGCGCCCACCAGTGCATGGGCAAGAACATCGGCCGCATGGAAATGCGCATCTTCCTGGAGGAAGTGAGCCGCCGGCTGCCCCATCTGCGTCTCGCCGAACAGGAGTTCAGCTATCTGCCCAACACTTCCTTCCGCGGTCCCGATCATCTCTGGGTCGAATGGGACCCTGCGGATAATCCGGAACGCCGCGATCCCGGCCTGCTGGACCACACATTGGAGTTCCCGGTCGGCGCGCCGGCGCGCAAGGACATTGCCCGCAGGATCCGGGTCACCGACGTCGAAATCGTCGCCGACAAGATCGTTCAGCTGACCGTCGAGGATGCTCATGGCCGCGCTTTGCCGAACTGGAGCCCTGGCGCCCATATCGAGCTTTGCCTAGGCGGCTTCGACCGCAAGTATTCGCTCTGCGGCGTGCCGGGCGACAACGCCTATACGGTCGCAATCCTGCGCGAGGCCGAAGGGCGGGGCGGATCGCGCTATATCCACGACACGGTGACGCCCGGCATGGAAATCCGGATGCGCGGACCGCACAACCTGTTCCGCCTGGACGAGGACGCGCAGCATTACCTGCTCATCGCCGGCGGCATTGGCATTACCCCGATTCTCGCCATGGCCGACCGTCTGAAGGCGCTCGGCAAGCCTTACGAGCTGCACTACGCAGGCCGATCGCGGAACTCCATGGCCTTGCTCGACCGCGCCGCGCGCGATCATGGCGCAGCCTTGATCGTCCATGCGAAGGAAGATGGGCAGCGGATGGACTTGCCGGCTCTTGTCGGTGCCCTGCCCGAAGGCGGCCGGATCTACGCCTGCGGTCCGGAGCGCATGATTACCGCGCTGGAGGATCTGACGTCCGGCCTGCCGGAAGGCACTCTGCGCTTCGAGCATTTCTCTTCCCGCAACACCGGCCTCGACCCGGATAAGGAACAGGCCTTCGAGGTGGAACTGAGCGACTCCGGCCTGACCGTGCAGGTGGCCGCCGACCAGACGCTTCTCGATGCCATCCGCGCGACCGGCATCGACGTCGCCAGTGATTGCTGCGAGGGTCTGTGCGGCAGTTGCGAGGTTCAGGTGTTGGACGGCGATGTGGAACACAGGGACATGGTGCTCAGCCGGACGGAGCGCGCGGAGAACACCCGCATGATGGCCTGCTGCTCGAGAGCGAAGAACGGCGGGCGGCTCAGGCTGGGCCTGTAGTGGCGTTCGTTGACGGACGCAGGGTTTTCGGATCCGGGCGGGCTTTCTAAAAGTCCCGTTCCGGCATTCGCACCGTTGCGCCTGACGGTATTCCGGCTTGATGCTTCCTGCAGCTCCCGATCTTTACCAAGAAATCAACTTTCGCTCGAACGCAACTACGGTTTGGGGCATTTTTAGTTAAATTTTCCAACATGCCGGGAAACCGGCCGTCACGCGTCGGAAGCCAATGACCAATACGAACCGGAAAGCCTGGGTCGACATTGCAAAGGGACTGTCCATCATCCTCGTGGTGATGATGTATGCCGCCTATAATACGGGCGAATACACCGGCGAAGTTGGCTATCTGCATTACGTCATCGGCTTTGCGACGCCGTTCCGGATGCCGGAGTTCTTCCTGATTTCCGGGCTGTTCCTGTCCAGGGTCCTCGACCGACCGTGGCGCCTTTATGCCGACCGGAGAGTCGTTCACTACTTCTATTTCTACGGGCTCTGGGCCGCGATCATGATCGCCCTGAAGGTCGGGGTCTTCTCGGGCGAACCTGCGGCCATGACCCGTGACATGGCCAAGGCGGTTGTTCAGCCTTACGGCGTCCTGTGGTTCATCTACATGCTCGGCGTGTTCAGCGCGGTCGTGAAATTGTGCCGCCAGGTCCGCATTCCGCACTGGGTCGTCGTGCCCGTCGCGGCGGTCCTGCAGATGGCGCAGATCGAATCCGCCAGCTACATCGTCCAGCAGTTCGCCGCCTATTTCGTGTTCTTCTACGCCGGCTACCTGTTCGCGCCCTTGGTGTTCCGCGTTGTCGGCTGGGCGGAGGCGCATCCGAGGCAGGCCCTTTTTGCCCTCGCAGCCTGGGCTCTCGTGAACGGCCTTCTTGTGTTCGCGCCGGGATACGAGGTCCTGCCCATGGGCATGCAGATGGGCTATGCGGCCTTCCCGCCGCTCCATCTTGCCCTTGCGCTTGCCGGCGCCCTGGCCCTGTGCGTTTCCGGCGCATTACTGGCGAAGGTCCGGGCCATGGATTGGCTCAGGTGGCTGGGCGAACATTCCCTTGTTATCTATCTGGCCTTCACGATCCCCATGTCGATCGTTCGGGGTGTCGCCCTGTGGAGCGGCCTGATCACCGAGACAGGAGCGCTCAGCACCCTTGTCCTGGTGTCGTCGCTTGCAGCCCCGGCCGCGATGTACTGGCTGATCAGGAAAACAGGCATGGGCACCTTCCTGATCGAACGCCCGGCCTGGGCGCACATCACCGGCACGCGACCGCTCGTGACCTTCAACTCGAAAATTTGACGCCGGGCCAAGGCGAGCCCCGAAGGGCTCGCCCACCCGCCGTTACTGGCCGGCCTGGAAGTAGGGTTTCGGGCTTTCCGAGGCCGTCTGGCCAAGGGCGTAGACCGTGTATTTCGCGTCCTTGTCATAGCCCATGCCCAGCGACCCGCTGGGCATGCCAGGCACCGCCAGTCCACGAATGTCGGGCCGTTCGCTCATCATCTTGTCGATCGCTTCCAGCGGCACGTGGCCTTCCAGAATATATTTCGTGCCGTTGCCCATCACGGCGGTGTGACAGGCTTCCATGGTGTCCGGGATGCCCGCCTGTTTCTTGATCGCGGTCAGGTCTTCCATGTCCTTCACGATCACCTTGTAGCCGGCCTTCTCGACGGCATCCGTCCAGATCTTGCAGCATCCGCACCAGGGCGACTTGAAGACCGTGATGGTGTTTTCGTCTCCGGCGTGAACCGGCAGGGAGAACAGGGAGCCGGCAAGGATCGCGGCTGCGAAGAGATGGGTTCTTATCATGTTGTTTGTCTCGCTTGAGTGTATCGAAGAGTTCGATTTGCCTGTGCAACGGCGCGGGACGGGATGCATGTGAATGCTTCCCGGCTTCAGCACGGCGCTGTGAAAACGGAGACAAATCGATAACCGGCGTCGTTCCGCCGGCAGGATCTGCAAGGATGTCAGGCTGCGATTGGAGGTGGATCGTTCCCGTAAAGAACGATCGGGCGATGCCTGTGGATCGAATGCGCTTCGGTAGTTTCCGATACTCCAAGGAGAGGCATTGGAACGGTCACGACCAGACCGAGGCAATCCATCGGGCAGGCCGATCCGTCCAGCGGCCCCTTCGACCCGGGCGACTTCTTGCAGCAGCTCATGGCCTCATGACCATGTCTGGACGCGGGCTTGATTGTCTGCTCCGGCTTGCCAGCCTGATGCGCCTCCATGCCGGCTGCAAACGGCGATGCGGATACAGTCCTCTGTGCCGCCAGCGAATGGATGCCGGCGACGACAAGGATCAGGAGTGCGGTCAACAAACTGCGCATTCGTAATTGGTAGCTTCCGCGGATCGGATATTCCAGCCGCTTCTCTCGAAGAGGCTGATCCTAAATTCAAGGTTCCAGCGGGTGGAAGGTCAAGCGCATTCTCAGATGTCCGGATCGGTTGCCCCGGGCCCGGGTAAGGGAGGCTTGCGCAGTGCCGGCGCTAAAGATTGGTGCGCATGCGGTAGCCCGGTGCGTAGGTCATGCGCACATGGGTGATCGGCTCGTCACCGTTCCAGGTCGAGCGTTCGACAACGAACAGAGCCGTGCCGACCGGGGCGCCGAAATGGGTGCTCAGGGTCTCATCCGCGTTGGCGGCGAAGAATACCATGTCGCCGCCGGTGTAGGGCGCGGTCTGGACCAGCCACTCGTTGGCGCTGATGTCCTTGAACTCGGCTTTCGCCATTTCCGGCACGGCCGCGATATTGGTGTAGCGTTCCTCGTAGATGAACGGCTGATCGTCCGCATAATGCATGCTGCGCAGAAACAGGACGTCGGCACCGTCCGGCAGATGGAATGCACCGCCGAGATGGGGCGGCAGTTTGCGGATATCCCGTTCCAGCACCGCATGACGATAGGTGGCGCCGCGCGCCTCGACTTCCTCACGCACGATGGGAATGGTCAGGGTCGCCTTGTGGGGCGGGTTGACGGCGATCCGGGTGCCGGCCTTACGCCGCCGTGTGACCAGGCCCGTCTCCGCCAGATCGCGGAGAGCCCGGTTAACCGTGGTGCGGGCGCAGCCGAATTCTTCCGCCAGCTCCGCTTCGCCCGGAATGAGATCGCCCGGCTTCCAGATCCGGTCGTGGATCCGGCGCAGCAGTTCCTCCCGGATCAGTATCCAGGAATTGGCTTCGCGAAGTGTCAAAGTTTCTCCCTCAAGGCCCGCATGGTTGAGCGGTAGCGGTCTCTTATCGCGTCTCCGTCGCGATGTCGCCCCCCGGTGACCACATGCCGCCCCGCGGACCAGACGTCGGCCACCATCCGGTCGTCGCCGGCAAAGATCCAGGTGTCCAGGGTTTCGTCACCCCTGGTGCCGTCGAGATCGATCGCGCTATCGTCAAGGGCGAGCAGGTCGGCATACTGGCCGGGCGCCAGGGCTCCCGAGGCCCGGCCCGCCGCCTGGGCACCACCGGTAAGCACGGTCTCGTAAAGCACCCGCCCGGTGGATTTGTCCGGCGTGGCGACACTGGCCCGGCACTTGTCGCGCAGGCGTTGCGAATATTCGAAGGTGCGCAGCTCTTCCGAAAGTGAAATCCGAATGTTGGAGTCCGATCCGATGCCGAACCTGCCGTTGGCGGCGAGATAATTCACCCCATCGAATATGCCGTCGCCGAGGCTCGATTCGGTGATCGGACAGAGGCCAGCTACCGCACCCCTCGCGGCGAGGCCGGAGGTTTCGGCGGCCGTCATCTGGGTGCAGTGGATCAGGCACCAGTTCTTCGTGACGTCATGCGTGTCCAGCAGCCATTCCACCGGGCGCTTGCCATAGGCGGCCTCGACCTCCTCGACTTCCTTGACCTGTTCGGCCAAGTGCATGTGCAGCGGTGCGGTGCCGGCGAGCTCCACGCAGCGGGCGAGGTCGTCCCGTGTCACGGCGCGCAACGAGTGGGGCGCGACGCCGATCCGCGCATCGCCGGGAAGCGTTGCGACCGCCTTTGCCGCGGCCTCATGCAGCTTCGCAAATCTATCGAAATCATTGCCGAAGCGGATCTGGCCGTCGCCGAGCGGCCGGCCGTCGCAGCCGCCCTGGCTGTAGAGCACCGGCAGAAGGGTCAGGCCGATGCCGGTCGCGTTGCTTGCGGCTGCGATCCGTTCCGACAGTTCGGCGATGTTGTCATAGGGCGTGCCGCCGGGCTGGTGGTGGACATAGTGGAATTCAGCCACAGTTGAATAGCCCGCCTCCAGCATTTCCATCTGCACAAAAGCTGCGATTGCCTCGATGTCGTCCGGGGTCAGCACGTCGAGAAAGCGGAACATGATCTGCCGCCAGGTCCAGAACGTGTCGCGGCTTTCGGAGCCGCGCCTTTCGCTCATGCCGGCCATGGCGCGTTGAAAGGCGTGGCTGTGCAGGTTCACCGGCGCGGGAAGCAGCGTGCCGACATGGGTGCCGTCCGGTGCAGCGCCTTCCGAAACTTCCGCGATCCTGCCATCCGGAGCGATCACCACGCGCACGTTTTCCTTCCAGCCAGAAGGCGTCAGGGCCGTGTTCGCGAAGAGTGTCTGCGAGCCGGCGGGGGCTGAAAAACCGGAAAGCGTCTGCATGGCATTCATCCGCGTTGACAGGTTAATATGTGCATGCATAATCGCTTATATCGCGATTTAATCAAGCCCTGGAACGAAACGTGTCGGCAACTCTTCTCACCAACGTCAAGCTTGCCACCATGGAGCCGGAGGCCGAAGCCTACGGTCTGGTCGAGCAGGGTGCGCTGGTGATCGAGGCGGGCAAAATCGCCTGGTGCGGGCCGGCAGCAAGCCTGCCGTCCTCCTTCGCAGACCTTCCGGCGGAAGATCTCGACGGACGTCTGGTGACGCCGGGCCTGATCGACTGCCACACCCATGTGGTCTTCGGCGGCAACCGTGCCCGCGAGTTCGAGATGCGGCTTCAAGGGGCGAGTTATGAGGAAGTCGCCCGCGCCGGCGGTGGCATCGTCTCCACGGTTCGTGCCACTCGCGAGGCCGGCGAAGACGCGCTTCTGACCGATGCCCTGAAACGGGTCGATGCGCTGCTCGCAGAAGGCATCACCGTGCTGGAGATCAAGTCCGGCTACGGCCTCGATATCGAGACGGAACTGCGCATGCTGCGCGTCGCCCGCAAGGTCGGCGAACAACGCCCGGTGCGGGTAAAGACCAGCTTCCTCGGCGCTCATGCGATCCCGGCCGAATTCAAGGGCGAGCCGGACCGCTATCTGTCCGAGGTCTGCCTTCCGGCGCTGAAAGCCGCTCACGCGGAAGGCCTGGTCGATGCGGTCGACGGCTTCTGTGAGGGCATTGCGTTTTCGCCGGAACAGATCGCCCGGGTGTTCGATATGGCGAAGGACCTGGGCCTGCCGGTCAAGCTCCACGCCGAACAGCTCTCCAATCTGGGTGGTGCGGCGCTGGCAGCCAAATACGGCGCGCTTTCCGCCGACCATCTGGAATATCTCGACGAGGCCAGCGTGAAGGCCATGGCCGACAGCGGATCCGTCGCCGTGATCCTGCCCGGCGCGTTTTACACCCTGCGTGAGACCCAACTGCCGCCGGTCGATCTCTTCCGGAAACACGGCGTACCCATGGCGGTTGCGACCGACTGCAATCCTGGCTCCTCGCCGATGACCTCCCTGCTGCTTACCATGAATATGGCCTGCACCCTGTTCCGCATGACCCCGGAAGAGGCGCTGGCAGGTGCGACGCGCAATGCCGCGCAGGCGCTTGGCCTTGATGATTGTGGTACTCTGAGTACCGGAAAGCGGGCCGATCTGGCCGTCTGGGATGTCGAACATCCGTCTGAACTCAGCTACCGGATCGGCTTCAATCCGCTCTATCGGCGCATTTTCGGAGGTGCCGCATGACCGGCATTGTTCTCACTCCTGGCGTCGTCACGCTGCAGGACCTGGAAACGGTCTACCGCTCGGCTGTTCCGGTCACCATCGACCGCGCGGCGAAGCCCGCCATCGACGCGGCGGCGGAGCGTGTCCGCCAGGCGGCCCTCGGTACCGAAGCCGTCTATGGCGTCAACACCGGCTTCGGCAAGCTCGCCAGTGTGAAGATCGCGCCGGAAGACACCGCCACCCTCCAGCGCAACCTGATCCTGTCCCATTGTTCCGGCGTGGGAGATGAGACCGAGCCCGCCGTCGTCCGGCTGATGATGGTGCTGAAGCTGCTTTCTCTTTCCCGCGGTGCCTCCGGCGTGCGCTGGGAAATCTTAGAGCTGATCGAGGACATGCTGGCGAAAGGCGTCCGGCCGGTCGTGCCATCCCAGGGCTCTGTCGGGGCTTCCGGTGATCTGGCGCCGCTCGCCCACATGACCGCCGTGATGATCGGCGAGGGCGAGGCGGATTTTGACGGCGAACGCCTGCCCGGCGCGGAGGCACTGAAAAGGGCCGGTCTCGAACCGGTGGTGCTCGGTCCCAAGGAAGGCCTCGGCCTTATCAACGGCACCCAGTTCTCGACCGCCTATGCGCTTGCCGGCCTGTTCGACGCCTGGGCCCTGGCGCAGGCCTGCCTGGTGACCTCGTCGCTTTCCACCGACGCGATCATGGGCTCCACCGCGCCGCTCCTGCCGGAAATCCACGCCCTGCGCGGCCATCGCGGCCAGATCGAGGTCGCCGCCGCCATGCGCGATCTGATGGAAGGTTCGGAAATCCGCGAAAGCCACCGGGATGGCGACAGCCGGGTCCAGGATCCCTATTGCATCCGCTGTCAGCCACAGGTCGTCGGCGCCTGCGTCGATCTTCTGCGCATGGCTGGCCGGACGCTGGAAATCGAGGCCAATGCGGCAACCGACAATCCGCTGGTCCTTACCGAGGCGGACCGCATCGTTTCCGGCGGCAACTTCCATGCCGAACCGGTCGCCTTTGCAGCCGACCAGATCGCCCTTGCCCTTGCCGAGATCGGCTCGATTGCCCAGAGGCGTGTCGCGCTGATGGTTGATCCGACGCTCTCCTTCGACCTGCCGCCGTTCCTCGCCATGGATCCGGGCCTGAATTCCGGCCTGATGATCGCGGAAGTGACCACGGCGGCGCTGATGAGCGAGAACAAGCATCTTGCCCATCCCTGCTCGACCGATTCCACCCCGACCAGCGCCAACCAGGAAGACCATGTCTCCATGGCCGCCCATGGGGCACGCCGGCTCGGCCGGATGAACGCCAATCTCGCCAACATCCTCGGCGTGGAACTGCTCTGCGCCTCGCTCGGCATCGAGTGCCGCACGCCGCTGAAGACGAGCGTAGCCCTGCAGGCGGTGATCGCCCGCCTGCGCCAGGACGTGGCGCCGCTCGAAACCGACCGCTACCTGGCCCCCGACATCAAATGGGCTGCCGGTCTGGTCTCTTCCGGCACCGTGGTCGGCGCGGCATCGACAAACGAGCTCCTGAACCTGGGATGGCAGCCATGAAGCCCGTCGAGATCTTTGCCGGCGACAGCCCGGTCGTTCTCGGTGTGCCGCATGCGGGTACGTTCATTCCCGACGACATCCGCGCCCGGCTGAACGACACCGGCCTGGCCATCGCCGACACCGACTGGCATGTGGACCGGCTCTATTCCAACCTGCTGTCCGGCGCGACCATGGTCTGCGCCACCTTCCACCGCTATGTCATCGATGCGAACCGGGACCCGGAAGGCGTCAGCCTCTATCCGGGTCAGAACACGACGTCGCTCTGCCCGCTGACCGATTTCGACGGCCGTCCGATTTATTTAGACGGCGAAGAACCTTCGGCCGACGAGATCGAGCAGCGCCGCAAGACCTGGCATGCTGCCTATCACGACGCGCTTGCCGCCGAGATCGAGCGGGTGAGGGATCTGCATGGCGTCGCCATCCTTTACGACTGCCATTCGATCCGCTCGCTCGTGCCTTTCCTGTTCGAAGGCACGCTGCCCGATTTCAATATCGGCACCAACGGCGGCACCACCTGTTCGCCGGCCGTCGAGGCCGCGATCGTCGCCCGCGCCAAGGCAGCGGACGGCTACACCAGCGTGCTCAACGGCCGCTTCAAGGGCGGCTGGACGACGCGCCATTACGGCCGGCCGGAAACCGGTGTCCACGCCATCCAGATGGAACTCGCCCAATCGACCCATCTCACGACCGAAGCGGCCCCCTTTGCCTATGACATGGAAAAGGCGGAGCGGCTTCGGGTGCATCTGAAGGAAATGCTGGACGAACTCGTCCGGGTCGCCGGCAACCTCCCGAAGACCGGCGCAAAGGAAACAACAAGATGACCGGAGGAATGTCCATGGCTGACCGCCGCCACAACACCCGCGACGTGTTCCCGCCGACCGGAACGGAGCTGAATGCCAAGTCCTGGCTGACGGAGGCTCCGCTGCGCATGCTTATGAACAACCTGCATCCGGACGTGGCGGAAAACCCGCATGAGCTGGTCGTCTACGGCGGCATCGGCCGCGCGGCCCGCACATGGGACGACTTCGACCGCATCGTTTCCGCGCTGAAAAGCCTGGAAGAGACCGAAACCCTGCTGGTCCAGTCCGGCAAGCCGGTCGGCGTGTTCAGGACCCACAAGGATGCGCCGCGGGTCCTGATCGCCAATTCCAACCTGGTGCCCCACTGGGCGACCTGGGATCATTTCAACGAGTTGGATAAGAAGGGCCTGGCCATGTACGGCCAGATGACCGCCGGTTCCTGGATCTACATCGGCACCCAGGGCATCGTCCAGGGCACCTACGAGACCTTCGCTGAAGCCGGCCGCCAGCATTATGACGGCAACCTCAAGGGCAAGTGGATCCTGACCGCCGGTCTCGGCGGCATGGGCGGCGCCCAGCCTCTGGCCGCCGTCATGGCCGGTGCCTGCTGCCTCGCCGTGGAATGCGACGAGGCCCGGATCGATTTCCGCCTGCGCACCCGTTATGTCGACGAGAAGGCCACCTCCCTCGACGAGGCGCTGGCCATGATCGACGCCTGGACCAAGTCGGGTGAGGCGAAGTCCGTCGGCCTGCTCGGCAATGCCGCCGACATCTTCCCTGAACTGGCCGCGCGCGGCATTCATCCCGACATCGTCACCGACCAGACCTCGGCCCACGATCCGATCAACGGCTATCTGCCCAAGGGCTGGACGTTGGGCGAATGGCGCGCCAAGCGCGAGAGCGATCCGAAGGCGGTCGAAAAGGCGGCGCGCGCCTCCATGCGCGAACATGTGGAAGCCATGGTCGCCTTCTGGAACCGGGGCATTCCGACCCTCGATTACGGCAACAACATCCGCCAGGTCGCCCTGGACGAGGGCTTCGAGAATGCCTTCGCCTTCCCCGGCTTCGTGCCTGCCTATATCCGTCCGCTGTTCTGCAAGGGCATCGGTCCGTTCCGCTGGTGCGCGCTGTCGGGCGATCCGGAGGACATCTACAAGACCGATGCCAAGGTGAAGGAACTCATCCCCGATGACGACCACCTGCATAACTGGCTCGACATGGCGCGCGAACGGATCGCGTTCCAGGGCCTGCCGGCGCGCATCTGCTGGGTAGGCCTCGGCCAGCGTCACCGCCTCGGCCTTGCCTTCAACGAAATGGTGCGTAACGGCGAGCTGAAGGCGCCGGTCGTGATCGGCCGCGATCATCTGGATTCCGGCTCCGTCGCCTCTCCCAACCGGGAGACGGAAGCCATGCAGGACGGATCGGACGCTGTTTCCGACTGGCCGCTTCTGAACGCGCTATTGAACTGCGCCTCGGGCGCAACATGGGTTTCGCTCCATCACGGTGGCGGTGTCGGCATGGGCTTCTCCCAGCATTCCGGCATGGTGATCTGCTGCGATGGCACGAAAGAAGCTGATGAACGGATTGCCCGCGTGCTGTGGAACGACCCCGCAACCGGGGTCATGCGGCACGCGGACGCCGGCTATCAGATCGCAATCGACTGTGCCAAAGACCATCACTTGAACCTTCCGGGATCCTCGGTCCCGCTGAATAAACAAGAACAACAAGACCTAACCGGACAACAGGAGAACAGCTCACATGAAAAAGAAACTGATTGGATTTGCAGCCGTCGTCGGTGTCAGCCTCGGACTGGCCGGCGCCGCCCACGCGGACCAGCTCGCCGACATCAAGGCAAAGGGCAAGATGACCGCTGCCACCGAGATGCATTACGCACCCTTCGACATTCTGGTCGACGGCAAGTACGAGGGCATCTGCCACGACCTCTTCACCGAAGTCGCCAAGGAACTGGGCGTCGAGGTCGAGTTCCTCGATCTGCCCTGGCAGTCGATCCTGCCGGGCCTGGAAGCCGGCAAGTTCGACTTCGTCAACGCGCCGGTCACCATCACGGCTGAGCGCCTGAAGCGCTACAACTTCACCCTGCCGATCGGCAACGCGACCGTTGCCCTTGCCAAGAAGGCCGGCGACGGCAGCATTTCCAAGCCGGAAGACATTGCCGGCAAGGCGGTCGGGTCCCAGAAGGGCTCCGCCCAGCTGGAACAGCTGAAGGCTTTCTCCGCAACCCTCAACCCGCCGGCCGACGTGCGTGAATACGTCAACATCGACGAAGCACTTGCCGATCTTGCCGCTGGCCGTATCCAGGCGGTTGCCAACTCCATGCCGCTGATGGGTTATGCCGCCGTGCAGCGTCCGGGCCTGTTCGAAATGGTCATGCCTCCCTTCGGCGATCCGAAGTACTTCGGCTGGGTCGGCACCGGTGGTGAGGAAAGCAAGACGCTGATCGCAGCCATCAACGACGCCATCCTCAAGATGCACGAAGACGGCCGCCTCAAGGCCATCAACGAAAAGTGGCTCGGCACCGCTCCGGAACTGCCGACCACCATGCCCGACGTCAAGTAATCTGACGACGAGCCCGGCGGGGGATCCCCTGCCGGGCTTTTCACTGTCATAGTGCCCGCATCGAAAAAGCGGAGACGTAAGGCGTGAATTTTTCATTCGACGTCATCTGGCACAATCTGCCCTATCTTCTGGCTGCGGCCCGCTGGACCCTGCTGATCTCGGTCGCCGGCATGGCGATCAGCATCATCTGGGGCGTGTTCCTGTGCGCGGCGCGGATCTCGAAAAATCCGCTGCTGTCCAACCTGGCGGCCCTCTACATTTCGTTCTTTCGCGGCGTGCCGCTGCTCGTCCAGCTGCTGATGGCCTATTACATGTTGCCCTACGTCGGCCTCGACCTGCCGGCGATTGCTGCCGCTATCCTGGCCGTCGGTCTGTGTTCTGCCGCCTATACGGCCGAGATCCTGCGCGGCGCACTGCAGGCCATTCCCGCCGGCCAAACCGAAGCCGCCCACGCGCTGGGCATTCCGGCCTTTTCGCTGTGGAAGCGCATCCTGGTGCCCCAGGCGGTCCGCATCGGCCTGCCGTCGCTGGTCAACGAACTCATTCTGCTGGTCAAGGTGTCCTCGCTGGCCTCGGTGGTTGGTATCGGCGAGCTGACCCGCATCTCCCAGAACATCACCGGCCAGACCTACCGGCCGCTGGAGATCTACATCGCGGCGGCTGCGATCTATTTCCTGATCAACCTGGTCATATCCGGCCTCGGCCGGCTGGCCGAAAAACGGCTTCAGGCCGGGTGAGGGCGGGCGATGGAACTTGATCTCTTCGTCCGCTACGGACCAGCCCTCATCCGCGGCTTCGGCGTCACCATCCTGTGCTGGGCCGCCGGCTCGCTCGGCGGCCTCGTGCTCGGCTTCGTGATCGCCTGCCTCTATCGCTGGAGCATCGCGCCCGTGCGCTGGGTGATCTACGCCTATGTGGAGGTGATCCGCGGCACGCCCTTCATGATCCAGCTGTTCATCCTCTATTACGGCGGGCCTTACATCGGGTTGGTGCTGTCCCCGGTCCAGGCGGGCATCCTGAGCTTCATCGTCTACGGCAGTCCCTATTTCTCGGAAATCTTCCGCTCCGGTTTCAATGCGGTACCGAAGGGACAGGTCGAGGCAGCGCGCTGCGTCGGTATGGCCGAAGCCACCATCCTGCGCCGGATCGTCCTGCCGCAGATGCTGGTGCCGATCACGCCGCCGCTGACCAACTTCTTCATCATCCTGACCAAGGAAACCGCGATCCTCTCCGTCGTTACCGTGCCGGAACTGCTCTACGAGACCCAGACCATGGCGGCGGAAACCTTCACCTACGTCGAACCCTTCCTGGTGCTGTCGCTGTTCTACTGGCTGATGGTGATCGGCACCAACTGGCTGGGCGGCCGGGTCGAGGCGCGGGTGACGCGCCACCTGAAACGCGCCTGAGAAATAACGGAACCTGACCATGGCCGACACGACACCGAACTCCAATGGCGCCGGCGAACCGATCATCACGGTGCGCAACATGGGCAAGTCCTTCGACGACTTCGTCGCCCTGCGCGACGTCACCTTGGACGTCAACCGCTCCGAGGTGCTGTGCCTGATCGGGCCCTCCGGTTCCGGCAAGAGCACCCTGCTGCGCTGCCTGAATTTCCTGGAGGCCTATGACACCGGAGAGGTCCGCCTCGAAGGCGAACTGATCGGCTGGCAGGAGGGTGTCTCGCCGCGCAAGGCGCGGTCATCGGGCACCTTGCGCAAGCAGCGCCAGCACATCGGCATGGTGTTCCAGCAGTTCAATCTCTGGCCGCACATGACGGCCCTGGAAAACGTCGCCGAGGCGCTGGTCCAGGTGAAGGGCATGGGCAAGGTCGCGGCCCGCGAGAAGGCCGAGGCAGCCCTCGCCAAGGTGCATCTCTCCGACAAGGCGCAGAGCTATCCGGCCAACCTCTCCGGCGGCCAGCAGCAGCGCGTGGCGATTGCCCGCGCCATTGCCATGGAACCCAGGGTCATGCTCTTCGACGAGCCGACCTCGGCGCTCGATCCGGAACTGGTCGGCGAGGTGCTTGCCGTCATGAAGGAAATGGCGGCGGAAGGCATGACCATGGTGGTCGTCACCCACGAGATGGGCTTCGCCGCTCACGTCGCCGACCGGGTGGCCTTCCTCGACGCCGGCCGCCTCGTCACCTGCGCCCCGCCCGCCGACATCTTCGCCCGCGAGCCCGACGATGCCCGCGTCCGCTCCTTCCTGCAGACTTACCGGGAGCGGAACGTAGTTTGAGGCGCGAGACCTGGCTCCCCGGTCCACGGCTATAGGACCCGAAAACCAGCGACAACCTCAGGCTTGTCATCCCGGTTTGCCGCGCCAGCGGCAAGACCGGGATCCAGTATCCCGTGTCGCGTGCGATTGGAAAAGACAAGCAAATTCAGAGAATTACTGGATCCCAGCCTTCGCTGGGATGACACCATACGTTCTGATTGAGCAGGTTGCCCTTTACCGCTTTCGCGAAGGCTGGCCATCGATTAGCCTCCCGGCAACGGCTGTCCGCGACCGGGCAGACCTTCGCCCGTGTACGACTGTTCGAACCGGAAAGGGAAACCGATGGACGATCTCAAACTC
Organism: uncultured Roseibium sp.; assembly: GCF_963675095.2. Classification (GTDB taxonomy): domain Bacteria; phylum Pseudomonadota; class Alphaproteobacteria; order Rhizobiales; family Stappiaceae; genus Roseibium. Next base: position 59,149 of record NZ_CAXXSJ010000057.1, on the reverse strand, counting down.
AGCAGAGCCTTCACGCTGATCGAACCCGGGCCAGTCGTTCTGGTGACGACTCATGACGGGACGAAGGACAACATCATGACCATTACCTGGACCATGGTGATGGGCTTTTCCGCGGAGTTCGCGATCACCACCGGGCCCTGGAACCATTCCTACGCGGCCTTGCGCGACACGAAGGAATGTGTGCTCTCCATTCCCACGGTCGACCTGATCGACACAGCCGTCGGCATCGGGGTGTGTTCGGGAGTTGATACGGACAAATTCGAGAAATTCGGCCTGACCCGCGTCAACGGCAGACACGTCAAAGCGCCGCTGATCAAGGAATGTCTCGCCAACATCGAATGCCGGGTCGTCGACTTCGTCGACCGGCACAGCATTATCGTTCTCGAGGGCGTCGCCGCCTATATCGACAACGCCCGCAAGGAAAAAAGAATGATCCACGCGGTGGGCGACGGGACCTTCATCGTGGACGGCGACACCATCGACCGAAAAGAGATGATGCGCTCCAAGCTTCCGTCCGGCCTTTAGGGCATTCAACTTTCGCGCAATGTGGCCGAGGACGCCGGAGCGCCCTCGTCCTGTTTCATCAAAAGGTTCTTTTTCAGGCGTCGTCCCATAACTCCTCGGAGACCCGGACCACCAGTTCCAGCTTGCGTCGCTGGTCGTCCTCGGTCACCGCGTTGCCTTCCTGGGTCGAGGCGAAGCCGCATTGCGGCGCGATGCCCAACTGGTCCATATCGACATATTTCGAGGCCTGGTCGAAAAGACGCTTGATGTCGTCCATGCTTTCCAGTTCGGGCGTCTTGGTGGTGATGAAGCCGGGCATTACGCGCTTTGTGCCTTTGGGCAGCAGACCCAACGGCTCCAGTCCGCCCGCACGCTCGCTGTCGTATTCCATGAAATAGATATCGACCGAGGTCTTGTTGAAGATCGCATCCGCGGCCGCGTCATAGCCACCGGTCGCGATGAAGGTGGATTTGAAGTTGCCGCGGCACATATGCATGCCGATGGTCATGTCGGCGGGCCGGTCCTTGATCGCCTGTTCCAGCATCCAGGCATAGCGGTCGATCAGCCAGTCGGGATCCTGCCCCATGGCCGCACGGATCCCGCGCTGTTTCTCGTCGCCGAGATAGGCGAAGTAGATGTCATCCAGCTGCAGATAGCGGCAGCCTGCATCATAGAAAGCCTGCACCGCCTTCTTGTAGGTCTCCGCGATGCTTGCGAAAAACGTGTCGTGATCGTGATAGGGCGTGTGCAGGTTGTTTTCCGGCGTGACCCGGAAATGCACGGCCGATGGACCCGGGATGGAGATCTTCGGACAAACCTTGGTGTTGGCGGCGACGAACTTGAAATGCTCCAGCATCGGGTGATCGGCCGGAAAGTTCAGCGGCCCGGTAATGCGCGGAAGCTTCTGCACCGTGGCGCCCTTGAAGCCGAGCGCATCGCTCTCGAGCTCAAAGATTTCCATCCCGTCGAGCATGTCCATGAAATCGTAGTGCCAGTAGGCGCGGCGGGCCTCGCCATCTGTCACGACCTTGAGCCCGACCTCTTCCTGCATCCGGATCACGGCGGGGATTTCACGATCCTCGATCTCCTTCAGGGCCGCGCCGGTGGTGCCGGCCGCACGGGCTTCGGCAATGGCTGCGGGCCGCAGTAGGCTGCCCACATGGTCTGCGCGAAACGGCGGCTTCAGGGATCCGGTCTCTTTTTTGACGTCTGTCATCTTGGTTTTCTCCTCTCGCCGGCCTGTACAGGTCAGCGGAATGCCCGCAAATCGCGCGGGCGGTTTCGGACATCACCTTCAAGGGGGGTGCCGGTTGAGGCAATCCCTTTCCCGGAGCGTGCGCCGCGTCCGGAACAGGTGTGCTTCCGGCAGGTTTCCTGACTTGCGGCTCAGCGCGAAAACCGTCCTTCCCGGCCCGGTTCCAGGCCAGTGGTTCGTCGGTTTCGCTCACCGCTCTCAGTTGCGGGGGCAGTCGCGGTTTGGGGGGAGGCACCGCGCCGCAGTTCCCTATTCGCCGGGACGCGTGGCCCTGGCACCGGAAGCAGGTGTTTGTGTCCGATTTAGGCGGGGTGCTGTCAAGGGTGGAAGGCTATGAATCCGATCGAGCCCAGCATTCACACCCACGCGTCCGTTTCAGGCTTCTCCATGTCGCAATCGGCGCTTGGACGCAGTCCGTTGCGGCTAAAATGGAGCCAACATGTCGGGTGCGGCCCCTCGGGGCCGAGAATTGGGAAGCCGGTGCAACTCCGGCGCTGCCCCCGCAACGGTAAAGGACGGCATACGCGCGGCAACAGACCACTAGGGAGGAGCCCCTGGGAAGGTGTCGCGTGAAAGCCCCGCAAGGGGCGGGTCCCAAGCCCGGAAACCAGCCTGTCATGACGTCAAACCGCGGGTGGCGGTGGGGGCGATCATGCGTCGTGCCTGTTTCCTGGGCTCGGGCGTGCTCTCCCCTGTTCCTTCCCCCGTTTTCAAGAGCTGCCGGCAGCACCCGCCCGGCAACGGAGACAGGGCCATGGACGCAGAGGCCAGAGCACGTGACCTTCTGACCCGGCAAAGGCCGGGCTATTCCCTCGATCAGGCATTTTATGTCGATCCGGACCTTTTCGCGCTGGATCTTGAGCGGATCCATTATCGCGACTGGCTCTATGCCATTCCGGCTTGCGCGGTTCCAAAGCCCGGCAGTTACGTCACCCATCGCGTCGGCGCCTACGGCCTGATGATCGTGCGCGGTCAGGACGGGCAGATTCGCGCCTTCCACAACACCTGTCGGCATCGGGGGTCGATCATCTGCAAGGGCGCCTCGGGGCATGTGCCGAAGCTGGTCTGTCCCTATCACCAGTGGACCTACGAACTGGACGGGCGCCTGCTTTGGGCGCGGGACATGGGCGGCGATTTCGATCCGGCCGCCCACGGGCTCAAGCCGATCCACTGCCGTGACCTCGCAGGCCTGGTTTACATCTGCCTGGCCGATCAGGCTCCGGATTTCGACACGTTCGCCGACCTTGCCACCCCCTATCTGGCTCCGCATGATCTGGGTAACGCGAAGATCGCCCATCAGAGCACGATCATCGAGAACGGCAACTGGAAGCTGGTCTGGGAGAACAACCGCGAATGCTATCATTGCGGCGGTAACCACCCGGCGCTCTGCCGCACCTTCCCCGACGATCCTGCCGTGACGGGGATCGAGGAGGGGGACATGCCTGCAGGTCTGGCAGCGCATTTCGACCGGTGTGAAGCCGCCGGCCTGCCCTCGCGGTTCCACCTGTCGATGGACGGCCGCTACAGGCTGTCGCGCGCGCCGCTGAAGGTCGGCGCCAAAAGCTACACCATGAGCGGTGACATCGCGGTCCGGCGCTGGCTGGGACGCGTCCCGTTCGACGATGCCGGGACGCTCATGAAGTTCCATTATCCCACCACCTGGAACCACTTTCTGCCGGATCATTCCATCACCTTCCGAGTGACGCCCATCGACGCCACCCACACCGAGGTGCAGACCACTTGGCTGGTGAACAAGGATGCGGTCGAAGGCGTGGACTACGACCTCAAGACCCTCACCGAGGTCTGGATCGAAACCAATGACGAGGATCGCCGCGTGGTCGAGGACAACCAGATCGGCATCAATTCGCCCGCCTATGAGCCCGGTCCCTATTCCGTTCTTCAGGAAAGCGGGGTCAGCCAGTTCGTGGACTGGTATTGCGATACTCTCGGCACGCGTCTGTCGCCGCTGCAGGTAGCAGCGGAATGAGGGTGCCGCAGCCGACCATCTCCCATCCGGTTCAGGTGTGGGACGGGACCGAGATGCTTGAGTGCGTCTCGATCATTCCGGAGGCGCCCGATGTCGCGAGCTTCTGCTTCCAGTCGCCCACCGGCGCCCTGTTTTCCTATGTGCCGGGTCAGTTCCTGACGCTGGAATTGCCGGTGCCGGGCGGACCGCTCTACCGGACCTATACGATTTCCTCCTCTCCGTCGCGGCCGATGTCCGTCTCGGTCACGGTAAAGGCACAGAAGGGCAGCATCGGCACCCGCTGGATGCTGGACAATCTGCAGCCGGGGATGCGGATCCGCGCCTCGGCTCCGGCGGGAACCTTTTCCAGCCATCACCACCCGTCGGAAAAATACCTCTTCATTTCCGCCGGCTCCGGCATCACGCCGATGATATCGATGACCACCTGGATGTTCGACCTGGGTCGTCCCGCAGACGTGGTCTTCGTCAACTGCGCGCGCCGTCCGTCGGAAATCATCTTTCGCCAGCGGCTGGAGCACATGGCGAGCCGGTTCCCGGAAATCGACCTGAAATTCGTGGTCGAGGAGACCGACCGCTACCAGCCCTGGACCGGCTATCAGGGCACGTTCAACCAGTTAATGCTGGGCCTGATGGCGCCCGACTATCTGGAGCGTGAGGTCTTCTGTTGCGGGCCGGAACCTTTCATGCAGGCAGTACGGGAAGCCTTGACGGGCCTCGGCTTCCCCATGGAGCGTTATCATCAGGAAAGCTTCCACCCCTCGTTGGCCGAAGAAGCCGCCAACCCGGTCGAAGGCGATGTTGTTCCCGACGAGGCGGCGCCTGCGGAGGTTGCGTTCGCGCTCTCAGGGGTGACCCAGACCTGCGCCGAGACCGACACCATCCTCGCCACCGCGCGAACGGCCGGATTGAACATTCCCTCCGGCTGTACCTTCGGCGTCTGTGGTACCTGCAAGATCAAGAAGGTCTCGGGCCAGGTGCATATGGTGCACAATGGCGGCATCACCGATGAGGATATCGAGGCAGGCTACGTTCTGGCCTGCTGTTCCCATCCGATCGGCAAGGTGGAAGTGGAAGTCTGACGGATCTCCGTTCGGCTCCGCTCTGGTTGCCTGTGTCAGCTTGGCAGATGTCACCGGACATTTCCGCAGTGATAAGGTCGGCGTCATCAGCGCCGTTTCAACCGGCCAGTCAACGCTACATTGCAGAGGCAAAAGGACCGTGACGAGTACCCGAATTCAGAATCAGAGCCTGCGCGCGCGGATCATGAGTGCAGAGGATGCCGCCGCCCTCATCCAACCTTCCACGACGATCGGGATGAGCGGATTTACCGGTTCCGGCTATCCGAAATCGGTGCCGTTGGCTCTGGCGCAGCGGATCGAGGACGAACATGCGGCGGGCAATCCGTTTCGCGTGAAGATCTGGACGGGGGCCTCGACCGGGCCGGAACTCGACGGGGCGCTGGCCAAGGCGGACGGCATCGAATTCCGCCTGCCTTACAATTCCGATCCGGTTGCCCGTGAAAAGATCAATGCCGGCGAAATGCACTATTTCGACATGCATCTGAGCCAGGTCGCGCCGATGGCCTGGCAGGGCTTCCTCGGCCCGCTCGACACCGCGGTCGTCGAGATTTCCGGCATTACCCCGGACGGGACGCTGATCCCGTCCTCCTCGATCGGCAACAACAAGACGTGGCTGGACCAGGCGAAGCAGATCATCCTGGAAGTGAACAGCTGGCAGAGCGAAGCGCTCAACGGGATGCACGACATCTATTACGGCACCGCCCTGCCGCCGCACCGCAAGCCGATCCCGCTGGAGCGCCCGGACGACCGGATCGGCCAGGCGCACTTCCAGGTCGATCCCGACAAGATCGTCGCCATCGTCGAGACCGACGCGCCGGACCGGAACCTGCCCTTCGCCGAGCCCGACGACGTGGCCACCGCCATTGCCGGACATCTGCTGGAATTCTTCGTCCACGAGGTGAAGGTCGGCCGGCTGCCGGCAGACCTTCTGCCGCTGCAATCGGGCGTCGGCAATGTCACCAATGCGGTGTTGGCCGGCCTGATGGATGCGCCCTTCAGCAACATGACCGCCTATACCGAGGTGATCCAGGACGGGATGCTCGATCTGCTGGAAGCCGGCAAACTTCGCATGGCCTCCGCGACCGCCTTCTCGCTCAGCCCCGATGCGGCGGAACGCTTCAACCGGGAGGCAGCGCGCTTTCGGGACAAGCTGATCCTGCGCCCGCAAGAGATCTCCAACCATCCCGAACTCGTCCGCCGGCTCGGCTGCCTCGCCATGAACGGCCTGATCGAGGCCGATATCTATGGCAATGTGAACTCCACCCATGTCATGGGCTCGCGGATCCAGAACGGGATCGGCGGTTCGGGGGACTTCGCGCGCAATGCCTATGTCTCGATCTTCATGACGCCGTCCACCGCCAAGGGCGGCAAGATCTCCGCCATCGTGCCCCAGGCCTCCTACGTCGATCACGCCAGCCAGGATGTGCAGGTGGTCGTGACCGAACAGGGGCTGGCCGATCTTCGCGGTCTCAGCCCGAAACAGCGGGCGGAAGCGATCATCGCCAATTGCGCCCATCCGGCCTACCGTCCCATGCTCCAGGACTATTACGACCGCGCCCGGCAGACGTCCTTCGGACAACACGCGCCGAACATCCTGAGCGAAGCGCTGTCCTGGCATCAGCGCTATGTCGAGACCGGCTCGATGCTGCCGACGTAGATCTCGGGATTCGGACGGCCACGCCGGTGCTGGCTCGATTTCGTGTTATCCTGATGGCAATTGCGCGAGGAATGCCGTGATCCCGACGAGACAACAAATAGCCGCTTTGCTGATTTTGGGATCCCTGTCTCTGACAGGGTCTCTTGCCGATGCGGCCGAGCGCAAGGCAATGCCGGTGGACGAGGCGGCCCAGGTGCAAGGGTTCGAAGCCTACAGAAACGACCTGCTGGCGGCCATCGCGCGGCGTGACGTGGAAGCGGTCGTCGCCAGTGCGGCGCCGGACATCGAACTCAGTTTCGGCGGCGATGCCGGTCACGATGCCCTGCGGAAGTTCCTGACCCTGTCGGAAGACGATCTGGCCGACGAATACAAGGATCAGGCGGCCGTCATGCGCGAGGGCTACTGGGACGCTATGGAAGAGGTGCTTCGCCTGGGTGGCAAGGCCGACGGTCCGGATGCATTCGATGCCCCGTACACATGGACGGTGGAACTGAGCGAGACCGACGACCCGTTCACCATCTATTTCGTCGTCGACCGTGAAGTTCCCATGCGCGACCGGCCCAACCGCCATGGCGCGGTGATCCGGACCCTTGCCTATGACGTCGTGCAGGCGATCGACGGCGGCGAGGGGACCGGTTTCCTGAAGGTCCGCCTTCAAACCGGCGAGACCGGCTTCATCGACAAGACCCAACTGCGCAGCGCGATCGACTATCGCGCCCGGTTCGAACGGGGCCCCGCAGGTTGGAAGATGGTGTTCTTCCTTCAGGGCGATTGACGCGCAGGAATAACGCCCGGATCAGGACCGCAGTTCTGTTCCTTTATTTCGGGTTGCCGGATTTATCCGGCACCGCGTTTTGCGGGCTCGTCACGCTCCGTTGTTCGACGCGCGCAATTTCATGATCCAGGAAATACGCCAGCGCCGTCCGGATCGCGACGACCGCGGCGACAATGCCGACTTCGCTCAAAGTCCGGTGAATGATGGAATGCAGAATGTCGGAGACAATGAGCGCTTCCAATCCGGCCAGCAGCCAGCGCCCCAGGGTAATTCGGAATTTGATCAGGACCGGCCCTGACAGCCTCTCCGCCCAATTGCCTTCGGAGGAAAAGAACGTACGTGCCGCCAGCGATATGGAAACGACCAGGCCGGTCACCAGAAGACCGATGACGAGGAAGTCGATCAAGTTTGCGATTTTTTCAACGAAATGAATCACATGACCCCGCGTCGACAATCAGGAATCCCAAGTACCTTGAGAGAATAATACTTTTACACGAATGTCAGTAAGGGCTGAAATACTCATTCCCGGATTTTCATCGGTAGTCAGGGGAATTACAGCTGGAAAATCGCGAATTCCATAATATCCTCGGCCAATAACGAAAGACAATCCTGCCGCTTTGCGCGGCGGCGCCGGCGCGTCAATAAATCTGCAAACCCAAGACATTTTGCTGACTTCCGGTCAGTGCATGCATTGAGGTGATGGAATGACTGAAGGTGCAAAGTCAGTTGCGCAAACGGTCGAAGCCGGTCCCTGGGTCCAGACGGCCGAGGCCGTTGGCGAGAGCCTGCAGGGCGATCTGGCAAATGGCCTTTCCAGCGAAGCCGCGAAAGCAAAGCTGGCTGAGATCGGCCCGAACCGGCTTTCCGAGGCCGCTGCCGTTTCGCCGGTCATCCTGTTCCTTAGCCAGTTCAAGAACCCGCTGCTGATCATCCTGATGGCCGGCGCGCTCATCTCCGCCTACACCGGCCATCTGGTCGACGCGATCGCAATTGGCGTCATCGTTGTCCTCAACGCTGTCATCAGTTTCATGCAGGAATTCCACGCGGCCAAGTCGCTCGCCGCCCTCAAGGACATGGCCGCGCCCAAGGCCTTTGTGAAGCGGGATGGGAAGTGGTCCGAAATTCCTGCAGCCGATATCGTCCCTGGAGACCTGCTCCGCTTCAAGGCCGGCGACATCATTGCGGCCGATGTGCGTTTGTCCCAGGCCGCGCGTCTTGCCATTGATGAAGCGGCCCTGACCGGCGAATCCGAGCCGGTCGACAAACACACCCTGGCGATCACTTCTGACGACACCGTCCTGGCCGACCGCCTGAACATGGGCTTCATGAGCACCAAGGTGGCCAACGGCACCGGCGAAGGCATCGCCGTTGCCACCGGCATGGCGACCGAGGTCGGCCATATCGCCAACCTGATGGCCAATGCCGAGGAGCCGAAAACCCCGCTGCAGCAGCGCATCGAAACGCTGTCCCATATCCTGATCGGTGCGGCCCTGGCCGTTGTCGCCGTCGTCATCGGGATCGGGGTCTTCCATGGAATGGACCTGACGGAGATGCTCAACTCCGGCATCTCGTTGTCCGTCGCCGCAATCCCGGAAGGCCTGCCGACTGTCGTTACCATCGTGCTCACGCTCGGGTCGCAGCAGATGGTGCGAAACAACGCGCTCGCGCGGAAACTGTCCTCCGTCGAAACGCTTGGCACCACTTCGGTCATCTGTTCCGACAAGACCGGCACCCTGACCCAGAACCAGATGCAGGTCATGCGCACCTGGGCCGGGGGCAAGGTCTGGGAGGTTACCGGCGAGGGCTTCGATCCGAACGGACAGTTTCTCGACGGGCAGGGCAACGCCGCCGACATCGAGCAGGAAATCGATCTCAAGCGGATGCTGAACATCTCGGTCTATTGCAACGATGCCGAACTGATCGAGGTCGACGGACGGCCGGCGGTCCAGGGGAACCCGACCGAAGGCGCGCTCGTCGTCGCAGGGGCAAAGGTCGGGCTGACCCGTCAGCGGCTTCACGACGAGAATGTCGAAACCCTGCAGATGTTCCCGTTCGATTCCACCCGCAAGATGATGAGCGTTCATATCAAGCTGCCGAGCGGGGGAAAGTACCTCGTCGCCAAGGGTGCGCCCGACGTCATTCTGTCTCGAGCAAAGGAAATCCAGATCAACGGCGAACTGGTGCCGCTTACCGACGAGCGCCGCGCCGAGATCGAGACGGTGATCGAGGATTTCGGCGAGCGCGCGTTGCGCACCCTGGCTATCGCCTACCGCTCGGCGGAAGACGGAACCTTCGACCCCAATAATCCCGAACAGGACATCACCCTGATCGGCATTCACGGCATCATGGATCCGCCGCGTCCCCAGGTGAAGGCCGCCGTGAGCGATGCCACCAGTGCCGGAATCCGGACGGTGATGATCACCGGCGACCATGCGGTGACGGCGCAGGCCATCGCCGAGCAAATCGGCATTCGCACATCCGAGGACCAGACCGTTCATACGGGCGCAGAACTCGACAAGCTCGACGACAGGGAACTGGAGCAGATCGTGCCGCATGCGGCCGTCTTTGCAAGGGTCACGCCGGAGCACAAGCTGCGCATCGTCAAGGCGCTGCAGAACACCGGCGAAGTCGCCGCCATGACCGGCGACGGCGTCAACGATGCGCCTGCGCTGCGCACCGCCGATATCGGCGTCGCCATGGGCATTACCGGAACGTCGGTTGCCAAGGACAGCGCCGCGCTCGTGTTGCTGGACGACAATTTCTCCACCATCGTGCATGCGGTGCGCGAGGGGCGCCGGATCTACGACAATCTTCTGAAATTCATCCGCCAGGCCCTGACCGCGAACGTGGCGGAGGTCTCGACCATCCTGCTCGCCTTCGTGCTGATGGGGGCGGATCCTCTGATGCCGCTGACCCCTTTGATGATCCTGTGGGTCAATCTGGTGTCCGACGGTATTCCGGCTCTGGCGCTTGGCTTTGAAGAGGCCGAGGACGATGTCATGAAACGCGCGCCGCGCGCCCGGAACGAGGACATTTTCGCAGGCGGCCTGAAAGAGCGCATCCTGATCCGCGGCCTCGCGGTCGGCGGCGTCAGCTACTACGTCTTCCAGAATGCGCTCGGCCGCGACCTCGATCTGACGACGGCACAGACGATGGCCTTCGTCACCATCATGTTCGCCCAGATCTGGCATATCTTCGATGCCCGTTCGACGACGACCCTGTTCCGCAAATCCCCCCTGGGCAATCCGAAGCTGCTGATGGCGATCGCGTTGTCACTGGGTCTGTCGGCGATCGCCGTCTACACGCCGTTCGGACATTTCGTGCTGGGCACGGAAAGTCTGTCCCTGAAGGCGCTGATCGGATGTTGCGGCATTGCCGCCCTGCCGACACTGGCCCTGTCTGGCGTGAAGGAAGTCTTCGGCTTCCGCTTCATCTGATCGGACGCCTAGAAGGTGCGCTGAACCCGGAAGGTGGCGTAGAGTTCGTCCTTGTCGGCCAGACCGGAAGCGGCCTTGTAATCGACCCGGCGATACTGAAGTTCCGTGCCGATATCGAGGCCGCCGACGGGATGCCAGACCAGGTTGCCGGTCAGGCCCCACTGGGAAAAGTCGCGCGCATTGGTCGCCGCATCGGCAACGTGATAGCCGCCTTCCAGATTTGCTTCCAGCATGTCGGTGAAATTGTGGTTCCAGCCGCCGCCGATGTTCCAGGATCGCGTCGTCCGGGTCACGCCACCGGTATTGATCGCATCGGTAATCTGGCTATCCCAGCTGTCCATCGGATAACCGTTTGCCCCATCCGCATAGCCGATCTGGAGGGCAATGGCGTCTCCCTGGCCGAGAGCGGGAACATTGACTTCCACGCCGCCGCCGAGCGCCCAGCCAAGCGTGCCCTTTGCGGTCGTGTCGGCAAATTTGACATGATGAAGCGCACCCATGATCTGCGCACTCCCCCAGCCCTGCTCGATCCGCAGGTTGCCAACCAGGTCCGGCAGTCTCATGCCCGCATTGCCGTTTGCGGACGTCGCCGGTGTGGCTGGCGCAATCAGCAGGGACTGCCGCGTCATCGACTCCTCGATCGACAGGGTCGCCGACAGTCCGTTCCCGAAACCGGCGGTGTAGGCCAGAAGCCTGTTCTTGACGTCTGAGTAATCCGTCAGCTGGACACCGAAGCTGTAGCCCGTCCAGAAATCGTAGAAGGATTGCGCCTCGCCGAAGGTGAAACCGCCGAGTTCGATGAAGGCATATTCGACTTCCGGCGTTTGGGCGCCGTTGATATTGCTGAAATAGACGCTTGTGTAGGTCCTCAGCAGGCCGAATTCGGTCTGGGTGCGCGCATCCAGATAAATGTAGGCGCGCGCCAGAAAGGACGTGGCGTTATCCTCGTTGCTGTCCCAGTCATTGGGCGAGCTGCCGAAGTTGTTGAGCCTGTAGTCGACCCGCAGGCGGCCACCAACACGCAGACATGTTTCGGTTCCCGGAACATAGTAGAAGCGAAGTCCATAGGCGTCACAGAGGCGCACGTAATCGACAGGCTCCGGCGCCACCGGCAGATCGGCTTCCTGTGCGAAGCCGGCTTCGGTTTCAAGACAAACCAGAGCCGCAGAGATGACGCAGAGGGAGAGGTTTTTGAAGTGCATCAAATTGGATCCTTGACTGGTTTGATAAGTTATACTTGTCGGAAATGTCAGGGGTATTACAAGAAGTATAAAAAATACTATGAGTTTACTGGTGCGGCAATTCCTTGGCGCGGAAGAAAAGTTCGATCATCCCCAGATTAATGGGCGAAATATAAAACTGCGCTGCGATTTGGGTCTCGAGATTCCCATTGGCTTATGTCCGGATGCTTTTTGCCTGGGTCATACATTCTTTGAACAGGGCAACGGCAGCCACACTAGATCCCATTTTTTGTTCGTAAACCGCTGAAAGATGGCCCGGGGCCGGACCTCGGCAGCAATCGGTGCGATCCATCCTGCCGAAGCGCGGGACATCCGGGTTTCACCTCACCAGGGCTGGTTGGCCGGGCCCACGGTGAATTCGTTGACCGTGGTGTCTTCGGGCAGCGAGACCGCGAACTCGACGACTGATGCGATCCGGTCCGGCGAGATGCCGTACTGGTCGTAGAGCGCATTGAACGCTTCGGCCGTGTTCTTGTCGGTGATCGTGGTCAAAAGCTCGGTGTTGATCGCCGCCGGGTAGATGGTGGCGGTGCGGATGTTGGTGCCTTCCATCGCGGATTCCATCCTGAGCACTTCCATGAAGGAGCGGACGAACCACTTGGTTCCGCAATAGACCCCACCGCCCAGATAGGCCTTGAGGCCGGCGACCGAGGAGGTCGCGATGACATGGCCGGATTTCTGCGCTGTAAAGGTTGGCATGACGGCAGCGACACCATTCAGCACGCCCTTGACGTTCACATCCACCATCTGGTCCCACTCATCCGTCTTGAGCGCGGAGACCGGCGAAGACGGCATAAGACCGGCATTCAGGAAGATCACGTCCAGCTTTCCGAACGTGTCCTTGGCGAGTTTGACGATGGCTTCGTTTTCTTCCGTGACGGTGACATCGAGCGCCTGATAGACGGCTTCGCCGCCGGCCTTTTTGATGTCTTCCGCGATCTTTTCCAGCTTGTCGGTGCGGCGTGCGCCGAGGACGACTTTCGCCCCCCTGCTGGCCAGCAGTTTCGCGGTCGCTTCACCGATGCCGGACGATGCGCCGGTAATGACGATGACTTTTCCCTTGATGTTGTCAGACATGATTTTCTCCTTTGTTTAAATAAAACAGGCCGTTCGCCCGGTCCGGAAAGACCGCACGTGCCTGCTGATCCGGATTTCGTGTTCGTGTCAGTCGGCCGCCTGAAAACGGACCGGAATTCCGCCGCTCTTTGCCAGTGCGTCGATCGGGCCGTCGAAGGCGCCGAGGCGAACCAGGCCCCGGGACGTCTGGAACGGCTTCAGGAAGATCGCCAGGTTGCCCCAGGGCGCGTAGAGCGTGATGTCCCCCGTCTTCGGGGTGTAGCTCGCCGGTGCGTCCGTGGTGTCGAGCTTGCGCGGCAGGTCCGCGACCTTCTCGATCCCGTGGTAGTCGGTCAGGGTCAGGTCGAGCGGCAGCAGGGCTGCTAAGTCACGGACTGCCGGCGTGTCGTCGAGCGTCGCGGAAAGCACCTCGTCTCCCACGACGACCTGGATCCTGATCATGTCAGCCTCACTGCGTTGGTCGGTTGCGTTTGCGGTCGAAACCAGTCCGAAAAGAAAGAGCGCGACGACCGGTGCAATCGGGATGAACTTCATTTCCGGCATCGCCAAGCCCCTCCGTTCGGCCTCCCCTAATGTATAGACAGGAGCGAAAACGATTAGCCCCTGTCGCGCACTGCCTCTCATGAGCCGGGTTCATGAATGGGTGACTGCATCGAAAAATGGCAATCATTCGACTCCATGAGCCCAGATCATATATTCTGAAGGTGACCTTTCATGCTGCTGGACGAAGAGATCAGGGCCTCCCTCATGCTCCGAGAAAATATCAACGACCTGATCGCCCTTGCCGCGGTTGCCGAGGAACGCAGTTTCACCCGCGCCGCCGCCCGGCTGAACGTGTCGCAATCCGCCCTGAGCCACACGATCAAGGGCCTGGAGCAGCGCCTGGGCCTGCGGCTTCTGACCAGAACCACCCGATCCGTCGCGCCGACGCTGGAAGGCGAGGACCTTCTCGCGACCCTGAACCCTTGTTTCGAAATGATCGAGGCACGCCTTCAGGCGCTCAACGACATCCGCGACGAGCCCACCGGAACCGTTCGGATCGTCGCCGTGGAATATGCGATCGAATCCCTATTGTGGCCAAAGCTCGCGCCGGTCCTGAAGGAAAACCCGTCAGTCAATGTCGAGTTCGTCATGGACTATGGCTACACGGACCTGGCCGATTCCCAGTGCGATGCGGGCGTTCGTTATGGCGACCAGGTCAGCGACGGCATGATCTCGATGCGGATCGGGCCGGATGAACGCATGATCTGTGTCGGTGCTCCTGACTATTTCGCGGAAGCCGGCGTGCCGGAGGAACCGCACGACCTTTCGGAACACCGCTGCGTCAACCTGCGCCTGTCCACCCATGGGGCTCTTTACGCCTGGGAATTCGAGGACAAGGGACGGCAACGAGATCCGGGTCAAGGTGCGCGGCCAGGCCTGTTTCAACACGATCAACCCGGTGATGCGCGCGGCAATTGACTGCAATGGTCTGGCACTGGTTCCCGAGCGTCTCGCCGCCGACCATATCGCTTCCGGAGCTCTAAAGGTCTGCCTCGAGGCCTATTCGCCGTATTTTCCGGGATTTCACCTTTATTATCCGAGCCGCCAGCGCCCCTCCTCCGCCTTCGACGTTGTCCTGAAGGCGCTGCGCGAACGCGGCTGAGCATTCATGAGACAGGATCATGATTGGCTTGAGAATGCCGGTCATTAAGCTTTGCGTCCGGCGCTCCATATCTTGCGGGTAACAAGCACACCTTTTTCAGGAGCTCCCGATGAAAACGCATTTCGCCGCCGCAGCCTTTGCCCTTATGACAACAGCCGCCGCCGCCCAGGATGCGACAAGCACCTTGCCGGCGGTGCTGTCGGGCAGGTCGCTCCCGCGCTGGAAGCCTATGCCAAGGGCAATCTCTTCGGCTCCGAATGGGCCGGCGCCGAACTCTCCATGCGGGACCGGGCACTCGTCACCTTCGCGGCCCTGATGACGCGCCACGAGATCGACACTCTCACCAGCCATATCGCCCTGGCTCTGGATGCGGGCGTTACCCCGGCCGAGATTTCGGAAACGATCACGCACCTCGCCTTCTACACCGGCTGGGGCAATGCGACCGCCGCAGCCGTTGCCGCCGCGCCGGTTTTCGAGGAGCGGGGTGTCGCCGCAGCAGACCTGCCGGCCATCGATCCCGACCTGCTTCCGCTCGACGAGAAGGCCGAAGCCGCCCGTGAGACCTTCGTCAGCGGGACCTATGGCAACGTCAGCAAGGGCGTCGTGGACAACACTCGTGAATTGCTCTTCCGCGACCTGTGGCTGCGTCCGGCCCTTGCGCCGCGCGATCGGAGCCTGGTGACGGTCGCGGCCCTGATTGCCGCCGGTCAGCCGGAACAGATGACCTTTCATTTGAACAAGGCGATGGACAACGGCCTGACTCAGGAACAAGCCGGTGCGATGTTGTCGCATCTTGCGTTCTACGCGGGGTGGCCGAAAGTCTTCTCCGCCCTTCCGGTGGCCAAGGACGTTTTTGAAAAACGCGCCCAATAAAAAACTCCGGTGGGGGGAAGCCCCGCCGGCTCCAGACAGGAGCAAGACATGAAGATCGGCATTCTGGGATCCGGACTGATGGGCTCCAAGCTTGGACGGCTCTGGGCCCAATGCGGGCATGATGTCACCTTTGCCTATTCCCGCAGGTCCTCAAAACTGGAGCGTCTGGCCCGCGACTGCGGGGCGTCCCATGGTTCCGTCGCCGAGGCCGTCGAGGAAGCCGATGCGATCCTTCTCGCCGTCCATTGGTCCCGGATCGAGGATGTCCTGGCCCAGGCCGGAGACCTCGCCGGTCAGATCGTTTTGAACTGCTGCGTGCCGCTGGATCCGACCAACACCGACCTCGTCGTCGGCACGACCACCTCCGGTGCGGAGGAACTCGCGGCGCTGCGTCCGAAGGCGCGATGGGTTTCCTGCTTCAACACGGTGCCGTCGGAGGCCTTCGCGCCCGTCTCTGCCCGCAAGGATCAAACACCGCACCCGCAGGTGCTCGTCTACGGCAACGATGCCGGAGCAAAGGACGTCGCAGGTACACTGATCCGCGACATCGGCTTCGAACCGCTCGAGGCCGGATCGCTCCGGACCGGGCGCTTCGTCGAACCCTTCGCCATGGTCACCGCGGAACTGGCTTACGGCCAACCCGGCGGCCCGGCGCTCACCTACCGTTTCGAGAAACTCAACTGAATACCCTAGGAAAGGAAATGCCATGAAAATCATTCGATCCGGCACCACGCCATCTATGCCCGGTCCCGAAGACTGGTTCACCGGCACCGTTCGCATCGACCCGCTCTTTGCCGCAGAGGAACCCGGCCGCACCGGGGGCTCCCATGTGACTTTCGAACCGGGCGCACGGACCGCGTGGCACACGCACCCGGCCGGCCAGACGCTGATCGTTACCTTCGGCCGCGGCCGCGTTCAGCGGGAAGGCGGTCCGATCGAGGAAATCTCACAGGGCGACATCGTCTGGTTCCCGGCCGAGGAAAAGCACTGGCACGGGGCATCCCCCGACACCGCCATGAGCCACATCGCCATTCAGGAAAGCATCAACGGCACGCCGGTGACCTGGATGGAAAAGGTTTCCGACGAAGACTACAACGGCTGATGGGATGCCTGCCGGGCAGGAATGCCCGGCAGGCATTGCGAATGTAAATCGGGGCGCCTGGTCGTCTCGGTTGTCATCGCGCATGGTTGTGCAACGAACGGCACCGCATCGCGCAGATTGCAGCGATGAATTTTTCTAATCACCCCATTTTTATTTCTGGTTTGTCGCTCTCCCGAGCGCCGCTTAACGTCTCCCCCAATCTGGAGAAGCCGTCAGTGGCCACGATGGGAGGAAGGCACGAATGGAAATGATCTCTCGCTACGGGACGCCGGCAACGCGTCTCGTATCGTTGATGAAGTCGCTGGAATATCCGTTCCGCAATGTTCAGGCGGGCGACAAGTTCGCGATCTTCACCGACGATCAGATGGATCCGCTGATCTGGCAGGCGATGATGGGTTTCCTCCACGCCCGCGATGCCGAGCCGTGCCTGTGCCTCTATCCCAAGCGCGCCTATCACTGCGCCGACCCGTCTCCGCTTGCCGTTGGCGCGGCCAAGGAAGCGGATGTCGTGATCGCGCTGACGACCACAGCCCTCAACAGCGGCACGCCCGGCCTGCGCGCCATCCGTTCCGAAGGCGGAGCGAAGGGCAAGACGCCGATCTGGCTCTGGGAAGAAATGAACCAGGAGATCCTGATCGACGGCGGCGGGTCCTCGACCGAGGAGGACGTGCTTGAGATGTGCGATCTCCAGCGCCGGATCGGTGAGGTCTTCGATGCCGGCAAGGAGGTGCGCGTCACCACCAAGGCCGGCACGGACCTGACCGCGGACATCACCGGATATCCGGAAGGTGCCCTGGCCAAGCGCTGGGGGGCGGTGCCCTTCGAGCGCGACCCGCAGACTGGCCGCTTCGGGCTAAGCCCGGGCACCTGGCCGTTCGGCGAGTTCCATGTCGAGCCGGCGCCCGGAACGGCGAACGGCGTCGTTGTCTGGGACGAAACGGGGCAATACCCGGCCGGCCGCTGGTCCGAACCTGTCAGCGTGCATATCGAGAACGGACGCGTGGTCGATATCACCGGCGGCCATGAGGCACGCATGATCCGCGATTACCTGAAGCGTTACGGCGACGACAACTCGTGGGTCACCGGCGGTGAAATCTCGATCGGCACGAACAAGCAGTGCCCGCCTTTCACCGGCAACATGCGCAGCGAAAAGAAACGCTACGGCGCCATGCATTTCGGCATCGGCCATGGCGCCGATCGCGGTCTGGTGACCAGCAAGTTGCGTCTGGAAGGCATTGCCGACCGCGTGACCATGGTGGTCGACGGCAAGCACACGGTCGCCCGCGACGGCGAAATTCTCGTCTAGGGGGCCGCCGCTCATGCAACCGGAATTTGGAGAAGCGGATCTGGCCGAGATCGTGGCGGGCTTCCGCGCCTCCCGCTTCACCCGTCTCGATCTTCGCTACGGAACGGTGCGCCTCGCAATTCAGAACGGCGAGGTGGAGCGCGTGGCTGAGCCGGTTACGACCGAGATCGATGAGAGCTGCACGGCCGTCGTGTCTGCGGACCTTCTCGGCACGTTTCGCTTTGCCGAGGGATCATCCGCGGCATTGATCGCATCGGCACACCTCAAGCCGGAAACGGTGATCGGCACGATCACGGTGCTCGATGAACGTGTTGAGGTGAAGGCCGGAGCCTGCGGCACCGTGAGCCACGTCGATGTCGAAGACGGTGCCTTCGTGGAATATCGCCAGCCGCTGCTTCGCCTGAGGCTGGATGAGGCGGATCAGATGCGGAGGTCGCTATGAGCCTGCGTCGCGTCCTTGTTGCCAACCGCGGCGAGATTGCCGTGCGCATCATCCGTGCCTGCGAGGCGGAAGGGATCGAGACCGTCGTCGCGGTCTCGGAAGCGGATCGGAATTCGTTGGCCGCACAAATGGCCGGACGGGCGGTCTGCATCGGTCCGAGCCCGTCGAACAAGAGCTACCTGAAGATCGACACCATCGTCGCCGCCGCCCTGGGCACGGAGTGCGATGCGGTGCATCCGGGCTACGGCTTCCTTGCCGAAAACAGCCGCCTGGCACAGCGCTGCGCGGAACATGGCGTGCGCTTCATCGGCCCCGATGCCGACACGATCCTGGAGATGGGCGACAAGATCCGGGCCCGTGCGCGGGCCAAGGCGGCCGGCGTTCCCGTGGTTCCGGGTTTCGACGACATCGCCGATTACAGCAGTGCCGAGGCGGCCGCCCTGGAGATGGGCCTGCCGGTCTTGCTCAAGGCGGCTGCAGGTGGGGGGAGGGCGCGGCATGCAGGTCGTGCGTGACTTCGCCGATCTGCGTTCCGCCTTCGAGACCGCGTCCGCCGAAGCGCTCGCAGCCTTTGGAAACGGCACGCTCTACATCGAGCGCTTCATCGGCAACGCTCGCCACGTCGAGGTCCAGGTGATGGGCGATGGCGTCGGAAATGTGATCCATCTCGGCGAGCGCGATTGCACGTTGCAGCGCCGCCATCAGAAGGTCGTCGAGGAAGGTCCGGCCACCCATGTGCCGGCGGACGTCGTCGACCGGATGCACAATGCGGCCGTCGCGCTCGCGCAGAGTGTCGGTTACGAAAACGCCGGCACGGTCGAGTTCATCTTCGATCAGGACACCGGGGAGTTTTATTTCCTTGAGATGAACACACGCATCCAGGTGGAACATCCGGTCACCGAGATGCTGACCGGCGTCGATCTCGTGCGCGAACAGCTGCGCGTCGCCGGAGGGCAGGCGCTGTCCATAAGCCAGAACGACATCCGGCTTTCGGGGCATGTCATCGAGTGCCGGATCAATGCCGAGAATGCGGCCGAGGACTTCAGGCCGTCGCCCGGACATATCCGCACCTGGCAGCAGCCGTCCGGCGACACCATCCGGATCGATACCCATTGCTTCAAGGGCTCCGATGTCCCGCCGTTCTATGACTCCCTTCTCGCCAAACTGATCGTTGGCGGGCCGGATCGTCCGGCCGCCATCCGGCGGGCCCTCGATGCGCTCGCGGACTTCGAGGTCGAGGGCGTCGACACCACCATTCCCTTCCTGAAAACACTGCTCGAACGTCCGGAATTCGGCTCAGGCGCGGTCTCTACCCGTTGGGTGGAGACCCTGATGAGCGAATCCGACCTGTTCGACGATCAAGAATGCGGCGCCCTCTCATGCAACAACTGACCTATCAGGATGTCCTGACGATCCTCCGCCTCATCGATGCCGGGCCGTTCTCGCGGTTCGAAGTCGAGTTCGAGGGAACCAGGCTCGCAGTGACCCGTGCGGCGACCACCTCCCGCGCCGCACCGGCGCCGGCGGAGGTAAAACAGGCTGACGAGAAACCGGCCCCGGCGGTTGGGCAAACGCATGCGGCACAGGCCGGAGATTTCCCGGACGCCTGGGCCGTCCGCTCACCGATGGCGGGCACGTTCTATGCCGCGCCTTCTCCCGGCGCACCGCCGTTTGTGGAGGTAGGCGCCACGGTCGGCAAGGCCGATCAACTCGGGTCGGTGGAAGTCATGAAGCTCTTCACCGCCATCCGCGCGCCCTTCGCCGGCACCGTCCGCGCGATCGCGGTGGCCAACGAGGAGCTGGTCGAGAAGGACGGGCTGATCCTGTGGATCGAACCGGCCGACGAAACGAGCGAAGAAAAGCAAGGGAACTGATGGTGAAACGTCTCGGCATCCTCGACGAAACCTTGCGCAATGCGCAGCAATCGCTCTGGGCGACGCGCATGCGCACCGAATCCATGCTGCCGATCGCATCGGTGATGGACGAAGCGCGCTTTGACACGATCTGCGTCGCCGCCGGCGTCAGTTTCGAAACCGCGGCCATGTATCTTTATGAGGATCCGTGGGAACGCATGCGGCTGTTGCGCCGTGAAGCGCCGCGGACCGGCTTCGACGTGCTGGTGCGCGCGCGCAACCTCTGGGGCTGGCGCGCGCAGCCATACGATGTCCAGACGCTGTTTCTGGAAGTGCTTCAGCGCAACGGCGTGACCAGCTTCAAGCTTTTCGACGGCCTCAACGACCTGCGGAACATGGATCACCTTCTGGCGGAAGGCCTGCGCCTCGGCTTCGAGGTCAAGGGCTTTGTCGGCTTCAACGAAAGCCCGGCGCATACCGACGCCTATCTCGCGGGAAAGGCGAAGGAGTTCGCCGATCGCAGCGTGCACGCGCTTGTGCTGTCGGATTCAGCCGGCGTCATGCTGCCCGAGCGCGCGCGCAGTTCGTTGCAGGCGGTCAGGGCCGCGATCGGCGACCTCGAACTGCATTTCCATTGCCATACCGCAACGGGTCTCGGCCGCGACTCCTGCCGCGAGGCCATTCGTGCCGGCGTCGACGTTCTCTGGACCGCCTCCCGCCCGCTGGCCTGGGGCGCCGCCCTGCCGTCCACGCTCGACATCATCGAGATGGCGCGCGAGGAAGGCCGCACGGTCGATGTCGATGAGGATCGTGTGCGCGAGATCGACGACTGGTTCTATTGGGTCGCCCACCAGGAGGGCAAGGAAGTGCCCGAGGAACGGCCCTTCGATCCGGCCTATCACCAGCGCTATGTCGGTCACCAGATCCCCGGCGGGATGATCTCGAACCTCGTGAAACAGCTGCATGACCGCGACATGGGACATCTTCTGCCGCAGGTTCTGGAAGAAGCCCGCCGCGTTCGTGAGGAACTCGGCTTTCCGCACATGTCCACGCCGTTTTCGCAGTTCGTTGGCGTCCAGTCGCTGATGAACGTCCTGCAGGGTGAACGCTATGCGAGCCCGCCCGAAGCGCTTCAGCTTTATGCGCGCGGGGCCTTCGGCGAACCGATCGCGCCGCTCGACCCGGACATTAAGGACCGGCTGGTCGGCGATGCTCCGCCGATCGATCCGCTCGAGGGGCTCGACGAGCCTGTTCTGCCGAAGATCCGCGCGGAGCATGGCCCGTTCGAGTCGGATGAGGACCTGCTGCTCTTCCTGTTCCTGCATCCTGCGGCGTATAGGGACTTCAAGGCCAACCGCAAGCCGATCGTGCGGAAGCCCAGGTTGCACCCGGTGGCCGCGCTCACGAGCGAACTGATGAAGCGGGATGACATCACAAGCCTGGAGATCGAGCGCGGCGCCCTGCGGCTGTCGCTTTCGAAAGAGGCCGCACCGGCGGCCGGGTGATCCGCCCGCTGACTGGAAGTTTCAATATGGCGCGGGAGGCGTCAAAACATGGGAGGAATGAAAATGTCTCGAATGATGAAGCTTGCCGCATTGACCTGCGGATGCCTGGTTGCCGGCATGACGGCCGCCAGCGCCACGACGCTCCGGTTTTCCGACTACGGGCCGAACCGCGGCGCGCGTGCGGCGGCGCTGGAATGGTATGCAGAGCAGATCAAGGAACGGTCTGCCGGCGATCTTGAGATCCAGTTTTTCTGGGGCGGATCGCTGCTCGGCGGCAAGGCCACGCTGAAAGGTGTCGGCGACGGGGTGGCTGATCTGGGAACCGTCATCGGCTTCTTCACGCCGCGCGAGATGCGCGCCTACAACATCGGCGATCTTCCGGTCGACAACAGCGACATCTGGGTCGGCCTGCGCGCCATGTATGCGCTCTCGACCGAAAACGAGACGATGAAGCAGGAATTTGCGAAGGCGAACGTTCGTTACCTGACGAACTACAGCACCGGTCCGGTTCAGCTCATCTGCAATCAGGAGATCACCAGCCTCGACCAGCTCAAGAGCGCCAAGGTCCGCGCCTCCGGTCCCTATGGCGATACGCTGCGCAGCCTGGGTGTCGACGTGGTCGGCATGAGCCAGGCGGACGTCTATCAGGCACTCGATTCCGGCCTGATCGACTGTAACCAGAACTACTATTACTCCATGCTCGCCTACAAGCAGTACGAAGTCGCGCAGCACGTGCTGGAACTGAACTGGGGCCAGAACATGTCCTTCGGCGTGGCGATCAACGACCGCACCTATGCCTCGCTGTCCGACAAGCAGCGCCAGGTGCTGGACGAGGTGTCTTCCGACTTCGAGGACTATCTCGCGCAGAAGATGATCGAGACGGACACGACCGCGAAATCCAAGATGGTCGACGGTATCGACGGCAAGAAAATCACGGTCACGACCCTGTCGCCGGCTGATCAGCAGACGCTGATTGAAGCCAGCGCCACGGCCATCGACGCCTGGGTCTCGGCCGCCAAGGAAGACGGTATTGACTCCGACGCCCTGCTGTCCGACTACCGCGACCTGATCGGCAAGTACGCGAAAGAGCAGAAGGAATCCGGATATCCATGGACCCGGTAACGGACACCGCAAACGAGGAAGGCGGCGCCAGCCGCCTTCCGCGCGCCGAGCGTCTTCTCGTATCGCTGGCAGTGGTGTGCCTGTTTGTGATGGGCGTGCTCATCACGGTCAATGTGCTGAGCCGCTGGCTCGGCCGGTCGATCGTTCCCGACGACGTCCTGCTGGTGCAGGAACTCATGGTGCCGGTCATCCTGCTTCCCATCGGCGTGGTCACGGCGCTTCGCGCGCACATCGCGGTCGAACTGTTCACCAGCAGCCTGCACGGTCGCAGCAAAGCGGCGCTTGCCATCCTCGCCCATCTGGTCGGCATAGCCTTCGGCATTTTCCTGTTCTGGGCCGCTCTGCGCTCGTTCCTCGATAGCTGGGAAACCCAGGACTACTACAACGGCATCCTGCACATTCGCATGTGGCCGGGCCAGGGCATCTTCGTATTCGCGATCGGCCTCTTCATCTTTCGTCTTCTCGTCCTTCTGGCGGTCGACACACGCCGGATGCTTCGCGGTGAGTCCGGCGAATCGAAGCCTTGAAACGGCTAACGCTGTCCGGGTCCATGGAAAGACACATGCACGCCAACGGTTCATTTCTGACTAGACGGAGGTCCGGACCATGGAGCCTGTAACGCTCGCCGGTGTCATCCTGGTCGCAGCCTTGCTGTTGCTGGTGCTCCGCGTGCCAATCGGCTATTGCCTTGGCCTGTCCGCCTGTGTCGGGCTTGTTCTCTTCTTCGGCTGGCGGCCGGGAAGCGCGCCGGATCTCGTGGGCGCCCTGCGTCCGACCCTGTCTCTGATCAGCGCCGACACCTATTCCTTCGTGCACAACTATCCGCTGAGCATGATCCCGCTGTTCATCGCGCTCGGCCACATCGCCTATCAGGGCGGCATCACGACGGATCTTTATTACGCCCTGCGCGTGCTGTTGCGCCGTCTGCCGGGCGGGCTCGCAATGGCGTCCGTCACCGGCTGCGCCGGCTTTTCCGCCATCACCGGGTCGAGTGTCGCCTGTGCCGCGGCCATGGGCCGGATCGCGGTCCCGGAGATGCTGAAGTTCGGCTATGATCCGAGGCTCGCCTCCGGCGCCGTTGCGGCGGGCGGAACCCTCGGGTCCCTGATCCCGCCGAGCCTGTTGTTCGTGATCTACGCCATCTTCACCGAGCAGTCGGTCAAGATGCTTTTCCTCGCGGGTGCACTCCCGGGGTTGTTGTCGCTTGCCGGCTATCTGATCACCGTTTTCGTATGGTCGCGTCTGCATCCGGAGCATACGCCCAAGCTGGAGATGGAGGTGACCGCGCAGGAACGGCGCGCTGCGATCGCCGGTCTGTGGCCGACGCTGGTGCTTTTGATCGTCGTTGTCGGCGGCATTTATCTCGGCATCTTCACGCCGACCGAGGCGGCCGCCGTCAGCGCCGTCGTCGCAACAATCATCGGTTTTGCCCGTGGCCGGCTGACCTTCAAATCCCTGATCGCGGCCGGAGAGGAAACGGTTCGTCAGACGACGATGATCTTCTTCATCTCGCTCGCGGCGAAGCTGTTCACCAGCTTCATCTCCCTGACGCGGATCACGCCGATCGCGCTGGAGTGGCTTCAGGCGCAGCAGGCGTCGGTGACGGTGGTCATTCTCGGCTTCGTCGTCTTCTATCTGCTGCTGGGCATGTTCCTCGACTCCATCGGCATCCTCGTCCTGACCCTGCCGTTCACCGTGCCGGTCATGATGGGCTACGGCGTCGATCTGATCTGGTTCGGCGTCATCGTCATCAAGCTCCTGGAGATCGGCCTGATCACCCCGCCGATCGGCCTCAATATCTTCGTCATCAAGGCCGTCACGCCGGGCCAGGTCACGCTCGGCCGGATCTTCAAGGGCGCGAGCGCCTTCCTCGTTCTGGATATCGTCGTCCTGGCGCTGCTTCTGCTGTTTCCAGCGATCTCGCTCTGGTTACCGCACTCGGCGTTCTAGAGAATTCCCCGGGTTACCGGGGCTGGCCGGTGTGCAGGCGGACGCGCGCCCAGTCGCAGAAGCGCCGGACCTTCTCCGTCTGTGCCCGCTCCGGCGATACGACCAGATGATAGCCGAGCGCGGATTCGATCCGGATCGAGAACGGCTCGACGAGAAGCCCCGCCGCGATGTCGTTCTCGACCACGGCGGTCCTGCCCATCGCGACGCCCAGGCCGCGAATGGCCGCCTCGTAGGTCGGATAGAGAAAGTCGCAATTCAGTTCCCGCTGGAACGTCAGGCGCGGCTGGCCGGCACTGTCCAGCCACAGCGGCCACTCATCCTGGTAGAGCAGCGGCGAGGACGTGCGGATGATGGTGGTTTGCGCCAGCGCCTTCACGTCAGAACCGAGTTCGGCCCTGCGCAGGTAGTCCGGACTGCAGACAGGAAACAGTTCCTCCTCGCCCAGACCGGTCACGATCATGGAAGGCCACCGGTCCGCGAAGCCGTACTGGATCGTCAGGTCATAGTCGAAAAAGTTGGACTTTTCGAACGGCACCGGCGTGCGGATACGAACCTCGATCTCCGGGTTTTCGTCCGTGAAGTCCCCGATCGCGGGGATCAGGCATTTGATCGCGAAGGTGCTGATGCAGCCGATCGTCAAGACGCTGGTGCTGTCCTTGTGGACGAGCCGGTCGGTGGCATTGAAGATATCGCGCAGGATCGCGCGCGCATTGGGAAGAAACTCCAGACCTTCCGAGGTCAGCGCCACCACATTGCCGTTGCGATGAAACAGCGGCTGGCACAGCACCGTCTCCAGCGTCTTGATCCGCTGGCTGACAGCGCCTTGCGTAATGTTCAATTCCGTCGCCGCACGCCGAAAGCTCAAATGCCGGGCAACGGCCTCGAACGCGAGCAGCCCGGCCGTCGAAGGCAGTTGTTTCATCTATGGTCCCTTGTTGCCATTGCCGAAACTTAACGTGCGATGCAGTGGCGGGAAAGGAGGAGTTATAGACCTACGGTTCTCCCGCGCCAGTCTTACGGGCTGGGGCTGGAAACCAATGACGAGGGAATGAATGTAGGGTTCAGGCGGGTGAATCAGGGTGGTCGCTGGAGAGGGATGTTCGCAGAGGTAAACCGATCCCCCGGCTTGGAGCGAACACCCAATCGCAGGCGTCCGCGCCATCCGGGCCGGAATAGTTTTTGCGGATAACGCGAACACGGAACGGCGGGTTAAGACGGGGCACAGCAGTTGTGAGTGCTACAGGATCTTTCCCCCGGCTACTTCGGACCTATACAACACGGCGGTTCAAGGGCAGGGGCCGTCAAGGGTCTCTGAGCCATGCGCAATGAAAGGCTGCCAGCGCTCCTGTAAGTCGGCCGGATAGCGGAACTCGATGTGATGAAGCAGTTCGGTGGCACAGCCGGCGCCATGTTCCACCCGTAGAAACAACCGCCTGTCTTCCCGCTCGGCGCTGACCATGAACCATGTATCACCGAAGTCTTCCTGGCCGACGGTCCAGCCGCCATCCTTGTAGATCTGAACCAGAAAGTCCCGATAGCTGGCGAGATCGTCGCCCATGACGTTGAAGGCGCCATAAACGTTGATCTCGCCATCGCTGTCGATATCGAAAAACTTCAGGCCATCGCCGTTCTGCGGCTCATCCCCTGCGATGAAATCAGCCGGAACTTCGGCGGCCGTGCCGAAACGCGGGTTCTGATAGGTCTGCCATTCGCCCGCCAACACCGAACCGGTCAGAAAGAGTGAAGCGGAAACGGCGATCAGAAATTTTTCCATAGGCATCAGTGAAGCTCCACAGCATCGATAAAGAGGACATTGAGATTGTCGCGCGGCCAGAAGTTCTCCTCGGAGAATTCCAGGCGCGACCGGGAAACGCGTTGCGCGCCGTCGAGGCAGAGCAGGGCGAAATCGTCCGGTTTTGCGGCTTCGACGACGAGGTGAAAATTCCGAATTGGCCCGGACCAGTTTCCCCCGGTCTTCAGAATGTATTCGACGGTTGCGCTGAAATAGGTGAAGCGCGCCTTGCCGGCGGCATCCAGACGGTGGCTGGCAATGGCCTTTTCCTGATCGTCGGAAATACAATAGTCCTGCTTTGCCCGAAGGGAATAGTCGTCATGCTGACCTTTTCGAGCCAGTGGCGGGGACAAACTGCGACCGGCCACAGGCTTGTAGCTATGCTCGATGACGACAGCTTGGCCGGCCGGGAAGGTTTGCGTCCAGTAATAGGCTGTCCGCATCAGCCAGCCCGGTTCTTCTCCGTCGAAGCGTCGCAACAGGCCGAGTTTGCGGAGTTGTTCCTGTCGCTCGGGTGCGAGCTGCGCCAAGGCGTCGTGGGTCGAAAGCAGGTACGGTTCCAGCGGGACACCGAACTCTCGCAACACGGCAGTCCGGTCAACGCCGAGCGCGATCGCGCGCTGGTCGATTTCCATCTCGACTTTTCGACCGTCTACCTTCGTGGTGAAATCGATGAAATTAACGGCGTCCTGCTGCGGCAGAATCAGGTTGTTGTAGTCGTTGAGCGCCTCGATATCGGGCAGAGGAAAGGCGACCAGCGTGGTGATGTCTTCGGACGACGTGTTACGGAAAACGTAGCGGACATCGATGCGGTCTGGTGAGAGGTAAAGGTCCTCCGACTGCATGACGACGTCTTTCTGACGGACGAATTCGAGCCCGCCGCTGGCAAGATGGGCGGAGCTGTCGTTGGCCTGCGTGTTCGTGGGGACCATGGACGCGGTCAGTGCGAACAACAGCGCTGTGAAGGGTCTCATCATCAAATCTCCCGCTGACTACGGATAGTATCTGAGCGGGCCATGGAACCGCTCCAGATGACCGGTAAGCCACTCGTAGGGCCCGCTGTCCGCGCTCTGAGGTGTTGAGTCGTCGGGCGGCGGTGCTGGCGGATTCACATCGCCTGCGGGTTCTGCGGCACCGTCGACCCCGGGACCGGTCTGAAGCGGGGTGTCCGGCTGGGCACCCGGCATCTGCCAGCCACCGCCCGCAGGGGCTCCACCCAGGGTGCCGCTGCCGAACCCAGGTGGAGGCGGCGGAGGCGGTGCGGCTTCCCGGGGATAGCCGGAGCGGATATACCGGCCATGCGCCCAGCCGATCCGTCCGTCGCGGGTCTGGATATAGAGCCAGGGCCCGTCACGATCGAGGACTTCGACCATCGTGTTTGGTCCCATCCGGCTCAATTCCATCGACCGGGAACTGGGGTATTGACGGAGTGACAGGTAGTTGTCGCCGTAGGGATCGAGGCCGCCGACGTAGTCGGCCAGCGCCGGTAACTGCCAGGAGAAAACGGCCAGCGCGCAGGTTAGCGCGGCAGTCGTCAGTTTAAGCTTTCTCATGATCTGCCTCCTCAATTGCCGGAGCCGGCGGGCACGGGGGAGAATTCCTGCTGCATGTCTTTCAGGAGGTCGTTCACGTTTGGTGATGTGCCATCTGCCGCGGGCACGGTTTCCGCTGGTGGGGCAGCCTCGGGCGATACCGCGGGTGTTGTTTCCGTGGCGCCGAGGGTGTTGAGGGCGCTTGCTCCCGGGCCGGACGCGCTCAGAATGGCGCCTGGACCGAACAGGGCGGCGAAGGGCTGGTCGGTCAAGGGCCTCAAGGAGAATGCGGTGACAAGCAGGGAGGAGGTCCCGGTACGGATGACCACGAGGCGGGCGCTGACGGGTTTCTTCCCCTCTGCCATCATGTCGAGCGATCCGGCGAAATCTGCGCCGGCGATCTGATACCGGCCGCTGCCGGTTTCAAAGGGGGCCTTTTCTGTGACGTCGACCAGCATGTTGTCGGAAATGACCTCAGCCGCTTTGTCCCGAAGAGCGGCGATGTCGGGCCAGGGATCGCCGTCCAGATAGGTGACGGTGATGGCGATCATGCCGGACTCTTCCGGTATCGGATCCCAGGTTTCCGCGCGCAAATGCCAGATCTTCATGGCCGCATCGTCGTGGTCTTCCACCTTCCAGCCGCGGGCGGGAAAGTCGATGGAGACTCCGCTCTTGCCGAGGTCCAGTGCGGCAACAGGCGTTGTCATCGCAATCACGATGGCGCCCAGGACCAGTTTTGCCAGGATACCCATATCAGTCTCGCGCTCCTCTTTGCGCTTGAGCTTTCGCAGTCGGTGTCATTGCGGTTTGGCCTCCCAACGCCCATGGGCCTTCTCGTAGGCATTGCCAGCCTCCCAGTCGCCCCAATAGTTTTCATTCTTCAAACGTTTTGACCCGTGGATCTCGCCCTTGAACTTGATCGTTCCGAACTGCCCGGAACTGTCGATCAGAGTGCCGATCAGGGGTAACGTGAAGCTGCCGACCTCGTTGTACGGCCCGGAGAAGGTCGCTTCGATGCTGTCGCCGTTGTAGGCGCCCTTGATGAAACCGCTGACGGTTCCATCGGCAAAGGTCAGGCGGATGGTTGTTCCAGGCAATTGCATGAGCTCGCCGGCATATGTTTTCGAAGGCCTGCCGGGGACTGAAGCGCTGTCATCAACGGTTGGCGCGGTCGCGACAGGCCCGGCGGAGCCCTTTCGCTTACCGCTGATGAGGACCTTGTGCCGTCCGTCTTCACAGTAATTATAGTAGCCCCGGAAGGTGTCGCCCTCGAACACAAGCTCGAACCGGCCCCAACTGTGGGTGCCGTCGACCAGACGATTACATTTTTTGCCAGACCAGTCATTGGCAAAAGTGCCGGCAAATCGGTTTTCTGACAGGGTGCCCCACCAGCGCGCGTTGTGCGGCTGATGGCTGGCAGTCACCTTGTTGCCGGTCTGGCTGATCGTCAGTTCGAATTTCCGATCCGGATGGTTCACCACCCAAACGCCTTCGATATTGACGCTCGCGGTCCCACTTGTCGGCGATGTGTTCGTATTCTTTGGCTGGACGGTCTGCGGTTGGGTGGCCGCGATTTTCTCGCGTGCCGTTTCATCGCGTTTCATCGAGGTCTCGGCCCGTTCGCGGGTCAGCCGGCGGCGCAGCTCTGCTACCTGCGCCGAGCGCTGATCGTCCGGACAGAGTTTCAGGCTTTTCTGCATGTCACCGATTGCGGCCGCCAGACGCCCAGCCGAGATCTTTGCAAGCCCGGACTGCCACAATTCCGATGCACCGGCATGATTCGCGCCACCCGGCGCACAGGCCGCGACCGGTTGATCCTGCGGAGTGGTCGCTGAAGACTGCGGCGGCTCCTGGCCGCCCGGCTGACGAACCTGATCGAGCCGTTGCTTCAGGGTAGCCAATTGCGCTGCGCGTTTGTCGTCAGGGCAATAGGAGAGGCTCAGTTCAAGATCCATCAGGCCCCTCTCGACATCTCCCGCTTTGATCCTGGCGACTCCACTGGCCCAGGTGCGGTGGGCGGCGGCAAATTTGCCGCCACCTGGAATGCATTGCTTGTCACGCCGGCTTTCGGCCAGATCAGCCTGGCGTTCGGCTTCCGCTGCCGCCTTCCGGCGGGCGATTTCAGCTTCTACTTGCGTGCGCATCTTGGCCACCTGGGCAGCCCTGCGTTCGTCCGGGCAGGTCTCGATGCTTTTTTCCAGGGACTTGATCCCCTCCACCAGAACGCCCTGGGCCAGGTAGTCGAGGCCGCGCTTCCAATAGCTCCCGGCGCTCTCGTAGCTGACCGAACCGGGCGTGCAGGGCTCCGGAATTTTAGCCGCCTGCCGCTTCCGTTCCAGGTCGGCCTGTATCTGCTCCCAGGTCTCCTGCTGCTTGCGGATATCGGCAAGAAGGGACTCTGCCTGTTGTCCGGGCATGAGGGCGCGGTTTTCTTCCGCAAGGCCGATCGCCAGGTCGAAGTCCTTGCGTCCGGCCGCCTTGAGTGCTTCGACCGTCAGTCTCTGCGAACGTTCGATTTTCGCCTTTGCCAGGTCGGCTTCGCGGCTGAGTTCGGCAAGCCGCCGTGCGCGTTCCGAATCGGGCCAAAGCCGCTGGGCTTCGGTGAGACGGCTGACCGCGGATTCAAGCTGGTCGCGGCGGACCGCCTCTTCGGCCTCTCTCGTCAGCACGGCCGCATTCTGGAATCGCATGCTGCCGTCCACGTAGCGTTCCCGCTTGCTGCGCAGCGCCGGATCGAAGCGGCGCAGTTTTGCCGCTTGCGTGGCCAGGTCCGCCGCCTTGACCGGGTCGCCGTCCCGCCAGGCCGCATCGGCCTCGGCCATTTTTTCATCCGCCAGCCGCTGGTCGCCCGCCGTTTTGGTTTCATCGGCGGATATAACGACTGCCAGCGAGATGCGCCCCTTGCCGAGAAGGCGGCCGTCCTTGTCCTTCGCGGTGACTTCCGCCTGGATCGTACCCGCTTCCGCCCGGGAAACCGTCGGGGTCCGGGAGGCCGGGTTGGAGATGCTGGTCCCGCTGTTGACGGTCCAGTCCCAGCGGACGTCACCGCCGCTCTTGGCCCCTTCCAGTTCCGCGCTCAGCTCAATGGCCTGCCCGGCGGCGTAGAGCCCTTCGGGGACATCGATCAAACCGCCGACATTCTCGTCCCAGATCTGCGGTTTCGGACCGCGCGCTTTTGCCGTCACCCGAACGGAACCGGCCGTCGTGTCATACTGACCGCTGATCCTGCCGATTTCGTCGCCATGGACGGGCAGTCGGACGATGGCTTCGAGTGTGACGGTCTTGCCGCCATCGACCGTGAAACCGATCTCGGAGCCGTTGCCGGCATATTCACGCCGGTTGGCGGTTGCCGGCTCCAGCCAGCGAACGTCGATCAGGGCGTCGGGGACGTGAGGCTCGGTCATGACCCTTGCGCGGACCTCCGTGCCCGCGCCGGCGCCACTTGGCGGATCGAATAAGAGCGACAGTGCCGGTGGAAGCACCTCCACGGTCTGCACTTCCGTTTCTGCGACGGTTTTCGTGCCGCCGTCCTCGGTCGTAACGATCTGAGCCCAGACCTTGACTGTGCCGAGCCGGTCGAACGTGACGGTGGTGTCGCCGCCGGATTCCACCGGATCGAAGGTAAGGTTCGGAGTGGCGTGCCACAGGACCCGGTAGGCGGTGCGCTGAGGCTCCGGATCACCGAACAGGTCTTCCGTGTCTCCCGCATCGGTGATGATGACCTGGTCTGGCCGGGCTCCGGGAATGGTGACCTTTCGGCAGTCGTCGAACGGACCGGAGCCGGGAATGCAATCCGCGTCTGAAGCGGCCGTATCCAGGCCCGACAGGTTCGCCCCGATCCGGGCGGTGCTGCCGAGAAAGACAGTGCCCGTCGGTCCGCTCAGTTCAACGGTTGGCAGCGATGGGTCCGGTTGGGGAGGGGCCGTTTCTGCTTCCGCGCTCGTCTTGCCGGTATCGGATCCGTTGCCGTTCCCGCTATCCGGGAAGTCACGCGCGGTGTCTGTCTCGGTGGAGGTCTCCTTTTTACCGGTCTCCGCAGTGGCCGGCTTCCCGGCTTCTGTGGTGTCCGGGGTCTGCTCTGTTTCAGGTTTGGCACCGGCCGTGCCGGCGGTCTTGCCGGCAGTGCTTTCGGCCTCCTTGGCAGAGCCCGAAGCCTTCGGGTCATCGGAGCTTCCCTTGTCCGAAACCGGTGTCTCCTGTGCAGGCGTTTCGGTGGTTTTCGGCTGTTTTTCCTTTTCTTCGACCGGGGGTTCCGGGAGACGTTTCAGAAAAGCCGTATGGGACAGTTTTCTTCCTGCTTCGAAGGTGATGTCCCGGCTGTAGCTTTCAAAGCCGGGCGCCGAGATCTCGACCGCAATGGGTCTTTCGGCTTCCGCCAGCGCGTAAACCGTGACACGGCCGTTGCCGCGCAGGGTGCGCGGGTCGGACGTAAAATCCAGCGCGGTGCCGTTGAGCCGGATCGCGGTGACATCCGGGGTGCTGCGGCCGTCGCGGGCGACAATATCCAGCCGCACGACCAGCTGCCGGCCCTGCTTCTTCACCAGGTCGCTCAGGGCGGCGAACAGGCTGCTGTCGAACAGGCATAGGGCGTGGAATTCCCGCTCGCCGGTTCGGTTCAGATTGAAAACGGATCCGCGAGCGCTGCGGATGCGCTTGGAGCGGTCGACCACACCGCTGGTTTCGACCACCTTGCGGAACTGGCGGTCGGAAAATTTCCGGAACAGCGCCGTGCATTCGCGATCGCGGGCCGAGAAGTCCCGGCCGCTGGCGCGGATCAGAATATCGAGAAACCGGTCTTTTCCGACGAGTCCGCGGTTTTCGGGAAAATCACTGTATTTCAGCGCATTGTAGGACCCGTAAAGCTGGTCGAAAGCGGCGCCGGTCAGGCCCGCGTGCTGAGAGGCATCGACGAAAACAAAAACGGAATCGAGCGCTGCCCTGCGGGACGTATTGCGCCAGATCCGTGCCGGCTTCAGTTCACCTTCGGCAGCTATCAGCGGCAGGAAACTGAGACATTCAGCCTTGCCGAAATGCTGTTCGAAAGCAGCCTGATGGGGCCGCAACCGGCCGCGCTGCCCGCAAAGGGATCCGGCACGTGCTTCGGCGATCTGTTTGTCCAGCTTGGTGAGTTCCGTGCTGAAAACCTTGATGGCTTCCCGATAGAAGCCAAGCAGATGCCCGAAACCCGGTATGGCGGTGCTGACGTCCTGGATTTTGCCAATCACGCCGTCAATGGCATTGAGCGTGCTGATCGGGGAGTTCGGATCGACATTGTTCGGGTCGAACAGGGCGACGAAGTCGACAAGGTCGCCGGCCTTGCCTATGTAATCCCCGGCCGTTTCGAACAAGGCTTCCGCCTTTTTGAGCTTCTGGAAATAGCCCTTGTTGCGCAGGTCCCGCTCGATGGCGCTGAGCTTGTACATGTAGTCCAGCGCGTCCTTGCGCGATTTCGGGTCACGCAGAATCTTTTCCAGCGGCGGGATCGGCAGTTCCACGCCGGTAATTTCCTGGATTTTCTTGAGTTCCTTAACGGCATCTTCGCCGAACAGGCGCGTGAGCACGCCTTCTGCGGCCTTGTCGATGGTGGATTTATAGAGATCGTTGACAGACTTGATCGCCTTGTTCTGGGTCGCGTAGGTCGTGGCGTTGCGCCATGTGGTGACGGCGCCCTGGAAGGACTGGGCGGTATTCTTGACCTCGTCGAAGTGCCCCTTGACCGTGTCGAAGGTCTGTTTGATCTCGCCGTAAGCCTGTTGATAGACCTTTTCTTCGGCCGGATTTTCCTGGGCGAGGACGGGCGATAGGATTGCCGTTTGAAGCGCGGTCAGGACCCCGGCAAGGATTGCCGGCAGCCAATTGGAGAATTTCCGTCGCGACATCAATCGCCCCTTCGATCAACGGGATAAGACTTTCGAACACAGGCAGCAACCAAGCACATCCAATTCGGAAGACTATTGATGTCGATCAAGCCGGACGGCGGATTTGGCGGATAGAATTTACGGCGCGAAATCAACTGGGTGAGGCCAATGGCAATTGATGCAACCTGCGAACACGAAGCCGGTGCGGCTGACAGCCTGACGTGGGAAATCGACGTGCCGCTTCTGACAACGCCCATCGTCGTGCGACAGACTGCATTTGCCATACTGATCCCGATTGTCATTCTGATCGCCTTTGTGGGCGGGCTTGCCTGGTGGGATGGCTATACCGATCAGATCCCGGATGTCATCGTCGGATTGCTGGTGATCGGCGCCGGGCTGATGTTTCTTTTTGCGCTGGTCTCGCTGTTGATCTTCCGTAATCGCATGCGCATGCGGTTTCGCCTCAACGATGACGGCGTAGAGTCGGCCGTCATCGATGCAACGGCACGGACAGGAAGCAAGCTGGCGATTGCCATCGGATTGCTCGCCCTCAAACCGGGAATCGCAGGCTCGGGCCTATTGGCAAAATCCGGGTCGATCTGCTTCGCGCGCTGGAAGGATGTCCGCCGCATCAGCGTGGACGAACGCAGGCATACCGTTTTCCTGAAAAGCAAATACCGGGTCCTCGCGGCCCTGTTCTGCACCCCGGAGGTTTTCCAGAATGTCCGGGCGCAGGTCGCAAAGGCGACGGGGCTTGGTGAGACACCCGAATGATGTTCGGGACCGGACGCGGGACAGCGAAAGAGCTGCTTATGTCCGCAGAATAAAATGAAAATAATGTGTCGGGAATAAACAGAAAAAAAATGGCGGAGAGACAGGGATTCGAACCCTGGGTACCCTTGCGGGCACAACGGTTTTCGAGACCGCCCCGTTCAACCACTCCGGCACCTCTCCGCGGTACTTGGGATCGTATGTGGTCTCAAGTGGCGCGGAACATAGACAAGGCGTTCCCGGGCCGCAAGAGGCAGTTTGGCTGTTTCGGCTATTTTTATGCGCGGCTGAGATAACGCCGCGAAGTGGCAGAAATGGCGCATTATTCCGCCACTTATCGATTGACTTGAGGGGCGTCCTGACTATATTGCCGATCCTGAACGGCGGAGTCTTTGTCAAGATTCCGCCTTTCCCGTTGTTTCAGGCCTGATCCGAGACTTCAAAAAAGCCTTCAGATCGCAAAGACCCGGACCGCCGGTTTCCGGCAGGGCGGGCGCCGAAAACAACATAGACAAGTGGGCTTTCCGGTGAACGGGGCGCCCGCAGCAAAAACGAAAAGAAGGACGTGCGAGACATGTTCGCAGTGATCAAGACCGGCGGCAAGCAGTACACCGTTGCCGCAGACGACCTCCTGAAGGTCGAAAAACTCGATGCCGAAGCCGGCAGCACCGTCACCTTCGACGAAGTGCTCATGGTCGGAAACGGCACGGACACCACCATCGGCGCGCCGCTCGTTGACGGAGCCAGCGTCGTTGCGGAAGTGGTCGATCAGGGCCGCAACCGCAAGATCATCGTTTTCAAGAAGCGCCGCCGTCAGAATTCCCGGCGCCGCAACGGCCATCGTCAGGCATTCACCCTCGTCAAGGTGACCGACATCCTGACCGGTGGCGCCAAGCCCGCCAAGACCGCGGCGCCGAAGAAGGCCGCCGCTCCGAAGGCCGAGGCTGAGGAAGAAGCACCGGCTGCTGCCGCGGAAGACGCTGTCGCGCCGCTGTTCACCGCCCCGGACGGCGAAAAGGACGATCTGAAGAAGATCTCCGGCGTCGGCCCGGTTCTGGAGAAGAAACTGAACGCGCTGGGCATCACCACCTACGCGCAGATCGTGAACTTCTCTGCGGAAGATATCGCCCGCGTCGACGAGGTCCTGAACTTCAAGGGCCGCTTCGAACGCGACAACTGGATCGAACAGGCCAAGGAACTGGCCGGCAAGTAAGCCGCCGTATCTCACCCTGATCTGAAGAACAAGCAGCGAGGAGCATCCTCATGGCACATAAAAAAGCAGGCGGTTCGTCCCGTAACGGTCGCGATTCCGCAGGTCGCCGTCTCGGCATCAAGAAGTACGGCGGCGAAGCTGTCGTCCCGGGCAACATCATTGCACGTCAGCGCGGTACCAAGTGGCATCCGGGTAACGGTGTCGGTATGGGCAAGGACCATACCATTTTTGCGACCGTGGAAGGCAAGGTAGAGTTCCAGGCGAAAGCCAACAAGCGAACCTACATCAATGTGCTTCCGGTAGCGGAAGCAGCGGAGTAAAGCCGACGTGAGTTCCAAACCCGCCGGCGCCCATTAAGCCCCGGCGGTTTGAGACAAAACCGGTCAAAGACACAAGGGGAGATGGGCCGCCATCTCCCCTTTTCTTTTGAACTTTGACTGGAGAATGAAATGGTTGTCGAAAGTGATGGTCTCTTAGACGAAAGCTGTCTCGGTGCGGCCCCCGAGCCGCAGGAAGCTGTCCGGATCCGGCTCGATACGCCGCGAACGGATGATCTGGCCGATATCGTGTTCCTGGCCAACAACCACAAGATCGCCGCGAACCTGGCGAAGATGCCCCACCCGTTTTCCCTGGAAAACGCCAAGGCGCTGGTCGCCCGCGCGCAGAGCTCCGACGGCAACAACGCCACCTTCGCCATCCGGATGAACACCACCGGCCGCTTCATCGGCATGGCCAAATACGGCGAGATGGAAGCCGGCAGCCCGGTTCACATCGGCTACTGGCTGGGCGAGGCCTTCTGGGGGCAGGGGTTTGCGACCGAAGCGGTCCATGCTCTGGTCGACCATGCCTTTTCCCACGGGACGATGGGAGAACTCTCGGGCGCCTGCCGGGTGACCAACCCCGCCTCGCGCCGGGTTCTGGTCAAGTCCGGCTTCCAGTACCGGGATCAGTCGATGATCCGCTCGGTGGGTGCCGGCGGGGCCGTGCCGATCGAGCGCTATTCGCTGGAACGGGCGGTCTGGTCTTCCCTGAAGCAGTGGGGGAGGTCGGCATGACACTTCCCGTTCTGAAGACCCGCCGCCTGGTTCTGCGCCCCTTCAACGAAGGGGATGCGGAGGCGATCGCCAATCTCGGCGGCCGCGATTTCGAAGTCGCCCGCTGGCTCACCGGCTGCACCTGGCCTTACGAGGACGGGGCGGCGGAAGCCTTCGTCGCCAAGGTTCTGCACCAGGGCGCCCTAGATCTGGACCGCATGACCGGAGAGGCGGTGTTCGCGATCACCCTCGGCGGCATCTTCATCGGCACCGTCGCCGTTCAGGCGCCGGGCGATCTGGAAGAGCAGCCGGATTGCCCGACGCTCGGCTATTGGCTCGGCCGTCCGTTCCATGGTTTCGGTTACGCGACCGAGGCGGCGGAAGCCGTCCTTGAATGGGCGTTTACAGCCTTTCATTGCCAGGCGATCGCCGCGCGGGCCTATGAGGACAACACGGCCTCGCGGGCGGTGCTGCGCAAGCAGGGTTTCCGCCCGGTCGGCAAGACGGTGCGTTTCGCCAAGGCGCTGGACCGGAAGGTGTCGAACATCGTCGTCCGACTCGAGCGGTCCGAGTTCGAAAGCCGGAGGGCGGCGGCATGACACCGGTGATCAGGACGGAACGGCTGATGCTCCGTCCGCCGGCGGAAAGCGACCTGGAACGGATCGTGGATCTGATTGGCGACTACGACGTCTCCAAGATGCTTGCCCTCGTTCCTCATCCCTATACGCGGGATCACGGCATCGACTGGCTGTCGCAGGCGAATACCGGAAAGCCGGGCTGCGAAACGGTCTTCGCACTGGATGCCGGCGACGGTTTGATTGGCTGCGTTTCGCTCGGCAAGTTGCCGAACGACCCCACTTTAGGCTATTGGCTGGGGCGACCCTATTGGGGCAGGGGCTACATGAGCGAGGCAGCCGGCGCCGCGTTGGCCTGGTTGTTCGCCAATCATCCGATTGATGAGCTGACCAGTCAGGCAATGGATGAAAATCCCGCATCGCTTAAAGTCCTGCGCAAGCTCGGCTTTTCGGATGACAGCAAGGGGACGTGCGAGAGCCTGGCGCGTGGTGAGGGCCGGCCGTCAACTGTGCTGCGGATAAAACGGAATGCTTTTAATTAGACGGTCACGGTCTGAGATACGGACAGAAAGACAAAAGAAATGAAATTCCTCGATCAGGCCAAGATCTATGTGCGCTCCGGCAACGGCGGGGCAGGCTGTGTGTCGTTCCGGCGCGAGAAATATATCGAATATGGCGGACCGGATGGCGGCGACGGCGGCAAGGGCGGCAACGTCTATGTCGAATGCGTCGATGGCCTGAACACGCTGATCGACTACCGCTACAAGCAGCATTTCAAGGCCGAGACCGGCATCCACGGCATGGGCAAGAACCGCACCGGCGCCGATGGTGGTGACGTGACGCTGAAGGTTCCTGTCGGCACCCAGATCCTGGAAGAGGACAACGAGACCATCATCGCCGACCTGACCGAGGTCGGCCAGAAGGTGCTGCTCCTGAAGGGCGGCAACGGCGGTTTTGGCAATGCCCATTTCAAGTCGTCGGTGAACCAGGCGCCGCGCCGGGCCAATCCGGGCCTCGAAGGCGAGGAGAAATGGATCTGGCTGCGGCTGAAGCTGATTGCCGATGCGGGTCTGGTCGGCCTGCCGAATGCGGGCAAGTCCACCTTCCTGGCGACCGTCTCCGCCGCCAAGCCGAAGATCGCCGACTATCCGTTCACGACGCTGCACCCGAACCTCGGCATTGTCCAGATCGACAGCCGCAGCTTCGCCATCGCCGATATTCCCGGACTGATCGAGGGTGCTCATGAGGGCACTGGCCTCGGCGACCGTTTCCTCGGCCATGTCGAGCGCACCCGCGTTCTGTTGCATCTGGTCGATGGGTCCGGCGAGGAAGATCCGGGCGAAGCCTACAAGGTCGTGCGCGGTGAACTGGAAGCCTACGGTCACGGTCTGGTCGACAAGCCGGAAATCGTGGCCCTGTCCAAGTGCGATGCGCTCAACGACGAGCTGATCGCGGAACGGTCCGCATCGCTGGAAGCCGCCTGCGGCCAGAAGCCCTTGATCCTGTCCTCGCAAAGCGGGTTGAACGTGGACCGGGCGCTTCGGATGATCGTGCGCGCGATCGACAAGGACAAGGAAGACGAGGCCAACGCGGTGCCGTCCAAACAGCAGGAAGGCTGGCATCCCTGATGTCTTCTGGCCTGATGTCTTCCGACAAACGCCGTCTCGCCGGCCACAACCGTATCGTCGTCAAGATCGGGTCTGCCTTGCTCGTCGAAAAGGGCGAGCTGAAGAAGGACTGGCTGGATGCGCTGATCTCCGACGTGGTCGATCTCGCCCGTGGCGGGGCGGAGATGCTGATCGTGTCCTCCGGCTCTATCGCCCTTGGCCGCGGTATCCTGGGTCTGCCCTCCGGACCGCTGAAGCTTGAGGAAAGCCAGGCGGCGGCCGCCGCCGGTCAGATCGCCTTGGCCAAGGCCTATGCGGAGGCGCTCGGCGCTCATGGCAGGCAGGCCGGCCAGATCCTCCTGACCCTGGGTGACACGGAAGAACGACGCCGTTATCTCAATGCGCGCGCCACCATAGGCACGCTGTTGAAGCTCGGCGCGATCCCGATCATCAACGAAAACGACTCCGTGGCCACCTCCGAGATCCGCTACGGCGACAACGACCGGCTGGCGGCCCGGGTGGCGACCATGGCAAGCGCCGATTGCCTGGTGCTGCTCTCCGACATCGACGGCCTTTACACCGCCCCGCCGGCAACCGATCCGGATGCGGTGTTCCTGCCCGAGGTGCCCAGGATCACGCCCGAGGTCGAGGCCATGGCCGGCAGCGCCGGGTCGGAACTGTCGCGCGGCGGTATGAAGACCAAGATCGATGCGGGTAAAATCGCGACCGCTGCCGGCACTACCATGGTGATCACCTCCGGAAAGGCGATGCACCCTTTGAAGAAGCTGGACGAGGGCGCCCGCTGCACCTGGTTCCCGGCCATCGCCTCGACATCGAGCGCGCGCAAGGCCTGGATCGG
Organism: uncultured Roseibium sp.; assembly: GCF_963675095.2. Lineage (GTDB taxonomy): Bacteria > Pseudomonadota > Alphaproteobacteria > Rhizobiales > Stappiaceae > Roseibium. The sequence goes on along the minus strand of NZ_CAXXSJ010000057.1, from coordinate 19,098 downwards.
CGGTCACCTGGAACCGCGTGGTGAGATCCGCCTCGACAAGGGCGCGGTGAAGGCGCTGCACTCCGGCAAGAGCCTGCTTCCCGCCGGCGTAACCGAAGTTCAGGGAAGTTTCTCGCGCGGCGACGCGGTGATCATGCTCGATCCGGACGGCCGCATCATCGGCCGTGGCCTGGTGGCCTATGACTATGACGAGGCGCGGCTGATCGCGGGGCGTAACAGCCGCGAGATCGAGGCCATCGTCGGCTATCCGGGCCGCGCGGAAATGATCCATCGCGACGATCTCGTGCTGGACGATGCACACGGAAACGAAAACCGGTAAGGTGACACACGCCTTGCGCGTAAGAGAGTTGGGACGGAAAGATGTTGGATAAGGTTGAGATGAGCGACGTTCAGGCCCTGATGGCGGATATCGGCCGGCGGGCCCGTGCCGCCGGACGCGTGCTGGCAACGGCGCCAACCGAAGCCAAGAACCAGGCCCTTGCCGAAATGGCCAAGGCCGTCCGCGCCGCGACGCCGGAGATCCTCGCAGGCAATGCGCAGGACATCGAGGCCATGAAGGCCAACGGCCAGACGGCCGCCTTCCTGGACCGCGGCACGCTGTCGGAAGAGCGGATCGAGGCTGTCGCCAAAGCGCTGGAAGACATTGTCGCGCTGCAAGATCCGGTCGGCTCCGTCATCGCCGCCTGGGACCGGCCGAACGGTCTTCAGATCGAGCGCGTGCGCACGCCGCTCGGCGTCATCGGCGTCATCTATGAAAGCCGCCCGAACGTGACCGCCGATGCCGGCGCCCTGTGCCTCAAGGCCGGCAATGCGGTCATCCTGCGCGGTGGCTCCGAAACGATCCATTCCAACAAGGCGATCCATGCCGCCCTGCAGAAGGGCCTGAAGGCCGCCGGTCTGCTGGAGGACGCCATCCAGATGGTGCCGGTCACCGACCGGGCCGCCGTCGGCGAAATGCTGAAAGGCCTGGACGGCAATCTCGACGTGATCGTGCCCCGCGGCGGCAAGAGCCTCGTCGCCCGCGTGCAGGAAGAAGCCCGCGTCCCGGTCTTCGCCCACCTGGAAGGGCTGGTGCACATCTTCGTCGACAAGGCGGCGGATCTTGAGAAGGCGGTCGACATCGTCGTCAATTCCAAGCTGCGCCGCACCGGCATCTGCGGCGCGCTGGAAACGCTGCTGGTCGATGAGGCCGTGGCCGCATCCCACCTGCCGGCAATCGTCAAGGCGCTTCAGGACAAGGGCTGCGAGATCCGCGGCGATGCCCGGGTTGTCGAGCTGTGCGACAACGTTGTGCCTGCGACCGAGGACGACTGGTCGACGGAATATCTTGAGCCGATCCTTGCGGTAAAGGTGGTGTCCGGTCTGGACGCGGCCATCGAGCACATCGCCCGCTGGGGCTCCAACCACACTGACTGCATCCTCACCGAGGACGATGCGGCGGCCGCGGAATTCTTCAAGCGGGTCGATTCCGCGATCGTGCTGCACAACGCCTCCACCCAGTTCGCCGACGGCGGCGAATTCGGCATGGGTGCGGAAATCGGCATTGCGACGGGACGCATGCATGCGCGCGGTCCGGTCGGTGTCGAACAGCTCACCAGCTTCAAATACTGCGTTCATGGCGAGGGACAGACCCGTCCATGAATTTCAGCATGGCCAGCGGGTATGCCCATGCCGAGTGGATGAAGCTGCCCCATGCCGAACCGGGAAACCGGATCGGGATTTTCGGCGGCTCCTTCAATCCGCCCCATTCCGGCCACCGGCTGGTGGCGCAGACGGTTCTGAAACGGCTGGAGCTGGATCAGGTGTGGTGGTTCGTCACGCCGGGCAATCCGCTCAAGGAACACGGTGACCTAGCGCCGCTGGAAATGCGCATCCATATGACCAGTGCGCTGGCCGATCATCCGAGGATGAAGGTGACGGCTTACGAGGCGGTTCTAGGATCGCCCTATACGGCACGGACCATCGAAATGTTGCGCCTGCGCCGGCCATCCCTGCGATTCGTCTGGGTGATGGGCGCGGATAATATGGCGGGTTTCCACCGGTGGCAGGACTGGCGTGCGATCGCCGGGCTCGTCCCGATCGCCGTTGTCGACCGGCCTGGAGCATTTCTGCCGGCGATGGCATCTCCGATGGCGAAAGCCTATGAAAAACATAGACTTCCCGAAGAGAATGCGGCGCTTCTGGCCGATCTGGAGCCGCCGGTGTGGACGTTTCTTCACGCGCCTCTCGATGAGACGTCCTCGACTTTTTTGAGGCGAAAACCCCACACCTGAACGGCTTGCCGTTAGGGCAGTCAGGAACTCCGTCTTGAAAATGCCAAGGTGGAGGGAGTATTCTATAAGCATGGTCATCCGGACCGGATGGCCGAGGCAAGGTCAACCAGTCCTGCGTAAAGCGTAAAAGTGCGGGACGGCAACAAGGCGAAAGGCACACCATCTGACCATGACCTTTGAAAGCGAGGGGACTGTGAAGTCCACTCCACTCCAGTCTCCCGTGAGCGCTGAACTTGCGGGTGAGCTGATCGATACGGTTCTCGCCAGTCTCGAAGACTCCAAGGCAGAGGACATTGTCACTCTCGACATCGCAGAAAAGAGCTCCCTGGCCGATCACATGGTGATTGCGTCCGGACGTTCGCACCGTCATGTCGGTGCGATCGCCGACCATCTCCTGCGTGACCTGAAAGACGCCGGCCACGGTACTGCAGCGGTTGAAGGCCAGAGCACCTGTGACTGGGTTCTCATCGACGCCGGCGATGTGATCGTTCACATCTTCCGTCCGGAAGTCCGCGGTTTCTACAATCTTGAAAAGATGTGGGCCCCGGAAACGGATACGGCACCCCAGTATATCGGCTGATTTTTTCAGCCGAGGGCGTCTCTGAAGGTATCCGGGCGTTTGCCCGGATAAGGACGTTATGCGCTTCACGATATCCTGCATCGGACGGATGAAGGCCGGTGCCGATAAGGATCTGTTCGACCGCTATGTCGACAGGGCCCGCAAGATCGGCCGCGGGCTCGGCGTCACGGCCGTGGCGCTTGCTGAATTTCCCCGAAAGCCGGGCGCAGAAATCCGACGAGCGCAAAGCGGAAGAAGCCTCTGTCCTCCTGAACAGCATTGCCGTCCGGGGCAAAGCTCGTTGTCCTCGACGAACACGGCAAATCGCTCTCCAGTCTGCACTTCAGCCGCAAGCTGGAAGGCTGGAAGGACGAAGGTGTTCAGGATGTGGTGTTCGCCATCGGCGGTGCGGATGGCCATGGGGCTGAGCTGCTTGCCCGGGCCGATCTGAAGATCGCCTTCGGCACCATGACCTGGCCGCACCAGCTGGTGCGTATTCTGTTGTCTGAGCAGATTTACCGTGCTTTGACCATTCAGGCAGGCCATCCCTATCATCGCGAGTAGGTATAAAGTAGGTACACGGCGATATTGCCCGTTTATCGCCGCATTCAGAGGATAGCTGAATAGTCTGTCGGGATGCGTGCGAACGGTGCAAAACCCGTTTGGTAAACGATTCCTTTACGGTGGGCCGGGTACGACACCTTATGACATTGGGCGCCCTATTGAAGATGGAATGCGGAAAACCGGATCAGGTTCCTGTCTCCCGGCAAGGACGGCGTCTGGGGACGCATCTTGCCCTGCAGGCCGGCCTGGTCGCTGGCGTCCTGACCATGCCCTTTGCCTCGCTGTCGGCCACCGAAACCACAGCTTTATCCGAACAGACGGCGGTCACGCCGAAGGATGCTGTCGATCCCAAAGTGGAAGAGGCCCAGGCCCGCAAGCAGAAGCGCGAGGAAGAGCTTGCCTCGCTGACGCAGGATATCAATGTCTCCACGGATCGTCAGAGCGCGATCGAAAAGGAAATCCGCTCCATCGACCGCGACCGGGAAACGCTCAATTCCAAGATCCTGTCGTCGGCCGACAACATCAAGATACTGGAGACCGAGATCTCCGATACCGAGCGGCGGCTGCGCAAGCTCGGCGAGAACGAGGATGCGGTCCGCGCCTCGCTTGCTGGCCGGCGCGATGTGCTGGCGGAAGTGCTGGCCGCCCTGCAACGGATCGGCCGCCGCCCGCCGCCCGCCCTGGCGGTCCGGCCGAGCGACGCGCTGGCCGCGGTCCGTAGCGCCATTCTGCTCAACGCGGTGATGCCGGAATTGCGGGTCGAGACGGAAGCGCTCGCCTCCGATCTGTCGGAACTCAGCCGGCTGAAGGAAGTGATCGCCAAGGAAAAGAAGACGCTTCTTGGCGACGCCATGCGGCTGGCGGAGGAAAAATCCCGCCTGGAACTGCTTTTGAGCGCAAAGCGCCAGGAACGCGACAGGAGCGAGCAGAAACTGGCGCAGGAGAAGCGCCGTTCGGAAGAACTGGCCGAGAAATCCAAATCTCTCAAGGAATTGATCGCACGGCTGGAGACCGAAATCGAAAGCGCGCGCGAGGCTTCGGAAAAATCGCGCCAGGCGTCCGCCTCCGCAAAACCGGGACCGGACGGACGCTGGGACCCCTTCACCGATCCGGGCCGGTTGTCTCCGGCATTGCCCTTCATCGAGGCGAAAGGCCAGTTGCCGTGGCCGGTTGCGGGCGAGATGATCAGGGATTTCGGCCAGGAGGACGAGTTCGGCAGCACGACCGAGGGCCAGTCGATCACGACCCGGCCGGGGTCGCGGGTCACCGCTCCGGCGGACGGCTGGGTGGTCTATGCCGGGACGTTTCGGTCCTTCGGACAGCTCTTGATCCTGAACACCGGCGACGGCTACCATGTGCTTCTGGCCGGCATGGACAGAATCGATGCGGATCTCGGGCAGTTCGTTCTCGCCGGAGAACCGGTGGGTGTTATGGGGACAACCAAGTTGGCGAGTGCGGCAACCTTGGGTCTGGGCTCGACCCAGCCCGTTCTGTATGTTGAATTTAGAAAAGACGGACGTGCAATCGATCCCACCCCGTGGTGGGCCGGCACCGAAGAAGAAAAGGCACGCGGATGATTCGGAAATCTTCTCTGCTGCTCGTTGGCGCCCTGATGGGGGCGGCGGCGATCACGACACTGTCTCAACTCCCCATCCGTGTCTCCGACACGGCGAATGCGGCGGCATCGGACACCTACCGCCAGCTCAATCTCTTCGGCGATGTCTTTGAGCGGGTCCGGTCTGACTATGTCGAGGTCCCGGACGACGCGCAGCTCATCGAGAGCGCTATCAACGGCATGTTGACCTCTCTGGATCCGCACTCCAGCTACATGTCGCCGAAGAGCTTCCGTGACATGCAGGTCCAGACCCGCGGTGAATTCGGCGGTCTCGGCATCGAGGTCACCATGGAAGACGGCCTGGTCAAGGTGGTCTCTCCGATTGATGACACCCCGGCAGCCAAGGCCGGCATCCTGGCCGGCGACCTGATCACGCAGATCGATGGCGAGCAGGTCCAGGGCCTCACCCTGAACGAGGCGGTCGAGAAGATGCGCGGCCCGGTGAATACCGATATCGTCGTGACTATCCGCCGCGAAGGCGCGGACGAGCCTTTCGATGTCACCATCACCCGCGACGTCATCCGCATCCGTTCGGTCCGCTGGCGGGAAGAGGACGATGTCGGCTACATCCGCATTACCCAGTTCAACGAACAGACCTCCGACGGCCTGAAGAGCGGTATCGATGAAATCACCAAGGACATCGGCGAAGACAAGCTGAAGGGCTACATCATCGATCTGCGGAACAATCCGGGCGGTCTTCTGGATCAGGCGATTGCCGTTTCCGATGCGTTCCTGGATCGTGGCGAGATCGTTTCCACCCGCGGCCGCAACGCCGACGAAACCCAGCGCTACAATGCCCGCGCCGGCGATCTGACCGGCGGTAAGCCGGTCATCGTGCTAGTGAACGGCGGCTCGGCTTCGGCTTCGGAAATCGTGGCTGGCGCGCTTCAGGATCACCGCCGGGCGACTATCCTCGGCACCCGGTCCTTCGGCAAGGGCTCGGTGCAGACGATCATTCCGCTCGGCGCCAACGGTGCGATCCGCCTGACCACGGCACGTTACTACACGCCGTCAGGCACCTCCATTCAGGCCAAGGGCATCACGCCGGACATCGAGGCGCTCCAGGTTCTGCCCGATGACATGAAGGGCCGGGCGACGACGAAAGGTGAGGCCGGTCTGCGCGGCCACCTGGAATCCGAAGACAAGGAAGGCAAGGAAGAATCCGGCAGCCAGGCCTATGTGCCGCCGGATGCCAAGGATGACGTTCAGCTGAAGCTGGCGCTGGATCTTCTGCGCGGCGTTCAGGTGAACGGGGCGTTCCCGCCGGCCGGCGACGGCTCGGCGCCGGTGCCGAACTAAGCAAACAGGCCGCGCCGGAGACCCCGGCGCGGTTTTCGTCTGATCCGACTGCCCGTTCGGGCGACACTTTGAAAACAGGACGCCATGGCGACCGACGATCTTACTGCCCCTTTAGGAATGGGGAAGCGCAGGCTTCTCCGCCTGCCATTCGGTTTGATCGGCGTCGGCATCTTGAGCGTTGTGTTTACCACCGCCCTGATCTGGATGGGGGTCGTCGATGACCCGTTCGGCGGCGAACCGACGGCGGTGATCCCTCTGGATGCCACGGTCGAGGGCCTGTCCTCAAAGGATATCGAGGTGGTCGAGATCCGTCCGGCGCTGGACGGTGAACTGGGGCCGAACCTGCGCCCGGAAGACAATCGCGAAAAACAGGGCCCCCGCTACGATCTGCAGATCGCGGAAGAGGGCGGCGGACGACCGGGCGGTTTGTCGGTCAAGCCGGATCCCCGCATCAGCGAACGGTCCGGCTATGGCTTCCTGCCGAAGATCGGATCCGACGGCGTCCGTCCGCTGGATTCTTATGCCCGGCCGTTTTCGACCGAATTCACCTCGATCCCGAAAATCGCCATCATCATCCAGGGACTGGGCCTGAGCGAAACGGGAACCGACAATGCCATCGACAGCCTTCCGGCCGATGTGACCTTCGCCATGGCGCCTTACGGCACGGATCTGGACCGGTGGATGCAGAAGGCGCGGGCAAGGGGGCACGAGCTGCTGCTGCAGCTGCCGCTCGAACCGTTTGATTTTCCCGATAACGACCCGGGTCCCCACACCCTTCTCGTCAGCTTGCGGCCGGACGAAATGCTGGACCGGCTTGCCTGGCTGATGACCCGGGTGACCAATTATGTCGGCACAATCAACGAAATGGGTGCCCGCTTCACCACGACCAAGCCGTCGATGCAGTTGCTCCTGGAGAAGCTGCGCGACCGGGGCCTGATGTTCGTTGACAACGGCGAATCCTCACGCAGCCTGTCCGCGGAGGTTTCATCGGAAGTGAAGGTGCCGTTCAGCTCGGTCGACGTGATCCTGGATGGCGTTCCCCGGGAAGACGAGATCAACGCGAACCTCCTCCGCCTCGAAGGCATTGCGCGGGCCCGGGGGGTTGCCGTTGCATCCGGCTCCGCCCTGCCGGTTACCGTCCGCCAGCTGGAGATCTGGTCGCGGGATCTCGAGGAACGCGGGCTTCAGCTCGTGCCGGTCAGCGCCACAATCGACAGATAAAGCGAAACGAGTTTCCTTCATGAGTGCCTCACCCCTCGGACCGGATTTTCCGCCCGCCCGCAACGACCTGCCCTATCGCCCGTGTGTGGGGATCATGCTCTTGAATGCGCAAGGCAAGGTGTGGATCGGCAAGCGGGACGACGGCAACGGCAAGTCGGAGTATGAATACGCCTGGCAGATGCCCCAGGGTGGCATCGACAAGGGGGAAACCCCACGTGCGGCGGCTCTAAGGGAACTCTACGAGGAAACCTCGGTCCGGTCTGTCCGCGTCCTGGCCGAGGCGCCGGTCTGGTTCACCTATGATTATCCTGAAGACGTTCAGCAGAACACGCGCAAGGGCAAGTTCGGAGGCCAGGCGCAGCGCTGGTTCGCGCTCCGCTTCGAAGGATCCGAAGACGAGATCGACGTTCTCAACCTGCCCGACGGCCACGATGTGGAGTTCTGCGACTGGCGCTGGGAGGAGGCTGCCCGGCTGCCGGATCTGATCGTTCCCTTCAAGCGCCAGGTGTATCAAGGCGTCGTGGATGCTTTTTCCGGTTTGACTGCTTGACTTTCTCCTGTCGGTGCAGTGCCTTGGAACCAAACGGCGCAGCACGTCAAAAATGACAGGGGAGAGAGATGGACCTCGGCAAGGGACTGACTGGTAAAAGAATCCTGATCACCGGGGCATCGAGCGGGCTTGGTGCGCATTTCGCGAAAGTGGCCGCCAGGCAGGGCGCCCATGTGGCGCTCGCCGCCCGCCGGACCGACCGGCTGCAACAGCTTGCCGGTGAACTGGTTGAAATGGGTGCCCAAAGTGCGAAGCCGTGCGAGCTTGACGTTAGCGACGGTGCGTCCATCCACCATTGCCGGGCACAGGCGGTCGAGGCCTTCGGCGGCCTGGATATCCTGGTCAACAATGCCGGCATCGCCCGCGAAGGGGCCGCCCTCGACCAGACCGCGGAAGATTTCGACGCTGTCATGGACGTCAACCTGCGTGGCGTCTGGCTGATGGCGATTTCCTGCGGCCGTCACTGGCGGGACAGCGGGCAACCCGGCGTAATCGTCAATATCGCTTCCATCCTCGGCCTGCGGGTCGGGTCGGGCGTCGCTTCTTATGCGGTTTCCAAGGCTGGGGTCGTGCAGATGACCAAGGCGCTGGCGCTCGAGTTCGCCCGTCATGATGTCAGGGTCAATGCGCTTGCGCCCGGCTATTTCGAAACGGAAATCAATGAAGGTTTCTTCGACACGCCGGCAGGAGAAAAGATGGTCGGCCGGGTACCCATGCGCCGGATCGGCGACCTGTCCGAACTCGACGGACCGTTCCTGCTTCTGGCGAGCGATGCCTCGCGCTACATGACCGGCGCGGTGATCCCGGTCGACGGCGGTCATCTGGTGTCGTCGCTCTGACTTGACTGGTTTTTCCCGCGCCGCGTTATTCAGGTAGACTGCTTGCACGGGCGCCTTTCCCCAGGCCCGGTGGAAATGGGCCATCGGCCAACCGGATCGAAACCGCGCTGTCTTCTTGCAAGGACAAAGGGTTATGGAGAAGCTGCCCCCTTTTGATCTGATCGACCTGCGGCTGCTTCTTGCGCTGGCCGAACACCGGCATTTCGCCCACGCGGCCCGGGCCTGCAATCTGTCCCAGCCGGCCCTGTCCGGACGGATCCGAAAACTCGAGACGGCGCTCGGCACGCCATTGGTTTTTCGCAGCAAGCGGTTCGAAGGCTTCACGCCGGAAGGCGAGCGGGCCCTTGGCTGGGCGAGGCTGATCCTCACCGACTGCAGCGGCTTCTTTCAGGATCTCAGCGGCGACGGCGAGGGGCCGCAGGGCACCCTGCGCATTGGCGTCGTCCCCTCGGCAACGCCGTTCGCGGGGCGGCTGTGCGGGGCTCTGGCAAGCCGCTTCCCGCATCTCAAACCCCAGGCCTTGTCGATGTCGTCCACGGCCATCGAAAAGGGCCTGCAGGCATTTACCATCGATGCGGGTATCACCTATCTGGCGCCTGACATGGAAAAGGCGTTTGGGGTCCTGCCGCTCTTTGGGGAGCAATATTGCCTGGTCGCCGATCCGATCCTTCTGAAAGGCGGTCGCAAGAACGAGAGCCTGTCCTGGCATGACGCGGCGGACCTGCCCCTTTGCCTGCTGACACCGGACATGCAGAACCGGCGGATCATCGACGAAACCTTCGCGGCGACGGGAAAACGGCCCGGGCCGCGCTTCGAGACCAACAGCTTCAACGCGATCCTGTCGCTCTTGAGGGAAGGGGCCTATGCCGCGGTGTTGCCGAAGGAACAGGCCGGCGTCGGCCACACGGAGGGTCTTGTCGTCCTGAACCTCGTCGAGCCGGAAGTTCGTTCCCTGGTTGGGCTGGTGGTGCCGCACCGTGAGCCGATGTTGCCGGTGACGGCTGCCCTGTGGAACCTGTCGAAATCACTCTACGGCAAGTTTGATAGCCCCAGCTGATCAAACAATCGAAAAATGCAATTTGCGTTGATTGAAGCTTCGGCGTTTTCTGGCCGGAACAACGTCAGTCAGGAACGCAATCATCATGACATTCGGCAAGGGGCTTTCCAGAAAGCCGTCCCAGCCAAAAGGCCGGCAGATCGAGGAAACCGCGCTTGAGGAGGTGCGGGGCCTGCTCGGTGACGAACCGCGCCGCCGCGATCTCCTGATCGAGCATCTGCACAAGATCCAGGATGCCTTCGGTTGCCTTCAGGCGAAACACCTGCGCGCCCTGGCCGAGGAAATGCGCCTCTCCCAGGCGGAGGTGTTCGAGGTCGCCAGCTTCTATCACCATTTCGATATCGTACGCGAAGGCGAGGCGGCTCCTGCGCCCCTGACCGTGCGCGTCTGCGACAGCATTGCCTGTTCCCTGAAAGGGGCCGACGCATTGGCGGCAGCGCTTCAGACCGGGCTCGACCCGGCGAAGGTCCGGGTCCAGAAAGTACCCTGCATCGGCCGCTGCGCCGCCGCCCCGGCCGTGCAGGTCGGCAAGCGGGCGGTGGATGGGGCAAGCGAACTCTCCGTCCGTGCCGCGATCTTCGAAGGCGAAACCGAACCGCAGATCCCGGACTACATCGGTCTGGACGCCTATCGCGCCGACGGCGGGTACAAGGTGCTTGAGCGGGTTCGCACCGGTGATCTCGATGTGGCCGGGATTGCCGATCATGCGCTGGAAGCGGGCCTGCGCGGCCTCGGTGGCGCCGGGTTCCCGACCGGCTCCAAGTGGAAGATCGTTCACGACCTGCCCGGCCCGAAATATCTGACGGTCAATGGCGACGAGGGCGAGCCGGGCACGTTCAAGGACCGCTTCCATCTGGAACGCGATCCGCACCGGATGCTGGAAGGGGCGCTGATCGCCGCCCACGCCATTGAGGCGGAGCGGATCTATCTCTACATGCGCGACGAGTATCCGGCTGTCCTGGAAATCCTGCGCCGGGAAATCGCAGCCCTGCGCGACGCGGGCATCATCACAACCATCGACATCGAACTGCGCCGCGGCGCCGGGGCCTATATCTGCGGCGAGGAAAGCGCGATGATCGAGTCGATCGAAGGCAAGCGTGGCCTGCCGCGCCACCGCCCGCCCTATATCGCCCAGGTCGGCCTGTTTAACCGTCCGACGCTCAATCACAATATCGAGACGCTCTACTGGATCCGCGACATCGTCGAAAAGGGACCGGAGTGGTTTGCCAGCCAGGGCCGGCGCGGCCACAAGGGCTTCCGCTCGTTCTCCGTTTCCGGAAGGGTGAAGGAACCGGGCGTGAAACTGGCGCCGGCCGGCATCACCATGAACGAGCTGATCGCCGAATTTTGCGGCGGCATGGAGGACGGCCATAGCTTCAAGGCCTATCTGCCGGGCGGGGCCTCCGGCGGCATCCTGCCGGCCACGCTCGCAGATGAACCGCTCGATTTCGGCACGTTGGAAAAGCACGGCTGTTTCATCGGCAGCCATGCCGTGGTCGTCTTTTCCGATCAAGACGACATGCGCGACGTGGCACTCAACCTGATGCGCTTCTTCAGGCACGAAAGCTGCGGCCAGTGCACGCCGTGCCGGTCCGGCACGGAAAAGATGGTCGCGCTGCTTCAGGAGAAGACCTGGGACACGGACAAGATCGCCGACCTGGACGCGGTCATGCGCACCGCCTCCATCTGCGGTCTGGGACAGGCGGCAGCCAATCCGGTCGCCTCGGTCCTGAAGTTCTTTGCCGAGGAGGATCGGGTATGACGAAGACGGTTACCTTTACCCTTGACGGACGCGAAGTCATCGCGGATGTGGGCGAAACCATCTGGCAGGTTGCCAAGCGCGAAGGCGTTGCCATCCCCCATCTGTGCCACAAGGATGCGCCCGGCTACCGCTCCGACGGCAACTGCCGCGCCTGCATGGTCGACATCGAGGGCGAGCGGACGCTGACCGCCTCCTGCGTCCGCGAACCTGCCGACGGCATGGTGGTCAAGACGGCTTCGGAACGGGCGGTCAAGGCCCGGGAGATGGTGTTCGAGCTGCTGGTCGCCGACCAGCCGCCACGGGAGAGCCATCCGGATCCGGAAAGCGATTTCTGGCACTGGTCGGAAACGGTCGGGGTGACCTCGAGCCGCTACGCGCCGGGCGAAAAGCCCGCCCAGGACATTTCCCATCCGGCGATTGCGGTCAATCTCGACGCCTGTATCGCCTGTAACCTGTGCGAACGGGCCTGCAGGGAGGTTCAGGTCAACGACGTGATCGGCATGGGCTGGCGCGGCCACCATGCGGCCCCGGTGTTCGACCTGGCCGACCCCATGGGCCTGTCCACCTGCGTCGCCTGCGGCGAGTGCGTCTCCGCCTGCCCGACCGGCGCGCTGTTCGAAAAGAGCCTGCTCGATGAGACGGCGAAGACACGGGCCGTCTATCCGGACGAGACCATCGACAGCGTCTGCCCCTTCTGCGGCGTCGGCTGCCTGACCTCCGTTTCGGTCAAGGACGGCCGGATCGTCAAGGTCGAGGGCCGCGACGGCCCGGCCAACGAGAACCGGCTCTGCGTGAAGGGCCGCTTCGGCTTCGATTATGTCTCCAGCCCCGAGCGCCTGACGAAACCGCTCATCCGCCGCGACGATGCTCCCAAGTACGGCGACATGGCGCTCTATCCGAAGGACTGGCGTGAGGTGTTCCGCGAGGCGACCTGGGATGAAGCGCTGGACCGGGCGGCTTCCGGCCTGAAGGCCAGCTTTGACGTAAAAGGCGGTGCCGGCATCGCCGGATTCGGCTCGGCCAAGGGCTCCAATGAGGAAGCCTATCTGTTCCAGAAGCTGATCCGCCAGGGCTTTGCCACCAACAACGTCGACCACTGCACCCGCCTCTGCCACGCCTCCTCCGTGGCCGCCCTGATGGAAGGCATCGGCTCCGGCGCGGTGACCGCGCCCTTCAACGCGGCGCTCGATGCGGATTGCATGATCGTGATCGGCGCCCGGCCGGAACAGAACCATCCGGTCGCCGCCACCTACATCAAGCAGGCGGCGAAGAACGGCGTGAAGCTGATCGTCATGGACCCGCGCCGCCAGGGCCTGATGCGTCACGCGGACTACGGTCTTGTGTTCAAGCCCGGCACCGACGTGGCGATGCTGAACGCCATCCTCAACGTGATCATCTCCGAAGAGCTTTACGACCGGCAGTATATCGCCGCCCACGTCGACGGCTTCGAGGCGCTGAAGGCGAAGATCGCGGAGTTCACGCCGGAAGCCATGGCGCCGGTCTGCGGCATCGACGCGGACACCCTGCGCGAGGTCGCAAGGCTTTACGCCACCTCGGCCAAGTCGATCATCTTCTGGGGCATGGGCGTTTCCCAGCACGTCCACGGCACGGACAATGTCCGCGCCCTGATCGCCATGGCGCTGACCACCGGCCAGATCGGCCGTCCGGGCACCGGCCTGCACCCCTTGCGCGGCCAGAACAACGTTCAGGGCGCCTCCGATGCCGGCCTGATCCCGATGCTCTTCCCCGATTACCGTTCGGTGGAAAATCCGGACATTCGTGCAGAGTTCGAGGATGCCTGGGGGCGGACGCTCGATCCGGTGCGCGGCCTGACCGTGGTCGAGATCATCGACGACATCCTCGCCGGCGGTATCGAGGCCATGTATATCCTGGGCGAGAACCCGGCCATGTCCGATCCGGATCAGGCCCATGCCCGCAAGGCGCTGGCCACCCTGAAGCATCTCGTCGTGCAGGACATCTTCCTGACCGAAACCGCCTGGCACGCGGACGTGGTCCTTCCGGCCTCGGCCCACGCGGAAAAGCTCGGCACCTACACCAACACCAATCGCCAGGTCCAGATCGGCCGCCCCTGCGTGCCCATGCCCGGAGAGGCAAGGGCGGACTGGGAACTGATCGTGGAGCTTGCCAACCGGCTCGGCCTCGGCTGGTCCTATGGCGGCGTGCCGGAAATCTACGAGGAAATGTGCTCGCACATGGCCTCGCTGGATCACATCTCCTGGGACCGGCTGGAGCGCGACGGCACGGTCACCTATCCGGCCGACGGCGACGACACACCGGGCAACGAGATCCTGTTCGGCCAGTCTTTCCCGACCGCCGACGGCCGCGGCCGGCTCGTTCCGACCGATCTCGTGCCGCCGGACGAACTGCCCGACGACGACTTCCCGCTGGTGCTGACCACCGGCCGCATGCTGGAACACTGGCATACCGGTGCCATGACCCGGCGGGCCACCGTGCTCGACGCCATCGAGCCGGAACCGGTCGTCTCCATGCATCCGAAGGATATCGGGCGCGCTGGGCTCGCGATTGGCCAGCAGGTCACGGTGGAAACCCGGCGCGGTGCGATCACCCTGACCCTGCGCGCTGACCGGGACGTGTCGTCTGGAATGCTGTTCATTCCCTTCTGCTACACGGAAGCCCCGGCCAACATGCTGACCAACCCGCAACTCGATCCCTTCGGCAAGATCCCGGAGTTCAAGTTCTGCGCGGCCCGGATCAGACCGGCGATGGCGGAAGCAGCCGAATAGGGCGGGTGGACGAGAGGCAGGCGGAACCGCTCCGCCTGCCGTCTGATCGTCAATGGGACGACGTCACCTGGACGTTCAAAAGCTCCGGCAGCACCTGCGGCGTGACCATGCTGCCGACGATCTGGGCGACCGGCACCGGTTTCTGCGGGGCCAGCACGACCCGAAGGATGCCCGGATTGGCGAGGAAGTCCGCCACCGCATCGCTGACCGTCTTGGCAAAGGCCGGTTGGACGACGGGTTGAAGAGTTGCCTCCGCGTGGGCCACCAGCGCTTCGGCCAAGGTCGCTTCCGGATAGCCGGCATCCTTAGCCACCCACTGAATCGCCTTCGTCGTCATCCCGGCATCGACAAAACGGATGTCGCCATTGATGAAGGACGCTGAGACAAGCGCGGTTTGCCACTGATTGAGGGGATCTTCGAATAACGTCTTCTGAACATTGGCGAGCCTCATCGTGGCTTCGGCGCGGCCAAGGCCCGGAACGTCGACCATCAGCTTTTCAAGCGTCAGCTCGAGCGTATCCTTGTCCCAGTGAAGCCTCGTTTCCTCGGTCCATATGATAGCTTCGAGACCGATGTCTTTCAGGAAAGTTTTGGTCTCTTCATCTTTCGGCGAAGCCGCCGTAATCGCAACATTGTTGATCCTGGAGAAAAGGCTGGTTGGTGTCGGAGCGGTTGAGGTGGAATGGATATGTTCTGCCTGCCGGACCGTGATCACGCATTGCCCGTCCAGGCCGATCTTGAGATCCTCCAAGGCAATTGAAATTGCTTGCGGCATGAATGCGCGTGCCAACTCCAATGGCTCCGGAATCGAGGCTGGGGTTTCGGCAAACAGGGAAGGCAGTATCGGCTTCAGATAGTCGAAATCGGCGAAGGTCACATTATGGATTTTCAACTGGCCGAGTTGGATATCCGTACCGTCGAGGAAATACGGACAGCTAATTCCGGAACTCAAAATTTCACCGATCCCGTCAGCACTTATGTCCGTGTAACGAAGGTCCTCGACCTTGCAAGTCATGTCCCGTATCGGAGCGATGTATATCGCCTGCCAGTCGGAATTTGTGGCACTTCCGATTCGGAACGAACGGATCAGTTGAGCGACATTGTCGATGAGTTCCTTCGTATCAGGGAGCCGCTTTGAAAAGGCTTGATCGAGAAGCGTCGCAAGATCGTTTTTTCTTTTGACGGCGCCGATATCGGAGACGGTTTCTTCCCCGATCGTCAAGTAGATGCGTTTTCCGAAAAGGAACGGATAGGAAGTCGTTATGTCCACAGCATTGGTTGAACCCAGGATCGCGATTTCATTCCCGGTTTCAGGAACGTCGGGATCTATCAGGGCGATAAGAGACGTGAGATTAAGCGCCTTCCAAACGGCTGTTCCTTCCTGCTCGCTTGTTGGGATCATGTCCCATTTTTCGCCATCCCGCGTAGCAGCAGTTTCCCGGCGGGAAAGCCACCCGGTTTGTCCGATGCGGCCGTCTTTCAGGTCTTCTATGTAGAAGCCGTTCATTTCATTGGTATCGGTCGTGACGATGGAGATGCGGTCACGGTCCTGCCGGTACACATGATAGGAAAGGGAAGCCTTGTCCGCGGTCCATTCTTGCACGGACATTCCCGCCAACGACTTCAGAAACGGGAGCCATCTGCCGGTGAACAGGTGTTCCGGGTCGGCCCTGGTCAGCGCCGGCAGAGGGCCTTTGAAGTCACGTGACGATATGTTTTCGAATGTGCCGTTCGTCCGGAGGCTGCCGACACCTTCGAGTTTGACGTCGAAGGTAAAGCTGGATGTGCCGGAAAACGCCATGGATTGCGCTACGACATCTCCGTTTTCTATGTGCAGGCCTTTGACGGTTTCCGTTCCGAAGGAGATGTCGGCGGAATAGGACAGTTCACGCGGTGTCGATGACGCAGGCGTTTCGGTATACGCCAGGAAGCCGGGCGTAATACTCCCGAGCGATCCGGAAAAACGGACGACCAGATTGGGAATTGTGAGCGTGTCCGTTGCCGCGTCAAAGGCCAGGGGGCCGTAGGATACTTTTGCGCCAAGGTCTTCGAGGCGCTGAACGATCACTTGAAAGGCATCCCCCGCCACGCTTTGGCCGCTCGCGGACCCGGCCGGGAGGAGAACACAGGCACAGGCCACCAGTGCCGCAACAGGGCGCAGGAGGTGCGATATCCCCGTATCAACCCGATCTTTCAGCCTGCTGGAACCTGAGAGTGATGAAACGGGCAAGCGGGAACTCTCTTTCGGGAAACGGGTCGCTCCGTCGTGTCAGACGGGCGTTGCGATCTGGAACGCGAGGGCGGCAGACGGAAGCGCTCCGCCTGCCGTTCGGTGGTCAGTGCGACGAGGTCACCTGGACATTCAGCAGCCCCGGCAGGACCTGCGGCGTGACCATGCTGCCGACGATCTGGGCGACCGGGACCGGCTTCACAGGTGCCAGGACGACCCGGAGTGTGCCGGGGTCGCCGAGGAAATCCGCCACCGCATCGGTCACCGTCTTGGTAAAGGCAGGATCGTTGACCGGCCGCAGCGCGGCTTCCGCCTGGGCCACAAGCGCCTGGGCAAAGGCTTCCTCGGGAACGCCGGCATCCTGCGCCATCTTCTGAACGGCTTTCGTTGTCACACCGGCATCGGCAAAGCTGATCTCGGCACCGACGAAGGCGGAGGAAACCAGTGCGATCTGCGCCTGGGTCTGCGGATCCTCAAACAGGGCCTTCGGCACATTGGCGAACTTCATGGTGGCTTCCGCGCGGCCGATCCCCTGAACGTCGATCATCAGCTTTTCCAGCGTCAGTTCGAGCGTATTTTCGTCCCAGTGAAGCCGCGTTTCGTCAGACCAGGTGACATTCGTCAGGCCGAGGCTTTTCAGGAACGCAATGGCTTGCGGATTATCCAGGCCATCCACGGGGATCGACGCATTCTCGGTCTTGGTGGAAATGTTCGTCGGGATCGGGGCGACGGTGGTCGAGAACGCCTGTTCGGCCTTGCCGATGGTGATTTCGCCTTCATCCGGCGCGACGACATGCAGGTTTTCCAGGCCGTAGGAGATCGACCGGGGCGTAAACACCCGGGCGATCCGCATCGGATCCGGTTTGGATTTGCCGGCCTCCTTGATGAGGGTCGGAATGAGATCGGTCATCGGGCCATAGGGCGCGAACTCGATATTGCCGAGGTGAGCCCGTCCGAGGCTGAAAGACCCGCCGTTGGGAAGAGAGGGTGCTTTCATGTCGGAGACGCGGATCTCGCCAATCTTGTCGGAGCTCATGTCGGCCAAACCGATCTCGCCTATCGAAAAGGTGACCGGCTGCCCCTGGCCTTCCATATCCGGCAGGGCGACCTCGATATCACGTATAGCGGCATCCGACATGCCAAAGGACCGGTAGGCCTGGAACGCGGCGGTAACGAACTCCTCAGTGGTCGGCTTCTTGCCGGAAAACAGGCCGTCAAGAAGGCCGAGGAAATCGAAGTTGCGCTTCGTGGCTGTCAAACCCGAGACATCGACACTGCGACAGTCATGTCATACGGCTGAGCCGGAGCTAAGTTCCGATGGATCTCGTAGTCTTGGGCATGCGCGGAGCTCATAAGCGGCATCGGATCTCCGGTTTCCGGAACACTTGGGTCGAGAAGCGCCAGGAAATTGCCGAGGTTGATGTCCTTATAGACCGTGAGGCCCTGACGGGAGATCTCTTTCCCGCGCTTTCGCCGGCGACCGTGACTTCAATGTCGTATGTAACGCCTTCGGTGGAATACTCGCCGATGACGCCATCTTTGAAATTGAGGGCACGGTACCCTGTCACCTTGATCGTATTGTTTCCTGTAATCGGGGTACTACCATGCCAGTGTGCAATGTGACCGAAACAATCCCGTTGATCTCATCCGTTTCGATGCTGTCATAGGAACCGCTTTAAGAAAGAAAGAACCGGCAGCCAACGGCTTGCCGGGTGTTGCGGATCCTCGGCGGGCAGCTCAGGCAGGACGATGGTATAATTGTTTGCCCGAACGCCGGTCATGGTGAGTTCGATTGGATGAGGCTTTCACCGTTAAGCGTCACATTGACCGATAAACCGGCGCCGTCAGGATAGCGCACGGTGTCCGCGTGAATGCCGTCGCCGGTTTGCGACAGGCCGGTAAAAGCCATGGCGGGACTGGACATCGCCAGCGAATACTCCAGATGCTGCTTACCGCTGTCCTCCGGGGATCCCGGTTCGGTCGTTCCGGTCTTTCTCGGAATGGCGAAGTCAGCGGAGCCGGAGAAGCTCATCCGGAAATTTGGAACGGTCACCGTATCGTAGCACTGTCGTATTGAATCGGGTCGCTGGTGACCTCGATGCCGAGCTTTTTCAGGCTGTCAGGATAAGCCTGGTACGCTTCTTCGGCTGCGCTTTGGGCGTAAGCGGATGTGGCCGGCAGGGCGAGGGCGACACCCATCCAAGCTGCTGCCGCGTAGCGGGAAACGTGCGTGCGGGGTTTCTGAGACCGGCCCGGCTGGCTGCCGGAAATCGAGGCTGAAGAGGAAAGCAAACGAAATCTCCCGTCAAGGATACTGAAAAAGCAACGGAGAGATTTAAGCGGTGTTCGTGACGGATTTGCAAT
>NZ_CAXXSJ010000056.1:180000-248692 GCF_963675095.2 uncultured Roseibium sp. | reverse complement strand
TGCTGTTCGAACTAAAACTCGAGCCTAACGACGTGCCTCGGTTTTGCATCTGAAGCGATTCGAGCGGATTTCAGGATTCGATAAGCCGCGCGCCGTCCCAGAGGTTTCCGCGAACTGCTTCGCGCACCAGATCGATGACGAGCGAAGTGATCCTTTCGCGAAGGAAAGTCGGCTTCGCATCCAGCGCGGTTACAAGGTAAAGCGTGCGGACAAGCCTCGGGTCGGTTACGACACGGGCGACGAGTTTGCCGCTTTTCAGGTCGTCGCTGACCAGAACCTTGGGGGCCAGCGTACAGGCCAGTCCTTCTTTCAGAGCACTTAGCGTGCCCGCGATCGAGGCCAGTTGAATGCGGGCGTGAGAATCCAGCTTTACCAACTCAGCCGGACGATCGACCAGAGCGCGTGACAACGACCCGCTTTGCAGAAGCGCCAAAGGCAGCTCCGCCATATCTTCAAGCCTGATCGGATCGTCGGAACTCCCGACAATATCCTTGTGACCTATGCAGAAGAGTTCTTCTTCGAGCAGCGGGGTTCTCAGCGTCTGTGAATCCGGAGGCGGGTTGAAAATCAGCGCGGCCTCGACCTCCCCGGTCAGAAGCGAGTTGTAGGTCAGCGCCGACAACCCTTCCCTGATCAGCAATCGGACACGGGGAAGATCCTCGATGACCTTCCGCATAAGCCCTCCCCCGATGACATTGATCACCGAGAACGGCATGCCGATTGCGATGTTGCCGGAGACTTCGGCCAGGCCGTGCTTGATGTCCGATGTGGCCGTCTCGAAGGCCGAGAGTATGAATTGCGCATGGGCAAGCAGTTTCAGGCCGGCAGCCGTGGGCTCCATTCCCCTGGGCTTGCGGGTGAACAGTTTCGTTTCGAGTTCCGCTTCCAGGCTCGCGATGTGATGGCTAAGCGCCGAGGCGGCCGTGTTGCAGTGATCGGCGGCATGCGAAAGGTTCCGAAACTCGCAGACGGCCACGAAATATCTGAGTTGTCTGGTGTCCATCCAATCATTCTATATTCGAGAACGCATCCTTCTAAAGGATATTATTTTCCGACCGCTTCCTTTTCTTCATAGTCCTGCATCAAGAAATCTGAGGAGGAAGAGATGACATCCGGACGTCCCCTGGAAGGCCTTCGCGTGGTCGAAATGAGCCATATGGTCATGGGGCCGTCGGCAGGCATGTTCCTCGCATTCCTCGGCGCCGAAGTGATCAAGATCGAACCGCCTGAGGGCGACAAGACCAGGAACCTGACCGGCATGGGGGCTGGGTTCTTTCCGACCTTCAACCGCGGCAAGAAATCCGTCACCCTCGACATCAAGGACGAGAACGACCTCGCCAGGCTGCACGCTCTGCTGACGACCGCCGACGTGTTCGTCGAGAATTTCCGCGACGAGACATTGGCGAAGATGGGTCTGGCGCCGGAGCAGTTGCGCCAGAAGAACCCCAGGCTCATCGTTGCGTCCTGCAAAGGCTTCCTCAAGGGTCCTTATGAACATCGCGCCGCGATGGACGAAGTGGTGCAGATGATGACCGGCATGGCCTACATGACCGGACCTATCGGCCGGCCGCTTCGCATTGGCTCCTCGGCAAATGACATCATGGGAGGTCTCTTTGCCGCCTTTGGCGTTCTGGCCGCCTTGATTGCGAGGGACAAGACGGGGGAAGGCGCATCGATCCGCTCCGGACTTTTCGAGAACTGTCTGCTGCTCGTCGCCCAGCACATGGTTCAGTTCGACATCGAGGGGACGGAATCTCCGCCTATGCCGGAACGGGTGTTTTCCTGGCCTGTTTACGACCTTTTCCCGACGCGTGACGGCCGGCAGATATTCGTCGGAGCCGCGACGGACGGCCAGTGGGAGAAACTCTGCAAGGGTCTCGAACTTGAGCACCTGCTCGACGATCCGCGCTTGCAATCGCGGCCCGACCAGATCGCGGCCCGGGACTGGACCCTGCCACAGATCGCAGAAAAGGTCGCCGCCCATCCGTTCACCGAGATGGTGCGGATCATGGAAGAGAACGACCTGCTCTTTGCGCCCGTCGCACGCCCTGCGGAAATGTATGACGACCCGCACGTCAATCGTCCCGGCGGACTGTACACTTCGCATTACGCGGAGAAGAAGGACTTCCGTGCGCCCGCTCTGCCGGTTGAAATGAACGGCCATCCGATCGTGTCGGAGAGCGTGGATATTCCCGCAATTGGTGAGAACAACGCCGAGATCCTTGGCGCGCTCAAGGTGGAGGCGGCGGAATAGCCATGCCGGATCTCCAGCATACCTATCCAACAGACCGTATCGCCATACGGGAAGTCGGGTTGCGCGACGGCCTTCAACTCACAAAACACTGGCCGGCAACGGCTCAGAAGATCGCATGGATCGATCAGGAATATGCGGCCGGCCTCCGTTACTTCGAAGTCGGCTCGTTCCTGCCGGCCGACAAGGTGCCGCGCTTTGCCGATGTCCGGGACGTCATTGCCGCCGTCGACGGGCATGGCGATGCCCATGGCATTGCTTTGGCTCTGAACCAGCGCGGCGCCATGGACGCATTGGCAACGCAGGTCGGGGAAATCACCGTCGTGGTGTCCGCAAGCCCGGCCCACAACGAGGCCAATGTCCGCCGCACCCAGGAGCAGAGCCTTGCCGAGATCGCCAACGTGGTGAAACTCCGCGACGCGTCGGGCAAGGACACGATTATCAACGTCGGCATCGCCATGGCGTTCGGCTGCTCCCTGTCCGGAGAAGTCCCCGAGGACGACGTGATGCGGATGGTGGACCGTTGCTTCGAAGCCGGGGCCGATATGGTCGGTCTTGCCGATACGGTCGGCTTTGCCGGTCCGCGGCAGATCGCGTCACTCTGCCGCCGTATGGAGAAACGGTTCGGCGATCTGCCTTACGTCATGCACCTTCACGATACGCGCGGTATGGGCATTGCGAATGCGGCTGCTGCGATCGATGCCGGTTGCCGGGTGATCGACGCTTCGCTTGCAGGTCTCGGCGGCTGCCCCTTCGCCCCGGGTGCGACAGGAAACGTGGTGCTGGAAGACCTGATCTATCTGGTAGAAACCATGGGCTTCAACACAGGTATCGATCTGGAAAAAATCATTGAAACGCGCGCAATTCCGGCGATGGCAATGCCGGAGGAACCGCTTTGTGGCGCGCTTGCGAAAGCAGGACCGCCGAAATCGCTGAACTGGCGTGCAAGCGCTGCCTGACAGCCCTTGGCTGCGAGGAGGCAGCCGACTGGTGGCATGAGCCACTCATTCATATAAGACCTGATAGGGAGGACCCCGAAATGAAATCCTTGCTCGTATCGACCGCTCTTGCCGCGGCCATGGCCCTTGGCGGAACGGCCACCGCATCGGCTGAAACCGTGATGCGCTGCAGCCACCAGCTGCCGCCGGCCCATAGCGTGGCGAAAGTGATCGACCGCTGGGCGGCTGAAGTCGAAAAGCTGTCGAACGGCGAAATCGACGTCCAGATCTTCGGAGCCGACAGCCTTGTCGGTGCGAAGGAAAACATCGTCGCGACCGCGAAAGGCAACATCGAATGCGCATTCTCCGTCCAGTTTCAGTGGGGCAAGACCCTGCCGATCATGACGGTGACGACCGCGCCCTATGCCTTTTCCGATCTGAAAATCTGGAAGAATTGGGACGGTTCGGACGCGGCCAATTTCCTGGAAGAAAAGCTGCGCTCGAAAGGGGTGGAGAATGTCGTCTGGCTGTTCCAGACAAACAGTTCGGTGTTTACCTCGAAGGGAAAATTCCTGTCGAAGCCGTCTGATTTCGAAGGCTTGAAAATCCGCGGCCTGACGCCGGCCTTCGATGCGGGTCTTGCGGCTCTCGGCGCTTCTCCGACGGCACTGCCCGGATCAGAGGTCTATCAGGCTCTGGCGACCGGTGTCCTCGATGGCGCCATCACCGGCACCGATGCCGCCGTTTCGCGCAAGTACTATGAAGTCCAGGATCATTTCGTGGTCTCCCCGGTCATCTCCGTGTTCCTCCACGGATATGTGAACCCGCAATTTTACGCGGGCCTGTCCGATACCTCCAAGAAGGCACTGGATGTAGCGGGACGCGAAGCAGCCGTCTGGGCGGTCGAGGCCGCCGAGAGTGCGCTTGCTGCAGCGCCCGGCGAACTGGAAGCCAAGGGCGCCAGCGTTCACATTGCGTCCGATGAAGAAAACGCGGCGATGGAAGCCGTCATGCGCCCTGCATTCGATGCGGCCTTCAAGGCGGATGACCCGGACAGCCAGAAGCTGCTTGAGTTGATCGACAAACTCCGTTCAGGCTCGTGAGGCCATGTCACCGAGAACAGATGCACACGGGGCGGCCAAGGCCGCCCCGATTCCGGAACGGATAGCCACACCGATTGTCTGGCTCGGTGGCGCCATCAGCGCGCTTCTCATCCTCGTGGTTCTGTGTTTGACGACCTATTCCGTCTTCATGCGATATGTTCTGGACCGGCCGCCGGTATGGATCGACGACCTGACAGGATTTGTCCTCGTCGCTCTCGTCATGCTCGGCGTGGCGGAAGCCTATAGAGGTGGAAACCATATCTCGATCGATCTTCTGACCGGACGGTTGCCGCGATCCTTGCGCAAGGTGCAGGCAATCTGGAGCGACCTCTGCGTGATCGCGTTCGCCGTTGTCCTCATTGTCAGTACCTGGCACGCGATTGATTTCGCGATCAGCTTCGAATCCTACACCTCCGGATCGATCGAGATCGCGTCCTGGATTCCGCAAGTACCCTTGCTCGCAGGCGGGGTGCTTCTGGCCCTGTTCGCTGTCGCGCGGCTCCTTGGACGCGTGTTTCGGGGAACGCAGTAATGACGGCGCTGCTTATCTTCGCCGGCCTGATCCTGCTTTTGCTGACGGGCATTCCGATCTTTGCGGCGCTCGGTCTGACGGCGACCGCGATCCTGCTGATTTTCGAAGGCAACATCGGTTCGGTCGCGGACACGGTTTACGCGCATCTGGACAAACCGATCCTGACGACCATTCCGCTGTTCGTCTTCATGGCAAACGTGATGATACGCGCCAAGGTGATCGACGACCTCTACGACATGGCTCACACCCTGATTGGCCATGTGCGCGGAGGTCTCGGTGTTGCCACCGTCATGGCATGCATGATTTTCGCCGCCATTTCAGGATCTTCCGTTGCCACTGCGCTTTCTGTCGGATCGAGCGCGATCCCGCAGATGCGACGCTTCGGATATCCGAAAAGGGAGGCGCTAGGCGTGGTCGCAGCCGGCGGCACCCTGGGTATCCTGATCCCGCCGTCAGGCCCGATGATCCTTTATGCCATCGTGTCGGAGGCCTCGATCGGGGCGCTGTTCCTGGCCGGGATCATACCGGGGATCCTGCTGGCCCTCATCTTCGCTGCCTACTCCATCATCAGTGCGGCGCGACGCGGCGGCGAGCGGCCTCCCTTCGCCGGACGTGGTAAAATATTTTCGGCCATCAGGAAGTCGATCTGGGCCATTCTGGCGCCGCCGGTGGTGATGGGCGGCATCTATCTCGGCATCTTCACGGCCGCCGAGGCCGCTGCGGCCGGATCGGTCTACGCGCTGCTGGTCGCCGTGCTTGTCTATCGGAATTTCGGCTTCAGCGATCTCTGGCATTGTGCCTATGAATCCATGAGGACCTCGATGATGGTGTTCATGATCATCGCAGGCGCCGCGATGTTCGGGCATGCCATCACGATTATCCGGCTTCCCGTCGGCGTGACAGAGATGGTCTCCCATATGGGCCTCGGACCGTTCGGCTTCATGCTGGCTGTCATGGTCATGATCTTCATCATGGGCATGTTCTTCGAATCCGTCGCAATCATTCTGATCACGACGCCGATCCTGCTGCCGACCATGCACGCGCTGGATATCGACCTTGTCTGGTATGGCGTCCTGTTGATGATCAACCTGGAACTGGCAATGATCACCCCGCCGGTCGGAATGAATCTGTTCGTCATCAAAGGCATCACCGATGCGCCCTTGAGCGATGTGGTTCGTGGCGCGTTTCCCTATGTGCTCCTGATGGTCCTCGGGCTGCTCATTCTGGTCCTCTTCCCCCAGCTTGCCACCTGGCTGCCTTATTCGGCCGGATTCGGACGCTGACTCCGGGGCCTGAACAAAAAACTGTTCAGGGCCTCCAGTTCGTACCGGAGCTCCATCCACCCGCGAACGGGTGTCGATTGCCTGTCTGTTTTCCAATTCAGGTCGACATATCCTGGGCGATGGTTTGGAAAGCTGGTCAGCGGAGCTTCTGACCGGCCAGTATGACGGACTGCCTTGAAATTTCCGGTTCCGGTTTACCAATTGAAAAGCAAGGAAACCGAAAAGGGTTGCCGCAGTGCACTGCAACCTTTAGATGTCGCCTTGCTCGCAACTTTTTACGAGTGCCTACAGATAATTCTGGCGCTACGTGAAGCGTGTCGATTTCGTGCATTTCACGCGGGTCGGCGACAGCCTGCATTTGGGCATTTGAACCGGGTCTGCCGGAACAAGCGTATTTTGCTTGGGTAGCGTGGAGAAAATGTCCCTTGGATTCCAGGCCGGTAAAGGTTTCTTTCCATTTGCGTCGTATGATGGAGAGAAAGACCGGGTGTAAAGAAGTCTAGATTAGCATGGTGTTAAATGGATTATTCTCCGGAAAAAACATATGAGCAGGCAGGTGGAAACATTGACGAAGCATTCGATTGTTTCGTGCAGGAGGTGGATAGCCTCGGCATCTTCTATTCTGTTCTGTCTCATGTCGTTAACATCACAGGATTGCCGAGCCTGGACAATCTGACACGGGACGACAAATTACTGATCCTGTCCGAATGTCGAAAAGAACTGGCGCTCGCGCGCAGCCAATTGAACTCCACGGATGACACAGAGATTCATTGAGTTCCTGAACCCGAGTTATATTCCGCACGGCGCAGGTGGCGAACGGGCACGGGATCTTTTCAGGCACTGGTCCAGAACCAAGGGTACTCCCGACGCGGAACTGATCAAGTACGCGAGGGATGTCGTCTGGTTTGACGGTGCCGATCACGGAACTATCACGCCTCCCATCCTGAGCTGCGGCGTCAATACGCTGACCGCCCTGGTGACGGGCAAGGATGCTCAGGACCTCATCGCGATCGACGACAGCATCGGCGAAGAGTATCGGCGTTTCGCCCACCTGGCCTACCGCGATGCCGCGGTGAATCGGATTCCGAATTATTCCATCGTCTCGTCGAATTATACCAACGAGCAGGGCGATACCTTCGACCTGATGTATGAACGGCTGATCCTCCCCTACCGCAACCCGAAGGGCGTGCGCCACCTGTTGCTGACTACAAACCTCGTTGAATCTCGTCTGACAGGTCGTAAACAAGATCGGAAAGAGCCGCGGCAGAATTTCCTGCCAGCCATAGTTCACTCACGGAAATATTTTTATCCCGTGACGCAGGTGCCTTGGACCATTTGATGGCGTCCGGCACGATCGTCTGAAAGCCGCAGGCCTGGGCAAAGCCGGACGAGGCATGCTGGGGCCGCATCCAGACATAAAGGCCTGTCACCGGTGAAAACCGCTGGAAGGCCTTGACCTGGATCAGCTTCGCAAGCGTAGCGGCAACACCCCGGTGGCGATACCGTTCGGCCACCCACATTTCCCCCAGATAGATGATCCGCCCCCTGGTGTCCTGACAGAAGGACGGTTGCCGGTCCTTCAGTTCGACCGGTTTTCCATCCTCGGCGGTGTAGGTTCGCGGCAGGTAGATTTTCCAGAAATCGGCAAGAGACGTCGGGCCGAGATCGTCCAGGCGGGCCGCCACCGTGCCCACCGGTATCCCCCATTCGTCGGTCAGCATGATCCAGAACCCCTGCGGCGGCATGATGGTCTGGTACTGGACCGAGAAATGCTCAGTCAGGCTTCTGTCGATGCCGCTCAGCGACCTGGAGAACTCGGCAAAGTCGGCGCCTGATCTTAAAAACAAACCCTGCGACCGAAGTTCTTCCTGCAAGAACGACACCGCGTTCGAGGCCATAAAGTCTAATACTATAGGTAGCATGCAAATCTCTGTACAGCGCGAGCTAGAGGAGAGACATACCGCAAATTCCTTTCAACTAAGCTTAAGAAATCTGTTCGATTTCACTGAACCGATCGGTCCACAAATATTTCAAATCGCAAATTCCGGTGAATTCTCAAGCATCTGAATGTTCGAACATGTATGCGTTGTTAGCTGTCTGCCGTTTCCTGCTCGACCCTAACCCGTTGATTGACAACGGGAGGGTTTCCTGCGAGAAGAACAAAGAAAGAACAACCTGGAGATGTATGAGCATGGCGGCGAAGCTCGTCCGAAATATTTTTCTGCCGATCGTCTTGGCGTTCCTCGTCTGTCTTCCCTTGGAAGCAAGAGAAGGCCTGTCGCCCCGGCAACAGGAAATCTGGCAAACAATCATGAGCGTCGACGGCTACCTTACCGAGGAGATGCATTCGGATTTCTGGGCGGCGATGCCGCAATCGATGTTCAAGGACGAAGCGGACAGAGCCGCGTATCTCAGGTTCATGGAAAAGGCCATGACCAGCCTGCTCAAGTTTCAGCGCGAAGCGTGGCGCAGCGTCAGGGCCTCAATGAACGCCGGGAAGGTCGTGAAAACACCGGGATATGACGCAGCCAAAGCCGAAGTGCTGTCCGCCTTCGACGGGACGGGCAGCAAACAAAACGTCGCATCCAAGCTCGCAAATGGTGAAAGGATGATTGAAGCGGCGGCCAAAGGCTTACCGATAGAGAGTCCCGACGGCCCTGCCTACATCACGCCCGAGTTGGTCGATCAGGTTCTGGCAGGCATGGATGGATCGCTTGCGAGGGCCGCTAAGCTCCTGAATCCGGTTTGGGAAGACAAGCCGGTGGAACATCTGTATCCGGATGCCCACGTGAAGATCCTTTGGGATGGGGAATTTGCTAAGGAGGTTCAGCATCAAACCGCGGCCGACGGCAGGAAATTTAGAATTGTATCTTTGTTGACGCAGCTCTCCGAAGAGAAAACGATCGGTATCAATTTTCTCGAGCAGGATTCCGGGGCGGCGGACCTCGAGAGAGAAATAGACCGGCTTGCTCGCGGTACCTTGAGGGGTATGGGCATCGACAAGCCTATGTCCGTGATCGGCTCGACCTGGCGAGGGCGTCAGTCGGTCATTGCCGTTGGAACGGCCGTGGTTTCGGGAGTAGCTCTGGCGGGCTCTGTCAGGGTTGTGGCGCTTGAGGAATTTAAAGGCGTGCTTCTCATCATGGGGCTGAATCTGGGACCATCCCATTTGGAAGCGCAACTGCTTCGCGAGGACTTGGAGAAAAGGCTGCAGATCCTGAAGTAAACGAAAAACCCGGCGGCGCCTGTCACAGGCCGCCGGGTCGGGTTCTGCTGTGCATCATCTTACCACCCGAACTGGAAGGTCGCGCCGGTCTGGCCATTGCCGTTCTGGGCGATGTGGGCGTCGGTGCCCTGGCCGAACTGGAACAGGCCGTAGGAATTGTTGTTGCCGTTCTGCTGGATGGTGCCGTTATGGCCGTTGCCTTGCTGATGCACCACGGCGTTGTTGCCGAGGCCGTTCTGCAGGACACCGGCCATGTTGCCGAAGCCGTTCTGCTTGATGCCGCCGCCCTGCTTGATGCCGTTGAAGACGGAGTACATGGCCAGGCCGGCGCGCATGGCGGTCGCCTGGTCGGCGTCGGTCGGGGCGATATTGATGGAAAACGAGCCGCCGGCAAAGGCCGAGCCGATGGAAACGAACGTGGCAATGGTTGCCGCCGTGAGGGTTTTTGCAATTGCGGTTTTCATGGGTCTTTTCTTTTCAGGTTTGGAATGGGTCACTGGTTCTGGATTGGGCAGATCAGATGCGGCCGCCGAAGGTTTCGGAGCAGCTGCGGGTTTCGCTGCCGATGGCGATTGTCAGGTCCGCCTCATAGACGGCGCCCGAGTTGGTGAGCATCATCTTGCCGAGCGTGGCGGTGCCGTCGCCTGAGGTGGTGAAACGTCCGCCCTGGCTGATGCTGGTGTTGCCGTTGGCTCCCGAGCCCTTAACGGTGAGCCGATAGGTGCCGGAGACGTTCGGGGTTGCCGCGGCCTGGCCGGTCAGGGCGATCATGCCGCCGGTAACGGTTGCGCCGATTTCGCAGCGGGCTGTCTCACTGCCGGCCCGGCTGTCGTCAGCCGTCCACAGGGTGACGCCTGCAAGGGCGACCAGGAGGCCGGCGAGCGCGGGTTTTGAATAGTTCAACATGGTTTTTTCCTTTCCGGCGACGGCCGGGACCGGGCCCGGTCCGTCGAGGGGATCGTTGGAAGAATGCGCCGGAATGCGGTTACGGGCAGGTCTGGACGAAGGCCGCGACATTGCCGCCGCCGGACTGGGAGACATTGGCGTTGCAGCCGTTGCCGACCTGAACGCCGGCGGCGACGTTGCCATTGCCGTCCTGGGTCAGGACCGCGGTGTGGTTCGCGCCGAACTGGCCGACACCGCCGGAATTGCCGTGACCGTTCTGCCAGATGTCGGCGTCGTTGTTGATGCCGTCCTGGCCGATGGCGGCCGTGTTGTGGTTGCCGAACTGATGCGCGACCGAATTGTTGTTCAGGCCGTTCTGGAACATGCCGATGATGTTGTTGAAGCCGGACTGTTCGCCGCCGGCGGAGTTGCCGAAACCGAACTGGTCGATGGTGATGCCGCCGGCCATGGCGGGGGCGGCGAAAATGGTCAGGGCGACGGCGGTTGCGGTCGAGATGATGAATTTCCGGGTCATGGGTCTTACTCCTCTGCTCTGGTTTGCTGCGGCGGTGCCGCTTGCTGATGACAGAAACAGGAGTAGCAACCGGACCCGGAACCCACGCTGAACCGGCCGTTCAGTTATGGTTCATGGAACAAAGGCCGAAAAAAATGCCCGCCGGAGGGGCGGGCATTGCGCAACAGACGTTTCCGGAGGGGTCAGTCCGGCATTCAGTTTTTCTCGTCTACTTCAACCCATTCATAGCCGGTGATCATCGCCTTCAGATAGGAGGTGACCGTTGTTCCGGTTGTCGCCATGTAGACGTGAATAAGGACGAACAGAGCCATGGCATAGGCGGCGACCACGTGCGTCCAGGCGACCGTTTCCAGCGGCAGACCGGTCAGGGAGACGGTCAGGTAAAGTACGCCGGTGATCCAGATTGCCGGATTGATCACCAGTTTCAGAAACAGGTAGCTCAGCCGTTGCAGGGGATTGTGCTTGCGCCGGATCGTCGGTTTCGACGGGTGCGGCGCGCCGGTGAAAATACCATAGGCATAGTAACGGATTACCGCGCCGAGCTTGTTGAAGGTCGGCAGGTATTGCTGCCATTCGCCGGTGGTGAAATGCCAGAAAATGGCAAAGATCCACAACAGGATGATGAGGCCGGCGGCGATCAGGTGTATGCCGAAAGCCTTCTGCCATGGCAGACCCTCATAAAGACCATGCAGGCGGCCGCCGGTATAGAGAAGGAGCAGCACCAGTGCTGCCTGGCTCCAGTGCCAGAAACGCTCGAAACGGGCGAAGATCCTGACGTATTTCTTCTCGGCCATCTCAGTTCTCCTTCCCGGTTCCGGTTGCCCGGTTCTTTCCGCTCATGACGATGCGCAGGCCGGCATGGCCGGCAATACCGAGGGCTGCCAGGGCAAGCGCCAGCAGTCCGATCCGGTCGGTCAGCGGGAAGCCGTCGCGGCCGGGGAGGTAGAACCCTCCGAGGCTGGCCAGGCGACCGTCCTTCGCATGGCAGGACTCACAACGCAGAGCCTCGCTTGCGGGCGCGACCATGTGGGTGGTCGGCCAGTGCATGGTGGTTTCGACGAAGCCGAATTTCCCCGAATAGGGCACGTCGCTGCCCTTCATGCCGGCGGCGATCGCCTTGCCCCAGTCGAAGTTGGTCCAGAACGCTGTATCCGTGTCCGGACCGAAGACGTTGGAGTAGACCAGGTTCTTGTTTTCGGTGTCGTAGGCCTGCTTGCCGTGCATCACCTTGAACGGATAGATGCGGGAGTTGGGATCATCCGGTCCGCCGAAGATCCTGTTGACCTCGACGATCGTCTCCGGATCGATCTTTTCGCCGAGCAGGGTGTATTCGACCACGCCGTTCCAGAAGGCGTAATCCGGGACGACATCCTCTTCCCATTTGAAGTGGCCTTTTTGCGACAGGTAGGTGTGGCGGCCGTTCTCGTCTTCCTCGTGATAGGGCTTGCCGTCCTTCAGCTTACCCGCGGTCGACCAGTCCCACCAGGTCTTGGTGGCGACGCCGCCCTTGGCGAATTCCGGGATATGGCAGGTCTGGCAGGCCACACGGTCGGTGTGGTCGTTCAGCTTCATGCCCATGACCGAGGTCGTCTTGTGCGGCTTTTCCGTGTGGCAGCTCTGGCAGGTCGCGATGTCGTCGCGCCGGAAGCCGGGTTTCGGCTTCTGGCCGTCGTCCTTGACCGTGCCCAGATACCGGGAGCCGGGCCATTTGTGGCCGTGGGCGGTGTGGCAATCCGTGCAGACCATGTTCGCGCCTTCGGGCGACATGTGCACGTCCACATGGGGCGAAGGGGATATCAGCGCGGTGGAGAGGTCGCCGTGTTTCACGTTGTCGCCGCCGCCGCCGAAGAAATGGCAGGCGCCGCAATTCTCTCGTCCCGGTTCGCCGACGGACTGGGCGACCTTGGCCAGGTCAGGGGGCATGTGCACCTTTCCGCTGGCATCCGTCAGTGGGGTATAAAGCGGATGACCCGCCTTGGTCGGCCACTTGGAATAGGTTTCGGTCTGGTCATGGCAGACCAGGCAATCGACCTTGGTCTGGTCGGTGAAGTCGAAGGTCTTCTCGTCTTCCCAGCCGTAACCCGCATGGCATGAGGTGCAGCGCGGCTCATTGGAGGCGATATTGCCGCAAAAGGCGTTGATGACCGTCTTCTTGCCGAGCTTCTGGCCCGTGACCGGGTGGGTGTAGTCCCACTTCCAGTGAATCGACTCCTGAACCTGCTTGGCGGCTTCCGTATGGCACGTCAGGCAGGCCTTGGTCACGTCAGGGCCGGTGGCGAAGGGGCCCTTGAGAACTTCAAACTTGCTGTGATCCGCGGTCGTGTCCGAATCAGGACCTGCCGCAAGCGCCGAGAAGGCCATTACGAGAAAAAGAAAACCGCCGATAAACGGTATGGGGCCAAATATCTTGGCTTGGCACATGGCGTCGACCTCCAGCCAGACCGAACAAGGTGATCCGCTCAACGCCTGACGGCGCTGACGGTATAGATGCCCCATGTCTGCGATTGGAGCATGAACGGAATTAAATTTCAATTATATGAAAGTAGGTGCGTCGAACTGTCGGGTTTCTGGTTCGTCTGTTGCGGCATTCGTCGTGTCCCCAGGCCATCCGGTCAAGAATCTTGACGTTGCCTGGTAAGGGGATTCAACTTCCTTCTGTTGTGTTCATTCGAATCAGGCTGCGTTCCGACTGATCGCGATGTGCGATCCGGTCGTTGGAGTGGGCATTGGGAAAATCTGCGAAACTTGAGCTTCTGAGACGATTGCTGCCGCTGTTTCTCGGCGTGCTCGGCATTGTCGGCGCGCTCAGCTTCCTGAGCCCGCTGAGCGGCCTCCTTTGCCTGATCGCCGGTGTCGGGATCTATACCGCCATGCCGCGGCCGAAGGTGCCGAAAGGCGCGGTGAAGCCGGAGCCCAGACCGCCGGTCTGGGTCACGGACCTGATCGGTTTTGCCGTCGGCATTTCGCTGTTTTCCCTGTCGTTCCTGGGTGCGCTTTACGCGTCAGGTGCCGGGGTGGTGCTGTTTGCGGTTCTGCTCGTGCCGGCCAGCCTGTCCATCCCGATTTTCATGATCGCGGTCCGGCAGGAAACGTCGTGGATGCGCTTTTTCGGCAATGGCTTCGAGTTCGCTCAGTTCGGCCTGCGGGCGCGGGTCCCTTACGCGGACCTGAAAGGAGTACGCGTGCGGGTGTGGAGCGCGCGCAATGGTATTGGCTGGCTGCTTTCGACGGTCGGTTCCAGGAGCCGGGGACAGGTAGCGCTGTTGTCGGGTGAGAAACAGACCAAGACCCTGGTCTTTACCCGCAGGGATGGGTCGGAATTCGCAGTGTCCTCGGAGGTGATCCCCGATCTGCAGCGGATCCTGATCGGCATGGACCGCGCCGGGATCGATCTGCCGGAAGACCTGAGCGAACGCCAGCGCAAGAAAATCCGCAAGACCCGGGAGAAGCTCTACGGCCGCAAGCCGGAACCAGAGACCGAGCATCTCGATGTCGCCCGGATCGCCGCCGCGGTTCGCAAATACCGGCAGAACAAGACTTCTTGATACCCACTCCTAGGAAGCTGCCACCCAGTTCGGCTTGCGCTTGTCGAAGAAGGCGGAGATGCCCTCCTGCGCCTCCGGGGTTTCCCAGGTATCGGCCAGACGGCGGATGGTGTCGTCGATGACGGCCTCCGACATGTCCGGTCCGAGTGATCGCGCCAGCGCCTTGCTGGCGGCAACAGCTGCGGGGGCTGCTGCAAGATAGGGTTTGATTTCCGCTTCCACGGCTGCGTCCAGCTCTTCGGTCGGGACGACCTTTGCCACCAGATCCAGATCGCGTGCCTCCTGGGCGCCGAAGATCCGGGCGGACATGAACACGCGGCGTGCCTTGCCTTCGCCCATGCGGGCCAGAACATAGGGGCTGATGGTGGCCGGGATCAGGCCGAGGCGGACTTCCGTCAAGCCGAATTTGGCCTCCTCGACCGCGACCACCGTGTCGCAGACGCTCATCATGCCGATGCCACCGCCGAAGGCCTGGCCCTGGACCCGGCCGATGACCGGCTTTGGCATTTCGTTGAGGGCCTTCAGCATCAGCGCCAGCTTGCGGGCTTCCGCCATACGGGTCTCGCGCGTGGCGTCAAACTGTTCGCGCATCCAGCCGAGATCGCCGCCGGCACAGAAGCTTGCCCCAGCCCCGGTCAGTACGACCACACGGACCGCCGGATCGGCGGCCAACTGCCAGGCGGCCTCCGCCAGTTCGTCGATCATTTTGGCGGACAGGGAATTGTGCTTGTCGGCGCGGTTCAGAAGAAGCGTTGCGACACCGCGTTCGTCGGTGGTGATGGCAATGGTTTCGAAAGTCATTCGCTGTCGCTCCTCAAACCCCGGGCGAAGGCGGCGACCTCCGCCAGCTTTTCCAGATCGAGACCGGTCTCTAAGCCTTTGCGGACCATCAACTCCGCGACCGCTTCGGTCGCGACATTGCCCTTGGCGCCCGGCGCATAGGGGCAGCCGCCAAGGCCGCCGATGGCGGAATCGAAGGTGCGCAGGCCCTTGTCGAGGCTGACCTCGATGTTGTCGAGCGCCCGGCCCTTGGTGTCGTGATAATGGCCGGCGAGGCGGTCGGCGGGCACTTCGGCCAGAACCGCGTCGAGCATGCGCCCGATCGTCTCCGGCGTGCCGGCACCGATGGTGTCGCCGAGGGAAATTTCATAGCAGTCGAGATCGAAAAGCAGCTTTGCGACCCGGGCGACCGCTTCCGGCGGGGTGGCTCCGTCATAGGGGCAGTCGGTGACGCAGGAGATATAGCCGCGCACCGGCATGCCGTCTGCATGGGCCTTTTCAATCAGCGGCGTGAAGCGCTCGATGCTTTCGGCGACGGAGCAGTTGATGTTCTTCTTCGAAAAGCCTTCAGAGGCTGCCCCGAAGATGGCGACTTCGTCGACATAGGCGTTACGAGCGGCCGTATAGCCTTTCACATTCGGCGTCAGGGCCGTGTAGAAGACGCCCGGATGACGGTAGATACCGGCCATGACTTCGGCCGCATCGGCCATCTGCGGCACCCATTTGGGGCTGACGAAGCTGGTGACCTCGATCTTGCGGAAGCCGCAGTCCGACAGCATGTCGACCAGTCGGATCTTGTCTGCAGTCGGGACGAAATTCTTCTCGTTCTGCAACCCGTCGCGCGGGCCCATTTCGAAGATGGTGACAAAATCGGACATGTCTCAGGCTTTCGTTTTGTGTGTGGCGCGGTCGCGCAATTCGCGGCGGATCACCTTGCCGGTGGTGGTCATGGGCAAAGCGTCGACGAAGCTGATTTCGCGCGGATACTCGTGCGCCGCAAGGCGGGTTTTGACGAAATCGGCAATTTCCCTTGCCAATTCGTCGCTGCCGGTCACGCCGTCCTTCAAAACGATGAAGGCCTTGACGATCTCGGTCCGCTGCGGGTCCGGCTTGCCGACGACGCCGGCAAGGGCGACGGCCGGGTGTTTCAGGAGACAGTCCTCGATCTCTCCCGGTCCGATGCGATAGCCGGAGGAGGTGATGACATCGTCGTCGCGGCCGACGAAGCGGATCCAGCCCTTGGCGTCGCGCATGCCGGTGTCGCCGGTGAGCAGCCAGTCGCCGGCGAATTTCTTCTGCGTGGCGTCCGAGTTGTTCCAGTAGCCGAGGAACATCACCGGATCGGGACGCCGGACGGCGATATTGCCAAGTTCGTCGTCGCCAAGCACGTTGCCCCGGTCATCGACGATGTTGACGTCATGACCGGGGACGGCGCGGCCCATGATGCCTGGACGGGCGTCCATGATCGCGGACGAACTGGAGACGATCATGTTGCATTCGGTCTGGCCGTAGAACTCGTTGATGGTCAGGCCGAAGGTCTTGCGGCCCCAGCCGATCAGTTCTGCGCCCAGGGTTTCGCCGCCCGACGCGACCGAGCGCAGGTTCAGCTTCCAGCGCGTCTCGGGGCTCTCCACCTGGCGCATCATCTTGAGCGCGGTGGGGGGCAGGAAGGTGTTGCGGATCTTTTCCCGCTCCAGAAGGTCGAAGGCGGCCTCGGGCGTGAATTTCTTGAACCGGCAGGCAACGACAGGCACGCCCAGATAAAGCGCCGGCATGAGCACGTCGAGCAGACCGCCGATCCAGGCCCAGTCGGCCGGCGTCCAGATCCGATCTCCGGGCTGGCCGAGGAAATCGTGGCTCATCTCCACGCCGGGCAGGTGGCCGAGGAGCACC
The DNA here is from genome assembly GCF_963675095.2 of uncultured Roseibium sp. Lineage (GTDB taxonomy): Bacteria > Pseudomonadota > Alphaproteobacteria > Rhizobiales > Stappiaceae > Roseibium. The sequence continues at coordinate 231,721 of NZ_CAXXSJ010000056.1, read as the reverse complement.
CGGTGACCGTGCAGCGCGCCCTTGGGCTGGCCGGTGGTGCCGGAGGTGTAGATGATGATCGCCGGATCGTCGGCTTTGGTCTGTTTCGGCGTGAAAGCTTCCGGCTGCGCCGCCATGGCCGGAGCCAGATGTTCCGCGCCATGCACCGCGCTGTCGATACAGAAGACCGTTTGCAGCTCGGGCAGTTCGCTCCGGATCTTTTCCAGTTTCGCTGCGCCGCCGGTATCGGTGACGACGACTTTGGCGCCGGAATTGCCGAGTCGGTAGGACAGGGCCTCATCGCCGAAGAGCGTGAACAGCGGAATGGTGATCGCACCGAGTTTCAGCGCCGCGATATGGGCAAAGGCGGTTTCGGGGGCTTGCGGCAGCAGCACGCCCACCCGGTCGCCCGGCTGCACGCCTCGAGACGCGAACAAGTTGGCGAGCTGGTTGGAGCGCCGTTTCAGGTCGGCATACGTGTAACGGGAGGTATCGCCGCCTTCTTCTGCAAAGACCAGCGCCTCGCGGTCCGGCTCCCGGCCGGCCCAGGCGTCGCAAACGGCCGTACCGATATTGAAGTCGTCCGGAATCTCCCAGGAGAAGCGGCCGGCGAGCTCCTCGTAGGTCGAGGCCTCAGGCAGCATCGCTTTCCTCCTCCACAAGCATCAGAAGCACGGTGCCGTCCTGGACCTGTTCGCCGGCGGCGACCATCACCTCGCCGATCACTCCGTCGCGCGGGGCCTTCAACGTGTGTTCCATCTTCATGGCTTCCAGAACCACGAGCGGCTGGTCCCTTGTAACCGTGTCGCCGGGCTTGCCCTGCAGCAGTTTCACCAGGCCCGGCATGGGGGCGATAACCTGATCGCCGGCACCGGCGGCCTCGTCGTCATCGGCCAACCGGTCGGGCAGGCCGAAACTGTGCGCGTTGCCGCCGAAGAAAACGGTCAGATCGTCGAGCCCCATGGCAATCGCAGCCGTTCGGTGGACGCCGTTGCAGTCGAAGACGATGGTACCGTTCTCTATCTCGCGCAGCGCGTAGGTTTGCGGCTCATCGCCCAGATGAACGGTGAACCGGCCTGCGCCGAGCGCGTGGACCTCAACATCGCGGCGTTCGCCGTCGATCTCCAGAAGTGCGTATTGGCGCGACGCGCTCCACATGCGCCAGCCGGCGAGGCTGTCCCAGGGATCGGAGCCTTTGTGGGGTTCGGTCAGGCCGAGGGCTGAAAGCGCGGCCAGCGCAATGGCTTCGTCGGACGGTGCGGACTCGGCGATCAGGCTTTGCAGGTCGCGGTCGATCAGGCCGGTATCGACATCGCCTTTCGAAAAGCCTTCGTGGCGGCACAGGCTTGCCAGGAAGGCGGCGTTGGTCACGCAGCCGGCGACCTCCGTTTCCTCCAGGGCGGCGAGCAGCTTGGCGAGTGCGGCATCGCGGGTCGGTCCGTGCACGATCACCTTGGCGATCATCGGATCGTAAAAAGGCGTGATCTCGTCACCGGAGCGCACGCCGCTGTCGATGCGAACCGTGCCTTCGGGAAACCGCAAATGAGACAGTGTGCCGATTGCGGGTAGGAAGCCCTTGGGGGCGTCTTCCGCATAAAGCCGGGCCTCGAATGCCCAGCCGGAGAAGGTGATCTCCTCCTGGGTCTTGGGCAGCGGATTGCCGGCCGCTACCTGAAGTTGCCACGCGACCAGGTCCTCGCCGGTGATCATCTCGGTCACCGGATGCTCCACCTGAAGCCGGGTGTTCATTTCCATGAAATAGAACCGGTCTGCACTCAGGCCCTCGGAGACATCGGCGATGAATTCGATGGTGCCCGCACCCGAATAGTCGATCGCCTTGGCGGCTGTGACGGCGGCCTCGCCCATGGCCTTGCGCATCTCCTCCGGCATGTCCGGAGCGGGCGCTTCCTCGATCACCTTCTGATGTCGGCGCTGCAGCGAGCAGTCGCGCTCGAACAGATGCACGGCATTGCCGTGATTGTCGCCGAAGACCTGGATCTCGATGTGGCGCGGCTTGGTGAGATATTTCTCGATCAGCACCCGGCCATCGCCAAAGCTGGCCTCGCCCTCGCGTTGCGCGCCTTCGAGGGCACTCAGAAAATCCTTGGGATCGTCGACCCGGCGCATGCCCTTGCCGCCGCCGCCGGCGCGCGCCTTGATCAACACCGGATAGCCGATCTTGTCGGCCTGGTCCTTCAGGAACGTCGGGTCCTGATTGTCGCCGTGATAGCCGGGAACGACCGGCACGCCGGCCTTTTCCATCAGCGCCTTGGCGGCGTCCTTGAGGCCCATGGCGCGGATCGCATCGGCGCTCGGGCCGATGAAGGCGATGCCGGCCTTTGCCAGTGCGTCGACGAAGATCGGGTTTTCCGACAGGAAGCCGTAGCCCGGGTGCACCGCTTCCGCTCCGCTCCTGCGGCAGGCGTCGATGATGGCGTCGATTTTGAGATAGCTTTCGCCGACGGGTGCTGGGCCGAGCCGGTAGGCCTCGTCGGCCATGGCGACATGTTTCGCATTGGCGTCGGCGTCGGAATAGACGGCGACCGTACGGATGCCGAGCTTCCTGGCGGTTTCCATGACCCGGCAGGCGATCTCGCCGCGGTTGGCAATGAGGATTTTCCTGAACATCACGATTGAGCTCTCCTCAAAGCGGTTTCGAGGTGGGTTTTGCTGGAAGCGTCGAAGGCGACGAGGGTCACCTTTTCGACCTGGGGCAGGTCGGACAGTGTCTCGCGGATTGTGCTGACGGCGATCTCTGCCGCCTGGTCTGCGGGATAGCCGTAGACGCCGGTCGAGATTGCCGGAAAGGCGAAGGTCTTGCAGCCTTTTCCGGCACCGAGTCGGAGCGAGGTGGCATAACAGGAGGCTAGCAAGTCCGGCTCGCCGTCGTTGCCGCCGCGCCAGACCGGGCCGACCGTGTGGATGACGTATTGGGCCGGCAGGTTATAGCCGCCGGTGATCTTGGCATTGCCGGTTTCGCAGCCGTCGAGGGTGCGGCATTCGGCGAGCAGCTCTGGGCCGGCCGCGCGATGGATCGCGCCGTCGACCCCGCCGCCCCCGAGCAGCGACGAATTCGCCGCGTTGACGATGGCGCAGACGTCCAGCTTCGTAATGTCGCCCTGTAGGATTTCAATTCGGTCCATGGGATTACATCCTGAACAGGCCGAAGCGCGTGTCTTCGATCGGCGCGTTGAGGGCAGCCGACAGGACAGGCCGAGGATGTCGCGGGTCTTGCGCGGATCGACGATGCCGTCGTCCCAAAGACGGGCCGAGGCGTAGAGTGGGTGGCCCTGTTCCTCGAACTGGTCGATGATCGGCTGCTTGAAGGCGGCTTCCTCTTCCGCCGCCCAACTGCCGCCCTTGCGCTCGATGCCTTCGCGGCGGACGGTGGCCAACACACCGGCGGCCTGTTCGCCGCCCATCACCGAAATGCGCGAGTTCGGCCAGGTCCAGAGAAAGCGCGGGCTGTAGGCGCGGCCGCACATGCCGTAGTTGCCGGCGCCGAAGGAGCCGCCGACCAGCATGGTGATCTTCGGTACCTTGGTGGTGGCGACCGCCGTCACCAGCTTGGCGCCGTCCTTGGCGATACCGCCGGATTCGTATTTGCGGCCGACCATGAAGCCGGTGATGTTCTGCAGGAAGACCAGCGGCACCTTGCGCTGGGAGCAGAGCTCGACGAAATGCGCGCCCTTGACCGCGCTTTCCGAGAAGAGCACGCCGTTGTTGGCGATGATGCCCACGGGAAGCCCGTGAATATGGGCGAAGCCGCAGACCAGCGTGGTGCCGTAGCGCGCCTTGAATTCGTCGAAGCGGGAGCCGTCGACGACACGGGCGATCACCTCGCGGATGTCGTAGGGGGTCTTCAGGTCGCCGGGCACGACGCCGAGGATTTCTTCCGGGTCGTAGAGCGGGTCTTCCGGCGTCTGCCGTTCCACGCTGGTCGGCTTGATCCGGTTGAGGCTTGCGATTGCGCGGCGGGCAAGCGCCAGGGCATGGGCATCGTCCCGGGCGAGATGGTCGGCCACGCCGGACAGGCGCGTGTGGACGTCGCCGCCGCCGAGATCTTCTGCGGTCACTTCCTCACCGGTTGCCGCCTTCACCAGCGGCGGGCCGGCCAGGAAGATCGTGCCCTGGTTCTTGACGATGATGGTCTCGTCCGACATGGCCGGCACATAGGCGCCGCCGGCTGTACAGGACCCCATCACCACGGCGATCTGGGAAATGCCTTTCGCCGACATGTTGGCCTGGTTGTAGAAGATCCGGCCGAAATGGTCCCGGTCCGGGAAGACCTCGTCCTGCTGGGGCAGGTTGGCGCCGCCGGAATCGACCAGATAGACGCAGGGCAGGTTGTTCTGCTCGGCGATCTCCTGGGCACGCAGGTGCTTTTTCACCGACATGGGGTAGTAGGTGCCGCCCTTCACCGTGGCATCGTTGGCCAGGATCATGACCTCGCGGCCTTCCACCCGGCCGATGCCGGCGATCATGCTGGCGGATGGGGCAGCGCCGTCATACATGCCGTTGGCTGCAAGCATGCCGACCTCCAGGAAGGGCGAGCCCGGATCAAGCAGGCGGGAGACGCGTTCGCGCGGCAGGATCTTGCCGCGGGAGACGTGGCGCTGGCGGGCGGTTTCGCCGCCGCCGTCGAGGGCGGTCTGGGCGGCCGTGCGCACCAGCTCCAGGGCGTCTTCATGGGCCTTGCGGTTGGCGGTAAATTCCGCGCTGCGCGGGGACAGGCTGGATTTAAGGATGCTCATGTCATCCGGCTCCCATCGGTTTCGACGTTTCGGGTGCCACGCATTTGCGCACCATCGTCAGGTAAAGGGTTTCGATGTCTTGTCGGGAAAGGCCGCGGCCGGGCCTGTACCAGGTCGGAATCCCGGTCAGCATGGCGATGATGGCGCGGGTGGCGACTTTCGGGTCGGCGACGGAATAGCGTCCGGCTCTGACGCCGTCTTCCAGAATGTCGGACAGGATCTTTTCATATTGCTGGCGGGCGGCCTCGACCTCGGCAAAATTCACCGGCTCCAGGTTGCGCAGCTCCATATAGGCGACAAACACCTCGTCGGCGCGTTCCAGGTGATAGCGGATATGGAAGCGCACAAAGGCGTCGAGCGGGTCTTCGTTTGGAGACCGGCTGGTCGCGTCGCGGTCCCAGGCCGCCAGCAGGTCGGCCATGTGGGCCAGCATCAGATCCTTGAGGATGTCCTGCTTGGTCGGGAAGTGATTGTAGAGGGCGCCGGGCTGGACGCCGACGTCGGTCGCGATCTGGCGGACGGAGACGGCCGCATAGCCATGGCGCGCGAACAGCTTCAAGGCCGCGGCGCGCACACGGCGCGCGGTCTCGTCACCCTTTCTACGGGCCGGCTGTTCCGCCTCGACTTGCATGTCTTTTATGTCCTCCCGATTTCAAAAATAAATGAACGATCATTCATTTTCAACTGAAATCTGGTGATCTTGAATTCCGGCTCTGTTGGCGAATACCGGAACTGTCAAAAAAGCGACACACAGACGCGGTTCACAGTACGATTGTGATCATGCCGATCAGGATCGAAGGGATGTGCGATGAGCGACGATAGTGCCAAGAGCTGGGTCCAGGCCGAATGGGAAGACAGCCTGGATGAAGAATTGGAAATGGAGATCGACGATCTGCTGATCGCCAAGGATCTCGCGTTCATTTCCGAGTTGAAGCACAAGTCCTCGATCGAACGGAATACCTACTTTCACGAGCTGCTGCGCCTTCAGGCAGAGCTGGTGAAGATGCAGGACTGGGTCCAGCACAGCGGCGAAAAGCTGGTGGTCATCTTCGAAGGCCGCGATGCCGCCGGCAAGGGTGGGGTGATCAAGCGGATCTCCCAGCGGCTCAATCCGCGGGTCTGCAGGGTCGTGGCGCTGCCCGCGCCCACCGAGCGGGAGAAGACCCAATGGTATTTCCAGCGTTACGTTCCCCATCTTCCGGCTGCTGGCGAAATGGTTCTGTTCGACCGGTCCTGGTACAACAGGTCCGGCGTGGAGCGGGTCATGGGCTTTGCGAGCGAGGCTCAGGTCGAGGAGTTTTTCAACGACGTGTCGGAGTTCGAGCGTATGCTGGTGCGCTCCGGCATCAGGCTGGTCAAATACTGGTTCTCGATCACCGACCAGGAGCAGCAACTGCGCTTCCTGATGCGCATCCACGATCCGCTGAAGCAGTGGAAGCTGAGCCCGATGGGACCTGGAATCCCGCGTGCGCTGGGAGGACTACACCAAGGCGAAGGAAGAAACCTTCGAGCGGACCAACATTCCCGAAGCGCCCTGGTTCATCGTGGAAGGCAACGACAAGAAGCAGGCCCGGCTGAATTGCATCAGCCATCTCCTGTCCATGGTGCCTTACGAAGACGTTCCCCACGATCCGATCAAGCTTCCCGACCGGGTGGTCCCAACCCGGACTACGAGCGGAAGGTCCATGCCCGAGCACCTTTACGTGCCCAAGAAATACTGATTTTCCGCCTTTGCCCTTGCCACTCCGGCAGGGGCTTGCCATGACTATCGCAATGATATGAGGAGCGTTCCTCAAAACAGTTCATGGAGGCGGACAATGGCGGGGCAGGCAAAACCAATCCGGTGGGGAATTCTGTCGGACGGCGAAGATTCGGGGTGGAGAAGGGTCATCCCGGCCATCGGGCGTTCGCAAACCGGCAGTTGCCGTCCCGCGATTGCGTCGCGGGGGGCTGGACCGGGCGCAGATGGTGGCCGCGGATCTCGGCATTCCGAAGGCCTACGGGACTTACGAGGACCTTGCTTGCCGATCCGGGACATCGACGCGATCTACAATCCTCTGCCGAACCATCTGCATGTGCCGCTGACGGTCCAGGCGGTCGAAGCGGGCAAGCATGTCCTGTGCGAGAAGCCGATTGCTCTTAATGCAGAAGAAGCGCGTCAGCTTCTGGGCCCTGCCGAAGAATCGGGCTGGGTGGCGGAAGGTTTCATGGTGCGAGCGCATCCGCAATGGATCCGGGCCCGAGAGGATCATCAGGTCCGGCGAACTGGGCGAGCTGCGTGCGATCCAGTCGCTTTTCAGCTACTACAATGCCGACCCGGGCAATATCCGCAACATGGCCGATATCGGCGGCGGCGCCCTACTGGATATCGGTTGCTATCCGATGGTGGCGGCGCGTTATTTTCTTCGAGGCTGAGCCGAAGCGGGCGATTTCCATGATCGACCGGGATCCGGTCATGAAGACGGACCGTCTTTTCCAGCGGCATCCTGGATTTCGGTGAGGGGCGTCGGCTTGATTTCACCGTGTCGGACCCAGATGGTTCCCTATCCAGCGGCTCAACCTGTGCGGCACGAAGAAGCGCCTGGAGATCGTGATCCCGTTCAATGCCCCACAGCAGCAGGAAGCGGTTTATCCGGCTCGACGACGGCTCCATCCTCGGCGACGGCGCGGCGACCTCCGAGGACGATCCCGCCGAGCGATCAATATGCCGAACTCGTCGACACCTTCGGCCCGTTCGATCCTGGGAGAAATCAAGCTCCCCTACGGCCCAGAAAGGACGCCCGTCCCAGAACATGGCCATCCTCGACGCGTTGTTTACCTCGGAAAAAAACCGATGGTTTGGGTGACGATCGGGTAACGCCGCTCGGGACTGTCGCGAACAAAACAAAAAAACCCCGCCGTTCGGCGGGGTTTGCAATTCAAACGGACACTCGTCCGCAGCGGGTTGCCCGCTTATTTTGATCGGTGCGAGGACCATCACCATCTGCCGGCCTTCCAGCTTGGGATGGGATTCGACCTTGGCGATTTCCCGCCGTTTCGTCGCGCACCTTGTGCAGGAGCTTCATGCCGAGATCCTGGTGGGCCATTTCACGGCCCCGGAACCGGAGTGTCCACCTTGACCTTGTCGCCGTCGTTGAAGAACCGCAAGCATGTTTTTCATCTTCACCTCGTAGTCGTGGGTGTCGATGTTCGGACGCATCTTGATCTCCTTGATCTCGACGGTCTTCTGCTTCTTGCGGGTTTCGGCAGCTTTTTTTCTGCGCCTGATATTTGTAGCGGCCCATAGTCCAGGATCTTGCAGACTGGCGGCTGCGCGTTTCGGTTGGATCTCTACCAGATCGAGACCGGCTTCCATGGCGATATCCATGGCCTCTTCGGTCGGAATAATGCCCCGGTTGGAGCCTTCATGATCGATCAGCTGGACTTCGCGAACGCGAATTTCTTGGTTGGTGCGCGGGCCTTCCTTGGTCGGGGGCGGGGCGCGGAACGGACGGCGAATGGTCGCTAACTCCCTCTAACGTTGCCAGTTTTCATGCTCAAAAGTTCTGCCTTCCGAAACGATGCACAGATACCCCCGCACGCAAGCGCCAGGGGTGAAAAGTCATCGGGTGCCGGTCAAGGCAGTCCCAGAAAAATCCGGCGAAATGGGCAAAATGTCAACCGAAATCAGTGTTTCAGCGTAGTTCGGGGTCAATTGTTTCCCTGCTTCGCCACACTTTCATGGTCGTTATCGTGGCGCAATGGGTGGTACAGGGTTTTTGTCGGTCAGGCATTTGAATTTCATAATCTTGCTCTTTAGATGAGGCATCCGGAAGGACGCCGTACCGGCGACGGGGGAAAAGGGAAAGCCAATCATGGTTCACGGCGGCAAACTGGGTCTGGCAGATCGTTCGAATTGTCTTCGGCTTCGTCGCCGGCGTTCTGGCGGCGGGTCTCTTTCTGTCCTGGGGCCTGTTCCAGACTTCCGGACCGGATCAGGATCCGGTTGCCTTCGCGGCGATGCTCGGGGACCGGGTTTCGTCACCGCGAGCGTACTGGGGAAGCCTGGCCTTCGTTTCCCCGCGGGCCGTGGCCGTCGTCCTGGCGGAGCTGTTTGCTTGGCGGGGGGATCATCTATCATCTGGCGGCAGCAGGCCTGATCGCGCTTGGGACTGTGGACGCTCGGTGGCGAAGCCATGGATACAGGCCCGAGGCCCGGAACATCGGTTGCGATCGCCGCTGGTTTTTTCGGTGGCCTGGTCTATTGGCTGATTTGCCGGGCGAAGCTCCGGACAGTGGCGTTCGAAAAAGCCTGACACTCGGGATTCGGATTAGATCTCGTCGTCTTCCAGGGCCTTGCGGGCCGCTTCGTAATGCTCGTCGGCGGATGTGGCTCCGGATCAGCGCGATAGAGGCCAGGAGCACGGCCGCATCGTCGCCGAAGCCGATCCCGAGCAGAATGTCGGGGATGCCGTCCCAGCGGCAGCACGAAATAGGCAAGCGCAAGCAATGGCGGTGGTCCGCACCTTGCGCGGCGTCGCGGGATCGAAGGCGCAATAATAGGTAGCAAGGACATCATCCCATGAACGGGGATCTGCCTTGCCGCCTTGCGCACGGTTCTTGCCAGCTTTTCGCGGACGGTCCCGGCGCTGCTCTTCTTCCGGCCCGAGAATTTCCGGATCGAAGTTGAGATCGTCAAAGGGCGACGTCATGAAGCTGTCCAATGATTGGGGTCATGGGTCCTTAGATAGGAGTTGGTATGGGCTATCTTCAACCGTTTTCCTCCCTTCCGCAATCATGCGAGGATGCCGGCTCCCGTTGGGGAAGGTGTCGCGGGCCTGGGGCTGCTTTTCGTGAAAGGACGTCAGGAGAGATCATGATCAAGGCTAGGAAAACTGTTTGCAAACTGCCGTGCTGGCGGCCTGTCTCGCACCGGTTGCCTGTTCAAGCGGGTGAAACGCCCGCACCGGACGGTGCCAAGGTCTATTTCATCAATCTGAAGGACGGCGATACGGTTGCCAATCCGGTCAAGATCCAGTTCGGTCTGTCCGGCATGGGCGTCGCGCCGGCAGGTGTCGAGGACAAGAAGAACACCGGCCATCATCAATCTTTTGATCGGACACCACCCTGGAGGGCGAGGCGCTCAACGAGGCCGATTCCCGGCCGATGACCAGCATCGTCATTTCGGCGGTGGTCAGAACGGAGACAAGCGTCGACTTGCCGGCCGGCACCCACACCCTGCAGCTTGTCCTGGCCGACTGGAGCCACATTCCCCACAATCCGCCGGTGATGTCGGAGAAGATCACGATTACTGTCAAATAGCGGTCGCAGGCCGTTGAAAAACATAGAAGGCGCGGCAAACGAATGCCGCGCCGCTTGTTCGATGACAAAGCCCGGAAATGGCTCGGCCTGACCCCAACCCTCTGTTGTCATCCCCGCGAAATGTACAGACCGGGGACATGGCTGACAGGTGTTCGGGGACATGGTTGACACATTTATATCGCGTTGAGGTCGATTTGTGCGACCTTGTTGGCGCCGAAATAGATGCCGTATTTTCCCGGGTGAGAAGTTGGGCGAATAGCCAGGCTGTGTCCCCTGAATTGCTTTCGGCACAGACCAGAGGCGTCCTTTATAGCTGATTTGGGCCTTGGTTTCTGGGAACCTTGCGGGTGATGGTGCTGTTTTCATAGATCATCTCCGGCAAGGTCTTTGACCAACTGCGCAGCGACGGACGGTAGCGGCTCGCGGGAAACCTTGTCAGACAGGGCTTCATGCGGGCGATGATGGTTGTAAACCAGCCGCCAGCGGTCGAAGGCCTGCTGGAGCTGCTCCTGGCTACGGTAGCAGCGCAAGGCCAGCACCTCTTCGTTCAAGGTTCGGTTGAAGCGTTCATTCTTGCCCTTGGTTTGCGGATGGAATGGCCGGGCGTAGATCACATTCACGCCCAACCTGGCCAGCCAGACCCGTAACGGTGTCCAATGACTGTCCCGATAACTGGAACCCCAGGGGGCGCCATTGTCGACCAGAAATGCATCCGGCAGGCCATAGAGGCTAAAGCTGCGCTCCAGATGGGTCTGGACGGTATGTGTGCGCTGATCCGGACAAGCCGCCAGGCACACCGCGAAGCGGGAATGGTCGTCGACAACCGTTAGCGGATGGCACTCCTGTGCATTGCCCAGGACGGACCCGACCCTTGAAGGTCCATCTGCCACATACGGTTGGCCTCCTCTTCTTCAAAACGCTGCCAGTCTGTCCCGCTCCTGTCCCGGGGCCGGATACAATCATGGCGAACGCAAGACCGCATGGATGGTCGATACCGCTGGAGTGTTGTCGTCGGTGCGTGAAAGCACCGCCGCGATCTTTGCGCGCCACCCCAAGCCGGATGGGCCGTGCGCACCGACAGGATTGCTTCTTCCAACGCGGGGCAAAGGCTGCTGCGGACTCGATCGCGGCCGGCGGCCTGCGGTCCTCAAGCACATCTCCCGCTTCAAACCGGCGCAGCCACTTGTAGCCGGTCTGAGGGGCTGATCCCGAACCGGCGGCAAAGCTCACGCCGGTTCACGCCTTCAAGCCTCGCGAGCCGGACGAACTCTTCTCGCTGTTCCATGATCGACATCTCCTGCCACGGCATGCCCGCCTCCTTCGACGTAAGTCATGCCAAATGTGTCAACCATGTCCCCCGAAACACCTGTCAGCCATGTCCCCGGTTTAAACAGAAAAGCGGGGACCCAGTACTCCATGTCTTCTCGGTTCAAGCAACCGGCCTCGCGGAGTACTGGGTTCCCGGGTCTCACTTCATTCGCCCGGGATGACAATCTTGGGGTGGCACGGGGTATCTGCCCCAATTCCAATGCTCTCCGGTCAGGCTATTGGCTCTCCGGCCCCGGCTCGCGCTGTCGCTTGACCGGGGTGGACTATGGAGAGGGTAGGTCAGTTCACGGCACGCGTGTCGAGGATGCGCCTTGCGATGACCTGGGCCTGGATTTTCGGCGGCTCCCTCGAAGATGTTGAGAATCCGCGCGTCGCACAGGACGCGGGGAGATCGCATATTTCCAGTGCAAAGCCGTTGCCGCCGTGGATCTGCAGGGCGTTGTCGGCCGCCGCCCAGGCGACGCGGGCGCCGAGGAGTTTGGCCATGCCGGCCTCAAGGTCGCAGCGGCGTCCGGAATCCTTTTCCCAGGCGGAGAAATAGGTGAGCTGGCGGGCGATCATCAGTTCCACGGTGATCAGCGCGAGCTTGTCGGAGACCCGCGGGAAATCGATCAGCTGCTTGCCGAACTGGATGCGTTCTTCCGCATAGCGCAGACCCAGGTCCAGGGCGCATTGGGCGACGCCGAGCGCGCGGGCGGCCGTCTGGATGCGGGCGCCTTCGAAGGTCTGCATCAGTTGCTTGAAGCCCTGGCCTTCCTCGCCGCCGAGGAGGTTTTCTGCTTTCACCTCGAAGTCGTCGAAGGCGATCTCGTATTCCTTCATGCCGCGGTAGCCGAGCACCTCGATCTCGCCGCCGCTCATGCCCTCGGCCGGGAACGGGTTCTCGTCGGTTCCGCGGGGCTTTTCGGCCAGGAACATGGACAGGCCCTTGTAGCCCGGCTCGTCCGGATTGGTGCGCGCCAGCAGGGTCATGACGTCGGCGCGGACCGGGTGGGTGATCCAGGTCTTGTTGCCGGAAACCTTCCAGACGTCGCCGTCCTTCACAGCGCGGGTCTTCAGGGACGCGAGGTCGGAGCCGGTATTGGGTTCGGTGAAGACGGCGGTGGGTAGGATTTCGCCCGACGCGATCTTCGGCAGCCACTTCTGTTTCTGCTCCTCGGTGCCGCCGCACAGGATCAGTTCGGCGGCGATTTCGGAGCGGGTTCCGAGCGAGCCGACACCGATATAGGCGCGCGACAGTTCCTCGGAGACGACGCACATGGATTCCTTGCCGAGGCCCAGCCCGCCGTATTCCTCCGGAATGGTCAGGCCGAACACGCCGAGTTCCGACATCTGCTCGATCACTTCCAGCGGGATGTAGTCGTTCTTCAGATGCCATTCATGGGCATGAGGCGTGACGTTGTCTTCTGCAAACCGACGCATTTCGTTGCGGATCTGCTCGTAGGTTTCATCGAGCCCGGTCTCGCCGAAGGTCGACTTGCCGGCCTGATGGCGGATCAGTTCCGCGATCCGGTGACGGATGTCCGGGGTGCTGCCGGCGGCGATCAGCTGGTCGATCTCCGCGGTGCGGATATCGGCGATGTCCTCCATCGTCAGGCCGAGGTCCGTCAGCCGGACGATCTCGCCCTGGTTCATCGGAATGCCGCCGAAGATCTGCGCCAGATATTCGGCAAAGCCGAGGCGGACGATCAGGTCTTCCAGTTCGCCGTATTGCGACTGTTCGGAAAGGCGCCTTGCATAGGCGTCGAGCTGGCGCAGGGACTCCACATAGGTCGCCAGCCAGGCAAGCCCGTGGGTCGCGCGCTGTTCGCGCTCCATGGCCGCTGAGGAGATCCGGCCGTCATCCTGAACCTTTGCCCGGACCTGGCGCGCGGCCTTGTCGAGCAGCCGGTCGAGGCTGGAAACAGCGCCCGCTGTCATTTCGGAAAAATTGGTTCCTGGCTCGGGTGTCGGCACGGTTGCAGTCGACATTTACGCCACTCCGTTTTCATTCGTTGCTTATTGTATCCCAAATTCGCAGCTATGTTGCGTTGCAGCAGGTCATTTGTCGAGCCGATATTTCTTCGCCTTTCGGTGCATAGGCTTTTGGTGACAAGGGTCGCTTTGTTGACCTTTGGCATCGGTCAGGGCACATCAGATTTATGAATTGGAAAAGTCAGGTCAGGGCGACCTATCAGGTCCTCAAGGACGTCATCGGGCATTTCAATCGCGACGACGGGTTTGCCATGGCAAGCCATGTGGCGCTGTCCGCCCTGCTGGCCGTGTTCCCGCTTCTGATCTTCATTGCCGCCCTTGCCGGTTTCTTCGGCTTCGAGGGGGTGGCGACCCGGGCCTCCGATCTGGTGTTCGAAGCCTGGCCGGAGCGGGCAGCTGAACCGATCGTGCAAGAAATCCACCGGGTGCTGACGGTTCCGCGTGGTGACTTGCTGACCTTCGGTGCCGTTGCTGCGCTCTGGTTTGCCTCCAACGGTATCGAGGCGGTCCGGGCGGCGCTCAACCGGGCCTACCGCCAGAAGGAAACCCGGAATTTCCTGCTTCTGCGATTTCAGTCGCTGGTGCTTGTGATCCTCGGGGCGGTCGTCCTGATCGTCTATACGTTTCTCGTGGTTCTGGCCCCGCTGGCGCTTGCGGCGCTGCAAGCGTGGGTGCCGGCGGTCGAGCCGTTCATCGTGTCGATCGATATCGCCCGCTATGCCATTGCCGGCTCCCTGCTGATCATCGGGCTGACCTGCATTCATTGGCTATTGCCGGCCGGAAAGCGGCGGTTCGTCGACCTCCTGCCCGGGATTTTCGCCACGCTGGTGATGTGGATGGTGGCCGGTGCGGCCTTCGGTGCCTATCTGGCGAGTTTCGCGAACTATGTCTCCACCTACGGCGGCCTGGCCGGGATCATGACCGCCCTGGTGTTCCTCTATATCTGTTCGATGGTGTTCATCTTGGGCGGGGAACTTAATGCCGCAATCCTTCGCCAGAAGGCGATCATGCGGGGACAAGCGTCCGGCGGCTCCTGAACCTCAAGCGGATTTCAGGCCGGCCGGTTTGCGCCGGATGACCACGACTGCCAGGACGATCAGGGTCATGCCTGCGATCTGAACCAGCGTCAGCGTTTCACCGAAGAGAAAATAGCCTTCGATCGTGGTCGCCACCGGCACCAGGTAAAACAGGGACGCGACCTCCGAGACGGCGCCCTGGCGGATCAGGAACATCAGCAGCAGGATGGCACCGATCGACAACACCAGGGTGAGCCAACCGAGCGCGAAAATGAATTCGCCCGACCAGATGACGGCCCAGCTTTCGGTGAAGGCCACCGGAACCGTGACGAGGAGCGCGCCGACATATTGCCAGAAGGTCGCCGCCATCAGGTCCGTGGTCGGAACGAAACGCTTCTGATAGATCGTGCCGAGGCTGATCGCCACAACAGCGGCGAAGGCAGCGGTGATGGTTTCGGCGTCGATGCCCGATCCCGCCTCGCCCAGCTTCGGTCCGAGCACGAGGAGAAGGCCCAGTCCTCCCATGACGATCCCGCCCCAATGCCTCGGCAGGATCCTTTCGTGGAGCAGGGGAGCGGCCGCCAGAACGGTCAGCACGGGCTGGAGCCCGACGACGATCGCGCTCGCGCCGGCGGGCATGCCCTTGTGGACCGCCCAGAACACCCCACCCAGATAAATCCCGTGCACGAGCGTGCCGGTGACGATGCAGTGAACGATCGCCCGGGCACTGGTCGGCCAGCGCGCGCCCATCATGACGGCTATACCCGCGATCAGGGGCAAGACGGCCGCGAAACGGATGCTGAGAAACACCATCGGATCAGCGTAAGGCGTCCCCATTTTGGAGCCGATGAAGCCGGTCGACCACAAGAGCACGAAGACGCCAGGGGCGGCGAGGATGAGGATCCGTTTCAAGAGAAGTCCGGTCGATTGGAGACGTTGCGCGGGAGAGACTTGATAGACCGCGGAGCCGTGAAGCGCAATCGATTGCTTGTCGCCGCGGTTGACCGGGATATGCCGGGTCCGGTGAATTCCGGAGTTTCAACCGTTGCGTTTTCTGCGAATGTAACGCGGCGTTGTGTCTGTCTGGCGAAGGCGGGAAAGCCGTGCTAGGTCATGATCAAATATAAAGTTTTTACAAGAGGCGGAACGGGATGCAGGAAACGATCATCATAGTTGGAGCGGGGCAAGCCGGAGCACAGGTCGCGCAATCGTTGCGCCAGGGCGGCTTTGAAGGGCCGATCCGGCTGATCGGTGATGAGCCTTACGCCCCTTATCAGCGCCCGCCGCTCTCGAAGAAATTCCTTCTGGGCGAGATCGGCCCGGAAGGCCTGTGGTTGCGACCGCCGGCGTTCTACACGACGCAGAAAATCGACCTGATCCCGGATACGACGGTCGTGTCGATCGACCGCGCCTCGAAGCGGCTTGAGTTCGACAACGGCGACACGCTCGGCTACGACAAGCTGATCCTGACCACGGGTACCAAGGCCCGGTCGATCCCGCTTGAAGGCGCAGATCTGGACGGGGTGATGACCCTGCGCACGATCACGGACGTGGATGCGATCCGCACCAAGCTGGAAGGCAAGAGCAATCTTGTGATCGTCGGTGCTGGTTATATCGGTCTTGAGGTCGCGGCGGTCGCGAAATCGCTCGGCAAATCCGTGACGGTGGTGGAGGCGCTGGACCGGCCGATGAAGCGCGTGGTTTCACCGGTGGTGTCCGATTACTTCACGAAGCTGCATCGTGCGAAAGGCGTCGACCTGCGTCTGAATACGGGTGTGGAAGGCTTCGTCGGCGAGGGCAGTGTTTCCGGCGTCCGGATCGCGGGCGGCGATGTCCTGCCGGCCGATCTGGTTCTGGTGGCCGTGGGTGCGGAACCGAACGATGGCCTGGCAACGGCCGCCGGCCTGGAAGTCGACAACGGAATTATCGTCGACGGCTGCGGCCAGACCACCGACGAGGCGATCTATGCTGCCGGCGACTGCACCCGGTTCTTTTCGAACCGCTATGGCCGCTCGGTGCGCATGGAAAGCGTGCAGAATGCCATCGACCAGGCGAAGGCCGTGGCGCAGGCGCTCCTGGGCGAAGAGGACGTCGACTACGATCCGCTGCCCTGGTTCTGGTCCGACCAGTATGACATCAAGCTGCAGATCGCGGGTCTTTCCGACGGCTATGACGACACGAAGGTCGTCGGTTCGCAGGACGCCAACAAGTTCTATGTGGCTTACCTGAAGGACGAGCAGCTGATTGCGGTCGATAGCATCAACTCGCCGCGGTCGCATATGATGGCACGCCGGACGATCGGCGAAATGTGGCGCGATGATTTGCTGCCGGAAGCCTGAAGTCGGGACGTTTTAAAATCTAAAAAAACGCCCGCGCAATGCGCGGGCGTTTGCTTTTCATGGGACTTATTTTTTTGCCGAATGGCCGGCATGGCCGCCGGAGATTTCTTCCGTCTGTTCGTCCGTCACGTTCTCCGGCAGGACGAGATTGAGAATGATCGCCAGGAAAGCGGATGGAAGCAGGCCGGACGACAGCAGCACCTTGGCGGTTCCCGGCAGATGCTGCAGGGCGCCGGGCTCCAGCTGCAGGCCGAGGCCGATGGATAGCGATACGGCGAAGATCACCATGTTGCGCCGGGTCCAGTTGACGTCGGACAGCATGGAGACGCCGGCCGCGACCACCATCCCGAACATGACGATCACGCCACCGCCGAGAACCTGGATCGGTACGGTGGAGATGATGGCACCGACCTTGGGAATGAAACCGGCGAGGATCAGGAACAGCGCGCCGATGGTCACCACGTGGCGGCTCATGACGCCGGTGATGGCGATCAGGCCGACGTTCTGGCTGAAGGAGGTGTTGGGCAGAGCTCCGAAAACGCCTGCAATCGCCGAACCGAGACCGTCGGCGTAAGTGGCACCCGTGATTTCCTTGTCGGTCGCCTCGCGTCCCGCGCCACCCTTGGTGATGCCGGAGACGTCGCCAACCGTTTCAATAGCGGAAATGATCGCCATCAAACAGAAACCGATCACCGCGGCCAGAGAGAATTCGAAGCCGAAATGGAACGGGTCGGGGAGGGCAAACGGTGCCGCGCGTTCCACATTGCCGAAACTCACCATGCCCATCGCGAAGGCAACGATATAGCCGACGATCAGGCCGATCAGGATCGCGGAAACCGAAAGCATGCCCTTGGCGAAGAATTTGAAGCCGAGCGTGACGACGATCACCACCAGGGCCACGGACCAGCTCTGCAGGTTACCGTATTCCGGCTTGCCGATGGCGGGAACGCCGCCGGCGGCATACTGGATACCGACCTTGACCAGCGCCAGTCCGATCATGGTGACCACGAGACCGGTGACCAGCGGCGGCAGGGCGAAACGGATCTTGCCGACAAAAGGTGCCAGGCAGGTGTGGAACAGGCCGCCGATCATCACGCCGCCCATCAGCACCGCCATGGCGTCGACACCCTTGCCGGCAACCAGCGGAATCATGATCGGAATGAAGGCGAAGCTGGTGCCCTGGACGATGGGCAGGCGCGCGCCGACCGGGCCGAAGCCAATCGTCTGGAACAGGGTCGCCACCCCGGCAAACAGCATGGACATCTGGATCATGTAGATCATGTCCGGGAAGTTGGGCGAATTCGACCCGAACCCGAATCCGGCCGCACCGGCGATGATGATGGCCGGCGTCACGTTGCTGACGAACATGGCAAGCACGTGCTGGATCCCGAGCGGAACGGCCTTTGCCAAAGGCGGCGTATAGTTCGGATCCTTGAGTTGGGCTGCTGTTCCCAAAGAACTGGATGTCATTGATGCTCCTTCGTCCGGGCCGCACGAAGTACCCCCTTCAGCCTCTCGGCTTGCCCCCGGATCTTTACCGTTTATTAACCGGCTCATTAGGGCCGTTTTTTTAGGCAAGAACAATCTTGAGGCGGTGACCGGAGGAAAGTTTTTTTCGAGCGGTCTGGAAAACCGGCCTTTTTCCGCAGGAAACATCGCCGCGGAAATCGTTGCCGGCTTTCCTGCCGACCGCCGTTTCTCCGTTGCGAATCAGCTGCAGGCCGTATTTTGCAGGATCAGCCGGGTGACTTCCTGCGGTATTTCCAGATGGGGCATATGGCCGACCCGTTCGAAGATATGGGTGGCAACGGTGCCGGGCAGCTTGTGGGCCTGCCGGGTCGGCAGCACCCGGTCCTGGGTGCCCCAGACGACCTTGATCGGCATGGGCAGGGCGGCGAGTTCCGCCCGCGGCAGGGTCTTCTGGGTGGTGCCGTCGATGATCTCGTCGGCAATGGCTGCAAGCGTTGCTGCTGCTCCCGGCCGGGCGCGGGATTCCGCTGCGGTGCGGGCGAGAAGGGGCGGCAGTTTGAATTCCCAGCCGAAGAACTGCTCCAGCAGCATTTCCATTTCGTCCGGGCTGGTTGCGGCCGCATAGCGGCGCAGGAGCTTGTGATTGATTTCCGGACCGAAGCCGCCTGGGGCGAGCAGGGTCAGGCTCGCGATCCGCTCCGGTGCGCGCAGCGCGATCAGGGCCGCGATGGCCCCACCCATGGAATGGCCGACCAGATGGACCTTTTCCAGCTCAAGCGCGTCCAGAGACTGGCTGACCGCCTTGGCGGCGATGGCGGCGTTGCCGATCCTCGGCCAGTCCAGCGCGTCGCCGTGCCCGGGCAGATCGAAGGCGATCGAGCGGCGGGACGGGGCAAGGGCTGTCTGGAGGTTCAGCCAGGTTGCCTTGTCGCCGCCGAAGCCGTGAAGGAGGACAACAGGAGTGTTCTCCGCAGCCTCAGAGCCTTTCTGGTCGTGATAGGGCAGGTGGGCCGGGGCGGTCGGGCGAAGGTCGGTCATGGATGGTCCTGAACAGTGATTTCGTGTTGAGCGAGCGGGTGCTGCCGGGGCATGCGTCCGGCCCGGAGGATTGGGATCAGTTGGCGGGTTTCAGAGAGAACAAGGGGCGTTTGGAGGCAAAGCCGGTCAGCTCGAAGGAGCCGACGGGGTCCAGCCGGTCCGGGACGAGATCGGCGATGTCCTGGGTCATAAGGGTCTCGACCCCGACCGCCTTGGTCAGGGCTTCGATGCGGGCGGCGGCGTGGACCGTCTGGCCGATGACGGAGAAGGTCAGCCGGGTGGACACGCCGATATTGCCGAACATCACATCGCCGACGGAAAGGGCCATGCCCACTTTCAGAGGATGCTTTTCCTCGCCGGTCCGGTTGAGGGTTTCCAACCGGTGCCGGACCTCGTCGGTTGCGGCGATCGCCCGGCGGGCGGCCTCCTCCAGGCCAAGGTCGCTGATCGGAAAGATGCCCAGCACTGCATCGCCGATGAAATCGAGAACCTCGCCACCTTCCTTCAGGACGGCGCCGGCGGTGACATCGAAGTAGGTGTTGAGAAATTTCAGATACCGGTCCGGCCCGAGATCCTCCGCGATCGATGTCGAGTTGCGCATGTCGCAATAGAAGATCACGGCCTTGATGGTCTCGCCATCGCCGTGGCGGATCTGACCGCTCAGGACCTTGGATCCCGCCCAGGCGCCGAGATAGGTTTCGGCGATCGTTCGGGTGATCTGGGCTTCCAGATTGGCCCGGGCCGCAAGCGCCAGACGTTTCTGGATGTAATGGATGGCATGCAAGGCATCGTCGGGAAAACCACCCGGGGTTCGCGTCGCCCAACTGACGATGATTCCGGTCTTGCCCTCCATGTCGGCAATGGCGGGCATGTCGAAATGAATCTTGAGGACGAGATAATCGGTGTAGCCGGCCTCGGCCAATTCCTTGCAGAGCGGATAGTCGTACTCCGCTTTAGGCTGATCCAGGCAACGGCGCAGCATCGGTTCGGGGCTGTCCAGCAGTGCGCGCATCGGGCTCGCCAACCAGGCTTCGCCGTCGGTTTCGCTGTGCTCGATCTTCTCGTGGCGCACCGCCTCGCCGGCCTGCCAGAAAGCGACCTCCGACCGAATAAGCGGGTGAAGCGTCGCCCAGGCAAGCATGGCCCGGTCCACCGGCACATGACAGTCGCGCAGGCGCCGGCACATTTCGCCGAACATGTCGGGAACCAGCGCGGATCCGAGCGCCTGCTCGATCAGCCAGTCCTCCACCGCGTCGATGTCTTGCATGTTCACCATGGCGCCACGTTAAGTCGGTTTTTTGGTAATCGCTATGGTCAGTTCGATTGCCGCGGAAATTTAATCGGATCCGGCGTCGGCAACCTTGCCCGGCGGCACGATG
The DNA here is from genome assembly GCF_963675095.2 of uncultured Roseibium sp. Taxonomy (GTDB): domain Bacteria; phylum Pseudomonadota; class Alphaproteobacteria; order Rhizobiales; family Stappiaceae; genus Roseibium. Next base: position 211,142 of record NZ_CAXXSJ010000056.1, on the reverse strand, counting down.
ATCCAGTTGAGGGTGACGGGGCGCATGGTGCCGGACCCCGGGGCGTGAAAGCTCTTGAAGCCTTGCCGGGTGGCTGTCGGATAGAGGTGCCGGAACATTTGCGGCATCTCCGTCCCATCGCCGGTCCAGACCAGGAGCACACCCTTTTTCTGGATGTCCTCCGCATCGATCCACGGACTTTCGATCGGATCGTGATTGAGGAACATGGATGGCCGGCTCGGGGCGAACAGGGTCAGGTGGGCGGCGGGCCACATCTCGCCCGCGACATAGGCCAGCGGCGTGCCCGTTTCCTTTTGCCATTCGTCGGAGAGGAACAGGGCGGTCTCCCGTCCCGGATAGTGGATCCGCGACAGCTTCTTCTTCCAAAGGGGTTCCAGCAGTGCCTGGCCGGTGATGACGCCAAGGAAGATCGCCTGGATGAGCGCTGCCGTGATGAAGGCTCGTTTCGGGGAACTCCAGTCTACAGGGACCCGAAACGCGCAGACGGCGAGGATGCCTGACAGCACGAACATCGGCGTGCCCCACATCTGCTTGAACTCGTTGCCTGTCACGGCGGATGCCAGCAGAACGACACCGAGCGGCAGGAACGCGAACCAGAGCAGGAAGAGGGAATCGGACCGGTTTTCCAGTTTTGGGGCCGGCAGCTTCAGCCGGATTTTTTTCAAGGATGCAAGGCTGAAACCTGCAAGCACGACCAGGAACAGCCCTGCGTGATTGGCAATCTGGGCGCCGAGGAAGTTGACCGGATTGTAAAAATGATCAATCCAGCCGGCGGCTCCATGGCTGCGGCTTGCGGCGTATTGGAAGGTGATGAAGTCGGTCTTGGCCAGCCAGGCAAGGTGCGGCGCGAAGGCGAGCAGGCAGACCACAGCGGCGAGCCAGGGCCCGGGCGTCATTACATGGCGGCGGGCGGAGGGGAACACCAGAGCATAAAGGCCGATCGCCCCGATCAGCAGGGCGACAAAATATTTGGTGTAGAGGCCAAAGGCGGCCAGCAGCCCCAGGATCACCCAGTCTATGAGCCGGCCCTTTTCCAGGGCCCGATGAAAGAACAGGATCATGCCCGCCCAGACCGGGATCTGCAGGATATTCGGGTTGAACTCCGGTGCGGGCAGGGTGAAGTAGAAGGTGACGCTGGTTAGGACAATAGCCCAGAAGGCCTGCCGGGCACTCAGGCCAAGGCGGCGTGCCAGATGCCAGATGGCGAGATAACCGAGGCCGATCGAGATCCCGCTGAGCCAGTAGGCGCCATAGGCCTTGCCGCCAGTCAGGTGAAAGCTCAGCTCCAGGAGCCAGGCCTGCATCGGCGGGTGCTTGGTGTAGCCGAGCGCCATCTCCCGACCCCAGGCAAACCCTTCCACCACGTCGAGCGGCGGGTTGGGGAAGAACAGGGAAGGGATCAGCGCCCAGAGCAGGCAGATCGTTATTCCATAGGCGAGGGCAGAGCGTTCGGCGGACATCATGCAGTCTGACTCACAAGTCGTGCTGGGGGGCGGAGAAGGCCCAGAAGCGCGCGCCGAGGAACGTAAGCGCGGGGACCACCGCAATTGCAAACAGGATCCCGAGCGTGTCCGGCCAGGGCGTGAACGCGAGCCAGCTTGCGAGCACGCCGGAATTCAAGGCGAAACCACTGATCGCCAGCAGAAAGAACCGGCGCATGCGCCGGACTGTCTGTCCTGGCGTATGGGTTGCCGCGAAGCTCCAGAAATGATGGCCGCTGAAGGAGACGGCGAAGGCGACCAGAAAGCCGACGATATTGGCGGGGAAGGCGTTGAGGAGGTTCGTGTTCAAGAGGGTGACGGCGACACCGGCATGGGTCAGTGTCGCGATGGCGCCGACCACGGCGAACCGGCCCGCCATACCGGCTTCGGCGACGACCTTGCTCTTCGCAGTCCCGGTCACTTGGTGGGCGCCTTCATCTTTTCAGGGGCTTTGCCTTCGATCACGTCCTGGACCAGATAGACGGGGCGTTGTTTGGCTTCATTGAACAGCCGGGCGATATATTCGCCAATCATGCCGATGGACAGAAGCTGGATGCCGGAGAAGAACAACAGGCCGACCATCAGCGAGGCATAGCCGGGCACATCGATGCCGTAGACCAGCACGCGAATGACCAGGTAGAGCGCATAGGCAAAGGAAAGGGCTGCCACCAGTGCTCCGCCATAGAGCCAGACGCGAAGCGGCATGGTGGTGAAGCCGGTCAGTCCGTCGATGGCGAAGTTCCAGAGTTTCCAGTAATTCCACTTGCCCTCGCCGGCGCGCCGCGGCGGGCGCTCGTAAGGCAGGGCCATGGTGGGGAAACCGACCCATGCGAACAGCCCCTTCATGAAGCGGTTGCGTTCGGGCAGTCTTAAAAGCGCATCGACAACCACCCGGTCGATGAGCCGGAAATCGCCTGCATTGGCGGGCATGTTGATATTGGCGAGGCGATTGAACAGCCGGTAGAACAGGTCCGCAGAGCCGCGCTTCATCAACGTATCGGAGGAGCGGTCGACCCGCAGCCCATAGACGACGTCATAACCGGCGCGCCAGCCGTCGAGCATTTGCGGAATGAGCTCCGGAGGATCCTGCAGGTCGGCGTCAATGATGACGATGACATCACCCCTGGCGTGTTCAAGGCCTGCGGACAGCGCGGCCTCCTTGCCGAAATTGCGCGACAGGCCGACGAGCCGGCCCGGCAGGCTGCCTTCCAGTTGTCCGGAGATCAGATTGGCGGTGTTGTCCCGGCTGCCGTCATCGATGAAGACATATTCGTAAGGCAGGCCGAGCGGATCGAGCACCGCCCTTGTGTCGTTCAGGAAGTGGTCGATGACGTCTTCTTCGTTGAAGACCGGTACGACGATGCTGATGAGCGGGGCTTCCGGGCGGGTTTCATGGCGCCGGCGCAGGTAGGGTGTACTGTCTTGCTCAGTCATTGTGCTCATGCATCAAACCGGTCGTCGCCCCTGACTTGAAAGTCGGGCTGGCTGTTCATGCGCCTTGCGTACCCCGGTTTCGGACAAATGTCACACGGGAAGACCGGACACCGCTAAACGGTGTCCGTTTCGATCCGGACGACGGTTGGGTGCGATCCGAGAATGCAGGGTTCGGATGGCGCCTACTGGGCGGCATCCAGCGGGACTTCGTCCTTCGCGCGCGAGCCCTGGAGGATCTGTTTTTGCTTCTTGGCCTTGGCCACGGCCGCCCTGGAGGCGTCGTTCAGCTCGAACATTTCCAGGCTTTCCTCTTCGCCCTCGACAACCGGCTTGATGGCAAGATCGGTGTAGCTCCGGTTGCTCTTGTCCTTCTGGATCCGCATGCGCATGCGGTTGAGCTTCCAGGCATAGGCGCCGAACTTCAGGTATTTGATCAGGCTGTCGACGGCGAAGGCCGGATAGAACAGGATCGACGGGACCCGCTTGAAGCCGGGACGGCGCTGCTCGGGGTCCTTCAGGCGGAGATAGCCGCACTGCTGCGGATGGACACCCTCGAAATGCATGGCGCCGTAGATCTGCAGGCACATGCGCCAGACGCGGACAGGCTTGATGCCATAGGCCATGTTCCGGCGCATCAGGGTCTCGATATGCTCGTCCGTGTAATACCAGTCCCAGATATCCTCGTAGGTCTGCTGCCAGACCTCCTTGCTCATCTTCGGGTGCTCGATGGTGGCGTGTTCGAGGTCGTAGCGGTTGAGGTCGGGATCGAGCCAGGTGCCTTTTTCGTAAAGCACCTTGTGGTCTTCGGAGCCGGGCAGCGGCGTGAGCATGGTGAACTCGAGCACGTCGACCGGCAGTTCCCGCTTCACCAGTTCGATGTCGCGCCGGATGCTCTCCGGCGTGTCGTTCGGCAGTCCCATGATGAAGCCGGCATAGGTCATGATGCCGTGCTCCTTCCACATCTGGAACATCCTGCGGTATTCGGTGATCCGGTTCTGGCCCTTCTTCATGTGGACCAGGTTTTCCGGATTGATGCTTTCCAGGCCGATGAAGACGTTGGTGCATCCGGCCCTTGCCGCCTTTTCGATGAAATTCGGCAGCCGGTGGGCAAGCGTGTCGACCTGGATCAGGAAGCGGATGCTGATGCCTTCCTTCTCGCGCAGCTCGATGATCCGGTCGAAGATCGGTTCCCAGTTCTTGTTGCGGGCGAAATTGTCGTCGGTGATGAAGAACGAGTGGATGCCCTGGGCATGGTTGGCGCGGATCAGGGTTTCGATGTCGTCCGCATCCCGCCAGCGCGACTTCCTGCCCTGCACGTTGATGATGGTGCAGAAGGAACACTGGAACGGGCAGCCGCGTCCGGCATCGAAGGAAGACGTCTTGCCGTCGTATTTCCGGACAATGCTTTCCGGCAGGAGCGGCGCCACCTGATGCTGCAGGCCCGGCAGGTCGTTCATCTTGTTGTAGATCGGCTGCAGCTTGCTCTCGTAGGCCTCCTTGAGGAAGTCGTCGAAACATTCCTCCACCTCGCCGGCAAAGAGCGTCACGCCCAGATCGAGAGCGTCCTGAAGATCTTTTGGAAGATCCTTCAGCATGGAAATGCAGCCCGACACATGGAAACCGCCGATGGCGACCGTAATGCCTTGCGCGCGCAGTGTTCGGGCGATGTCCAGGGCGCGGGGGTACTGATTGGACTGAACGCCGACCAGGCAGACCATGCCCTTGTTGTCATTTGACTTGATGGTGCGGGCGATCCGGTCGAGCGGAAGGCGCATGGTCATTTCGTCATAGGCGTTGACGACGACGTCGACATCCTCACCCAGAACCTTGCGGTCGGCGCTGTCCTGGGCGATCGCGTAGAGGCAGGCCATCGAGTTGGAGGGGATCCAGGCCTTCCACCACTGAAGAACATAGCCGTCATTGTCGTAGTGCGACGGTTTGATGATCTCGATATGGAATTTCGGCATGTTTGAACGCCCCTCGCCTGTAACGCCTGATCGTCAATTCATCTCATCAACGGCTTTGTATTGCGCAATACCAAACGTCGTGAGCCTGCTTGTCCGGGTTAACAAGTTCTTAACCCAGCGTAATGTGCCGGGGTATTTTCAGCAAGCGGCAAGTTGCAGCGGAAAGGGTCGAATTTCAGGCAGTTTCCGATAAAAAAAAACCGCCATCCGAATTGTTTCGGACGGCGGTTTTATGATCGCAGGTTTGTCAGGAGCCGATCAGTTCAACGCCCCGTGGCAATGCTTGTATTTCTTGCCGGAGCCGCAGGGGCAGGCCTCGTTGCGGCCGACCTTGCCCCAGGTTGACGGATCCTCAGGATTGCGGGCCGCAGCGGGGGCAGGCGGTGCGAGCTGAGCATCTGCCAACGCCATTTCGTCCATGCCCGTTGTTGCATCGACATGATGTGCATGCATTTCCGGCAGTTCTTCTTCCGCGAAGGCGGGCGCCTGTTCCTGCACCAGTTCGACCCGCAACAGCTGTGCGGTCGTGACCTGGCGGAGCTGGGACAACATGGCCTCGAACAGCGTGAAAGCTTCGGTCTTGTATTCCTGCAGCGGATCGCGCTGGGCGTATCCGCGGAAACCGATGACCGAGCGCAGGTGGTCGAGGTTCGACAGGTGATCCCGCCACAGGTGATCGAAGGTCTGCAGCAGGATTGCTTTTTCCACCTGGCGCATGATGGGCGCGGAGTATTTGGCCACTTTCTGCGCCATGGCTTCATCGGCGACCCGGCGGAGGCGGTCCTTGACCTCTTCCTCCGCAATGCCTTCCTCCGCGGCCCAGTCCTTGATCGGCAGGTCCATGTTGAGGATGTTCCGGACTTCTTCCTGAAGGCCCTCGGTATCCCATTGCTCCGGATAGGCGCGTTCCGGGATGTGGCGGGCGACAAGGTCCTCGATCACGTCGTGACGCATGTCGGCCACGGCTTCCTGGATGGCTTCGCCGTCCATGAGTTCGACGCGCTGCTCGAAGACCACCTTGCGCTGGTCGTTCATGACGTCGTCGTACTTGAGCACGTTCTTGCGCATGTCGAAGTTGCGGGCCTCGACCTTCTGCTGCGCTTTTTCCAGGGCCTTGTTGATCCACGGGTGGATAATGGCCTCGCCTTCTTCCAGCCCGAGCTTCTGCAGCATGGAATCCATGCGCTCGGAGCCGAAGATGCGCATCAGGTCGTCCTGCAGCGACAGGAAGAACTTGGAGTGACCGGGATCGCCCTGACGGCCGGAACGGCCGCGCAGCTGGTTGTCGATCCGGCGGCTCTCGTGCCGTTCGGTCCCGATCACATAGAGACCGCCGGCCGCAAGTGCTTTTTGCTTGAGTTCCTCAACCTCGGCGCGGATCGCCGCGATTTTGGCGTCGCGCTCTTCGCCTTCCGGAACATCGGCGATTTCGCGTTCGATGCGCAGGTCGGCGTTGCCGCCGAGCTGAATATCGGTGCCGCGGCCGGCCATGTTGGTGGCGATCGTTACCGCACCGGGCAGACCCGCCTGGGCGATGATGAAGGCTTCCTGCTCGTGGTAGCGGGCGTTCAGGACCGCGAAGATCTTTTCCTTCGAGGTGCCCTGGTCGCCGTCATAAAGCGGGGCGAAGGCGTCGGGATCGGTTACGTCGATCTGCTTGTAGCCGTGTTTCTTCAGAAGCTCCGCCAGATATTCCGATTTTTCGATCGACGTGGTGCCGACCAGGATCGGCTGACCGCGTTCCTTGCAATCGTCGATCAGCTTGACGATCGCGTGGTACTTTTCCTCGACCGTGCGGTAGACCTCGTCATCGTCGTCGATACGGGAAACCGGCATGTTGGTCGGGATCTCGATCACGTCGAGCCCGTATATGTCCATGAATTCGTCCGCTTCGGTCGAGGCCGTGCCGGTCATGCCGGCCAGCTTGTCGTACATGCGGAAGTAGTTCTGGAAGGTAATGGAGGCGAGCGTCTGGTTCTCCGGCTGGATACGGACCTTTTCGCGGGCCTCGAGTGCCTGGTGCAGCCCTTCGGAGAACCGGCGACCCGGCATCATGCGGCCGGTGAATTCGTCGATAATGACCACTTCGCCGTTGCGGACGATATAATCCTTGTCGCGCTGGAACAGCTTGTGCGCCTTCAGCGCCTGCTGCAGGTGGTGCACGACGGAGACGTTTTCGACGTCATAAAGCGACTCGCCTTTCAGAAGGCCGGCCTCGCTGAGAAGCTTCTCCAGCTTTTCGTTACCCGCTTCGGTGAAGTGGGTCGACCGCTGCTTTTCATCGAGTTCGAAGTCTTCTTCCGTCAGGTGGGGGATGAAGGCGTCGACAGTGTTGTAGAAGTCCGAACGGTCTTCGAGCGGACCGGAAATGATCAGCGGGGTTCTTGCTTCGTCGATCAGGATGGAGTCGACTTCGTCGACGATCGCGAAGGCGTGGTCGCGCTGAACCATCGATTCACGGTCGTGCTTCATGTTGTCGCGCAGATAGTCGAAGCCGAACTCGTTGTTGGTGCCGTAAGTCACGTCGGCCGCGTAGGCATCACGGCGCTCTTCATCGGACAGTCCGTGGGTGATGCAGCCGACGGACAGGCCGAGGAAGCGGTAGACCTGTCCCATCCAGTCGCTGTCGCGTTGGGCGAGATAGTCGTTGACGGTCACCACATGGACGCCGCGTCCTGTCAGGGCGTTCAGATAGACCGGAGCGGTGGCCACCAGGGTCTTGCCTTCACCGGTTCGCATCTCGGCGATCCGTCCGGAATTCAGAACCATGCCGCCGATCAGCTGGACATCGTAGTGACGTTGCCCGAGCGCGCGTTTTGCGGCTTCGCGAACGGTTGCGAAAGCGGGAACCAGAAGGTCGTCCAGAGACGTTCCGTTCTTGTACTGCTCTCGGAACTGACCGGTTCGGGCGCGCAACTCGTCGTCCGAAAGAGCCTGTATTTCCGGTTCGAGCGCGTTGATCTGGTCAACCGTTGCCCGGAATGATTTTACCTTGCGGTCATTGGCGGAACCGAAAATCTTACGTGCTAAAGCGCCAAGGCCAGCCATGTGGCGGTCCTTCCCCTGTCGGGCGGCGACCAAAAGACAGTGTCAGGCGCCAGCCCATGAAATCGTCTCAATTGCTGTCCACTTTCTTCTGATCGTGCCAGTGCACAAGCAGAAAACTCGCGGCGAAGATCATGCCCGAACCCGAAGGCCGGGACGCTCGACAGATAAGAGGGGGGCCAGATGCTTGTCAACGCCGCTGGTTTCGGCAAAGTTGGGCAACGCCCTGCCGGGTAGGGCCGTTATAAAAACAGTTCCGAATTGCAAAGGACACCAAATGTTCCATTTTTCCACGCGCCGGTCTGCACGGTTGCTTCTCGTACCTGCGCTCGCACTGACGCTGGGTAGTACGGCAATTCATGCGGCAGAACCGGACGATGTTGTCGCGAAGGTCGGCGATGCGGAGATCACCGAGGCGGATCTCGCCTATGCCGCCCAGGATATCGGCGCCGACTTGCAGAAATTTCCGCCGACGCAGTGGCGTTCCATTCTGCTCGATGTCGTCGTCGACATGGAACTTTTCGCCCAGGCGGCCGAAAAGGATGGTCTCGGCGACAGTGATGACGTCAAGCGTCAGTTGAATTTCCTGAAGCTGAAGGTGCTGCGCAACGCCTATCTGAAAGACAAGATCGACGCCTCGATTTCCCCCGACGATCTGAAGGCGGCCTATGACAAGGAATACGCCGACTTCAGCGGTGAGGAAATCAGCGCGCGTCACATCCTGGTCAAGGACAAGGCGGAAGCTGAAGAGATCATCAAACAGTTGGAAGACGGCGCCGATTTCGCCGAACTGGCCAAGGAAAAGTCGACCGGGCCGTCCGGACCCAAGGGCGGCGAGCTCGGATATTTCTCTAAGGGTCAGATGGTGCCGGAATTCGAAACGGCCGCTTTCGCCCTGGGCAAGGGCAGCATCACCAAGGAACCGGTTCAGACCCAGTTCGGCTGGCACGTGATCAAGGTCGAGGACAAGCGTCCGCTGGAAAAGCCGAAATTCGAAGATGTCGCCGCACAACTGCGCCAGCAGCTCATTCGCGAACGCTATGAGACCGTGATGGCGGAACTGAAGGCAGACACCCCGGTCGAGATCCTCGATCCGACGCTCGCGGAGCAGCCGGAAGCGAAATAAGCGCATTTGCGTTTAAACACTCTGGACGAGACCGCTCCGGCACAGGCATAAGAGCCTGAACCGGAGCGGTTTTCTTTTTCTTGATCCACGTGCTGCAGGAGTTTGGCCTATGGCCGCGTCAGCGTCAGTTTCTCCCCTTGCCCCCAAATCCTATCCGGACATGCCGGAAATTGATGGCGTTCGTTTCGCAACGGCCGAAGCCGGCATCAAGTACAAGGGCCGGACGGACGTCCTTCTGGCGCGGATCGACGCGGGAACCACCGTCGCCGGCGTCTTCACCAAGTCGCGCTGCTCGTCGGCACCGGTCGACTGGTGCAAGTCCATCCTGAAAACGGGAAGCGCTCGCGGCCTGATGGTCAACTCCGGCAATGCCAATGCCTTTACCGGCAAGAAGGGCAAGGCTGCCGTCGAACTGTCCGCACGGATCGCTGCCAAGGCGCTGGATTGCAAGCCGGAAGAAATCTTTCTGGCCTCGACCGGCGTAATCGGCGAGCCGCTTGCGGCGGAAAAATTCGAGACCGTGAATCGACGGCCTTGCCGCGATGGAAAAACCGGCCGCGTGGATCGACGCCGCCAAGGCGATCATGACCACCGATACCTATCCCAAGGTGGCCACCGCCTCGGTCGACATCGACGGGGAAACGGTGACCATCAACGGCATGGCCAAGGGAGCGGGGATGATCGCTCCGGACATGGCGACCATGCTGTCGTTCATCTTCACCGATGCTGCGATTTCCGCCGACGTGCTGCAGGCCATGCTCTCCGGCGAAGTCGACGGCAGCTTCAATTCGCTGACGGTCGACAGCGATACCTCGACCTCCGACACGGTGCTGCTGTTTGCAACCGGTGCGGCGGCGAAACGGGGCGTGGAACCCATCGCCTCCCTCGACGATCCGCGCGTGGACACGGTGCGGGCCGCGCTCGCCGATGTGATGGTCAACCTGTCCCAGCAGATCGTGCGGGACGGCGAAGGCGCGCGGAAGTTCGTCGAAATCCAGGTGGAAGGTGCGGAAAGCGATGCCTCTGCCAAGGTCATTGCCATGTCGATTGCCAATTCGCCGTTGGTGAAAACGGCGATCGCCGGTGAGGATGCCAACTGGGGCCGTGTGGTCATGGCGGTCGGAAAGGCCGGTGAGCCTGCGGACCGGGACCGGCTGGCCATCTGGTTCGGCGACGTTCGGGTCGCCGTGGAGGGCGAACGCGATCCGGACTATTCGGAAGCGGCTGCAAGCGCGGTCATGAAGGAGGAGGAGATCGTCATTCGCGTCGATCTCGGTCTCGGCAGCGGCCAGGCCCGGGTCTGGACCTGCGATCTCACCAAGGAATATGTCGCCATCAACGGCGATTACCGAAGCTGACGGCGGACGGACGGCGAAATACCCCGTGCAGAGTCTTAAGAAGTGTTGCGCAACAGGGTAAACCGTCCGTAAGTCATCTGTCAGACAGTGGAACAGTCACTTCATGAGCCGTATTGTCCTGGTCGCCGCCTGTGCCCTTGTCGATATTGACGGGCGTATCCTTCTCGCTCAGCGGCCGGAAGGAAAATCAATGGCCGGATTGTGGGAATTCCCGGGCGGAAAGGTCGAGGCGGGCGAGCGACCGGAAGAGACACTTATCAGAGAACTTTATGAAGAGCTCGGCATAAGCCGTTAACGAAGCGTGCCTCGCACCCCTGACCTTTGCGAGCCACGCTTACGAAGATTTTCACTTGTTGATGCCACTTTACGTCTGTCGTCGATGGGACGGAACGCCGAGCGCGATGGAAGGTCAGACCCTGAAATGGGTTCGCCCCGTCCGGCTTCGCGATTACCCCATGCCTCCCGCCGACGAGCCGCTGATACCGCATCTGATGGATCTGGTATCGACGTAAGGGGCATGTTGCCCCGATCCGTTTGGTGAAAGGGCACTGTCATGACGCACGTTGGAAAGGCGACCGGCTTCTTCGAAAACTGGACTAGCGGCTTCCGTGCAGCGTTTCTCCAGAGACGAGACAGGTGCCACCACGGTCGAATACGGCATGATCGTCGGCATGATCAGCGTCGCCATCATCGCGACCATGACGTCGATCGGCGTCACCATCCGGGACGATATCTTCGGCGTGATCTCCACCGCGATGAGCGGCGGCGAGGCGGACTAACCCTTCTTTCCGACTACTTCTTCAAATCGTCGTCCTGCGCTTTCAGCGCATCGGCGAGGCTTGTCTTTGCGGATCCCGGCTTCAAGGGTTTCTGCTGGCTCTCGTGCGGGGCCCAGCCGGAGAGCGACACGAGGGCGAAGGTTGCCCTGATCCGTCCATCCGCATCCGCGTGATCGCGGGCGTAAAGCTCCGCCGCCCTGAAGAAAACCTGTTTCGGCAGGGGATTTCTGCTGCGCTCCCGAAGGACGGATGCCGCCCCCATCGCCCTGAGATCGTTCATCAGGTCGAACAGCGTATTGTAGCGAACCGTGATCCGGTCGAGGTCGGTGACGGGCAAGGTGAACCCGGCCCGCTGGAGCAGGCTGCCCAGTTCGCGGACATCGGTGAACGGGCCGACCCGCGGGGCTGCGCCGCCGCTCAGTTCCAGTTCCGCGCGCATCAGCACATCGCGGAGTTCGAAAAGCGTCTCGGCGCCCGGCAGCGTGGCCAGAAACAGGCCATCGGGCTCAAGCGCCCGGCGGATCTGGATCAGGGTGCCTGGAAGGTCGTTGACGAACTGCAGCGAAAGTGCGGAGACGATCAGTCCGACCGACCCATCCTTCAGGGGCGGCAGGGCATCATCAAAGACGAAGTCGGGCGGGTCGAGGGCCGGATCAGGGTCGAACAGGTCTCCCCGGTAGACGGCGTCGACCTTACCGCTTTGTCTCAGCATGTCGGCGATATGCCCGGTGTGGCCACCCAGATCGATTCCCGTTTTGAAGCTGCGGCTGATCATCGAAAGCCGGTCGGCGAGGTCGTCGTTGACGGCCTTCAGCAGGAAATCGGCGCCGCTTACTTTTTTCCGGAGCGCGTTGAGACGGCGTTGCCTGAAAAGCCGGCGATCGAAGATGTCGGGAGCGGTCATTGAATTTCGCGGGTCCTGCTGACAGCCAATTCCGGCTGCGCTCTTTCGTTGACATAGGCAATGCAACCGTCCGCGTCAAAACGTGATAGCCTGAGCGGCGTTTTTCGGGGGTGGACCGTGCCGCAGTTGAGTTTGGCAGGGAAGGGGCTTGTCGGAATTGCCGGGCGGTGGAGCCGCCGGGCCGCCGGCGGCATGCTCGATCTGTTATTGCCGCCGCGTTGCCTCGCCTGCACGGCCGTAATCGATCAGCCTGGCGGACTATGCGCCGATTGCTGGCGCGACATGCCGTTTCTGGAGCCGCCCTGGTGCGCGCGTTACGGGACGCCGTTTTCCCATGATATCGGCAAGGACGCTCTGTCTCCGCGTGCCATCGCGGAGCCGCCGGTGTTCGACAGGGCGCGGGCGGCCACCCATTATTCCGGTCCGGCACGGGATCTGGTCCTGGCTTTGAAGTTTTCCCGAAGGCGGGAACTGGCCGGGCCCATGGGACGCTGGATGGTCCGGGCGGGCCGGGAGTTCCTGGGCGAAAACAGCGTGATCGTTCCGGTTCCGCTGCATCGCTTCCGCCTCTGGCAGCGCCGTTTCAATCAGGCCGCCGATCTTGCGCGCGCGGTTGCCGAATTGTCCGGCGGGACTTATGTGCCGACATTGCTGCATCGCAAACGAAGGACCCGGCAGCAGGTCGGCCTCGATGCCGCCGCCAGGCAGAAGAATGTGCGCGGCGCTTTCGCTATCCGTGAGGATCTGGAGGGATTTGTTTACGGAAAACAAGTGGCTCTCGTTGATGATGTGCTGACGACGGGCGCGACGGTTTCCGCTTGTACGAAGATCCTGAAGTCGGCGGGTGCTGCGGGTGTCGACGTGCTGACGTTTGCAAATGCGGATCCGGCGGGTGTTCTCGAATGAGTGAGAGATCTCGCAATTGTACTCGGCTTGAAAATAGCCATATAACGGGTCACCTTTACGGGCGGACAGCCTGAAAACCCAAGGAAACACAATGGCCGAAGTCGTCATTTATACACGCCAGCTTTGCGGATTCTGTACGGCGGCAAAACGTTTGCTGGAGAAGAAGGGCGTCGCCTTTCAGGAGTTCGACGCAACCTTCGATCCCGCGCTCCGCCAGGAAATGGTGCAGCGCGCAAACGGACGCGCGACATTCCCGCAGATCTTCATCGGCGCGACCCATGTGGGCGGCTGCGACGAGTTGCACGATCTGGAAAGAGCGGGCAAGCTGGATCCGCTTCTGGCCGCCTGAAGACGGGATGCCCGGATGAAACTGACAGGTGGGAACCGGCAATGAGCGAATTCACCGCAGCATGCGTGCAGTTGCGCAGCGGAAAAAACATCGCCGAGAATATCGAACAGTGTTCGGACCTGATCCGGCAGGCGGCCGACGCCGGTGCCCGGTTCATCCAGACGCCGGAAATGTCCAATGTGCTGGTGCGTAGCCGCGATGAGTTGATGGAGCGCATCGCTTTCGAAGACGACGATATGACCGTCGGGCGGCTCCGCAAGCTGGCGGCGGAACTCGGCGTCTGGATCCAGATCGGGTCCATTGCGATCCGTTTTGGCGACAAGGTCGCGAACCGCGGCTTTCTCCTGTCGCCGGAAGGGGGTATCGTCGCGCGCTACAGCAAGATCCATATGTTTGACGTCGATCTGCCAAACGGCGAAAGCTGGCGCGAGTCCGCGACCTATGAGCCGGGCACGAAAACGGTCATCGCCGACCTGCCCTGGGCGCGCCTGGGGATGGCGATCTGTTATGATGTGCGGTTCCCCGCGATCTTCCGCGCGCAGGCCCGGCAGGGTGCGGACATTCTCTCGGCGCCGGCCGCCTTTACCCGTCAGACCGGCGAAGCCCATTGGCATGTGTTGCAGCGCGCCCGTGCCATCGAGAACGGGGCCTATGTGATTTCGGCCGCCCAGGGCGGCCGCCATGAAGACGGGCGGGAGACCTACGGGCACAGCCTGATCGTCGATCCCTGGGGTGTCGTGATCGGCGAACTCGATCACGATGAACCAGGCTTCCTGACGGCCGTCATCAAGCCGGAGGAAACCGGCAAGGCACGTCAGCGCATTCCGGCGATCGCCAATGAACGCGACTTTTCGGTCGAAATCGTCCGTCAGGTCCAGGAGGCGATGAATTGATCCGTTACGCGCTGACCTGCGACTTTACTCATGAATTCGAAGGATGGTTCCGCAATTCGGATGACTTTTCGACCCAGAGCGACAGGAAGCTGATTTCATGCCCGGTCTGCGGGTCGACCGATATCCGGAAAAAGCTGATGGCGCCGGCGGTTTCCACATCGCGGGCGAAACAGCGGTTGGTCGAGAGCGGCCCTGCCGCCCAGATGCCGGCCGTTCCGGACACGCAGGGCAGTGTCCCGGCACCGGTTGCTGCAGGCACCGACGCGCAGGTCATGCAGCAGGCCGCGCTCATGCCCCAGGACGTGCGCCAGAAAGAAGTTATCGAGGCACTCAAGACCCTGCGCAAACGCATGGTCGAGGCATCCGACTATGTCGGCAAGGATTTTCCCGAAGAAGCCCGCCGCATGCATTACGGCGAAACGGAAGAGCGCAACATCTACGGGGAATCGAGCCTCGAAGACGCCAAGGCGTTGCTGGATGAAGGGATAGACATCCTGCCGCTTCCCGTTCTTCCCGACGAGAAGAACTAGGCGAAAAGAACCAGCCTATACTCATCCGGTTGGGACAGGCTTCTTCCGAAGCCTGTCCCTTTGCCAATTTTCCAAATATACGAGGCGGGTGAAACCCGCGACTCAGCCTTTGCTGGCCGTTGTCTTCCTGCGGGAAACCGGCTTGGTGGCTTCCTCCATGCTTTCTTCCGCGGCATGGGTCAGTTCGGAGACGGTTTCCATCGCGGTCTCGCTGAGTTCTTCCACGGTCGCCATGCCTTTGTTCAGACCGCTTTGAAACAGTTCGATCTGCTTGGTGAAATGGCTTTGATATTCGTCGGCCATTTTCGTGTAGAAGGTCTGCAGGGTGGCAAAGGCCTGGTCGGGCATCGTGCATTCGCCCAATGCCTTGGCGCATTCGAAGTCCTCATGCAGCCGGTGGCTGACGAAGTTCATGTGATCGTCCAGCGCCTTCTCGGCCTGCTCCCAGACCGCGCGCTGGGCATGCTGGATGCCTTCGAAGGTCTTTTCCTCGAGCCTGTCTTCCCGCTCGGCGAAGGCCCAGTTGGAAAACGCGGGCATCATCATCTTGGTGAGATCGAATGGTGCTGGTGTGGTCTTTCCCGACATGACGTTCCCCTTTGCTGTTGAAGAGAGTTGAAGCAAGGATGCCTGCGGTCCAGTCGAACCTGATCATTAGCCGGCTTTTTACCTTGCCTAGCTATTAACATTATTGCAATGCACCCTAATTGATCTACGTCATAGAGTTGTGACGATTTTAAGGGAAATTTCGCGCTTGTGATGACAAAATTTCCCTGGTCGACACCAGAGGTACGGAGGGCGCGATGCCCGTAAAGCCTGATAAATCCAAGTCTGCCTCCCGCAAACAGGACAGCAACAAGTCCCTGCTCGAACCCTTCCAGCTGGACATCGAACCGGATCTGGAGGCCGTCGAGGACAGCTATTCGGTGACCGCATTCGCGGAACTGATGGATCGGGCGACACGGGCAACCATCGCCCGCACCACCATGGGCATTTCTCCTGCCGCCTTGTGGAGCGCCTATATGGACTGGGCACTGCATCTGGCCATGTCGCCCGGCAAACAGGGGCGGCTTGTCGAAAAGGCCTGGACCAAGTGGCAGCGGCTGCTGCGCTTCTCGGCCGGGGTCTGCGCGACCCATGGCGATGGCGAGCGCTGTATCGAGCCCCTGCCGCAGGACCACCGGTTCGATCATCCGGGGTGGGAGAAGTTTCCCTTCAACCTTTATTCCCAAAGCTTCCTGCTCGGCCAGCAGTGGTGGTACAACGCCATGACCGACGTTCGGGGCGTGACTGCTCATCACGAGAAGGTGGTTGACTTCACGACCCGGCAGATCCTGGACTTTTTCTCCCCTTCCAATTTCTTCTGGACCAATCCGGAAGTGATCGAGCGGACGGTCAAGGAAGCGGGGATGAACCTCATTCAGGGGGCTCAACACTTCACCGAGGACCTGGACCGCCAGAGCCGGCATCTGCCGCCGGCGGGGCTGGAGGACTTCGAGGTCGGCGGCAATCTGGCGAACACGCCCGGCAAGGTCGTCTACCGAAACCGGCTGATCGAGCTGATCCAGTACACGCCGACAACGGACAAGGTCCGGCCGGAACCGGTCGTGATCGTGCCCGCCTGGATCATGAAATATTACATTCTCGACCTGTCGGAACAGAACTCGCTGGTGCGCTATCTCCTGAGCGAAGGCTACACGGTCTTCATGATTTCCTGGAAAAACCCGGGCCGGGAAGACCGGGATCTGGGCATGGAGGACTACCGCAAGCTCGGGGTCAAGGCGGCGCTGGATGCGGCGCTCGCCATCACGGGTGCGGACAAGGCCCATATGGCGGGTTACTGCCTGGGAGGTACGCTGCTATCCATCGCGGTTGCCGGCATGATGCACAATGGCGGGCACCATGTCGCCAGCCTGTCCCTGTTCGCGGCCCAGACCGATTTCACCGAGGCCGGGGAACTGACCCTGTTCATCGACGAGAGCGAGGTCTCGTTCCTGGAAGACATGATGTGGGAACAGGGTTTCCTGGATACCAACCAGATGTCGGGGGCTTTCCAGCTGCTCAGGTCCAACGATCTGATCTGGTCGAAAGGGGTGCGCGAATATCTTCTGGGCGAACGGGCACCCATGTTCGATCTGATGGCATGGAACGCGGACGGAACGCGCATGCCCTACAAGATGCATTCGCAGTATCTGACCGAGCTTTTCCTGCACAATGATTTTGCCGAAGGGCGATACGAGGTCGATGGCCAGCCGGTTTCGGTCGAGGACATCCAGGTGCCGATCTTCGCGGTCGGGACCGAACACGACCACGTGGCGCCCTGGCGTTCGGTCTACAAAATCGTCCATCTGGCGGATTCGGAAGTGACCTTTGTTCTGACCGCCGGCGGGCACAATGCGGGCATTGTCAGTGAACCGGGCCACAAGCACCGCCATTACCGGATCATGACCACGCCCGAGCATGACGGCTATATCGATGCCGGAACCTGGAAGGAACGCGCCAATCTGTGCGAAGGCTCCTGGTGGGAAGCCTGGTCGGACTGGCTCAATCACCGGTCCGGCAAACCGGGCGATCTGCCGCCCATGGGGAACGAAGACAAGGGCTATGGCGTGCTTGGCGACGCGCCGGGAACCTATGTTCGCATAAGCTGAACTCCGGGCTTTACTCCGAAAGCCAGCGCGCCAGTTCCGCGGTCACCGCCGCGGGCTCTTCCAGGGTCGACAGATGGCCGGAGCCTTCGATGACCGCCAGCCGGCTGCCCGGGATCAGGCCGTGAATTTCCCGGGCGAGGTCGGGGGGCGTCAGCCGGTCGCCATCGCCGACCAGGACCAGCGTCGGGCATTTGATCTCGTGAAGCGTGGGACGGGAGTCATCGCGCCGGATCAGGGCCGTCATCTGCCGGATGAAGGCGTCCGGACCTGTGTCCATGGCCATTTCGACTACGATGGCCTTCAGCTCCTCGTCATCTTCCCGGCTTTCATGGACGAAACCCGGATAAAGCAGGTGCGGAACCTTCTTGAAATCCCTTTTCCGGGTCAGGTCGATCAGGAACTCGCGCCGCTCGGTCTGGTCCGGCGTATCCGCGCGCGCATTGGTGTCGAGCAGGGCCAGGCGGCTTACCCGTTCAGGCGCGGTCCGCATGATTTCCATGGCAATGTAGCCGCCCATGGAAAGTCCAGCGAGGGAGAATTTCTCCGGAGCCTGTTCCAGAATGCTTGCCGCGATCGCGGGGATGGTATCGTGCTGCCGGTGATCTGCAATCATCAGCGGCCTGTCGGAAAAGGCGACGATCTGCGGCGTATAGAGCAGCTCGGTGCACAGGGAGGCCCGGCACAAAAACGATCGGTTCCATCGGCTTTCCGCCCTCAGGTTTCGGTTTTCAGGTTTGGGTTTTCAGGCTTCAGGCCGTTCGGCCAGAAGCATATAGTTCACATCCATATCCCGTGACCGGCCCCATGTGTCGGCAAGCGGATTGTAGCTGACGCCGCAGCGATCGATGATCCGCATGCCCGCCTCGCTCAGAGGCGCCTCGATTTCCGCGGGCCGTACCAATTTGTCGAAGCTGTGGGTTCCTTTCGGCAACCAGCGCAGGACATATTCGGCGCCGACAATCGCAAGCGCGTAGGCTTTCAGCGTACGATTGATTGTCGCAACAAACATCAGGCCGCCGGGGCGGACCATTTTCGCCGTTTCCGCCAGGAACAACGGCACATCGGCGACATGTTCGATCACTTCCATGTTAAAGACGACGTCGAAGGTTTCGCCCGCGGCTGCAAGCTCTTCGGCCGTCTGCGCCCGGTAGTCGATCTCCAGCCCGGAACTCTGCATGTGCAGTTTCGCAATCTCAATATTCGTCGTCGAGGGATCGGCGCCTACGACGTCGGCCCCAAGGCGGGCCATGGGTTCGCTCAGGAGGCCACCGCCGCAACCGATGTCGAGAAAGCGCAGCCCCTTGAAGGCCTCGGGTGATTTCGGGTCGCGGCCGAATTTTTCGCAGACGGTTTCCTTGATATAGGCAAGACGAACCGGGCTGAACTTGTGCAGGGGACGAAATTTGCCGGTCGGATCCCACCAGTCGGCCGCCATTGCGGAAAACCGGGCGACTTCCGCATCATCGACGGTGCCGGCGCTCCCGGGGTTTCGGGCGCTCTGGGCGGTCGCGTCACTCATATCGGTTCCTTTCCTCAGGATACTGCCTGACTGCCTTTACTCTGGTCGAGAACTTGAAGCTCGGACACGTTTTGTCAAGACGCCCTGTTGCGGCGAAAGACCTCTGCCTGTATGTGTGTCGCCCGATCCGCCGGGCGCGGTCAGCGCTCTCGTTCCTTTCATGAAAAGACTACGACCACTATGGCGCGACTGGTAATGAAATTTGGCGGCACCTCGGTTGCCGACCTGGACCGCATTCGAAATGTGGCCCGACATGTGAAACGGGAAGTCGATGCCGGGCACGAGGTGGCGGTGGTCGTCTCCGCCATGGCCGGCCAGACAAACAAGCTGGTGGACTTCTGCCGGGACGCCTCCCCCCTTCACGATGCCCGGGAGTATGACGCCGTCGTCGCTTCCGGCGAACAGGTGACCTCGGGCCTCCTGGCAATCGTGCTTCAGGACATGGGCGTCAATGCCCGGTCCTGGCAAGGCTGGCAGATCCCGATCAAGACCGATGCGAGCCATGGCGCAGCCCGGATCACAGATATCGACGGAAGCCTGCTGATCGAGCGGATTTCCCAGGGGCAGGTCGCCGTCTGCGCCGGTTTCCAGGGGATTTCGCCGGACAACCGGATCTCGACGCTCGGCCGCGGCGGCTCCGATACGAGCGCGGTGGCGATTGCGGCCGCGATCAAGGCCGATCGCTGCGATATCTATACCGATGTGGACGGGGTCTACACGACAGATCCGCGCATCGTGCCCAAGGCGAAGCGGCTCGACCGGATCTCCTTCGAGGAAATGCTGGAAATGGCCTCGCTCGGCGCAAAGGTGCTGCAGGTTCGCTCAGTAGAAATGGCCATGGTCCATGGCGTGCGCACCTTCGTGCGCTCCAGCTTCGACGACCCGGATGCGCCGCAGATCGGCATCGGCAATCTTCCCCCTGGAACCCTTATTTGCGACGAGGACGAACTCGTGGAACAGCAAGTTGTGACCGGCATCGCTTTTGCCAAAGACGAAGCCCAGATTTCGATTCGTGACGTGGCCGACAAGCCGGGCGTTGCCCATTCGGTCTTCGGTCCGCTGGCCGAGGCCCATATCAACGTCGACATGATTGTCCAGAACATCTCGCCGGACGGCAAGACGACGGACATCACCTTCACCGTGCCGGAAACCGACTACCAGCGCGCGATCAAGGTTCTGGAAGAGAACCGGGACGCCATTGGCTTCCAGAATCTGGAAGGTGCCACGGATGTGGTCAAAGTGTCGGTCATCGGCATCGGTATGCGCTCTCATGCGGGTATTGCCGCCCAGTGTTTCCGCGCGCTTGCGGAAAAAGGCATCAACATCCGCGCCATTACGACATCGGAAATCAAGATTTCCGTCCTGATCGATTCTGCCTATACGGAACTTGCAGTCAGGACTCTCCATTCGCTATACGGATTGGACGGATAGAACGGTCCGATTCAGGCAGGGGGGCCGAAAAGGCCTTTCGTTTGCCGATAATGCGAACCTGACGGGGTAGGCGATGCGCAGCAACCTGGCCGGTCCGCGCCTGCTGCTTCGCAGGCTCCGCGAGGTCATGGCGGAGCCGATCACGGCGCAGGAGCGGCTCGACAAGATTGTGGTCCTGATCGCGGCGAATGTGGTCGCCGAGGTGTGCTCCGTCTATATCCTGCGGGCTGATGGAGTTCTGGAACTCTATGCCACGGAAGGTCTGAAGGCCGAAGCGGTCCACCAGGCGTCGCTCCGGGTCGGGCAAGGCCTCGTCGGTCTGATCGCGGCGGAAGCGCGCCCGCTGAACCTGCCCAATGCGCGCGCCCATCCGGGCTTTGCCTATCTGCCGGAAACGGGCGAGGAGGAATACAATTCCTTTCTCGGCGTGCCGATCCTGCGCGCCGGCCGGACGCTCGGCGTCCTTGTCGTGCAGAACAAATCGCACCGGACCTACCTCGAGGACGAGGTCGAGGCGATGCAGACCACTGCAATGGTCATTGCCGAAATGGTCGCCGCCGGCGAACTCGAGGCGATTGCCCAGAAAGGAACCGGTCTCGATCTGTCGCGTCCGATTCACGCGATCGGGGTTCCGCTTTCCGAAGGTGTCGGTCTCGGTCATGTTGTGCTGCATGAACCGCGGGTCGTGGTCACCAACCTGATTGCCGAAGACACGGACAAGGAAAGTCACCGGCTCGAAGCGGCCATCAACAGGTTGCGCCTTTCCATCGACGATCTCCTGTCCAGCGGCGACATGGCGGCGATGGGCGAGCACAGGGACGTGCTCGAAGCTTACCGCATGTTTGCCAACGACCGGGGCTGGATCCGCAAGATCGAAGAGGCGATCCGCAACGGCCTGACGGCCGAAGCGGCGGTCGAAAAGGTCCAGAGCGACATGCGCGCACGCATGCTGCGCCAGACCGACCCCTATCTGCGTGAGCGGCTGCATGATCTGGACGATCTTGCCCATCGCCTGATCCGCGAGCTGATGGGGCGCCAGCATGGTCCGCTTTCCTCGGAATTGCCACAGGATGCCATCATCGTGGCCCGCAACATGGGGGCCGCGGAACTGCTCGACTACGGCCGCGACCGGATTCGCGGTCTGGTTCTGGAAGAGGGTGGGCCGACCAGCCATGTGACCATCGTCGCCCGGGCACTGGGGATTCCCACCGTCGGTCAGGTGGAGGATATCGTCAGCCTGGCGGATGCGGCCGATGCCATCATCGTCGACGGCGAGGCCGGCGAGGTCTATCTGCGTCCGGCGACGGATGTCGAGAACGCCTATGCCGAAAAGGTCCGGTTCCGGGCACGGCGCCAGGCGCAATACAGGCGCCTGCGCAACAAGCCGTCCGTCACCAAGGACGGGGTCGAGATCTCCCTGCAAATGAATGCCGGACTTCTGGTCGACCTGCCGCATCTGGTGGAAGCAGGGGCGGTGGGCGTCGGGTTGTTCCGGACCGAACTGCAGTTCATGGTCGCCTCGTCGTTCCCCCGTATGCGGGAGCAGCAGGCGCAATACGAGCAGGTGCTCGATGCCGCGGACGGGAAACCGATCACCTTCCGCTCGCTCGATATCGGCGGCGACAAGGTGCTGCCCTATCTGCGTTCCATTCAGGAAGAGAACCCGGCAATGGGCTGGCGCGCCCTGCGTCTCGGACTTGACCGGCCCGGATTGCTGCGGACGCAGATGCGGGCGCTGCTCAAGGCGGCCGCCGGCCGCGAGCTGAAGCTGATGTTCCCCATGGTCGCGCAGGTGGACGAGTTCCTGAAGGCCAAGAGCCTGGTGGAGCGCGAGATCAAGCATCTCCGGCGCCACGATCACGGGGTTCCGGAAAACATCCGGCTCGGGGTGATGATCGAGGTGCCGTCGCTCCTGTTCCAGCTGGACGAACTTCTGCACCATGTCGACTTCGTCTCGGTCGGGTCCAACGACCTGTTCCAGTTCTTCTGCGCGGTCGATCGGGGCAATACGCGGGTGGCCGACCGGTTCGATCCCATCAACCTGGCCTTCCTGAGGGCGCTCAAGACCATTGTGGATGCGGCAAATAAGGCCCCATGTACCGGTCACCCTGTGCGGCGAACTTGCTGGGCGTCCGCTGGAAGCCATGGCCCTCATCGGCCTTGGATATCGGGACCTTTCCATGTCGCCGGCTTCGCTGGGACCGGTGAAGGCGATGCTGCGTTCGCTCGATGCCGGACGGCTATCGGCCCGGCTTCTGCCGCGCCTGGAGCCCGGCCATCCGGAAACGAACATCCGCGAATTCCTGCTGCGTTTTGCGTCCGATATGGACGTGGCGCTTTAGCTACGTTTTCAAGATCAATCAGGCCTGCTTGTCAAAGGCCTTGAAGGAGACAGGCGCTCATGCTGGCGCGTAACAAGCTTGATACATTGTTGGACCGGTTCGCCGAGATCGAGCACCAGATGTCCGCCAACCCGGACCCGCAGACCTATGTGAGATTGTCCCGGGAATATGCCGGGTTGGAACCGCTGATTTTCAAGATCCGGACCTATCTGAAGGCTCAGGACGACCTGGCGGACGCCGAAGCGATGCTGTCTGATCCGGATACGGATCCGGAAATGCGCGAACTCGCGGAAGCCGAACGGGACGAACTTGAGGAAAATCTTGAAACCCTGACCCAGGATGTCCGGATCGGGCTGCTGCCGAAGGATGCCGCGGATACCAACGATGCCATTCTGGAAGTGCGGGCCGGGACCGGCGGAGACGAGGCCGCGCTCTTTGCCGGTGACCTGTTCCGCATGTACCAGCGCTATGCGGAACTGCACGGCTGGAAGGTGGAGGTCCTGTCGGCCAGCGAAGGCGAGGTTGGCGGCTACAAGGAAATCATTGCCGCCGTTTCCGGCGAAAGCGTTTTTGCGCGCCTGAAATTCGAATCCGGCGTCCACCGGGTTCAGCGGGTGCCGGCCACCGAATCGGGTGGCCGGATCCATACGTCTGCGGCGACCGTTGCCGTGCTGCCCCAGGCTGAAGACGTGGATGTCGATATCCAGGACAGCGATCTGCGCATCGATACGTTCCGGGCTTCCGGTGCGGGCGGGCAGCACGTGAACACGACGGACTCGGCGGTTCGCATCACTCACATTCCGACCGGGATCGTCGTCGCGGTCCAGGATGAGCGGTCCCAGCACAAGAACAAGGCCCGGGCCATGCAGCTTCTAAGGGCCAGGATCTACGATGAGGAGCGCGAACGCGCTGCGAGCGAGCGCACAGAGGCCCGCAGGCTTCAGGTCGGTTCGGGCGACCGTTCTGAACGGATCAGAACCTATAATTTTCCGCAAGGCCGGGTCACCGACCACCGGATCGGCCTGACGCTCTACAAGCTGGACCAGATCATTTCAGGCGAGGCGCTGGACGAGGTGATCGACGCCCTGATCATGGATCACCAGGCCTCGCTGCTTGCCGCCGAAGAAGTCTGACGATGAAGATCGGCGCCCTCGTTCGTGAACTCAGGGACCGGTTTCGCGATAAAGGCCTTGAGACCGCCGATCTCGATGCGCGGTTTCTGGTTGCCGATGCTCTGGATCTGGATGTGTCGGCGGTCATTCTGTACACCGATGATGAGGCTTCGGCCAAAGCGTGCGGCAAGGCAAGGGTGTATTGCGAAAAGCGGTTATCCGGCATGCCGGTCGGGCGCATTCTCGGGCATCGGGAATTCTGGGGCCTGGAATTCGGCCTCAATGCGGAGACGCTGGAGCCTCGGCCGGACACGGAAACGCTGGTCGAGGCGGTTCTTGAGCGGACGCCGGCAGACAAACGCTTTGTCTTTGCCGATATCGGCACCGGCACCGGGGCGATCGCAGTCGCGCTGTTGTCCGAACGCACAGACAGCCTGGGAGTGGCTGTCGATATTTCAGAAGGTGCGCTGCAGTGTGCGGCTGAGAATGCCGCAAGGATCGGCGTTGCCAACCGCTTGCTCTGCGTTCGCGGGGACTATTGTGCCGCCCTTGGGCCCGGGTTCGACTGGATCATCAGCAATCCGCCCTATATCGCATCCGCGGTGGTCGAGGGGCTTGGCCGGGAAGTGCGCGATCATGATCCCCGACGGGCTTTGGACGGGGGAATCGATGGTCTGGATGCCTATCGCTCAATCATTACGCAGGCCAAAAACTGCCTTAGCGTTAACGGGCGAATCGCCCTTGAAATCGGCTTCGACCAGGCGGACTCCGTTGCGTCGCTTCTCGGCGACTACGGGTTTTTGCTATTGAAATCATTCAGGATCTTGGCGGAAACGACCGGGTTCTTGTTGCAAAGCGAAACAAAAAACAGGCGTTTTAAGCCTGTGGCGAAAAACCGCTTGGAAATCCGGACAGAAACGGTTAGGTTCACCTCGCCGAGACCGGAACAAGTGATCAGCAAATTGCGGAGCACGCCCATCCGGCAACGTGGGGACAGACGCTTGAGCGTTTTGGAATTCGTTGCGCAAAGGATGACCCGGACTTTCGGACTGTCGCAGAAACCAGCGAGTGCATCGGTTGCTGACCGGTAGGACAGAACTTGTGTGGTCGTTTCAAATGACAGGCGCTGACCTTCACGGTTGGTTTCGGCGTTTATTTCGTATCGGTTTTATAGAAACCCGATGATGGGCCGGCGTTAAGCAGGCCGCCGTTCTTTAAGAGAAAACGGCAGGATGAGACCAGGAAATCAAAACAACAAGCGCATGCGTGGGCGCGGCCGCAAAGGGCCGAATCCGTTAAGCCGGAGCTATGAATCGAATGGCCCGGACGTCAAGATCCGCGGAACTGCACTGCACATTGCAGAAAAGTACCAGCAGCTCGCTCGGGATGCGCAGGCTTCCGGCGATCGGATCATGTCTGAAAACTATTTCCAGCATGCAGAGCATTATCTGCGAATTGTTGCTGCGGCCCAGGCACATCTGCAGCCGGCCGTGCAGAGCAACCGTTCGGATAGTGACGATGACCAGGATGTTGTCGTTTCCGGTTCCGGCGGAAATGGTTCGGCCGATCGGCGCGACCAGGTGGCGCCAGCCTCCGGCGATATGATGGGTGAAGACAGCCCGCAGCCGTATATCGAGAACATGCCGCTTATCGACCGGTCCGGCCAGGTCAACGGCCATGCCGCCGAAGGCGGTTCGGAAAACGATGAGGATACCAAGCCCCGCCGGCGTGCACGCGGCACACGCGGTCGTGGCGCCAAGTCCGAGTCGGCTGAAACCGCTGGCGAAGCGAATGCTGCTCCTGAAGAGGCAGCTGGCCAGAGCGACGATGAAGAGGCGCCCAAGCCGAGAGCCCGTCGCGCACCGCGCACGCGCAGAGCCAAGCCGGCCGAAGAAGGCACCGATGCAGAGGCTGTCGCGGCTGGCGAATAAGGTCAGCCCCGATCAAGCTGAGCGATTTAAAACGGCGTCCTTGAGGGCGCCGTTTTCTTTTGTCCTAGTCGAGACGCAAAATTTCGTCGCCCCCTCTTTTGTTGTCATTTTGCAACACTATATCGGAGGAGCGGGGCTCAACGAGACCGCGCAGATGCTTTGATGAAAGATCTGCATTCCGAAATCATCGGCCATGCTTCGGGTGGTTCAGATGGCAAGGAGGATGAATATGAATTTTGAAAAATACACTGAGCGAGCACGTGGTTTCGTCCAGTCGGCTCAGACCTATGCTCTTGGTCAGGGTCATCAGCAATTCACCCCGGAACATGTTCTCAAGGTTTTGCTGGACGACCCGGAAGGGATGGCCAGCGGACTAATTGAGCGGGCCGGCGGCCAGGCGAAGGTCGCGCAGGCCGAGGTCGAACGTCTTCTCGAAAAGATGCCGAAAGTTTCCGGCGGTAGCGGCCAACTCTATCTGGCGCCCGCCACGGCGCGTATTTTCGACCAGGCCGAAAGAATCGCGGAAAAGGCCGGCGACAGCTTCGTGACCGTCGAGCGCCTGTTGCTGGCATTGGCGATGGACGCCGACTGTGAGGCCGGCAAGCTTCTGAAAAACGCCGGCGTGACGCCGAACAGCCTGAATGAGGCGATCAACGCACTTCGTCAGGGGCGTACCGCCGACAGCGCGACCGCCGAAAACCAGTATGAAGCCTTGAAGAAATATGCCCGGGACCTGACCCAGGTCGCTCGCGACGGCAAGCTCGATCCGGTGATCGGCCGCGACGAGGAAATCCGCAGGACCATCCAGGTCCTGTCGCGGCGCACCAAGAACAATCCGGTTCTGATCGGCGAACCGGGCGTGGGCAAGACCGCGATCGCGGAAGGTCTGGCGCTTCGGATCGTCAATGGTGACGTTCCGGAATCCTTGAAAGACAAGCGGCTGCTTGCTCTGGACATGGGTGCGCTGATTGCCGGTGCGAAGTATCGCGGCGAATTCGAAGAGCGCCTGAAGGCGATCCTATCGGAGGTCGAGTCGGCTGCCGGTGGCATCATCCTGTTCATCGACGAGATGCATACGCTTGTGGGTGCCGGCAAGGCGGATGGTGCGATGGATGCCTCCAACCTGCTGAAGCCGGCGCTTGCCCGTGGCGAACTGCACTGCGTGGGTGCGACCACGCTCGACGAATACCGCAAGCACGTGGAAAAGGACGCTGCCCTGGCCCGCCGGTTCCAGCCGGTGTTCGTGAGCGAGCCGACGGTTGAGGACACGATCTCCATTCTGCGCGGGATCAAGGAAAAATACGAGCTGCATCACGGCGTACGGATCACCGATTCAGCGATCGTCGCGGCCGCGACCATGTCGAACCGCTACATCACCGATCGGTTCCTGCCGGACAAGGCCATCGATCTCGTGGACGAAGCTGCAAGCCGGTTGCGCATGCAGGTCGATTCCAAGCCGGAAGAACTGGACGAACTCGACCGCCGGATCATCCAGCTGAAGATCGAGCGCGAGGCGCTGAAGAAGGAAGACGACAAGGCCGCCAAGGACAGGCTGGAGAAGCTCGAAAAGGAGCTGTCCAACCTGGAGGAAGAATCCGACGCCATGACCCGCCGCTGGCAGGGGGAAAAGGAAAAGCTGAACCTTGAGCAGAAGATCAAGGAACAGCTCGACCAGGCGCGGATTGATCTGGAAATCGCGCAGCGGCGCGGCGATCTGGCGAAGGCCGGCGAGCTTGCCTATGGCGTGATCCCGGAGCTGGAGCGCAAGCTGACGGAAGCCGAGGAGGCCGAGGACAGTGACGCCATGGTGGATGAGGCGGTCGCCCCGACCCACATTGCCCAGGTGGTGTCCAAGTGGACCGGTATTCCTGTCGACAAGATGCTGGAAGGCGAGCGGGAAAAGCTGCTCCGGATGGAAGACGTTCTGGCAAACCGCGTGGTCGGCCAGGCCGAGGCCATTCATGCGGTCTCTACCGCCGTTCGCAGGGCCCGCGCCGGACTGCAGGATCCCAATCGGCCGATCGGTTCGTTCATGTTCCTCGGTCCGACCGGGGTCGGCAAGACCGAACTGACGAAGGCGCTGGCAAGCTTCCTGTTCGACGATGACAGCGCGATGGTGCGTATCGACATGTCGGAGTTCATGGAAAAGCATTCCGTAGCCCGGCTGATCGGCGCTCCTCCGGGTTATGTCGGTTATGAGGAAGGTGGCGTCCTGACGGAAGCGGTCCGCCGCAGGCCGTATCAGGTGGTGCTCTTCGACGAGGTCGAAAAGGCTCATGGCGATGTCTTCAACGTGCTGCTGCAGGTTCTCGATGACGGCCGTCTGACCGATGGTCAGGGCCGGACCGTGGATTTCCGCAACACGCTGATCATCATGACGTCGAACCTGGGTGCGGAATATCTGGTCAACCAGCCGGAAGGTGAGGACTCCGATGCGGTCCGGGATCAGGTGATGGGCGCGGTGCGGGCGCATTTCCGCCCCGAGTTCCTGAACCGTCTCGACGAGATCGTTCTTTTCCATCGCCTGCAGCGCTCGCAGATGGCCGACATCGTCGCGATCCAGCTGGAGCGGCTGCGTGGCCTTCTGGCCGACCGCAAGATCGCGCTGAAACTGGACGACGGGGCTCTCGGCTGGCTTGCCCAGAAAGGTTACGATCCGGCCTATGGCGCCCGGCCGCTGAAGCGGGTGATCCAGAAGGAGGTCCAGGATCCGCTGGCGGAAAAGCTGCTCGCCGGCGACATCGTCGACGGGCAGACGGTCGAAGCGACGGCCGGAGGAGATCGGTTGATCTTTTCCACCCGGGACAGTTCCGCTGCTGCGGCCTGATCACGGCACACATAAACGAAAAAGCCGGCCATGATTGGCCGGCTTTTTTACTTCCAAAGCGCTTTCGCTCGGCGGTACTGAAGCCCTATTGGATCGCGGAGGCGACCCTGGAGGGGCGCCGTGCCTGATCCAGCAACGCATCAATGCGGAGGCGCTCGGTCTCGAATTGCGCCAGCATCTCACCTTCGAGCACACGGCCACGGGGCAAGCGAATCCGCATCGGATCCACATAGCGTTCGTTGACCTTGACCTCGTAGTGCAGGTGGGGACCGGTCGACAGGCCCGTCGACCCCACATAGCCGATGATCTGGCCCTGGCGCACCTGAACGCCTTCTTGGATGCCTTTGGCGAAACCGGACTGGTGATTGTAGGTCGTGATATAGCCGTTGGCATGTCGGATTTCGGTCCGGCGGCCGTAACCTGAGCTCCAGCCGGCCTTGATCACGGTGCCGTTGCCGGCGGCCATGATCGGCGTGCCGCGCTGGGCGGCCCAATCCACACCCGTGTGCATCTTGGAATAGCCGTGGATCGGGTGTTTGCGCATGCCGAAGCCGGACCGGAACCGGCCCTCCGGCACAGGTTTGCGCATAAGGAATTTCTGGGCGCTTTGACCGTTGGAATCATAATAATCGATCACCCCGTCATCCGGGGTGCGGAATTGGTAAAAGCGTCGTTTCGTGGAACCGGTGTCGAGCGAAGCATAAAGGACTTCCGGCGGATTGTCGGCGTCCTTGTCCGTGTCGGCGTAGAAGACTTCAATCGAGTCGCCTGGCTGGACCCTGGAATTGAAATCGACGTCGAAGGAAAAGACCCGGATGAGTTCCTCGATCAGCGGCTCGGGCATGTCCTGCTCGAGGGCCGTCTGGTAGATACTGTCATAGATCGCCGGTGTCGGGCCGCCGTAGGAAATACGGTCGGCTTCGGCGAAGGCGTCGGCCAGGAAAGTCGTTGGCGCCTTGGCCTTGACGTAGGCGCCTGTATCGGACCGTGCGACCGTTGCCTTGTGAACTGTATCGGAATAGAGGCTGATGCGTTCCGGACGCATGCGGCCCGTCCTCGGGCTCGGCGCATAGGCAATACGAAGCCGTTGGCCAGCGACCAGTGCGTCAATGCCATAGGTGTTGACGAAGGCGTTCTGGACCAGTTCGGCCTCTTGCGGGGTCGCGTCATTATCCGCAAGGACATCCGAGATCGCGCTGTCTTCGGAGATCGGAACGATTTTCTCGTCCATCCCGGCATACCGGGTTTCGTCGTCCCGTTTGGAAATGAAGGAGACGTTTTCCGGAGTGATCCGTACGGCCAGGCGGGCGTATTCGGGCTGGCGGGCGAGATTGAAATCGAAGCGGCCCGGATCGACGATCGATTTTGCCGCCGTTTCCACCGTGCTGTCCGCGAGGAAACGCGCGGTCTGGCGAACGCTTTTTTCCACTTCGGATTCGTCAGGCGTCTGATCCAGATCGATCGACGAACTGTCTTCCGGGAAGGACGTCAGGCTGATGCTGACCTCGCCTTCGACCTTTGCACCGTAGTCGGCGTTGGAGAATATGGATTCCGTCGCCAGCCTTTTGGGTTCGACCTGAACATCGGAGAACATGTCGAGCGGGTTGAAGGGCGGGATGACGTCGGTCAGCTCGGAATTCTTCCGGGTCGCGAGGCTGGAACTGATCAACACATAGGGTCGAACCCGAATGTGTTCCCGTTCGCCGTCCCGTGTCACCACATTGACCGGGATGACCTGCCGGTTGGCGTATTCCTCTGCGGTCCGTATCACCCTGTCGCCCTTGGTGCCCGGCCCACCCGATGGCGGTGCGAACTGGGCATTGCCTGCATACTGGTCCGGGTTGGGAGCCGCAGTGACGCTGTATTGTCCGTCAAGGGCGGCAAACAGAGCGCCTCCCATCAGTACGAGAGACGTGATGCCTGTCAGCACCGATCCGGTCAGCCAGCGGAGAGAGACGTTTTTCCGATCGGGCAGGACCTGGCGTTCGTCATAGACGACGAGGGGCGGGATATCACCGAGATCGACCGTCGAATGGTGGTGCGTATGAAAAGGGCCAAAATGCATTTCGCGGCTCAGGTTCCTCGCAGTCGCATGAAGACATGTCGAATGATCGTCATGCGCATCCAAACGGTATTTACAGGTGCAGGCGAAAAATGCCGTTTTGTTGGCTATCCGTCAATCTGCAGCACGGGTAAAGATGTCTTTGTTGCCAGCTTCATAAGCCTGACGGACTTATTTTCGAACAATCGGGCCAATCTGGGGCAGAGATCGCAAAGAGGACCTCTTTATATAGAGAGGTTCATTGCCGGCGGTTCCCGATCGCTGCGAATTACTGTCAGGGCGCGCTCCAAACAGGCTTTTGGCCCGATGGTTATGGGCAAACGGCCGTCACCGCTCGGCACATGAAAAAAAACTTGCAGAAATTTTCCATTCGATTGCCTCAGGCTGGGTTTCCCATCGGGATAAGGGCCCGGAAACCCGCCGCTTTTTTGTGGTTTTGGCCTGTGTGAATCTTTTTTGACAAAGGTTGTTGACTCGGAATGGGCCCCTGCGTAT
>NZ_CAXXSJ010000056.1:0-177500 GCF_963675095.2 uncultured Roseibium sp. | reverse complement strand
TTTTGCGGTGATCGCTGATCACCGCCTGTTCTTGACATCGTTGAAGAGAAGATCGTCTGACCTCTGCGGGTAATCGTAGGGTTCTGCACTCAAGCAGGAAGCCAGCTTGACCGCATGGCTGTTGGATTGATCTCAAGAAACTGGTCTTAAAATCGATGATTTATCGATTGCCAGCCGGATTTGGCGTTCCTTGCCGGATCCATCAGCTGCGTAATCAAAAAGATGAACATTGATAATGAGAGTGATCAAGTGTCTTAAGGGCATTCGGTGGATGCCTTGGCGACAAGAGGCGATGAAGGACGTGATACGCTGCGATAAGCGTCGGGGAGCTGCGAATAAGCTTTGATCCGGCGATTTCCGAATGGGGCAACCCACTCCGTATGGAGTACCCGCAAGGGAGCAAACCCGGGGAACTGAAACATCTAAGTACCCGGAGGAAAGGACATCAACCGAGACTCCGCTAGTAGTGGCGAGCGAACGCGGACCAGGCCAGTGGCTGCAGATTAAGAACCGGAACCGTCTGGAAAGTCGGGCCTCAGCGGGTGATAGCCCCGTACGGGTAGAAATTTTTGCAGTCCTCGAGTAGGGCGGGACACGTGAAATCCTGTCTGAACATGGGGGGACCACCCTCCAAGCCTAAGTACTCCTTGTCGACCGATAGCGAACAAGTACCGTGAGGGAAAGGTGAAAAGCACCCCGACGAGGGGAGTGAAACAGATCCTGAAACCGGATGCCTACAAACAGTTGGAGCCCGAAAGGGTGACAGCGTACCTTTTGTATAATGGGTCAGCGACTTAATTTAACGAGCAAGCTTAAGCCGATAGGTGTAGGCGTAGCGAAAGCGAGTCTGAATAGGGCGTTCAGTTCGTTGGATTAGACCCGAAACCGAGTGATCTAGCCATGGCCAGGTTGAAGGTGCGGTAACACGCACTGGAGGACCGAACCCACGCCTGTTGAAAAAGTCGGGGATGAGCTGTGGCTAGGGGTGAAAGGCCAATCAAACTCGGAAATAGCTGGTTCTCCGCGAAATCTATTTAGGTAGAGCGTCGGATGAATACTCTCGGGGGTAGAGCACTGGATGGGCTATGGGGGCTTACCGCCTTACTGATCCTAACCAAACTCCGAATACCGAGAAGTACTATCCGGCAGACACACAGTGGGTGCTAACGTCCATTGTGGAGAGGGAAACAACCCTGACCGCCAGTTAAGGTCCCTAAGTTATGGCTAAGTGGGAAAGGATGTAGGACTCCCAAAACAACCAGGATGTTGGCTTAGAAGCAGCCATCATTTAAAGAAAGCGTAACAGCTCACTGGTCTAAATAAGGGGTCCCGCGCCGAAAATGTACCGGGGCTCAAGCCATACACCGAAACTGCGGGTGTGCGTAAGCACGCGGTAGCGGAGCGTTCTGTAAGTCTGCGAAGGGAGACCCGCGAGGGCTCCTGGAGATATCAGAAGTGCGAATGCTGACATGAGTAACGATAAAGGGAGTGAGAGACTCCCTCGCCGAAAGTCCAAGGGTTCCTGCGCAACGCTAATCGGCGCAGGGTTAGCCGGCCCCTAAGGCGAGGCCGAAAGGCGTAGTCGATGGGAATGCAGTTAATATTCTGCAGCTTGGTGGTAGTGACGGATGCCGTGTATCGTATCCCCTTACTGGATTGGGGGTGCGGTGAAGGTGTTCCAGGAAATAGCTCCACCGTATAAACCGTACCCGAAACCGACACAGGTGGACTGGTAGAGCATACCAAGGCGCTTGAGAGAACTATGCTGAAGGAACTCGGCAAATTGCTCCCGTAAGTTCGCGAGAAGGGAGACCTCCGTTTGGGCAACCAGACGGGGGTGGCACAGACCAGGGGGTGGCGACTGTTTATCAAAAACACAGGGCTCTGCGAAGCCGCAAGGCGACGTATAGGGTCTGACGCCTGCCCGGTGCTGGAAGGTTAAGAGGAGGTGTGCAAGCTCCGAATTGAAGCCCCAGTAAACGGCGGCCGTAACTATAACGGTCCTAAGGTAGCGAAATTCCTTGTCGGGTAAGTTCCGACCTGCACGAATGGCGTAACGACTTCCCCGCTGTCTCCAGCATAGACTCAGTGAAATTGAATTCCCCGTGAAGATGCGGGGTTCCTGCGGTCAGACGGAAAGACCCCGTGCACCTTTACTACAGCTTCACACTGGTATTCGTGTCGACATGTGTAGGATAGGTGGTAGACGTTGAAGCCAGGGCGCCAGCCTTGGTGGAGTCACCCTTGAAATACCACCCTTGTCGTCATGGATATCTAACCGCGGTACTACAATATCCGGGACCGTGTGTGGCGGGTAGTTTGACTGGGGCGGTCGCCTCCCAAATGGTAACGGAGGCGCGCGAAGGTGGGCTCAGAGCGGTCGGAAATCGCTCGTTGAGTGCAATGGCATAAGCCTGCCTGACTGCGAGACTGACAAGTCGAGCAGAGTCGAAAGACGGCCATAGTGATCCGGTGGTCCCTCGTGGAAGGGCCATCGCTCAACGGATAAAAGGTACGCCGGGGATAACAGGCTGATGATGCCCAAGAGTCCATATCGACGGCATTGTTTGGCACCTCGATGTCGACTCATCACATCCTGGGGCTGGAGCAGGTCCCAAGGGTTTGGCTGTTCGCCAATTAAAGTGGTACGTGAGTTGGGTTCAGAACGTCGCGAGACAGTTCGGTCCCTATCTGCCGTGGGTGTAGGAGAATTGAGAGGATCTGTCCCTAGTACGAGAGGACCGGGATGGACGTACCTCTGGTGGACCTGTTGTGGCGCCAGCCGCATAGCAGGGTAGCTATGTACGGAAGGGATAACCGCTGAAAGCATCTAAGCGGGAAACCCACCTCAAAACCAGTTCTCCCTGAAGAGCCGTGGAAGACCACCACGTTGATAGGAGGCATGTGGAAGCGCGGCAACGCGTGAAGCTGAGCCTTACTAATAGCTCGTTCGGCTTGATTACTCTCATTAGTCCATGTTCATCTTTTAAAAGCGCCCTTGGCGCTTTGAAAAGATCAGTTGTTTGCGCTCACGCGCGTTCGCACCTTACGGTGCTGCGCTCCGCGAGGGCGCCAAACAATTGGCGGAGCGCAGTTCGCGCTTGCCTCAGCTTTGCTTCGGAGCTCCGGTTCCTTGCAAAACCTGAAAGATCAAAATCATCGATAGACCAGTTCTCATGGAAACCTCGGGTCTCCAAATCCAGCGGATTTGGCAAGGCCAAGCGGCCGTCGCGCCTTATGGCGCGCCTGGTTCGGAGGTTAGGCTCGAAGAGCCGCTCAACCGTGAGAACAGGTTATACAGACCAGTTTCTATTATTATCTGCCCTTCGCCGGCCTGGTGGCTCTAGCGGGGAGCCCCCACCCGATCCCATCCCGAACTCGGCCGTGAAACTCCCCAGCGCTAATGGTACTGCATCTTAAGGTGTGGGAGAGTAGGTCGCTGCCAGGCCTGCAAAGCGCAGATAATAAATATCTCTCTTCAACGATAAAAGCGCTCACGGCCGCACCGGGCTTCGCCCTGGCCTCCGCGGAGGCGCCGCATAAGCGGCGACGGCCAGTCGGCCTTGCCTTCGCTGCGCTTGGAACCCTTGTCCCAAGCAAGCGCACCATCCCAGGCAAGCCAAAACAAGAGATCGGTGCCCTATCCCCAGTGGAGCAGCACCCGTGACGACCGCAGACCCAAAGGGTCGAGGACGCACAAAACAAAAATGCCGGGCTGTGCCACAGCCCACAGAGGAAACAAACGTTCCCTCACACCATAAAGTTGACGCGGGATGGAGCAGTCCGGTAGCTCGTCAGGCTCATAACCTGAAGGTCGCAGGTTCAAATCCTGCTCCCGCAACCATCTTTACTTGCTCGGGGCGCAAGTTGTGATCAGATCCTGCCCCCGCAACCATCTTTACTTGCGATGACCCCGCCCCTCCGGCGGGGTTTTTCGTTTGTAAAGAAAGCGTAAGGATTCCAGCGAGATCGCCGCGAACGTCGATCTCCACCTTGCCATCCACCGGCGTCAGCACGATGTCCTCGACCAGCGTCCTTATGATATCGGCGGCTTCCGTGCGCCTTTCTTCGTCCTCGCCCTGCAGGGCGTCGTAGAGGCCTTGGACGCGCGAGCGGTAGAGCTGTGCCATCGAGGGATGCAGAAGGGGTGGCGGGTCGTCTGCCTGCGCAAGGAAGGCCTCAACTTCCTTCTTGCGTTGTTCTAGGCCAACCATTTTCGCGTTGATCCTGTCGGCCGCGCCTCCCTTGAGGATGAGGTCGAGCAGGGTATCCAGTTCGCGATCAATCTTCTTTATCTCGGTCTCTGCCGCTGCAACGTTGGCGCGACCCTCCATGCGCAGGCGATTGACCTCCTGCGTGAAGACCTCACAGAACCTGGCGAATAGCGCCGGGTCCACGAGCCGGGTGCGCAGGGCGTTCAGGACACGGGACTCCAGTTCATCGCGGCGGATGTTGACCCGATTGTCGCAGGTGCCCTTGTTCCGCGCCGTGGAGCAGCCGATCAGCGTCGCGGAGATCGCCGAATACCCTCCGCCGCAGCAAGCGCACTTCGTGAGTCCTGAGAAGAGAAATTTCGGACGCCGGCGACGGTGGACCGCCGCCACATCGGCGTGGCCGTTCTCATCCCGGGCGAGCCGGTTCCCGGCCTGGCGCGCCTTTACGGCTTCCCAGAGTGCGTCATCAAGAATGCGCAGCTCCGGCACGTCCTGGATCACCCATTCTTCTTCCGGATTTGGCCGGGCTTGTCGCTTGCCCGTGTCCGGATCCTTCACGAAGCGCTGACGGTTCCAGACGATCTTGCCGACATACATCTCGTTGTTGAGAATCCCGTTCCCACGCTTCGGATTGCCGTTGATCGTGCTGAAACCCCAATCCCCGCCTGACGGGGCGGGGATCCCGTCCCTGTTGAGCGCGAAGGCGATCGTCTTGGCCGACTTGCCTGCGGCATAGTCGCGAAAGATACGGCGGACGACCTCGGCCTGAGCGTCGTTGATGGATCGGTCACCTCTAATCGGCTCGCCATTGCCGTCGAGCTTCTTGACGACGTCATAACCGTAGGCATTGCCGCCGCCCGACTTGCCGGCTTCCACGCGCCCGCGCTGACCTCTTCGCGTCTTGTCGGC
The DNA here is from genome assembly GCF_963675095.2 of uncultured Roseibium sp. Taxonomy (GTDB): domain Bacteria; phylum Pseudomonadota; class Alphaproteobacteria; order Rhizobiales; family Stappiaceae; genus Roseibium. Next base: position 172,377 of record NZ_CAXXSJ010000056.1, on the reverse strand, counting down.
CAGGTCCTTGAGGAAAAGCGCATTCATCGTGCCCTTCAGGCCGACATGCAGATGCGAGACCTCGCCCTCGGACAGAGTGAAGATCTTCACGTCCGAATACGACATCCGCTTGAAAAGTCCGGCGATGTCCTCCTGGTCGCGCGAGAGACGGTCCATGGCCTCTGCAAGGACAAGATCGAAACGGCCTCGTGTGGCATCGGAGATCAGTGCTTGCACGCCCGGACGCAGCAGCGAGGCGCCCGAGATCGCATGATCGGAGTATTCCTCGACGATGATCCAGCCCTGCTTCTCGGCATGGAGGCGGCACATGCGGAACTGATCCGCGATAGACGCGTCTCGCTGATTGTCGGAGGAATAGCGGGCGTAGATGGCGACCTTCAATGTGCGTCTCCCAATGCGATCAGGAGCCGCGCGAGCTCTGCTTCTTGACTTCCTGCTCGTAGAACTCGCGAGCCGCCTGTCGCGCGAGAAACTCGACCAACCGAATGAGGCGAGGGTCTGGATCGCCGCGAGGTGTGAACCTCAGCTCCGGCGCCTCGACGAGCAACGCCCCGAGCAGCTCCTCGCGCTCGCTCGGCACAGTCGTTGATTTCGAATGGCTTGATTTCCGGCTCATACACGCCAGAATTTACGCCAGACCGACAATAAACAACTGAAATCACGGTGGAATATTCGGCGGTGTTGGGCAGGTTCATTCGCATGTCAGCGGGCTGCCTCGCGTCATGGCGGGCGCTGGCATAGTGAAATGACCTAGCTCCAAACCGCGATTTCGGCGCGCTGCGCATCTGAACTTCCACCTCAACTCCTAATCGTCATGCCGCGGGCTCAGGCAGACCGTTCGACGAGGTACGGTTCTCGTACATCGCGCACCTCGAAAATAGCTTACTAGGCGATGATCGTCCAACGTGATTTGCGGTATGAGACCATCTCATACGATTTTTCTTGATAGAGGCGATATTTTGGCGCATAACACACAGATGAAGCATCTGAGCGAAATCGCGGAAGTTCTTAGCGGCATCCTCCCCCCGAAGGGGGGCGACCAAGATGCTGTATACGTCCAGATCAAGGATTTGCGTGATTACGATAGCGAGTTTCTTCGGGGGGCGGCGCCAAAAGCAAGGCGGGCGACGCGTATTGCTGTGCATGATCTTCTTGTGCCGTCGCGTGGTGATCAGCTCGCTGCATTTCGTCCAACGCCGGACATGATCGGGGCCTTTGTTGGACTCGATGTCTACCTGGTCCGACCTGCAATCCGGCGTGTTGATCCTGACTTCCTGTTTATTGCGCTCAATGACATTGCCGCTGTCCGGCAACTGAAAGCCTCGGCGACAGCAGGAGCTTTACCTCGCATTCCGAAGCAGGCGTTGGACGACGTCCTCCTGCCCCTTCCGCCTATGGAAAAACAACGCCGTATCGCACGGCTCGGCATCCTCGCGGCAGACTGCGAGAGGCTTCTGCGCCAGCGTTTGGCCGCCGAGGCGAAACTCAACGCCGCCCTCATTTCACGCTTGCTCAGAACACCCGCATAGGAACGCCCCCATGACCAGACCAGAAGACATCAACAATGCGGTATGGGCGGCGTGCGACACGTTTCGCGGCGTCATCGACGCGGAGCAGTACAAGAATTACATCCTTGCGTTGCTCTTTCTGAAATACATCAGCGACGTCTGGAACAAACATTATCAGGAAATGCTGGAGGAATTCAGCGACCACCCCCAGCGCGACCTCCGCATTCGTCGGCGCCTTGAGCGCGAGCGCTTCAAGCTCAAGGAGATCGAGTACAGAAACGAAAAGGGTGAGGTCGTCGAGACTTTTCTCTCGAGCTTCGGCAGCCTCTATGAGCGCCGCAATCGCGATAACGTCGGTGAGCTGATTAACATGGTGCTCGACGCCATTGAACAGGCGAACGAGCCGAAGCTGAACGGCGTCTTCCGCAATATCGATTTCAACTCCGAGATCAGTCTTGGCCAGACCAAAGACCGGAACCGTCGCCTGAAGAACGTGCTAGAGGACTTCGCCAAGCCGAGCCTCAATCTCAGTACCGTCAGCGAAGACGCGATCGGTGAAGCCTATATCTACCTCATCGAGCAGTTCGCGGCGGATGCGGGCAAAAAGGCCGGGGAGTTTTTTACCCCGCGCAAAGTCTCCGAAGTCGTCGCCAAGCTCGCCGCTCCGAAAGACGGTGCGCTGATCTGTGACCCGGCCTGTGGCTCGGGCTCGCTCTTGTTGCGCGCCGGTGAAGAGGTCGGGACGAACAACTTCCGACTCTACGGTCAGGAGGCGAACGGACAGACCGTCGCGCTCGCCCGCATGAACATGTTTCTGCACGGCCGCGATGCCGCGGATATCCGCTGGTGCGATACGATCAACGGCCCGACCCTGCTCGAAGGCGATCACCTGATGCGCTTCGACACCGTCGTCGCCAATCCGCCATTCAGCCTCGACAAATGGGGAGCTGAGAACGCCGAGAATGATCCGTTCCGGCGCTTTGCGAGAGGGGTGCCGCCGAAGTCCAAAGGTGACTACGCCTTCATCCTGCACATGCTGGCGATTGCCCGCCCGGGTGAAGGGCGGGTCGCCGTCGTCGCGCCGCACGGGGTTCTCTTTCGGGGCGGCGCAGAAGGTCGCATCCGCGAGAGCATCGTCCGCGACAATCTCCTGGACGTGGTCGTCGGCGTGCCTGCCCAACTCTTCCCGACGACAGGCATTCCGGTCTGTATCATGGTGTTTGACCGCGCCCGCGAGGCTAGCGGTGCAAGAGAGAGCGAGCGCGACGTGCTCTTCATCGACGCCAGCCGCGAATTCGGCTCCGGAAAGCGCCAGAACCACCTCCGTGACGAGGACGTGGCTAAAATCATCTCAACCGCGCGCGAGCGCCGCGAGATTGATCGCTATTCGCATCGTGCCTCCTTCGAGGAGATTGAGCGCAACAAGTTCAACCTCAACATCCCGCGCTACGTCGATACCTTCGAGCCCGAGCCGGAGATCGACATCCAGGCGGTGCAGAACGAGATCCGCGAGCTTGACCGGCAACTCGCCGAAACCCGAGCCGAGATGAACCGTTATCTGAAGGAGCTCGGCATTGAAGTCTGACGCTGCAAATTACCGCGCGCGGCGCATCGGACGCACGCTGAAGCTCTTTCTCGTCGACGGCTCGCCGACGGGGGTGATCACGGCCGAGCTTGGTAACTGGTCGGGGAAGGCTGTCGTCGCGCCACGCACGGCGCTGCCCGACCTCATCAAGCGCGAGGAAGCCTCGCGTACCGGTGTGTACCTCCTGATGGGTCCGGACCCGGACAATACCGCTCGCACGCTTGTCTATGTCGGTGAAAGCGACAGCGTCCGCACGCGGCTCGCCAGTCATGACTCCGACGACGCCAAACAGTTCTTCACCCGCGTCTGCCTGATCGTTTCCAAGGACGAGAATCTCACCAAGGCACACGGACGTTATCTCGAAGCGCGCATCATGGCGCTGATCCGGGCAGCTTCGCGCGCCGTTCTCGTCAATGGGACCGAGCCCGATTTCAAGGGGCTGCCGGAACCCGAAATCGCCGACATGGAAGGCTTCCTGTCTGAAATCGAAATCTTGCTGCCTGTGCTTGGTTTCGATGTTCTGCGCCGCGCTGCGGAAAGCGGCGACGCTGACGGTCCGGCGCGCGCGGACGAACCGATCTTCACGTTCACCGAAGCCGGTACCAATGCCCGGGCGCGTGAAGCTGGTGGCGAGTTCGTCGTGCTCGCCGGTTCATTGGCGCGGGTGAAGGAAACCAACACCATCCATGACGGTGCGAAGGATCAGCGTCGCCAGCTGGTCGAGGACGGCGTCCTGGTGAAGAGCGCGGACGGCCAGCACTATACCTTCGCCCGGGATGTCGCCTTTTCGTCGCCGTCTGGAGCTGCCGCGGTGGTCTACGGGGGAAACATAAGCGGTCCCGCGATGTGGCGGCGCGAGGGTGACGGGCTCACTTACAAGGACTGGCGCCAACAGCAGCTCGCGCAGGCACAGGGAGGCGACGAATGAGCGCGTCCGAAGCCCTGGCCACCGAAATCGAACTGGACAACGAAACCGAGGATGCGGCATCGCGAGCCGTGAGTGCCTACCCTCCGAGCGTCCAACCGGGAATTCCAAAACTCTGCCGGAAACCTGACGGTTGGACACGCGCGCCGATCGGCGAGTTCCTGGAGCCGGTCTTTCGGCCGGCGAAGCTCGCGGACGATGAGCGCTATCAGTTGGTTACCGCCAGACGTAGCCGTGGCGGGATCGTGCCCCGTGAGATCCTCTTTGGCCGAGATATTCGCACAAAGACCCAGTTCTTCGTGAAAGCGGACGACTTTCTGATTTCGAAGCGCCAGATTTCACATGGCGCGTGCGGCATCGTTCCGCCATCGCTCGATAGCGCCGTTGTGTCGAACGAATACGTCGCGCTCAAACCGAAGGCCGGGCTCGATGTGCGGTTTTTGAATCACCTGTCGCACTCGGTCTATTTCCAGCAGACCTGCTTCCATTCAAGCATCGGCGTGCATATCGAGAAACTGGTGTTCAAGCTCGAAGATTGGCTGGAATGGGAGTTCGATATTCCGCCTATGGCGGAGCAACTCCATTTGGCCGATGCCTTCGACAGTTGGGATCGCGCAATACGGGGCGCCAACCAAGGCATCGTCGCCAAGCTTTACCGCAAGGCCGAGATCACACGCCAACTTCTCCACGACGGCGGCGAAAGGAACGGCCGTATTGGCGACATTGCAGAGATCAACCCCCGCAGCCCTCATGTAGAGCCCGAACAGCTGGTGACATTCGTTCCAATGGAAGCGATGTCCGAGGACGGCCGACTTGTAAGAAATGAAGCGAGGAGGCGGGCCGCCATTGGATCCGGATATACAGGCTTCATCGATAACGATGTTCTCGTCGCAAAGATCACGCCTTGCTTTGAGAACGGCAAAGGCGGACACGTCTTCGGCCTGCATTCTGGAGTGGGCTTCGGGAGCACGGAGTTCCATGTGCTGCGCGCCCATGATAAGCGCGATGTGCGGTTCCTCCATCACCACGTGATGGCGAGAGCATTCCGCAAAAACGGTGAGCGCTACATGACCGGCAGCGCCGGACAGCGCCGTGTTCCGGCAGAATTCATTGAGGACTACCGGGTTCCCCTGATGGACGCAGAGCGGCGCCATCGTGCAGCAACGATCCTTGATGCTGCAGACCGGGAGATCGATCTGCTCCAGCAGGAGTTGCGCTGCTTCACTCACCAGAAGCGCGCCTTGATGCAGCGGCTTTTCAGCGGCGACGCCTTGACCACGGAGGCCGCTGAATAATGGTGGCGGCCGGCGGCTACATCCTTCAGGTGCCGAAGGACAGACGTAAGCTGCTTCTCGACGAAGCCGAACACGGCGGTTCGTTCTATTCGCCGAAACCCTTTGTCTCGGAACCTGTTCCGCGCTTCGACCACAGCCGTCGCGCCCCGCTTGCCGTCTTCGCGTCCTTCGAGGATGGCTTCATCACGCACATCGCCGGCGGACGAAAAGGACAGTCAGCGGGCACAGGCCTCGTCCGTCTGAATCTCGAAGAACTCCAACCGCTGAAGCGGCCCGTGAGCTTCGATGAGATCCTTGCTGGTATCGACATACGCGTTGCCCGGCACGTCAAGCAGCGCTTGGAAACAGGCGGCTTGCTCCCACCGAAGTCGCTCGGCGCATTTGTTGATCGTATCACGCAAATCGATGAGACCGTCAGCCCACGCCTTGCGCGCTATTCCGAGCGTCGCGCCCAAGCGCTGCGGCGGCTCGAGCCCCGTGCCCGCGAAAACCTCGCCTACCAGAAGGAAACGCTCGGCCTCGCACTCGAGATTGCTGGCATGTCGCGAGACGACCTTTTAGCGTGGACCCCGACGGACGCTTCACAGCAATCCTTCCTTGATGGACTCCCGGGCGCACAGGTTCGGGAAGATGCTATGCTTTTGTCCGACTTCTCGACCGTGCCGGGCTTTGAAGCTGTGGGCGAGATCACCCACTACGGCTCGAAGGTGTTCGCGAGCGAAGAGGATTCGTCGAAGCGGTTGACGGTGATCATGGCCAACCGTCTGCCCCTCGAACAACAGACCGGCGCCGACCTCATCTACTTCAACGAAGCTTACCGCAGCTTCGTGATGGTCCAATACAAGGCGATGGAGAAGCGCGAAGACGAGGTGGAATTTCGTTGGCAGGCGAAGGATCAGTTCTGCGACGAAGTTGAGCGGATGGAGGCCCTGCTGGAGGAGCTCAGGAAGCTCCCCAGCGGTGAGCACCCTGACGGGTTCCGTTTCTCGGACAACCCGTTTTTCCTGAAGTTCTGTCCGCGCGTTGTCTTCAACCCGGACGACAAAGGGCTCTTCAAGGGTATCTATCTGCCTCTCGATTTATGGAAGCGGGCGGATGCCGCTGGTCTATTCACGGGGCCGCGCGGTGGCAAGGTTCTGACCTTCAAGAACGTCGGTCGTCGAATCAACAATTCGGAGTTCGTCGGGCTCGTGGCCGGATCTTGGATCGGCACGTCGATAGAGCAATCCGCTGTACTCAGCGAGATTGTCCGGCAGGTGCTGGAAACCGGGAAGACCGTCACGATCGCAATCAAGCACACCCCGCCTCCTCATGCGCCCGAAATGGAGGCTGCCGGATGAGCAACACACAGAAGCTTTCAGTTCGCCTTTTGCGAGATGGCCTCGCCCCCGCTGACGCAGTTCGCGACGGTGTAGACCTAACACCATGGGACAAGCTGGAAGGCGCACTCATTTCATTGGCAACGCTCGGCGGCGGCGCGCCGAAATGGGCGGGCTTTCTTGAACTGTCAGAAGACGAGAAGAAGAAGGTCTTCAACCACACAGCCTTCGGACTCGTGTTCGTCCAGGCGTCCGGGCGTTGGTTCGCCGTGTCTTTTGGCATGGGTCACGTCAAGCTTGATCCTGCGACGTTCGAGCAGGATTTCGGGCTGCGGGTCGTCCTCAACGCCGTTGACCCGAAGCAGTTGAAGAGCGCGGACGTTCGGACACCGGATGAGAATACGCTGTCCCGCCGTACGCAGACCAGCCGGGGCTCCGATCAGACTGCCTTCGCCATTGACATAGAGCGCGACCTCGTCCGTGGACTGACAGGGACGCCCAAAGATGCAGGCTTCGGCTCCTATGTGGCGGGGACCGACGGCCTGACGCTCAACCGAAAGCTTGAGATCGCGGAGCTCGCCCAGGCCTGTGCGGACGCGTATGGGATCTATCAGAAGACCGACTACAAGACCGACTTCGGCTGGATCGATCAGATTCGCCACATCCGTGAGCAAGAATTGATCGACAAGCTGGACGCCAAGCTGATCGAAGCTTTGGCGAAGGCGGTCGACGAAGGCGAGACCGACGGTATTCACCTCGCCTTTCCGGTCATCTATGACCCTGAGAAATCAAGCCTCATCCGCTACAAGGGTTTTCGCAGCTGGCAGCTTTATGCCGACCTCGACTTGCCCGGTTACCTCGACGCATTGAAGGAGCGCGAGAAAGCCGGCTATTCGGACGAGGACCTCCGCAATCACACCGTCCACGAAGTCGATGATGATGGCCACGACTGTGGTGGGAAATGGAAGTTGCGGGAATGCATCGTGTTCGAGACAGAACTCCATGGCTCGACCTACGTCTTCTCTGGAGGCCGCTGGTACCAGGTCGACCAGAACCTCGCCAAAGAGGTGCAGGAGTTTTTCGACGCGACAAGCAAGGTCGACATGCCTGCCGCTGAGGCTGACGAGACAGAAGAGACCTACAACAAGCGCGTCGCCGGTCTGGATGCGGACATGATCTGCCTAGACCGTCGGCTCATCAAGCCGACAGGTGCTGCGAGCAAGATCGAAGCCTGCGACTTTCTCGGCCGTGAGCGTCAACTGATCCACGTTAAGGACAAGACGTCCTCGTCTCGACTCAGTCACCTTTTCAGCCAGGGGACCGTCTCCGCACGCGTCCTCGCGACCGACCCGCCGTCGCGCGACAGCGTTCGGAACGAAGTGATCGCGGTCCAGGCTGAAACCGGACAGACCGGCTACGAGGACATCATTCCGAATTCCGGGAATGACTTCACCCGTGGTGATTTCACCGTCGTCTACAGCGTCATTGCTGCATCTGATAAGCCGAAACTCCCCTTCTTCAGCTTGGTGTCGTTCCGCCAGGCTGCGCGCGAATTGCACGCGCTTGGCTACAAATGGGCTTTTGCCTGGATCGAGAAGCCGAAGTCTGGCGCGAAGGCGAAAGCCAAACGATCCGCGAAGGGTGCTGGAGAAGATGCGGAGGTCATAGAATGACCGAAAGCCCGGAATTCTCCCTTTCCGAAGCTGGTCGCGAGCAGCTTCAGGCGCTCATGACGCTGTCGGCGCTCGGCTGGCGCTATGTCACGCGCGCGGAGGTCGATCGACAGCGGAGGCACCGTCGCACTGGCGTCCTGCTTGAGGACACGCTGAGCACTCAGCTTGCAGCGCTTAACCGCATCCGCGCCAGCGGCCGCACGCATGCCTTCTCAGAGGGGAACATCGAGACGGCCGTCGAACGTCTCAAGGATGTCCGCTTCGATGGGTTGATGCGCACCAACGAGCGCCAGACCGACCTGATCCAGCTTGGCGTCGCGCTGCCGCAGACGGTGGATGGCCAGTCGCGCGAATGGCCGTTCCGCTACATCAATTGGGGCCTCGACGCGGACAGTATACGGGCGAACGCCTTCCATATGACGAGTGAGTTTCCGGTCGACTGGCCGGAGGGCGCGAGCATCCGCCCCGACATCGTTCTGTTCGTAAACGGCATTCCCTTCGCCGTCATCGAGGTGAAGCGGAGCCAGGAAAAGGTCGCGCAAGGCATCAGCCAGCATCTGCGCAATCAGAAGCCCGATCTCGGTGCGCCAAACCTGTTCTTCACGGCGCAGCTGCTCATCGCCGCGAATTCGCATGAGCCCCGCTACGCGACCGTTGGCACGCCGGCAAAGTTCTGGTCGGCCTGGCGCGAGCGCGAAGACGCGCCCGATTACGTCACCGAGGTCGTCAACCGAGCGATCGACACAACAGATCAGGACGCGATCTTCCAGGACTTCGGCCTCCACCGCCGCAAGCATGACGGTCTGCGTGAGGCGGGGGACCGCTTCGTCACACCGCTCGACGAAATGCTGGTAAGCCTCTGCCGCCCAGAGCGCATCCTCGATCTCGCGCGCCGCTTCACGCTCTTCGACGGCGGTGTGAAGAAGGTGGCACGCCATCAGCAATATTTTGCGGTGAAGGACCTGCTGAAGCGTGTAGAAGCGCGCGACGACGGCGGACGACGCGCCGGCGGCGTTGTCTGGCATACGCAGGGATCTGGCAAGTCGCTGACCATGGTGATGCTCGCGAAGTCTCTCGCGATGAGTGTTCCCACAGCGCGTGTCGTGCTGGTTACCGACCGAACCGATCTTGACGACCAGATCGACAAGACCTTCGCGGCGACTGGCCTGTCGCCCGAACGCGCCAAGACGGGCGAACACCTAGTCGAACTCATCGAAGCTAGGACGCCGGTCATCACGACCCTCGTTCACAAGTTCAAGGCCGGGCTCAACAAGCGCCGCGTGGTCGATGCAAGCACGGATATCTTCCTGCTCGTCGATGAGAGCCACCGCAGCCAGTACGGCGACATGCAAAGCCTGCACCAGAAGATGCGCGACGTGCTGCCGGGCGCTTGCTTGATCGGCTTAACCGGCACGCCGATTGCGAAGAAAGAGCGCAATACCTTCACCAAGTTCGGACCGCTCGTGCAGCCGGTCTATTCTATGAAGGATGCCGTCGCGGACGGTGCTGTCGTGCCGCTGCTCTATGAGGGCCGTCACGTCGAGGAGGATATCGACGAAGACGCGGTCGATGCCTGGTTCGACCGTGTGACCCTCGGCCTCAGCGAAACACAGAAAGCCGATCTTAAACGCAAGATGAGCCGCCCTCGGACGCTCATGGGCGTGTCAGCACGTCTGCGCTGCATCGCGTTCGACGTCAGTCGGCATTTCGCGGACAACTTCCAGTCTGACAGGCTGAAAGGTCAGCTCGTCGCACCGTCCAAACGCGACGCGATCGCTCTGAAGAAGCTGCTTGACGAGTTCGGCGAGGTGACCTCGGAGGTTATCATCTCCGGACCGGATCAGCGCGAGGGCGAACACGCCATAGACGAGGAATCTGATGACGAGGTGGTGAAGTTCTGGCGCCGGATGATGGAGCGACACGGCGGCGAGGAGAGTTACAACAAGACCATAATATCAAAGTTCAAGGGGCCCGGCGAACCGGACATCCTGATCGTCGTCGACAAGCTGCTCACCGGCTTCGATGCGCCGCGTAACACAGTGCTTTACATGGCCAGACCGCTCCGCGAGCACGGTCTTTTGCAGGCCATCGCGCGCGTCAATCGTGTTTTCGACGAGGATGGCGCGCCTGAAAAACCGTTCGGCTTTATCATAGATTACTGCGGTGTGCTTCGTCACCTCGGCGAGGCATTGACCGCCAACGACGCGCTGCGGGACTTCGACGAAGCCGACCTGCAGCAGTCGGTCAGCGCAATCGCTGATGAAGCGCGCACGCTTCCCCAGAAGCACGCTGCACTCCTAGATCTCTTCGTTGGCGTTTCGAACGTCTACGATGAGGAAGCCTACGCGCGAGAACTCGCAGACGATGCGCTGCGCGATGACTTCTATCGCCGCCTCTCAGAGTTCTCCCGCACGCTTACCGTCGCTGTCAGCTCCCGCGTTTTCATTGAGGAAACACCCGCGGACCGGCTGCAACGCTGGCGAACCGACGAAAAGCGCTTTCTCGCGTTGCGCGCCCATGTGAAGGCTCGTTACGCGGACGCGGTGGACTGGAGCGACTATGAGCGACGTGTGCGCAGTTTGCTCGACCAGCACGTCACCGCGCACGAAGTCACGACGATCGTGGAGCCCTTAGCCGTTTTCGACGATGGCGCAATCGAAGCGGCACGGAGCGAGAAAAAGCGCTCGGATGCGTCGATTGCGGACGAGATTGCGCACCGGACGCTACGGACGATTGAGGAGAAGTGGGACGAGGACCCTGTCTTCTTCGAGAAGTTTTCAAAACTTATCCGCCAGACCATCGACGACTTCCGTCGCGGTCGCTTGGAAGAGAAGGCCTATCTCGAACGCATCCGAACGCAGCGCGACAAGCTCGACGCCCGTGACGATGAAGACGATCCGACGCCGCATCAGCTGCGTGGCAAGGGCAACGAGACTGCGTTCTGGGGGATTGCCAGAAAGGAACTGCGCCGCGCGGGGATCGATGATCCCCGCCTTTCGGTGCGTATTTCGCTGTCGCTAACCGAGATCATCGAGAATCGTCGGCGCGTTGGATGGCAACATGATCGTGACATTCAAAATGACATGCGCAATGCGATCGATGACTTCTTTTTCGATGAGTTGATGGGTCCTGGCGGCGTGGACCTCGACGCAGCCGTGATGGACGGTATCGTCAATGAGGTGCTCTCGGCCGCACGGGTCCGCATGCAGGATGATGGCCGTGTCCGCTGATGCTTGTTTCCAATGGGGGCGACGACGGATCACCTACCGCGTCAGTCGGGATGAGCGAAGACGTCTGAAGATCACCGTCGCACCGTCCGGCTTAGTGGATGTCACTGCGCCGGTCGATGCGACGGTAGAGGAGGTCCACGATCGGGTTCGCCGCAAGGGTGGGTGGATCGCTGCGCAGATCGCTGACTTCGAGCAGTACCGTCCGAGAACGCCACCGCGGCAATATATCAGTGGCGAAACGCACCTTCTAAGAGGCGTTCAATACAGGCTTCGCGTTCGACAAGGGGCTGCATCCCGCATTTATCTGAGTGGCGACAGGATTGTCCTCGAAACCCCGCACACCGAGAGCGCTATTCACAAAGCGGCGCTGCTGAACCATTTCTATCGGCTTGAGGCACATCAAGAATTTCCGCTCCGCTTACTACAATTGGCTCCGCTGTTTGCATCCGAAGGGATGGACGTGCCGAAGTTGATAATCCGTCCGATGACGAAACGGTGGGGGAGTTTTACACCGAAAGGCAGCTTGGTCCTCAATCTAGATCTTGTCCGAGCGCCGATACAGTGCATCGATTATGTCATTGTTCATGAGTTGGCGCACGCTTTTGAACCCGACCATGGGCCGCGCTGGCGCAGCCTGATGGACAAAGCCATGCCAGACTGGCGCGAGCGCAAACAAAGACTCGAGACAAAGCTCCTTTGATGCATTCCGTGCCGCCTCCCGCGCGATAAATCGCATTTCAGCAAACGTCAAAGCTGTACGATTTCTTCTTCCGAGAACCACTGATTGCGAATCGCAGATGCAGTGAGAGCATCTGGCGCCTCGGTATAGGCCACTAGTGCTAGACTCTTCTTCGCCCGAGTGCAGGTCACATACAGGAGGCGGCGCGTACGAGTGATCCCACCTTCTGTGCCTTCGGCAAGATGCTTGCGGTCAGTGTCCGACAGCGGTTTGGCTTCGAACAGTTTATCGTAAGAAAATAGAAAACCTCGCGTGTCGCTGTCGTCAAGAATTACCAATACGCGGTCGAATTCAAGGCCCTTAACGCCCTGATGGGTTCCGAAGGGACCACGATCGCTGACATATTCTGCGAAAGGGACAGTTTGGTTGTACGGAGTCTCAAGAAATGCCCGCCAAGCCTCCAGGCTCTCGGGAGATGACTCCGCGACTGCCTCCTCCTCATTCGACTCTGCGTCTTCATTGGCCGGCTCAACCTCGACTGCTTCCGACTTCGGCTCAAAGGCGACAAACGGCTGCAGGGCAGCAGGAATCTCGAACAGCCCGTGTTCCGCCACGCATTGGAGAACGGTGAGAAAGGTTGCATCTGGGCTTTCGGTGCAGAGGCCCAGCAGCGCGTCCACACCTGCACGAATTGGCTGCAACGGATCGTCGGCTATTGACATCTCAGCAATTGCTGATCGCTTCAGCAGGGGAGAAGTTGCGCGGAGGTGAGCCATGACTGCGAAGGCATTGTTCGCCTGTGCAGCCGCGACTAGTGGGGCGACGCGCTCGGCAAAAAGCCTTAGGCCGGCCAGCTCTCCTGTCCGAAGCCCGGTCGATAGGCGCGAGTCCCGGTCAAGCGCCTGGAACATCTCAAGGAACCCGTACCTTGACGCTGCCATATGGTGTTCAAGCGTGAGCGCCTTCACTCCTGCTTGGTCCCGCCAATCAGGATCGCTGCAAAATTCAGCCATTCGCTCCTGAACCTGCCGCTCGAACGCCGGCTTGTCGGGCGTGCTACTGGAGGCGACAAACAAGCGAACAAGCCCGACATCGCTATCGTCGCGGGCCACTTGGCTTTGATGATCAATCGGAGCGCGAAGCACGTTGCCAAGCGCGATTACGCGCTGAGGTGACCGGTGGTTCAGTCGCTTTACGGGACGGACCCAATCATCCGGAACCAGGCGCTCCAGTTCCGGATGACCGTCGAGAAAAATCCTCTGCATCATATCCCCGAACAGACCTACAGCGAATTTGCCCTTGTTCGCCGCAGCGAGTGCGAAGAAGGCCTCGAGTAGTCCCTTGTTTGTGTCCTGACTCTCATCGATGAGCAGGAAGGGATACTTGTTGACAAGAACGGCCTGCATCGAAGGCTTGGTTTCGATGAAGGCCGCCGCGATCTTCAGCACCTCGGAATGCGACAGCGAGTCTTGGCCGAAATTGTCTCCGTTCGGATTGTAAGTGAACCGCCGAGGAGTGCTGAGCCATTCAAGGCGTCGCGTGATAGATGCGATTGCGCGCTCGCGATCAAGGGCGGCCTTCGTGCCGGCGCGCCCCTTTGCTTGCTTCTCGTGCAATTCGGCTAGATCGGCGGGGAGTGTCGCGAGCAGCCATGCCTGGATATCGCTATGGTAGGTTCCAATATGCTTCCAGCAGAAACTGTGGATCGTCGAGATCGGAAACAAGGAATCCTCGCCTACGCGTTCTGCGATCTCATCGGCCGCTGCATTCGTATAGGTGATCACCGCGATCTTCTTACCGCTACGCCTGAAAGCTGTGCCGTGATCTTCGCGGAAGGTTTCCAGCGCGTTCTTAAGCGAGCGCGTCTTGCCCGAGCCCGCGCCCGCGTACAGGAAGAAGCTCTGCGGATTGACAGGGTTCAGGCAGTCTCGTATCTGGGTGTCGGTGCCATCATCGAAGTCCGCCGACGCAGTCTCAATGTCCGCCATCGGCTTTCCCCGTCTTGAGTTCGCCTTCCGCAATATCTTTGCCGACGGCCCGCTCGAACCATTTAAGTCCGGCTGCGATATAGCTCGGCGCTTTTAAGGCCTTTGGATCCTCCAGCATCAGACAATCGAGTGCGAATGCTGCTTTCTCGGCAGTCTTCAGCAACTCGAACAGCTCGTCTTCGAGATCATCTCCAGTAAGATTTTGCGCAACGATCGCTCGGACCTTGCCCGATGTCACTGAGCCTTGAATTTTTTCGACAACAGTGAGGTTCTCAAGGATCAGGGCGTCCTCGAATGTTCGAGGAATGACGATGACATCGTCCTGACTGCTGGAATTGATTTTGACCGGCTTCTGATAGGTAACGTAGAGGTCGTAGTCTTGTCCCCCGTCCGATACGTGCCCTTCAGGCGCAAGTGTCACCAATTCGTCGATCAGCTTCTTTTTCGGATGCCATTCCTTGAGAACAGAGTTGGCCGTCTGTTGCTCCTTGCCCCGTTCGGGGCGCGCGGACTTCCAGCGGGTCGTTTCGTGGCCGTTCTTGTCTGTAATTTTGACGGCCGCAGTCGCATCGAGGTCGCCGATGATCAGGGTTGCAATCCCGAGTGCATCGATCAGATCCCGAAAACTATGCACATGGCTGCCGCCGAGTTCGAGCAATGAGACATAGCGACGTGAAAGCTCCGGAAAATGATGGCGAATGAAGTGTGGTACAAGGATGCGCTCGGCCTGACCTTCCACGAAGATGACCCCATCCGCAAAGAACAGGTCACAATGCGTCGCCTTGAGATAACGCTTTACGAAGCGCGTTGTATCGTCGCCGTCGCCAAAAATGTGAGAGAGGTTCGCGACCGTTGTGGTTGGCGTTTCTCCTTTGCTCGCAGCGGGTCGGCGCCGAAAATATCGCAGGCTCGCAAAATCAGCCTCGTGCGCAACATGGCTGGAATGGGTGCTGACGACGAGCTGGGTGCAGTAGCTGTCCTCAGCACCTAGATCGGCATGCTTTCTGAGAAGGTTGTAGGCCTTGTTGATGAAGACCTGCTGCACCTGCGCATGGAGATGGGCTTCCGGCTCCTCGACAAGCACCAAGTGGAGTGGTTGAATCTCGTGTGACACATCCACGCCGTGGAGGAGCCCCGCCTTTTCGACGCGCATCCACTCGTCGCGAAAACCCATCAGCATGAACACCATTGCGATCAGGTTCTGATAACCGAGGCCCGAATAGTCTTCAGGGAGCTTGAGAGTCTTGGTGCCATCGCCGGAAGGATCAGCGACTTGATACTGTACCGAGGAGCCATGTTTCAGCCCATCCGTCGCGCGAAGGAGCGTGGAGATTTTGAGCTTGGGGTTGCTCATCCCCGGATATCCAAGGTCTTCTAACTCTTCAAAGGCAGTCGCGAACCCTGCCTCAAGTCGCGCGTCAAAGCTGCGTTCGGCGGCTTGGATCGCCCCGAGCGCCTCGTAGTCCTTGTCAGATGTGGTCTTGGATGGGTCGAGATGGCGATCATAGTAGGAGCGCAACTGGTCGGACAAACGGCGCTTGAAGCGGCGGCTGGGTGCATCACCCTTGTCTTCTCCGCCGTCGTTGCCGCCCGCATCGGCGAAGTCACGCTGTGCCGCAATCTCGTCGATCTTAATGAGGTTCTTGAAAGGAGGCTGGTCGAAAGCAAGAGCATTGACGGGCAAGGATTGAGGTATCGCCAGACCGTTCTTGCCCGGTGGCATGACCGCAGTCGGATCGAGCGGGTACGCCGAAAGTTCGACATGCGCCCGCAATCGTCGTTCGAGAAAGTCGGTCAGGCTGCGGGGCCACACCGCTATCTTTGTCGCTTCGCCCTTGGGGCCGATGGTCGACGCGTTCCGCGCGGCGCTCCGTTGCGCGAGATATTCAGCCCTTAGCTTTTCCAGGTCTTTGGCATGGTATTTTAGTCGCACACCGAGCAAACCGCCGGACCAATCCAGCGTCGGCAATATGTGGACGACGTGCTGGATCTCGCTGAGCGGCACGTCAAGCCAGACATCGAGTGAGGGAAGGAGCGCGTCAAAATCGACTGTCGATTCAGCATCCGCTTCCCACTGTTCCCCCAAGAGGTCGAACTTGGTCCAATTCGCGATCGTCACGTCCCGCAGCGCAAGGCGGCTCGGGGAGAGGAGAAAGATGCGCAGAGCAACCATCGCGGAGGTCTTGCCGCTATTGTTGGCGCCGACCAAAATTGTTGTCTTTTTATCGAAGTCGAGATGCGTAGCTTTCAGCTTTCTGAAATTCGAGATCTCGACAAACCTGATCCGCATGGCACCGCCCCCCTTTCTTCAAGTAGTTGTGGGCAACGGATCGGTGCCCTCGCTGAGTATGGTGAGATAGGAGCGGTAGCTGAAGACGCGGCCCCGCTTTCGTCCGGTGATCTCCTCAAGAATCCCGAAGCGTTCGAGGTCGGCGAGCGCCGCATTGACCGTCGGCGCCGACAGGCCAGTGTGTTCAACGAGTTGGTTCGCGGTCAGGAACGGGTGCTGCTGAAACAGCTCATGGATGCGCAGTGACGAACCGGCGCGGTCGCTTTCGGCAGTGATGCGCTCGCGATCTTCCTTGAAAAGATCGACAATCCGCGTGGCGGCGTCGAACGCCTGGTTCGCCGTTTCGGCCACGCCGGCAAGGAAGAAGTCGAGCCAGGCCTCCCAATGACCGTGCTCCCGCACTTCTTGAAGAAGCCGGTAATAGTCAGCGCGGTGCGTCTTGAGAAACAGACTGAGATAGAGCAGCGGCTTTTGCTGCACGCCATTGACGCAGAGATACAGCGTGACCAGCAGGCGGCCGATGCGGCCGTTGCCGTCGAGAAACGGGTGGATGGTCTCGAACTGGACGTGCAACAGCCCGGCCTTGATGAGCGCCGGAAGGCGGGACTGATCCTCGTGCATGAAGCGTTCAAACGCCCCGAGGCAATCATCCAGTTCCGTGACTGGCGGTGGCACATACAGCGCATTGCCCGGGCGTGTGCCGCCGATCCAGTTCTGCGAGCGGCGAAACTCGCCAGGATCCTTGGTGCCGCCGCGCCCGCTTTGCAGCAGGCGCTCATGCATCTCGCGGATCAGTCGCAGAGACAGTGGCAGTTCCTGCAGCCGTTCCAAACCATACATCATGGCATCGACGTAATTCGAAACCTCGCGGATATCGTCGATCGGCTGACCAGCCTGTGCTTCAGTCTCAAAGCGCAGCAGATCGGAGAGCGTCGATTGCGTGCCTTCGATCTGCGAGGAAAGCACCGCTTCCTTGCGGACATACATATAGAGAAATAATTCCTGACGCGGCAGCAGCATCGTGATGCCGTCCAGCCGCCCCAGGGCGCGCTCGGCAAGGCTGAGCCGGTCCAGAAGCGCCAGTACGTCGATCGTCGGTACCGGCGGCAGCGGAGGGGGCACGAAGGCGCGCACCGTCTCTCCTGCGACGGGCGTTTCTATGAAATAGCCAAGGCGTTGGGTGGGGTCGGAATCGCTCATACCCCATTATGATGCCCAACGCTTATTTAAGCAATGATGGCTTCACTTAAATAACGAATAGGCTAAGATAAGCGGGCTTAACTAGCGAAGTGAGGACCGTATGAGCGGGTATACTCAGCGGGTTCGTGACAGCATCCTGCCGCTCTCCGTGGCTGGGACGCTTCCCGATGCTTTCGCGGAATGGTCATTTACAGAGAATACCATCGATCACGAAGCGCCAATCGAAACCTGTCAGCTCTGCGGCCAGCAGGAACTACGGTACCATTTCGAGATCGGCAATGCCTACACCAATGGTCGGCTGTGGGTTGGGTCGCACTGTATTCTTCAATTCGACGTCGCCGTGCTGGAGGATGGACGTCGGCTGTCTCCGACCGATGCGAAGCGCCATCTTACCAAGCTCACGCAGAAGATGCAGATGGAGTTTTGTATCCGGGCGCTGGAGCAACTTGCACGGTCCGAAGACAACCCGATCCTCTCGGGCGCCCTCGACTATTACCGGCGAAAAAAGAAGCTGACACCGAAATATGCCGCCGTGGTCTTTTGGAAGCTCCAGGCATTCAACATCGATCATCACCCATCCTTCTTTCAGGTCGAACTTCGCCGAGCACAACATGTCGAAGATCTCCGTCAGATGCCGACATCGCGCGTGCACCGGTTCTGGAGCGCACTATCCACCTCACAGCGCCGGAAGGCGGTTGAACTCGGTCACCAGCCGCCTACGGGATGACCTGATCAGTATCGGCTGACTGGATGTCACCGCGCCGCCAATTGGAAATTTACTGACCGATTTCTGGAAGGAGTGGGGAGGGGAAAGCCTTCCCCCGCGGCCGAGCCTGTCGTCTCGGCCGACCCCTTCGAGCGGGGGATTCCCCCGCAACGCCCCCTTTGAGAGTGAGAGTGCGGCCCGGTTTGCCGTGACGGGTTGAGGGCTGGAGGAGAGGCCTCCGGCGCCCGTCGCGGAGACCCGAGATGTCCAGACAGAACCGCAAATCCGGCGCCGGGGGCGACCGGACCAACCTCTATTCCGAAATCACCGACAAGATCATCGCCGAACTGGAGGCCGGCCGGATGCCGTGGGTTCAGCCCTGGGGAACGGCGGCGGCCAAGGCGCCGCTGTCCATGCCGCAGAACGCCTCGACAGGACGGACCTATTCCGGGATCAACGTGCTGCTGCTCTGGGGCGCCGTGATCGAACGCGGCTTTTCAGGCCAGAGCTGGCTGACCTTCCGCCAGGCGCTCTCGCTCGGGGGCAATGTCCGCAAGGGCGAAAGCGGAACCACAGTCGTCTATGCAGACCGCTTCGTGCCCGAGGATGAAAAGCGCCGCGCGCGCGAGACCGGCGAGGACGTCCAGGCGATCCCATTCCTGAAACGCTTCGCCGTCTTCAACACCGACCAGTGCGAGAACCTGCCGGAAGACGTAGCGACCGCAGCGCCACCGGTGCCGGCCGGACTGATCGAACCGCGCGTCGAGGCGCTGATTGCGGCGACGGGGATCGACTTCCGCATTGGCGGCAACCGGGCCTTCTACGTGCCGGCCCATGACTATGTGCAGGTGCCGCCGCCGCAGGCCTATTTCGAGCCAATTAACTGGCACCGCACCGCCCTGCACGAACTCGGTCACGCCAGCGGCGCTCCCCTTCGTCTTAACCGCGATTTCTCTGGCTCGTTCGGGTCGAAGAAATACGCCTTTGAGGAACTCATCGCCGAGATCAACGCCGCTTTCTGCTGCGCCTCGCTAGGCATCGCGCCGACCGTCCGGCACGCCGATTACATCGGCTCCTGGCTCGAGGTCCTGCGCGAGGACAATCGCGCCATCGTCCGCGCCGCCAGCCAGGCGAGCAAGGCTGCTGACTAGCTCCTTGCCTTCGCCCCGGACGATGCCGATCAGACGAACCGGGTTGAACCTGCTTGCGACAGGAGGGTGTCATGATCCTCTTGACCGACGATTTGCGCGTCCGGCTGCTGGCCAATGGGCGGCAGAGCGATGTCGACCATGTGCCGGTGGTGAAATTCTTCAATCCCGTCGGCGCGGGCACCTGGCTCATCACCGAAATGGAGCCGGACGGCGACACGCTGTTTGGGCTCGCCGATCTCGGCTTCAGCTGTCCCGAGATGGGGCTCGTGCAGCCTCGCGGAGTTCAGGTCGATCCCTCTGCCCTTCGGTCTTGGCATTGAGCGGGACATCCTCTTCGAGGGGCTATTTCCGCTGTCGGTCTATGCCGAAGCGGCCCGGCTGGCCGGCAGCATCGTTGAGAGCGAACGCTTGCTCAGGGCCGCCGCGGTGTCGCTGCGAAACAGGCGGTGACACTCCCATCCCATCGGCGCGGCGCTCCCACTCCGGATGAGGAGAGTGAGAGGGCTGCGCCTTTTTCCGTGACGGGTTTGAGGTCGAGAGAGAGGCTCTCGGCGCCCGTCGCGGAGTAAATCACGATGGCACCTGCCGTTCAGAAAATCACCCTCAGCGCCTCGCGCGACATCCCCTTCAACAAGCTCGTGCTCTCCCAGTCCAACGTCCGGCGCCTCAAGGCGGGCGTCTCGATCGAAGAACTGGCCGAGGACATCGCCCGCCGCGGTCTCCTGCAGAGCCTCAACGTCCGGCCGGTCCTCGATGACGACGGCGCTGAAACCGGCATGTTCGAGATTCCCGCTGGCGGCCGCCGTTATCGGGCGCTCGAACTTCTGGTGAAGGCCAAGCGCCTCAACAAGACCACGCCGGTACCCTGCGTGGTCCGCGAGGCCGGGACCGACATCTCGCCCGAAGAAGACTCGCTCGCCGAGAATGCCCATCGCGCAGCGCTGCACCCCCTCGACCAGTTCCGGGCTTTCAGGACTTTGCGCGACCAGGGCCTCACCGAGGAGGAGATCGCCGCGCGCTTCTTCGTCTCGACCGCCATCGTCAAGCAGCGGCTCAAGCTCGTCACCGTCTCGGAGACGCTGCTCGATGCCTATGCCGAGGACGAGATAACCCTCGATCAACTCATGGCCTTCACCGTCTCGTCCGACCATGCGCGCCAGGAGCAAGTTTGGGAATCGATCCAACATAGCTGGTCGAAGGAACCCTATCAGATCCGCCGGATGCTGACGGAGAACACCGTCCGGGCGTCTGATCGGCGGGTCCGCTTCGTCACCACCGACGCCTATGAGGCGGCCGGCGGCATCGTCCTGCGCGATCTCTTCCAGGACGACGACGGGGGCTGGATCGAGAATGTCCCGTTGCTGGAGCAGCTCGTCGCCGACAAGCTGAAGACCGAAGCGGAAACCATCGCCGGCGAAGGCTGGAAGTGGATCGAGGTCGCGGCCGACTTCCCCTATGGCCACACCCAGGGCCTCCGTTCGATCACCGGGACGCCGGTCGATCTGGCCGAAGACGAACGCGCCCAGCGTGAGGCACTGCGCAACGAGCTCGACGACCTCGAAGCCGAATATGCCGAGGCGGACGAACTGCCCGATGAGGTCCATGCGCGGCTCGGCGAGATCGAAGATGCCCTCGAGGCCTTCGAAAATCGTCCCGTCCATTATGATCCCGCCGAAATCCCCCGCGCCGGCGCCTTCGTCAGCATCCGCCACGATGGCCGGCTCTCGATCGATCGCGGCTATGTCCGTCCCGAGGATGAAGTCGCCGACGGCGATACCGAAGGGTGTGCCGCTGGCGGTGAGGAAGGTGCCAGTAATCTGACCGGAACCGTCCAGCGCACGGTGACTACCGTCGGCGGAGAACAGCCGGGTCAGGACGATGACGAGGATGTCGTCAAGCCGCTGCCCGAGCGTCTGGTGACCGAGTTGACGGCACACCGGACGCTGGCGCTGCGGGACGCGTTGGCGAGCAACCCACATGTCGCGATGACCGCGCTGCTCCACAAGCTCGTCCGCGACACCTTCCAGCACGTCTCGTCGACGGGCTGCCTCGAAGCCTCGGTCCGGCACATCTTCTTCTCCGTTCAGGCCGAGGATCTGAAGAACAGCGCATCGGCCAAAGCGATCGACGAGCGCCAGGAAGCCTGGCAGGCCGATCTGCCGACCGATGAAGATGCACTCTGGGCGAAGATCGACGGTCTCGACGATGCGAGCCGCATGGCGCTTCTCGCCCACTGCGTCTCCTTCGGGGTCAATGCGCTTTACGAGAAGGCCAACCCCTATGGCGCAGGCCCGACCACGCATGGCGTGCAGCAGCGCATTCGCGAAGCGGACCGGCTCGCGCGCGCCGTTGCTCTCGACATGGTGGAGGTGGGCTGGCGGCCGACAGTCGGCAACTATCTCGGCAGGGTCACGAAGCCGCGCATTCTCGAAGCGGTGCGCGAGGCGAAGAACGAAGCGACCGCGCAGCTCATCGACCATCTGAAGAAGGGCGACATGGCGAAGGAGGCTGAAACGGCTTCTCGCCGATAGCGGTTGGCTTCCCGAGCCGCTGCGCCTGGCACCGCTCGACGCGGACGCCGCCAAGCAGCCCGACGACGAGACCGACACGCTGCCCGCGTTCCTCACCGAGGACGACGAATCCGAAGACGAGGAGCAGCAGCCGGTCGCGGCCGAATAGCCCGCATCCGGCGCTCTTCCTGCACACCAAAATTCCAACTTGCGCCCGGCCGATGTGCCGGGCGTTCTCGTTTCAGGAGTCCATCATGGCCGACTATTTCACCCATTTCTCCTGCGTGCTCGACGTCGGCACACCCGACAACGCCGCCCATGCGCTCGATCTCTATAACCGCCTGTCCGAGGAAAACACATCGGAAAATCCGCCCTCGGAAGGGTTCGATCTTTCCATCGTTCCCGAGCATGGCGGCACCAGCCTCTGGATACGCGACGAAGTCACCGGCGACCCGGAGCATGTCATCCAGTTCGTCAAACGCTGCGCCGCCGCATTCGGCCTCACTGGGCTGTGGGGCTTCCAATACGCCAACACCTGCTCGCGCGTGCGTCTCGATGCGTTCGGCGGCGGGGCTCACGTTCTCGATCTCGCCACCGGCAAGACCGTGGCGTGGACCTATACCGGAGGCTGGCTTGCCCAAGTGCTCGATGGAGGCGATCCCGATGCCTGAGATCATCGAAACCACTGTCTATCGGCTCGATGAGCTTTCGGGACGCCGCCAAAGACGCGGCCCGCGCATGGTATCGGCAGGTCGGCTTCGACCATGACTGGTTCGAGTTCGTCTTCGACGACTTCGAGCACATCTGCGCCATCCTCGGCGTCGAGCTGCAAACTGTGCCGGTTCGCCTCTACGGAGGTGGCACAAGGCAGAAATCGTGCATCTTCTTCTCCGGATTCTGGAGTCAGGGCGACGGGGCCTGCTTCGAGGGGCGCTATCGCTATGCCAGGGCCGCACCCCGCCATATCCGCGATCACGCGCCGAAGGACAGCGAGTTGCACCGGATCGCCGATGCACTGCAGGTGATCCAGCGGCGCAACTTTTACCAGCTCCACGCCGGCGTCGTTCATCGTGACCGCTACTACCATGAATATTGCATGGCGATCGCGGTCGAACGCGATAGCTCGACCTGGCAGGACATGACGGCTGATGCGGAAGGTGCCGTGATCGAGGCGCTTCGTGACCTCGCGCGTTGGCTCTATCGCCAGCTCGAACGCGAATACGAATATCTGACCTCGGACGCGGCCGTCGACGAAACCATTGCCGCGAACGAATACACCTTCACCGAGAATGGACGTCGGTTCGGATAGCCGAGGAGTTCGATCTCCCCTGAGAGGGAGAGGGAGGCCGTGACGGGTTTGAGCCCGTCCGGTGGAGAGAGAGCGCCGGACCGGCTCGTCCGTCTTCCGCTCTCCTTAAGGTTCTCACCATGACCAATGCTTCCGCTCGCGCCGCCGCTCCGGCCGCGCCGCTCCCTCTCGCCTCCGATGTCCGACCCGCTTCGGCCATCCTTGCCGCCGCCGGGCAGCTTCTCCTACATCTCGAAAAGGGTCGGCCGATCGATGCCGCGAAATTGCGCGCGGCGATGGAGGCGGCCTTCGGCACCTCCGATACCACCGGCGCCTGGGACTGGAAAACCGCCTACGACGCCTGCGAGGCGGCGTCCATCCTGTTCCTGCGCAAATACGGAAAGGCGCTTTTCCGCAAGGCCGGTTCTCCGGCTCCGCGGCTTTCCGCCGTGTCGAAGATTGCCGCGCTCCTTCCGACCCACACCCGCCGGTCCGAGGAAGCCCAGAACTTGCAGCAGTTCTCGACCCCGGTCCCCCTCGGCCTAGTTGCTGCCCACGCCGCCGCCATCACCACGGCGGATCGTGTTCTCGAACCATCGGCCGGGACCGGGCTCCTCGCCATTCTGGCCGAGATCGCCGGCGGCTCGCTCGCCCTCAACGAACTGGCCGAGACGCGCGCCGACCTGCTCGCCTCCCTCTTTCCGGCGGTGGATATCACCCGTTTCGACGCCGCGCAGATCCACGACCATCTCAACCCGGCAATGATCCCGAGCGTGATCCTGATGAACCCGCCATTCTCGGTCATGGCCAATGTCGAAGGCCGCGTCGCCAACGCCGCCTTCCGCCACATCGCCTCGGCGCTGGCACGCCTTGCGCCCGGTGGCCGGCTGGTGACGATCACCGGCGCCAGCTTGGCGCCCGACCATCCGGCCTGGACATCATCCTTCGCGCGTCTGCAGGAACGCGGCCGTGTCGTCTTCTCCGCCGCGATCGACGGCTCGGTTTACGCCAAGCACGGCACGACGATCTCCACCCGGCTGACCGTCATCGACAAGGTTCCCGCCGATGATCCGACAGCATTTCCCGCATCGCCAGGTGTCGCACCGGACACCGCGGCATTGCTGTCCTGGGTCGACGAGCACCTGCCGGAGCGGCTTCCCTTCGATCCTTCGGTCGCGGTGCCTGCGCCAGCGACTCTGGCCCCTCGCAGCGTGCGCGGCTATCTGAACCGTGCCGCCAAGGCCGCATCGCCTGCGCCGACGGCCGAGCCCGAGGCACAGCCGCTTGCCTATGAAGCTGCCGATTGGCAGGTGGCCGACACCGCCCGGCTCTCCGACGCGATTTACGAGGAATACGGTCTTCAGGCGATCCGCATTCCCGACACGCAGCCCCATCCGACGAAGCTGGTGCAATCGGCCGCGATGGCGTCCGTCACACCGCCCAAGCCGAGCTACCGACCGCGTCTTCCCGTCAATATCGGCGAGTTGCTGTCCGGGGCGCAGCTCGAAACCGTCATCTATGCTGGCGAGGCCCATTCCGACCATCTCGCCGGAACCTGGACGGTCGACGACACCTTCGATGTCGTGTCCGCTGCCCCGGAGGACGCAAAGAACGCGATCCGCTTCCGCCGCGGCTTCATGATCGGCGACGGCACCGGCGTCGGCAAGGGCCGCCAGTCGGCCGCGATCATCCTCGACAACTGGCTTCAGGGCCGTCGCAAAGCCGTCTGGATCTCCAAGTCCGACAAGCTTCTCGAAGACGCGCAGCGCGACTGGTCGGCGCTCGGGATGGAACGCCTGCTGGTCACGCCCCTGTCGCGTTTCCCGCAGGGCAAGCCGGTCACGCTGGCGGAAGGCGTCCTATTTACAACCTACGCCACGCTACGGTCCGACGACCGCGGCGAAAAGGTTTCGCGCGTCAAGCAGATCGTCGAATGGTTGGGCTCCGACTTCGGTGGAGTGATCATTTTCGACGAGGCGCATGCAATGCAGAACGCCGGTGGCGGCAAGGGAGAACGCGGCGATGTCGCGGCCTCGCAGCAGGGCCGCGCGGGCCTGCGCCTGCAGCATGCGCTGCCGGATGCGCGCATCGTCTATGTCTCCGCGACCGGCGCCACCACGGTCCACAATCTCGCCTATGCCCAGCGGCTCGGCCTCTGGGGCGGTGAGGAGTTTCCCTTCGCCACGCGCGCCGAATTCGTCGAAGCGATCGAGGCCGGCGGCGTCGCCGCAATGGAGGTGCTTGCCCGCGACCTCAGGGCGCTCGGTCTCTACACCGCCCGCTCGCTCAGCTTCGACGGCGTCGAATACGAACTGGTCGAGCACGAACTGACCCCCGAGCAGACTCGCATCTACGACGCCTATGCCGGCGCCTTCGCCATCATCCACAACAACCTCGATGCGGCGATGGAGGCGGCCAACATCACCGGCAGCGAGGGGACGCTGAACCGACAGGCGAAGTCTGCCGCCCGTTCGGCTTTTGAGTCCGCCAAGCAGCGCTTCTTCGGACACCTGCTCACCAGCATGAAGACCCCGACGCTGCTCCGCTCGATCGCCGCCGATCTGGAGGCGGGCCACTCGGCCGTCGTCCAGATCGTCTCGACCGGCGAGGCGCTGATGGAACGCCGCCTGGCGGAGCTGCCGACCGAGGAGTGGAACGACGTTCGGGTCGACATCACGCCGAGGGAATATGTGCTGGACTATCTCGCCCATTCCTTCCCGGTGCAGCTCTACGAGTCGTTCACCGACAGCGAGGGCAACCTGTCGTCACGCCCGGTCTATCGCGACGGTCAGCCGGTCGAGAGCCGCGAGGCCGTCGCCCGCCGTGATGACCTGATCGCCCGGCTCGCCAGCCTGCCGCCCGTGCCCGGCGCGCTCGACCAACTCGTCCAGCATTTCGGCACCGACATGGTGGCGGAGGTCACGGGGCGTTCGCGCCGCATCGTCCGCAAGCGCAATACCGGCGGCATGGTTCGTCTTGTCGTCGAGACCCGCGCAGCGGCCGCCAATCTGGCGGAGACCCAGGCATTCATGGATGACGACAAGCGCGTCCTGATCTTCTCTGATGCCGGTGGAACCGGCCGCAGCTACCATGCCGACCTCTCCGCGCGGAACACCCGGCTGCGCGTCCACTATCTGCTCGAACCGGGCTGGAAGGCCGATGCCGCCATTCAGGGGCTCGGTCGCACGCACCGCACCAACCAGGAGCAGCCGCCGCTCTTCCGCCCGGTCGCGACCAACGTCAAGGCGGAGAAGCGCTTCCTTTCCACGATCGCCCGTCGCCTCGACACGCTGGGCGCGATCACCCGCGGCCAGCGCCAGACCGGTGGTCAGGGCCTGTTCCGGCCCGAGGATAATCTGGAAAGCGCCTATGCCCGCGATGCGCTGCGTCAGCTCTATCTCCTGATCGTGCGCGGCAAGGTCGAGGGCTGCTCGCTTGACCGGTTCGAGACCGCCACCGGCCTGAAGCTGATGGATTCCAACGGCATCAAGGACGACCTGCCGCCGATCACCACCTTCCTCAACCGCCTGCTGGCGCTCACCATCGAGCTTCAAGGCATCCTCTTCACTGCCTTCGAGCAATTGCTGAACGCCAAGATCGAGGGTGCCATCGCCAGCGGCACTTATGATGTCGGACTGGAGACGCTGGTGGCCGAGCGTTTCACCGTCACCGGGAGCGAGACCATCTACACCCATCCGGGCACCGGCGCGGAAACCCGGCTGCTCACGATCACCCAGCGCGACCGCAACCGTCCGCTCACGCTGGACGAGGCTTTCGATCATCTCGACGATCCGTGTGCGCGGCTCCTGATCAATGAGCGCTCTGGCCGTGTCGCCGTCCAGATCCCCACGACCAGCGTCATGCTTGACGATGGTGAGGTGGAACGCCGTGTTCGGCTCATCCGTCCGATGGAAGCCCACAACCTCCCCGTTAGGATGATGGGCGAGACCCGCTGGATGGAAGCTGACCGCGCAGCGTTCGCTGTCGCCTGGGAGAACGAGGTTGCTGAGGTACCGGCGTTCTCCGAGAGCACGATCCATGTCGTGACCGGCCTGTTGCTGCCGATCTGGAAGCGTCTGCCCAACGACTCCAGCCGAGTCTATCGGCTCCAGACCGATGACGGCGAGCGCATCATCGGCCGCAAGGTCTCGCCCGCCTGGGCAGCCACGGCGACGGCGACCGGCAGCACGACCATCTCCGCGGATGACGCCTTCACCGCACTGATGGACGGGCGCACGATTCTCGACCTTGCCGAAGGGCTCCAGCTTCGTCGCAGCCGCGTCATGGGCGCCAACCGCATCGAGCTCTCCGGCTTCACCGACACGATGCGCGAGCGGCTCACCGCCTATGGTCTCTTCCACGAGATCATCTCTTGGAAGCTCAGGATGTTCGTTCCAGTCGACGCCTCCGGTCCGGCTGTTCTCGGCCGCGTGCTCGATCGCTTCCCGGTCGAGCGCATCGGCGAACGGGAGGCCGCCTGATGTTCCGTCACGACGCTTCCGAACTGGCAACCCGTCTCGGCCGGCAGGCTGAGGCGGTGTGCCGCGAATATCTGCCCAGCGGCAGGCGCGAGGGACGCTACTGGATGGTGGGCGATGTTTGCAACACGCCGGGGCGCTCGATGTTCGTGCGCCTGACCGGCCCCGAATCCGGCAAGGGTGCAGCGGGCAAATGGACCGATGCCGCAACGTCTGAACACGGCGATCTTCTCGATGTCATCCGCGAGAGCTGCGGCCTGATCGACTTCAAGGATGTCGCCGACGAGGCGCGGCGGTTTCTCAGTCTGCCGCATCCCGAACCGGAGCCAGCACCCCACAACGCCTGTAAGGCGCCCGCACCAACGGGTTCGCCACTCGCGGCGAAGCGGCTGTTTTCGATGGCGCAGCCGATCGCGGGCACACTCGCGGAAACGTATTTGCGCAAACGCGGCATTACGGCTTTGCACGGAACCGGATCATTGCGGTTCCATTCGCGCTGCTACTACCGACCCGACGAGCATGCGCCGACCGAGGCCTGGCCGGCCCTGATTGCCTCGGTGACCGATCTCGACGGCCACCAAACCGGCGCTCACCGGACCTGGCTCGATCCCAACGGCTTCAGCGAGGTGACCCTCGGCAAGGCGTCGATCGACACGCCGCGACGGGCGATGGGCGACCTGCTCGGCCATGCGGTTCGCTTCGGTGTGGCCGGAGAGGTGTTGGCGGCGGGCGAAGGCATCGAAACGGTGCTTTCGCCCCGCATGGTGCTGGCCCAAATGCCGATGCTCGCGGCGCTCTCGGCGGCTCATCTCGCAGCCATTGCGTTTCCAACGGACCTGCGGCGGCTCTACGTCCTGCGCGATCGCGACCCGGCCGGTGACAATGCGCGGCAAAGCCTGATCGCCAGAGCGACGGGTCAGGGGATCGAGGCAATCGGGCTCACGCCCCTGCGCGACGACTTCAACGAGGATCTGCGAGAGCTGGGCGCCGATGCCATGCGCGCGGCCTTGAGGGAGCAGCTTCGACCACAGGATGTCGCCAGATTCATGGACGGCTGAGAGTGTCGGTCGGGGCGGCACGACCGGCGGCATCCTGTCTCGTCTTCCGTGATCGAGATGTGCCCGCTGTCGGGAAAGCCACACCCACGGCCTTCTTCGAGAGGGCGATCGGCCCACAATCGGGCCGGGCCGGCAATGGCGGCGCTCCGGCTATTTTCCGCCGGCGGGGGATCCACCCCACGCGACAGGTCGCGCGGGGACCCCGGACCGCCCCGCCTTTGCAGCGCGAATCAAAATAGCCGGGCTTCGCCATCAAGGCCTCACGTAGTTCGGGCTGCCAACCCGTCCCGCCCGTGGGCTTTCGACGCCTGCGAAGGCCGCGATGGGCGCGGTCTCCAGACCTGGGAGCCACCCGATGACTTACGAAGACGACGATACAGGCTTTGAACCCGTTCACACCTCATCCCCGACCGATCACGTTCTCACCGAACTCCAGCTCTACGGCTGGCGCCCCTTTCAGGACGAAGCCGATCCGAGACCGCTTCCCGAAGGCGAAGTCGTCGCCGGCGCGGTCGCAGACATCTTCGGCGCGCTCATCGCGACGCTGGGAGAGACCCGCCTCGAACCCGATCTCGACGATCTGCTCTGGTCGACGGTCAATCTCTTCCACCGTGCCACCGACCGCGTCGAGCGTGAGCTTGACGACAATGAGGTGACGCAGCGCCGCCTCCAGCGCGAGCAGGATGGCAGCGAGGTGAAATCCGCGGAGCTCGAACGCCTGACCGCCGAGGGACAGACGCTGATCGAACGGCGCAACAGCATGGAGCTCTTCCGTGATGTCGCCGCCGAACAGTTCGAGCGCCATACCGGCACTCACTGGCGGCCCCGCTCGGGCTCGATGGTCAACCACCGCAACCTGACCTCGGCGATGATCGACAGCCGGGACTTCCTCGCCGCCCGGCGCCGGGCGGAAACCGAAGTGATGCTACCCGCCGGCACCAAGGTGGCGCTCACGGGCGGGCTCGACTTCAATGACCATCGCCTGATCTGGGCGCGGCTCGACCAGGTTCACGTCAAGCACCCCGACATGCTGCTGTTGCATGGCGGTTCGCCCAAGGGTGCCGAGCTGATCGCCGCCAAATGGGCGGACAACCGCAAGGTGGCGCAGATCGCTTTCAAGCCCGACTGGACCAAGCATGGCAAGTCCGCACCGTTCAAGCGCAACGACGCCATGCTGGACGCACTGCCGGTCGGCGTCCTCGTTTTCCCCGGCACGGGCATTCAGGAGAACCTCGCGGACAAGGCCCGCAAGCTCGGAATCCCGGTCATGAAGGTCGACGGCGGCGCATAACGCGCCGCCGCCTTTCCAGGCGGCGTGACCGCCTTTTCCTTGACGGGGCACGACAAAATGCCCTTGAATATGCGGGAGATGAAGAACCGGTATTGAAGCCCAGTCGCAGGCGGAGCGTATTCCCTGGCAGCCTGACGTGATCCCTCAAGAGATCCCACGGAGGCGCTTCCATGACGCTTATTCTGCTTGCCATCTCCCTGCTGACCGCATTGTGCTTTCTCGCGTTCCGGTTCGCGATCTATGCCTTGCCGTTCATGGTCGGGCTGACCGTCTTCCGCTTCGTCCATGCCACGGACGCCGGCTTCCTCCTCTCCGCGCTCGCGGCCATCGGGGCGGGACTGCTCTCGATCGGGATCGTGATCTTCTTGCTCGGTTTCGCCAAGAACCCAGCCGTGCGATTTCTGGCGCTCGCCGTCTTTGCTGTCCCGGCAATGGTCGCCGGCTACGCGCTCGTGCATGGCGTCACCCACGACGCCATCCATTCGACCCTCGCTCTCAACCTCGTCTGCGGCGCAGGCGGTCTTGTCGTCGGCCTTGCCGCGATGGCCAATCTCAATGCGCTCGGTACGCGCGTTCTGACTGCCTGAACGCACCGTCTTTGCCGTCCGGTTCGCCCGGTCAAACCGGGGCCACTGTCGCCGGGTCATTGCGCCCGGCTGGCGCGAATGGGGCGTGTCGAGGGCATCGGCGTTTCGTCAGCGGTTGCCATGTCGCCTCCCCACGTATCCCTCGTCGACAGACTCTCACAACATAGCTGCCGCTCCGTGCATGGACTGTACCGCTGGTGGTGGATAGGCCGCGGAACACTTCCCGCTCCGATCGCAAATCCTCGCTGGACCGGACCATCGGGTTTCCGAACCGGCCGCTGCGGCGCCATTCGGTTGCCCGGAAGCTGTTTCTGGTTTCGCGGTGGCCCAGCACGAACGCGGCGCCGGGTGGCGCTGAGAGACAGGCTGTGCATGTGCACCGCCGGTGCGGTGCCGGATCCTGCCTGATCTGTCGATCCCCGCGAGAACGATGTTTCTGGTCCCTGTCTTCCGTTCCGCTTCTGTGAAGGACCAAATCCCTTCCGACTGAGTGATCCCCTAAGCCCGTTCGCTTTCCGCCAGCAACCCCCGCGGGGCCGGACCGAGTTGGCGCGTTCCGCGCCTGCCCGCACCACTCCGGCCCTTGGGGGTCGAACTTCCTCCAAGGCGTCAGTGCAGACGTCTCCCGACGGTCCTTTTCCGGGTCTCGTCGGAGGGACGGTCCCTCTGGCTGAAGCAACGGAGACTTGAAATGCAGAACATCGTTATTCTCGCCGGCAACATCGGTCAGGAACCGGACACCCGCACCACCCAGGGCGGCACGTCCATCACCCACTTCACGCTCGCCACCTCGCGGCCGCGCTACGCCGAGGGCAAGGTTCTTCGCGACGAGAACGGCTACCGAGTCCAGGACACCGAATGGCACCGCATCACCTGCTTCAACGGTCTCGGCAAGACGGTCCAGCAGTATTGTGAGAAGGGCATGAAGGTCCTGCTTCGCGGCCGCATCCACTACACGAAATGGACCGACCAGCAGGGCAACGATCGCTACGGTTGCGAGATCATCGCCGAAACGGTCGACTTCCTCAGCAGGGCGAAGCAGACCGAAAGCCAAGACGGCAAGTTCATCGACGACGATGACATCCCGTTCTGAGCGGGAACAGCAGAAGGCCCGGCGGCTACCGCCGCCGGGCTTTTCAGTGCATCGACGCCCAGCTTTCAAGCGTTGGACCGTTCATTGCAACAGGTCGGAAAGGGCAACCTGTCGATCCGGGACGCAGTGCTGTTGCACCCGTTCGCGAGCCGTCAATCCCTCGGTTCCGTCCGACCGGCCAGTACGGCGTTTCGTGTCAAAATGGATCTCACGCTGCACCTGCACCGGGCGCGAAAATACCCTCATGTCCAATCTGGAGCGTTCTGTGAGGCTTCGGCAGGGCATATGCGAAGCCGCGCTGACAGCGGCTCCTGTCTTGCGGGCATGGCCACCCCGCTCTTTGAGGGCCCAACCTTGGTTCCGTCACGGACTTCCACGATCAACCCATAAAGGGTCGGACTATGCAAAGCATGCCGCCGTCCGGTGCTTCGCCCCGGCGGTGATCGCGTCCGTGCCCGAACACTTCGGGCGCCTGTCGAGCGGGGAATGGTTCCCGCCCACAAGACAGGAGCCGGAAAATGTCCTTCACAGATGCCCACGCCTACGCGTTCAGCCTCGCCATCACGCTGATGACCTCGATCGTGATCTTCCGCGCCGGTGACGGAACGATGAGCGTCATGCCCACCGCCGAATACGATGGCGACGACGACACGATCGTCGAGGAAATCGACCCCTTCTCCTGACGTGAGGAGGACATTGTCCTCCTCACCCGGCGACCGAATCGGTCCTTCTCCGACCGCGCAAGTTCGTTCAATCGTGTAGATTTTCACTGGCAAGGCACACCAAGAGCGACTAAAATAGCCGTAGTTATGGCGTACGCATTCGTGACTGTAGGAGGTGATCATGCATGATCACTGCCCGACAGTCGCGGGCCGCGCGCGCGTTGCTTGGTTGGACGCAGGAGACGCTCGCTGACAAGGCCCGAATATCGCTGACCGCACTCAAGCGCCTCGAATCGGAAAACGATCTGAGGGTGTACGAGACCACGCGCGATCAGGTCCGCCGGGCGTTCGAAGCGAATGGCGTTGTTCTCCTAAACTCTGACCGAGGCGAAGGAGTGATGATCGTTCATGCCGCAGCGAAGCAGGATTAGGAAACGCCGGTCTAATAAAAACCTGCTCGTTGGTGCCCATGCGCTGCCTCCGTCGCATCGATTTCGCGGAACCCCTCTACAATCTTCGTGGAATTGCGTTAACCATAGCGAATTGCGGCTCCGCGCCAGGACATAGGAGCACACATGAGCAAACCCGACTTCATGGATGAGCCACCGAAGAGCGAGCATCTGACAGACTATGACCGCGCTCATTTCGTGACCTATCTGCGATTGCTCGACGCAGAGGCGGAATCGGCACATTGGGCTGAAGTGGTCCGCATCATCTTCGGTCTCGATCCTGACAAACAACCCGAACGCGCCATGCGGATCCACGAGGTCTCATCTCGTCCGTGCACGGTGGATGACGGAGAACGGTTACCGCGAACTTCTGCGATCCGCCTACCACTAGGGGGCAAGGTGATGCACTGATCGCATCGCCATTTGTCGGCAGCCCGACTATCCAGAATTCGACTTTGCAGCAACCCTCCAAACACATGCGGAGCCGCTGCATGGAGTCTGAGAGGGGATCGGAATGGTGGCGCAGGCGAAGTGGCGAGACGACGAGGCGTATCGGTATCTTGAAGACCTGAACCCGGCGGAACTCGCCTGGGAATTTCTCCGGCGCAACTCCGACTATCAGCGGGAAGTCGCGGCTTCGAGTCCGTTGGATGACCGAGCCGTAGCGGCGCTGAACGCGCACTGGGGGTTGCGCTTTCCCCGATACCTCCGAACCTACCCGCCACGAGTGCCGACATCTTCTGGAGCCCCGCAGTCGATCCGGCCGCAGTCATTCTGGCACCGATAATCGTACCGGGCTTGATCACGGCAACAATCGCCGCCGATCCGATCAGCGCCAGGTCGGCTGAGGAAGGCCTCTATCTCCGCTTCGTCCTCGCCGGTGAGCGTTTCGCCGCTATTGCCCTTGACGGTGAGGCGCCCCGTGGCCCTGTAGCCGCCCTCGCGCCTGTCGATCCACTTCTCCATGATCGCGTCGACGCGCTGTTCCGCTTCCGAGATGCTCTCGTTTATCATCGAGCGACACCAGACATTCGACTCACAGCCCAGCGCAGGCGCCATCTCATCGAAATGCTCCGGGCGATCGATGCCCGACGGGCAGGCGCCACATATCAGGACATCGCGGAGGCCGTGTTCGGCGCCGAGCGTGAAAGCGCGACTTTGTGGAAGTCGATGCCGTTGCGCGACCTCGTGATGCGTCGGGTTCGTAGCGGCTTCGACCTTGTCGCCGGCGGCTATCGGACGCTGCTTTACAAACATCGAATCCAGCAATGGTAGTCCGCTGGTTCCTCCCGCATGGCGCCGCTGCGCCGCCAATCGCCCGTGCTTTCAGGTCTTTAGCGGATCGTATGACAGCGCCCAATGCGGCGACGAGATCCAGCAGCGTGACGCGTCAGCGGGCGAGCGCCAGATAAAGCTGCGGACGAACTCAGCACCCGACCGCCGGAATGCCTCCTGCAGCCTCTCCGTCTCGCCGGAGTCGTCGTTTCCAGCACGTCCCTCGGCGTGGACAAAGTAAGCTGGACAAATCTGTGCAGCGGAGAACCCCGTAGCCATGCGCTGGAGGAGAAAGGCAGCTCCGTGACGAGAGAAACGCGGACCAGCAGGTCGCATTGGTTTGCCCGGAACACCGAGCGGTATGACCAAGCGTCCTCTATCGGCGAGGCCATCAATCCATCTGTCGCGCGGAGAGAGAGACGCGAAGTTGATATAGATCCCATCGACCTTGTCTTTCGGCCAATCGGTGGCGTCATCGACGACGAGTTCCACATTCGCGTAGGACTGGAGAGCGGGTCGCGCAATCCGCACCAGTGCTTCATCGATCTCTATAGCAATGACTCGTCCTTTCGGGCCCACAAGCTCTGCGAGGATGGCCGTGTAATACCCGGTACCGGCACCGAGATGCACCACAGTATCTCCAGGCTGCGGCGCAAGCGCGCTCAGCAGCCTTGCATGCAAGGATGGCCCGCCATTGTTAACGCCACGCCATGACGACAGCACGAAGAGTGCATCCTGATAGGCATAGACCGGATCATTCGCCGGAAGACGCGCGGGAGATCGCGAGAAATCAATAATCTGCCAGGGATCTGATCCAAGGAAGTCTTCACGGCGCACTGTGCGGAATGCCCGCTCGAGAGCTACATTGTCCGCAACGCCCGCCACAGCGCAAATCTGCTTCGCAAACGCGGCGCGAACTATGGCAAGTTCTTCCGAAGTCATGCCTTCATAATCTCCAAGAAACGACGCCTAGCCAGATTGTGCATGAATTCGGGCCGACTGCATCCAAGAAATATTCGCTTCACTGGCCAACCAGGGGTGCGGGTCCGAATTTAGTTTTTCGCACTCCCTCGCGCTGTTCCTTCTCCTCCACCGTGGTGGCCATTCGCCGCTGAACCGCAGCGGTCACCGGCTACCCCACGGAGGTCCGATCCATGCGAACCGATCACGCCGCACTGCCGCCGCGCTTCCTACGCACGAAGGAAGCTGCCGAATTCCTTAGCCTCTCCGCTCGCACCCTAGAAAAGCACCGCACCTACGGAACGGGTCCAGCGTACCGAAAGCTCGGCGGCCGCGTCGTCTATGCCGTCGATGACCTCGAAGCCTGGGCCGCGCGCGGCGCCGTGACGTCCACCTCGGACCCGCGCGGGCGCGTGTTGCCCGCGAAGCCCCAGACGCTCCCCGCCAGTCCGCAACCCGGCCGTCACGCGCGCTGAGCGCGCGCGGTTTCACGAATGACGGCGCGGCGTCGATCCCTGTCGGAGCGCGGACAGCTCGACCTGTTTCGGGCGCTCCCCGGAGATTTCGCGCCACGAGACGCGCAGGATCTCATGGCCTATCCTTTCTTCTCCCTGTCCAAATCCCATCGCATCGCTCCAATCGATTTCACCGTCGGCGGCGTCATGATCCGCGTCGAAGCCGTGCCGGAGCACGGCATGGCGACCATCTGGGATGCGGACATCCTCATCTGGGCTGCAAGCCAGATCGTCGAGGCTCGCGACGCGGGATTTAGCACGTCGCGCCTGATGGCGGCGACACCCTATGAAATCTTGACCTTCGTCGGCCGCGGCACGTCGATGCGCGACTACCAGCGCCTCAAGGCTGCCCTCGACCGTCTCCAATCCACCACGGTTTCCACCTCGATCCGTCAGCCGAGCGAAGGTCGTCGCCATCGCTTCTCCTGGATCAACGAATGGCAGGAGCGCACCGACCACCAAGGCCGGCCGGACGGAATCGAGCTGATCGTGCCGGACTGGTTCTATCGCGCGGTGCTCGACGACGGGCTCGTCCTGACCATCGATCGTGCTTACTTCGCCCTGACGGGCGGGCTCGATCGCTGGCTCTATCGCCTGGTGCGCAAGCATGGCGGCCGCCAGCGCGGGGGCTGGCGTTTCGACTTCCACCATCTCCACCAGAAATCGGGCAGCCTGTCGCCCTATAAGCGCTTCGCCTTCGAGCTGCGCCACATCATCCGTCGCCAGCCGCTGCCCGGATACACGCTGTCTCTCGAGGTCGAGGCGGCCGGCCGGACTTTGCTCGCCTTCGAGTCGAATCCGGCCTGTGGAAAACCTGTGGACGGCGTCGTGCTATCGGGAACCCGCGCTATCGTGCCATCAGGAACCCGAGGCTCGTGCTATCGGGAACCCAAATCGGACTTAACGTGCGGGACAAAAAAGAAAAATCGCGCCCGTAACTTAGAGTCTAACAAAGAATCTAACTCTGTAGAGGGCGCGCGCGATGTGGAAAACATCGCTCAAAACCCTGCGCCAGGCGCTTCGAAAGGCCGTGGTGCGAACGCTTCCGCGATCCGATCAGGCACATCGAAGCTGCACCTCGATCGTCAATCGGGAGGCAAGCGATGATCGTCGCGTTGCTCAACCAGAAGGGCGGCACGGGGAAGACAACGCTCGCCCTGCATCTCGCCGGTGAATGGGCTCAGCGCGGGAATCGCGTCACGCTGATCGACGCCGACCCGCAAGGTTCGGCCCTCGACTGGTCCGAGCAGCGCGCCCGCGAGCATCTTCCTCGCCGCTTCGGCGTCGTCGGCCTGGCACGCGATACGCTTCATCGCGAGGCACCCGAGCTTGCACGCAACGCCGATCATGTCGTCATCGACGGCCCGCCGCGCGTCGCCGGATTGATGCGCTCGGCCTTGCTCGCCGCCGACCTCGTTCTCATTCCCGTGCAGCCGTCGCCGCTCGATGGCTGGGCGTCGGCCGAGATGCTGGCGCTCGTCAACGAGGCGCGCATCTATCGGCCCGAACTCGTCGCACGCTTCGTTCTGAACCGGTGTGCAACACGCACCGTGCTCGCCCGCGAAACGGGCGCGGCGCTGGCCGATCACGATCCGCCAGTTCTCCCCGCCACCGTCGGGCAGCGTATCGCCTTCGCGGCCGCCGCGCAGACCGGTCGCCTGGTCTCCGAAGTCGACAATGCC
This sequence comes from uncultured Roseibium sp., assembly GCF_963675095.2. Lineage (GTDB taxonomy): Bacteria > Pseudomonadota > Alphaproteobacteria > Rhizobiales > Stappiaceae > Roseibium. The sequence goes on along the minus strand of NZ_CAXXSJ010000056.1, from coordinate 134,980 downwards.
GCAGTGGCCGCGCGCGAGATCACGGCCCTGGCCGATCAGATCGTCCGCATCGTCGCCGGAAAGGCGTCGCCATGAGCGAACGTCCGAACCGCCGCACATTCGCCGCCAGGCCCGCCGATCCCGAGCAATGGATCAAATCCGCCGATGCTGCCTCCCGCGATGGCAGGACACCCGGCTACACCGCGCGATTGACCATCGACATCACGCCTGAGTTGCGCGGCCGCATCAAGATCGCCGCGTTCCAGCGCGGCGTCACGGTCGCCGATATGCTGCGTGACCTGCTCGCGCGGGAATTCCCAGAAGACGAAGGAGACCTCTCATGACCGGCACCGCGGCCCCCCGCGTTGGCGGCGGCCCGACGCCGTCCGCCTATAATCCCGATGCGCTCACCCATGTCGAACTCACCTGGATCGAGAAGCGGATCGAATACTGGATTCGCTTCGGCCGCGGGACCGGCGAGCGGATCATCGACCGACGCCGACGCGTCGTCTCCTTTCGGCCCGGCGCCGTCTTCGCCTTCGTGCGCTGGGCGGCCAACGACTACGGCACGGTCATCTCGCGCATCGACATCGTGCGCGCCGCCGCACCCAGCGCCGCATACCAGACGCTGCCCTTCGTCCGTCCCGGCGGCGAAATCCTGCTCAAGATCGAGGGCTGGCCCAAGGTCGAGAAGGTGCTTCAGCATATCGACGCGGTGGAAGCCGCCGGCGTCGATCCCTGCGACGCCGCCCCCGATCACTGGCGTCATGTCGCGCACCGGATGGCTGCCGGCCAGGAGACGCGTCCCTACACCCTGGAGCGCCATCAGGCATGGCTCAAGCGGCGGGAGATCGAACAATGACCCGCTTCGGCTATGTCATGGCGACCTACTTCGTCGCGATGGGTGTCGCCGCGGTCGCCGTCATTCCGACATCGCTCAAGCTCGTCTGGAACGTGTCGGCCAGCGCACCGATCGGCCTTTATCGGATCGAGCCCGCCGAGCATCTCGACGTTCCCGATCTCGTCGTGGTCATGCCACCCGAGCCGCTTGAGGACTTCATGGTCGAGCGCGGTTACATCGGCCGCGACGTGCCGGTCCTGAAGCGCGTCCTCGGCCTGCCGGGACAGCGCGTATGCCGCATCGGCCGCACCATCACGGTCGACGGAATCGAAATGGGCAAGGCGCTCGACCGCGATCGGCTCGACCGCCCACTGCCGGTCTGGAGCGGCTGCCGCGCCGTCGCGACCGACGAACTCTTCCTCATGAATTGGCAAGTCCCCGATAGCCTGGATGGCCGCTATTTCGGCCCGCTTTCGGCCACGACCGTCATCGGCCGGGCCATCCCCCTCTACACCGACGAAGACGGAAACGGCCGCTTCGTCTGGCGCGCGCCGACGCGGTGACGACGCGCGCCTTCCTGCAATCTCGTCGCATCCAAACAGGAGTTCATCATGCCCCAGATCGGACAATTCACGCGCACACCAGACGGCTATAGCGGTCGCATGCGCTCGCTGTCCTTCGACTGCGAGCTCACCTTCGTTGCGGCCGAGGTTGCCGACAGCGAGAACGCGCCTGCCTACCGCGTTCATCTCGGCGATGAGGCCGGACCCGAGGTCGGTGCAGGCTGGAAACATACCGGCGACCGCGCCGGCACCTTCATTTCCGTCGTCCGCGACGACCCGGCATTCGCGTTTCCGGTGCGCGCCCGGCTGTTCCAGTCGGACGAGGATGGACGCGACTGGGGCCTGCACTGGACACGCCCGAAGAAGCGCGACGAGCAGGACTGATCGATGCCGCTCATCGGTCCGTCAGCAACATTGCGGCGGTGCGGCCCCTGCGGCCGTATCGTCCTCCTTCTCCTTTCCGGCCTAGTCACCGTTGCGCTCGACACCGGCCACGCATCTGCGCAACCAACGCCAACCGGACAGCATGAAGTCGGCGATCCCATTGCAGCCCATATTACTGAAGCGGCGCAGCGGTTCGGCCTTCCTGAACGCTGGATTATCGTCGTCATGCGTGCTGAAAGCGCAGGCAACACACGCGCGGTCTCCCATGCCGGCGCACAGGGGTTGATGCAGGTCATGCCGGCGACCTGGGATGATCTGCGGGTTCGATACCGGCTCGGCTCCGATCCCTTCGACCCGCGCGACAATATCATCGCGGGCGCGGCCTATTTGCGCGAAATGTACGACCGCTACGGCACAATTCCGGCGATGCTCGCGGCATACAATGCCGGTCCCGATCGGTACGACGAGCACCTCGCGACAGGCCGTCCGCTGCCCGCCGAAACGCGCGCCTATGTCGATCTGCTTGCACCGGCGCTAGGCGCAACGATGCCATCGCCCGGCGCTCCGGCTGTGTCATCACCGCCACCCGACTGGCGCGAGGCGCCGCTGTTCGTCCCGCGCTCAGTTGACGGCCGGACAGTCGCGGACCGCGTCACGGACAAGCAACCGGATGGCACCTCTGCTTCCGTTCCGGAGCAGCCCGATGCCGAGGATCAGTCACATCCGAAAGCGATCTTCGTTGCTCAGGGTGACGCAGGGGGTGAACCATGACGTGTTGCAGCTCTCATCGCATGATGTCGAGCTCTGGCGTGTCATGGAGTACGAGCGCGGGAGCGGCATGCACCACAACCGACCGATGGCAGGATAAAAGGGCGCACATTGCGCGTCGGTCGGTCGGTTGGTTTTGTTGGGTTTTCTGGCGCGTTCCGCACATTGTCCAGCTCCGCCGCAATGTGCGCCGAGCGTTCAACATCCCAAATTTGCTGGGTTTTCCGCACATTGCAGAGCGATGCCATGGGCGATGACCGCGAGTTCCGCATCCGTCCCGGCCGCATCCGCTCGACCCGCGCCCAGGCGGCGCGCCCCTTCATCGCCCAGGCCCTGGCGGCCGCGAAGAAGGCGGGGGGCGGCGTGTCGCGTTCCGGGCGCGTCACGTCCGGCAACCGCTCGCGCTTCGGCCACGGCCAGCGCGCCAGCATCCAGGCCGATTGCCTCATCACCGCCCGCTCGCGTGGCGCGGTCATCAAGGCGCGCGTCGTCCGCCATTCCGCGCGTGCCGCGCCACTCGGCACCCATCTCGATTATCTGCGCCGCGATGGCGTCACCCGCGACGGCGAGAAGGCACGGCTGTTCGGGCCGGGAGAGGAGGAGGCGGATGGCCGAGCCTTCGCCGAGCGCTGCGAGGGTGACCGGCATCATTTTCGCTTCATCGTCTCACCCGACGATGCGCTGGAGATATCCGACCTCCGATCCTTCACCCGTGACCTGGTCGGACAGATGGAGAAGGATCTCGGCACCGATCTCGACTGGGTGGCGGTCGATCACTGGAACACCGAACACCCGCATGTCCATCTGATCGTGCGCGGTATCCGCGACGATGGCGAGGACCTCGTGATCTCGCGCGACTATATCAAGGAAGGCATGCGTGACCGGGCGCGAAGCCTCATCACTTTAGAACTTGGACCGAGGACTGATCTCGACATCCGCCGCGATCTCGAAAGCCAGATTGGCGCCGACCGCTGGACGCAACTCGATCGCCAGCTCGCTCGCGACGGCCGACGCACCGGCGTCATCGACCTCGCGCCGCAACCGGGCGAGCAGCCCGACGAGTTCCGAGCGCTGAAGGTCGGGCGCCTGCGCAAGCTGGAGACGCTGGGCCTCGCCGAGCAGGTCGGACCCGGCCAATGGATGATCGCTGACAATGCCGAGGCGACGCTGCGCGAACTTGGCGAGCGCGGCGACATCATCAAGCGCATGCACCGCGCGCTGACCGAGCGGGGTATTGAACGAGGGTCTGCGGACTATGTTCTGGCGGCCGAGAGTCTCGACACTCCGATCGTCGGGCGACTGGTCGAACGCGGCCTCGATGACGAGCTCAAAGGCACGGCCTATGCCGTGGTCGACGGAGTCGACGGGCGGACTCACCACATCAAGCTCGCCGATCTCGACGCCGCCGGTGACAGCGCGCCGAACTCGATCGTCGAACTGCGCGCCTATGACGATGCACGTGGCAGGCGACGGGTCGCCCTCGCCGGGCGTTCCGATTTAGCCATCGAACGACAGGTGACCGCATCGGGCGCGACCTGGCTCGACCGCCAGAACATTTCACGTGACCCCGCAGTGCTGTCTGAAAGCGGGTTCGGGGCTGAAGTGCGCGGCGCTCTGGACCGGCGCGCGGAACATCTGATCGGAGAGGGTTTTGCCGAGCGACACGGCCACCGGGTTGTCTTCAGCCGCAATCTGCTCGACACGCTCCGTCGGCGCGAGGTGGAGGAACTCGGAGAGAAGTTGGCGGCGCAGACCGGGCAACCGTTCCAACGCGCAGGCAGCGGCGAGTATATCGTCGGCACCTATCGCCAGCGCCTGTCGCTCGCCTCCGGACGCTTCGCGATGATCGACGATGGTCTTGGCTTCCAGCTTGTTCCCTGGACGCCCTCGCTCGAAAAACACCTTGGCCGCCACGTCTCAGGCGTGGCACGCGGCGACGGCGGCGTTGACTGGAGCTTCGGCCGCAAGCGGGGGCTGGGCCGGTGAACTTGATCAGCAGGCCGAACTAGCAACGCCAACCACGCAAAGGGCGGCTGCGAGCCTGATCGAGCCCTTTCCCGATACTTGGGGATGGTCGCTTGGGCACTCTGTGTGGGCCATGTATTCGCTATCGGACATCAACTATTGGTTTTCGTTTCGGGCAGTTGGGTAGAAGGTCGAGATCCACTCCAGCTTGAGTCGGGCGAACACAACACGGGCGGGCTGGCCGCGCGTCCAGTCCGCAGGAGAAAGGCGTTGATCTGTTCACCGACTTGAACGGCGAGGCGGCCCATTTCGGAGACAACCGCTTCGAGAGCCGTTGCCTCCATGAAGGGGCCAATGACCGCGTCGCCTTCCTTTTGTGGTCGCATCATCCAAGCCGATTTCATGGTGGGATGGCCGGCTAACTCGGAAAATAGCTCGTACATTTCGGCGCGTCGTTTCGAGGTAAAGCCGTCGCGGGCATCCAGCGCCTCACGGACCTTTACCGGCGAGAATTCCTTCATCCGCGCCTTCTTGTCTGCATTGCGCCATCGCTTTATCAGTGTCCGGTCGCCGGCGAAAAGGCCTGAGCAGGAAGACAGTCTCAAGCACGTCACGGAGGATGAGAGCGCTGTTCTGGTGGTAGCCGGAAAGCGCCAACTTCAGGCTTGCACCAAGGGCGTTGAATGTCCGCATCCCGAGAACCTGAGCCACTTTCAGGTCTTCGTCGCTGGTGTCGAACTGGCGGAAGATGTCGGCGAGATCCATGGCGGCTTCCACGATGGCGAGGTGCAGTCTCAGCCGCTCGTCGCCGGCAATGATGCCAAGAGCTTTCTCACGAAGTTGCTCCTCACCGCAGTGCAGGTTTGCGAGGTTTGCCGGGATGATGTCTTGGCGCGTGGTCATCGATGGCGGCCTCCTCATCTCCAAAGGGCGGCGTTCCGGTCTTAACGACCGAGAACGTGCCGAATGCCGGCCGGGCCTTGAAGACGGTCACGTTCGAATTCTGTTTGCCAAGAGCGTCCGCGAGTTCGGCGCGGGTGATTGTCGACTGGTCGCCGACGATGACCTCGGCGAGCTTGAGGGTCGGCGAGAACGGCTCAAAATAGAGACCGTTCTCCTGGATGCTCTCGCCGAGACGACAGAAGCAGCGATACTCAGATTCGTATCGCCAGGCGCTGAATTTGGTCAGCAACAAGCCGTCCACTTCAGCGCCTACCAGTTCGCGGCTCACGGGCGTGGGCAGGCGGGTACGGCGATATTTCACCGGGCTGTAGAGATCATTGTCAGGCACGTCGAAGCCAATCGCCATACCCCGATGCTTATCGGCGTAGTGGCCCCAGAGCAGCGGATTCGACCACTTGCGGCTGAAGCACAGAATGCCGAGTTCGGCGTTCCGATCCGCTTTCCACTGCCGCATCTTCGCTCGCGTCTCGGGGTCTTGAAGATTCCATCCGAGGAATTCGAATGGATCGTTCAATTCGTTAACGCGTGCGATTTTGAGACGGCGATCCTTAATCGCAAGCAGTCCGAATTTCTGGGATGTGAAATGATAGAGACGCATGATGGAATGAAGTCGATTCGTTCGAAGACGGCAATCATCATACCCCGAAATCCTACATCTTTACCTTGAACACGCTGACGTGGCTGTCGGGGCCGACCCGACTTTGGCTGCGGAATGGCCTTGGCGGCTTTGTGGGTAGTGCGATCTCCTGGGTCCGCCGTTGTTTATCCGCTAGCCGTCGTTCCTACTACATGAGAACTGGCGGGCTTGCCGATCCGGCTCCCAGCCTCCAGCGTACCGATATTTGCGCGGACTATGGGCCATGTCGGGTACGAAAATTCTTTGGGGTCAGATCCTCATCGTCTTCACGATCGTCCTCACTACCACCTGGGCGGCGACGCAGTGGACGGCTTGGCGGCTTGGTTTCCAGACCCAGCTCGGCACGCCTTGGTTTGAGGTCGCCGACTGGCCGATCTACTATCCGCCGGCCTTCTTCTGGTGGTGGTATTTCTACGACGCCTATGCCCCGCCGATCTTCATCGAGGGCGCCATCATCGCCGCCTCCGGCGGCTTCATCGCGATCGCAGTTGCGATCCTCATGTCCGTCTGGCGGGCGCGCGAGGCAAAAAGCGTCGATACCTATGGATCGGCGCGTTGGGCGAAACCGCATGAAATTAAGGCTGCAGGTCTGCTCGGATCCGACGGCGTCGTTCTCGGTAAGCTCCGAAATGACTATCTGCGCCATGAGGGGCCGGAGCATGTCCTGTGTTTCGCGCCGACGCGTTCGGGCAAGGGCGTCGGTCTCGTCATCCCCTCGCTTCTGACTTGGGCGGGCTCGGCCATAGTCCATGATATTAAGGGGGAGAATTGGCAGCTTACGGCAGGCTTTCGTGCCCGGCACGGCCGCGTGCTGCTGTTTGATCCGACCAATCCGAAATCGTCGGCCTATAATCCGTTGCTCGAGGTTCGCCGCGGCGAGTGGGAGGTCCGCGATGTCCAGAACATCGCCGACATCCTGGTCGATCCGGAAGGCTCCCTCGAGAAGCGCAATCATTGGGAGAAGACCAGTCATGCATTGCTGGTCGGCGCCATCCTCCATGTCCTTTATGCCGAGAAGGACAAGACGCTCGCCGGCGTCGCCGCCTTCCTTTCCGATCCCAAACGACCAATTGAGTCGACACTAGCGGCTATGATGAGGACCGCGCATCTGGGCGAAGCCGGTCCACATCCAGTCATCGCCAGCGCAGCGCGCGAGCTGCTTAACAAGTCGGACAACGAACGCTCCGGTGTGCTCTCCACCGCTATGTCGTTCCTCGGCCTTTATCGCGACCCGGTCGTCGCCAAGGTCACCCGGCGCTGCGACTGGCGCATCACCGATATGGTCGGTGGCAAGCACCCGACGACACTCTACCTCGTCGTACCGCCTTCTGACATCAATCGTACGAAGCCACTGATCCGCCTGATCCTTAATCAGATCGGACGGCGGCTGACCGAGGATCTGCAGAAGAAAGCTGGCCGGCACCGCTTATTGCTCATGCTCGACGAGTTTCCGGCACTCGGACGCCTCGACTTCTTCGAGAGTGCGCTGGCTTTCATGGCGGGCTACGGCCTCAAGAGCTTCCTGATCGCGCAATCGCTGAACCAGATCGAGAAGGCCTACGGCCCGAACAACTCGATCCTCGACAACTGCCATGTCCGCGTCAGCTTCGCCACCAACGACGAGCGCACGGCAAAACGCGTATCTGATGCACTCGGTACGGCGACGGAAATGAGGGCGATGAAGAACTATGCTGGGCACCGTTTGTCGCCCTGGCTCGGCCATCTGATGGTCTCGCGCTCGGAAACCGCCCGTCAGTTGCTTACGCCCGGCGAGGTCATGCAGCTTCCACCCACCGATGAGATTGTCATGGTCGCCGGCACTTCGCCGATCCGCGCAAACAAGGTTCGCTACTACGAAGACCGTCGCTTCCAAGAGCGTATCCTGCCCCCTCCGTCCATGATTGCATCAGCCAAGGCCAGAGGCGACGACTGGACCGTGCTGCCATTGCCACCGAAGCCAGCACTCACCGCTGAGGCCACTGGCAACGCGACCGAGGAGGAAGACACGACTGAATCTGAACGGCGACGCCAGCCTGAGCTTAGCCGCACTCAGCCCGTCGAGAAGAAAGAGCCCCTCGCAAATGAGTTCGAGATCGACCATGTCGATCTCGATCAGGAGGAGAGCGCACGGAACAGCCGGATGACCCGTGTCATGCAACGGGTGGCGCGGCAGGTATCGCTCGACCCCAAGGACGGGATGGAGCTTTAGCCTATGCCTGGCCGCAAGAAAAAGACACAGATCTCCGTCTATCTCGACCCGGACGTCAAGACGATGCTGGCGGACTATGCCACCCGTCGCGAGCAGTCACAGTCCATGATCGCGGAGGCGGCGATCGCCTCCTTCCTGTCGCCGGGACGATGCCGAAAAGCGCGAGGCAGTTGTCGCCAAACGTCTCGACCAACTCGACCGCCGCATGACACGTCTGGAACGCGATGTCGGGATTTCTGTCGAGACGTTGGCCATTTTCGTGCGATTCTGGCTGGCCACGACACCGGCCCTGCCAGAACCGGCTGCGCAAGCCGCACGGGCGAAAGCGGGGGAACGCTATGAAGCGTTCATTACTGCTCTCGGCCGTCGCCTCGCCAAAGGACCGAAACTCAGGCAGGAAATCTCGGAAGATGTTGACGGTTCAGGCAATCAATAGCGCCGATCCAGCATTCGCGACGGCCTAGTTTTATTCACACATGCCCGCCAGTCGCCGCCGGAATGTTCAATGCGAAGTTCAGGTCGAGCGATAAGCCGGGAATCCATGACGGCGCGCGGCGAGCACCACGACAAAGGTTGCAATGAGCAGGACTAGCAGGTTCGGCGCAAAGGCGCCGACGCCGAGTCCGTCGAGCAGCATGCCTCCGATGAGACCACCCCCTGCGATCGCCGCATTCCAGGTCGTCACCAGCATGGATTGAGCGAGGTCCGCCGCCGGCCCGGCGGTCTTGGCGCTCGCCGTTTGAAAAAGAGTCGCGCAACCTCCGAACGCGAGCCCCCAGACGGCGGAAGCGCCATAGATGACCGCCGGTACGTCGTCCCAGATCCAGAGTGCGGCCGCCGAAAGAGCAAAGAGCGCGGTGCTGACCAAAGTTAGTTCCCGCAATCGACGGTCGACCAGAACGCCGACGATCCAAATGCTGAACAGTGACGCGACGCCGAAGACCAGAAGCACGGCATCGGTTCGCTCCATCATGCCCGCGGCACTGAGGAACGGGGCGATATAGGTATAGAGAATGTTGTGGGCGAGCACGTAGGCGAGGACGACGAAGAGCACCGGTCGAATTCCAGGCAGCGTGAAGACGCTCATAAGCGACCGGCGTGTACCCGCAGGTTCGCCAGCGAAGTCCGGGACTTTGGCCAGTACCCAGAAGATCAGAATGACAGTGAGCCCGCTCATCAGGCCGAAGCAGGCGCGCCAGCCGATGACCGCTCCAAGGAAGGTTCCCGCCGGTACGCCGAGAGAAAGCGCTAGCGGCGTTCCCGCCATGGCGACCGCGATTGCCCGACCCTTGAGATGCTCAGGCGCCATGCGCGCTGCGTAGCCGGCAGCCAGCGCCCAGAGCAGACCTGCGGAAACGCCGGCCACGAAGCGCGCGACCAGTGTCAGACCGTAGCTGTCCGAAATGGTGGTGATTGTGTTCGCCACGAGAAATCCGGCGATCGCAGCGAGTAGGAGCGGACGGCGGCGGAGGCCTTGCGTGAACGTCGTCAACGGAATTGCGGCCACGAGCGAGCCAACAGCGTAGAGGGTGACAAGCTGCCCCGCAGAGGACTCCGAGACGCCAAGGCCGGCGCCGATCTGTGGCAAAAGGCCTGCGGGCAAAGCCTCGGTCACAATGGTGATGAAGGCCGCCATGGAGAGCGCGAGCAGCCCGCCCCAGGGAAGGCGGTCGGACGTGAATGACGAGGTGGCGGCGCTTGAAGGCGTTTCGGCGTATTCTCTGACTTCGGTCATCGGGCGTCTCCCGCGCCGGCAGTCGCTTCGATATTCTTGGTGGGAACGGAGGGATGCGGGGATGCGAAGAAAGCGGTTTGGGACGCAGGAGCCATGGGAAACCTCACTCAGACGATGCTCTGATCCCGAACCTGGCACGCTCACCAATAAAGAAAAATGGGCTGCAATTCCGATCACTTCGGACTAGAATGTCCGTCAATATGTCGATCTCTACGGATAGCCTCGGCGCGCTCAGCGTCTTCATTCAGGCAGCGGATGCCCGCAGCTTCACGGTTGCGGGACGGCAGCTCGGCGTGTCGTCCTCGGCTGTCGGCAAGGCTATCGCGCGCCTTGAGGAGCGTCTCGGCGTGAGGCTGTTTCATCGTTCGACCCGCGCCATTACGCTGACGCCGGAAGGCAGCCTGTTTCTGGAACGATGCCGCCGCATCTTTTGCGAAATGGAAGCTGCTGAACTGGAACTGTCGCAGACGCGCGCGCACCCGAGTGGTGTGCTGCGGGTCAGTCTGCCCCTGGTCGGCATGCTGATGATGCCGACCCTGTCGGCCTTCATGCGGGCCTGGCCCGAAATCGAACTCGACCTCGATTTCACCGACCGCCTTGTCGACGTGATCGAGGAAGGTTTCGATGCTGTGATCCGGACCGGCGAGGCGAGCGATTCCAGACTGATGACGCGATCACTCGGGGAGTTCCACTACAAGCTGGTCGGCGCACCGGCCTATTTCAAACAATACGGCGTTCCGCGCACGCCTGCCGATCTGGCAACTCATCGCTGCCTGCTTCACCGCTATCCATCGACGGGCAAGCTGGAAGAATGGTTTGTCGTCGGTGCAGAAGGAACGCCAATCGAAAACCTCCCACGAGCGTACGTCTCAAGTGCGATCGAGCCTCTGCTGAATATGACTGAGCGCGGCCTCGGGCTCGCTTGCCTGCCAGATTTTGCGGTGTACGACCGGCTTTCTGAGGGAACTCTCGTGAGCGTACTCGACGAGGCCATTCAGCACTCCGGCACATTTCGCATCCTGTGGCCATCGAGCAGGCATTTGTCACCGAAGTTGCGCGTCTTCGTTGACTTCATGGCTGAGAATCTCTTTGCGGACGCATCATCGTAGTCGAATACGGTAACAATTGTGCCTGGCTTCGTCTCCCGCAACTCGTCAATCCCGACGCATCGGCCAAGGTTGCTCCGCCGTTTCCCTGTATTTGCACGCTACACTACTACGACGCTAAATACTTGTTGAATAAGCCCTAATTCAGGCTCTTTTAATCATCCCCGCATGGGGATCGCTTGGTTTGTCCCCGTAGAAATCGGGGATCAGATGGCGGCTTTGCATCACAATTCGGAAGGGATCGCTCGCGGCGCGCGGATGCTACGCACCGCGCTCGGGCCGGCCATCGCCCGCTTTCTCGAAGACCCGGGCGTCGTCGAGGTGATGTTGAACCCGGACGGGCGGCTCTGGATCGACCGTCTCTCCGAGGGCCTGTCCGAAACCGGTGAATGCCTGTCATCCGAGGACGGCGAGCGCATCATCCGCCTTGTCGCCCATCACGTCGGCGCCGAGGTTCATACCGGAAGCCCGCGCGTTTCCGCAGAACTGCCCGGGACAGGGGAGAGGTTCGAAGGCCTTCTGCCGCCGGTGGTTGCCGCCCCGGCCTTCGCGATCCGAAAGCCTGCCATCGCGGTGTTCACCCTCGACGACTATGTCGCCGCCGGGATCATGACGGCGGAGCAGGCATCAGCCCTGCAGGGTGGCGTCGCGGCCCGAGACAACATCCTCGTCGCCGGCGGCACCTCGACCGGCAAGACCACACTTACCAACGCGCTGCTGGCCGAGGTCGCGAAGACCTCCGACCGCATCGTCATCATCGAGGATACGCGCGAACTGCAATGCGCCGCGCCCAACCTCGTCGCCATGCGGACCAAGGACGGCGTTGCCTCGCTCTCCGATCTCGTTCGTTCGTCCTTGCGCCTACGGCCCGACCGCATTCCCATCGGTGAGGTGCGCGGCAGCGAGGCGCTGGATCTCCTCAAGGCCTGGGGCACCGGCCATCCCGGCGGTGTCGGCACGATCCACGCGGGCTCGGCGCTCGGCGCGCTGCGGCGTCTCGAACAGCTCATCCAAGAAGCGGTCGTCACCGTGCCTCGCGCGCTGATCGCGGAGACCATCGACCTCGTGGCGGTGCTGTCGGGACGCGGCTCCGCCCGCCGTCTTTCCGAACTCGCCCGTGTCGAAGGTCTCGGCCCTGATGGCGACTATCGCGTCGCCGGAGCGATCACGGCTTCGGAACTTCCTCTTCTGACAGCAACCGCAAAGGAACGCACCCATGAACCAGACTCTGTGTAACGCCCGTCAGAGACTGGCGACCGCCACGTCGGTGGCGATCATCACCTTGATGATGGCGCCCGCCGCCCATGCCTCCGGTTCCTCCATGCCCTGGGAGGCGCCGCTTCAGTCCATCCTCGAATCCATCGAGGGGCCGGTCGCCAAGATCATCGCCGTCATCATAATTATCATCACCGGCCTGACGCTCGCTTTCGGCGACACGTCCGGCGGCTTCAGGCGCCTGATCCAGATCGTCTTCGGCCTGTCGATAGCCTTCGCGGCGAGTTCGTTCTTCCTGTCCTTCTTTTCTTTCGGCGGCGGGGCGCTGGTCTGATGGCGGGCGCTTCCGATCAGGGTGGGGAACTGCTCGGCTTCTCAGTTCCCGTTCACCGGGCGCTTACCGAGCCGATCCTGCTGGGCGGTGCGCCGCGCGCCATCGCCATTATGAACGGCACGCTCGCCGGGGCTGTGGGTCTTGGTCTGAGGCTCTGGCTGGTCGGCATTGCAATCTGGGCGATCGGACACATCGCGGCGGTCTGGGCCGCCAAGCGCGATCCGCTCTTCGTCGAGGTCGGCCGCCGCCATCTGCGCATTCCCGCGCATCTGACCGTCTGAAGGGGAGCGCAGGCCAATGATGAACCTAGCCGAATACCGCAACCGCAACACCCGGCTCGCCGATTACCTGCCGTGGGTGGCCCTGGTCGGCCAAAGCGTCGTCCTCAACAAGGACGGCAGCTTCCAGCGCACGGCGCGGTTTCGGGGTCCGGACCTCGATTCCGCGGTCCCGGCGGAACTCATTGCCGTCGCCGGCCGACTTAACAACGCCTTCCGCCGTCGCGGTTCGGGCTGGGCGATCTTCGTCGAGGCGCAGCGCCATCCGTCCAACAGCTATCCCGACAGCCGCTTTCCCGATGCCGCCTCCGCCCTTGTCGATGCCGAGCGCAAGGCGAGCTTCGAGGAAGCCGGCGCGCATTTCGAGTCGAGCTATTTCCTGACCTTCACCTATCTGCCACCGGCCGAGGATGCTGCACGCGCCGAGAGCTGGCTCTATGAAGGCCGAGAGACCAAGGGCGTCGATCCGCACGAAGTCCTGACAGGCTTCGCGGACCGCACTGATCGCGTCCTGCGCCTGGTCGATGCCTTCATGCCCGAATGCCAGTGGCTCGATGACGCCGAGACACTGACCTATCTGCATGGCTGCGTTTCCACCAAGCGCCATCGCGTTCGCGTGCCCGAGACGCCGATATATCTGGACGCGCTGCTCGCTGACCAGCCACTCACCGGCGGGCTCGAACCACTGCTCGGCGACGTGCATCTGCGTGTCCTGACGATCACCGGATTTCCGACCGCGACCACGCCCGGCCTGCTCGACGAGCTCAATCGGCTGGCCTTTCCCTATCGCTGGTCTACCCGCGCCATCCTTATGGACAAGACGGATGCGACGAGGCTGCTGACCCGCATCCGCCGCCAGTGGTTCGCCAAGCGCAAGTCGATTGCTGCGATCCTCAAGGAGGTCATGACCAACGAGGCCTCGGTGCTGGTCGACACCGACGCCTCGAACAAGGCGGCCGATGCCGATCTCGCGCTGCAGGAGCTTGGCGCGGACTATGCCGGTGTCGCCTATGTCACCGCCACGGTGACCGTTTGGGATGCAGACCCGCGCGTTGCCGACGAGAAGCTGCGCCTGGTCGAGAAGGTCATCCAGGGCCGCGATTTCACCGCGATGCCCGAGACCATCAACGCCGTCGATGCGTGGCTCGGCTCGCTGCCCGGACATGTCTACGCCAATGTCCGCCAGCCGCCGATCTCCACGCTCAATCTCGCCCACATGATCCCCCTCAGCGCCGTGTGGGCGGGGCCGGAACGGGACGAGCACTTCGCTGCGCCCCCACTGCTGTTCGGCAAGACCGAAGGCTCGACCCCGTTCCGGTTTTCCCTTCATGTCGGCGATGTCGGGCACACGCTCGTCGTCGGCCCGACCGGCGCCGGCAAGTCCGTGCTGCTCGCGCTCATGGCGCTGCAGTTCCGGCGTTATGCCGGCGCTCAGGTCTTCGCCTTCGATTTCGGCGGCTCGATCCGGGCGGCCGCGCTCGCCATGGGCGGCGACTGGCACGATCTCGGCGGCGGTTTGACCGAAGGTGATGACCAAAGCGTATCGCTACAGCCGCTCTCGCGTCTCGAAGAGACGGCCGAACGCGCCTGGGCCGCCGACTGGGTTGCGGCGATCCTGATGCGCGAGGGCATCGAGATCAACCCGGAGGTGAAGGAACATCTCTGGACGGCGCTGACCTCGCTCGCCTCGGCGCCCGCCGGCGAACGCACGATCACCGGACTTGCGGTGCTGCTCCAGTCCAATGACCTGAAGCAGGCGCTCAGGCCCTATTGCGTCGGAGGCGCCTATGGGCGCCTGCTAGACGCGGAGACCGAGCATCTCGGCGAGGCAAGCGTTCAGGCCTTCGAAACCGAAGGCCTGATCGGCACCGACGCGGCGCCAGCGGTGCTCGCCTACCTCTTCCATCGCATCGAGGACCGGCTCGATGGCTCGCCGACCCTTATCATCATCGACGAGGGCTGGCTGGCGCTGGACGACGAGGGTTTCGCCGGCCAGCTTCGCGAGTGGCTGAAGACGCTCCGGAAGAAGAATGCTTCCGTCGTCTTCGCGACCCAGAGCCTCAGCGACATCGATGGCTCGGCCATCGCTCCCGCCATCATCGAGAGCTGCCAGACGCGGTTGCTGCTCCCCAACGAGCGCGCGATCGAGCCACAGATCACGGCGATCTACCGACGTTTCGGTCTCAACGACCGCCAGATCGAGATCCTCGCGCGGGCCACGCCCAAGCGCGACTATTACTGCCAGTCGCGGCGCGGCAACCGTCTCTTCGAACTGGGTCTCAGCGAGGTCGCACTCGCTCTCTGCGCCACTTCCGCCAAGACCGACCAGACCGCCATCGCGCGCATCCTTGCCGAACATGGCCGCTCGGACTTCCTCGCCGCCTGGCTGCGCGAGCGCGGTGCCGACTGGGCGGCCGATCTCATTCCCGATCTCCGCAATCTCACCCCCCAGCCCCAGAAGGAGCCTGACCATGAAGACACGTAAATCCCGTTCGCGCACGGCCCGCTTCGCCGCCGCGCTCATTGCCGCGCCGGTCGCGGTCCTGCCGATGGTGCTGGCGCCGCCGGCCTCTGCGGCATGGATTGTCTACGATCCCACCAACTATGCGCAGAACGTTCTTCAAGCGGCACGTGCCCTCGAGCAGATCAACAACCAGATCACTTCGCTTCAGAACGAAGCGCAGATGCTCATCAACCAGGCGCGCAACCTCGCCAACCTGCCTTACTCGTCGCTCCAGCAGCTTCAGCAGGCCGTCGGCCGCACCCAGTCCCTCCTACAGCAGGCCCAGAACATCGCCTTCGACGTCCAGCAGATCGATCAGGCCTTCCAGCAGAACTACAGCAACATCGACATGAGCGCTTCCGAGCAGCAACTCGTCGCCGATGCCCGATCACGCTGGGAGAACACCGTCGGCGGTCTGCAGGACGCCATGCGCGTCCAGGCCGGCGTGGTCGGCAATATCGAGACCAACCGCGCCCAGATGGAAGCGCTGGTTGACCAGAGCCAGGGGGCGACCGGCGCGCTTCAGGCGACGCAGGCTGGAAATCAGCTCCTCGCATTGCAGGCGCAGCAGTTCGCCGACTTAACGGCCGTCATCGCCGCCAATGGCCGCGCCCAAGCGTTGACGGACGCTGAACGTGCGGCGGCGGCCGAACAGGGACGTGTGCAGCGCGAGCGCTTCCTGACGCCCGGCAGCGGTTACCAGCCCGGCAACGCGCAGATGTTCAACACAGGCGGCAACTGACACTGCCGATGACCGGAAAGGAGGGAGCGATGGAGGGCAAGACGCTGGCACGGATCGGGGCAATCGTCTTCGTCGCCTTCGCCATCACGGCGACGGTGATCGAGTTGACGCGCGAAGACGCGCCCGCACAGCCGGCGCTCGCGCCAGCGCTTGCCCCCTCCGTCGATCCGCTGCGCGCGGAGCAGCGCCGCTGCCAGCAACTCGGCGAAGCCGCCGTCCGTGATGCGGAGTGTCTCGCTGTCTGGGCCGAGACCCGCGACCGTTTCCTCGGCCGCGCACCGTCCGGCGCCGCATCCCGAGACGAGGAATAAAGTTCCATGGGCGGAACGGGGCGTCATCGACAATTTCCTGGGGGTCTTCACCAGCTACATCGACAGCGGCTTCGGTCTGCTCGGTGGTGAGGTGGCCTTCATCGCGACGACATTGATCGTCATCGACGTGACGCTGGCGGCGCTGTTCTGGTCCTGGGGGCGCCGACGACGACATCATCGCACGGCTCGTCAAGAAGACCCTCTTCGTTGGCGTCTTCGCCTATATCATCGGCAACTGGAACAATCTCGCCCGCATCGTCTTCGAGAGTTTCGCCGGCCTCGGTCTGATGGCCTCGGGCACCGGCTTCACCGCAGCCGATCTGATGCGGCCAGGCCGTGTCGCCCAGACCGGGCTCGATGCGGCGCGGCCGCTGCTCGAATCCATTTCGGACCTGATGGGCTGGGTCGCCTTCTTCGAGAACTTCATCCAGATCGCGTGCCTGCTCTTTGCCTGGGCGCTCGTCCTGCTCGCCTTCTTCATCCTGTCCATCCAGCTTTTTCATCACCCTGATCGAGTTCAAGCTGACGACACTTGCCGGCTTCGTCCTCATTCCCTTCGGCCTCTTCGGCAAGACCGCCTTCATGGCCGAGCGGGTGCTCGGCAACGTGATCTCGTCGGGCATCAAGGTGCTGGTCCTCGCCGTGGTCATCGGCATCGGCTCGACCTTGTTCTCGCAGTTCACCGCCGGCTTCGGCGGTGTCACGCCCACGATCGACGAAGCCATGGCCGTGGTGCTCGCGGCCCTTTCGCTACTCGGCCTCGGCATCTTCGGACCGGGGATCGCCAACGGCCTCGTCTCAGGCGGACCGCAACTCGGTGCAGGCGCGGCCGTCGGCACTGGCCTTGCCGTGGGCGGCGCGGCACTCGCAGGTGCAGGCGCTGCCGGTCTCGCCGCCAGAGGGGCCGGCATGGCGCTCTCCGGCACCGCGGCCGCTGCGCGCGGTGGTGCCGCTGCGGCGGGTGGGGCGGCAACTGCATACAGCCTCGGCTCCGCCGGTCAGTCCGGTGCGGCCGGCGTCGCCTCCGGACTTGGCGCCGTGGCGAGCACCGGCGCACGCGCTGCCGTGTCCCCATTGCGGCGCGCTGGGGTCAATGCCGCCAGCAGCATGAAACAGAGTTTCCAGGCAGGCGGGCGAGCAGCCTTCGAGACGACCGGCGGAAGGTTGGGCGATGCCACCAGCGCTGCGAGCACCGCCGCTTCCTCTTTCACCACAGAAGACGGTCCACCTGATTGGGCCAAGCGCATGAAGCGCTCGCAACGGTTCTCCCACGGTGTCCAGGCCGCCGCGCACGCCGTGCGGTCCGGCGACAGCCATGGCGGCGCCAGTTCTGTCAATCTCTCCGAGGGGAATCGCTCATGAGCTTATTCAAAAGATCCACCATCCATTACGGCAAGTCCCCTGAGCCCGAGACGCCGTATCAGCGCGCGGCGCAGGTCTGGGACGACCGCATCGGCTCGGCCCGCGTGCAGGCGCGCAATTGGCGTCTGATGGCCTTTGGCTGCCTGATCCTGTCCGGCGTCTTCGCAACTGCCCTGGTCTGGCAATCCACGACCGGCTCGGTCGTGCCCTGGGTCGTCGAGGTCGACAATCTCGGCGAGGCCCATGCTGTCGGCCCTGCCGACGCCAGCTTTGAGCCGAGCGATCCGCAGATCGCCTTCCACCTCGCGCGCTTCATCGAGCAGGTGCGCGCGATCCCCGCCGACGCGATCATCGTGCGCCAGAACTGGCTGCGCGCGTACGAATTCACCACCGATCGCGGCGCGTTGGCGCTCAACGACTATGCCCGCGCCAACGATCCATTCACACGGGTCGGGCATCAGCAGATCGCCGTCGAGGTCTCCAGCGTCATTCGCGCCTCGCCCAATTCCTTCCGCGTGGCCTGGACGGAGCGGCACTACGAGAACGGCCAGCTCTCCACGACGGAGCGATGGACCGCGATCCTGACCATCGTCATCCAGCCGCCGCATGACGCCGAGAGGCTGCGCGCCAATCCGCTCGGCATCTTCGTCAACGCCATCAACTGGTCGCGGGAGATGGGGCAGTGAGCACGATCACCTGCAAACCTGCGTTCCCGGTTTTCCGTAAAGCTGCTTTGCCGCTTGTGCTGATTTCCGCATCGGCGCTCGCCGGATGCGCCACCTATCGTCCGCCGGAGATCAGCTACGACGACAGCGTGCCACCGCTGCCGAGGGTCGAGAGACCGACGACCGACGGATCGCCGCAGCCGCTCCATACGCCGCCGGCCTGGACAGTTGCACGGGGCGGCTCGGCCGCGACCACACCGGCGGACCGGGTCGACAACGCCAACGCGGCGGCACGTGTCGAGCCCCGGCAGGAAGGCTACTACAACGCGATCCAGATCTACCCTTGGAGCGAGGGCGCGCTCTACCAAGTCTATTCCGCGCCCGGGCAGATCACTGACATCGCGCTCGAGCCGGGCGAGACGCTGACCGGGGCCGGTCCGATCGCGGCCGGCGACACCGCCCGCTGGATCATCGGAGACACGGAGAGCGGTTCGGGGACATCCCGGCGCGTCCATATCCTCGTCAAACCGACACGCCCCGACATCATGACCAACCTGGTGATCACCACCGATCGCCGGACCTACATGATCGAACTGCGGTCTCGCGACGATCCCTATATGCCCGCCGTCGCCTGGGCCTATCCGCAGCCGCCCGCATCGCAGGGCGCGGCGCCGTCCACGCCGGTGATCCCGGCGGCCTCGGTGCGCCATTACCGCTACGGGCTGCAAGGCGACAGCCCGCCCTGGCGGCCGGTCTCGGTCTTCGACGACGGCAGGCGTGTTTACATCGTCTTCCCCGCCGGGATCGTGCAGGGCGAGATGCCGCCGCTCTTCGTGCTCGGCTCGGATGGCGAGCCGGAAATCGTCAACAGCCGCATCTACCGCAACATCCTGATAGTAGACCGCATCTTCGCGGCCGCTGAGCTGCGCCTCGGCAGTGGCGACCGCCAGCAGATCGTCAGGATCGTGCGAACCGACGGGAGGCCAGGATCATGAGCGATGTCGACGGCAGCAGGGAAGATGGCGTCCCACTCGAAGCGACGCCGGACGATACCGCCGAACCAATGCGGTTGCGGGGAAATCCGCCGCGCGTGACTCGGCTTTCGCGGCGTGTCCTGGCTGGCCTCGGTCTCGTCGCCGCCCTCGGTGTCGGTGCTGCTTTGATCTATGCGCTCCAGACGCCCGAAAATGGCGCGGGCAGCGGCGAGCTTTACTCGACCGAGCACCGCAACACCGCGGATGGATTGAATGAGTTGCCTAGCGACTACACCGGTCCGGTGCTCGGTCCACCACTGCCCGGCGATCTCGGCCGTCCGATCCTCGACGCTCAGCAACGCGGCCAACCCGTCCCGCCGCCGACCATCAATGCGCCGGCCGTCGATCCGGAGGAGCAGCGGCGCATGGCCGAGGAAGAGGCCGCGCGCACCAGTCGGGTCTTCTTCCAGACCGCGCAGGGCGCGGCGCGAGAGACGCCGGCACCATCGATCGCCGGGCTGAATCTCGGCAACCATCCGGGCGCAGCGCAAAACAGCGATCTCGGCTTCCTCAACGGTTCCGTGGACCGGCGCACCGTGGCGCCCGACCGTATGATGGCGCCGGCATCGCCCTATGTGCTGCAGGCCGGGTCCGTCATTCCGGCTGCGCTCATCACTGGCATCCGCTCCGATCTCCCTGGCCAGATTACGGCACAGGTCACCCAGCATATCTACGACAGTCCAACGGGAAACACGCTCCTAGTTCCGCAGGGTACGCGCATCATCGGCGAGTACAGTAGTGATGTAGGTTTCGGCGATCGGCGTGTGCTCCTGGTTTGGAACCGGCTGATCTTCCCCAACGGCCGTTCCATCGTCCTCGAGCGCCAGCCGGGCGCCGACACGCAGGGCTATGCCGGTCTTGAGGATGGGGTCGACCACCATTGGTGGGATCTCGCCAAGGCAGCCGGGCTCTCCACGCTGCTTTCGGTCGGTGCCGAACTGACGATGGATGATGATGAGCGCCTGATCCAGGCGATCCGCAATGGTGCACAGGACACGATCAACGATGCCGGCCAGCAGATCGTCCAGCGCCAGTTGCAAGTCGCTCCGACGCTGACGATCCGACCCGGGTTTCCAGTCCGGGTTATTGTCACCCGCGATTTGATTTTGGAACCGTACGGAACCTGAGCGATGACGAAACTCAAATTATCTGCCATACCAGACGACAAGCCGGTGAAGGTGACTGTCGAACTCCCTGCGGACACGCATCGAGACTTACTTGCCTACGCGGAAGTCTTGGCGCGGGAAACGGGTCAGGTAGCACCTGAACCAGCGAAACTGATCGCTCCAATGCTTCAGCGCTTCATGGCCACAGATCGAGCTTTTTCCCGTTTGCGTAAGTCTCGCCAGCTTTCGGCGTGAGAGCTCCCATCGAGACCCACCTACGCGCTACGGCGATGCGAACCAGCACAGTCGGTGTTTCAGTATCAAAGAACGCGACCAGATCTCTGCTCTTGATATCATGGTCGGCCCCACCACAGGACCAGCTGACCGTACGCTTTCGCACCTTGTTGTCTCGTCGAATATTCATAGGCTCACCACGACGGGACAAGAGCGCGTTCGCCAGAACGCCAGCAAGCTGATATTGTTCGTGCTCTGCTGAGAAAGCGGCGGAATGCGGGGTTGTCGTTCTTGGGCGACCAGACGGCGCTGAAGGAGAGGACCTCTCCGGCTATCGGCCTAAAGACGACGCCAGGAATGCGCGCGACCGTGGTCGCTTCGCTGGTGATCGTCAGTCCGCGGCCTACTGCTACGAGGGACAGGAGATTGTCTCGGCCGACCCGTTGCGGCTGGATGTCTGGGTGAATACCGAGATTGGCGATCCGTTGCACGAGGTAGTTGTGAACATAAGGACCGGGTGCTGTCTCGCCGACGATAAAGGTCTCCTCGGCCAGGTCGCTCCATTCCAGGCATTGTTTGTCGGCTAATGCACTTCCCGCCGGAAGAACCGCGAAAACCTGTTCCGACCACAGGTTATCGATTTCGCAATCAGGCCAATTTTCTGTCCCCGCCAAAAAGGCTACATCCAGCCTCATTCCCCGGATCGCCGCAACTTGGTCCGCCGCATTGCCGTCGGAGAGATCGATTCGGACTTTGGGGTGATCGCGGTCATAAGTGCGTAACAAGTCCGAGAGAAATCCGCCGGCAAGTGAAGAAAATATACCTACTCTAATCCGCCCGATTTCGGCGCGTCCGACGGCGTTGACATCCCTGATACCACCGTTGATTTGCTCCAATGCGATGCGGGCCCGGTGGAGGAACTGTTCCCCGGCATATGTCAGATCGACTCCGCCAACGTGACGTTGGAACAGGGACGCACCAAGGCGGTCTTCCAAATCACGAATGGCACGGCTGATCGTTGACATCTGAACGCCGAGCGCCGCCGCCGCTTTGCGAAAACTGCCGTGATCCGAGGCAGCTATGCAATATCGCAGATGACGAACTTCAACTGCAGCGCGGTTTTGCTTTTTTGATCGTTCTAAATGCTCCACCGTCAAATTCTGTGTCCATGGAATTTTGTGAGTTTGGAATTTCTATTCGGCTCTATGCTGCGATCAGCGCCAAACCAACTGACGCCACCAGCATGGTGGCGAAGAGGATGTTCGCCGCCCGTCCAGCAACCGGATTCTTCAGAATTCTTGAAAAGGTAGCGCCAAAGGCGAGCCATGCCGTGTTGACGATCACAATAACGAGCACGAGCGCAGCCAGTTTGTAGACGGCATCGGCCGTGAGGTTATCCGCGGCGAGGGTGTGACCCGCATAGACTGCGCCGATCGCAGCAAAGGCCTTCGGATTCGCAATAGCCAGACTGAAGCCTGGCACAAATGCCGGCGCATGCTCCGAGCGCGGAGCGAGCGGGCCGACGGGCGCTGAAGCGATTTTCCAGGCGAGATAGAGAATGTAGATCCCGGCGAGGATCGTCAGCGCCGTGAGAAGGATCGGCTGAGCAAGGACAAGGGCGGTAACGCCTGTCGCGATCATAAGCAGAACGATGGTCGTTCCCGTGATGATACCAACAAGGTAGCTGAGGCTGGGGCGGAAACCGAAGGCTGTGCCGAGGCCGGCCAGGCTCATGGTAGCCGGCCCGGGACTTCCCATGAGCGGAAACGCTGCAAGCCAAAGAAGAAGAAGTTCATTCGCCATAGGCCAAACCGGTGCGGGGAGCCGCACGCTCCTGAACGAGAAGATGCGCGAAGGCCGAGAGTGCACCGAGGACGATCGCCAGATACCAGACCTGATCGTAACTGGCGTAGTGATCGAAGAATACGCCTCCGAGCCACACCCCGGCGAACCCGCCGAGCTGGTGGCTCAGGAACACGAAGCCAAACAGGGTTCCCATCGCGCGCGGACCGAACATCGTCAAGACCAACGCGCTTGTCAGCGGCACGGTCGACAGCCAGAGCGCGCCCATGATGAGCGCGAAGATCATGACCGAAGCCGGTGTCACCGGTAGGGAAATGAAGATCAGGATCGCGAGCGCCCGCAGCGCGTATATTGCGGCAAGCACATAGGGTTTCGGAAATCTGGTTCCCAGATACGACGCGAAGAGAGTGCCGAAGATGTTGGCAAAACCGGCCAGCGCAAGCGCCTGAAGGCCCAGCGCGCGCAGCTCCGCCGCGGACGCTGTCGAGACACAGAAATTCTGGACGTAATTCGGAAGATGCGCCGTGATGAAAGCGAGATGAAAGCCGCAGACGAAGAACCCGGCGCTGAGCAGCGTATAGCTCGAGTGCCCGAATGCCTTTCTGACTGTCCGCGTGATTGAAATGCTCTCCGCACTTGCTGTCGTTTGGCTCAAATTCCTCACATTCGCGCGAAGAAAAGGAATGCACAGCGCCATGGGGGCGAGCGCAAAGGTGACGATCAACAGTGTCATCCGCCAGTCGAGCCATTCGATCAACCAGGATACCAGAAGCGGCAGGATGACTTGCCCGGTCGACCCCATGGCTGATGTGATGCCGAGATAGCGGCTCCGTTTGTCTTCCGGAGCCGCCCGTCCGACCACCGCCAGGACAACTCCGAACGCGGTCCCTGAAATCCCCATGCCGACAAGGACGCCAGCGCCGACATGCTGGGCCAACGGCGTGGTGCCGACAATGCAGATCAGCATGCCGGCGACATAGCAGCCAAATCCGAGCCACAAGGCGCGCCGGTCGCCGAACTTGTCGGCGATGATCCCGAAGCCCGGCTGCGCGAGGCCCCAGACCAGGTTTTGAATTGCGATCGAAAGCGAGAAGACTTCGATACTGCCGCCGAACAGGTCGCTTGAAAGGGGCTGGACAATGCCGCCGAAGACCGAGCGCACGCCGAAAGCCAAGGCGAGCACGACGCTACCGGCAAGCACGATAATAAAGCCGCCACGATGGTCACTGCTGATTGTCGTTACTTTCGTGGTCATCTCGCGCCACCTTCTTGAATCTCGTCATTGATCCGCTCAACGGGTTGACGTCGAAGCTAGCAGCGTCTTACACTTTCTAATAACAAATATAATTGAAATACGAGTTTCGTTTTCGTGAAGTTTAGGCGATCTAAAAAATTGACGCCAAGAACGTTGGAAAGCGGATTTTATGCGGTTGCTCAGCTTCACCACAACGCAATGCCGCTGAAGCCTCACCCGATACAAAAGACCATGTCATGATGATCGCCCACTACGCTCACCGCCTGCCCGCCCACTACGACATGAGTCTTATACGCTCCCGGGCGAATGAACGCGGTGGACGTTGGTCGGCCGTGCCGGAACTGTATTTCAAGGCCTTCCTGGTCCGGGAGATAGGCTGCCTCGGGGCCGTCGCTAACGAGTATTCCTCCCTCTATCTCTGGCGTCAGGAGGACGCCTTTCGCAAGTTTCTGTGCGATGGTGGCTTCGACGTCGTGACCCGGTCGTTCGGTCGTCCGTCAATACGGACCTACGTCGCAATAGAGGCCCGGCGCGGCACCGGTACGGCTCCGAAGTTTCTCTCGACGAAAGAGTGCGACATTCCGGTGGATGCCGATCTGACGGCAGCGCTGGCGAGCGAGGCGGCCTGGTGCCGCGACGTATCTTCGGCCCAAGGCACCGTGGCGGCTACGGTGGGGGGTGGACACTCGGTCCTGGCGGACGGTGAGGGTTCTGGTCACGGATGGTGAGTGCGCGGACCACTCAGCGACGCGCTACGAGATTTGTCACCTTGCCGACCCGTTGCTCTACACGCTGCCGAGCCTGACGCAGTCGTTAGGCGCCAATCGGCTATAGCTGGTTATTCCATATCGGCAACTGAGAAAACAGAAGTAATATGATATGATCAACGGCTTAATGATTGATGTGGATGGCGTCTTGATTTGTGGGCGCCCTTCGGACGGGAAGCCTTGGGCATCAACCATCGAACATGACCTCGGTGTCTCGGTGGAGATTCTGCAAAGAGAGTTCTTTGCGCCCTACTGGGGCGACATTGTCATTGGTCAGGCAGACTTGATCGATCATCTAGAGCCCATCTTGGCAAAGATAGCGCCGCATCTCTCCTGTGATGAATTTGTTGCTTACTGGTTCTCGAACGATGCGCGGCTGAATTTGCGCCTTCTTAGAGAAGTCGACCAGCAGCGCAAGTCCGGGAGAATGGTGTTTCTGGCAACCAATCAAGAACACATTCGGGCGAAGTACCTACTTGACGTGCTCGGCCTGAGAAATCACTGCGATGATATCTTTTATTCGGCAGCGCTGGGATGCCGAAAACCGGATAGAAGCTTCTTCGAGAAGGCCGGCGCGCTCTCGGGCTTTCCGCCAGATCAGTTGCTTTTGTTGGACGATACCCACGCCAATCTAACGACCGCCCTAGCTTCGGGTTGGCACGCTGCACATTGGTCCGAAGGAAGGTCCCTGTCGGCTATAGTCGCAAAGACCGGTCTTTGATGTCGGCTCCCGGGGACAGAGGCCATTGTGAAATCAGACCGATCCGACCGTCCGAGGGCGGAGCAAGTACTCGGCGAATGCCCGGACGCGTGGCACCATATCGGCCCGGCTCGGGAATGTGAGATTCAAGCGGGTCGTGGCCTGGATGGCGTGGTCGAGTACGGTCACGACCCGTCCTTCGGTGATGGCCTTGTCCAACATACCCTTCGGAAGCAAGGCTATGCCGGAACCTTTCAGAACAAGGTCGCGGGACAGGAGATGGTTGTCCACGGTAATGACGCCATCGGGCAGTTTCATACCACCGAGGACGCTCTGTTCCAGAAACGACCGCAACCCCGGCATCGGAGAAATGAAATTCCGGATGTCCGCGACAGCATCGGGCTCGCCCTTGCCTTGAATCCATTCGGCACCGGCGCAAAATTGCCAGGCGATATCCTGCAGGCGTCTCTCCACACGCTCAGAGCCGCCACGCTCCCCGATTCGGATTGCGATATCCACGTTGTCGCCGATCAGGTCCAATGCGGCATTTGTCAGCATGATCTCAAAGCGAACAGCCGGATGGAGGTCCTGGAATTGCGTCACCGCCGCGGCAAGGAACTCCGTCGGAAAATCAGCAGGGGCTGTCAATCGGATCAACCCGCTCAGCGTTCCGGGCTTGTGGCGAACCGCTTCCAAGGCAGATGTCAGAACGGTCAGCCCATCTCCGGCCTGATCGAACAGTTGCCGGCCCTCATCCGTCAATGAAAGGGATCGGGTCGAACGCTTGAGAAGGCGTGTCCCAAGAGACGCCTCCAGGTTTCTGACGTGTAGACTGACTGTCGAACGGGGCATTGCGAGGCGTTTGGCCGCGGACGAGAAGCTTCCGGCGCGAACGACCTCGATGAACGTCAGCAATGGATCAAGTTTGATCATTGTGCAGAATAATGTCCATAGTTGGCATAATATGACTACTAATCTGGATAATGGCTATCGTCTAGTCTTGGGGAAAAGGAAACAAGGAGATTGTCCATGACCCCCGATGTTGAAGCCAAGTCACTTGTCAGCGGCGCGTTGTCCCCCATAAGCAGGGCGAGCTTTTCAGGCATCGATGCCGATGTCCTGTTGGGCGGCGACAAGGCCCCTTTCACCGTCATGGACATGACGGTTGCACCGGGGACGGGCGCGCCGGCGCATATCTCCTTCCATGAAGAGAAAGTCTTTCACGTGGCCGAAGGTGCTTTTCTGTTTCTGGTCGGCGAAGACAGAATAACGGTCGAGCCTGGCCAGCATGTCTATGTCGCGCAAGGTGTCACGCATGGCTTCTCAGCTCTTGGCGCAAGCCCGGCCAGGATGACGCTCGTCTCCACACCCGCCCACCACGAACGCTTCTTCAAGGCGCTGTCGGACTTGAGCGTGCCGCATGATCCGCAAGAGGTCGCGGCGGTGTGTGCGGCGTTCGATCAGGCGATCGTGGGGCCGGTTATCACGCCTCAGGACGCTTCGCCATGACAGGCTGGGCCTCGGTCCCGGCAAAAGACGCCTCGCAGGCCTGCATCAGGGGATGGGCAATGCTTGTGACCGGGCAACCTGGGTCATGAGACGGGCATTTTCAACACGTCCGAGATTCCCGCCTGACGCAGGACGCCGCGTCGGGTCAGCTTGTTGATCTTCGCTAGGGCTACGTCGCTGGCTATGGGCCCCGCTTTCAGGATGTCCGCGCATCGTTGCAGGTCCAGATCGAGGCTGGCGGAGAAATGTCCGGCCCCAGCGCAACTTCGGGACGGCAACTCAGAAGAAGGGGAGCGGGCCGGGAAACCGGCCCACCGGCACCCAATGGCTGGTCAGTGCCTGCCCCGGCCGGAGGTGATGCAGCAGAAACGCCGGGGGTTCCAAGAACGATGCGGGCTCGGCCTCCCGCTCAAGGCGCAGCGCGATGGAGGTGGCGGTGCTGGGCGCGGTCATCAGCAGGCTGCCGCCAAACCGGGCCTGCATCGGCCGGTGGATATGTCCGCAGAGAACGCGTTCGATATTGTCGAAGCCGGTGAGCAGCCGGGCGAGGCGGTCGCCGCCCTCGCACCGATAGGCGTCGATGAAGCCCATGCCGCTCTCGACCGGCGGCTGATGCATCAGCAGCAGGGTCGGATGGCCGGGCGCTTCGCGCAGACGTGCGCCCAGCCAGTCCAGCGTCTCGTCGGTGATCTCTCCGTGATGCGCGCCCGGAACCGTGACGTCGAGGGCGATTACCCGCACTGGCCAGCGGTGACCCGTATCCTGATGCAGCGGGCCCGTCCGGGGTAGGGACAGCAGCCGTTCCCCCAGACATCGGCGGAAGTTCTCCCGGTCGTCATGGTTGCCGGGGATCGCCAGGACGGGCTTAGGCAGTCGGGCCAGCGCCTTTCTCACCGTCGCGTACTCTGCCTCGGTGCCCTCGTCGACCAGATCGCCGCCGATGATCACCAGGTCGGGTGCCGGGGTCAGGTCCAGAAGCGTGTCTAGGGCGAGATCGAAGAGTGCGTTCGAATCCACCAGCCCCTGATAAAGCTGGCCGGCGACTCTGAGGTGCAGGTCGGAGAGATGGACAATCAGCAAGAGGGTGGGCTCCTTCCAAGGGGGGCGGTACTGTGACAGAAGACGCCATCGCGGGCGCGTGATCAAGGGGCCGGGGCGCGGGCCTCGATCGCGCGGAGAACCGATATCATGTCGTCTTCCGCAAACCCAAGGTCTTCGGTCTCTCTGTAGAGGGACAGGCAGGCATCCATCAGGGGGGACGCGATACCGGCATCACGGGCGGCCTCTACCACGAGACGGTTGTTCTTGAGCACGTCTGATATCCCCGCTTGGCGGCTGAAGTCGTGCTGCGCGAGCTTTCCAATTTTGACCCGGGAGACGTCGCTTGCCATAGGGCCCGCATTCAGAATATCAGTGAAGCGACTCATGTCGAGGTCATGTCGCTCAGCGAAATGGGAAGCCTCGGCTAACCCCGTGACCATCGTGATCAGGAAGGTGTTGATCGCGAGTTTCATCTGGAGGGCGGCGGGCACCGGGCCGCAGTCAAAGATTTCTTTGCAGACCGGTGCGAGGATCGCCCGTAGACGTGCGCGATCCCGGGGGGCACCGGCTAGCATGCCGATCAGTTGCCCGGCTTCTGCCGGCTGGCGCGAGCCCGAGACCGGTGCTTCGACGTAGCGCCCCCCTGCGGAGCGGATGTCACCGGCCAGATGCTTCGAATAGTCAGCCGATACTGTGCCCATGGAGACGATGGTGTGGCCGGCGACGCGGGAGGTGAATTCCGGACCTAGGCGATCGAGCACGGCATCCGTCGCCGTGTCGTTCTCCAGCATAAGGATGACCGTTTCGCATCTCGCGAACAGCTCCTCAGCGTCAGAGGCAATCGTCGCGCCTGCCTTTTCCAGAGGCGCGCATCGATTCCTTGTGCGGTTCCAAACGACGAGCGGCGTTTCGGCCCGCACGAGGTTCAGGGCCATAGGCGTGCCCATCGTGCCAAGACCGATGAAACCAATTGGTGAATCTGGAGGCATGTTCGCAATTCCGATTGTCGCTATCGCGAGTCTACACGCCCCTTATTATTTAGAAAAATGAATATTATTTGAGTATCAGTTCAAGAAAACGGGTATATTATTTACCTCTTTCCAGCGGTTGACAAAGGCCTGATCGGGTCGCAGTGTTTACGCATTCACCCGGGGGGTCCCGTCAAGGGGCTGAGATTCTGATAGCCGGTCCGCCAGGTCCGCGCAGCGCAGTGACCCGATGAACCTGATCCAGTTCATACTGGCGTAGGGATGGTGTTCGGGCTGCGCGGCTTTGGCCGAGACTTCTACGGCGTGTTTCACGCGGCTATTCTCCATTCATTGCGGCGAACTGGGTCTCCAACGCTTCGAGCACCGGAGGCTCCGACCGATGAAAGACCTTTCCCCAATCGTTACCACGGGACCGTTGCCCGCCTCGTGCCGCGTCTGGCAGGCAGGCCTTCTCCACCCCGAGATCCGCGTTCCCATGCGCGAGATCGACCTGCACCCCACGGCGGGCGAACCACCCGTGACCGTCTATGACAGCTCGGGTCCTTATACGGATCCCGAAGCCGAAATCGCCATCGAGCGCGGTCTGCCGCGGCCGCGCGAGGGCTGGATCGCCGCTCGGGGCGATACGGAATCCTATGCAGGCCGCCATGTGAAGCCTGAGGATAACGGCTTTGCCCAGGGGGAGCGCCTGACGCCGGAGTTTCCGGTGCGACACCAACCGCGGCGCGCGAAGAGTGGCCGCGCCGTCACCCAGATGGCCTATGCCCGCGCGGGGATCGTGACACCGGAGATGGAGTTCGTCGCTATCCGCGAAAATCTTGGTCGGCAGGCGGCAAAGCAGGCGCAGATCCGTGACGGCGAAGCCTTCGGCGCGGAGATCCCCGATTTCATCACCCCGGAATTCGTCCGCGACGAGGTGGCGAAGGGCAGGGCGATCATCCCGGCCAACATCAACCATCCCGAGGTCGAGCCGATGGCGATTGGGCGCAATTTCCTCGTCAAAATCAATGCCAATATCGGTAATTCGGCGGTGACGTCCTCAATGGCCGAGGAGGTGGAAAAGATGGTTTGGGCCATCCGCTGGGGCGCCGATACGGTGATGGACCTCTCGACCGGCCGCAACATCCACAATATTCGCGACTGGATCATCCGCAACGCACCCGTGCCCATCGGCACGGTGCCGCTCTACCAGGCGCTGGAGAAGGTTGGCGGCATCGCCGAGGAGCTCTCCTGGGAGGTCTATCGCGACACGTTGATCGAGCAGGCCGAGCAGGGCGTCGACTATTTCACCATTCATGCGGGCTTGAGGCTGCACATGATCCCGATGACGGTGGATCGGGTGACCGGAATCGTCAGCCGCGGCGGTTCGATCATGGCCAAGTGGTGCCTACACCACCACAAGGAGAGCTTCCTCTACGAGCATTTTGATGAGATCTGCGACATCGCCCGCGCCTATGACGTGTCCTTTTCGCTGGGCGACGGCCTGCGCCCAGGTTCCATCGCAGATGCCAATGACCAGGCGCAGTTTGCTGAATTGGAAACGCTCGGGGAACTGACGCAGATCGCCTGGGCGAAGGACTGTCAGGTGATGATCGAGGGGCCGGGTCACGTGCCGATGCACAAGATCAAGGCCAACATGGACAAACAGCTCGAAGTCTGCGGCGAGGCGCCGTTCTATACGCTCGGACCGCTGACAACCGACATCGCGCCCGGCTACGACCACATCACGTCCGGCATAGGCGCGGCGATGATCGGCTGGTTCGGTACGGCGATGCTCTGCTACGTGACGCCCAAGGAGCATCTCGGCCTGCCGGACCGCGACGATGTGAAGACCGGGGTCATCACTTACAAGATCGCAGCACATGCCGCCGATCTTGCCAAAGGGCATCCGACGGCGCGGCTCCGTGACGACGCGCTCAGCCGCGCGCGGTTCGAATTCCGCTGGGAGGACCAGTTCAACCTTTCACTCGATCCCGAAACCGCGCGCTCGATGCATGACGAGACGCTGCCCAAGGAGGCGCACAAGGTGGCGCATTTTTGCTCCATGTGCGGGCCGAAATTCTGCTCGATGCGTATTTCCCATGACATCCGGGCCGAGGCCCAGAAGGAGGGCATGGCGGCGATGGCCGAAAAATTCCGCGAAGGTGGTGATCTCTATCTGCCGCTGGAGGACGCAATATGAACGAGACACCCGGAACCCTTCTGGCCGCGCTCAGGAGAGACTTGCCGCTGGTTCAGTGCATTACCAACTACGTCGCTATGAATATTGCAGCCAATGTGCTGCTGGCTGCTGGCGCAAGCCCCGCGATGGTGTCCGACCCCGAGGAAGCGGACGAGTTCGCGCGGATCGCGGGGGCACTGACTATCAATATAGGCACGCTTTCGCCGCGCTTCGTCGACGGCATGCGTGCCGCCATCGCCGGGGCCGGAGCGGCGGGGCGGGCCTGGGTGTTCGACCCGGTGGCCTGTCAGGCGACCGGCTTTCGCCGCCGGGTCTCGGCGGAACTTGTCGCCCTGCGCCCGACGATCATTCGCGGCAACGCATCGGAGATCCTGTCGCTGGCCGGCGAGGTCAGCCGGGGCCAGGGCGTTGACGGACGCGACCCGGTTGACGCCGCTGAGGACGGCACGCGCCGTTTGGCAAGGCAAAGCGGCAGCGTCGTCGCGGTCACGGGTGCCGTGGACTTCGTCACCGACGGCACCCGTTCGGTGCGGATCACTGGCGGATCGCCATGGATGCCGTTGAACACAGCCCTTGGCTGCTCGTTGACCTGCCTGTGCGGAGCTTATGCAGCGGTGGCCGATGATGCGTTCTATGCTGTCGTCGCGGCACTCGCCCATTTCGCCGTGGCGGGCAGCCTGGCGCACAAGGGTGCAGAGGGACCGGGAAGCTTTGCACCGAGGTTCCTCGACGCGCTTCATGCGGTGACGCCGGATATGCTCGATGGCGAAGCGGAGATTCACCGTGTGGAGGAGGCCGCCGCATGAAGGACTTCGACCTTTCTGTCTATCTCGTGCTGGATCCCGGCCTTTGCGCCGGGATCGGGATGATCGAAACCGCCCGCCGTGCGGTGGCGGGCGGGGCCACGATGGTGCAATTGCGCGACAAGCAGGCCGACACCCAACGCCTGATCGAGATTGGCCGTGCCCTGCAGGATGCACTCGCCGGCACGAACGCGAAACTGATCGTCAATGACGATGTGGCGGCCACTGTCGCCATCGGTGCGGATGGTCTCCATATCGGGCAGGGCGACATGTCTGTGGCCGAGGCGCGCGCCCGGATCGGCCGAAAGGCGATCCTTGGTCTTTCCGTCGAGACTCCCGAATTGGCCGCCGGGGCGGACCCCGCATTGGCGGACTATATCGGTGCAGGCCCTGTTTTTGCCACGCCAAGCAAGCTTGATCACAAGTTGCCAGTGGGATTCGACGGTCTCGCAGCGCTTATTGCCGCCAGCCCCATCCCGGCCGTCGCCATCGGTGGGCTCAAGGCTCGGCACGTTGCGCCCGCATTGTCAGCGGGAGCGCGGGGTGTTGCCGTGGTTTCGGCCATTTGCGGTCAGCCGGACCCGGAAACGGCAGCGCGAGCACTCGCAACTGAAATCAGTGCCTGTCGGAGCAAACCCGTTACCAGGTGTGTCGAGGCGTAGATGGCTTGTGAAAAGCTTGATGCCCTCGCAGAAGTCTGCAAGGCGCGCATTGTCTGAAATGTCGGCTATGTGGAGATAGTGTTGAAAAAGTCGGTTGTTTGCCTCATTCGCAGTATATCTTGAACCCCATGAGCTTGTTAGAGTTTCGATCCTCGGATGCGCTGACTCTCCGCTATACCTGCAACGGAAGCGGACCACTCGTCATCGCCTTACATGGCTTTCCCGATACGTTTCGGACATGGGATCAAATGGCATCGAGGCTGGTTGCAGAGGGCTATACGTTTGTCGCTTTGGCGATGCGGGGCTACGTACCGTCTGACGTCTCTGAAACAGGGGCCTATTCGATAGATCGTCTCGCTCTGGACGTACTGGAGCTGTTAGATCATCTTCAATGTGAAAAGGCGGTGATCATCGGCCATGACTGGGGTGCGTCAACGGCTTACGCCATTGCTGCAATGTACCCAGAGCGGGTGAGCCGGATCGTGACCTTTGCGATTGCGCCACTAGCCGTTGCACCAAGCGGTTGGCGAGAGCGATGGGCACGCCCTCATAACATTTACCTCGGCCTCGGTGCCCTGTCAGGTTGGTGGTTTCGTCGTGGGGATTTCCGAGAAATCAAGCGGCTCTACCGGCTATGGAGTCCAAATTGGGACGTACCTACATCCCACCTGACCAGAGTGCGCGACGCCTTGAGACCTCCGGAGCGCTCAAGAGCTGCGATTGAGTATTACCGACTTAGGAAGACTGCACAGAGCTCGAACAATTCAACTGCGCCCACGCGCATACCTGCATTGATCGTGTATGGCGAGGATGAACCTAACGTTCGCAAAGCCGCGTTTCGAAGCGCGCTCAATGCTGTTGGAGAGGATTCTAAACTGATTGAAATCG
Source organism: uncultured Roseibium sp. (assembly GCF_963675095.2). Taxonomy (GTDB): domain Bacteria; phylum Pseudomonadota; class Alphaproteobacteria; order Rhizobiales; family Stappiaceae; genus Roseibium. The sequence continues at coordinate 101,447 of NZ_CAXXSJ010000056.1, read as the reverse complement.
CCGATGCGGGACATTGGCCACATCTCGAAGCACCTGAGCAGTGTTTCGCAGAAGTGAGTGATTTTGTTTCGCCCCAACGGCAACCGTAACGTACGAATCGCTTGCCTGAGTATTCAGGATAGCGGACGTTCACGCATTGCGCAGCACTAGACTGTACCGGGCTCATAGCGGACTGAATCGCCCCGGGTTTGCCGGAGGCTCCAACTTCTGAGAAAGTGGAGCCGATATGAGCAAGACGACAAACAAGTTTTCAGCTGAAGTCCGCGAACGTGCCATCCGGATGGTGCTGGAGCATGAAGCCGAACATCCGTCCCGGTGGGCCGCAGTTTCTTCTATCGCAGCCAAGATCGGCTGCGCTCCAGCGACGCTGCATGAATGGCTGAAGAAAGCTGAGGTCGACAGCGGCAAGCGAGCCGGCCTGTATGGCCCATATCCTGCGCAAGTTAGTCGATGAGCACGCCTCCCAGGGATCAGCGATTGCCGCTGAGACCATCCAGCGGATCGCCAAGCTCTACGAAATCGAAAAGCGGGCACGCGGAAAACCGCCGCCGGAGCGCACCGCCGTCAGGCAAGCACACGCCAAACCTATCTTCGATGAGCTGGAAGACTGGCTCGGCTGTTTCTCTTCTACCTCAGCGGCATTGTCTGGAACACGCTCTCGATCTCTTATCGCCAGCGCGTCGTGCCAGACGAGATCAGAGGCAGGGTCAACTCTGTCTATCGCCTATTCGCTTGGGGCATGATGCCCCTCGGTCTGGTCGCATCCGGAGTGATTGTGAATTTGGCGAGCGGTTTCTCCGAGCGAGAGACGGCTTTGACTGTGCCGTTCATCGTCGCCGCAACTGGCGTCGCCATTCTTGCAACCTTCTCTTGGCGTCCCCTCGGCAAAGGCTTCCAGCGATCGCTTAAATTTGCGGCGCAAGCCAACATTCATCAAATGCGCAGCATCGGTGAGTCTGTGCTCCAGGCTGACATTTTTCGCGTAAACATGATGGTCAGGCAGGATCTCAAGACAATTGCACCCGCGCCCCGGCGCGATAATCAACACATCTGGTATGGACTTTGCTGTCGAAGGCGCGGCCTAGAATATGGATTTCAGTAGCGGCAACTTGATCGGTGCGTGAAATCCGCTGAATGAATGACACCAGAAGTCATCCTGCAGAGCCGCCGGAAAGACATGCCTCACAGGCAGCTCCTCCTGCCTGAACCAACCCGCCTCGGTAATCCGCGTCAGAAATGTCGGCTGTGCGGGACAACGCGCAATTTTGCTGCGTCCTCACAAATGGCCGCTTTAGCGCGCTTCAACTTTCCTGCTAATCTACCAGTATGTGGACCTATTTTCGCAGCGACGATGTTGAGTTTGGTGTTCCGGACGGTGTTCCGGGCACGCGGCTCAAGCCGCATTTGCACGATGTAGTGCAAGTGATGCTGCTCACCGAGGGGTCGCGCCAAGTCACTCTTGGAACCGCGACCGTCTGTATCGAAGCATCATGCGCGTTGATCATTCCAGCCGGTGTAGTTCATGTGGCACGTGAAGGGGCATGGGCGGGCTTCAATGCATATGTTGAACCAGATGGGCTTTCGAACTCAGCCGCCCGCCTCTTGCGAATTGAGAGCCTTCCTTCTTGGATAGGTGAAAAGGTTGAAGCGTGCTTGGGTCAACACTGCTATGCCCTTCTCGATCTCATTTCTGACGCGATACCTATTTGGGAAGACTCGCGCATCGAGCCATTCTCCTTTGCCGCTGCAGATACATCGGATTGGCCCGAGAGCCGGGAAGGGCAGATCAGGCGTTACCAAAGAGAAGCAGGTATTTCGCCTTATGCCCACATGAAGGCAGCGCAACTCAGTCAGGCACGGCGAAGGATTGCTGAGGGAGAGAGTATCGCTTCCGTGGCAGTTGACCTTGGCTTCACGGACCAGGCACATCTGGGACGTCAGTTCAAAGCAAGCTATGGCACGTCACCGGGGCGCTACGCTAAAGGCTGATCTTTTCGGATCACAAACATACAATACAGCCCATTCATCAGTCCCTAGGCTTCTGGCGACAAGCAACTATTTGGGCGTGGTATTCCTTTGGACCCTTTGATCCTCTTCTTTCTATTCTTCGCGGGCATTGTCGGCGGTGGCGTAAACGCCATCGCGGGCGGCGGGACATTTTTCACCTTTCCGGCCTTGATCGCTTCGGGCCTTGATCCGTTGACAGCCAACGCGTCGAATGCCGTTGCGATTTATCCGGGTCATGCTGCCGCCGTTCCGGCTTATCGGGATGAGCTCAGAGTGGCGGGGCGACCATTGCTGCTTCGGAGTGCTATCGTCGCCCTCGGTGGGCTGCTTGGAGCAGGTCTACTCCTTCAGACGGGAGCCGTTGCATTTGAAGGATTGGTGCCGTGGCTCCTTCTTGCAGCAACCTTGCTGTTCGCATTTGGTCCCGCACTCGCGTCCATTTCTGCGCGGTTGCAGTCTCAATCCCGCTGGATGACGAGCGGTGTCGAATTTCTGTTTGCCGTTTATGGTGGCTACTTTGGAGCTGGTCTGGGTGTTTTGCTGATGGCGGCTCTGACGATTATCGGCATCCGTGATGTGCAGATGGCCAACGCCCAAAAGAACTGGCTCGCAACGATTATCACGACAATCTCGGTGCTGGTGTTCGCTTTGGCGGGCGCTGTTGCCTGGCTTCAGACCATCGCAGTTCTGTTCGGGGCGCTCATTGGGGGCTACGGAGGGGCACGTTTAGCGAGGCGCATTCCTGCCGGCGCGCTGCGCATGGTGGTCATCATTGTCGGCCTCGTGCTGAGCGCGTATTACTTCACGATCTAATTGACGCAGAAGCTGCCATTTGAGCAAAGCGCAGCATCGGTGAGTCTGGGCTCCAGGCTGACATTTTTCGCGTAAACATGATGGTCAGGCAGGATCTCAAGACAATTGCACCCGCGCGCCCGGCACGATAATCAACACATCTGGCGCGGGCTTTGCTGTCGAAGGCGTGGCCTAGAATATGGATTTCAGTAGCGGCAACTTGATCGGTGCGGGAAATCCGCTGAATGAATGACACCAGAAGTCATCCCGCAGAGCTGCCGGAAAGACATGCCCCGCAGGCAACTCCTCCTGCCTGAACCAACCCGCCTCGGTAATCCGCTCTTCTGCCGCCGGATTGGAATGCACGTTGATCTCGCCCGACAGGTAATGCGAGAAAAACCAGAATTTTACCATCCGTCCGTCGCTATCGATCAACTCGTCGATATAGGCGATCCGCAACGCCTGAGCGCATATTCCGGTTTCCTCGAAGGTCTCACGCTCAGCTGCAGTCTGGAGTTCCTCGTCGCCCTCCACGCCACCACCAGGGGGCGCCCAGAAATCGTAGCGGCCGGGGCTGTAGTGTCGGGCGAGCAGAAGCCTGTTCTCATTAAGAACTAGCGTGCCGACGGATATGCGATGTTGCATGACCGGTTCCTCAGTGCGGTATCAGGCAGACGGCCACAGACGGTAAAAATGATGCACTGGGCCGTGACCGTGTCCGACGTCGAGTGCATCGCTTGCCGCCAGGGCGCCATGGAGGAATGCTTTGGCCTCGCGCACACTGTCTTGCATACCGCGTGACGGCAGCAGCGCGGCGATGGCAGAGGACAGCGTGCAGCCAGTGCCGTGATCGTTGCGGGTCGCGATGCGTGGGGCGGCAAAGGTGACGGTGCCTCTGGGATCGTGCAGGAGATCATTACTCTCGCCGCTATCCTGCAGGTGCCCGCCCTTCAGAAGCACCCATTCGGGACCTAAAGCGAGTAGATCAGGCAGCGCCATGCGCATTGCCTCGATCGTCCAATCGTCCTCGCGCTCCAGCAGCACGGCAGCTTCCGGCAGGTTGGGGGTGATCAACGTCGCAAGCGGGACAAGCAACTCGCGCACTGCGGTGATCGCATCCTCATCGAGCAGGGCGTGCCCGCTCTTGGCCACCATGACCGGGTCGAGCACGATGTTGCGCGCCGCATGGTGACGTAGACGATCCGCAACCGTTTCGGCGATCCGGGCATTGGCGATCATGCCGATCTTGACCGCGTCGATCCGCACATCGTCAAGCACGGCGTCGATCTGATCGGCGACGAATGCCGGTTCCAGGGCGACGTAGGAGCGGACACCTTGCGTATTCTGCGCAACCACCGCGGTGATCGCCGAAGTGGCATAGGTTCCAAGTGCCGAGAACGTCTTGATGTCAGCCTGTATCCCGGCGCCGCCGGACGGGTCGGTGCCGGCAATGGTCAGGATATTGGCGATCATGATTGACCGTCCTTTTGCTTAGCGATGTCGGCCGCCAGACGGGCAACATTGGCGACATCGAGACTGAGGGCGAGACGGGTATCGTCCAGTTCATCGAGACGAAACCATTGCGCCTCGAGGGCGTCGTCGCCTGCGACGGGATCCCCGGCAATCCAGTCGCAGAGGACCGCGATCAGGACGAAATGTCGGCGAAGCCGGCCGTTTTCGTCGCGATCGAAGGCGTCGACCGCCGTGAAGACGCGGTGCGCTTGCCCACGGATTCCGGTTTCCTCGAAGAGTTCCCGGACGGCGGCAGTTTCTATCGGTTCGCCGGCTTCGATCTTGCCGCCCGGAAAACCCCATCTACCGGCATCCGGCGGATTGGCCCGGCGCACCAGAAGAATCCGTTCTTCGTGGAAGACGGCAGCAATCGTGGCGGCGATTGGCAGAGTCTTGGAAATGTGCTGTGGTGTTGTAGTCATGGTGGCCTCTCAAGTGAGGCCGGCAAAGGCGTGAGGCGTTTAGACCTGTCCCTTCGCCGGCATGATCCGGATCAGGTTCAAAGGGTCACTGTGCTGCCGTTCGGCCAACAGTATCTCAGCCCCTTGGCGGGGCACCCCTCGGTAGTGCGGGTAATAGCAGAGGCAATCCGATGACGCTGCACCAAGCTCACCGGACCGCGCATTTCAATGCGGAGCAACCCGGTCGATCGTTTCCTTGCGCAGCGCCTCGCACAGATCATGCGCCGCGGGCGTCGCGTTTTGTGATCTGAGCAGCCTCAGTTCGATCGCCGGGAGGCTCGGCAGTCCGAGACCATCGTTGGCACAAACGATGTCGTCGGGCACACCGTGCCCAGTTCGCACCGCGATCCCCAACTTCGAACGCAACGCACCCCATATACCCGGCAGACTTGGTGTCGTCACCGCCATCCGCCAGCGTCTGTCCGCCTGGTCGAGTGTGGCAAGCGTTGCCTGCCGGAACAGACAGGGATGATCGAACATCACCAGCGGAACCCGGCTCTGCACCGTGGTGTCGGCCAAGGATTTGTGCGCAAGCCAATTCATCGGCAATTCAAAAAGAAGCTCTCCCTCGCCACCGGCCCCTTGGGGGAAGAAGACAATTGCGCCATCAAGGCGTCCAGCGCGGATTTCCTCACCCAGAGTGTGGTTTGGACCGGCGCGGACTTCCACATGAGCCTTGGGGTGTTCGGCCGCGAACGACGAGAGTGTGGCAGGCATCACATCGTCGAAGAAATCTTGCGGCAGACCCAAGCGTACGGTTTCCGAGGTCACGGCGGCACCCAGTGCGCGCGCGGCTTCATCGTTGAGCGCGATGATCTGTCGGGCGTAGGTGGCCAGAGCTTCGCCGGCTTCGGTCGGCACCAGGCCTCTGCCCTTGCGCACGAAAAGCTGCGTGCCGGCTTGCTGCTCGAGCTTTTTGAGTTGCATGCTGATGGCCGACTGTGATCGTCCGAGTTCCACCGCAGCCCGCGCGAAACTGCGCAAGTCTATTCCGACCACCACCGCACGCAGGGCATCGATATCAAAAACAGGATTCACTTCACGATTCCAGAAATCAGGCTTCAAAAATATTCGTTCTTCAAAAGTATAGGGTATCGCTAGAGTCGACGTCAACGCTGCTGCCCGGATGCTTCTGCGAGAACCCTGTGCGTTAGCACCCGTTTGCCGCAGGCAATGGAGGTGATGGTGCGGCGAGCATTTGGGATAGGTGGATGTGTTTTCGCATCCGTGCCTTCTTGCCCCGACTGAAGTAGAGAAACCGGCTTGGTTTATCACATTTAGGAGTGTTGAAAATGCGCCTGATAGGCATGCTCGATTCCCCATACGTCCGCCGTGTCGCAATCTCATTAAAGGTTCTGGGAGTGCCGTTCACGCATGAGCCTCTCTCGGTCTTCAGCGATTTTGAGACTTTTGCGGCAATCAATCCCGCGGTAAAAGCTCCAACCCTGGTAACGGATGAGGGGCTTGTTCTCATGGATTCAACTCTCATTCTCGATCATGTCGAACGGCTTGCGTCTTCTGTCAAACATCTCATGCCGGAAGATCTGGAAGCCCATGCCAATGCATCTCGTCTGTTGGGTATGGCACTGATTGCCTGTGAAAAGGCAGTCCAGATCATCTATGAACATAATCTGAGACCGGAAGAAAAGCAGCATCAACCTTGGATCGACAGGGTGAAGAGGCAGCTTCTGTCAGCCTGCTCAACCCTTGAGGAGGAGGTCGTTGCCGGACTCCCGGGGGATGTTGAGGGCCGGTCACAGGTTGTCATTACGATGGCTGTTGTCTGGAGCTTCATGCAAAGCATGGTGCCGGACGTGGTCGAGGGTAAGCGTTTTCCTGCCTGGGCAGCTTACGCCGTCCGTGCCGAGGCCTTGCCGGAGTTTGTCTCCACGCCTATGGCCTGAGCAGGTTGCCTTCCGGCCAGGCAGTTGATGTCATCAGCAATTATGCAGAAGTACAATGCTCTGTGGCTTCCACCCCACCCAAATGAATCAAATTGAGGGATTGAATGAGACGATTTCTAAAGGTTGCAGGTCTCTTTTTGAGCCTGCTGATCATTGGGGCTGTTCTATTTGGTGGAAGAGGATACTGGGATGCTCTGTCGGATGCTCCGCAATTACGTCATCGGGCAGATGAGTTGATTGCGCTTGGGAGAGGAGGTACCTCGCTTGGCCACTAGTCATCCGGTTTGTGCGCCGCCTATCGGGTCGATATCAGGGGGCTGGTATGCCGTCTGATTGTCCGTTGGCGCTTGTGAGGAATGCCCTGGACTTTGCTGGTCCGGGCGCCGTGATGGGCTTATTGGACGCTGGATACCGAGTGGTCGCCCAGGATGCGGGTTTTGTAGACCCTGTCATCGGCGAGAGGTTCCAAGCGGGCCGGGATGCGGTGTCGCTCGTTGCGACGATCGACCCAAAGAAGATCATTTCGGACATCTCGGCGCGGGAGGGTCGGCTGGATGCTGTCATCAGCAACGACCATTTTCCTGCGCCGGGCTGTCTGCCCGAGGATGCGGATGCGGAAGATCTGCAAGCCAATTTCCGATATCTGGTCGAGGCGCCATTCAAACTGGTTCAGGCCGCGCTGCCGCTACTGCGTCAAGCCCCTCGCGCCAACGTGGTGTTGATTACCTCGAACCGCACGCGATTGCCGCTCTCCGGCGGGGCGTTTCCCGACGCGGCGCGCGCGGCAGCGAATGCGCTGGTGCGCTCTCTGGCGGTGGATCTCGCCGGTGACGGGATCGTTGTGAACGCCGTGGCGCCGAATTTTCTCCATAGCGAGACCTATTACCCCAAGGCGATTTTCGAGAGGACTGAGGTCGGGCGGGCGCACGTTCGTCAGAGCGTTCCCGTCGGGCGGTTGGCCCGTCAGGATGAGATCGGCGAAGTCGTCGCCTTTCTCGCAAGCGTCAGGACACGGTTTCTCACCGGTGCGATCATCGACTTTTCGGGTGGCTGGCCGTTTGGAGCGCTGCGCCCCGCCGCCTCCGGTCGCGACCTAACGTCAGCGGACGCTCAGGAGATTGAGCCACGAACCTCAGTCTGATCCTGACGATGGCATCCGGCATGACGGCCAGCTCCTTTACTTGAGGCACGTCGGCGGCGCTCAGCCTTGGCGGTCTACTGGTGTCAACCAGGCCTCTCTAAACATCCTGCGCTTATGCCTTCATACACCCGGAATGGTATATGCAACGTTTGGAAACAGGACTGACAAGGATGCCTTTATCAGGCGCTGTTGACATAATTCGGCATCCATAGCTTTGCGGCGAGTGCCAGGAATAGCCGCCTTCATCGGCATTTGTGATTGAGGACGCCTAGTTTCTGCAGCAGTTCAATGCTCCGTGACTTCCGCCCTGCCCAAATGCATCATACTGAGAGATTGCATGAGACGAGTTTTGATATTTGCAGGTCTTTTCTTGAGCCTGATGATCATTGGGGCTTTTATATATGGTGGAAAAGGATACTGGGATGCACTGTCGGATGCTCCGCAACTGCGTCATCGTGCAGATGAGTTGATTGCGCATGGGAGAGGAGGAGCCTCGCTCGGCGCAGAGCATCTGGCGATATTGTTACAGGTGGAAGATCCGAACTTCGCCGATCACGCCGGAGTTGATTTCTCGACGGCTGGCGCAGGAGCGACAACGATCACGCAGTCGGCTTCCAAACGCCTCGCATTTAAGAAGTTCCGACCGGGAATAGGCAAGATTCGACAGACAGGATATGCGATGGGTCTGGAAGCTCGGCTCTCCAAGAACCAGATCCTTGCTCTCTGGCTCGACACATTAGAGATGGGTGAGGGGCCGGACGGATGGATAACGGGCTTTCACAATGCCAGCTCTGCGATTTACGGGCGATCGCCCATTGAATTGAGCAACGCAGAGTTCATTCGGCTAGTAGCCGTTCTTATCGCGCCGGGTTCATTCAAACTTGAGGAAAACGACACTGTCCTCGATGAGCGTGCCGGTAGGATTGAGCGTTTAGTGCAGGGCGTGTGCGAACCCAAAGGGCTGGGCGATGTCTGGCTTGAAGGGTGCAGACAGCCGGACGACGACTGACATTCGTCGTCTTTTGTTTGCTGCGAAGTCCCGATCCTCGGTAAGCGCCAACTGGTGCCCGCTTGGCGCCTACGCTTCTCCGTTGTTCAAGGGCAGCATTTTGCCCGAAGCCAGCGGCTACGCTGCTGAGCGAAACAGCAAGTGAAGATCCGTGCATGTCCCCGCAACCACCTTTACTTGCTTAGCAACTTCGCCAACATCGGCCTGCCCCATGGGTCGGCCGTCCGGGCGCAAGTTATGATGGGTGCGCCCTCCCGCAACCAAATAAAACAACCCGGCCTCGTGCCGGGTTTTTTGTTGGGTAACGGATACACATTTTAAACTGACCAAGGCACCTCAAGGAGGCCAAAGGCCGACACCAACAGGACAAAAAAACAACAAATCCTGACCACGAAAACAAATAAATAATGCACCGAAAAAGGCTTTTTGCGTTGGGTACGGAAGAGCTGAATACCGGCTTTTAACTGTCCATCAACACACGGATCAGCTCCGCCTGACGCTTGACGCCGGTCTTTTCGAAGATGCGCATCAGATGGGTCCTGGCCGTATTGATGGAGATACCGCACCGTGCAGCTGCGGCGGCACGGCCGTCGCCCTTGAGCATCTCAAGGGCAAGGGCGGCTTCCGCCGGCGTCAGGTCGAAACGAGCCCTTAGATCCTCTACATCCGCGACCTTGCCTCGGTCCGGATCCCGGATCAGAAGCATGGCGGCGGCAGGTGCTCCATGCGGATTGCTGGTATTTAAGCGATACGGCAGAACGTCAATCGTAAGCTCAGACTGTACGTGGCCACGCTGAACCTGAATGGGTTTGCCGCAAGGCCTGTGCGGCTCGATCCGGGCGCAGGACTGTATGGCGGACTTGAGACGGATATCGGTCTTGGCGTTTCGCAATTGAACGGCGCCGTTCTTCACGACGATCCCGGTTTCGCTCGCGAGCAGATCCTCCGCTTCATCGTCCAGATACAGGCACCGTTGTTTGGCGTCGACCAGAATCAGTCCCGCATGGTCCGACCGGAGGCTGCAATCGATCAGAGAGCGCTGGAGGTCCAGGCGATGGAGTTTGCGTGCAATGGAGACGGCGCGTTCGATATGGGGAACCATCAACCTGGTCTTCTGCAATGTTTGCGCCTCGAATTCATCCTTCTTAGGCGAGGTCTGCAGGACAAATGTGCTGAAGGCGTTCCGCTCCCGAAAGAGTGGGACGGTCACGCCGTAGTTTCCGTAGCCGGTAAACCGCCGGAATTCATTGTAGAACGCGCTGGAAAAATAGGTATCGCGATCGATGTCGGCGACCGAGATAAACCGGCCGGAAGGCGTTTTCGCTGCGAGCACGGAAAGGGGGTCGTGCCGCCACCAATGCCGGTTATAGGCGACAAGCGAGTCCGGGTTGGCGCCGGGCGTGAGCACCGAAGAATAGTTGATATCGGGATCGACAGTCACAAGGGCGGCGTTGGCTCCGCCACAAAATGCGGCAATCTTCGTCAGGAGTTCAGGCCACTGATCGGCCTCAAGGGCCGCGTCGTAGATTTCTCCGACTATGTCCAAGGCAGTGTCGTGTTTCATCTTTTAGCATCATCCAGGCCCCGACACCTGTCACAATAGGCAGGTATGGAGAATGGCGCCTACCCCACATGGGGTATTTCTTGCTGATTGCTGAAAATTGAGGCGTTGGCAGCCGGATTGCGGAAAAACGACCGCGTCGGTTTCTCATTCACAAAGTTCGGCCAGCAGGCCGACGATCCGGTCCGAGGCCTGGTAGAGAGCGAGCTGACCGGCTCCCTCAATCGGGATCAGGTCGATTTCCGGCCTCAAGTCGGCTATTTCGATGACTAGATCGAGCGGTGTCACAGGATCATGAACGCCGTGGATGAACATCATCTTCCGCGGCGCGAGCCTTGTCAGCCAGTCGGACCAGTCGGACGCCGCCAGCGCCGCGTCGATTTCATAAGCCGCGGTTCCTTGTTCGAAGGCCCTGCGGAAATCATTCAGAAAAAGGTCCCGGTTGGCGGCGGTGGAAATCAGCTCCGTATCCTCCGAGGCTCCGGCAAACAGGTTGTTGAACAGGACCTCGATCCGGTTTTCCACCAGAAGGCCGAATGTGCCGCGGACGAGAAGCGACAGGGCTTTGGGAAAATAACGCGCGGTATAGGCAAAAAGCCGAGGCCACGCCGGCAGATGGTCTATGTGCTTGCGGGCCAGGAACGGCGGAAAACCGGAAATGGCCGCGGCATTCTGAAACCGGTCCGGCAGCAGGGCGGCGGCCGCGGCTGCATAGATGGCCGAAGACATGTGGCCGACGACGACCGTTTTTCCGATACCAAGCACATCGAGCAGGTACGCAAGGTCCGATGCGAAGGCCTGTTCCGGTGAGGCCGGTTTTTCCGGATGTGCGGTCGACTTGGCAAAGCCGGCCCGCCAGGGGCAGATCAGCCTGATCCCGTGCCGGTGCAGGCTTTCGAGAACGACCGGCGGCATGATCGTGCCGGAAAACATGTTATGCAGGAAAACCACGGGGCGCCCGGCCGGCGGACCGTATATTTCCACCTGCATTTGCCGATTGTCCGGCAAGGTCAGGGTGAGGCTCCCGGGCGGGGCGCCCTCATCCGGCTTCCCGCGGACAGGGGTCGCCAGTTCGGGTGTGACCAGGGTGATCGCGGCGAAGAGGCGCACGAGGTCGAGCTGAGAACTGACGCCGGTCTTCGTCAGAAGCGACTTGGCCTGGGTCCGCACGGTCTCGATGGATCTCTGACGTTTCGTCGCCAGCTCGGTCAGGCTTAGGCCGCTCACCAGCGTTTTCAGGATTTCCTGTTCCGATTTCGACAGGCCAAAGGCCTCCGTTATCGCCTCGCCGGCCGCCCGGGACCAGTCGAAGTCGATCCGGCTGAGCCGTGCGGCCTTGTCGTTTTCACCGGTAACCGCCGGAGACAGAGCCCACAAGGTCCGTTGATTGTCAGCTTGGTAGAACGGAACGATGCAGAAGACGGTTTCCGGCTGAGGTCCGAAGATCTGCTTCAAACCGTCTTTGAGGAGGTGTTCGCCTTCCGGATCCATAGGTGCGGAAAAAACGTTTTGCCCCGCTGTGAAAGGTGCAATTCGATCATTTTCCGTATGGACAGAGAGGATCGCTCCGTTGCGGTCGAGAAGAACGAAGTCGCCTTCGCCGCGCAGGCTGGGAGCGGGTAAGTCATTGTGGCGCCACAGGCGCGTGAATGCGTTCGCTGCCTGCTCGAAATGAAGCTCGGCCTCGGCAAGATCGAGAGCCTTTTCCTTTTCCCCGTCTTGGCTTCCTGGAAGCGCAGACCGGGTCTGGGACGTGTCGTAGATCGTAGAGAGTTCCTTGATGAAACGCTCGATCTTGGCCGGATCCGAAACGGATTGATGGGCGAGATCGACAATCTGGCGTTTCTTTTCGAACTGCAAGAGACGCACTCCCGCGCGGATAAAAGGGGGCCGACGCAGCGATTTTTGCCGGTGGCTCGACTGACATCATACCGTTTTATTCTTAGGCAAGACGGGGCCATCACACAAATGTCGTATGCGGCAATACCTTTCGATCGATTGGAAAAAGGGAAATTTGATTGGAATCCGGTGAGGAGGCGCGTCAGTTGAGTGCGGGTTTGGTTGCAGAAAGCAGACGCCAACAGAATGGAAAAAGTCGGCGGAACCAGGTGGGTGGTCCCGCCGAAGTTGGGCAATTATGCGTTTCCGGCCTGATTGGACCGGATCATCTGCTTCGCGCCGGCAAAGGCAGGAACCGCTCCCTTGGTGAGTGAAGTCATTGCCGGAAAAATCAGACCTAAACGGGAGAGGCCGGCGATGAGGTGCTGGTGCTTGTGTTTCGTGCCGAGACCCGCGACTTGCCGATGTACAGGAACGCTGCGGAGATCAGTAGCCCGGCAAGCAGGATGGTTAGCCCGAGAACGGGCCGGTAGACGATCCACGCGATGCTCATCACCAGCGGTGCGAGGACAAAGGTCAAGGCCAGGGAGGCGAGACCGGTGGCGAAGCGGAACACGTCGCCGATGGCCGGAATGACATCACCGAGAACACCGACAATGGAGAACATCAACCGGAAGCCGATCAGGATCGCGAGCGTCCCGACCCCGCGTATGATCCATGTCTTGGTGACATTCGCCGACTTGACGGTTTCGAACATGTCCGCCGCAGTCTTGTTGCCGGCAGCCGTGAGGAATATCTCGTTTCCGTTGGAGGCATTGTAGGGAATGAGCCGGTCGTCCTGCTGCATGCCGACGACGCTGGCCTCATCAACCACAGAGGCGGTCAGGGTTATTTTCAAATCGCCGATCGCGGGAGCCGCCGGGTTGGCGCCAACATAGATCTTGCCGGCCGACGTCTGGACTTTAAAACTGTCGCCGAGAAATTGTTCCAGCCCGGCAAGAGGGATCTCGTTCGCCGGCAGGGTTTCCGCCGTTCCCACTCCCGCCAGGATGCGTCCAGGGAACTGGAACGCACCGACGGCTGCGCTTTTGGAAGTCGCACTGTTTTGAGAGACAGCGAGATCGGGATTTTCGTGTTCTTCCGGTTTCCTGAAGTTGGAACTGTCGATGGGGCCGGAAGACCAGTCCCTGGAATAGCTGTAGGTGGTCACCTTTTGCGTGCCGCCGCCGATCTTGTTTCTCGTTTCGCGCTTGCTCTCCTCTTTCCACTGGTACATTTCGACATGGCGCACGAGCCGGATCGTATTAATCGGCAGCGCCAGGCCGCTGAACAGGGGATCGGCCGGCGGCGCGCCGACCCTGACCGGTCCGCTGATGTGAACGAGCCGGCCATCGTTGGCGCTGTCCGGACGGGCGGCATCGACCGACACGACGGCCCCCGCGCCCTCGGTGAGCGTGCGCTCGAGTTTCACAGCACGGCCCTCGTTCCAGAAAAGGGCGCCGCAGGCGACGATAACGAGGAGAAAGCCGGTCACGATGCCGCCGAAGGCACCGGTAATGCGGCTGAACCAGGATCGGGACGTCGTCTCCGTAAACCGGGCGGACATGGGGCTGTTCCTTCGATCGGGGACGGGGCGTTTATTTGTAGATGTTCAGACGGTTGCCATCGCCGCGGATCTTCTTTGCTTCCTCGACCCCTTCGGCGGTGACGCCGGTCTTGCGCACATTGATGGCCGTGACGCTTTCAAGCCCGGCCAGATGCTTGAGGGCGGCATCCGTAATGGCGGTCTCGTCGATATTGACGCTTTTGAGATTTTTGCCCGCAAGTGCGGCGATCCCGGCGTCCGAGACCGTTGTTTTGGACAGGGTCAGGAAAGCCAGCGAGCCGTGCTCGGCGAAGGCTTTCAGCCCCTTGTCGGCAACGTCCGTGCCGGCCATGGACAAGTTGGTCAGGCTGATGATCTTCGCCGCTTCCGCGGCGGTCGGATCGCCGACGTGGTTTTCATTCAGGTTCAGTTCTTCAAGCTGGGCAAGCTTGCCGATATCGCCGGCCGTTTCATCGCTGAGGTTTGTCCGCTGCATGTACAGTCTTTTCAGATGGGGGGCGGCCGACAGCGCCTCGAACGAGGTGCCGGTAATGATCGTATCGTTCAGGAAGAGCTCGCTCAGGCCCGGAATGGTCGCGATGTGCCCGATACCCGCGTCGGTGATGGTGTCCACATTGTTCAGGTTCAAACGGCTGAGAGCGGGATGGTTTTCAAAGGCCTTCAGCGCCTCGTCGTCGATATAGATATTGCTCGCTTCGAAGTCGCGCAAGCGCGGCAGGCCGGCCAGCAACGCAACGCCTTTGGGGGTCACACCCTTGGTCCGCGCGATGTTGAGGCGTTCCAGCTGGCTCATGCCCGAAATCGCCTCCAGTCCGGCATCGCCGACCGACATGCTTGTCAGGGTGAGCTGCTCGATGCTTTTCGACGTGGCGAGCGCCTTGAACCCTTCCGGCGTGATGCCTTTCACTCTGGCCAGGGTGAGGGATTTCAGATTGGCCATGGCGGCAATAGCGCCGATGGCTTGGTCGGTAATCTGAAGATTGGTCAGAGACAGGTTGGTCAGGGACGATGAAGCGGCGATCGCAGCCAGTCCCGACGGTGTCAGGTCAAGCTGTTGGATAATTGTCAGGCTTTGAAGCTTGGGCAGGTCGACGACGGCATTGAGGTCGCTGTCGGAAAAATCGGTCGCGGTGCTTGTGACGGATAGGAACTTGAGCGTCGACAGAGAAGATTCGGTCGCGGGCTTGTTCAGAACCTTGATGTCCAGCGCCTGGAAACGGTCCGCCAGGGCTCCCAGGTCGACGGCCGATGCGGGCATGGGCAACAAGGTGATCGCCGCGTAAAAAAGTGCGGCTCCGGTGCATGTTTTCAATCTGAAATGAGACATCCAAAAACAGTCCTTTTCCTTCTGCCCGTCGGGAAGGCTAGGCAAAAGGGAACGGCGGCGCATGCGACGTTCGTGTGATGTGTGGCAGTTCCGGATCCTCTATCGTTCGCGTGGAGGCGTGGGTTGCGACCGGCCGGGATTTTCACAGGCCGAATAAAATCCGGGACAGTGCTATGACACTCTTTTCAAGTTCTGACGGACGCATTTTCCGGCTGGGATTTCTGGTAAGGGCGGTCTCGTTGTGGAGGGTCGCTGAACGCGGCTACTTCAAAGAGACGCCCGGCAAAAAACCGTTTGGGGCCCGATCCGCTGGCAGCAGCCAATGGCTGAGGCGGAAACCACCAGATCGACCGGAAAGGCGGCGCCGGGCGCCGCCAAAATACTGCGTATTTTCGCGTTTTCTCTCTACGGCGTAGCGCTGCTTGCCGGTCTGGCGCTGGTTTATCTGAGCGCAGGCGAAATCATGCTGAAGGTTGCCGGCGCAACCGGTCAGGCAACGGTGGTCGACCTGCGCGACAAGACGTACCGCGTGGGCCGCAGCTACTACGGCGCCGGCGGGACCGCCGTCCGGACCGAAATGCGGACGGACTATTTTGTGACCTTCAGCTTTGTGGTCGACGGTCAGGACTATCGGCAGGAGCGCCCGGTTTCGGAAGGTTTCTACCGGGGCCTCGCCAAGGGCAAGACGTTTCCGGTCCGCTACCTGGCGGGTGATCCCGAATTGAACCGGATCGACCCGGACCGCAGCTTCTGGGGCCTGCTCGTCTCCGGGCTGCTCGCGGCCTTTTTCGGGTCTTGTGGCTGGCTGTTCCACCGGGTTGGCAGGACGCTTGCCGCCGCTGAACGGCTCCGGCCGGAATAAACTCAAGGAGCCTGGGACATGCTGGTCTACATCCCGATGAACTCCAACCAATGGCTGTTGCGCACGCGTGACGGCAAGCGGGAAGCCTCATGGCGCATGTGGTTTCTGATCTTCCTCCTGCCGATCGGGTTCCTTTGCGCCACGGTCTGGCTGGTCTTCCAGAGCCTTTACCTCGATGCCACGGCCACACGGACGACGGGAGAAGTCGTGCGGGTCTATGAATGGGAGGATTGGACGCCCTGGGACGGGGAGACGATGGCCTATAGCCCCGTATTTCGATATCAATTCTCGGATGGCTCCATGACCGAGGCAAGTACGGGCCTGTCGTCTCCCAACTGGAATTTCCCGATCGGATCTGCCCATGAAATCCTGTTCAACCCGGGCCGGAAAGGCGACGTGAAGCTCAACAACTTCGAGACCCTGTGGGCCGCACCGCTCATCATCGCGCTGATCGCGTTGGCTGCTCTTGTGCCTGCCGGAATCGCCAGCTTGCTGTTGTTGCGCTGGTTGAAGGGCGGCCGGAAAGTGGCAAGTGGAAACAGGTGAACGGTGCCGATTACTTCTCTCCGGCGCGACACACGAAAAAACATTGGCCATCGCACAAACGTCGCATGCCGGGGTATCTCCGGCCTCCTATCTCTTCAGACAGTGGGCGAGAGATAAGGATTGTCCAGCATGCGTACTTATTCGATTGCGTTGTCTGTCGCTGCCGTTTTGGCGATTTCCATTCCCGGCCCGGTTTTCGCCTGGGACCTGATCGGCACCAGGGTCGTGACTGACCGGGTGGACCGGGACGTGGTTCATGCCTCCGGGCCAAAGCGTTTCAAGCAGATCAAGATCTGCGTCTTCCGCAACCCGGTGCGGTTTTATGATGTCGATGTCCGTTTCGCCAACGGCGGCCGTCAGGATGTGAAAATTGCCAGGCGGATCAATGCGGGGCGCTGCACGCGCGCGATCGATCTCAAGGGGCCGAAACGCGATATCGCCTATGTCAAATTCATCTACGAGGAAACGAGCCTCAAGCTGAGACGCGCCACCGTCCGCGTCTTCGGCCGCTAACCGGCCCGTTTTGGGAATCCGTACACTGAGGTGGCGTTCCGACGATCTCGGCCTTTTAAGGCGAAATCGAAGGTCCGCCACCTTAGGGCAATCGGCTTAATGCCGGAACAGATCCTGTTCGATACCGGCTGCCTTGAACAGGTAGTCGCGGCTTGCCTCCAGTTCCCGGCGCAGGCGGGCGAGGTCGAAGCCCATCAGCGTCCCGCGCCATTTCCTGATCTTGCCCGCAACGAAGACGGTGTCGACATTGGTCCGCTCCATCAGCGTGACCACGGCGCCGGGCACGTGGTTGAGCGGTGCCACATTCAGGGCCTCTGCATCGAGCAGGATGATGTCGGCTTCCTTGCCCGGGGTCAGCGAGCCGGTCTTCTTCTCCAGTTTCAGTCCGCGCGCGCCTTCGATGGTGGCGCTCCGGATCGCATCCATGGCCGTCAGCAGGGTCGGATAGTCCTGGCCGGCAAGAGCCAGTTCATTGGCGAACATCCGCTGCAGCGTCACCATGCTGCGCATCTGGGTGAAGGCGTCCGCCGTCATGGTGCATTCCACGTCAGTGGAAAGCGAGGGGCGGAGCCCATGGTCGATCGCCTTCTGGATCGGTGGAGCACCGTGGCGCATGTGCATTTCGATCGGCACCGACAGGGAGATATGCGCACCCGCGTCGGCTGCGTAGTTCCAGCCGGTGTCCGACATGCCGGTCATGTGGATGAAGATGTTGTCCGGGCCGAACTTGCCTGCGGCCCCCAGCGCGTCGAAGGTCTCCTGCATGCCGAAGGTGCCGACTACGTGGAGCGCGATCGGCAGACCCAGTTCGCGGCCGATGTCCCAGCTCTTCTCGTAGCCGGGCAGGTAGATCTCGCCGCCCATGACCATGGTGATCAGCTGGTCGTCGGAGGCGAAATGCTCCGCCTTGATGCGCCGGGCGTCTTCGGGATATTTCGCGTTGTCGCCCCAGCCCTCGAAATAGCCGAAGACCGAACGCCGGCCCGCGTCGCGCAGGCCCTCGATCGCCGCGTCCGAATGCTCCGGCGAATGATGGATCTGGCTGACGTCCATCACCGTGGTGACGCCGTCGTCGAGCTGGGCAATGGAGCCGAACAGCTCGTTGATGTAGACGTCCTCCGGCCGGTAGACCATGGAGAAGGTCTGCAGCATCTTTTCGTAATAATTGTATTCGCTTTCCGGGCGGCCGTCGTTGATCAGGATCGCGTCGGCCAGAACCCCGCGCAGCGCGGTCTCGAACTGGTGGTGGTGGGTGTCGATGAAGCCGGGCATGACGATTTTGCCGGATGCATCGATCACGACCGCGTCCGGCGCGTCGATGTTGGCGCCGACTTCAGCGATGAGGTTGCCGTCGATCAGGACGTCTCCGACGGCAAAATTGCCGACGCTGTCATCAACCGAAAGAACCGCTCCGCCCTTGATCAGCACCTTTCGGCCCGCTTCGCCGATGCCATTCGGCAGGGTCGCCGCCGCGGCGTCCTGGGCGGCCGTGGAGCCGCTGAATGTCGCTGCCGCGGCCTCCGCGCTGGCGGTGCCCGCAAGGCCCAGATAGTCGCGCCGCGTCGGGCATGAAGAAAGCGGCGCGCCGCTCCCGCAAAGTCTGCACATTGGAAGTCCTCCCTGGTCCGTCCCTGATCTTTCATGCGTGACCACGGCAGCAGACGACGGGAGTGACAGACATTCTGTCGCCGGGTCAGCTGCCGATAATCGATTCCGCCATCGGATAGCGCGCGATCGCGTGGGCAATGCGCGAAGCGGCGGCCTGCAGTTTCGGCAGGCGTTCCGCTACGAGTTGTTCCGGCGTCACCAGCCCGGTGTAGCCGGAGGAATTCAGGGCCGCGATGGTTCGGCCGTTGCTGCCGCGGATCGGCACCGCGATCGCTGTAATGCCGTAGTCGAGCTGGTCGACGGTCGTCGCGTAGTTCCGTTCGCGCGCGAGCTCCACCTCGCGGCGCAGTTTATCCTTGTCGGTCACCGTCTTGCCGGTGAGCGCTTTCGGCCGCAGATCGTGGAAATAGGCGCAGAGCGCGTCATCGCTCAGGCCCGCCAGAAGCACCCGGCCGAGCGACGTGGCATGGGCGGGATAGCGCGCGCCGACCACGGCCGTGGCACGACGGGCGCGCTGCACCGAGTAATGGGCGATATAGATGACATCCTCGCCGTCGAGCGTTCCCACGGAAGAGGCATCGCCGAAGTCCTCGACCACGTTGCGCAGCTCGGGCAGGAGCATTTCGTCGATCCGAGCGGAAAAATAGAACGCCGAGCCCAGACCCATCACCTTCGGGCGCAGGAAGAACCGCTTGTTTGCGTGGCCGGCATATCCGAGCTCCACCAGCGTGATCAGGCTGCGCCGGGCCGCAGCCGGCGTCAGGCCGGTCCTGCGGGCGATCTCGCTGAGGCTCATTTCCGGATTGCCGCTGTCGAAGCATTCGATGATGGCAAGGCCCTTTGCGAGCGCTTCCACGAATTCCGGTGGTCGGGTCGTCTCTTCCAAGTCGGCTTCCTTTCCGTTCCCGCTCAGCCTTGCGGAGCGAGAACGAAATCGAACTTGAACTTGGCGTCAGGTCTGATCTTCAAATCGAAGTCGAACGTGTCGGTCGGCTTCACCGGCTCCAGCTTGGCAATCAGCGACCTGCGTACGCCGAACACCGCGTCGTTGTCCAGATATTCGGTGTTTTCGAAGAAGACTTCGGTGGTGATCGCGTTCATGCCCGCGGCCCGGATGATGTAGTGCAGATGGGCCGCGCGCCAGGCGTGGCGGTTGCCCGCGCGCAGGAGATCGCCGACCGGACCGTCATAGGGTACCGTATAGGGCTTGGGCAGAACGGTGGTGTAGTAATACTCGCCCTTGTCGTTGGCGACGAACTTGCCGCGCAGATCGTATTTGTCCTGGCCCTCCTCCTGGATCGGATAGGTACCGCTGGAATCGGCCTGCCAGGTGTCGATGATTGCGCCGGCAAGCGGATTGCGCAGCGTGTCGGTCACCTTGCCGTAGGCCAGTACCGTGACCCCGCCGCGTCCGTCGGCAAGGTGGTCGCCAAGCTGCTTGTCCGGTGCGTTGTCCAGGTAGAACGGGCCGAGGTTGGAGCCTTCCGTGGCCCCTCCGCGGGTATTGATCATATCGACCAGCGCGGAAAAGCCGAGCACGTCGGACAACAGAATGAACTCGTGCCGTTCCGGCGTTGAGATCTTGCCGCAGTCATAGAGGAAGTTGAGCACGCCCATCCATTCCTCGTGGGTCAGGTTCACTTCGCGCGTGTAGTCGTGCAGGTGCTCGATCAGCTTGTTGAGCAGAAGCTGAATGCGGCTTCCGTCCTCGGTGTTGAATGATGCCTTGACCGCCTCGGTGATCGTGAACTCGTTCACGTCTTTCATCGTCTCCTCCCCTACGTCTGCCAAGCCGTTGTTTTTGCTGCGGTTGAGTCGCATTCGGCTTTGCACCCTTGACGAAACCCTAAAACAGACAATAATTTTCTACAAGCGTAAAAGTTTTCGCATACCGAAAAATAAAAGGAGCGGACATGCGTATCGGAAAGCAGGATCAGGCTTTCACGGCTATCGCGACATCGGACGCGGATAGCATCACTGTGCGGGGCTACGACTTGGTCGACGAGCTGATCGGTGAGATCGATTTCACCGACTATTTCTGGCTGCTGGTTCTGGGCGAAAAGCCGACGGACAAGCAGCGCCGCATGATGAATGCCTGCCTTGTCTCCATTGCCGAACACGGCCTTGTGCCGAGCGTGCAGGCGGCCCGCATGACGCTCGCCGCGGCACCGGAAGCCTGGCAGGGCGCGATGTCCGCCGGCCTCCTCGGCATGGGAACGGTGGTCGCCGGAAGTTCAGAGGTTGCCGGCCGCTATCTCGCCGAGGTAATCGCCAGGGCCAAAAGCGAAGACAAGGACATCGAGACCGCCGCGATCGAGAGCCTTCACGCTCTCAAGGCCTCCCGCAGCAAGGTACCCGGCCTCGGCCATCCCCAGCACAGTGCCGGCGACCCGCGCGCGAACCGGCTGCTCGACTATGCCGAAAAGAACGGCATTTCGGGCATCTACATGGAGACCCTTTACCTCTTGGCGAAACACGCGCCGGGCATCATCAACCGGCCGCTGCCGATCAACGTCTCCGGCGCCATTCCGGCCACCATTCTCGATGCCGGCTGGCCGCTCGAAGCATTGAAGGCGGTTCCCCTGGTGGCCCGCACGGCGGGCTTGGCCGCGCATCTTTACGAGGAGGCGCAACGCTCGATCGGTTTCATCATGTCGAACGAGGCCGACCTCTCCATCACCTATGACGGTCCGCCGTCCAAAAAGACAAAAGAAACAAAGGCGGCGCGGGACTGAGACATGGTCAAGATTCTCAGAAACATCCGTGTGATCGAACTGGGCACCTACATCACCGGCCCGGCGGCCGGTATGCATCTGGCCGACCTCGGCGCCGATGTCATCAAGGTCGAGCGGCCGGGCGAAGGCGATCCGTTCCGCGCCTTCAAGGGCGGTCTCTATTCGCCGCACTTTCAGACCTACAACCGCAACAAGCGCTCCATCGCGCTCGACACCAAGAAGCCGGAGGATCTTGAGGTCCTGCATGACCTGGTCGCCTCCGCGGATGTCTTCATCCAGAATTTCCGGCCGGGGGTTGCCGAAAAACTCGGCGCGGGGGAAGAGGATCTGCGCAAGGTCAATCCGGGGCTCATCTATTGCGCGATTTCGGGCTTCGGCCGCACCGGCCCGTCGAAGGACCGTCCGGCCTATGACACGGTCGCCCAGGCCGCCAGCGGCTATTTGCGCTTGCTGACCCCGCCGGTGAACCCGCGGGTGATCGGCCCGGCGATCGCCGATGCGGTCACGGGCCAATATGCCGCCCTCGGCATTCTCGCGGCCCTGCTGGAACGCACGCAGACCGGCGAAGGCCGCCGGCTGGACATCTCCATGCTGGAGGCCATGAGCCACTTCAACCTGGACAGCTTCACCCACTATTTTTCGGAAGGAGAGGTCATGGGACCGCTGTCGCGTCCGGTGGTCTCCCAGTCCTACACGTTCGAGTGCAGCGACGGGAAATGGATTGCGATCCACCTGTCCTCTCCGGCGAAGTTCTGGAACGGCCTCTTGCAGGCGACCGGGCAGGAACAGCTCAACGACGATCCGCGTTTCAGCGAGCGGCTGCAGCGGATTGAGCATCAGGACGACCTGATTGCCCATTTCACGCCGGTCTTCAAAACCGACACCCGTGCAAACTGGTGCGACAGGCTGCTGGCGGCCGAAGTGCCTCATTCACCGGCCTACGATTCCGACGAGGCGCTGGAAGACCCGCAGGCGAAGCACCTGCAGATCGCCGTTCACGCAGACCATCCGGTGATGGGGCCGTTCACCACCGTGCGCGCGCCCTATTCGTTCGACAGCGAGCCGGATCTCGACATCGTACCGCCGCCGGTGCTCGACGAGCACGGCGCGGAAATCCGCGAGGAACTGAGGCGGAAGAAGACCGGATAAGCGTTCAGGCGGGAGGGCCTCGAACGCAGTGAAACAAAGGGGGGAACAATGACCGGGAATCGGGAACTGACGGCGCTGCCGGTGCCGGACGTCATGGAAGCCAGCCGCGAGATGCTGCAGAAGCAGCTCTACGCGATCTTCACCGAGCCGGCGAACGGCATCGGACCGGTTCTGGAACAGATGGCCGACCACCTGGCCTTTCAGGTCCAGCTTGAAAAAGACGGCACCCTATTTGCGGCCGGCCCCATGTGGACCGACGACGAGGAGCGCTGGGAGGGCGAAGGTCTCGTCGTCGTGCGCGCCGCCTCGCGCGCGGATGCCATTGCCATTGCTGAACGCGATCCGATGCACCGGAGCGGCGCCCGGACCTTCCGGGTCCGCCCCTGGATGATCAACGAAGGCAGCGTCACCGTCCGGCTCGACTACTCGAGCCAGACATTCGAATTGCTGTGAACAGAGGGAGGGAGGAACCAATGAAAACCCTGTTCGGACTGCTGACTGCGGGCATGCTGACACTATCCGTGCCGGCCATGGCCCAGGAAACGATCAATCTCACCGTGGCGTCGAGCCATCCGACCGCGATCCCGTGGGTCGGCATGATCAAGACCCATTTCATGGCCCGGACCGACGAGATCCTGGCCAAGACCGGCAACTACAAGATCGACTGGAACGAGGCCTTCGGCGGCCAGCTGTACAAGGCGAACGCCACGCTGACCTCGGTGGAAGAAGGCATCACCGATATCGGCTGGGTGTTCTCCTTCCTGGAGGCGGCCAAGCTGCCGCTCAGCCAGGCGTCCAGCTATGCGCCGTTTTCCACCAACAACCCGGCGGTCCAGCTGTCGGTGATGGAAGAGCTTTTTGAGACCAACGATGCCTTCCGCAACGAGTGGGAACAGCACAATCTGAAGGTGCTCGGCTTCACGGGAACCGACGGCTATGACCTCTATACCAAGGAGCCTCTGGACAGCTTCGCTGCGCTCAATGGCATGAAACTGTCCGCCCCCGGCGTGCTCGGCAACTGGCTGCGCGGCACCGGGGCCAATGCGGTCGACGGGGCGCTCACCACCTTCTACACCGACATCCAGACCGGTGTGTCGGACGGGGTGCTGTCCCTTGCCCTCGGCATCCTGCCGACCAAGGTCTACGAGGTCGCGCCCTATATCACCCGCGTGGACATGGGCGTTGCCTACTCCGGTGCGGTTGCCATCAACCGGGACACCTGGGACGGTCTGCCAGAAGAAGTGCAGAACGCCATGATCGAGGCGGGCAAGTACTATACGGTCTCCCATGGCGAGGACCTGCTGAAGCGCCACGAATTCGCGCTCAACAAGATGCTCGAGGTCGGGGCCGACCAGAACCCGCCGGTCACAATGACGCCGATGACGCAAAGCGACCGCGGTGCCTGGGTGAACGCGATGCCCAATCTCGCCAAGGAATGGGCCGATTCCCTGGAAGAGCGGAACATTCCGGCGCGCGACTTCCTCAAGGCCTACATGGCCGGGCTCCGCAAGAAAGGCGAGACGCCCGTGCGTGCCTGGGACAACGATCTCTGATCGCGGTCCGGTAACGTGACGGGACATCCTGAAAACGCCGGCGTTTCCGAAGGGGAACGCCGGCTTCCAATCCTGCGCCGCTCGTGGGGCTTCCTCGTCGATGCGCTGGCGGCGTTGGGCACGCTGCTGATCGGGGTTCTGATGCTGGTCATTTGCGCCGATGCGGTCGCTCGCAACACCATGGGTGCGTCCCTGCCACTCGTCTCCGAACTGGGCGCCCTGATGCTGGTGATGATCGTCTATCTGCAGCTCGCCACCACCGTGCGCGCCGACCGCCTCGCCCGCACGGAAATCTTCTTCACCGGCTTCCGCGAATGCTATCCGCGCGCGGGCGCCCTGTTGTCCGCCGTTTTCGATGCCGTGGGAGCCGCCGCAATCGGCGGCATCGCCTGGTCGACGATCCGGATCCTGGAGAAGGACTGGAAGTCGGGCGAATATATCGGCGTGACCGGCATCGCCACCCTTCCGACCTGGCCGTTCCGGGTGCTTATCCTGCTGGGCGTGACCGTGGCCGCGATCGAATTTCTCATGCGTGTTGTTGCCGCCCTGCGCTATGCGGCCTCGGGAGGTGCCAAATGAGCCCGGTCGAAATCGGCATCGCGGCCATCACCGGCCTGATGGTCCTGATCTATCTCGGCATGCCCATCGGGGTCTCGATGCTGGCCGTTTCCTTCTTCGGTGTTGCCGCCATCCGCAGCGACGTCGTCGCCGTGCGCATGATCGGCGCCGTCGCCAACGACTCCTTGCGGGAGTATCTGTTCGCCGTGGTCCCGCTGTTCGTGCTGATGGGACTGCTCGTCACCGTTTCCGGCGTCGGTAAGGACACGTTCGACGTGTTCGAGCGGGCCATGAAGCGGATCCGCGCCGGTCTCGGCATGGCGACCGTCTTTTCCAATGCCATCTTCGCATCGATCACCGGCATTTCGATCGCGTCGGCCTCGGTCTTCAGCCGTGTCGCGGTTCCCGAAATGATCCGGCACGGCTATTCCCGGCGGTTCTCGACCGGGGTTGTCGCGGGCAGCTCGGTGCTGGGCATGCTGATCCCGCCGTCGCTCCTGATGATCGTCTATGCGGTCATTGCCGAGGAATCGGTCGGCCGCATGTTCCTCGCAGGGATCGGGCCGGGGATCCTGCTCTCCCTGATGTTCTGCCTGGCGATCTGGCTGATGGCCACGTTCCGCAAGGATTTCGTCTTTTCCACGGCGCATGACACAGGCGACATCGGCGATCTGAACCTGCGCGACGTCGTTTTCAAGGCGATCCCGATCCTGTGCCTGATGCTGCTCGTCCTCGGCGGGCTTTACGGAGGTTTTCTCAATCCGACCGAAGCCGGTGCGGCCGGTGCCTTCGGCGCCCTGGTGGTCGCGCTCTTGCGCCGGTCCCTCACCGGCCGCAGCTTCTGGCGGCTTTTGGTGGAAACCGGGCAGATCACCGTCTCTGTCCTGTTCCTGATCATGGCGGCAAGTTTCTTCAGCCGCATGCTGGCGCTGTCCGGCCTGCCGAACGCGCTGGCCGACCTGCTCCTGAGCAGTTCGCTCGGCGCCTACGGTTTCCTGCTGCTCTTCCTGGTGCTGGTGATCATGCTCGGCTGCCTGATCGATTCCATCTCGATCATGCTGATCCTGCTGCCGATCGCTTTACCCGTCGCGGAGGCCGCCGGGTTCGACCTGATCTGGTTCGGGGTCCTCACCGTGATCGGCGTGGAGGTCGGGCTGCTCACGCCGCCCTTCGGCCTGTCCGTCTACACGATCAAGTCGTCCATGGCCGATCCGGATCTGACCCTCGGGGACGTCTTCCGCGGCGCCATGCCCTTCGTCCTCACCATGATCCTGTGCATCGCAATCATCGTCGCCTTCCCGCCGATCGCGACCTACATCGCGCGGCTTTGAAGAAGAACTCCGGAGACCAGACCCATGAAGACCCTTCTCTTCATCTGCGGCAGCCTGCGGGCAGCCTCTTCCGCCCGCGGCACCCAAAGGGCGCTACAGGCAGCCCTCGCCGGGACTTGCGCGTTTGACGCGGCCGACATCGGCGCGCTGCCTCATTACAACGCGGACATAACCGACAACCCGGAAGTAGAGACCTTCAAGCGCCAGGTGGCGGCGGCCGACGGCGTCGTGTTCGTCACGCCGGAATACAATTACGGCATCCCCGGCGTCCTCAAGAACGCCATCGACTGGGCATCCCGGCCGGGCTACGCCTCCGTCTTCAAGGACAAGCCCGTCTTCGTCATCACCGTCTCCGGCGGCGCGCTCGGCGGTGCGCGTGCCCAAGCGCAGCTGAAATACGCCATGAGCGCCGTGCTGGCCCGGGTGTTTCCCTATCAGGAAGTCGTCGTCCCGACCGCCAATGACAAGATGAAGGATGGTGTGCTGGCCGACGAAGCGATCATCAGCTTCGCGAAGGAGGGGTTAAGGGCCTTCATCGCGGAACTCTGAACGGATTGCCTGAAAGGAGTCTTTCAGTGATCGCCTGCGGACAGCCCGTTCCCCAAACTTCGGGCTTGATGATCCGGTTGCGGCATCCTTCCATTCCGGCGAAAAGACCGCACCATCAATTTCCGGGATCAAAACACGTTCGGGTCGATGTCGGCCAGGAACCGCCGTCAAAGATTGCCAATGCCGCAAGCTCTGCTCCGTCTTTAATTGATTTTATTATAGCGGCGCGAAAGATATACGACATCTCCGGATTTCAGCCATTTATATATGGACGATCCTTTGGTTCCTGCGAACTCCAGGAAGAACTTGCTTAAGACCGGCACCTGTTTAATTCGCGTGGTCTTTTTCTCGTTCAT
Organism: uncultured Roseibium sp.; assembly: GCF_963675095.2. Lineage (GTDB taxonomy): Bacteria > Pseudomonadota > Alphaproteobacteria > Rhizobiales > Stappiaceae > Roseibium. The sequence continues at coordinate 74,528 of NZ_CAXXSJ010000056.1, read as the reverse complement.
TTGATCGAGTGCGCGTATGACGCCTGATGACAGCAGGGTTTCGCCCTGCAATTCCAGCCCGGAGCAGCTCTCAAAGCACTGGTTGGTACCTTCCACCATGTTCGAACCGCGCATATCGGCCCATGAGAACACGCCACCGGGTTTGAGAACGCGGGCTACTTCGGAAAGAAACCCGGACATGTTCGCATAACAGTGGGAGGATTCGATATTGATCACCACATCGAAACTCTCATCGGGGAAGGGAAGATCTTCTGCATCCCCCCATCGAAACGACAGGACATCCGATTCACCATTGAGTTCCTGAGCCCGCTTGACGGTGACATTCGAGTAGTCGATGCCAATGGCAGCTTTTGGCTGATGGTATTTCGCGACATACGCTGTGCCGCCGCCCCGGCCGCAACCAACTTCCAGAACCCATTTTCCAACGAGATCCAGTCCATCCACGGCTTGCTGGTAAAGCCCGATAAAAGCCCGCTCCGGCTCGTCCTCGGCATCGAGCTGAAACGGTTTGCTGCCCGCTGGTAGCAGATAGCCGTAGTTCATGAAGCGCCAGTCCTTGTCCGACCAAAAGCGCGACATGAGGTTGTAGAGTCGACGCCAACCCCACTTGCGCGCCCTGGGAAACAGACCCTTGTCGGCGGCTTCAAGAACCAGATTGAATGCTCGGCTTGTCACAGGTGTTGCTCTTTCTCAAAAAAGTCCGTTGCGATATGGAACGAGGCCGGATTTACGTCGCCTGCTCTGGCTTGACCAAGAGACCATCGGTTTCCCGCGCCACCCATTCCCGCCATGTCTCGATGAGCTTCTCGTCTCGCTCCTTGGCCGGATCGTAGCCGGGCAGGTAGTATTTCAGAAAGGCGAAAAGGCTGAGGCGCATGAACCCGGGCTTGACCAGCAGAAGCCACATAAGGCGCGACCAGAAGCGGACCCCGGTCTTCTCGCCGTCGGCTCGGCAATAGATCGAGATATTGCGGAAGCAGTTGACGGAAAAATGGACGGCGACGCCGTTGGCCGCGCCAGTCCGCAGAAGATACCTTTTCCAGGCAGGCATGCCACGCGTCGCATCGTTGAAGACATCGATAGCGACCGCCATATGCTCCAGTTCCTCCAGCGCGTGCCAGACCCAGAGTCTGCGGTAACGCATGTCCGCCCCTTCGAACAAGGCCGGATTGCGAAGCGTTGCGAAGGAAAACGTGGCGGTAAAATGCTCGATTGCGCAGGTCACCGCCAGACGGATCAGCGGATTTTTCATTTTTCGCAGGGGCCCACAGACGTTTTTTTCCATGGTGTCGACATCATATCCGAGCGCTGCCAGAGACTTGTTGTAATCCACATGCTCGCGCGTATGGAAAGCCTCCTGAACCGCATATCCTTTTATCTCCGCGCCGAGCTCCTTGTCGGAAACCCTGTCCGCATAGTGGTTCAGCGAGCGAATGAAAAAACGCTCTCCTTCCGGCAGGGCAATGGAAAAACAATCGACTATTGCCGTCTTTTGGAGATCTCCGTCGAACCAGTGACGTTTCGAATGTGTCGAAATCCCGAAATGAATATCGCGCGGAATGATGTCCGTGTGTGTAATCGACATTAAAAACTATCCGAACCAGACATTCATGTCTGGCAGTATTAATATTTGCGGGAGCGCATACCGGCGGAAGAAAGCAGTATATTTTTTAGGATGCGCTGGCTCGGTTCAGTCGTTCGCTGGCCATAAGAACGGCTGGCTAAAATGAATACAAAAACCATCGTTGCCTTGCGTGAGAGCAAGGCAGGCAAAAGGCCTCAAATCGTGGCTGTGGTGACACAGGCTTGCCATCTCAATCTCCTTGCCAGGTCATCCCGCCTGGTTGAGTTACATGAACGATGGCAGGTCTCCTTGCCGTTTACAGTTACGGGAGCAGTCATGGAATTGCCGGATCCGGCGCGCCGCATTCCCTATTCATTCCGGCCCGTTGGATGGGACCGGAAACCGACGATTCTCAAAAAAACAAGATTGAAAAAGAAAGTCAATTCGGAAACCCGCGGCTCCTGTACTGCGGGTGATAGAGCGTAACGACCCCCGAAGCGGGGGATCGCGTGGCTGACCGCCGATTGGGTCAGGCATCGCGATGACGGGGAGGTTCTGACCCCCGCCAATATCTTTTCCTGATGAACGTCGAAGCGCAGCCCGTTCCTCAAACTTCGGGCTTGATGATCCGGTTGCGCAGGATGCCGATACCTTCGACTTCCAGCTCGACGACATCGCCGGGTGCCAGAAAGCGCATGTGTTCGAGCCCGCATCCGTTGCCGACGGTTCCGGACCCGAGAAACTCGCCCGGGTACAGGGTTTCCGAGGCACTGATGTGCTCGATCAGGTCTTCGAAGGACCAGTACATGGTGGAGGTGGAGCCGCGCCCGATTTCCTCGCCGTTGATCCGGCAGATCATGGTGAGATTATAGGGGTCCGTCAGTTCGTCGGCGGTGACCAGGCAGGGTCCCATCGGATTGGATGTATCGAAGTCCTTGCCCTTGGCCGGGCCGAGCTGGCCGCCCATCTCGGCCGTCTGCGCATCCCGCGCGGTGACGTCGTTGAAGATCGTGTAGCCGAAGATGAAATCGCGGGCGTTTTCCTTTTTGACGTCCTTCGCGGCCTTGCCGATGTAGCAGCCGAATTCCAGTTCGAAGTCCATGAAATTGGAGTAGCCCGGCCAGATCACGTCGTGATCGTGGCCGGTGACCGCAAAGCGGTTCGCCTTGTAGTAGATCGGCTGGTCGTAGAAGGTCTGCGGAACCGATAGAATGCCTCTCGCTTCCATGTCCTTCATGGCCGCTTCGGGATCCGCGGCCTGTTGCGCGCGCAACTTGCGGGCATTGGTGAAGGCCTGGACCAGGTGGGTTTCGAAGCACAGGCAGTCGCGCATCTGGATCGGCGGCTGGATCGGGGCCTGCAGGCGAACCTCGGCACGGTCGACCGTGGAGGCTGCCGATGCCCTGGCGATGGCGTCGCGGGCGGCGGACAAGCCGTCTTCGCCGGCCTCGACGAGGCCTTGAATCGACAAGATGGCTCCGTCCGAAGCGCGCCCCAGGTCCACGATCCGGGTTTCGTCGGAAATCAGCGCGCCGGGACGGCCGATGCCGTCGCCCTTGTCATAGGTTACCAGTTTCACGGTTGCATCTCCCCAAAGGTCAGCTGTTTTTTGTCATTGTGCGATCGCGGTACTTCATGCCCGCGGTCAGGATGGCCACCATGTGCCTTGCGGCATCTTCATAGTCCTGAGAAGAGCACGCGCCGTCGGACAGCCGGGCGATCCGGCCGTTGTCCATCATGACCAGCATCATGGCGCCGAGCATGGTGTGATAGGCCCAATGCACCTCGGCCTTGGTCCAGTGCGGAAAACATTCGGCGATGGCTTCGATCATCATCTGCGCGACCGGATCGAACATGTCGCGGAAAATGCCACGCGTTTCCGCGCTCGGATCCGACAGTTCGCGCGCCATGATCTGCCCGAAGTAGGACGATTTCTCCGAGCCGCGCAGGTTGAACATCGGATAGATCAGGGCTTTCACGACCAGTTCGATCCGCCGGTCGAGGTCCGGTTCGCTGCGCGCAAGCTGCAGGCCGGTGACCCGCTGGTCGTAGATCGTCGGCACGCGCTTTTCGAACAGGGCGCGGTAAAGACCTTCCTTCGAACCGAAGTGATAATTGATCAACGCGACCGGGACGGAGGCCAGCGTCGCGATCTTCCGGACACTCGAACCGTCATAGCCAAGCTCGGCGAACACGCGCTCGGCCGCATCCATGATCCGCGCGCGTGTCGGTTCCAATTGCTCCGTCTCGGCCTTGGCTCTGCTCACGATAGGGTCCTTGAATGGCGGTTATTGAACAACATAATAAAAATCTTGAACACTTGTTCAAGTCAGCTTATCGTGAATCTACAAAAAATTAAGTTGGGTCGAAATCTGGGAGGAGATCATGAAGGCCTTATTGAAAACCGCAGGCATCTGCGGCGCGCTCTTGATGGGTTGGAACGCCACGGCATATGCGCAGGAAACCATCAGACTGACGGCGATCTCGGGTCACCCCGAAGTCTTTTTGTGGGTGAAGCACATCAAGGACACCTTCATCCCCACGGTGAATGCCGAGTTGGCCAAGACCGGCGACGTCAAGGTCGAGTGGACCGAAGCCTATGGCGGAACCCTGGTGAAGCTCGGTTCGGAAGCGGAGTCCATGCGCAGCGGCATCGCCGACGTCGCGATGGCCTCCGGCGTTTTCTCTCCAGCCGAACTCGGCATCCTCAATCTCACCTACGCCATGCCGTTCGGTCCGACGGATCCCGAAATGGTGACCAATGCGGTCGAGGGGGCGCTGAGCAGCACCGAAGGCCTTCTGGACCAGATCGCCGAGGAAACCGGCGTGGTCTATATCGGCGGCGGCGTCGCCATCGACGGCTACAACATCGCCGCGACCAAGCCGCTCAAGTCCCGGGCGGAGATGAAGGGCATGAAGATCGGCGGGGCCGGTCCGAACCTGGCATGGCTCGACAGCACCGGCGCCGTGGGCGTCCAGGGCAGCTATGTCACCTTCTACAACGACATCAAGACCGGCGTGTATGACGGCAATATCGGCTGGATGACGGCCAATGTCCCGGCCAAGATCTACGAAGTGGCACCTTACTACGCCAAGGTCGATTTCGGCGCGATGTACATTGGCGGCCTGGGAATTTCCAAGACCCGCTGGGACGACTTCTCCGACAGCACCAAGGCCGCGTTCCGGACCGCCGCGAAAGCCTATTCTCAGGCGTTCTTCGCGGAACAGAATGCGCGATACGAGGCGGCCAAGACGAAGATGCTGGAAAACGGCGGCCAGATTATCGAGTTCCCGGCAGCGGATCGTGACGCCTGGATCAAGGAAATGACCAATCCGGTCACGGCTTGGCGTAAGGCGGCCCTTGCCCGCAACGAACCGGTGGACGAATTGCTCGGCGCTTACGTCGGCAATCTGAAACAGGCCGGCTTCACCTTCACCCGCGACTATCTCTCCGAGTAACCCGCGTTCGAACAGACCCGGCCGGTTTCCGGCCGGGTCAAGGACTGACCGCACGGAGGACTGAATGCGCGGGAAACTTGACGGATCCGACGGGGCCCTCGGATCGATCGTGGCCGGACTGAATGCCGTCGGCTCCTTCTGGATCATCGGCCTCATGCTGCTGATTTGCGCCGACGTTGCCATGCGCAACCTGTTCAACGCGCCGATTGCAGGTGTTGCCGAAATGGTGGCGTTTTCCATCGTCGGCATCGTCTTCCTGCAACTGGCGCATACGCTCCGCACGGGGTCGTTGACCCGTACCGATCTCCTCCTGTCGGCGCTGGAACATCGTGCGCCGATGGCAAAGCGCCTGTTGCTGGTCCTTTTCAATCTGGTCGGCGCGTCCGCGATCGGGCTGACCTTCTGGTATTTCCTGCCGTCACTCGAGGTTGCCTGGACCAAGCCGGACCGCAACTTCATGGGCAACCCCGGCTTCTTCCAGATCCCGACCTGGCCGCTCTACGCCCTGATGGCCATCGGCATGCTGGCGACCGTCTTCCAGTTCCTGGCATCGGCACGCGATGCCTTGAGGGGAGGCAGGGCATGAGCGGGATCGAGATTGCGTTCGGATCGATCGCACTCATGCTGGTGCTGATCTATTCCGGCATGCATGTTGCCGTGGCGCTGATCGCGACCTCCTTCGGCGGCGTCTGGCTGTTGCGCGGCAACTTCGATCTGGCGGCCGACATGATGGTGGTCGCGTTCAAGGATTCCATCACCGACCAGCTCTTCGGCGTGGTGCCGCTGTTTGTCCTCATGGGTCTGGTCGTGTCCGTGTCGGGCATCGGCCGCGACACGTTCGACGTGGCACAACAGGGCTTGCGGCGTTTGCGCGGCGGTCTCGGCGTGGCGACCGTCGCCGCCAACGCCATCTTTGCCGCCATCACCGGCATTTCCATCGCCTCGGCGGCGGTCTTCACCAAGGTGGCCGTGCCGGAAATGCGCCGCCACGGCTATACACCCCATTTCTCGGTCGGCGTCGTCGCCGGGTCCTCCGTTCTCGGCATGCTGATCCCGCCGTCACTCCTGTTCATTCTCTACGGCATTCTGACGGAACAGTCGGTCGGTTCGCTGTTTATCGCCGGGGTCATCCCGGGCCTGCTGCTGGCAACGGTCTTTGCGGTCGGCATCGTCCTGATGGGCTACCTGACCCCGCAATTCATCGGCGGCATGCAGGATGACGGCGAAGAGGCCCTTTCCATGTCGGCGGCGGAGGCAACGGGCAAGTTGCTGCCGATCGTCGTTCTGGTCGCCCTTGTCTTGGGCGGCATCTACGGCGGCGTCTTCACCCCGACCGAAGCCGGTGCGGTCGGAGCCGCGGGCGCCCTGGTTCTGGCGATCGGCAAGCGCCGCCTGTCCTGGAACAATTTCTGGCAGGTCCTGGTGCAGACGGGTCATACGACGGCCGCCATCTGCTTCCTGATCATGGGGGCGAGCCTCTATTCGCGCATGCTGGCCTTTTCCGGCCTGCCCGGATGGCTCAGCAACGCCGCGATCGACGGCGGCTATTCGGCCAACGGGGTGGTTTTGGCGATGATCGCCGTGATGGTGATCCTCGGCACCATCCTCGACAGCTCGTCCATCCTCCTGCTCGTGCTGCCGATCGTCGTCCCGATCCTGACCGGCCTTCATGTGGATCTGATCTGGCTGGGCGTGATCACCATCCTTGCCGTCGAGGTCGGCTTGCTGACCCCGCCGTTCGGCATCGCCGTCTACGTCATCAAGTCGACCCTGGGGCCGGACACGGATGTGTCGCTGGGCCAGATCTTCCTGGGTGCAGCCCCCTTCGCCCTGATGATGTTCCTGGTTCTGGGCCTCGTCTTCCTGTTCCCAGCCCTCGCAACCGTACTGCTTTAAAGAGAGAGACCCCATGTCCAGATGGCAATTCACCAAAGGCCTTCACGATCTCGGTAACGGTTGCTGGGCCTATTTGCAGCCGGACGGGTCCTGGGGCTGGTCCAATGCGGGCATCATTGCCGACGGGGACGCCTCGCTTCTCGTCGACACCCTGTTCGACCTGAAATACACGAAGGAAATGCTGGACGCGATGCGGGCCTCGATCCCCGCGGCGGAAAAGATCGGCATTCTGGTAAACACCCACGCCGACGGCGACCACACATTCGGCAACCAGCTCGTCGAAGGCGCGCGCATCATTGCGACCGAAGGCACCGTCAGCGACTTCGCACGTTTCGACCCGGCCGTGCTCGACCAGATCATGAAGGATCCGGCAAAATACGGCCGCGCCGGAGATTTCATGGCGGAATGTTTCCGGCCGTTTGAGTTCTCCGATATCGTTCTGACCCCGCCGACGGAGACCTTCAAGGACCGGATGACCATCAAGGTCGGGGACAAGACGGTGGAGCTGATCGAGGTCGGTCCGTCCCATTCGTTGGGCGATGCGCTGATCCATGTGCCCGCCGACAAGGTGATCTACACCGGCGACATCCTGTTTTCGGAAGGCACGCCGATTGCCTGGTATGGCCCGATCGCCCGCTGGATCGACGTTTGCAATCTCGTTCTGGACATGGATGTGGAGACCATCGTGGCCGGTCATGGTCCGATTTCGACCAAGGAGGACGTGCGCCGTATGCGCGACTACCTCATGGACGTCACCGAAAAGGCGCGCCCGTTCTATGAGCAGGGCATCGATTTCCTCGATGCGGCCTACAAGATCGATCTCGGCGAGTACCGCGACTGGAACGATGCGGAACGGGTCATCGTGACCCTGCGCACTCTCTACGACGATTTCGATGGCGCCGCCGAGCGGCCGGTGCATCCGCCGATCCCGTTCTTCGAACACATGAAGGACATGCGCGAGCACCTCGGCAAGCCCCCGGTTCACTGCGACTTCTGCTGCCACGAACACTAGGCCACGGATTTATTGGGCTTTCAAAACGCCACGGCAATCAGGTTTGTGGCACTTGCCTTTGTCCTGAATCTCGGCAGGAACGATTTGTCCGCCGGTGTTTCCGGTTGCCGCATCCGGTCAATCTCTGCAAGGGTGTCTGCGTGGAAACGGACATCGGAGCAGTTCCATTACCAGAAGGAATATTCAGTCCCAGCTGAACCTCCGCCATTTGCGCGTGATCAAGGAGCTTGACGAACTCAAGCTCGTCGCGCGCGTGGCCGAAGCGCTGAATGTAACCCAGCCGGCGGTTTCCAAGCAGGTCGCGGAGCTTGAGAACATTGTCGGCGTTCCGATCGTGTCTCGGGACCGTAACCGGCTGTACCTTACGCCGATCGGCATGAGGCTGGCCGAACATGCCCGCCGGGTTCTCAATCAACTGGACCGGGCCGCTTTTGATATCGACGCAATGGCATCGGGCGTATCCGGCTCGGTTGCCATCGGAGCGGTCAGCTCGGTCGCACCGATCGTCTTGCCCGGCGCGATCGCCTTGTTCAAGTCCGGGGCTCCCGATGCGGAGGTATCGCTCTACGAAGGGCATTTCGTCTCGCTATTTCCGCAGCTTGAAGCCGGGACCATCGATTTGCTGATTGCCAGGGTCTGGCAGGCGAACGAGTTGCCGGGCGTCGAACAGATGGTCCTGTTGCGCGAACCGATTGTGGTTGTCGCGGGGCCGGATCACCCGCTTGCGCGCCATGCTTCGGTCGACTGGTCGGATGCGATCGACTGGCCCTGGATCTTGCCGCAGGCGAATTCGATCGCGCGGCGGGCAATGGATGCGCTTTTCGCCGAGCATGGCCTTCTCACGCCGACAAACACGATCGCGTCGCTGTCGCTTTCGGTCAATCTCGAGATCCTGCGGCTGATGCCGGCGCTCGGATTGTTTCCCCTCAGTTTGGCGCGTGCCCACTCCGCAAGGGGTGAGGTCGTTATCCTGCCGCTGGATACGCAAGGCTTTCTTTCGGAAGCCCATTGCTATTGGCGCCGCGATCAGACGGAATCCAACAGCACCCTGGGACTGTTCCTGAAATGCCTGAGGCAGACATCGGAACAGCGCAAAACCATTCCATTTGGTTAAGGTTGTAGGCGGAACAATCATTATTCGCCGCGGGTCTCTTCGGTTAGCTTTCGGCGTCCCGGCAAATCCCGGGACGGGAGGAGACAACGAGATGAGTGGTGGCACCACCGCACACCCGCCAGGGTCCCTGGTGGAACGATCCGCGTGCGACATTCTGAAGGCATTCGCCGACGGAACTGTTACGCCCAGCGACTACCTGTCGGCCTGTCTCGAACAGATCTCCAGATATAATGGCGCAATCAATGCGCTGACCGCCTTTGACACGGAACGGGCCATCGTCGAAGCCACCCAATCGACGAAGCGGTGGCGGCAGGGATGCCCGAAAGGTCCCCTGGACGGTTTGCCGATCGGCGTGAAGGACCTCCAGGATACCGAAGGGCTGTTGACCACATATGGCAGTCCGAGGATGCGGTCGTATGTGCCGGTCCGGGATATGCCGATGATCGCAAAGCTGCGGGCAGCCGGCGCCATCGTCCTTGCAAAAACCAATGTTCCCGAACTCGGTGCCGGCGGAAACTCCCGTAATCCCGTGTGGGGCGTGACGGGCAATCCATTCGATCCCCGCCTGATCGCCGGCGGGTCTTCCGGCGGATCGGCCGCGGCGCTGGCGGCCGACCTCGTGCCGCTTTGCACCGGGTCCGACACCGGCGGTTCGCAGCGCCTGCCGGCCGCGCTTTGCGGCATTGTCGGGTACCGCCCGTCCGTGGACGTAGTTGCCCATCCGACCCGTCCGCTTGGGTGGTCGGGCATTTCGGTCATCGGCCCGCTCGCACGGAATATGGACGATCTCGTTCTGATGCTGCGCACCGTCCAGGGCTATGACCCGCGCGATCCGTTGTCCTCGCCGCGCCCGGCTTCTCGCTTCGACTCCTTGCCGGACCTCCGACTGGAGAATTTGCGCGTTGGCGTAAGCGAAGATTTCGGCGGTGCGCCGGTGGATCCTGCGATCCGTAGCACCTTCCTCAAACGGGTCGAAACACTCGCTCCCCATGTCAAAACCTGCCGGCCGGTCGACCTCGATCTGGGGGATATGGACCGGGCCTTCGACATCCTGCGCGCCGAAAGCTTCGTGGCCGCCTACGGCAAGGCTGTGAGGGAGACGCCCGAGGATTTTGCCGAACACGTGCGCGGCAATGTCGAGATGGGCTTCGGCATGACGCTTGAAGATCGCGCCTGGGCTCATCTGGAGCAGACGCGAATCCTGCGGAATTTCCACGAACGCATGGATGACTTCGACATCGTCCTGCTGCCGACCGTACCCGTGTCGCCGTTCCCCTGGGAAGATCTGTATCCGAGCGCGATCGACGGGCAGAAAATGGACACCTATTACCGCTGGCTGGCGCTGACCTATCGCGGGTCATTGCCGGGCGGTCCGTCGATTACCATTCCCGCCGGCCTTGATCCCCATGGAATGCCGTTCGGCATCCAGATCCTGGGCCGGCTTCACGGAGATGAAAATCTGCTGGCGGCAGCAAGAGCAGTCGAAGCGCTCTTCGCCCAGAACCGCGAAACGGAACGTCCACGGCCGGATCTGGTCAAACTGGCCGGCTCTCACGTGGATTTGCGCGCAATGGTAACCCATCCGCCCGTTGGCGCCCATGCCGTCCAGCGGCCGGCGGCGGCGATCCGGACCGCGGTCTGAGGGAGGGCGGCACCATGTGGCTGATACCTCTGGTTTTCATTGTCCTTTTAATCAGCGGAACCGCGTTCGCCTACCTGATGGGAGCCGTGTCGGTTCTGTCGTTCATCGCCGTGGGCAAAGCGCAGTTTCTTTCCATTCTGCCGCAGCGGATTTTCGCCCAGCTCGACGTCTTCGCCTTTATGGCGATGCCGCTTTTCATCCTGACGGCCGAGATCATGGGCCGCGCCGGGGTGACCCGCAGCCTGATCGATTTCTCGCTGTCCGTCGTCGGACGTTTCCGGGGCGGACTGGGTCACGTGAACATCCTGACCAGCGTCTTTTTCGCAGGTATTTCCGGCTCGGCGATCGCCGACAGTGCGGCCTTGTCGCGGACATTCGTTCCAGAAATGCGCGCGCGCGGTTATGACGGCTATTACGCGGGCGCGATCACCGCGGCGTCTTCGATGATCGGTCCGATCATCCCGCCTTCGATCATCATGATTATCTACGGCGGCCTGACCGGGGCCTCGGTGGCAGCCCTGTTCGCCGCCGGAATCATTCCCGGCCTGCTGCTCGCGGCCGCGTTGATGGCGCTCAACAGCGGCATTGCGGTGGTCAGGAACCATCCGGGCGGCGCTTCGGATAACCTGCCCCCGCTTCTGGCCGAGTCTTGTGAAGGCCGCCCCCGCCCTGGGTCTTCCGGTCGTCATCCTGGGGTCTCTCGTTTTCGGTCTTGCAACACCGACCGAGGGATCGGCCCTGGCGGTCCTGTTCGCCTTGCTGGCCGGGCAGTTCTACACCGGGCTGAGCTGGAAGATGCTGTTCGATGCGGTCGAGGCAACGGCGCGGCTCACGGGTACGATCTTCATCATCCTGGCGGCGATCTCCGTGCTCGGTTATCTCGCCGGGCAGATGGGCTGGTCGCAGGCTCTGGCGGACTGGGTCGGGGGCATCGGCCTGACCGGGACCCGCTATCTCTTCTTTCTGGTCGCGATTTTCCTGATCGCCGGCATGTTCATGGACACACCGGTCGCCCTGAGCCTGCTGATACCGCTTTTCGTGCCCCAGGCGATCGAACAGGGGATCAACCCTGTCCACCTGGGCATCGTGTTGTGTTTCAACCTGTGTGTCGGCCTCATCACCCCGCCGCTCGGCAAATGCCTCGTCGTCGTTTCGGCGCTGACATCCCTCAATTACTGGCGTCTCGCCTACGCGACGCTGCCCTTCATCGCCGTTCAGGCGCTGCTCCTGCTGGCCCTGGCCTATTGGCCCGGGATCAGCCTCACGCTGCCGCACCTGCTCGGCTTCGCAGTCAACTGATGTTTCAATGGGAGGAAAATCATGAAACTCAAGGCGCTTACCCTGATAGCACTGATGGCCATGGCCGCTCCGGCATCGGCCGAGGTCAAGATCGCCCTCGACAGCAAACCGGATCTTGAAACCTCAGGATCCTACAATTGGGCGCATGCCTTCGGTGAGGTTCTCAGGGAAGCCGGCATGGATGTCCGCGAGATGCCGCGCGGATCCGTGGGAAACGAGTCCGAGAAATTCGACCAGCTCTCGACCGGCTTGCTGGAAGTCTCGCTATCGGATGTGCGCGCCGTCGCCCAGGTGGACCCGTTCATCTACGGTGTGCGCCTGCCCTATATCTTCGATGACATGGCGCACATGGACCGGGCCCTTGAAAAAGGGAAGGTCTTCGACCGGATAAACGAGGCCATCTCAAAGCAGGATGTCAAACTTCTGGCACTGGTTCCGCTCGGCCCATCTTCCGGTATCATCACGACGACCGCCGTCGTGCGCAAACCGGCGGATATGGCGGACTTGAGGATGCGTGCGCTGGATGACGCGCAGATCGCCATGTACAAGGCCTGGGGTTCCAGCGGCACGGTCGTTCCCTGGGGCGAGGTTCCCGCGGGCCTCCAGAACAGGCGTGATTGACGGCTATCTCAATTCGCCCTTCGTCCCGATCATGTTCGGCCAGACCGATTTCGTGAAGAACTTCTCCGATGCCGGCGTGATCATCCCGCTGCGTGCCGTGATCGTTTCCAAGCTCTGGTACGATGGCCTGTCGGATGCCGACCGGACGACGGTCGATGCGGCTGTGAAAAAGGCAAACATGGCCACCCGTGAATGGCTCGACGAGGCTGCGGTATCGTCCCTGACGGCTCTTGAAGCCAAGGGTGTGACCGTCCAGCGTCTGAGCAAGGACGAGCGGGCTGCCTTCCGCGATTTGTCCAAGGCCGTCTACAATTCCGGACTGATGCCCGAAGACGATGTCCAGGTCTGGTCGGAATTGTCGGACAGCACGCGCTGAATATGGACCGGGCGGGCTGCGCAAGCGGCTCGCCTCACCAGCCTGACGGAAACGCGACATGCGCCAAATTGTAATCTGTGTCAGCAACGGCATTCACCAGGCCGTTCGCCGTCTTGCGGTCCTGGCCGTCTGCGGAATGTTTGTCACCGTCATGGTTCAGGTCGTGGCGCGCTACGTCTTTTCAAGTCCGCCGACCTGGACCGAGGATGTCGCCCGCTACATGATGGTCTGGACCGGATTGCTGGGGGCAACCCTGTCCTTCAAGACCCGTTCGGACGCGATCCTCATGGAGAGTGTCTTCCCCCGGCGGCCGCATCTTCTCGGCCTGCTGGCGGAAGCCATACAGACAGCGGCGATACTGACCTTCACCCTGCCGGTGATCTATTATTGTTTTGTCGGATTGCGCGGCGGATTTGCCAAAGGCTATCTCGCCCGTCAGGCCGGACTGACGGCAGACACGCTCGGAATCCAGATGGTCTGGATCGCGGCCATCGTTCCGGCCGCGATGATCATCATCCTGCTTCACCTGGCCGCCCGCTGGGCGGAAGGGGATGCCAAAGCCGGGAATTAGACCGGCCTTCGCCGTGGCAAAGCCCGCTTTATTGCAGGGTTCTGAGTGATGCCGGGGTCGCGCTGGGCACGGCGGCCAGGAGCCGCTGGGTGTAGGCGTGTTCCGGGGCCGATAGCAGCCGGTCCGTCGGGCCGGTTTCGACGATCTCGCCCCGGTACATAACCGCGATGCGGTGGCTGACACGTTCCACCACGGCGATGTCGTGGGAAATGAACAGGAAGGACACGCCTTCGCGGGCCTGCAAGTCGAGCATCAGGTCGGTCACCTGCCGGGCAATCGACACGTCGAGGGCGGAGACCGCCTCGTCGGCGATGATCAGCTTCGGCGACACGGAGAGCGCCCGGGCGATGCACAGCCTCTGCCGCTGGCCGCCGGAAAACTGGTGCGGAAACCGGAAGATCGCGTCCCGTTCCAGACCGACCCGTTCGACGAGTTGCGCAGCCAGGTCCTTCTGCTCCTTCGTGGAAATCAGACCGTGGATCCGGGCCGGTTCGGTGATGAGTTCATGGACGGCAAGACGCGGGTTGAGGCTCGCGAACGGGTCCTGAAACACGATCTGCACGTCTTTACGCGTTTCCCGCAGGGTGTCCTTCGACACACCGGTCATCGGCTTGCCGTTCAGAAGGACGGTGCCTTCTTCCGGTTCGATCAGGCGCAGGATCGAGCGGGCGAGCGTGGACTTGCCACAGCCGGATTCGCCGACGAGCCCCAGCGTCTCGCCACGCGCCACCTGCAGGGACACCTGGTTGACGGCCGTGACCTTGTCGGACTTCCCGGAGAACAGCCCGGACTTGGACGAAAACCGGGTCGACAACCGATCCACCTGAAGCACGATCTCGCTTCCCGGTTTTGCGGCCTGGCTGCCTTCTCCCAGTTTCGGCGTCGCCGCCATGAGTTGCCTGGAATAGGCGGCCTTGGGGGCCTGGAACAGGTCGGCGACCGCCGCCTCTTCCTGCTTGATGCCGTTTTTCAGCACCACGACCCGGTCGGCGATTTCCGCCACCACGCCCATGTCGTGGGTGATGAACAGGACCCCCATGCCGATTTCGGCTTGAAGCGAGCGGATCAGGTCGAGGATTTCCGCCTGGGTCGTCACGTCGAGCGCCGTCGTCGGCTCATCCGCGATCAGAAGTTGCGGCCGGCAGGCGAGCGCCATGGCGATCATCACCCGCTGGCGCAGGCCGCCGGAAAGTTCGTGCGGGAATTGCTTCAGGCGCCGGGCCGGTTCGGGAATCCGCACCTCGTCCAGGGCCTCCACCGAGGCGGCTAGCGCCTCGCGCATGGACATGTTGCGGTGGCGGATGAACACCTCCGCAAGCTGGTTGCCCACGGTCAGCACCGGATTGAGCGAGGTCATCGGCTCCTGGAACACCATGGAGATCCGGTTGCCGCGGACATTGCTCAGCGCCGCATCGGGCAGCGCCGTCAGGTCGGTGACGTCCTCCCCGTCGCGCAGGCGAATGCTGCCGCCGGCGATCCGTCCGCCTTCCCGCTCGATCAGGCGCAGGATCGAAAGCGCCGTCGCCGATTTCCCAGACCCGGATTCACCGACGAGCGCCAGCGTTTCCTTGGGGCGGATCGCAAACGACAGCCCCTTGACCGCCTCATGGCTGCCGAAGGCGATGCGCAGGTCCTGAACTTCGACGACGGGATCGGTCATTTAAGTTGACCTCTGCGGCGCGCTGCAAATTCCGGATGGCTGTCGAAGCTGGGAAGCGGCGGCGTCCAGCGGGCCAGGCCCGGCTTGAACGAAAAGGCGATCGGGTCGTCGCCATGAACCTGCCAGTTCACCGTGTCGCCGAGTTCCAGCATGCCATAGGCACCGGCCGGTTCGCCGTTGGTGGTGAAGCTTTCCGTCAGAGACTGCTGGGTCAGGTGGGTGATGCCGTCGACCGTGGTGATCGTGTTCCAGTGCACGTGGCCGGCAATGCAGGTGACCGGCACCCGCGCCTGGGCAAGGGCCGCGCGGGCCCGTTCCGCCATCGGGTAGGTCGACGAGTCCGGGTTGCGTTCGAAGTAGTAGTTGCCTGTCTGGGCATGGCCGGAAATCGGTACATGGCTCATGACCAGAAGCGGCCGGTCGGCGGTCTGGGCGACCCGGGACAGCCAGACCAGGTCGGTCTCGCGCAGGATGAAACCGGAATGTTCCGGCGAGCGCATGATCTTAGCATCTGCGCGCCACAGCACGATCCGCCAGCCGCCGATATCGAACGTGCTGTTTTCCAGCGACTGGCCGAGGATTTCCTCGTTGTCGGAGACTTCGAGATAGTCCCGGTCGTGGTTGCCGTTGATGTGATGGATGGGGCTCGTGATCGGCTTGAACGCCTCGGCGACTTCGCGTTCGAGCCGAAGATCCGTGTCCCGGTCCATGTCGGAAATCCGGTCGCCGAGATCGACGACGAAATCCGGCTTTGCGTCGTTGGTAAAGCGCACGAACTCCTCCATCAGCCCAAGCGCCGTATCGCCGCGCTTGGTGGTGGTCGGAGTGCCATGATGAATGTCGGAAACGATGCAGATGCGGACGGACACGGGGGATGCCTTTGTTTATGTTTTCGGGAAGGAGGCACCGCCGGCCGGAACCGGCGGTGCTGAGAGCGTCAGGTGAGGGCTGATCTCAGTTGAAGGAGATCGAGCCGGCGCGGAAGTCGAGCACGTAAGGAATGTGACCCGGCTTCGGCGCCCAGTTGACGTTGGTCTTCATCGCCCAGCTTTCGTAAGGACGGTAGAGCGGCAGAACCGGCGGATCCTGCTTGATGCGTTCCATCAGCTCCGCATAGGCCGCACGGCGCAGTTCGACGTCGCCGGAGAAGCGGAATTTCTCCCAGGTCTTGGCGTAGTCTTCGTCGGTGTTGAACCGGCCTTCGGATTCAGACGGACCGTTCGGGGCCCACATCACGCCGAAGCAGCCGAACGGATCGGCGAAATACATCGGGTTGGACCAGTTGCGCACCATCAGGTCCGGGGAATTGCCGGTCCACTTGTCGCCGACGTTCACCTTGCCCTTGATGCCGACTTCCGCCCACATCTCCATGATCGCCTGAGCGGCGAGCAGGCCGTTGGTGTAGTAGCTCGGAGCGGTGTCGAAGGTGATCTCGGTGCCGTCATAGCCGGCTTCCTTCAGGAGTTCCTTCGCCTTTTCCGGGTTGTATTCGAAGGTCGTCAGCTCCGGCTGGTAAAGCTGGCCGAATTCCTTCAGCGTGTGGGTCGACGGCACCACGGCCTTGCCGAGCCACAGGGCTTCGTTGAGGGCGTCGCGGTCGATGGACAGCGACAGCGCCTGGCGGATGCGCGGATCCTTCAGCACCGGATGGTTCTGATTCATGATCATGACGTGGAACAGGGCGGTCGCGCTGCCTTCGGCCTTCATGTCCGGATCGTTTTCGATCAGGGACAGCTGGTCCGGGGCGATGTTGGTGATGATGTCGGCTTCGCCGGTCTTCAGAGCGGTGATGCGTGAAGCGGTTTCCGGCATATGCTTGACGGTGACCTTGTCGAGCGGCGCCTTTTCACCCCAGAAGTCGTCGAACTTTTCCCAGACGACCCGTTCGCCCGGAACGAAGTCTGCGACCTTGTACGGGCCCGTGCCGACCGGCTTCAGGGAAAAGGCTTCGTAGTCGTCGTCTTCGGCGACCTTCGGATCGCCGGCGAGCGCCTTGGTGTACTCTTCCGGGATGATCATGACCTGCTGCAGGTTCAGGAGCGTTTCCCACAGCGGCTCGGCACGCTTGGCATAGATGCGGACGGTGTAGTCGTCCACCTTTTCCGCCTTTTCGAAGTTGCCGAGACGGTCGCGGGCGCGCACCTGGTAGGGGGTGAAGGTCGCCTGGTACATGCGGTTCAGGGAGAACACCACGTCGTCGGCGGTCATGTCCTCGCCGTTGTGGAACTTCACGCCTTCGCGCAGTTTCAGTTCCATGATCGTCGGCTCGATCAGCTTCCATTCGGTCGCAAGTGCCGGAACCCATTCGGTGTCCGTGGTGTCGTGGTTCTTGTCGATCAGCGTGTCGAAGGCGTTGTAGTAGAACTGGGAGCCGACGTTGGAATGGTCGCGGCCCGGATCGAGGTAGCTGGAAACGTTGGCGGCGCCAACGGTAAGCTCTGCCGCGAATGCGCCCGATGCGAGCATCGAAGCGAGTGCGGTGGTTGCCAGAAGTTTCTTCATCATAAGCCTCCAGGGCTTCAAGGGGTTGCAGGCAGTGGCCGTTCCGGCTTCTGGTTTTTGGAAAGGGTCAGCGGCTGCGCAGGCGCACGTCGGCGTGGTCGCGGAGCCAGTCGCCGAGGATCTGCACGGCGAAGGTGAGGAGCAGGATCATCATCGCCGGGGCGACCACGATCCACGGGGCGGTCGGCAAGTAGTCGCGGCCGACGCCGACCATGGACCCGAGCGTCGCCGTCGGCGGCTGCACGCCGAGGCCGAGGAACGACAAGGTCGATTCCAGGATGACGATGTTGGAGAAGTTCAGGGTGAACTGGACCACCAGCGGCGACACCACATTGGGCAGGATGTGGCGCAGGGCGATGCGCAGCGGGGTGGCCCCGGCCGCCCGCGCCGCCTCGATGAACGGCATTCCGGTCAGCTTGCGCACCTCGCCGCGAACGATACGCGCGTGCTGCTCCCAGCCGTAGACGCCGAGCACCAGCACCATGATCTCCAGCGAGCTGCCGAAGATGGCCAGGATCAGAAGCGCGATCAGGGTGAAGGGAATGGCGATCTGGGCATCGACCGCGCCCATGACGACATCCTCGAACACGCCGCCGACAAGACCGGCGAGCAGGCCGAGCGTGCCGCCGATCAGCAGGCCGATGACGGCGCCGGCGAGAGCAAGGGCAAAAGTCAGGCGCAGGCCGTATATGCAGCGCGAGAGAACATCGCGACCGAGCTCATCCGTGCCCAGGAAAAACCCGGCCTTGTAGCGCTCGAAACCGAGCGGCGGGCGCAGGCGCGAAATCAGGCTCTGGTGGTTGGGGTCGAACGGGGAGATCAGCGGTGCCGCGAGCGTCAGCAGCACCAGGATCAGCCCGACGATCAGCGCGATCCTGAGAACCCAGTCCGCCTTGCACCACAGCGTGTAGCCGGGGATCCGGTGCAGCGACATGTAAGGTCTCCGGGAGGTCTGGGGCAGGGAAGAGGTGAGGTCGCTCATGGCTTATCCCTTTGCAAGACGGATGCGTGGATCGGCATAGGCGTAGGCGATGTCGACCGCCGCGTTGACGCAGATGACAGCGACGGCGACCATCAGCACGCCGAACTGGAGCACCGGGTAGTCCCGCATGATCGCGGAGCGCACCAGCAGGTCGCCGATCCCCGGCCAGGAGAAGATGGATTCGATGACCACACTGCCGGCCGCGATCCAGCCGGCAATCTGCAGGCCGACGACGGACAGGATCGTGATGGAGGCGTTCCGAAGCCCGTGTTTCAGGATCACGGTGCGTTCCGGCAGGCCCTTGGCCCGGGCCGTGCGCATGTAGTCCTGGCCGAGCACGTCCAGCATGGCGTTGCGGGTAAAGCGGGTCAGGGCCGCGACGAACATGCCCGACATGGCAAGCGTCGGCATGATGAAATGCAGCGCGGTGCCGTCGCCGACGACAGGCAGCCAGTTGAGCGTGTAGGCGAAGATCAGCACCAGCAGGGTGGCGATCACGAAGGGCGGCACCGCATAGCCCATGAAGGCGATGACCATGATGGCGCTGCCGACGAACCGGGTCCGGTAGACCGACGCCGCAATGCCGAGCGGGATGGAAAGCGCGAAGGTGAAGACCGCGGTGCTCAGCAGGAGCTTCAGCGACGGCCAGATCCGTTCGGCGGCGATCTCCGCGACCGGACGCCGCTCCAGGAACGACAGGCCGAATTCGCCGGTAAGGATCGAGGCGATGAATTTCCAGTACTGGGTCGCGATGGAGCCGTCGAGGCCGTAATAGGCGATCAGCAGCTGGCGGTCTTCCTGGGTGATGCCTTCGCCGATGACGAAATCGATCGGATTGCCCGACAGCCGGGTGGCGAAGAAGACCAGCGTGACGATGATGAACAGCGTGACGGCCATCTTCAGCAAGGTGCGCAGCACATAACTCAGCATGACAGCGCTCCCTGGCCGATGGAGACGGGGTCTTTGTGAAAGGCAGCGGACGGCGGCCGGGCCACGTGAATGAAGGCCAGACCGGCGCGGGCGGCGGCCTCGCCGTCGGTTGCCGGATTGTCGCCGACGAAGACGGAGGTCTCCGCCGTGGCGCCGGAGCGGCTCAGCGCCAGGTCGATCAGCGCCGGTTCCGGCTTGCCGACGGAACGCAGGACCACATCCGGCTTGCACAGGCGTACCGCGGCGGCCAGCGCCCCGGTCTCGGGAACCGGCAGGCCATCCGGATCCGGATGGGTGGCGTCCAGATTGGTGACGATGAGCTCGGCGCCGTGATGCAGCGCCTTCAGCAGCCGCTGCAGGTCGCCGATGGCGAACTTCGGATCGCGCGCGAGCAGCACCACGTCAGCCGCATGGTCGGACAGCCGAAGGCCAAGGCTCTGCGCGAGATCACGGATCGGGTCCTCCGCAAACACCTGAACCATGGCGCCCGGATACTCCCGGGCGATCCGGTTGACGGCGACTTCACCGGCAAGGCAGATCCGCTCTGCCGGGATGTCGAAGCCGATCAGGGCCAGACGGTCGGAAAGCGTTTCCCCGGTATCGGCGGAATTGTTGGAGACGATCCAGAGGCGGTTCGCCACGGCATCGGCGAACTCCAGCGCTCCGGAAAGCGGCCTCCCTCCGGCCACCAGGCAGCCGTCGAGGTCGCACAGGACGGCATCATAGCCGGCGACCATCTCCGGGGTGAGTTCCTTGACCTGCCTGTTTCTCAATTCCAGCATTTGTCCATCCGATTGGCCGCAATTGATCGTTCAGGCGCTCTGGCCGGCAGGGCAGCCTGGTACGGAATGCGGTCCGTTTTTGCGTCTAAAACCGGTCTGGCTTGGGACCCGGATCCGGTCTCGGGATGGATATGAAACTGTCGTCTAAGTGTGACGCCGCCGTAACAAAGAAAACCTATGGTATGGGCCAGCAAAACATTTGCATTGCCCCCAACAGGAATGGCTGACTTTTCATGTCGGTGACATTGTCTCGTATCCGCGCGATCAATGCGGTCGCGGCCGGCGGCTCCTATGCGGAAGGCGCCCGGGCACTCAAGGTTTCCCAACCGGCCGTGGCCCGTCACGTCAAGGAACTGGAGGCGGAATTCGGCGTCCGCCTGTTCGATCGCAAGAACGGCATTCTCTATCCCACGCCGCTCTGCAACGAGCTGTGCGATATCGCAGAACGGATGGCCGAAGCCGAGCGCGAGGCACGCCGCATCCTCTCCCGCCACAACACGCTGCTGAACGGGCGGCTGACCATAGGGCTCGGCAATTCCATGCCCGGCATGGCGCTCGTCGCCCAGTTCCTGAAACGGCATCCCAGCATCGAGATCGCGGTGGAGACCGGCTCCCACGAACAGATCACCAAGGCGGTGCTGCGGCGCGAAGTCGACGTTGCCGTCCTGCCCGACGTGCCCGCCGACGGCCGCTTCCGCCAGGCGCTGCTCGCGCGCCAGAACGTGGTCGCCATCGTCCATCCGGACAGCGCCCTGTCGCGGGAGGCTTCGGTCACCTGCGAACGGCTGATGGCCGAGCCGCTGATTTTCCGCACCCGCGGTTCGTCGACCCAGAGGGTGGTGGACCGCGCCTTCCGCGCCGCCGGGTTCGAGCCGGTCCCCTTCCTGACCCTCGACACCCGCGACGCGGTCTATGAAGCCGTGGTCAACGGCCTCGGTGTCGGCTTCCTGTGGCGCTTCGGCACCGGTCGGACCGACGTGGTCCACCGGGTGCCGGTCAGCGACATGCAGCGCGAATACGATGAAGTGGTCTTTTCCCTCGCCGACGAGCGCAGCGTCCTGCTCGACGCCTTCTTCGCCGCCGTCGAAGCCTTCCGCAAGGACGCGGACAGCATCCTGCAGCAGTAGAAATGGCCGAGCGGTCAGCGAGGCGTGGCAATTGCTCTAAGGCGATTTCACCGCCTGGTTTTCCATCGACGTACTGAATCCGGTACTCTGTCAGGAATGATTTCATTCTTGCTCGAGAAGTAACCTATATGTTACTAATTTACCAATGCAATTAGTCGAGTACCAAACCGGTGACGGCAAAAGCCCATTCGCGGAATGGTATAACAACCTCGACCCAAGAGCGGCCGCCAAAGTGACGGTTGCCATGGTGCGTATGGAGCAAGGCAACTTTTCCAATGCCAAGGGGGTCGGAAGCGGCGTCCAGGAGTTCCGCATCGACTTCGGACCGGGCTACCGGGTGTATTTCGGTAAAGATGGCGACCGTCTCGTTATCCTGCTTGCAGGCGGCACCAAGAAACGCCAGCAGAAAGACATCGAGGCAGCCCAGGCCCGTTGGCAGGATTACAAACAACGGAAGAAGAAGGGCTAGCGATGGCTGGACTGACACGTGAATTCAAGGGGACGGTAAAGGCACGCGCCGAACGTGACCAGGCGTTTCGTGCTGCCCTGCTCTCCGAGGCTGTAGACCTGCTGATTTCCGGCGACGTGGATACCGGCAAGGCCGTTCTGCGCGACTACATCAACGCAACAGTGGGTTTTGAGGAACTGGGCCAAGAAGTAGGCACCCCCTCAAAAAGCCTCATGCGGATGCTGAGCGAAAAGGGCAATCCAACTGCTTCAAAGCTGTTTGCGGTTATCAGCCAGTTGCAGAAGGCAACCGGGGTGCATCTGGCGGTGGGTACTGCACACCAAGCATAGATAGAAAACGCAAATTTATGAAACGGGATGATGATTATATACGGCAGATGCTCATAGAGCTTGAAGCGTCAAATGAGCTATATTTGATAGCTCCATTGACCATGGGAGCCAGCCCCGAAGAAACGAAACGATACCAGCATGCCGAGCTGTTATGTGATGCTGGTTTTTTTGAAGCTGTGAATGAAGGCGTCTATCGCATGACCAACCAAGGTCATGATTATCTAGAAGCTGTTCGCAACAATACAATTTGGGAAAAGACAAAAGTTGGGGCGTCGGTAATTGGCGGCGCTACCCTTAACATTATGAAAGACCTAGCTGTTGCCTATCTGAAGCAGGAGGCCAAAGCTAAACTGGGCCTAGATTTATAATGGTTATCAATAGACATGAGCGCTAGACGGAAACAGGTTTCAGATTCTTTATTGCGAGTTTTTCTCAGGCTTCTCCCGATTGTGCCGGGGTCAGAAATCTATGATTTGATAAGAAGGGCGGCAAGATCATCCGAAGATACTGAGAAGCAGATAAAAGAAGCAATGGACGCTCTTTATAATTCATCAGAATTGATTGGGCGGCTGGAAAGCACCCTCAAGGATAGAGAGGTGAAGCTAACAGCTCTCAAGGAAGAATATGAGCGCGTGTCACAGCTGGCTTCGCTGACCCGAGAACAAGGCGAGGCTATTGCTGGTTCACTAGAAAAAGTAATTGGTAAGTCACAAGGAAAAGAGAGGGTTATCGCCTTTATTACAAACATCAGCGCGGGCGTGTTGGTTTTTGTTTTGGGCGTATTCGCATCCGATTGGGTAAAGAGCCTCCCTTCACTCATCTCTGGTTTGTGGCAATAGGCGCTGTTCATCGCGGCTCTGACTTCTCTGAAAGCCGATAGTGCTCCTGCATCATCTTAATAACCCCAGTGGCCGAGGTTGCCCTGATTTCAAGGTCAGAGGTTTTATAGGTTGTGAGGGGTATCAGCCGCCCAGCGGCTAAGAGCACCCTGCCCTGCTCTACAATCGCTACCCACATCTCCATATCTCCAAGCCTTCTGCATCGAGAAAACTGATAGCAGGTGATGGTTAGCGTTATCACCCGCGCGGTGGCGTGGGTGAATCTGCCCCCCATCTGAAAGGTGTTAAGTGCGAAAGGCTGAAATTTGGCCAAGATTGGCTGAATCCTGCCACTACGAAAAATGCCGGAACAAAGCTTCAGGGAGGTAAGTGCTATTGTGCGCTTACTCCCCGACTTTTTGTCGCCAACCTAAGATGGTAACGATTTATTTATGATTAGAGCTTAAAAATTGCGAGAACAGCCAGAAAACCGTCTTTAAACGCACCCAGGAGGGCTTCTGATGAGCGAAAAAGTCCCGAGTGTCCAAAAAGTAGACACTCTGCTCAACTCACTTAAGCGGCACTTTCCGTCTATAAATTTCGTAGCAAAACAGAAATCTACGACAATGACAGCGAAAGGGTGGGGCATTCGCTTGAGCCGAACTCAAACAGAAACGACTGTTGCTCCACACTCCGGAGGAGATGATGAAGGGCGTTGAACTCAAGGGGTGGCGAAAGAAACACAACTACTCTAGTCAATCAGCTCTACAATTGGAGCTTGACCTTGGGTCGAGAGCTACAATTAGTGCATGGGAAAATAGTCAGGAAGAACTTCCCCGCACAATACAGCTCGCGCTCATGGCATTAGAAAAATGCCCTGAACTACGCAAGGTCGATGGACTGCGTTCGACGCCAGGGAGACAAATTTCGTCTAGAACTAACGTAAAAAAACAGGCCTATCCATTTAGTGAAATCGTAGAGAAGTGAGCCGCACCGCAGAAATCGGACAATCACGTAAGCTATAAGTTGTTGTCCACTGTTCCCATGATGA
Source organism: uncultured Roseibium sp. (assembly GCF_963675095.2). Classification (GTDB taxonomy): domain Bacteria; phylum Pseudomonadota; class Alphaproteobacteria; order Rhizobiales; family Stappiaceae; genus Roseibium. The sequence goes on along the minus strand of NZ_CAXXSJ010000056.1, from coordinate 50,324 downwards.
GAGCGTGTTGGTTTCTGCATCCCATAAGTCATAACTATTGCTGCACTAACCTGAGGCCACTTGCTCTGAAACCGAAGTTTGGAGGACAGCAGGTAGAGTTTTCCCGTTTCGATCACGATTACGCGCCAACTGCGCAGGCGATCCAAAACAATTTCTTATTTAGGCGCCGTGGCCGGGGCGACCATGCCGGGGACGTAGGCGCTGGAAATGAATGCGCGGGCGTGGGCCTTGAAGGCTTCCGCCAGCCGGGACGGGCGCAGGGATTTCAGGCTCGCCACCCCGAGGGTCATGGGCCGGTGGCTGCCGGAGATGCGGACACGGACGACCTTGCGCCCGTCGAGGGCGGCATCCGAGCGCGGCGTCACATTGGCGAGCGTGTAGCCGAAGCCGTTGGCGACCATGGTGCGGATCACGTCCGGATGGGCGAAACGGTAGCCGATGTTAGGCGTCAGGCCTTCGGCCATGAACAGCGCCTGGAAATATTCGCCCGAGAGCGGCAGGTCGAGGAACACCATCGGCAGCTCGGCAAGCTCCTCGAGGCTGGCCGAGGACCGCCGGGCGAGGGGATGGTTCTCGCCGAAGACCGCATGGACGGGAAGTTCCACCAGCGGCTGGAAGTCGATGTCTTCCGGGATCGACAGGTCGTAGGTCACCGCCACGTCGATTGCGGCACTCCTGAGCCCGTTCAGCATGGTCTCCTGATGATCCACATGGGGGCGGATGGTGGTGCCGGGAAAGGCGGAGGTGAAGGCAAGCGCCAGTTCCGGCAGGATCATCGGCGCCAGGGTGGTCAGGCAGCCGACGTTGAGCTGGCCGCGGATGTCGTCGCTTGCCTCTGTTGCGACGCTGTAAAGGGTTTCCGCCTGTTCCAGCAGTTGCTTGGCTTCCGCCAGCAGTGTCCGCCCGACCGGGGTCAGCGACAGCCCCTGGGCATGGTGGCGGATGAACAGCTGGACGTTGAGCTCTTTTTCAAGCTGGGAAATCGCCGTCGACACCGACGGCTGGGATATGCTGACCCGCTCCGCCGCCCGGGTGATGCTTCCGGTCTCGCCGGCGGCGATGAAATACTCAAGCTGTCGGAGCGTGAAACGCATGCTCTGGATCCTGTTTTCAGCAGACCCTAGAGCAAGCCGCATTCGGAGTGAATCACTTCAGCCGCTTATTCGTCGCCGGGCACGCCGTAGCTGGGAGCCGCGGTCGGATCGATGGCGCGGGTGACGTAGTCTTCAAGCTGCGGCTTGTAGAGATCCCAGAGGTTCGACAGCGCCCCGATCGGATCTTCCTCGACCCAGTCGACCCGGAGATCGGCCACCGGCCAGCTCACGTTGCGGACCATGTAGAGGCCGGCGGAATGAACCGGCCCGGCTTCGCCGCCCGCCGCAAGGCCGGCCTTCATGGCGGCGATCAGCCGGTCTCCGAGATCGCCTTTTGTTTCCGAGAAGTTTGCGACCATGGCCGACGGAACCGTGTCATTGGCAAGCAGATTGCCCGCCGCGGCGCAATAGGGTCCCTGCGCGGTCGCGTTGATGCCAAGGGTCTCATCGCCGGAAAAAGTCGCCGTCTGCCCGGTCCGGTCCAGGACAACCACCTGCCGCCAATCCTTGGTCGGATAATCGGAGAGCAGGATTTCCAGCGCCTTTGCGGCCGCTATACCGCTTTGCAGGAGGTCGAGCGCCTTCGGACCCAGGGACGGGTCGGTGATGTTCTGCGAGGCGACCACACCGGCCCCTGCGCGGGCATGGGAACAGCGCGCCGCCACGGCGGGCGAGGACGAGGAAATGGCAATCCCCATCATTCCGGATTTGGGGCAGCAGGCGGAAATCGAAAAGGTCATGAAAGAAGCCCTGGATTATGCATCGGGGATGACGGCGGTCACGTCGATTTCGACCAGCCATTCCGGGCGCGCCAAAGCCGAAACGACGATGCCGGTCGAGACCGGATAGACGCCCTTCAGCCACTTGCCCACCACCCGGTAGACGGCTTCCCGGTAGCGCGGATCGACGATGTAGATGACGATCTTGGTGATATGCGCCAGTTCGGAACCGGCCTCCTTCAGCAGCATGTCGATATTGGTCATGGCCTGTTCCGCCTGGGCGGTGACATCGCCGATGCCGACGTTTTCCGAGGTGTCGAGGTCCTGGCCGATCTGGCCGCGTGCGAACACCATGGTGCCGCGGGCGACCACGACCTGGCACAGATCGTTGTCGAGCTTCTGCTCCGGATAGGTGTCCTTGGTGTTGAAGCAACGGATGCGTTTATGGGTCATGGGCTTTCCGTCAGTCATGCGTCTTCCGTCTCCAACTGCGGGGAGTGGGTGTAGGTCATGTAGCCGCGCTGCTTTGCGATATGGTCGGCCACATATCCGGCGTCGTACCACACACCCCAGATGAAGGAGGACCCGCGCCGGGTCTGCCAGGGCAGGCCGAGGAAATAGACCCCCGGCTCCTGCGAGACGCCGCGCTTGTGGATCGGCCGGCCCTGATCGTCGAAGGTGTCGACCTGCAGCCAGTCGTAGTCGACGGAAAAGCCCGTCGCCCAGATGATGGTGGTGATCCCGGCCTCCGCCAGGTTCAGCTCAAGGATCGGGTTCGCCACACACTCCGGGTCGGGATCGATCTCGCGCGCCTCCGGTTCTTCCGGCAGATCCAGGCCGTTGCGTTCGATAAAGGCATCGGCCTCGTCCAGAACCGACAGGTAATTGGCATCCCCGCCTTCGATATTGGCCTTGAGATCGGGCGCAAAACGCAAGGAGCCGTCCTCGTAGGCTTCGGTCCGGCCGAGAAGCGTCATGCCCTTTGCCGCGAGACGGCGGAAATCGACCGTATGGCCGCCGTCGACGCCGCTGACGGCAATCGTCGTGTGCTCCACGCCCGGCGTGGCTTCCGCGTCCCACTTGTTCAGGACTCCCAGCCACCAGACGAAGTCGCGGCCGCGATAACTGCGCGGCGGGCGGTCGTGCGGGCCGACGGATAGATAGACCTGCTTGCCTGCCTCAAGCAACTCTGCCGCGATCTGTGCGCCCGAGGACCCTGCACCGACGACCAGCACCGCGCCTTCGGCCAACTGGCCGGGATTGCGGTAGGCGGCCGAATGCATCTGGGTGATCCCGGCATGCGCGGGAACCATATCCGGCATGACCGGGTGCTGGAAGGCGCCGGTGGCCGCGATCGCGTAATCGGCCTCGATCGGGCCGTCTGAGGTTTCGGCATGAAACCCGCGCCGGCCGGTGTTCCGCTTGACCTCGGTCACCTCCACGCCGCAGCGGATGGGCGCGGAAATCTGGTTCGCATAGGCAACGAAATAATCCGCGACATCTTCCTTCGCAACGAAGGCATCCGGATCGCAATCGGGAAATTCCATGTTCGGGAACCGGTCGTGCCAGGCAGGGCCGTTGGCAACCAGCGAATCCCAGCGTTCCGAGCGCCAGCGCTCGGCGATCCGGTGCCGTTCCAGGACGAGATGGGAGATGCCGCATCGGCTCAGGTGCTCGCTCATGGCAAGGCCTGCCTGACCGCCACCGACAACGAGCGCTTCCACTTTTTCAACCGTCATGTCCGAGCCCCGTCCTGGCATTCTGAAGAGCTTCGATGATGGCCGGAGTCGTTGATTAGGTAAATTCTTTCTTTTCTATATTTTGCTTCAGGAAAAGCTAAGTAGCGAGTTGATCGCTGACCCTTTGAAGCATGGCCCGGCAGGCTTCCATCTGGTCGCGGGTGACGAATTCGTCCGGCTTGTGACCCTGTTCCATGTTGCCCGGTCCGCATACCACCGCCGGCACGCCGAGCGTCGAGGTGAACAGGCCGCCTTCCGTTCCGAAGGCGACCTTGATCGCTCGGTTGGTCCGGGAAAGCGAAAGCGCGTTGGAAACCGCCGCGCCGCCGGAGGAGGTATCGAGGCCCGGGTATTCGTTGAAGATCTCGATGTCGATGCCCGCTTCGGGAAAACGTTCTTTGGCCCTAGCGGAAATCCGCCCGGCGGAGGCGAACAGCCGGTCCATGAGGACCTTCGGATCGTCGGAGGCGATATTACGGATCTCGAAGGACAAGGTGCAGTGATCGGGCACGATGTTCAGCGCCGTCCCGCCATGGATGATGCCCGCATGAACGGTGGTGTAGGGGATGTCGTAGTCATCGTCCCGGCTGCCGGTTTCCTCCAGTTCCCCCTGCAGGGCGCGGATGTCCTTCAGGAAGTCGGTGGCAAGGTGAATGGCGTTGAGCCCGGTCGGTGCCAGTGCCGAATGGGCGGCGACACCGCAACAGGTCGCATGGGCGCCGGTCTTGCCCTTGTGTCCGGCGGCCACCTGCATGGAGGTCGGTTCGCCCACCAGCACCCAGTCCGGTTTCAGCCCTGCCTTGGAAAGTTCCGCCAGCATCGGCCGCACGCCGACGCAGCCGATCTCCTCGTCATAGGAAAGCGCGATATGCAGCGGCCGCGACAGGGGATGGTTCTTTGCCGCAACCATCGCCTCCATGGCGCAGGCGACGAAGCCCTTCATGTCGGTCGTGCCCCGGCCGTAAAGTCGGCCGTCCGCCTCGCTCATGCGGAAAGGATCGCGGGTCCAGTCCTGACCGTCCACCGGCACCACGTCCGTATGGCCGGAGAGAACAATCCCGCCCGGGCCCTCCGGCCCGACGGTGGCGAACAGATTGGCCCGGTCGCCCGTCTCCGACGGGTAAAGCCGGCTTTGAATGCCGTTTGTCTCAAGGAAGTCCGCAACGTAGCGGATCAGGTCGATGTTGCCGTCCCGGCTGACCGAAGGAAAGGCAATCAGGCGGTCGAGGATGTCGAATGCGGTGCTCATGAACTCAATTTTCGACATTTCGAGCGATTTGACCAGTTTTCTCCGGCCCGAGGGAGAGAATGGACACGAAAAACAGTACCGCATTTTCTGAATAGCCGAATTTTCCGAGAGGCTTATACCCCCCTCTGTCTCCTGACGGAGACATCTCCCCCTCAAGGGGGGAGAGGAAAACAAGCGGATAAGCCAGAGCTTCAACGTGTACGCCGTTACACTGGACACGAGTGGCTAAAGCGTGGAAATCACTTCGGTAATGCTGTCGCGCAGGATGTCCGCCACTTCCCCGATCTGGCGTTCGGTCAGGATCAGGGTCGGCGACAGGATCAGGATGTTGCCGAGCGGGCGGGCGATCAGACCGCGTGCCTGGGCGGCGCGGGCGACCTTCAGGCCGATCTCGTCTTCCGGCGTGAACGGCTCCTTGGTCGCCTTGTCCTTCACGAACTCGATGCCGATCATGAAGTGGCTGCCGCGCACTTCGCCGACGATGGACAGGTCGTCGAGGCCGCGCAGGGCGTTTTCGAAGATCTTGCCGGTGGCGCGCACCTGTTCGGGCAGCTTGTCCCGTTCCATCAGTGCGATATTGGCAAGACCGGCCGCGGCCGCTGCCGGGTGGCCGGAATAGGTCATGCCGTGCAGGAACAGCCCGCCCGGCCCTGAAATGACCTCATGGATTTCATCCGACACGATGGTCGCCGACATGGGCTGGTAGCCCGAGGTCAGGCCCTTGGCGGTGGTGATGATGTCCGGCGTCACGCCGAACACGTCCTTGGAGGCGAAGAAATGGCCCAGCCGGCCGAAGGCGGTCACCACCTCGTCGGAGATGTACTTGATATCGTTTTCCGCGCAGACCGCGGCCATGCGGGCATGATAGCCCTCCGGCGCGACGATCACGCCGCCTGCCCCCATGATCGGCTCGGCGATGAAGGCGGCGATGTTTTCCGCGCCGATGTCTTCGATCGAATCTTTAAGATCCTCGACAAGCGCGTCGAGGAATTCCGCTTCCGTCATGCCGTCGCCCTCGCGCCAGTAATGCGGAGAGCGCAGGTGGTGCACCAGGTCATTGGCGCCGTCCCAGCCGACCGAATAGAGCGGCGTCGTCATGGCGATCGCAAGATGGGTCGAGCCGTGATAGGCGCCGATGCGGCTCAGGATCTTCTTCTTGTTCGGCCGACCCAAACGGTTGTTGTAGTGGTGCAGCATGCGCACCGCACTGTCATTGGCGACAGACCCGGAATTGCCGAAATAGACCTTGTTCAGGTGACCCGGCGCCAGGCTCGCGATCTTTTCCGCAAGGGCGGCAGCCGTCGGGTGGGTGAAATTGTAGAAGGTCGAATAGAAGTCGAGCTCGTTGAGCTGCTGTGTGATCGCGTCGATGATTTCCTTGCGCCGGTGGCCGGCGTTGACGCACCACAGCCCGCCGATGCCGTCGATCAGCTCGTTGCCTTCACTGTCGCGAACCAGTGCGCCGTCGGCGCCGACGATCACGGTGCGCGCACCGTTCTGCTTCAGGGCGTTCAGGTCGGCGAAGGACTGGATCAGATGGGTATCTGCCGTCAGCACCGCGTCGGTGGTCATGTTCAGATCAAGTTTCATCGGTTTTCCCGACCTCCCTGTAGTCTTCGCGTTGAAGTGAAAGCAGTTCCGGGGCAATGCCGTCGACCGGAGCGAGGTCCGCAACAAGAAGCGCCTCGCCCGTTCCGGCTGAAGCCAGCACCTTGGTGTCCGGGCCGACGATGACGGAATGGCCGCCGAAGGTGATATCGCCCTCGGATCCGCAGAAATTGGCGTAGGCGATGGTCAGGCGCATTTCCGCCGCACGTGCCGGCACGAAGGTGGTCGACACATGCTCGAATCCTTTCGGATTGGCGGTCGGCACCAGCACCAGACTGACGCCCTGTGCGGCCAGGGCGATGCAGTGCTGGGGAAATTCAATGTCGTAGCAGATCATCAGCGCGGCCTTGTGGCCGTAGAGATCGAACACCGTATAGGCGTCGCCGTAGGAAAAGCTGGCGCGCTCCATCGGCCCGTAAAGCTGGATCTTGCGGTAATGGGCGAGCTGTTCGCCCGTGTCGTCGAATGAGGTGGCGGCATTGTAGACCGTGCCGTCTGCGGCTTCCGCCCAGCCGATGGTCAGGCCGCAGCCGGCCTGTTTCGCAAGGGCGGCGAGCCGTTTCGTCCAGGCCCCGCCCAGAGGCTGGGCGAGGCTTTTGTGCAGGTCCGGCCGGTTGTAGCCGGGCAGGAAGACTTCCGGAAAGACAGCCATCCTCGCGCCCGCCAGGGCGGCGGCCGACAAGTACCGTTCGATGCGGGCAAAGCCTGCCTCGATATCGCCGCCGATCGCCGGTCCCTGGTAGAGCGCGAGTTTCATGGCTGCCGTTCCGCTTACTTCTTCAGGTTGGTCCAGATGGCGTCGTAGAGGACCTGGGTCTCTTGCGGACAGGCTTCCACGAAGACGCCCTTCGGGCCTTCCGGCGGATTGGATTCCGGCGAGTTCTTGACTTCCGGGTCGAGGAACGGATCGACGCCCTTCACGCCCGCGGTGTACTGGGCGTAGTTTGTCACGGCCGCCGCGTTTTCCGGCTCGAGCAGGAAGTTCATGAACTTCAGCGCGTTGTCGCGGTTCGGGGCGTCCTTCAGGAGAACCACGTTATCCATCCACACGATGTAGCCTTCCTTCGGGAAGGCGTATTCGATGTTGGCGCCTTCCGCCCGTGCCTTGGCGGAGAAGCCGGACCAGATCATGCCGGCGGCCGCGTCACCGGAGACGAGCACGTCCTTGGCGACATCCGAGCCGAACGAAGCCCAGTCCGCCTTGGCGTCGATCACCAGCTTGTTCAGTTCCTTCAGCTGGTCGCGATCGGAGCTGCACTGGGGAATGCCCAGGTAGAGCGAGGCAAGGGTCAGCGTCTCGCCGGCGGTGTCGAGCACGTTGATCTTGCCCTTCAGCTCTTCCGGCGGATCGAAGATCACCGACAGGCTGTCGATCGGTCCCTTGTAGACGTCGCGGTTGACCGAATAGGAGGTCGATCCCCACTGGTAGGGGATGGAGCTTTTCCGGCCCGGATCGAAGGACACGTCGACCCACTGGTCCTGGATATTGCCGAAGTTGGACAGCTCCGACGGCTCGAACGTGTCGAGCATGCCTTCAGAGCCCAGGATCTTGACCATGTAGTCGCCGGGCACGGCCACATCGTAGGAGCCGAGCTTGCCGGCCTTCAGCGCCGCCAGCAGCGCCTCGTTGCTGTCGTAGGTGTCCATGGTCACCTCGACGTCGTATTCCTTGGCGAACTTGTCGAGCAGTTCCTGCGGAATGTACTCGAACCAGTGATAGATCGAGAGTTTCCCTTCGGCCTGCGCCGCGCCGGTCAAGGCGAGAAGTGCCAGGGACGTTGTCATTAGAAGCTTTTTCATGTCTTGCTCCACTCTGGTTGGCAGTTGTTTTTGCTCAGTTTTCTTTTGTTTTATTTTGCCCCGCCCGGCCGATCAGCCAGGACAGGGAAACGAAAATCACCGATATGCCCAGCATCAGGGTGGAAATGGCCATGATGTTGGGCTTGATGCCCTGCTTCACCGATCCGAAGATCGCCGTCGGCAGGGTTTCGACGCCGGCTCCCTTGACGAAATTCGTGATCAGGAAGTCGTCGAGCGAAATGATGAAGGCGAGCAGGAAACCGGACAGGATCCCGGGCGTCATCAGCGGCAGAAGCACCAGCTTGAAGGCTTCCCTGGGGGTGGCGTAGAGATCCATCGCCGCCTGCTCGTACATGTCCGGAATGCTCTGCATCCGCGCCGAGATCGGCAGATAGGCAAACGGGATGCAGAAGACGATATGGGCGACCAGGATTGTCATCAGCCCGGTGGTGAAGCCGATCGCGGTGAAGAACACCAGGCTCGCCACCGCCGTCACCACTTCGGGCACCATCAGCGGCAGGCTGATCAGCGCAAAGCTCAGCGTCTTGCCGTTGAACCGGCCGGTTCGGGTCATGGCGACGGAGGCAAGGGTGGCGATCGCCGTGGCGATGATGGACGCGGTGATGGCGATGACGAAGGAATTGATTGCCGCCTGCTGGAACTTCGGCGCTTCGGGACCTGTGAAGACGTCCACGTACCAGGCCAGAGACGTGCCGCCCCATTTGGTGATCGAGGTCGATGCATTGAAGGAATAGACGGCGACCACGATCAGCGGCGCATAGAGCACGATCAGGCACAGGATCGTGATCGTCAGGAAACCGGGGAAGCGGCGGAGATCCGTTCTGGCTGCCATCTCACGCCCCTTTGTTCTGGTTGCGCGCATAGACCAGCAGCACGGCCATGACGATGGTCAGCAGGATGGTCGAGGCGGCCGCGCCGAAGGGCCAGTTGCCGGCACTGCCCTTGAACTGCTCCTCGATCAGCGAGCCGATCATGAAGGTCTTGGCGCCGCCGAGCAGGTCCGGCGCAAGGAAGGCGCCGAGCGAGGGCACGAACACCAGAATGCAGCCGGCGACGATGCCCGGCTTCACAACAGGCAGGATCACCAGCCGCAGGGTGGTCCAGACACCGGAATAGAGATCGGCGGCCGCCTCGGAGAGGGCGAAGTCATACCGTTCCACCGCCGCATAGATCGGCAGAACCATGAACGGCAGGTAGCTGTAGAAAAGCCCGAGTTGGACGGCGAAATTCGTGTTGATCAGCCCCAGCGGTTCGGAAATGGTTCCCGTCCACAGCAGGAACTCGTTGAGCGGTCCGGTGTCGCGGATGAGGAATTTCATCGAGACCGTACGGATCAAAAGGTTCACCCAGTAGGGCACGGTCACCAGAAACAGCCAGACGGAGCGGGTCTTCGGGTCGCGGGTCGCGATGAACCAGGCGGTCGGAAACCCGATCAGCAGGCAGGCAATCGTCGCAAGCCCCGCCTGCCAGATCGAGCGCCAGAAGATGCCGATATAGGTCCACTCGATGGTCGGCGGTTCATCGCCGAACAGGCCCCGGTTGAAGAAAAACTGATCATAGGCGGCCGTCGAGAACTCCCAGATCACGCCGCCGCGGAATTCCTTGGTCAGGAACGAATAGATCGCCATCATGACGACGGGTGCGAGCAGGAAAATGCCGATCATCACCCAGGCCGGAAGCATCAGCTTGAGGCTATTGCCCCGATAGATGTTGGAGGCATGGCCTGCGCCCATCGGCGCGCCGGCCGCCATCAGTCGGCAAGCAGGCGTGCAGCACCTGCCTCCAGTTTCAGGCCGACAACGGCGCCGGTTTCCGGAACCGCTGTTGTTTCCGAGTTCTGCAGCCGGACGGTCATCTTCTCGCTGTCGGCAAGGCGAACCTGCAGATGGATGTCGGTGCCGAGATAGACCTGGCCTTCCACGGTGGCATCGAGGTCGCCCCGCCCCGGCACGCACAGGCTGATGCGTTCGGGGCGCACGGACAGATGGCCCTTGCCCGGATCAACAACGGCCGCCGCCGGGCAGGTAAAGCCATGCCCGCCGGGCAGCAGGATCGCCGCCATGCCGTTTTCGACCGAGCGCACCTCGACATCGAGCAGGTTGGTCTCGCCGATGAAGTCGGCGACGAAACGGTTGAGCGGGGTCTCGTAGATTTCCTTTGGCGAACCGATCTGCTGGACCCGGCCTGCGGACATCACCGCGATCCGGTCCGACATGGTCAGCGCTTCTTCCTGGTCGTGGGTGACGAAGATGAAGGCGATGCCGGTTTCCCGCTGCAGGGCCTTCAATTCCATGCGCACCGCCTGGCGCAGCTTCAGATCCAGCGCCGACAGCGGTTCGTCGAGGAGCAGCACCTGGGGCCGGGGCGCGAGCGCGCGGGCAAGGGCGACGCGCTGCTGCTGACCGCCGGACAGCTGAGTGGGCCGGCGCGCGGCGAAGTCGCCAAGCTGCACCAGCTGCAGCACCTGGTCGGCACGGGCGTGCGCTTCCTGCTTCGACCAGCCGCTGCGCAGCATGCCGAACATCACGTTCTCGGAGACGGTCATGTGCGGGAACAAGGCATATTGCTGGAAGACGGTATTCACCGGCCGCTTGTGCGGCGGCAGGCCGGTGATGTCGTCCCCTTTCAGGCGGATGGCGCCTTCGGTCACCTCCTCGAAGCCGGCAATGGAGCGCAACAGGGTGGTCTTGCCGCAGCCGGACGGTCCGAGCAGGGTGAAGAACTCGTTCTCGCGGATATCCATGGAGACGCCATGCAAAGCGGTGACCGGGCCATAGCGCTTGACCACCTTGTCGATACCGACCGCAATCTCGGTGCTGGCCATGGATGCCTCTTTTCTGATACCCCTGAGTTGGTGAGGGAAACCGTAAATCGGCACAATACGGGGGGTATATACCCCCAAGGAGGTATGTCCGATGGAGCTGCCGAATTCAGCGGAAAAGCACTTGGGGGCGGCCATATCCGCGCTGGCGACGGACCAGTTCGAAACCAAGCTGTATCAATGGCTTATCCGGTGTTTTGAGATCGATAACACGACCATGCTGGCGTATTTCCAGAACCGGGCGCCGGAAGTGCTGTTTACCCAGGCGGTCGAAAAACGGGTCCATGAAAAGCTCGAAACCGACTACATTCCGGGCGCCTATCTGCTCGATCCGTTCCACGCCCTGCATGTCGAAAACGCCCCGCCGGGGCTTTACCGGCTGAAGGGGATCGCGCCCGACCAGTTTCACCGCAACGAGTATTTCGCCGCCTATTACCAGCGCACGACGCTGATCGACGAAATGGCCTATATCGCCTATCCGGCAGAAGGGGTGTCGGTGCACATCTGCCTTGGCCGGGACGTCACCTCGAGCCGGCGCTTTTCCGTGCGCGATGTCCAGAAGGCGGAACGCATTGCTCCCATCGTCTGCGGTCTGATCGAACAGCGCTGGTCCGGCCTGCAGTCGAGCGGCGACTTCCGCGACGAGGATCTGGCCGACCACCTGATCTCTGCCATGAAGCAGGAGCACTGTGTCTCGCTTAGTCCGCGACAGGCGGAAATCGCCCTGCTGATCCTGCGCGGCCATTCTTCCGTGTCGATCGGCTTGCGCCTCGGTATCTCCGCGCAGACGGTTAAGGTGTTCCGCAAGCAGCTTTACAGGAAATGCGGGATCTCATCGCAGGCCGAGTTGTTTTCCCTGCTTATGCCATTGCTGACATTTCACGAAAACGATCGTTAGGAGGTTCAGGTTCTATTTGATCTGCACAGTATTTTCGTCGGCGATGGTATCGCAACTCTGCTGTACGGCTTTGCGTTACAACCCCTTAAAAAGGCAGCTCAAGGAAATGTCGCTAAAAACGAAAAGCAACCTAGAGGAAGGTAAAATAAACAAAATGATTTAATTAATTTAATATGGATTCAATATTATACATCGTGAAAAATGACAATAAATAAATAAGTGAAATCATATACTTATTCAATTTCGCGTTAATAAATACAGTTTAAGCTAATTCCATATCTGCGGTTGAGGCACCGATATGGTTGAAGCATTTGATGGCCGTTTTGCAGAGCTGACAGCGGCTTTTACGAAGCGGCTTACTTCTGAACTCGACATGCTCGAGAAATTCGGTCGCGAGCTGGAACGTCATGCTGCGGATCCGGCCATGTTCGATCAGGTTTGTCATGTGGTTCACAGGCTGGCCGGATCGAGCCGCGTCTTCGGCTTTGGCGAACTGACCCGTCCCGCGCAGGAAGTCGAAGCTCTCATTGCCGAACAGGCGGACCCGGAACGCATAGCTGAAGGAACCCGTCAGCTCGCCGAGGACATCCGCCGGTCCATCAACCCATGACGCCGCAATTGCGCAATCTTTCGTTCTTTTCGGGATAGTCATATGACGCTGATTTCACTAGTAAAATCTGGAAATCCCGAGGCAAAATCTGTCAAAGGCACCTCCGAGTTCGAGCCCGGACAGGCAGAAAGAAAACGCATTTACCTGTTTGACCGGGACCCCCATCTGACGGATTTGAGTCAGAAACTGCGGAGCCTTGGCTATGAGGTTGCCAGCGGTCCAGGCGACGGAAACAGCGAAAAATGCCTCGCCGCGGTGATCCACGAAAAGGCCGATCCGGAGCTGGAGCTCACGGCTTCCCTGATCCCGGATCACAAGGTCATCGTCCTGTGCGAAAACAGGAGCTTCGATTTCAGGATCAAGGCCGCCCGCCTGGGCGTGTCCGCGTTGGTCCAGCATCCGGTCGATCTCATCGAGCTGGAAGGCTGGTTTTCGGATTTCGACCGCGATCAGCAGGTCGAGCCAAAAGTCCTGATCGTCGATGATGATGACATCGTCGCCGAAGCCTATGCCTTTGCACTTCAGCAAAAGGGGATGCGGGCCGAAACCCTGTCCAATCCGCTGAAGACCGGACAGATGGTGGAGGATTTCTGCCCCGACCTGATCGTCATGGATCTGGACATGCCGGAGGCGAACGGTCTGGACGTGGCCAGGGCCCTTCGGCTGTCCCGGCCGCATCTCTCGTTGCCGATCCTGTTTCTGTCCGCCGAGCAGGACGAGGACATCCAGCATCAGGCCCGGCAAATCGGTGGAGACGACTTCATCACCAAGCCGGTCGATCTCGCCACCCTGACGAACAAGATCTCCATCCGGGTCTCCCGGGCGCGGGACCTGCGCAACATCATGGAGCGCGACAGCCTGACCGGTCTGTTGAACCACGTGAATTTCAAGGAACGGCTGGCGGCGGAAGTCGGAAGGTCCCGGAGAACCGGATCGCCGATCGCCGTGTGCCTGCTGGATCTGGATCACTTCAAGGCGGTCAACGACACATTCGGTCACCAGGTCGGAGACAGGGTGATCCAGATGTTCGCCAACTGCCTGACCGGGTCCTTGCGCAGCGTCGATGTGATCGCGCGCTACGGCGGCGAGGAATTCGGCCTGATCCTGCTGGATGCGACACCCGAGCAGGGCGCGCGCGTTCTCGACGGGATCCGCCGGAGTTTTTCCAATTTCCTCTTCGATACGGATGATGGCCCTCAATCGGTCACCTTCAGCGGCGGCGTCTGCGGGCTTGAGGATGCGTCGACGACAGAAGGTCTCCTGGGAGCCGCGGACAAAGCGCTCTACGAGGCAAAGCAGAAGGGCCGGAACCGGATTGTTCTGCATTCGCAGCTGGAACAGCGGTGACCGGAGGGGGCTTGCTGGCAGGGTAAGAGCGGGGGATGGGCATGACCAGATCGGGTACGTCCGTTGAACACGAACATGACGAGGCTGCCCGTTCCGGACGCCGATTGGCAATGTCCATGCAGCGCCGAATCATGTTCCTTGCCATTTTCTGCGTGATCGCAAGCACTTTCGTGATCGGCAGCATCGCCTACGATCGTATCCGGTCCGCAGCGTTCGATCAGGCCACCGAACGCCTGGCCGGCCAGACCAAACTGGTTTCCCAGAGATTCCGGCTCGCTTACCGGGATATCCAGGAAGATCTGTTTGCCCTTTCGACGACACCGCCGATCCGCGGCATCATCCGCGCCTCGGCAACCGGCGGCATCGACCCCTACGACGGATCGTCACTCCAGGCCTGGCGGACCCGCCTGGAGGCGATCTTCGCCTCGATCATGCGCAATCATCCCTCCTATTTTCAGATCCGCTTCATCGGTGTGGCAGACTCAGGCAGAGAGATCGTCCGGATCGATCGCGTCGAGAACGGGGTGAAACTGGTGCCGCCCATCCGGTTGCAGCAGAAAGCAGGGGAACCCTATTTCTCCGAAGCGCTGCAGGCGCAGGCAGGAAAGGTTCTCTTTTCTGATGTCTCTTACAACCGCGAATTCGGCAAACTGGATCCCCGAAAGATCCCGACGATCAGGGCGATGCTGCCGATCGAGCTGGCGGATGGCAGCCGTTTCGGTTTCATCGTCATCAACGCGGACTATCACCTGATGCTGAAGGAGATCGTCGACGAACTGGCGCCCCACGTCGATACATATGTGGTCAACGGAAATGGCGACTACATGGAGCAAATCTCCAATATGGCCTCAAGCGACACCTATCTGGAGCTTCACGACCAATACACCAAAACGGTGCCCGAGGTCGTAACCAGGACCCTGCAAGCGAAGGAAAACGAGGGCATTATTCATATCGACGAAAGCGTGGCCTATTTCGTCAAGGATCATGGCAATGTCGGCCCGTCATCTTCCCTTGCGGTCATTCTCAAGGTCATGGAGGACGGGCTCTACGGGGATGCCCGCAAGACCCGAAGGGAAGTTCTGCTGATCGGCGGTCTGTTGATGCTGGTCTGCCTGTTCATTTCCGTATTGATTGCCCGAGCGATGATGGCGCCGCTGAACCGTCTGGTCGGCCTTGTCCGCGGTGTTGACGATCACGAATTGCTTTCGAAACTACCGGTCGGCCGCTCGGACGAAGTCGGCGATCTTGCCCGTTCCCTGAGGCAGCGGACACAGGCGCTGATCGCTTCAGAAGCCCGCGCGAGCGCCATTGTCGACAACGTCCTGGATGGCCTGCTCCTGATCGGGGAAAACGGCATCATCGAGCGTTTCAATCCGAGTTGCGAACGCATTCTCGGCTACAAGGCCGAGGAAGTCATTGGCAAGAACGTCGCCATGTTCATGGATCCCTCCTTGGCCGCGCGCCATGGAAGTTTCCTGCATAATTATGTTCGAGGCCAGGGCAGCGGGTTTATCGACACCAACCGCGAGGTGGAAGCGGTCACCCGCTCGGGCAAGAGGATTCCGATCGAGTTGGCGATCAGTGCCTTGCGGCTTGACGGAGAGATGAAATTCAGTGGTGTCATCCGCGATATCAGCGACCGCAAGGAGATGGACCGGTTGAAGGCGGAGTTCGTCTCCACGGTCAGCCATGAATTGCGGACACCCCTCACCTCCATTCGCGGTTCTCTCGGTCTCATTGAGCGCCTGATGCCGAGGGATCTGCCGGATTCCTTCCGCCAGATGATGCACTTGGCCCGCAAGAACACCGAACGCCTGATCGTCCTTGTCAACGACATCCTCGATTTTGAAAAGCTTTCCGCTAACAAGCTTGATTACGACATGACCACGGTCGACGTGAACGAGGAGCTGAAACAGACAGCCGAACTCAACGCGGGATATGCGGAACAGCACCATGTTTCGATTGAGCTACAACTGGCGGAAGATCCGCTCTTCATTCTGGTGGATGTCAACCGGTTCCAGCAGGTGCTCGCAAATCTGGTCTCCAACGCCGTCAAGTTTTCCGAGCGGGACGGTGTGGTCATTATCCGCGCAGAAGAGACAGGCGGAAACGTCCGTATTTCCGTGATTGATCGGGGCGAAGGTATTCCTGACGCCTTCAAGGAAAATCTGTTCACGCCGTTTGCTCAGGCGGACGGAACCTCGAGCCGGAAAAAGAGCGGGACCGGTCTCGGCCTGGCGATTACGAAGCGGTTTGTCGAAGGCATGAACGGGTCGGTCGGATTCAGCAGCCGGGAAGGCGAAGGAACAACCTTCCGGGTCGAATTCCCTCAGGTCCTTGCGGGCGCTTCGATAGAAACGCTGGACCGGCACGAGAGCGACGGCCGGGTAATTGGGCTGCACATCGAAGACGATACCGATTTTCACAAGATTCTGGCCGCCGCAGTGTCCGACGACATCCTGCTGGTGCAGGCCCGGACCTTGAACGAAGCCCGGCACCGTCTGGCGGTGGACTTTTTCGATGTGCTGATTATCGACATCGCCCTCGAAGATGGAAACGGCCTGACCATCCTGGATGAGGTCGGTGATGCGGAAGGCATGCTGGTTGTCGTCGTCACCGCCCTCGACATTACGATTGAGGATCCCCGGGTGGATATGGTCGTGGTGAAGTCGAGACCCCGCAAGGGAAATCTGCCGGAAATACTGCATGAACTGATCGAGCGGAAGATACGGAAACGAGCGGTCGCCTCCTAGGAATCGAGCAAGGCGCCGGAGCGGAAACGTTTATCCGAACGAATATGGCCGGGTGCGTCTCAAACCGGCGTCTTTAATGTTTCAAGCAGGTCGGCGACGTCTTCGGCAAGTGTGACCGGCTCGAACGGCTTGGCGATCGTGCCCCGGGCGCCCAGGCCGGAAAGTTCCGCCAACTCGTTTCTTTGCGTCTTTGCCGTGACGAAGATAACCGGAATATCGGCCGTCACCGGATTGCCTTTCAGTTTCCTGTAGGTGGAAGGCCCGTCCATGACCGGCATCATCACATCGAGCAGGATCACATCCGGGTTCCAGTCGGCGGCAATCTCCAGCCCCTCGGCTCCGCTGGATGCATGCACGGCATCGAATGTATCGTTCAGTTTCAGACACATGACCGCAATGGTGCCGATGTCCTCGTCGTCATCGATATAGAGTGCTTTCATTGGCATGTGTAGGTTCCATTGGTCTGGAGGGCGCGCGCCGGTCAGGCGGCGGCTTTTCCGGTCTTGTGGCGGGCCTTGATCGCATTCGCCAGCTGGTCCAGGCCTTCGGTCACCTCCGCACTCGCATCATCAAGCTTTTTCAGGGCGTCCAGCATGGCCTTGTGATCCTGGGCCTTTGCAGCCTCGAGCGCCAGCTTGGCGGAGGCGTGTACCGTCTGGTGCGGGGTGACCAGAGACTGGAACGCGGGCAGGGAACGAATGCTTTCATCGGTAATCTGGTCGTACCATTTGCCCAGCCGGCAGTGATGGTGATCGGGAACATCGGCCACGTTCCAGTTGTCGGCGCCCAGGCAGGTGTCGATGATGCGCTTCTTGAACAGCGCGTGGTCGATCTTGGCCATGTAGCACAGGCCGACATCGGACTGGGGATCGAACAGCTGGTCCGCATTGACCTTGAACTGGTTCGTGCTTGAGGTCATCGCCGATGCGATGATCTTCACGTAGTCGTGGCTTTCGCCGGCGAGGTTCGCAACGTCATTGATGCTGACCGCGATTTCGCCGCTGGCCTGCTTCTGCTGGGACAGCACCGCGGCGATTTCCGACATCCGGCCCGAAACGCTGTCCACCTGCTCTGCGAACCGGTCGATCTGCTCCGACGTGCGGGCGATCGCCTCTTCGCTTTCCTCGACGGCTTCCGTCGAGGTCTGCATGTTGGTCTGGATCGCCGACATGCCTTCGCGCAACGCCGCGATGCGTCGGGCAATATCATCTGTGGACTGCGCCGTCTGGGTCGCCAGTTGCTTGACCTCGGACGCCACGACGGCGAAGCCCTTGCCGGCTTCTCCCGCACGGGCCGCCTCGATCGTGGCATTCAGCGCCAACAGGTTGGTCTGCTGCGCGATGCCTTCGATCACGCTGAGCATCTGGCCGATCTGGTCGGAGGCTTCGGAGAGTTCATCGACACTGCTGGAGGTTTCATGGACGGCCCGGGCGATGTTGGAGACGACAGACGACAACTGGCTGATTGCCGTTCTCCCGTTCGCGACGGAGGCGTTGCTGTCCTGCGCTTCCTGGGCGGCGTTTTCGCTCGATGAGGCGATGCTTTCGACCGACGAAACGAGTTCGGTCGCAGCCGAGGAAATCGTCTGGCCGTTGTTGGCCACGTCGCTCGAATTGCGCTGCAGGAACGCAAGCTGCAGGATCACCTTGTTGATATCCGTAACCGAGTCGGCGAGCTTGCCCAGGCTGTCTGTCTTGTTTTCCAGCGCGTCATTCAGCGTTTTCCGGATCAGGGCTTCCTCATAGCCGGTCTGGGCCGCGGCCATGTCGGTGAACAGCCGGAACATCAGGGTGCACAGGACGCTTTCCAGTTCGCCCTTGCGGAATCGATGTTTGCGGATGAGCTCGGGTACCAGTTTCATCAGCACCCAGCCATAGGCGCTGATGTACCAGACGGGAGACAGGCCGATCCTCAGGTGCGTCTTGCCGATCTCTTTCGATTTTTCCAGGGTCAGCGGCGACAGCTCGTCCTTGAAAAGTTCCTGCCAGTGGCTGAGCTGGGCGGATCTGGCCGACGCGGCCTTGTTGCTGTCCGGAAAGAACTCCGCCGCCGGTGAAGCCATGATACGCGCATAAAATTCATCGAGAATGTCAGGGAGCTTGCCGACAACGCCTTTTCTCGTTTCAGCGACCCGCTCCGGCCCGGACATTGCGGACGACAGGAATTTTAGTGCTGCATCGCTGGCGATTTCCATCGGCATTCCCCCATTTCACGGTTTCGGCTTCGGAGCCGGACCAAAGCTTTTCGTGCTCTCAAGAATCAATGGAGAGCAGGAAGTGCCATGAATGTAATCTTTCGAAATATAATAAATAATTACCCTACGGAAATAATGGCGTATTGGTTATTACTTACGGATAGTATTCGTAAAAATGACAGTGAAACAGGAATATTATCTATGAATAGGGCGTAGAAAGATACGTTGTCGCGGCGCGTATTCGGAATATTGCTTATAATTGCTTGCGGAGGTGGGTTGCGCACTGATGTGCAGCCCTTAAGCGGAAGCTCCGCTCGCCATTTGTGAAAATGCCATTTTCGCTTCTGATTAAAAATTCGCCTTGACCACAGGCGCGGCAGTTTCCTACGATTTCTTGACCAAATGGTCAGACGTTTTGCCTGCGCGAATAAGCAAAAACAGCGCAGGACGCGGAGGACCGGAGCGGATAGGCTGCCGATGGCGTGCGCGCACGTTTACAGCGGCAGGGGCGGAAGGCTCTCATTCGCTTCGTTGGTTTTGAAGGTTTCCAGAGAAGGGGCCGTTCGGTCCCGACGAAAAAGGAGTAGGGGAATGGCATTGAAGGCTTTGAAAGCTCTGGCGGTTGCATCTGTGTTCGGCGCAACGGTCATGGCGGGTGCTGCACAGGCAGCCGACGAGCTGACGCTTCAGCTCAAGTGGGTCACCCAGGGTCAGTTTGCCGGTTACTACGTGGCCAAGGACAAGGGCTTCTACGACGAGGAAGGCCTCGACGTCACGATCAAGCCGGGCGGTCCGGACATTGCTCCGCCGCAGGTGATCGCAGGCGGCGGCGCGGACGTGATCATCGACTGGATGCCGTCGGCTCTTGCCAGCCGCGAAAAGGGCGTGCCGCTGGTCAACATCGCCCAGCCGTTCAAGAAGTCGGGCATGATGCTGACCTGCCGCAAGGACACCGGCATCACGTCTCCGGACGATTTCAAGGGCAAGACCCTCGGCGTCTGGTTCTTCGGTAACGAATATCCGTTCCTGTCCTGGATGAGCCACCTCAACATGCCGACAGAGGGCGGTGCCGACGGCGTGACCGTCCTGAAGCAGGGCTTCAACGTCGACCCGCTGCTGCAGAAGCAGGCCGACTGCATCTCCACCATGACTTACAACGAATACTGGCAGGTGATTGACGCCGGGATCCCGGAAGACGACCTGATCGTCTTCAAGTATGAAGACCAGGGCGTTGCCACGCTGGAAGACGGCCTTTACGCGCTGGAAGACAGCCTCAAGGACCCGGCCATGGTCGACAAGCTCGCCCGTTTCGTGCGCGCGTCCATGAAGGGCTGGGCCTACACGGCCGAACATCCGGATGAAGCCGCCGAGATCGTGCTTGAAAACGACGCCACCGGCGCCCAGACCGAAAAGCACCAGAAGCGTATGGTTGGCGAGATCAACAAGCTGGTCGACGGTTCCGACGGCAAGCTCGACATGGCCGCCTACGAGCGCACCGTGAAGTCCCTGCTGTCCGGCGGTTCCGATCCGGTCATCACCAAGGAGCCGGAAGGCGCCACCACCACGGTCGTCACCGACAAGATGTAATCCGGCCCACAGGACTGGTTAGGGAAAGGGCGCTCTTCGGGGCGTCCTTTTTCATTTTAAGATGCGAAACGGTTGCGAACGCTGTGCGCTTGCGCCACTGCTTTGGTCAGCAAAGGAAAAGGGGCGAAGTTTGACGGCGGGTAAGGCCTATGTACTGGGTGGATACGGCTTCATCGGCGCAAGTTGCATCCGTGCTCTCAAACGCGCCGGCTATGACGTCACCGGTGTCGGCCGGTCTCTGGAGGCAGGCCTGGCCAGCGATCCGGGCATTTCCTGGCTGGAACGCGACATCGCCCGCACCGATGCGGCAACCTGGAAACAGGATCTGGCCGACGCGGATGTCGTGATCAACGCCTCCGGCGCCCTGCAGGACGGCGCGCGCGACAGCCTGAAAGCCATCCATGAAACCGCGGTGGCGGAATTGATCGCCGCGCTGAAGGGGTCCGATACCCGCTTCATCCAGATCTCCGCCGCCGGCGTTGCCGAAGAGGCTTCGACGGATTTCTTTCAGACCAAGGCCCGGGGCGATGCCCTGATCGCAGCCTCGGACCTGAACTGGATCGTGCTTCGGCCAGTTCTGGTGATCGGGCCGGAGGCTTACGGCGGCACCGCCCTGCTTAGGGCAAGTGCCGCCATGCCGGGAATCAGCTTCGCCATTCAAACCGGAGTTCCTGTCCAGACCGTTTTCGTCGAAGACCTCGCCGCAGCGGTGGTTCAGGCGGCAAGCGGCGAGCTGGGTGCCGGATTCATCGCCGATCTGACGGAAGATGAGCCCGTGAGCTTTGGCGAACTGACGTCCCGGATCAGGGCCTGGCTCGGCTACAAGCCCTGGCGGTATGTGCTCCCGGTCCCGGACGCCGTCGTCAGGCTGATCGGTCGCTGTGCGGATGCTCTCGGCTGGCTGGGCTGGCGCTCGCCGTTGCGCACCAATGCGCTGAAGGCGCTGGCGGAGGGCATCGTTGGCGATCCGTCGGAATGGAAGAAGCGCGGCGGCCGGCATCTGCGCAGCCTGGAGGAAACCTTGCAGGCCATGCCCGCAACTCCTCAGGAACGGATGTTCTCACGGCTTTTCCTGCTACTGCCTGCGGCAATTGCGGCTCTCGCCCTGTTCTGGGTCCTCTCCGGCTTGTTCGGGTTCATCAGCTTTGGCGAGGCGGCGGCCGTTCTGACGGACAAGGGAGTTTCCGATGCCGTTGCCGGTGCGGCGGTTCTCGGCGGCTCGGTGATCGACATCGGTCTTGGGCTTGCCATCCTGAACCGAAAATGGACCCGGCGCGCAAGCCTCGGCATGCTCGTCGTGTCGCTGGCCTATCTGATCGGCGGAAGCCTCATCGCGCCTGAGCTTTGGGCCGATCCGCTGGGGCCGCTGGTCAAGGTTCTGCCTGCGATGGTGCTGGCCCTCTTCCCGGCCCTTTTGCTGGAGCGCAGGTGATGGTCTACGAACTCTTGCGGTTTGCCCATGTCATCGGCGCCTGCGTGTTGCTCGGCACCGGCGCGGGCATTGCGTTCTTCATGGTGATTTCGAACCGGACGCAGGATCCCGCGCTGATCGCCCATGCCGCCGGGATCGTGGTGCTGGCCGATACGGTCTTTACCGCGACCGCAGCCGTTTTCCAGCCGATCACCGGCCTGCTTTTGGCGAACATAACCGGCTATCCCGTCCTGGAAGGCTGGGTCGCCGTTTCCCTCGGTCTTTACGTCTTCGTCGGCATGTTCTGGCTGCCGGTGGTCTGGATCCAGATCAGGCTGAGACGTCTTGCCGCCACCGCCCGGGACGCAGGGACGGGACTGCCGCCCGCCTATCACCGGCTCTACCGGATCTGGTTCGCCTGCGGCTTTCCGGCGTTCCTGGCCGTTCTGGCCATCATCTGGCTGATGCTGACCAAGCCGGATATCTGAAACACATCATTCGGCGATAACGGAACAGAGAAAGACGTAACATGGTGTTGAAGATCGTTCGGCGGCTCATTCCGAATTGGGGGACGACCTATGGTCCGTCAGGGGACGGGCCATTTCCGGCCGTCATGATCTTTCACGGATCGGAAGGCGCCTATTCGGGGTGGAGCCATCGCAACGCCGTGTTGCTGGCGGCTCACGGCTTCCTTGCATTTCCTTTCGCCTATTCCAGGGGCGGCAACGCCTGGAACGCAGGCAATATCGAGGATGTGCCGCTGGATCGCAGCGTGGAAGCGCTTGCCGCCTTTCGCGCCTTTGCCGCTACGGGTCGGAAACTGGCTTTCTACGGTGTGTCGCGCGGCGCCGAGCATGCGCTTCTCCTGACGTCGCTGATGGCACGCGATGGTCTGGAAGGGTTGCCGGACGCCGTGGCCGCGCACAGTCCGCCGGATGTTGTTTGTGGTGCTTTCGATGCGCGAAGGCATCGCGATGCCGGCGATCCGGGCTGGCAATCATGGGATGCGGCAGGGCGGGCATGGTCCTGGCGGGGATCTTCTGAAGACCTGCTGCCCACGCAACCGATCGAGATCGAACGTTATGGTGGGCCAATTTTCCTCAGTCACGGCACCGCCGATCGCGTCTGGTCGGTCGAGATGACCCGCAGGCTATCGGCCCGATTGGAAAAGCACGGCCGAAATCCTGAGGTTCATTACTACGATGGACAGGACCACATTCCCGGCAGTGCGGCCGAGAACGAACACCACGAGCGCCTTGTTTCCTTTCTGGAACGGCATTTATCAGCATAGGCACGTTTTCAGAAAGCGTCACATGTCTCTCGAAAACTGGTTCGCATTTACGATCGCCTGCATTGTTTTGACCCTCATTCCGGGTCCCAGCGTTCTTCTGGTTATCGGTCAGGCGCTGACCAGGGGAAAAAGAGCCGCGATGATGTGCATTGCCGGAGATCTGATCGGCAGCATCGTTTTGATGGGTCTTTCCTTCCTGGGGGTCGGCGCGATTCTCGCGGCGTCCGCCGTGCTTTTTCAGGCTGTGAAATGGGCCGGCGTCCTGTACCTGGCCTATCTTGGATACCGGCAGATTGCCGACAGCCGGAAGGATAGGTTTGAACTGTCCGGACAAGAGAACGTGTCCACCGGATGGGGAAGTCTCTGGGCCGGAGCCGTCACGGCGGTCCTGAACCCCAAAGCGATTGTCTTCTACATGGCCTTTCTGGCGCAGTTCATTGACCCGGCCGGCAGTTTCGCACAGCAGGTGGTCATCCTGACGGTGACGTCCACCCTTGTGGTGGCTGTTTTGCTATCCGCTTACGCCATGATCGCCACCCGTGCCCGTCGGGCCTTCCAAAGCAGAGCGGCACGAAGGAAAATCGGCTATGCCGGAGGCACATTCCTGCTGGGCGGCAGCGTCTTGATGGCGACCACGCGTTAGGGTGTCAGGCGGCGAAAACAGCCGGACCGGAAAAAGCCCTTCTCCCCGAGTGTAGGGTTCGGGGAGAAGGGCTGGAGTGGGCTTCGGGCAAGATGTCGAAGCCGGGTCTTGCGGGAGGTTATTCGGCAGCCTCGACGGCCATCGGGTTGTTCGGATGGGTCGTCCAGTTGGCGTAGTTCGGATCGACGGTTTTGCCCGTGCGCGGGTCGGTGCTGCCGGCAGCCATGGGTTCCATGGTGATGCAGTTGTCCACCGGGCAGACGTTGACGCACAGGTTACAGCCGACGCATTCGTCGTCCATCACCTCGAACTTGCGCACGCCGTCGACCATGTTGGTGATCGCCTGGTGCGAGGTGTCCTCGCAGGCGATGTGGCAACGGCCGCACTTGATGCACAGATCCTGATCGATCTTCGCCTTGGCGATGTAGTTGAGATTGAGATGCTGCCAGTCGGAGCAGTTCGGCACGGCACGGCCGACCACTTCCGACACGGAAGAATAACCGGCCGTTTCCATCCAGTCCTTCAGGCCCTCGATCATGTCTTCCACGACCTTGAAGCCATAGGTCATGGCCGCCGTGCAGACCTGTACGTTGCCGGCGCCGAGGGAGATGAACTCGGCCGCGTCGCGCCAGGTGGTTACCCCGCCGATCCCGGAGATCGGCAGACCGGCAAGCGCCGGGTCGCGGGCGATTTCGGCCACCATGTTGAGCGCGATCGGCTTCACCGCCGGACCGCAATAGCCGCCGTGGGCGCCCTTGCCGTCGATGACCGGGCTCGGGCACATGTTGTCCAGGTCGACCGAAACGATGGAGTTGATCGTGTTGATCAGCGACACCGCATCCGCACCGCCGTCCTTGGCCGCCTGCGCGGGCCTGCGGATGTCGGTGATGTTCGGCGTCAGCTTGACGATCACCGGCATACGCGTGTGCTTCTTGCACCAGCGGGTGACCATCTCGATGTATTCCGGCACCTGGCCGACCGCGGAGCCCATGCCGCGCTCGCTCATGCCGTGCGGACAGCCGAAGTTGAGTTCGACGCCGTCGGCTTCCGTGTCCTCGACCTGTTTCAGGATCGTGGCCCAGTTTTCTTCCTCGCAAGGAACCATGAGCGAGACGACGAGAGCCCGGTCCTTCCAGTCGCGCTTGACGCGCTTGATTTCCTGAAGGTTCACCTCAAGCGGCCGGTCGGTGATCAGCTCGATGTTGTTGAGGCCCAAGAGCTGCCGGTCCTTGCCGTGAACGGCGCCGTAGCGCGGGCCGTTGACGTTGACGATCGGGTCGCCGTCTCCAAGCGTTTTCCAGACGACGCCGCCCCAGCCGGCCTTATAGGCGCGGACGACGTTATATTCCTTGTCGGTCGGCGGCGCGGAGGCCAGCCAGAACGGGTTTGGCGACTTGATGCCAACGAAATCGGATCTCAGATCAACCATGACGGGATCTCCAAAAGAACTTAAGCGGAAAGGGCGCGGGTAATCGCTTCGGCGGCGATCTTGCCGTCTTCCACGGCTGCGACCGTCAGGTCCTCGCCCCCGAGAATGCAGTCGCCGCCGGCCCAGACCTTGTCCAGGGACGTCTTGCGATGTTCGTCGGCAACGATCCGGCCATTGCGGATCATGGGTACGGCGCTCTCCAGGTCGGCCTGAACCAGCGTCTGGCCGACGGCCTTGAACACCATGTCGGCCGGTAGGGTGACAATGTCCCCGGTTCCCTTCAGGGAGCCGTCCGCCGCCTGTTCGGTCTTTTCCAGGGCGATCCCGGTGACATGGCCGTTTGCGCCCAGAAGCGCGTTCGGCTGGACCCAGGTCAGGATCTTCACGCCGTTGGTCTGCGCCAGATGCTGCTCGTATTCGCTGGCGTTCATCCGGTCCTGGCCGCGGCGGTAGGCGATGGTGACATCGTCCGCACCCAGCAGCTTCGTCTGGACGGCGATGTCGACGGCAGTCATGCCGCCCCCGATCACCACGATGCGGCGTCCGACCGGAAGTTCGGCGAGGTCGTCAGCCTGGCGCAGGTCGGCGATATAGTCGACCGCGTCGAGCACGCCATCCTTGTCCTCGCCGTCGAGGCCAAGCGCGTTCACGCCGCCAAGACCGATGCCGAGGAAGACGGCATCGTATTCGCTCTGCAGAGCCGTCAGGCTGAGATTGTCGCCGAGCCGCTTGCCGGTCTCCACGGTGATACCGCCGATGGACAGGATGAAGTTGACTTCGCGCGCGGCGAAATCGTCGACCGACTTGTAGGAGGCGATGCCGTATTCGTTGAGCCCGCCGAGCTTCGGCCGGGCATCGAACAGGGTCACGTCATGGCCGTGGACGGCCAGCCGGTGCGCGCAGGAGAGCCCGGCCGGACCGGCGCCGACGACGGCGATCCTTTTGCCCGTGGGTTCGCCCCGCGTGAACGGTGTGGATTCATGGGAGGCCATGAAATGGTCGGTGGCATAGCGCTGCAGCTCGCCGATCTTCACCGGCTTGCCTTCCGCGTCGTTGCGCACGCAGACCTGCTCGCACAGGTTTTCCGTCGGGCAGACCCGGGCGCACATGCCGCCGAGGATGTTCTGCTCGAAGATCGTCTTCGCGGACCCGGTCGGGTTGCCGGTCGAGATCTGGCGGATGAATTGCGGAATGTCGATGCTGGTCGGGCAGGCGTTCATGCACGGCGCGTCGTAGCAGAAGTAGCAACGGTCGGCCTCGACCTGGGCTTCATGCGGATCGAGCAGCGGGTGCAGGTCGCAGAAATTCTTGTCCAGTGCGTCCTTCGTCAGTCGCCCCGCGGCGACATCTGGCGCGGTAATAGTCTCGGTCATTCTGATCTCCGGAAGGAGTGGCGATCGTTCAATTTGCCGCCTCTTTCATTGCGTGAAGAGGCTGTCATCGTTCATTGGAAAAAAATTTGAACAAATAGTCAAATATTTTCCAAGTCCTTGAAAATATGAGATAAAAACTCAGGAAATAAGAGCGCGATATATCAATTGGTTACCGCAAATATGGGCAGCTGCAAAAAATCAAGGCAGGCGCGTCAAACGGGCAATTCCGGCCGCATTGGCGGATCAAATCCGGCCGGAACCTATTCGGGATACCACAGCCGGGCCTTCTCCGCGCCGCGCTCGATGATCACGTGGGAATTGGCGAAGACCCGGTAGGCGTGGCTCCAGTCCCCGTCCGGCCAGCGAATGCGGACCTGGGCCCGTTCCGAAACGCCGAGCCCGAAATGGATGAAGCCGAGCTGGCCCGAGGCATGACCCGCGCCGATCTGGACGTCGCGCACGATGCTGCGATTGCCGATCTTCACGCTGATTTTCGCACCGACGCCGTAGCGATTCGGCTGATGCCGGTCCTGCCGGATCTCGACGGCCAGCCAGTTTCCCAGCGGGCGCGGCTGTTCCGCCGTGCCGGCGCCGACATTGCGGAACAGGCTGACCGGCCCGGCCCGGTTGACCACGACCAGATCGAGAAGCCCGTCCATGTTGAAATCGGCCAGCCCCGCGCCCCGGCCGCGCCGGTTGAGCGCGATCCCGGCGGTGTCGCCGGTTTCGACGAACTTCTCGTCCCATTGGCCGAGTAACAGGTCATCCGGATCGAAGGCGGCGAAATCCGGCATGGCTTCCACGTTGCCTTTGGCGATGAACAGGTCCCAGAGCGTGTCGTTGTTGACATCCTGGAATTCCGAGTGCCAGCCGGTCGAGGGCCTGAGGTCATCACCTGTATAGGGCCGATGGGCGGTCGCGCGCCGGTCGAAGGCGATATCCCGATAGACCGGAACAGTCTCGTCGGCTTCCGCGTCCAGGGTCTGCAGTTTGGTGTCGCCCATGCTGGTCAGCGCATATTCCGGATAGCCGTCGCTGTTGAGATCGATGGAGGCAATGCCCATGCCCCAGATTTTCAGATGCCGCCAGCCGTCGGAGCGGCGATAGGCGCGCGGAGGCCGCCCGGGCGCCACGGCCCAAAGCTGCTCCTCGCCGCCGCGGTAGTACTGGCGGTCGTTGGAAATCCGCAGCGAAGGTTCGCCCGACCGGTTCCAGTCGGTGAACAACATCGACAATGCGCAATAGCCCGGTGTCAGCCGGGTGGCCTCGTCGTAACGCAGCGTGTCCGCTCCTTGCGGTCGGAACAGGAAATTGTCGTGGCACGTTCCCCAGGGCGAGCCGGGTTTCGACCGGTCGACGTAATTTCCAAAGGCAAGTGTCGGATAGGTCTGGCCTTGCTCCCAGACCGCGGAAAAGCCGGTGGTCCATTCCCGCCCGCCGTCGAAGGCAAGCGCCCGGTTGGCCTCCTCGAAGCGGCAGTCGCCCTTGCCCTTGAGCAGCAGGTTCTCGCCCAGGCGCAGAACCGCGAGGTCGACGATGCCGTCATTGTCGAAGTCCAGCGGATAGGCGCCGAGCACCTTGGTCATCTGGCGGTCCGGCAGGCCGATGTCGTGCGCCTTGAAGGCAAGTGCACCGCCGGTCGGGCTTTGGTTTTCGAAGAGCTGCGCCGGGTTCTTGCCGCCGGCCAGGAACAGGTCCGGCCGCCGGTCGCCATTGCAATCGAAGATAGCTACACCGCCGCCGACGAAGAATTCCCAGGCACCGTCATAGGTATGGTCGATCCCGGCCGTCGCGGCTTCCTCGACGAAATGCGGGATCGGAGCCGACGAAACCGGACGTGGCGCATCTTCCGCCAGCGCTGCTGCGGGAAGCGCGAGCGCGGCGAGCGCCAGGACAAGACGGATCGCATGCCGGCTCATTCGGGGATCTCCAGGCTGCGCAGGAAGGCGATCACCGATTGCCGATCCGTCTCCTCAAGCGCCGAATAGGCCTTGGTGGTCTCCGCGGCTTCGCCGCCATGGGCCTCGATCACCTCGTTCAGGGTGGTGAGGTCGCCCCGGTGGCCGTAGGGCGCGGTATTGCCGACGCCCCAGAGTTCCGACGTCATGAAGACGTCGCGGGCGACGAAGCGCTGGCTGAGCAACTCGTTGCCGAGTGTTTCGCGCACCGCATCGGTGATCTTGTGCCGCTTCAGGTCACCGAACAGAGGCACCAGGACCCGGCCCTTGTCGTCTTTCGGCAGCGCCTTGACCCAGTCCAGTTCGCCAAGATCGAGCACGATGGGCTGTGCCACATCCGCCCGGCGCAAGGTGCCGGCCCCTTCGAATGGCGAGGGATCTTCGAAGCGAAGGCTTTCCAGAGGCAGGGCCGGACGGTGGCACTCCGCACAGCCGATTTCCGAAAATAGCCTTTCTCCCTGAACGGCGGCCTCCTGCCAGGCTGCGGGCAGGTCCGCCTTGCGTTCCGGGGCAGGCCGTGTCGCCTGCCAGGCGACAAGGGCGGAAATCTGGCCGATGCTCATCTCGTCCTTGACCCCGTCGCCGTCGAAATCGTCGGTTCCGGTCCAGGCCTTGCCGAACCGTTCCTGCGGCTGGATGCCGTGATGGTCGTTCATGGCGTTGACGGTGAACTGGCGAAGGGAGGAAAAAACGCCCTTCTGGCCGAAGGGGCGCAGGGTCAGATCGTCGTCGATGCCCTCCAGTCTGGAGACGTCGAGCGATCCGTCCGGTTCCGCCGTCAGCTTGCCGAAGGCAACGCCCTTGGTTTCGAGCGAGACTGTCACCGGCTCTTTCGTTTCCCGGGCCTGCTTGAGCGCGGCATGGCGCTGGGCGCGCAGGTCTGCCGTCATTTCCCGGCCGAGCAGTTCGATCAGGCCCGATCCCTGAAGGGCGACCGTGCCGCGCTCGTTGGAAAACTGCGGATCGATGGAATCGAAGTCCGCGCTTTCGAAGCCCTCGGAAACAAAGACGTTGGCGGTAAAGGCGCCGGCGCCGCCAATCCCAGGTTCATTGTGGCAGGAGGCACAGGAATTGGCATCCGGACCCGCCATGCGCTGAAAGGCAAGCGCGGACGGACGCCGCCGTTTGGTCGGGACAATGGCCTGTGTCGCCTCGGGCCGGCCCGCGCCGTCCTCGGTGACGAATTTCGCCTTGAACAGCTTTTCGCCGAGCTCCACCAGTTCGGGCAGCGGATCGGCGTCACCATTCGCCAGCGTGTCGAAATCGAGATCCCCGGTAATGCCCCGTTCCGACCAGGGCGGAACCGCATCGGCAGCAGATCCCTGCGCCGGCCAGATACCGGCGACAAGGATCAGGGCTGCCAGGCGCGGTTTCATGCCGCCGCCCCCCGGTCGCGGGGTGGAACCGTCTTGCGCGTCGCCGCGCCAAGGTAATCCTTGTCGAGGCGGTCCATGGCCTGGGCAACAAGTCCCCGACGGATGAAGTCCTCGTTCCACGGCATCACGTCGATCTCGTAATTCTGCCTGAGATCCTCAACCAGGGCTTCTTCCAGCCCCTCATGCATGCTCGCTTCCATGAACCGGAAGGCCCGCATGGCGGCGCCGGTCAGGACGATGCGTTTCGGATCGAGAATGGCCAGCAGGCGGGCCAGACCGTAGCCGAGGACCCGGCCTGCACTCGCAAAGGCGGTCAGCGCGTCCTCATCTCCCTCGTCAGCGCGTGCGATCAGGGCGGCGAGCCCCGCCACGCCGGCATTGATTTCCTTCGGATCGGTGGTTTCCGGCAAATGGGTGGCGGCCCGCACCAGAGCGTAGTCGGACAGATAGGCCTCGATGCAGCCCCGTTTCCCGCAGCGGCACAGCGCTCCGCCGGGAATGTGGTTGGAATGGCCGAATTCCGCCGCCATGCCGTTGGCGCCTTCGAACAGGCGATTGTCGAGATAAAGGCCCATGCCGACACCGTAGTCGAGCATGACCACCGCGAACGTGTCGCTGTAGCGCGCCGGATCGATCCAGTGCAGCGCTTCGGTGATCATGTTGGTGTCGTTGGACAGGATGCATTCCGCCTCAAAGGCTTTGGTGAGCGGCGCCACGATGGGAATGTTGCGGCCCGAAAAGGCGGGGCTCCAGACCACCATGCCCGTGCCTTTGTCGACGACACCCTGGGCGGCCACTCCGATTTCCCGGATACTCTCGGGACGGACGGCGGCTTCGCCGACAAAGCTTGCGATCGTTTCGATCAGGAGCATGGGGAAGCTTGCCGCATCGGCCGACGCGCTGTCGAAGGGCACGCGCTTGTTCAGGAAGGTTTCGCCGGCGAAATTGGCCAGCGACATGTCGATCGCGTTGACCGAAAGCCGGATCGCGACCACGCAGGCCGCTTCCGGATTGAGTCGCAGCAGCGACCGGGGCCGGCCGCGGGACTGGGGCGCTTTCGGCTCGTCGCTTTCGATGCCCTCGATCAATCCCTGATCGAGCAGGTCCGAGGTGATCGCCGTGACCGTCGCCGGGCTCAGCCGGGTGATCTGGCCAAGGTCGATCCGGGCCATGGGTCCTTGCCGGCGTAGCGCCTTCAGGATGATGCTTCGATTCTGTCGCCGGATCTGATCCCGGTCCGCTTTCCGTGTCATTCGCTGACAGCTCTTCCCTGACGTGTTTCCCCAACAGCCGGTTTATCCGGTCTTGTTTTGTGCAGTCTCGCCAATTTTGCGGCGCAGAACAATGTTTTGCAAAACCATGTTGACAGGAGCGGCGCTTTGGAGCAACTTTTTTTCGGACGTCAAAAAAAATAATTATCAGACGTCGCCCGCGTTTCCGCCTCAGGCGGGAACCTCGCTTTATGGGATGTGAAGCGGCATGACCGGACAAATCCAGGTTGTGCCCGACGGAGGAAACACCGCGATGCGTAAGATAAACATTCTTTTGGTTGGCGCACTTCTGTCCGCCACGGCAATCTCTGCTGCGCAGGCTGCCGATATCGTTGTCGGCGTGAGCTGGTCGAACTTCCAGGAAGAACGCTGGAAGACCGACGAAGCCGCCATCAAGGGCGCTCTTGAAGCCGCCGGCGCCAAGTACATTTCCGCTGATGCGCAGTCGTCGTCTGCCAAGCAGCTTTCGGATGTCGAGGCGCTGATTGCCCAGGGCGCCAACGCTCTGATCATTCTCGCTCAGGATTCGCAGGCGATCGGCCCGGCCGTGCAGGCTGCCGCCGACGAAGGCATTCCGGTGGTCGGCTACGACCGCCTGATCGAGGATCCGCGCGCCTTCTACCTGACCTTCGACAACGTCGAAGTCGGACGGATGCAGGCCCGCGCGGTCTTCGCGGCCGCGCCGGAAGGCAACTACGTCATGATCAAGGGGTCTCCGACCGATCCGAACGCCGACTTCCTGCGCGGCGGTCAGCAGGAAATCCTGCAGGCGGCCATCGACGGCGGCAAGATCAAGATCGTGGGCGAAGCCTATACCGACGGCTGGCTGCCGGCGAATGCTCAGCGCAACATGGAGCAGATCCTGACCGCCAACGACAACAAGGTCGACGCGGTTGTCGCCTCCAATGACGGCACCGCTGGCGGTGTTGTCGCAGCTCTCACCGCGCAGGGCATGGAAGGCATTCCGGTTTCCGGCCAGGACGGCGATCATGCCGCCCTGAACCGCGTTGCCAAGGGCACCCAGACCGTTTCCGTGTGGAAGGATGCCCGTGAACTCGGCAAGGCTGCCGGCGAAATTGCCGTGGAACTGGCCGGTGGCAAGAGCCTTTCCGAAGTCAGCGACGCGGGCGCCTGGACCTCTCCGGCCGGGACCGAGTTGACGGCGCGCTTCCTGAAGCCGGTGCCGGTCACCAAGGACAACCTCAATGTCGTGGTCGATGCCGGCTGGATCAGCAAGGACGCGCTCTGCCAGGGCGTGACCAACGGTCCGGCTCCCTGCAACTGATAGCACCAAACAATCCGCGGTCCCGGTTTTGCGCCGGGGCCGCGGACGTGGTTTGATCGTATTACGCGCGCCGGCGGGGATGGACGCCCCGGCGAACAAGCGTCTGGTCTCCAAGTGGGAGGAAACCGATGTCCGATACCGCCGTGTCCGGGCCCAAGGCCCCGGCAGCACGCAGCTTCTTTTCCGCGCTTCAGCTCGATACGCGCCTTTTGGGGATGATCGGCGCCTTCGTCGTGTTGTGCCTGGTGTTCAATTTCTTCACCGATGGCCGTTTCCTGACGCCCCGGAACATCTTCAACCTGTCCATCCAGACCGTCTCGGTCGCGATCATGGCGACCGGCATGGTGTTCGTCATCGTCACCCGCAACATCGACCTGTCGGTCGGCTCGTTGCTGGCCACCTGTTCGGCGATGATGGCGATGACGCAGACGGTGTTGACACCGGAATGGCTGGGCCTGGGGCTCAATCATCCGGGCACCGCACCGATCGCGATGGGGGTCGGACTGGCGACGGGCCTGGTGATAGGCGTCTTCAACGGCTGGCTGATCGGCTATCTCGGTATTCCGGCCTTCATCGTCACCCTTGGGGGGCTCCTGGTCTGGCGCAACGTCGCCTGGTACGTGACCAATGGCCAGACGATCGGTCCGCTTGATGAAAACTTCCAGCTGTTCGGGGGGATCAACGGAACCCTTGGCGCTACGGCAAGCTGGGTCGTCGGCGGTCTTGCGGTCCTGGCGGCCTTCTACGTGCTCTGGCAGTCGAGACGCGCCAAGATCAAGCACGAATTCCCGGTCAAGCCGGTCTGGGCCGAATTCGTGATCGGGGCCATTATCACGGTGGCGATTCTCGGATTCGTGGCCATCCTGAATTCCTATGAAATTCCGGGCCCCCGCCTGGAGCGGATGTTCGAGGCGAATGGTGAGGTCATGCCCGCCGGCTTTACGGCCAGCTACGGCCTGCCGGTATCGGTCCTGCTGCTGATCGCGGTCGCCGTTGTCATGACGCTGATCGCGCAGCGGACCCGGCTGGGCCGGTATATCTTCGCCACCGGGGGCAATCCGGATGCGGCCGAGCTGTCCGGCATCAACACCCGCCTTCTGACCGTCAAGGTATTCGCTATCATGGGCGTTCTGTGTGCGATATCGGCGATCGTCGCCTCCTCGCGTCAGACGTTTCATTCCAACGATATCGGCACGCTGGATGAATTGCGCGTGATTGCCGCCGCGGTCATCGGCGGAACGGCTCTTTCCGGCGGCATCGGCACGATCTATGGCGCCATTCTGGGTGCCCTGATCATGCAGTCGCTGCAGTCGGGCATGGCCATGGTCGGTGTCGATGCTCCGCTGCAGAATATCGTGGTCGGCATCGTTCTGGTCGTCGCCGTTCTCGTCGACATCCTCTACCGCAAGCGCACGGGAGACTGATCGAAATGGCAACTCCCCTTGTCGAAATGAAGGAAATCAGCATCGCCTTCGGCGGTGTGCATGCGGTCGATCACGCCTCGGTGGACCTCTATCCGGGCGAAGTGGTCGGGCTTCTCGGCCACAACGGTGCCGGCAAGTCCACGCTGATCAAGTGCCTCTCCGGCGCCTATCGCGCCGACAGCGGCGAGATCCGCATCAACGGTGAAAAGGTCAGCATCCACAGCCCGCGCGATGCCCGCAAATACAACATCGAGACCATCTACCAGACTCTCGCTCTGGCCGACAATCTCGATGCGGCGTCCAACCTGTTCCTCGGGCGCGAGCTGGTCACGCCGCTCGGTTTTGTCGACGACGATGCCATGGAAGCGGAAACCCGCAAGATCATGGGTCGGCTCAATCCGAACTTCAGGAAGTTCAAGGCGCCGGTCAAGGCGCTGTCGGGCGGCCAACGCCAGTCGGTCGCCATCGCCAGGGCGGTCTATTTCAATGCCCGTATCCTGATCATGGACGAACCGACGGCGGCCCTCGGCGTGCAGGAAACGGCCATGGTGACGGAACTGATCCACGAACTGAAAAAGCAGGGCCTGGGCATCTTCCTGATCGACCACGACATTCACTCGGTGATGAAGACCTGCGACCGCGCCGCCGTCATGAAAAACGGCAAGGTGGTCGGAACCGCTAAGGTCGATCAGGTAACCGAAGACGATCTTCTGGGAATGATCATTCTCGGGAAATGTCCCCCGGGTGCGATCCCGGGCCCGGGCGCGATCAATCCGGAGATTGCCGCAGCTTGAACCTCCGTCGCCGCGGCACCCGAAAAGGGCTGTCGGCGACAATCCTCTCCATCGCGCCGGCTGTTCGGCTGGCGCGATTATCTTTTGCCTGTATTTGAGGTGCGCTCCTCATGTTTGTCGGTCTCGACATTGGAACAAGTTCGGTAAAGGCCGTTCTCCTGGATGAAAACCAGTCGTATGTCGGTTCGGCCTCGTCCGGCCTGACGGTGGAACGGCCCCATCCCTCCTGGTCCGAGCAGGATCCGGACAGCTGGTGGACGGCCTGTGAAGCGGTGATGGACGAGCTGGCCACCCGGTTTCCGGCCGAGATGGCCGCGGTCCGCGGCATCGGCCTGTCCGGCCATATGCACGGCGCCACGCTGCTCGGTGCCGACGACAAGCCGCTTCGCCCCTGCATCCTGTGGAACGACGGCCGGTCGGCGAAGCAATGCGAGGAGCTGGAACGGGCCGAGCCGAAGTTCCTGACCCTCGGCGGCAACCGGGTCATGCCGGGCTTCACCGCTCCCAAGCTGCAGTGGGTGCGCGAGAACGAGCCGGACGTCTTCGCCAGGGTGGCAAAGGTATTGCTGCCGAAGGATTACGTCCGGCTGAAGCTGACCGGTGATCATGTCGGTGACATGTCAGACAGTGCCGGCACGCTCTGGCTCGATGTGGCGGCTCGCGACTGGTCCGATGATCTACTGGCCGCGACCGGTCTGACGCGGGGCCACATGCCGCGGCTGGTCGAGGGGTCTGAAAGCTCCGGGCAATTGCGCAAGGACCTCTGCGACCGCTGGGGCATAACCTCGGCCCCGGTCGTGGCCGGCGGTGGCGGCGACAATGCTGCGTCCGCCTGCGGTGTCGGCGCGGTCGAGCCGGGTTCCGCTTTCGTCTCGCTTGGAACGTCCGGCGTCCTGTTCGTCACCAATGACCGCTTCTCCCCCAATGTGGAAAGCGCCGTCCATGCCTTCTGCCACGCCGTGCCCGATACCTGGCATCAGATGGGCGTGATCCTCTCGGCCACCGACAGCCTCAATTGGCTGGCCCGGACGCTTGGCACGGAGCCCGGAAACCTGACCGGGGCGCTGGGCGCCGTCGCGGGCCCGTCCGACGTCATGTTCCTTCCCTATCTCGGCGGCGAACGCACGCCCCACAACGACGTCAAGATCCGGGCAGGCTTTGCCGGGATCGGACACGAGACCGATCAAAGGGCACTGACCCATGCGGTTCTCGACGGCGTCGCCTTCGCTCTGAAGGATTGCATGAAGGCCCTGAGTGCGGCCGGCACAAAGGTCAGCCGCGTCACCGCGGTCGGCGGCGGCTCGCGCTCGACCGAATGGCTGGAAATCATCGCCACCCTGCTCGACGTGATCATCGACGTACCCGCCGACGGCGATTTCGGCGCGTCCCTTGGTGCGGCCCGTCTCGGTCAGGCGGCAGCGGAAGGCCAGACAAGCGGCGTGTTCACGCCACCGCCCATGCGCATGCAGATCGAACCCCGGCACGACCTTCAGGACGATTACCGCCACGCCTACGAGCGTTGGCGGTCCCTCTATCCGGCCCTGAAACAGGCCGGCTTTTAAGGAGTAAAACCAAAATGAGCACCGGATTTTTCGGCGATCTCGAGCCGATCCGCTACACCGGCCCCGAAAGCACCGACCCGCTCGGCTACCGTTTCTACAACAAGGACGAAGTGGTTCTCGGCAAGCGCATGGAAGACCATCTGCGCCTGGCCGTGTGCTACTGGCACAGCTTCTGCTGGCCGGGCACCGATCCCTTCGGCGGCGATACCTTCCAGCGCGCCTGGATGGCGGCGGACGGAGATCCGATGGCGCAGGCACGCCTGAAGGCGGATGTCGCCTTCGAGATGTTCGAGATCCTCGGCATGCCGTTCTTCACCTTCCACGACCGCGACATTGCACCGGAAGGCGCGACGCTTGCCGAAAGCAACGCCAATGTGAACGCGATTGCCGACATCTTCGAAGACAAGATGGCGGCCTCCGGCATGAAGCTGTTGTGGGGCACGGCCAACCTCTTCTCCAACCGGCGCTTCATGGGCGGTGCCGCCACCAATCCGGACCCGGACGTCTTCGCCTATGCCGCCGCCCAGGTGAAGAACGTCATGGATGCCACCCACCGGCTGAAAGGCGAGAACTATGTGCTGTGGGGCGGCCGCGAGGGCTATGAGACCCTGCTCAACACCGACCTGTCCCGCGAGTTGGACCAGCTTGGCCGCTTCCTGTCCATGGTGGTCGACTACAAGCACAAGATCGGCTTTACCGGCACGATCCTGATCGAGCCCAAGCCGCAGGAGCCGACCAAACACCAGTACGACTTTGACGTCGCCACGGTCTTCGGGTTCCTGAAGAAATACGGCCTGGAGAACGAAGTGAAGGTCAACATCGAGCAGGGTCACGCGATCCTGGCCGGCCATTCCTTCGAGCACGAACTTGCGCTCGCCAGCGCGCTGGGCATCTTCGGTTCCGTCGACATGAACCGGAACGACTACCAGTCCGGCTGGGACACGGACCAGTTCGCCATGAACGTTCCCGAACTTGCGCTCGCCTATTACGAAATCCTGAAGGCGGGCGGGTTTACCACCGGCGGCACCAATTTCGACGCCAAGCTGCGCCGCCAGTCGATCGATCCGGTCGATCTGATCCAGGCCCATGTGGGCTCGGCGGATGCGATTGCTAGGGGCCTGAAGGCGGCTACCCGGATGCTGGAAGACGGACGGTTGAAGGCCCATGTCGAGGACCGCTACGCCGGCTGGAACAAGCCGGAAAACGCCGCGATCCTGAAGGGTGAAAGCTCGTTGGAAGCGCTGGCGGCCAGGGTTCACGATGGCAATCTGGACCCGCAGCCGAAGTCCGGCCGCCAGGAATATCTGGAAAGCCTGGTCAACCTTTATCTGTGAAAATCCGCCGTGCGCACATGACCCGGTGCGCACGGCTTTTACAGGCCCCGATTACCGCCCCGATGCCACCACGCACCCTGGACTGCCACAAGTTTGTGCCCGGTTTGCGTCGAAAAGCAGCAGCATAACCTTTTCATAGCCATGCATATTTCCTAAGAAAGGGGCATGAAGGATTTGCCGCCGATCGGGCCGAGTGAGGCTCTTTTTCTCGATTTCGACGGGACACTGGTGGATTTGGCGCCGCGTCCGGAAGATGTCCGGGTGTCGGATGATCTGATCGCCGCGCTCTCCCGCCTGCAGGACCGTCTCAACGGAGCCCTGGCTGTTGTCTCCGGCCGGCCGATCTCCCAGATCGACGCCTTTCTTGCGCCTTTGCACCTGCCTGCCGCCGGGCTTCACGGGCTGGAACACCGCCACACGGTCGATGCCGATATCGAGCGGACGAAACCCGGTCCGGAAATCCGGGCTCTGAAAGGCGTGGTCCGCAACTCCGGCCTTTTGGAAAAGGGCGTCTACCTGGAAGACAAGGGCGCCACGCTCGCCCTCCACTACCGGTCCGTACCGGCCATGGAAGAGGCGGTGGTCAGGCTCGTGAGCGAAGCCCTCGAGGCGTTACCTGCTCTTCACATCATTCGGGGCAAGATGGTGGTTGAAGCCAAACCCTTCGCCAGCGACAAGGGCAGTGCAGTCCGGTCGTTTCTCGAACACGCGCCGTTCAAGGGCCGTAAACCGGTCTTCATTGGGGACGACGTAACCGATGAAGACGGCATAGCGGCCGCCCAGGACGCCGGCGGGATCGGCATCAAGGTAGGTGAAGGCGAAACCTGCGCGCAGTTCCGGCTCAATGATGTGGCGGCCGTGCATGACTGGCTTGCAGGAAAAATTACAGTTTCGGAGGCCTGATTGATGGTTTGGACACCGCCTGTAAAACTCCCTCCCTCGCTCGATCTGGCGATGATCGGCAACTGCTCCTTTGCCGGGCTGATCGACAGGATGGGCTCGGTGGTCTGGTGCTGCCTGCCGCGCTTCGACGGCGATCCGGTGTTTCACAGTCTGCTCGGTACGCGCGGAGAAGTCGGCGACGGCGAATTCACCATCGAGCTGAACGGCGCGGTCCGCTCCGAACAGGAATATGTGCCCAACACAGCGATCGTGAAGACGCGCCTGTTCGACGGACAGGGCAATGCCATCGAAATCACCGATTTCGCGCCGCGCTTCACCCGCAAGGGCCGCACGTTCCGGCCGAACAGCATCGTCCGCCGCGTCCGTCCGCTGTCCGGCCATCCGCGCATCAAGGTCTGCTGCCGGCCGCGGTTTGCCTGGGGCAAGCGCGTCCCGGACATGACCTTCGGGTCCAATCACATCCGCTGGGTCGGCGATGGCACCACCTTGCGGATGACCACCAATGCCTCTGTTACGTATGTCCGTGAGGAAACGCCGTTCCTGGTCGACGGCCCGTTGTCGTTCTATCTCGGCCCTGACGAATCGCTGACGGAACATCCGGAATGGCTGTGCCGGGATTTCGAGGAAAACACGGAACGGTACTGGACCCGCTGGACCCGCCGTCTCGGGCTGCCGCTGGAATACCAGGAAGCGGTCATCAGGGCCGCGATCACGCTGAAACTCTGCACCTACGAAGAAACCGGCGCGATCATCGCCGCGGCGACCACCTCCATTCCCGAAGCGGACAAGACCGAACGCAACTGGGACTACCGCTACTGCTGGCTGCGCGACGCCTTTTTCGTGATCCGGGCGCTGAATTCCCTCTCCGAAATGGAGACGATGGAAAACTACCTGCGCTATCTGAACAACATCGCCGCGGTCACCAACGGCGGCCACGTCCAGCCGCTGTTCGGCATCGGCCTTGAGGAAAAGCTGGTCGAGGAATTCGTCGATCTTCCGGGCTACCGCGGCAACGGCCCGGTGCGGGTCGGCAATCAGGCCTACGAGCATTTCCAGCATGATGTCTACGGCAACATCGTGCTCGGCGCGGCTCAGGCCTATTTCGACAAGCGTCTGCTGCACCAGCCGGGCCTGGAGGATTTCCGGCGCCTGGAACAGGTGGGCGAGCGTGCCTTTGCCATGTACGACCAGCCGGATGCCGGCATGTGGGAGCTACGCACCCGCGCGAGGGTGCACACGTCCTCGGCGCTCATGTGCTGGGCGGCCTGCGACCGTCTCGCCAAGATCGCCCACCGTTTCGGGCTTGAAGAACGCACGGCCTATTGGCGGGACCGCGCGCAAATCATTCACCGGGCCATCTGCGAACGCGGCTGGAACCAGGAGCGCGGCGCCTTCGTTGAGAGCTTCGAAGGCTCCGATCTCGATGCGGGGCTCCTGCTGATGGCGGAAGTCGGCTTTCTTCCCGCCAATGATCCGAGGTTCATCGCGACCGTCGACAAGATCGGCGCGCACCTGCGCCATGGCAATCACCTGTTCCGCTATCATGCGGCCGACGATTTCGGCGCACCGGAAAATGCCTTCAACATCTGCACCTTCTGGTACATCGACGCGCTTGCGCGGATCGGCCGCAAGGACGAGGCGCGCGAAATCTACGAGACTATGCTCTCCTGCCGGAACCATGTCGGACTGTTGTCGGAGGACACGACACCTGCGACAGGCGAATTGTGGGGCAACTTCCCGCAGACCTATTCGATGGTCGGCATCATCAACGGCGCCGTGCGTTTGAGCGCCGGGTGGGAAAGCGTCACCTGAACCGCCTTCCCGGCGAAGCGAAACAGACAAACTGGAGGACCAAATGGGACGGCTCGTCGTCGTATCGAATCGCGTGGGACCGCTGAAGGATACAGGACGGGCAGGCGGACTGGCTGTGGCGCTCGTCGATGCCCTGACCAAAACCGGCGGCATCTGGTTCGGCTGGAGCGGCGACGTTTCCGAAGAAGGCACCTTCGGCCAGTTGAAGACGCAGAAGTCGAAATCGGTTCAGATGGTGCAGGTCGACATGACCCAGGCCGATTACGATGACTTCTATGCGGGCTACGCCAACCGGACCCTGTGGCCGGTCCTGCATTACCGGCTGGATCTGGCGGTGTTCGACAGGCGCTTCGAACAGGGCTACCGCCATGTCAACGACCGGTTCGCGACGCGGCTACGCCCGATGGTCAAGCCGGACGACGTCATCTGGGTCCACGATTACCATTTCCTCACCATGGCCTCCAATCTCAGGGCGATGGAGGTGACCAATCCGATCGCGTTTTTCCTGCATATCCCGTTTCCGGCACCGGAAATCCTGGCAGCCCTTCCCAACGCCGGCTCCATCGTCCGGGCGATGCTCGCCTATGACCTGATCGGCTTCCAGACCAAACGGGATGCAAGCAATTTCCGTCGCTTCGTCCGGGAGGAGCTCGGCGGGCTCGATCTGGGCGATGGCAGGATTGAGGTCGGCGGCCATGAGGTGATCGCACGCGCCTATCCGATCGGGATCGATGCGGAAGCCTTTTCAAAATTCGCCATGTCCCCGGACGCGCGGCGCAACATGTCCAGGCTGGAAAAGCTGCTGGGCGGCCGCCAGCAGATCATCGGCGTCGACCGCATCGACTATTCCAAGGGCCTGCCGGAACGGTTCAGGGCGTTCGAGCGGCTTCTTGAGGATTATCCGGAAAACCGGGGACGCGTGTCCCTGATGCAGGTCGCGCCGCCGTCGCGCGCGGAACTCGACGCCTATATCGACATTCGCCGGGAACTGGATGAACTGTCGGGCCATGTGAACGGCAGTTCGCGGAACTCGACTGGACGCCGATCCGCTTCATGACGAAATCCTTCCCGCGCCGGGCGCTCGCCGGCATCTACCGGGCAAGCCGTGTCGGCCTGGTCACGCCCCTGCGTGACGGCATGAACCTTGTCGCCAAGGAATATGTCGCAGCCCAAAGGGCGGAAGATCCGGGCGTGCTCGTCCTGTCCCGCTTCGCGGGGGCCGCGGAGGAAATGCAGGAGGCAATGATCGTCAATCCGCATTCGGCGGAAGAGGTCGCAGCGGCCCTGCAGACCGCGATCACCATGCCCCTGGAGGAACGCCGCGACCGCTGGCAGGCCATGTTCGACCGCCTGTGCGTGAACGATGCGGTCGCCTGGGCGGGAAAGATCATGGCGGATGTGGAAACCATGAAGCGCAACGCCGCCGGCTGAGCCATCCGCCAAGAGGCTCTAAAGCTAAAGCCCCCGGTAAAACCGCTTTCCGTCCGGATCGTTCAGGTCGTGCAGCCGCTGGGCGGCATTTCGGGCAAAGCGCAGGGTGACAGCCTTTCGGGTGGCGGCGGCAACCTTGTGCTCCGGTGCCTCCCGGATGATTTCGGCGCCGAACCCGTCCGACAGGATCAGGCCGGCTTCTTCCGGGAAAATGTCGAGCGGCACGTCCGGATGGGTAGCGAAAAAGAGCCGGTCGCAATGCTGGCGGTAATCGGGCCACTTCGTATCGGCCCTGAAATCGGCGATCGACGACTTCACCTCGATGATCCAGAGTTCCTGCTTGGGACCGAGCGCGAGCAGATCGGCACGCCTTCCGGAAGCAAGGGTGACTTCCGGCAGACAGGCGTAGTCCATGATGCGCAGCAGCCGGGCTGCGCCGCGCCAGACCTTCAACGCGGTTTCCGACTGCCGCCCGTCCGTTAACGGATCGTCGAGCAGGATGCGGTTGGCGCGTGGACCGGTTTCCTCATTCATACCGGCAATGTTCCTCATTT
Source organism: uncultured Roseibium sp. (assembly GCF_963675095.2). Classification (GTDB taxonomy): domain Bacteria; phylum Pseudomonadota; class Alphaproteobacteria; order Rhizobiales; family Stappiaceae; genus Roseibium. Next base: position 8,033 of record NZ_CAXXSJ010000056.1, on the reverse strand, counting down.
GTTCGTTTTTGACAAGGCCGGTACCGAAAAATCCTAATGCAAGCGTTCGGATTTTCCGGGTTTTGCTAACAAATTTGGCAATTTTCCGGAGGCAGACCTATGCTGCGTGATGCAAATGTCACGGTCTTTCTCAAGAATGGGTCATTTAACCAGCTTGTGCATTGCCGAGTCCTTCGGATCGCCACTAGGTTATCCGAACTTTCATATGAGCTTTGGCGTAGGAGGCTGCTAGGTGCTCATCCGGACGGTTGTCGTCGTTTTATTGGGTGTCGGATCCGGTCTCCTGACAGGAGGCTACTCCGCCCATGCGGCCAAGGGTGATATGCAGGTTGCTGTCCAGCGATCCTCGCCGATCCTCGAAGGTCGGATTCTCGATCTGAAATTTGCCGGCTTCGCGCAGGGAATATGGACCCGGGAAGCAAGCGATTGCGATGGCCTGACCACTGTTGACAAGGGTAGACCGGGCGCGGTGATCGCGATATTCCGCAGCTTGATGGAAACCCCCGAGGAGATCTGCCAGGTCTACGGTGCCGAACAGGCAGACACGGATGCCCAGCGGGCCGCGATGAACTGCAGGCAATGGAGCGGTGCCGAAACGCTCGGTCTTGTGACCATCAGTCAACGCGGAGCGACCGGGATTTCCGTTCAGGACGGTGAGCGTCCGCCGGTTCATTACCGGTTCTGCCGGGCCATCGTACCGCTGCTGCAGCCCGTCAGTCAGCAGGCCGGCCGCTAACGGTCTCGCACGACCGGACACCCAACGCCCTGGCTATCCCTGCCATCCGCTCGTCGACCGGAAACCGGTCGCAGGTTTGCACAAGCAGGTCCCGCGCCGCAGGCAAGGCACCGCTTTCGATCAGGCATTCGACCCGGCGCAGCGGGATTTCCTTGCGCCAGCGCTTCGGCAGCGTCCGAAGCACCGGGTCGTTTTCGACCAGGTCTTCGGCCTGTCGGAACAAGGCGGCTGCGCTGGACAGGTCGCCCGATGCGGCAGCCGCTTCCGCCGCGAGCCGGATCATGCCGGGATTTTTCGTGAAACCGCTCAGGGCGATGACATCCTCCGGGCGTATCTGTTCTTCGGCTGCCAGCCGTTCCGCGAGCAGACCGTAGGCCTCCAGATCTTCCATCTCCACTGTGGCGAGCAGGCCTTTCGAGGCAAGTTCCGTTTCGGGATCGCGCGAGAAGGTGGTGATGATCCTGCGGATCAGGTTGAGGCTGTAGAGATGGTCGTGGCTTGCGTGGCAGGAGCGCAGCAGATGAAGCCGGGCGTCCGGCAGCAAGCGGGCCGCCGCTGCCGCGTTGATCGCATCGACCGGATCATAGACGCCGAAATACAAATGAACCGGACACACTGGACGCGGGGCCTGCTGAAAATCGAACAGCCCCGGATCGTCGGCGGCAATGCCGTAGTCCCGGCTCTGGCTGCCCGGATGTCCGGCCCGGAGTTCCGGCCCGAAGGCGTGGATGGCGCCGTCCTGCCGGCTGAGCCCGGTCACCAGGGCGCCGTACCCGCCCATGGACGAGCCATAGTAGACCACGTTCCGGGCGCCGGTTTTGGCAAGCGCATCGTCGATGGCAGACTGGATGCCGTTTTCCAGGCCCAGGTACCAGCTGTTCGCGGTGTCGTTCAGGAACAGGCAGGCATGCCGTGTCCGGGCGAACAGGCGCTCCAGGCCGAATTTCCCCGCTGGAACCCGGACCTGTGAAAACACGATTACGAGCGTGTCATCGTAGCCTTCGGCAAGCCGGTGCTGCAGGTGGTTTGGCAAGGCGGTGTCGGCAGGAGGCGTCATGTGCCGGACACTGGAGCGAAACCGCGTCTTCCGCAAGCATCCGGATGGCTGACGATTTTGTTTATCCCGCGGCCTTGGTTACTGTCCGGGCTTCCGAACACTGTGCGGTTTGCGGATCGAGCTCGCACAGCGCCTGATACTGGCTGAGGAAAACCTTGCCGCTCAGATGGTCCAGGAAATCCGTTTTCTGCAACCGGTCCATGACCGGACCCTTGACCTCCGACAGGTGGAAGGAGACACCGGAATCCGACAGGCGGTGATTGATTTCTTCCAGGCTTTCCAGCGCGCTGGCGTCGATCTCGTTCACCGCCGGGCACATCAGCACCACATGCTTGATGTTCGGTCGGTCGGCCACCAGCGCATAGATCTTGTCTTCCAGAAACCGGCTGTTGGCGAAGAACAGGCTTTCGTCCACGCGCAGGGTCAGGACCTTGTCGCCGGTCACGACCTTGTGCCGGTCGATATTGCGGAAATGCTCGGTTCCCGGCACCACGCCGACAATTGCCATATGCGGACGGCTGTTGCGGTAAAGGTAAAGCCCGATGGACAGGGCGACACCGGTCACGACCCCCTGCTCGACCCCGAAGAAGAGGGTGATCAGGATCGTCGCCGCCATGGCGGCAAAATCGCTCTTGGAATAGGCATAGGTGCGCTTGATCGCGCCGAAGTCGACGAGAGAGAGAACCGCGACGATGATGGTTGCCGCCAGGGTCGCCGTCGGCAGATTTGTCAGCAGCGGGGTCAGGAACAAGGTGGCGACGGCAATGCCGACCGCTGTAAAGGCACCGGCCGCAGGCGTTTCCGCGCCGGCATCGAAGTTTACCACGGAACGGGCGAAGCCGCCGGTAACCGGATAGCCTCCCGATATGGCCGAGGCGATATTGGCGGCGCCGAGGCCGATCAGTTCCTGATCCGGTTCGATGCGCTGGCGTTTCTTGGCCGCGAGCGTCTGGGCCACCGAAACCGATTCCACGAAGCCGATGACGGATATCAACAGCGCCGAACCGACCAGTTGCAGCCACAGCTCCGCATCGAACGGCGGCAGTTGCGGCACGGGCAGGCCGGAGGGGATGTCCCCGACCAGCCGAACGCCGTGATCTCCCAGGTTGAAGACAGCGGCGACAAGGGTCGTGACCGCAACCGCGGCGACCGGACCCGCCTTCGTCAGAAGATCGGCTGGAAACGGCTTGAGGCCTATGCCGAGCAGGACCTTCTTCAGGCCCTTGCGCACCCAGAACAGAAAGACGGTGCTGCCCGCGCCGATCGCCAGGGTGATCAGGTTCGTCTCGCCGATGTGCGAACCGATCGATACGAAGATGTCATAGAGCGTGCGTCCCGATGCGGATACGCCGAGAATGTGCTTGAGCTGGCTGGAGGCAATCAGCAGCCCCGAAGCGGTGATGAAACCGGAAATGACCGGGTGGCTGAGCAGATTGGCCAGGAAGCCGAGACGCAAGAAGCCAAGCGCCAAAAGCATCAGGCCGGAAATGAACGCGAGCGCGATCGCCGCGCCGAGGTACTCCGGTGTTCCGTTCTTGGCGATTTCGCCGACGGTGGCAGCCGTCAGCAGCGAGACCACGGCGACGGGCCCGACAGCAAGCGCCCGGCTGGTGCCGAAGATGGCATAGGCGACCAGCGGCAGGATCGAGGCGTAAAGCCCGACCTCCGGCGGCAGGCCGGCGAGCATTGCATAAGCCAGGGACTGGGGGATCAGCATGATCGTCACGATCACCGCGGCCACGAGATCGCTGGTTGCCGTTTCCTTGTTATAGGCGCGACCCCAGGTGAGGATCGGCAAATAGCGCTCGAGATATTTCATGGAAACCCTGCTTATACGTCTTCTTGAATAGGGTTGCGGGCCGGTTGTCCGGCCCGCAGGGAAGTTCTGAATAGGTGCGGATCAGGCGGCCGTTACTTTTTCCGGTTTGGCCATCCATTCCTTGCCGCGCAGCATCGCCTTCCAGTAGATCGGCGGCAGGATCCGTTCCTTGAGGAGCCACGCCGTATGGCTCGGCTTGGTACCGTCGATCAGCCAGCGCGGGAAACTCGGCAGCAGCGCGCCGCCGTAGCCGAATTCGGCAAGAACGATCTTGCCCTTTTCCACGGTCAGCGGGCACGAGCCGTAGCCGTCGTACTGGGCGACCGCGCTGTGACCGTCGATGTCCGAGACGATGTTTTCGGCAACCACCGGCGCCTGCTTGCGGGCGGCTGCCGCCGTTTTCGCGTTCGGTGCGTTCATCACGTCGCCGAGCGACCAGATGTTGTCGAAGGTCTTGTGGCGCAGGGTCGCCTGGTCCACATCGACCCACCCGGCGGCATCGGCCAACGGCGAGACCCTGATGAAATCCGGCGCGGTCTGCGGCGGCGTGACGTGGATCATGTCGAACTCGACTTCCACCTGACGGACGTCCTTTTCCGGCTCCTTCACCTCGAAGGTGGCCTTTTTTGCCTGGCCGTCGATGGCCACCAGATTGTGGAAGTAGTTCAGGTTGGCGTTGTAGCGCTCGATGTATTTCATCAGGGCCGGCACGTAGTCCTTCACCCCGAACAGAACGCCGCCGGCATTCATGAACTGAATGTCGATGTTGCCGATGGTGCCCGACCGGGTCCAGTGATCGGCGGACAGGTAAAGCGCCTTCTGCGGCGCCCCGGCGCATTTGATCGGCATGGGCGGCTGGGTGAACAGGGCCCGGCCCTCTTTCATGCCCTGCACCAGTTGCCAGGTGTAGGGCGCCAGGTCGTAGCGGTAGTTGGAGGTCACGCCGTTGCGGCCGAGCGTATCCACAAGCCCGTCGACCTTGTGCCAGTCGAGCTTCAGGCCCGGACAGACGACCAGTCGATCGTATTTGACCACGCGGCAACCGTCGAGGACGACCGCGTTGTCCTTGGGCTCGAAGGCCGCGACCGCGGACTTGATCCAGTGGACACCGGCGGGAATGAGCGAGGCCATGGTCTTGGCGGTTTGCGGTGCCTGGAAGATGCCGCCGCCGACCATGGTCCAGCCGGGCTGGTAATAATGGACGTCGGCCGGATCTATGATGGCAATGTTGAGACCGTGCTTGCGCGAGGCCAGGCTGGAGGCAACCGAAATCCCCGCCGCTCCGCCGCCGACAATGACCACGTCGAAACGTGCGTCTTCGGCGGTTTCGGTCGGCGTCCTGCCGCCGTTGACAATGCGCCGGACCACGCCGGCCATGTCGTAGCCGGCCTTCTTGGTGCTTGCCAGGATGTCGGCTACCGGCAGGGTGCCGGCCTGTGCCAGGGACCACAGGGTCGCCGAACGGGTTCCCGTTCGGCAATAGGCGAAGACCGGCTTTGGCAGTTCGTCGAGAGCGGCCTTGAAGGCCTTGGCATCTTCGTCCTGCACCTTGCCGGAAACGACCGGCAGGTACCGGGCTTCAAGCCCGGCCTTCTTCGCGGCCGCCTCGACTTCCTCGAAGGTTGGCTGATCCGCACCTTCTCCATCCGGCCGGTTGCAGATCACCGACCGGAAACCGAGCATCGCGATCTCGGGGATGTCCTTCGGGTCAATCTGCGGACTGACCGCGAGTTGCTCGTTAATCGCCCTGGGCTCCATGGGGGCCTCCCTTGTCCTTGTTATTGTTTGTTTTCTCAGAGCCCGTTCACGGGCACTTTCAGGAACCGCTTGCCGGATTCATCTGCCGGAGGCAGCTTGCCGGCGCGCATGTTGACCTGCAGCGACGGAATGATCAGCTTCGGCATGTCCAGTTCGGCATCGCGTTCGGTCCGGAACTTGATGAATTCCTCGCGGGTCTTGCCGCCGCCCACATGGATGTTGTGCTTCTTCTCTTCGCCGACGGTGGTTTCCCACTTGATGTCGCGGCCGTTCGGTCCGTAGTCGTGGCACATGAACAGGCGCATGTCGTCCGGCAGAGCGAGAAGCTTCTGGATGGAATCATAGAGCGTGCCGGCATCGCCTCCGGGGAAGTCCGCGCGTGCCGATCCGCCGTCCGGCATGAACAGGGTGTCGCCGACGAAGGCAGCATCGCCGATCACATGCACCATGCAGGCCGGTGTGTGGCCCGGGGTGTACATGGCGAAGGCCGTCATTTCGCCGATCTTGTAGGTGTCCCCGTCCGCGAACAGCCGGTCGAACTGACTGCCGTCGCGCTGGAATTCGGTGCCTTCGTTGAAGACCTTGCCGAACGTGTCCTGGACGACTGTGATCTTGTCGCCGATACCGAGCTTGCCGCCCAGCTTGCCCTGGATATAGGGGGCCGCCGAAAGGTGATCCGCGTGCACATGGGTTTCGATCAGCCATTCCAGCTTGAGGCCGTTTTTCTCAATGTAGGCGATGATCTCGTCGGCATGATCGTAGGTGATGCGGCCGGCGGCGTAGTCGATGTCCATAACGCTGTCGACGACCGCGCAGGCATTGCTGGCCGGATCCTTGACCACATAGCTGATCGTGTTCGTTGCCGGGTCAAAGAAGGCAGTGACGTCGGGTTTGACCGACATGTCGACCGGATAATTTGCAGTACTCATTCTGGTCTCCCTAGAGCGCTGTGAGGGCCGGTGTCCCGGCCGTTGTGGTTATAATCGGCCAGGCCGATATCAGGTAGAAGAAGGGGCTGTCTGGCGGACACGGATACCGGTGATGACACGCAAGGTGATCATTCCGGCCAGAATTGCCGCCGCCGTGAGGATCGGTGCGGAAACCCCGAGGCCCATCGCCGGGACGAGCCCGCCCGGACAAAAGCCGCTCAGGCCCCAGCCGATGCCGAAAATCGCGGAGCCGCCGACCAGCTTCATGTCGATGTCCTTGCGGGTCGGTACATGAAAGACGGCCGAAAGAACCGGGGCAGGCATCCGGAACACGAGCCGGTAACCGATGCCGGTGACGATCAGCGCGCCGCCCATGACGAAGATCAAGCTCGGATCCCAGGTGCCAAAAATATCGAAGAAGTTCAGGACCTTAGCTGGATCTGCCATACCGGACAGCAGAATGCCGACACCGAACACGAGGCCGATCGCGAATGCGGAAAGGATTTTCAACATGGGTTCAGCCTCCGATCACGTGGCGCATGACATAGACCGTGACCAGGCCCGTTGCCATGAAGGTCAGGGTGGCGACGATCGAGCGCACCGACAGGCGCGACATGCCGCAAACGCCATGGCCGCTGGTGCAGCCGGAACCGAGCGAGGCGCCGATGCCGACCAGGAAGCCGCCGATGACCAGCAAGACCGGTTCGACCGGAACCGTGATCTGCGGCATTTGCCCGGTGGCAAACAGGATCGCCAGGGGGCTGGCGATCATGCCGGCAATAAAGGCGGCCCGCCACGCCCAATCGCTCGTTCCCGGCCGCGCAAGAAGGCCGGCGGCAATGCCATTGATCCCGGCAATTCGTCCGTGAAAAGCCATGAGAGCCACTGTGGCCAAACCTATGATCGCGCCGCCGATCAACGACAGCACGGGAGTGAATTCCGTCATATGAGAGCCCGTCCTTATATTCAACAATTCGAATATAGTGGTCGCGCGCCGGAAGTTTCAAGTCCGATTTTAGGGTTTGTTGAACGCTACGGTAATTTGGGAAGCGCACGGACCGGTGGCGATACAGGAATACCCTCGCAAATCGCATCGGTGCTGGCGTTCGACGGGAAAGCGGACCATGGTTATAGGGTTAAACGGATTACATGATTCATGAGACGGGGCGGGGGAAAAGACGGAATGGGTTTCCAAATGGGGAGGTTGGCCTTTTGGGCCGCGCTGGCGATATCCGCCGTGATGGTTTCGGCACCGGTGACACCGGCGCACGCGCAGGAAGATGGGACGGATATCGATCTGAAGCTGTTCGGCACCAAGGATCTGCCGTCGAATTCGACCGGATGCCATTTTGCCCTGTGGCAGGCGAACCGGGATCCGGCAACCGATAAATACGCCTATCTTTTCTACCTGCCGTTTTCCGAAGACGGAGCACCGCTCAAGGCACGGATGAAGATCGGCGACGAGTTCATCGAACTCTATGAAATCGCACAGAGCCAGGAAGACACGGTCGGCGGATTGCCGCGCCATTTTGCCTACCGTTCCGACAAGCCGAGATATCGGGTTCTGATCGAACTTCTCAAGGTGGGCGACGCCGGCTCGATGGCGCCGGTCACCGAGGCCGATATCTATGTCGTTCGCTCGAAGAAGTTTCCGTTTCTGGCAGGCGCCAAGGCGAGTACGGTTGCCCGGGCAAGGGGCCGATGAAGCTTGAAGCCCCGTCCTCTGCCGAACCT
>NZ_CAXXSJ010000055.1:0-265791 GCF_963675095.2 uncultured Roseibium sp. | reverse complement strand
TCACCATGGTTCGACCAGGCGCAAGACGTCGGCAACGAGACTGCGGCCGGTGCGCCCTTCGCTGACAGCCGCCCAGCTCGGGATCAGCCGGTGGGCGAGCACGTCGGGAGCAAGCGCCTGCGCATCCTCCGGCAAGCCGTAGTCGCGGCCCTTCAGCCACGCCCGCGCCCGCACCGATGCAGCCAGGGCCAGCGTGCCGCGCGGCGATACTGGATGCTCGACCCACTCGGCAACGGCACCGCCGGAGCGTGATGCCATGACCAGCCGCACGATGAAATCCTTCAGCGCCGGAGCGAGATGCACCCGGGCGACCTCGGCTTTCGCAGTGTGGAGCTCTTCACCGGACATCGGCCGGGCAGGGGAGACCGGTTCGGCGATGTCCTCCGCCTCCACCAGATCCAGGATCGCGCGTTCCTGCTCGGCTTCCGGCATGCCGAGCGACAGATGCAGGAGAAAGCGGTCCATCTGCGCCTCGGGCAGGGGGAATGTCCCTTCATGCTCTATCGGGTTCTGCGTGGCGACGACCATGAAGGGATCGGGCAGGGGACGGGTTACGCCCGATGTGGTCACCTGGCGTTCGGCCATGGCCTCAAGCAGGGCCGATTGCACCTTGGGCGGTGCGCGGTTGATCTCGTCGACCAGCACCAGCGAATGAAACAGGGGCCCCGGGTTGAAGTCGAAGCTGCCGGTTTCCGGATGGTAGACCTGCGTTCCGGTCAGGTCGGCGGGCAAGAGATCCGGCGTACACTGGATGCGGCCATGGCTGCCCGGCAATTGGGCCGCCAGAAGCTTGACCGTGCGGGTCTTGGCGACGCCGGGCGGACCTTCGATCAGCACATGACCGCCGACCAGCAAGGCGATCAGCAGGCGTTCGATCATATCCTGATGCCCGATCAGCCCCGCGGAAACTTCCGCCTCCAGACGGGTGATCGGATGACTGAGATCATCCATAGGCTTCCTCCTCTTGGCGAAGGATGGGCCAGCTGCCGTTGCCGCGCCAGAGACGTCTTCCCGGCGGAACCGGGAAGACTTCCCGGATCAGAGGGGCAATTCCACGCTGGCAAGCATACCGGTTTCAGCAGGTTCCAGCGCGAAGCTTCCTCCCAGTGCATTGACCCGCTCGCGAATGCCAAGCAGACCATAGCCGTCGCCGGTGGGTACGGCTTCGCGCGCGCCGCCGTCATCGGAGACGGTCAGGGTGATTTTCCCGGCGGCCTCCAGCCTGACGGTCACGGTCTTGGGCGAACCATGCCGGATCGCATTTGTCAGGCATTCCTGCGTGATGCGGTAGAGGCTGAGGGCCAGATCGTCGGGAACAGCATCAACATCGCCTTCAAGGTTCAGGACGAAGCGCACATTCGGCAACCGGCCGCGCCAGCCGGCGACCAGACGTTGCAGGGCCGCCTCAAGTCCGAGCTCGTCGAGATCGGGCGGGCGCAGGCGGGAAAGTTCGCCGCGCAGGCTTTGCATCATCTGGCCGGAAATCTCGGCAATCCGCGCCCCGTCCCGGGCCGTGGTCTCTCCCGATTGCGCAACGGCCGTGCCCAGGGCGCGGGTCGCGGTCAGGCATTGGCCGAATTCGTCGTGCAGCTCCCGCGCCAGGGCCCGGCGTTCGCTTTCCTGAACCGTGAACAGACGCCGGGTCAATTCTGTCCGGGTCTCGCGGGCTTCCTCGAGGGCACGCGCAGTGTCGTTGAGGGCAAGGCTCAGCCGGTCGAATTCGGCGACGTGCTGGCGCGGCTGGCGCGTCGAGAAATCGCCGCTTTGCAGTTGTTCGATCCCGCGCAGGATCGTTCGAAATGGGGAGAGCAGGCGGGCGACCAGAAGGCCGGTTACAAGGGCGCCGCCGATTGCCATGCCGAGCGCAAGCCGCATCAGGTCGCCGGTGCGGTCCCAGGCTCGGGCAATGATGACCTTCGGGTCGGCATAGGCGGTGACGTGGGCATTGCTGGCGTAACGCGTCCGCACCGGACGTGTAATCGGGTCCGGAACCAGTCCGATGGTTTTCGCGAGCTGCCCGAACCACTTTGGCGGGGGCGTATCTGCCGCGACATAGGATCCGCAACGTCGATGGTCGGGCCGTTCGTCCGCGCCGAACTCGACACAGATGCCGGGAGCGATCAGGGTCCACCGCGGAAAGCTCTGCCAGTCGAGAAAGGCCGGCACCGGCGCCACACCGCCAAAGGCAAGACCCATGAAATCCGGACGTGCCGCAATTGCCTGGGCAACGCGCTCGGCGGTGATACGCGCATCCTCACGCGCCGCATCCGCTGTGGCCCAAAGCACCCATGCAGCCCCGAGCAGGACCGTCACTAGCCCCGCAGCGAGCACGCGCAACACCAGCTGAGGCAGGAGGCCGCGCATTAGCCTGTCTGCGTCAGGCCGGCCCGTTGCGCCTTGAGGACAAGGTCGGCATCGCCGGTGGCGTCGAGCTTGGCCCGGACCTGGGACAGGTTGTTCTGGATCGTCTTGGCCGAGAGCCCGAGGCTCTTTGCAATCGTCCGCCCGCTCATGCCCCCGGCCAGAAGCTGCAGGATCTCAAGCTCGCGCCGGGTCAGTGCCGCAATGTCGTCTCTTCCAAGCGTCGTCTGCGCAACCTCCTGCGCCATATCGGTCGAGAGCGCCCGGCGTCCGGACATGACCTTTGCGATGGCGCTGACCAGTTCTTCCGGCGGACTGCTTTTGGAGACGAACCCGCGAGCGCCCGCTGCCATGGCCTTCTGCGCGAAGATCGCACCCTGATGCATCGACACCACGATGATGCGTGCGCGGGGATCACACGCCAGAATGGCCTCGACCGCGGCCAATCCGCCGGCCCCGGGCATGGAAAGGTCCATCAGAACGATATCGGGTGCGTGAGCGGCAAAAGCATCAATCGCCGCCTCACCATTACTGGCCTCGGCGACGACCGAAAGCCCCGGCTGCCGCTCGAGCAGGCGAAGATACCCCTCCCGCACGATCGGGTGGTCATCGACCAGGAGAATTCGGACCGGTTCCATGGCCCATCTTACCGCGTGCCCAGCGGGCCGCTCAATGCATCCTTTTTGGTGTGAAACCGGTACCGAACCGATATCAGCGACCGTCAGTTGGCTGCTGCTTTTTCGGAATCGATGACCCGCCGGAAGAGATCCCGGGTGCTCTTGGGTTCGTAGTCCGAAATATGTTTCAGGAGGGTGCGAAAGGCCTCGCTGGCGTTTTGCGTGTCGATCTTGAGATCGCGCATATGCCAGCGCACGATCCGCCAGTAGCTGGCGGAAAAGGCATCCAGGAGGATCGGGTCCGGGATGACACTCGAAAGCACGCTGTAGAGCTTGTGCCTGAGATCGTACTGAAGATCGCGATCGCCGTCTTTCACCATGGAGGCGATCCCCGACAGCGCCAACACATCCGAATGCTGGGCGATGGTCAGTTCCGGAACATCCAGCAACAGGACCGCTTCCAGAAGCCCGCAATGGACCAGGATGTCCCGCTGGTGCTGCTCTTCCCTAAGGGGCGTGACGACCGTTCCGACACCGCTTTTCGTTTCGACCAGGCGTTCGTAGGCGAGGCGCTGCAGGATCTGACGAATGGGCGTGCGCGACATGCCGTAGCGGGCGGTCAGCGCAGTCTCATGCAGGGTGAGGTCCTCTCCGGGCGTCGCCATGCAGATGATGCGCCGCAGGTCTTCGAGTGTCCTGGCGTGTTTGGTGTCAAATTGTGCAATCTGGTTCATTGTTCATCATTTGCCGGTTTGTCGTCGAAGGAAGCTTTACGGTCTAAAAGTACACCTGTATACATGTTTGATCTCATTCGGGTCTTTTATACCAGCAGGCCATGATTCCACCAAGCGCTCCACCCCCGGTCAAAAAACGGCTTCGATTCTCCGAATTATTGATCATCGGGGCAATCGGAGCGCTCTTTGTGTTGGCGGTCATGAATGTGCTGGCCAACATGGCCGCCGCGGGCGTTCAGCCGGGGTTTTCCTTCCTGTTCAAGGAAGCCGGGTTTGATGTCAGCGAATCCCTAATCCCTTACGGTCCCGACGATTCCTATGCACGGGTCATCCTGACCGGTCTGATCAACACGATCTTTCTGGCGGTCGTATGCCTGATCCTGTCCACGGTGATCGGCGTCCTGTTCGGCCTGATCAGCGTGGGGCCCAGTTCCGATTGGCCGGGGCCTGGCCCAGGCCTACGTCGAGCTCTTCAGAAACCTGCCGAAGATTCTGATTTTGCTGGTTTTGTTCGTTGTCGTCGTCAATGGCTTGCCGCACGTGCGCTCCGCATTGGCGCTCGGTCCGTTCAGGCTGTCCAACCGTTCGATCAACTTCCCGGTCTTAGTGTGGAACATAAAACTGTGGATCCCGCTGGTGGCAATTCCGGTCGGTGCGAGCATTGCGCTCTACTGGAAATACTTGGCGGTCCGATACCGTCAGAAGACGGGTCGGGATATTCCCTGTTACCCGCTGGCGGCCGCGCTCGCGGTTCCGGTCCTGTCCGTCTTTCTGTTTGACGTGCCCGTCGTACTATCCGTGCCGGAGTTGGAGGGCTTCGACTTTGCCGGTGGAGGCCGGCTGTCGATCCAGTTCGTGGTGATTGCCGTCACGCTCAGCATCTATCACGGCGCCCAGATTGCCGAAGTGGTGCGCGGCGGTCTGCAGGCCATACCGGCAGGGCAGACCGAGGCGGCGAGGGCGCTCGGGCTCAAGAGCAGGCAGATCATCCGCCTGATCGTGTTGCCGCAGGTCGTTCGCATCATCATTCCGCCGATGAACAACCAGTATGTCAACCTGATCAAGAACACATCGATCGCAATTGCCGTCGGCTATTCGGACCTGATGTCCGTGTCGGGAACGATCATCAACCAGACCTTCAAGCCCCTGGAAATGATGCTGATCACCATGGGCATTTACCTGGGCCTGTGTGTTTCCCTGACCACCGTGATCAACCGGTTCCATCAGCATCTGACCGCGCGGGAGACACGGTAGGCCATGAGAGCGATATCGTCCGGCCGCTTTGGAACCCTTCTCAAGGAGGCGTTTTCGACGCCCCTGGCAGCACTTCTGTCCCTTTCGGCAGGTCTGGTGATCGTCGCGCTTGGCTGGGGCTCCGCGCGATGGCTGATCCTCGATGCGGTCTGGCCCTGGCAGGATGCGGCCCTTTGCAAGGCGCAAGCCGGCATCTGCTGGCCGTTTCTTCTCGAAAAGACACGGTTCATTCTGTTCGGAACCTACCCTTACGAACTGCACTATCGGCCCGCACTCGTCTCGCTGATGCTGTGCCTGCTGGCGGTGGCGACCTGCCGGCAAATGGTCGGAAAGGGGTTTCGGCTGACGGCCGGCCAGCTGGCGTTGAGCTGGCTTGCCGTGATTGTCCTGTCCTTCCTTCTCATGGGGGGAGGGGTCCTGGGCCTGGAAGCGGTCGATCCGGTGCGCTGGAACGGTTTGCCGATCCTGCTGATGCTGTCGATCATCGCGGTCGCTCTGGCCTTTCCGTTCGGCGTCCTGTTGGCACTTGCCAGGACGCAGAAGACCTACAGGCTTCTTGCGCGCTCTGCCGCCGTCTACGTGGAGGTCGCACGCGGCGTGCCGATGCTCACGGTGCTGTTCGTCGGAATTTTCGTTCTTCCCCTGACCCTGCCTGAGGGTACGAGCGTCTCGCCAGTTGTCGCCACGCTCGTCGCACTGATCTTCTTTCACGCCTCCTACTTCGCGGAGGATATCCGTGGAGGCCTTCTGTCGTTGCCGGCCGGGCAGGGCGAAGCGGCCAAGTCCTTGGGGATGACATACTGGCAGGCCATTCGCCTGATCATCCTGCCCCAGGCGATCCGCCGAAGCCTTCCTTCGATCGTCAACAGCACGATCGGCGCCTACAAGGACACGTCGCTGGTGGTTGTCGTGGGCATTCACGATTTGACCGCGACGGCGCGCATGTCCTTCGGTGATCCTGAGTGGCGCGACAATGCGCTCGAGGCCTATGTCCTTGTCGGAATGTGGTTTTTCCTGTCTTGCGCGTTTCTGTCGGGCATTGGCCGTCAGCTGCACAAGACGTCTTCACGCTGACTTCGGTCTTCCGATTGGATCCAGGTCATCAGAATTTGGTCTTTCTTCGAAACACGCCTCTTGCAGCCTTCAAAAAAGTGTAACAATATACCTGTATACAAGTATATGAAATGAACCTCCCAGACTGCCAAGGAACACTCCAGATGAAGACACTTTTTTCCCTTTCCTTCGCTCTTGCCACAACGCTCCTGGCCGCGCCGGCCGTGGCCGGTCCGGTCCTCGATGACATCATCGCCAAGGACCAGCTGATCTGCCTTGTGAACCCGAATTCGCCGGGCTTCTCGGTGCCCGACAGCCAGGGCGTCTTCCAGGGCTTCAACACCGACTTCTGCCGGATGGCCGCAGCGGCGATCCTGGGTGATGCCTCCAAGGCCGATATCCGTGGCATCGGATTTTCCGACTCCATGAAAACCCTGGTGGCCGACGGCGCTCACATGGCGTCGCGCTCGATCACCGCGACCGGCACCCGCGACGCAGATCCGGGCCTCGCATTCGTCGCGACCACCTTCTACGACGGGCAGGGTTTCATGGTGCCCAAGTCGCTGGGCGTGAAGAGCGCTTCGGAACTCAACGGTGCAACCGTTTGTGCCGAAGACGGGTCGACGACGCTTCTCAACATTGCCGACTGGTTCGGAGACCGGGGAATTGAATACCGGGTCGAAAATATTGCCGACAAGACGGCGCGTCTTGAAGCCTTCTTCTCCGGCAAGTGCGATGTCTATGCATCGGACGTCACCGCTCTTATGAGCGACCGTCTCCTGTCCGGTTCGCCGGAAGCTTACGTCGTCCTTCCGGAAGTTATCTCCGCGGAGCCGCTGACGCTGGTGACCCAACCGGATCAGGCGTTTGAGGCTGCCGTGTTCTGGGCCTTTCAGGTCATGTTGAATGCCGACCAGTACGGTGTGACTTCGAAGAATGTCGCCGACATCGTCAAGGATCTGGAAAACCAGCCCAAGGCCGTGAAGCGCCTCTTCGCCGAAGACAATGCGACTGCGGAAATGGCAGAAAAGCTCGGCTTGCCGAAGGACTGGGCGTTTCAGGTCATCAGCCAGGTTGGCGCCTATTCGGAGGTTTTCGAGCGTCACCTGGGTGCGGAAACGCCGTTCGGGATCGAGCTGAAGGAAACCACCAACGCGCTCGTTCGTGACGGCGGTCAGATGTACGCCTACCCGATCCGGTAAGCCTGGGCCCGACCCTGAAACACGCGGATGCCCGGTTTCCGGGCATCCGTTTTTCCAACAAGAACAACAAAAGATCCGATAAATATGGAAAAATATCCGTCTGAACTTCGTGCACAACTGATGGAAGACGAAACCAGCATCCGAACGCAGATACCGTGTCCCGGTGCAGGGCACATTGTAACGCTAGGCTTTCCGGGCCTGGCTTTCGATGTTTCGGGCAGTGCCTATGTCGACAGGGAACGCATGGAGACCACGCTATCGGCCTCAGCCTTGCGCGCCTGCCGTATCCTGATCGTTCTTGTCGAGAAGACGGAAGTGCCCGATGTTGCCTGGACGCTTTTGCACGATATCGCGGGTGAAAGGGACATCCGGATCGTTCATATGCCCATCCCGGACTACGAGGCGCCGGACGCCCGTTTCGCGGAACAGTGGACGGCGATCAGCGATGACCTCAACGAAATTCTGGATGCCGGCAACACGGTCGCGCTCTCCTGCCACTATGGTGCGGGGCGGTCCGGCACGATCGCAGCCAGCATGCTGATGGACCGTGGCCTGTCCGCCAACGCCGCGATAGAGGCGGTGCGCGCGAAATTTGCCGAGTCGATTGAAAGCGAAAAACAGCTCCTCTGGCTGCAACAGAAAGAGCAGGCGGCGTAATCGGCCGGCAGGAAGCCGCGAAAGCGCGCTAGCGCTTGTTGACAGGCCTCCGGAAAGCCAGGCCCTTCATGCTGAGGCGCAATTGCTTCTCGATTTCGATGATCGCGAACAGCGTGACGCCGATTGCGACGATCAGCAGGCCGTCGAACAGCGGGACACTCTCCGTTGCGAAGATACGCTGCAGCGGTGGCAGATAGGTAATCGCGAATTGTGCGGTCGTCACCGTGATCACCGTGGCCCAGATGACGGGAGTGGCGCGGACGGCTTTCCAGGTGAGGGAGGTTCCATAGATGTTGCGGATGAAAAACAGGTGGAAGATCTCCATCACCACCAGCGTATTGACGGCCATCGTCCGCGCCAGCTCGATCGAATAACCGCGGTCGATCGCGTAGGCGTAGATGCCGAAAACGCCGCCGAGAAACAGCAGAGAGACCAGCACGATGTGCCAGGCGAGCCCACCGGTCAGCAGGGCTTCGTTGCGCGGGCGTGGCGGCCGCCGCATCGTGTCGTCTTCGGTCGGCTCGAACGCCAGCGCAATGCCCAACGTGACCGCGGTGATGAGGTTGACCCACAGGATCTGGACCGGTGTGACCGGAAGCGTCAGTCCGAACAGCAGCGCGACGATGATCGTCATTGCCTCGCCTGCATTGGTCGGCAGGGTCCAGCTGATGACCTTCTTGATGTTGTCGTAAACCGTTCGCCCCTCGCGCACGGCGGCGACGATAGAGGCGAAATTGTCGTCCGCGAGCACCAGTTCCGCTGCTTCCTTCGCCGCTTCGCTGCCCTTGCGGCCCATCGCAATGCCGGCGTCGGCACGCTTCAGCGCCGGTGCGTCGTTGACCCCGTCACCGGTCATCGCCGCGGTGATGCCCTGCGATTGCAGGGCCATGACGAGCCGCAACTTGTGCTCCGGATTGGTGCGGGCGAAAATGTCCACGCCGCCTACTGTGGTTGCCAGCGTCGCATCGTCCATGGTGTCCAGGTTTCTGCCGGTCAGGACCCGGTCGGGATTTTCCAAGCCGATTTGCCTGCCGATTGCAGCAGCCGTTCCCGCGTGGTCGCCGGTGATCATTTTCACCCGGATCCCGGCCTTGCGGCATTCGGCGATCGCTTCGATCGCTTCCGGACGCGGCGGATCGATCAGGCCGACGAGACCGATCAGCACAAGGCCGCCTTCGACATCCGCGAAATTGAGTCTGGTTTGCGTGTGGCCCACCTCCCGGGTTGCGATCGCCAGCACGCGCTGGCCATGGGCGGCCATGTCCTCGGCGCATTCCATCCAGTAGGCTTCATCGAGCGGCTCGCTTTCGCCCGAGGGCGCGCGCTGCTGCGCGCACATCGCCAGAACCTGCTCCGGCGCGCCTTTGACGAAGATATCCGCGTGGGCGGGGTGGTCGTGATGCAGCGTCGCCATGAACTTGTGGCGGGAGTCGAAGGGGATTTCGTCGGTGCGCGTGCGCGCCGACAATTCCTGGCTGACATCGACACCGACCTTTCCGGCAAGCGCCAGCAGTGCGCCTTCCATGGGATCGCCTTCCACGGCCCAGAAGCCTTCGCGACGATGCAGCGAGGCATCGTTGCAGGACGCTGCCGCGCGGGCCAGTTCAGCCAGATGGAGATGGTCCAGCCCGTTCACCCGGGTCTCGGCAAGATAGATCGCCCCGTCCGGTTCGTAACCGTCGCCCGCAAAGGAAAACCGGTGCCCGGACAGCGCGACCGAGGCGACCATCATCTCGTTACGCGTCAGCGTGCCGGTCTTGTCGGTGCAGATCACCGATACAGACCCGAGTGTTTCGATCGCCGGAAGACGGCGCACGATGGCGTTGCGCCGGGCCATCGCCTGAACGCCGACGGCCAGTGTGATCGTCAGGACGGCGGGAAGGCCCTCGGGGATCGCGGCCACCGAAAGGCCGACCACCGCCATGAACATCTCGGTGAAATCATGGTGTTCGACGAAATAGCCGAAGATCAGCAGGATGGCCGCAATCAGCAGGATCAGCAGAGTGAGCCACTTGGCGAAGACATTCATCTGGCGCACGAGCGGCGTCGTCAGCATCTCCACATCGGCCAGCAGACCGCTGATGCGGCCGATCTCGGTCTCCGCGCCTGTGGCAACGACCAGGCCGCGTCCTTGCCCGCTGGTCACCATCGTGCCGCTGTAGGCCATGCAGGAACGATCGCCGAGCGCGGCATCTGCAGCCGCCGGCGCCGTGGATTTTTCGACCGGTATGGATTCACCCGTGAGGATCGCCTCCTGGATATGCAGTCCGGAGGTCCGGATCAGCCGCAGGTCTGCGGGAACCTTGTCGCCTGCCTCCAAGAGGACGATATCGCCGGGAACCAGCTTTTCCCCGCTAATGCTGTGACGCTCACCGTCGCGCAGCACCGCGGCTTGCGGGGCGAGCATCTTGCGGATGGAGTCCATTGCCTTTTCGGCACGGCCTTCCTGGATGAAGCCGATCACCGCATTGGCGATCACGACGGCGAGAATGACGGCCGTGTCGACGTAGTGCTGCATGGCAACCGTAATGACGGCGGAGGCGAGCAGCACGTAGATCAGAATGTCGTGGAAATGGGCCAGAAACCGGAGAACCGAATTCCGCCCGGGCGGTTCTGGCAGCCTGTTCGGGCCGTGCGTCTCAAGCCGCACGGCCGCCTCGGGGGAGGACAGTCCCCCTGCTGTCGTGCCGGATGCCTCCAGACACGCTTCTATCTCGGACGAATGGGGGGCGACGACGGGTCCGGTCATCCTTGCACGCGTGTCGGTTTCCGCTGGAAGCGGCCTTGCTGGTTGAGCAGGAGACCGGTCACAGCTGCTAATGCGCCATGAAGACGGGGACCTTCATATCTTCAAGAACCTGCCGGGTCGCACCACCAAGCACCCATTCCCTGAACCGGGACCTGCCATAGGCGCCCATGACGATCATGTCCGGCTTCAAGGTCTCCGCCTGCTTCAGGATTCCCTCGCCTGCATCCGCATCCGGCTCCGCCAGATCGGCGATCTCGACATTGACGCCGTGCCTTGACAGATATGTTTCGATGCTGACCGGCGTCAGCCGCATCCGTTCGGGCGGCGCTTCGCGGTTCTGCCCCTTCAGCACGGTTACGGTGGAGGCTGTCTTCAACAGCGGCAAGGCACTGCGCGCCGCGGCGGCCGACTGCGCACTTCCGTTCCAGGCCAGGAGCACGCGTTGCGGCAACTCGATGCGGGACCATCCGGCAGGCAGGATCAGTGTGGGGCAGCCTGACAGCGCCAGTTGTGTTGCCGCGCCCCATAACAGGTCTTGCTCGGTCCCGGATTGCCCGACGATGACCAGGTTATACAGACGGGTCGCTTGAAGCAGCACTTCGGCAGGGTCGCCTTCTGCTGTTCGCCAGTCATGGGAAACGCCGGCCCGTTCCGCGGTGGCGGTGAATTGTTTTTCGAGTTCGGCGACCTTTTCGTACTCGAGCCGGATCGTATCCGAAGCTTCCTTCTCGTTCATGAGAATGAACGGGCTTTGAACCGCATCCCGCAGGATCGCGGCCTCCGGCAAGACGCAGATGCCGGTTGCGTGGGCGCCGAACTTCTTGGCGACGGTGAGTGCAAAATCAACCTGATGGCTGTTTCCGACCAACGGAACATTCACCAGGATATCCTCGTAACTCATTATCCACCTCCGGCTGTTGGTTTCGAATTTCGGCTCAACATCCCTAATATCGGGCCGCCTTGATCTGGTTCAAGCACGTAGCTGAGCGATTTGCCAGATGGAAATATGCAGATGAAAGTCAAATGAAATATGAAGCGATCGGATTCTACAGGCGGATTCCGCGCAATCAACGCGTCAAACGACAAGATAGCAAGAAAATCCCGGTCTATCCGTGGATTTCCACGCACAAGGTGATCAGATAAGCTACAAGCCGCGCTACGACACCTGAAAATGCATGCCCGAAGGCTTAGGGTTTGGACCCTGAAGTTTCAGAGAATGGATCGATACAAGACACATAAATTCTCCGTTGCGCCGATGATGGATTGGACGGATCGTCATTGCCGGGCGTTTCACCGGCAATTGAGCCGACGCGCGCTGCTTTATACGGAAATGGTAACCACCGGGGCCGTGATCCATGGCGACCGGGAGCGGCTTCTCGGCTTCTCGGACGTTGAACATCCCGTTGCCTGTCAGCTCGGCGGATCGAACCCTGCCGACATGGCGCGCTCGGCGAAGATCGTTGAAGACTGGGGGTACGACGAGGTCAACATCAACGTCGGCTGTCCGTCCGACCGGGTTCAGTCGGGAAGTTTCGGCGCTTGCCTGATGCAGGAGCCGGAGCTGGTCGCAGATTGTGTCCGGGCCATGAAGGATGTTGTTTCCATTCCGGTCACCGTCAAATGCCGTATCGGCGTCGACGAGCAGGACCCGGAAACGGCCCTCGACGCCATGGCTGACGCGGTGGTGGCGGCCGGTGTCGATGCGCTTTGGGTGCATGCCCGCAAGGCCTGGCTACAGGGCCTGAGTCCCAAGGAAAACCGGGATATACCGCCCCTCGATTACGACCGGGTGAAGCGGCTTAAAGTACGGTATCCCGATCTTTTCATCGGTCTGAACGGCGGTTTGCAGACCCTCGATGACGCCGAGACCCATCTGCAGGAACTCGATGGCGTCATGCTCGGCCGCGCCGCCTATCACACGCCGCAGATCCTGGGCGAGGTGGACCGGCGCATCTATGGTGAGGCGGCGGAGGATGTTTCTCCGTGGGGGGCGGTGAAGGCCTATCTGCCCTATATCGAGGACCAGCTTTCAAAACACGTGCGCCTTGCCCACATGACCCGGCACATGCTCGGCCTTTTTCACGGCCGCCCGGGTGCGCGCTCCTGGCGGCGGATTCTGACGGTGGAAGGGATCAAACCGGGGGCGGGAACGGAAATCGTCGAAAAGGCCCTTGCCGCCGTCAGCCCGGTGGACGAAGGTGAGGATCTTTCCAGTCTCCAGGCCGGCCATGCGGCCTGACACCCGCCTCTAATCCGGATTTACTGTCTTGGACGTCTCGTTTTTCACCGGCGAAACCCTCGCCCTCGGACTGGCGCTTCTGGCCTCCGGGCTGATCGCCGGTTTTCTGGCCGGCATGTTCGGCATCGGCGGCGGCGCGATCCTGGTGCCGGTTCTCTATCAGTTCCTGACCGCCGTGGGCGTCGATGAAGGCGTGCGTATGCACGTCTCCGTGGCGACATCGCTCGGCATCATCGTGCCCACGTCGATCCGCTCGTTCCTGGCCCACAAGAAACGCGGAGCGGTCGACTTGGAACTGCTGAAATCCTGGATCATTCCGGTGCCCTTCGGCGTGGCCTGCGCCTCGCTGGTCGCCGCTTACGTGTCCGGTGACGGCATGAAGGGCATTTTCGCCGTCATCGCCTTCGTCATCGGTCTGCGCATGCTGTTCAACAAGCCCCACTGGCGGCTCGGCTCCGACATCCCGGGTTTTCCGGTCCGGCCGATCTGCGGCGCCCTGATCGGGTTCTTCTCCACCCTCATGGGCATCGGCGGCGGGGTGATGAACAACACCTTCATGACGCTCTACTGCCGGCCGATCCATCAGGCGGTAGCGACCTCGTCGGGAACCGGCACCCTGATTGCCATTCCCGGCACCATCGGGATGATGTGGGCCGGGTGGGGGGCTGCGGACCTGCCGCCGTTTTCGATCGGTTATGTCAACTTGCTCGGCCTGGCGCTGATCATACCGGTCACGACCTTTGCAGCGCCTTTCGGCGTGAAGGTCGCCCACCTGTTGCCGCATCGGACGATGGAACTCTTCTTCGGGTTTTTCCTGCTCGCGGTCTCGGCCCGGTTCGTCTTCAGCCTCTACGGGATCTGAGACAGCTAGGGCGTCAGGACCAGCTTGTCGCCTTCGATCTTCCAGCTCTTGAGCCGGTCGAGCACGGTCATGCCGAACAGGCTTGTCTCGAGGGAATCCGGCTGTGCCACGAAGGCGCGCACATCTCTGAAGCGCGCATCGCCGACCTGAATGCTGGATATATTCACCGGCGCAACGACAGCCCGGCCGTTCGCGGTGGAGACCGGCATGCTATAATTCAGGTCGGCTGTCGAGAAGCCGGCCGTCCGCGCATCTTCATAGGTCAGCACGACTGCGCTGGCGCCGGTATCGAGCAGAAACGTTACAGGGCGGCCATTGACGCTTGCATTGAGATGGAAATGCCCGGTCGTGTCGCGGACGACCAGGATCGTACCGTCCTCCTGATTAACCGCCAGCCCCGGAGCCAGCGCGCCCAGCACCCGGTATCCGCCTGCAACCAGGTCGCCCCGGAACGTGTAGCCAACGACAAGCACGCCCAGCAGACCGCCCCAGAAAACAACACCCCGGAAGATGTCACGGACCTTCGGTTGGCCGAAGATAAGGCTTGCCATGAACACGAAAGCGAGGATCGACAGGGCGACGATCCGCGGCCCGGTGGTGTCGAGATCCACCTCTTCCGGAGAGGTCGGAAAATCGAATAGGGAATAAAACACCGCGCCGAACATGATCAGCACGATGATCGCTAACGCCAGCCCACGAAAACGGCTTCCGCCCATGGCTAGGAGGCCTCCCGATCCAGTCGGCGGCGATCAAGGTCGGACATGACCCGTTCGCGGCCCTCGGAGGTCATGCTGCCCCAGGTCGCGATTTCATCGAGCGTGCGGTAGCAGCCGAGGCAAAGCTTCGTCCGTTGGTCGATCTGGCAGACTTTGGTGCAGGGCGATTTCATGGGTCTGATATAGAAATCCGAATATGGCTTGAGAAGGGCCGGTTGCCCACGCAAACAGGCATGGCCCCGTTGCGGATTGCCCGCTACGGGTTGCACGTCAGGGATTGCCGGTCGCCAGTTTGATCGGCGCGGTGACCACGGCAACAGGCAGGGTCACGACAACCTTGGCTGTACTGGAGATAAAGGATCCCAGATCGTTGCCGGCGGCATCCAACTGGCTTTCTTTTCCTGCTGCCCCTTGCATCACACCCGGCTGCGACAGGATTTGCCGGACTTGTGGACTGAATTCCGCGAGTTGGGTGAATTTCGCGTGGTGAGCGGAGTCGGTTGCTTCCAGGTCCGTCAGGTCAATGACGATCGCGCCCAATTGGGCAAGCTCCTCGTCATTCTGATAGGCGCCGACCCTTTCCTTGCCGCCGGCGATCGTTTTCGAAATCCGCAACGCCCGGTCGTCCCGTGACACAAGGATCACATAGGGTTTTGTCTGACGCCCGATGTGCTTCAACTGGGATTTGAAGACATCGATGTCGATATCCGGTGCGGCGAGGAAGACACGCTCAACCTTGCGCGCAAGTTTCTTTCTCTCCTGTGGCGGGATCTGGCGGGCCGTTTCCATCATCAGCCAGTTGCCCATGGAATGGGCGAGGATGACGATCCGTTCCGCCTTGCTGCCGTCGATCAGGCGAAGTGTCTTTTCCAGGCTATCGCGCGCGATGGCCGCGCTGTTCAGGTCATAGACATAGTCCTGAAGCTTGCCGCGCGAGGCCCAGCTGAACAGCACCGGGACGCCGCCGAAGTCCGCATCGTGAACAACCTGGGTGAACCGGTAGAGGCTTTCGGGAAACCGCGTATTGTAGCCGTGAATGAACAGAAATACCGTCCGCTGGCCGGGCGGCAGGGCGGAAAGCCGCTGGTTCAGCCTGGAGGTGAACGCGGCGGATCCGTCGATGTACCCGGCCTGCCGCGGGACGAAATCCTTTTTCGGATCGCCGGGCAGGACCGACGGCCATTCGATATTGCCCGGCTTGTGCTGTGGCGGGACGGATATGGTGGTTTCGGCGAAATCGATCTTTTTCGCCCGTTCGCCGTTGAAATAGGTGTCCGGACGGTCATCACGCTCACGGGTCGAGACGACCAGAATGTCGTGGGTCACCGCCCCGGGCGCCTGCAAGCTGCTGATCGCAAGTGCTCCGGCGTCCGGACGCGACCCGCAGCCGGCAAGCAGGAGCAGCAATCCGGCGCATAAGGCGGCGAGCCGGATCGTCACGCTGAAATTGGTCTTGGAACTGCGGTACATGCGACGCAATCTCTGGTTTTTCTTCGGACAGTCAACGCTTGCCGGCGCAAAAGCACAACAGGAATTGTGACATTTGCCCGCCATTGATTAAGGGATCATGGCAATGCCAAGGAAAAAGGTGATCGCCGTGACCTGCTGGATCGCGCCCAGAACATCCCCCGTAAAGCCGCCGATCTTGGCACGGGCAAGGCGGCCGATGCCATGTGCGGCAAGGCCTGACAGGATCAGCCCGAGTGATAGCGCCGGCACCGACAGGGCGACCGCCGACGGCAGCAGGCACAAGGCGGCGAAAACCGCGGCCTGACCAGCCGCGCCCGTATCGGGTGTGCCGAACCGGTTGCCGAGGCCGTCCGGCCGGGCGCTTGGAAGCAGCGACCATTGCCAGACGAGCAGCGCCCGGCTCAGGGCTTCGGCGCCCAGAAACAGGAGCATGGCTTCGCCTGCGCCAAAGCGCTCAAGCAATGTCGCCAGCAAGACGGACCGCAGACCGACAGACACAACCAGCGCAAGGGCACCGAAACTGCCGATCCGGCTGTCCTTCATGATCTCCAGCCGCCGGTCCGTCGTCGCGCCCCCGAAGAAACCGTCCGCGACATCCGCCAGACCGTCTTCGTGCAACGCGCCGGTCGTCGCAGTGAAGGTTCCGACGATGATAAGGGCGGTTGCCAGCGTCGGCAGGGTCGTCAATCCGAGAATCAGCCCGATCAGCGCGGCGGGCAGGGCGATCAGAACGCCGGCAAGGGGCGCGGCTCGGGTTATCCGCCTGAAGTCGGGAGGCGTATCCGGATCGTCCGCGGGGCCGAGCCTTGGAAGCGGCAAGCGGGAAAAAAAGCGCGTACAGGCGGCCAGATCGGCGAGAAGCCGGGCAGGGTCGGTCACCACGGTCGTCCCCATTTTTGGCCCAGCGTTCGGCCCAATGTCTGGACCATCCTGTCGCAATGCTGATCCATCCGGTCGGTCTCATGCTTGTGTTTTGACGGTCCGCCGTTATAGATCGGCCACACCATCAGACCAAGTCCGGTCTGTTGAAGAGCCGCTGAAACCGGAGTCCCTTGCTGATGCCCCTGTCTGAAACCGCCCTTCCGTTCGATGATATCCGCAACCTGGTGAAGTCGATCCCGGGCCCGGACGAGGAGGCGCTTCAGACGACCCGGGCGCGAGACGCGCAACTGACCAAGCCGGCAGGCTCGCTCGGAAAGCTCGAACAGATCGCCGAATGGCTGGCGGCCTGGTCCGGCAAGGCGCCGCCGAAAATCACGCGGCCGCTGGTCGCCATCTTCGCGACGGCCCATGGGGTTGCCGACAAGGGCGTGTCCGCCTTTCCGAGTTCGGTCAATCGCCAGATGGTCGACAATTTCGCCGCAGGCGGCGCCGCGATCAACCAGATCTGCCGGGCGAACGATCTTGGCCTCAAGGTGTTCGATCTGGCCGTCGACATGCCGACCCCGTCGATCACCGACGAAGATGCGCTCGACGAAGCCAATTGCGCGGCCACCATGGCCTACGGCATGGAAGCGCTCGCCGGCGGTATCGATCTCGTCTGCCTGGGCGAGATGGGGATCGGCAACACGACGATTGCCGCCGCCGTCCTGAACGGCCTGTTCGGCGGTTCGGCGGAAGATTGGATCGGACGGGGTACCGGCGTCGATGACGAAGGGCTGGCCCGCAAGCGGGATGCGGTTGCCGCGGCGGTCGCCCGCCTCAACGGCGAGAAGGATCCGCTGGAGGTTCTGCGTAAGGTCGGGGGGCGCGAAATCGCGGCAATGGCCGGGCTCATCATCGCCGCCCGCCTGCAGCGCGTGCCGGTGATTGTCGACGGGTTCGTGACCACCGCCGCGGCCGCCGTCGTCTACGCCATGGATCCGGCGGGCCTGGACCATTGCCTGTTTGCCCATGCCTCTGCGGAAGCCGGCCATCGGCGGGCGCTGGAAACCATGAACAAGGAACCGCTGCTGGATTTCGGCATGCGTCTGGGCGAAGGCTCCGGTGCTGCTCTGGCCGCAGGCATCGTCAAGGCCGCCGCCGAAATGCATTCCGGCATGGCCACCTTCGCCGATGCCGGTGTTGCAGAAAAAGGCGCCGATTGACTCTGATCGGCTTGCGGGTCTGAAAAGCGGGTTGGACCGGATCAGGCGCTCTTGCGGCTGCCGTCTTGATCTTCTGCCTGGTCCTGTGCGCTCCTAGCGGTACCTGCGGCGAAATTCATGGTGCGGGTTCTGGGAAGGGTTACGATCACTTCCGTTCCCTGCCTCAGTTTCGATTTCAATTCGAATTTGCCGCCGTGCATCTTCACCAGGGCCTGAACGATCGACAGTCCGAGGCCGGTGCCGGGTTCCGCGCTCTTGATTGCGACCGCGCCCTGGCCGAAAGCTTCCAGCACGATCGGAATTTCCTCTTCCGGGATCCCCGGGCCGGTATCCGCGATAGAGACGAACTGGCCTCCGTCCGCAGCTCTGCCGACGGAAATCCGGATTTCCCCGTTCGTCGGCGTGAATTTCACCGCATTCGACAGAAGATTGAGGATCACCTGACGCAAGGCGCGTTCATCGGCCCAGACCTGGGGCAGGCGGGTGTCGTGCCGTTCATGCAGGGTGATGTCCTTCGCCTTGGCTCGGATCTGCATCATCGTGCTGCATTCCTCGACGATATCGGTGAGGTAGAGCGCTTCTTCCTGCAACTCGTGCCGGCCGGCCTCGATCCGCGACAGGTCGAGGATCTCGTTGATGAGATTCAGAAGGTGCTGACCGGAGCCATGGATGTCCGCCGCATAGCCCTTGTAATTGGCGTTTTCCATCGGGCCGAGGACTTCGTCCTTCATGATCTCGGAGAAACCGAGAATGGCATTGAGCGGAGTGCGCAGTTCATGGCTCATGGTCGCCAGGAAGCGGGATTTCGCAAGGTTTGCCGCTTCCGCCCGCCGGCGGGACTCGTCGGAAAGCGCGTTGGCCGTTTCCAGCTCGGCGATCAGGTAGTCCTTTTCCGCGCGGTATTCCAGCATGGTGTTGGCGTTCTTGATCAGCTGGTTGGCGAGGATCAGAAAGAACCCTTGCGCACCGACGGCCATGGCCGCCAGCGTGTAGTGGATGGAATCGGCGGCCAGCAGGAAATTGATCGCGACCGTCAGGGTGATCGGCAACGTTCCGGCGACAAGCGCGCGGGGCAGGGTCGCCGACTGCATGGTGTTCATCGCCACCACGATCAGGAACGTGGCGAACTGGAATTCGAGGAACCCGGCGCCGCTGTCGGGTTTTTCCGGAAGCAGGAAGAACACGCACCAGCAGATGCCATAGAGGAAGTCGCCGAAGGTGAAGCGCCGCAGCCAATGCTTTTTGGCGCGTTCTTCCGAGGAGGCTTTCTCGTAGGACTGGCAGGTCAGGACGATCAGAAGATGCATGCACAGCGTGAACACGAACCAGATCGTCACCAAACCCTTGTTCAGCCACATCGTGGAGATCGCAGTCACGATCAGGGCGAGCATCGGAACGGCAAAGGCCGCGCTCAGCCTGGTGCCGGCGAACAAATGGCGCCGCTCCCCCTCGAATTTGCTTTGCAGGCTTTCCTGGGTCCCCATGGCCCCGCGGAAATCGCGGATGGTCTGCGCAAGCTCACGCCGGCGCATCGCCCGTCTCCGGTTGATGGTCGTTCTCCGGTCGCCGGTCATTCGTCTGTCACCGATCTGGGGCGTCTCGGGGTCCATGGTCCTCGCGTGCCGGTTTGCAAAAACTTTCCGTGTTAGGTTTGGATCTTAGGTTTTGACTCACCATTTCTTAAGATCACGCTCAAAGGCGTGGTTAACAATTCATGTGCAAGTTCAATCAATTGGGATGTGACTTCCGGGAATGAGCATGAAACTTGAAGATCTTCGGACGGAGATCGCCGCCTGCCGGATCTGCGTCGAAAGCCCGCTGAAAGCGCCCTTGCCGCATGAACCGAGGCCGGTTCTGCAGGTGTCGCAAACGGCGAGGATCTGTGTCTGCGGACAGGCGCCCGGAACCCGTGTCCACCAGAGCGGACGACCCTTTACCGACCCGTCAGGCGACCGGTTGCGCGACTGGATGGGGATCGGTCCGGAGGTTTTCTACGATCCGGACAAGCTCGCCATCATTCCGATGGGCTTTTGTTTTCCGGGGCTGGATCACAAGGGCGGGGATCTGCCGCCTAGGCCGGAGTGCCGGGCAGCCTGGCATGACAAATTGTTTGAGGCCATGCCCCAGATCGAGCTTGTTCTGGTGATCGGTCAATATGCGCAGAGCTATCACCTGGGGCCTGCGCGCAAGAAAAGTCTGACGGAGACGGTCGCGTCCTGGCGTGCGTATTTCGAAGCCCCGCCGGCGAAAGGCAAACCCGCTGTCCTGCCGCTGCCGCACCCCTCCTGGCGCAACAATGCCTGGCTGAGAAAGCATCCGTGGTTCGAAACCGACCTGTTGCCGATTTTGAAAAAGGAAGTCGCCCGGCTCATATGAACCGGGCGACATTTCATCAGCTGCGGCGCTATCGTCAGTTGGAGGCGACATCCTTTTCAGGTCCGGAAATCGGCAGGTCCTTCTGCCGGCTCCAGCCGACCATGCTCGCGTCATAGACGGTGACGTTCTTGCGGCCGAGCAACTCGCTCAGCACGAACCAGCTGGTCGCAGCCCAGTGACCGGTGTTGCAGTAGGAGATCACCGGTGCATCGGTGTCCTTGACGGCGGCCGGCTCCAGGGCGGCCAGTTCCGCCGGAGACTTCAGCCGGTTCGTCTTGTGGTCGTAGAACCTGTCCTGATCGAAGTTCACGGCACCCGGGATATGGCCGAAACGGATCGCCGCCTTGTGCTTTTCAGCACCGGTAAACTGCTTTGCAGGGCGCGCGTCGAGGTAAACGGCTTTGCTTCCAAGGCCGCTCGCTACGTCATCGGTCGAGACCAGAAGCGCTTCATTGGGCTCGGCGACGAAAAGATCGCCTTCCGGGACGACATTACCGGTTTCCAGGGGGCGCTCTTCCGCAACCCAGGCCGCCTGGCCGCCATCGAGGATAGCGACATTCTCATGGCCGAGATACTTGAACGTCCAGTAGATCCGGGTGGCTGCGCCAAATTCGAGGCTGGACTTGCCGTCTGGAACGATTACGACGGCCTTTTCATCAGAGACACCCAGCTCGGAGAGCACCGCTTCCATCTTTTCGACCGACGGCAGAACACCTTCGACACCGTCGCGCTCGGTGCGCCAGTAACCCGGATATTCGCTCCAGATCGCGCCGGGGATATGACCCTTCAGGTAATCGTCCTTGCCGGACTTCGAGATCGGCGAACGGGTGTCCAGAACGAGGAGCTGGTCGTTTTCCAGATTGTCCTGCAGCCACTGGGTCGAAACCAGCGGCGTGAGGTCAGGGGTTTCGGCTGCGGCCGGCAGAGCGAGACCGGTGACCAGAACCGCGACGGCGCCGGCCGTTTTGATCAGTGAGGATTGCAGGGAGCCAAGCATGGCAAACTCCGGAAGTGTTGAACGTTGAATGAGAAAAATATTCTCCATAGACAATGGAATTGACATTCAATGGGAAAGTTGGCAAGGAAATCAGACGATACCTTTAGAAGAAAAATCTAATTTTGCGCATAGATGGTCGGAATTAGAAAGCCGTTCTACTCCGTCCCGTCTCCCTTGAAACATAAATCCAGGCCGTCGGACGCCGTCGGCGTTTGCCGTGCCTGCTGCCAATGCGGAAACCAGCATGATTGACCGTATCGACCGTCGGATTCTTTCCATTCTGCAGGAGGACTGCACCGTTCCCGTCGCCGAAATCGGCCGGCGGGTGGGCCTGTCCACGACACCGTGCTGGCGGCGGATCCAGAAGATGGAGGAGGACGGGGTCATCACGGGCCGCGTCGCCCTGCTGGATCCCAGAAAGGTCAATGTGAAGGTGACCGCCTTCGTCGCCATCACCACCAGCCAGCACACGGAAGACTGGTTGAGGAAATTCGCCGACGTGATTTCGGAATTTCCGGAGGTTGTCGAGTTTTACCGAATGGCCGGGCAGGTGGATTATCTCCTGCGCGTGGCCGTACCGGACATCGAAGCCTATGATGCCTTTTACAAAAGGCTGATTGCCAAGATCGATATTTCGGACGTCTCCACCACCTTTGCGATGGAGCAGATCAAGAGCACGACCCAATTGCCGCTCGGCTATGTGGTGACGGAAAAGCCGAAGCCGGAGTGACATCGCGCTCAGAGAATACCTTGTATTCGGGCCGGATTGTCGATGACGAGAGCGTGATTGGCAGTCCGGTTCGTGCGAATGTATTCAGAATTTGAGATGTATCAAACAGAAGATCGTCCGGTTCGCTTATGCTGGGTGATCTGGCTTAATTGGGAGGATAGCATGTTTGGATTCTTCAAGAAAATGTTGCTCGCCGCCGGAATGGCGGCAACCCTGAGCGGGGCGGCTGTGGCAGCCGACATGCCGCCGAGCGAAGTCACGACGACCTACACGGTCGAGGGCGAGTTCGAGGATGTCCGGTTCGCACTGGAAAACGCCATCGTCAACCGCGGCTTGGTTATCGATTATGTTTCCCATATCGGCCAGATGCTGGCCCGCACCGGTTCTGACGTCGGCGCCAAGAAGGACATTTACGCCAACGCACAGTCGATGCTGTTTTGCTCCGCGGTTCTGTCCCGTGCGGCCATGGAGGCCGATCCGGCCAATATCGCCTTCTGCCCCTACGGTGTCTTCGTCTACGAAACCGCGGACAAGCCTGGCAGCGTCGTTGTTGGCTATCGCAATCTGACCGAAACAGGTGACGAAGCTTCCAAGAAGGCGATCGCCGATGTGAACGCCCTGCTGGGCGAAATCGTCAAGGAAGCGGCCGAGTAACAGGTCCTCCGCAGTGACTTCGGGGAGAAGGTCTCCCCGAAGCGTGCCGAATGTCTCTCCCTCAATGATCCGGGAGGGGCATTTTCTTTTGATCTGTTTGAAAATCGTTTGTCTTCTAAGACTTCCGCCTCAGCCGGAGCAGGGTCTTTTCCGCAGTGAGTTCGCGGGACGCCTCCTTGCCGATGCGCCGTTCGGTCTTGTCGGTGGATGCCGCCAGGCGTTCTGCAAGTGCAAGCGCCGGCTGATGAAGGGCCAGTGACCGTTTGCCGATCTGGCGCAAGGCCCAGCTGACCGCCTTGAAAACATAGTTGCGCGGGTCGCTCGCCTTGTCGGCAATCAGGTCGAGATAGCTGAGAAACTCGCTGTCGGGCGCTTTCTTGGCGTGAACCGCCCGCCAGGCAATCATGGCGAAACCGGCACGCCGGACGAATTCCCGCTCATCGGTCGCGTAAGCCGCAATTTTTTCGGTGGCGTGGTCCGTTTTGGCGAAGACGGCGCAGACCTGGTCGCACAGGTCCCAGGAATTGAAATCACTGACCCAGGCATCCATCTGCGCCGGGGTGATCTGTTTCGGATCGGCAATCAGGCCCGCAAGGATCCGCGCCTCATGCCAGCCGATTGCCCACAGTGCATCCGAGAGGGCAGGGTTCTTGCCAATCTTCTTCGCAAGCGGTCGTGTGACCGCCATCGGCACGCCGAAGGCCCGGTCCACCTGAATGCCGAACCGCTTCATGCCGGCCCGGTTTTCCTCCGAGCCGGCTTGTCTGAGCTCCCCCAGAACCGCCTCGACGGTCCAGTTGGAAGCGGTGGCCAAGGCGCCGGCCTATTTCTTGTCGGCGTTTTCCAGCCGGGCGATCAGGCTGGACGTATCCCAGCGGTTACCGCCCATGGCCTGGACTTCCGCATAGAACTGGTCGACCAGCGCCGTAACCGGAAGCCGGGCGCCGGTGTCGTTGGCGGTTTTCAGGCAGATGCCGAGATCCTTGCGCATCCAGTCAACGGCAAAGCCGTAGTCGAACTTGCCGCCGTTCATGGTTTCCCAGCGGTTTTCCATCTGCCAGGACTGGGCGGCACCGCCCTTGATGGCGGCAATTACCTTGGGCACGTCGAGATCGGCCTTTTTGGCGAAATGGATCGCCTCCGACAGGCCCTGGAGCAGGCCGGCGATGCAGATCTGGTTGACCATCTTGGTCAACTGGCCGGCGCCGGTGTCGCCCATCAGGCCGGCAAACTTGGCAAAGCAATCGATGATCGGCTTGGCCTTGTCGAAATCCGCCTGGTCGCCGCCGCACATCACGGTCAGGACACCGTTTTCCGCACCCGCCTGGCCGCCGGACACCGGCGCATCGATAAAGCCGCAGCCCTTGGCCTTGGCAGCAGCGTAAAGTTCGCGGGCGACTTCGGCGGAAGCGGTCGTGTGGTCGATGAAGATCGCTCCGGTCTTCAACCCGTGGAAGGCGCCGTTTTCCCCGGTGGTCACGGCGCGCAGGTCGTCGTCATTGCCCACACAGGCAAGAACGAAATCACAGCCTTCCGCAGCCTGTTCCGGGGTCTGGGCATAGTGACCGCCATACTCGTCCGCCCATTTCTCGGCCTTTGCCGTGGTGCGGTTAAAGACGGTCACGTCATGTCCGCCCTTGGTCTTCAAATAGCCGGCCATGGGATAGCCCATGACGCCCAGGCCGATGAATGCAACCTTTGCCATTCCGGTTCCTCCTCCAGTCGCAACGACAGGCCCGGCGGTTCGCCGGGCCTGTCAATTCAGTCTGTCGATTTCTAACGCATCCGCGGCCATCTGTCAGGATTGAGGCGTCTGTCAGGCAAGAGCCGTCAGATCCAGAACCTCGGACGGTATTCCGACTTGTCCTCAGTGGAGGACGTCCGGGGCCGTTTTGCAAGTTTTTGCTCCTGGGACGGTTTCGGCCGGTCATAGGGGCTGAAGCGGGCGGCGGTCATGTAAGCTTGGGCAAGAACATCGAACATTGTCTAACACTCCGTTGCGGTTTCGATGGTTTGACAATGAGGGAATACTAAGGGAAAATCCAATCATCTTAATTTTTCAAATGTAAGTCAGGATTACATATGGAGTGGCGTAATCTGCCATCGCTTAGCAGCCTCAGGGCGTTTGCGGCGGTGGCTGAGAAAAAGAGTTTTTCCGCAGCCGGCAGGGACCTGAACGTCTCCCACGCCGCCATCAGTCAGCAGGTCCGCTCGCTGGAAGACCGGCTGGGCGCCCAGCTTGTCGTCCGGGAGGGGCGGGGCGTGGCGCTGACGCCGGAGGGCCTGCAACTGGCTGACGGGCTCCGGGACGGCTTCGCGATCATGCAGGAGACGGTGGACGGTCTGCTTCAGGCGGATCAGTCACGTCCGCTCAACGTGACCATGACGCCGGCCTTCGCCGTTAGCTGGCTGATGCCGCGGATTTCCGATTTCAAACATCAGCATCCGGACATTGAGCTGATGCTGAATC
This sequence comes from uncultured Roseibium sp., assembly GCF_963675095.2. GTDB lineage: Bacteria > Pseudomonadota > Alphaproteobacteria > Rhizobiales > Stappiaceae > Roseibium. Next base: position 240,563 of record NZ_CAXXSJ010000055.1, on the reverse strand, counting down.
CGACCGGCGATGTCGTCGAATTCACCCCAGGCGGTATCGACCTTGCCATCCGCTTCGGCAATGGCGACTGGCCGGGGCTGGAGTCCGAAATGCTTTTGCCTTCGAATTACGTGATCGTCGGCGCGGAAAGTCTTGTCGGTGACCGATCCATGTGTGATCCGGCGGAGATCCAGGATTATCCGTGGCTTCAGGAGCTGGGCACCAACGAATTGTCGCTCTGGCTCGAACGTCAGGGGGTCGTGCCCAGGTCGAAGCTGAATATCACCCACCTGCCGGGCTTCATGGTGCTCGATGGACTGCGCCGGGGGCACGGCATTTCCGCAACCGCCAGAATTTTCGTGGAAGCGGATATCGACGCGGGAAATCTCAAGGTTCTTTACGAGGATATCAAACCGACGTCCTCCGGCTACCATATGGTAACAAGGCCCGGTGTGCAGCGCCCACCGTTAAAAGTGTTCATTGCCTGGATCAGGGCGCGTGCCGCCGAAGCCGCTGCACGCTGCGCGTGAGGGGGTTGGCTCAGCGGATCAGGTGGCGTGTGAGGCGAATTTCCAGCTTGTCCCAGACCCGGCGCAGTGTTTCCACCAGGAGCAGATACAGGACCGCCGCCCAGATATAGGCCTGGAAATCGTAGGAACGCGAATAGGCGCGCCGGGTTTCGCCCATGATGTCGTAGATCGTGACGATGGCCGCAATCGCGGACCCCTTGATCATCAGGATGATTTCGTTGCCATAGGGCCTGAGTGCCACCATCAGGGCCTGGGGCAGAATGATCTTGAAGAAGATCACCGGCTTTGACAGGCCAAGAGCCTTGCCGCCCTCCCATTGCCCTCTCGGCACATTCTCGATTGCCCCGCGCAGGATTTCCGCCTGGTAGGCCGACGTGTTCAGCGAAAAGGCAAAGATCACACAATAGGTCGCGTCTCGGAAAAACCACCATAGTCCGACATTGTCCAAAGCCTCGCGGAAGGAACCTGCGCCGTAGTAGATCAGAAACGTCTGGGCAAGCAGGGGCGTGCCGCGGAAAAAGTAGACATAGCCGTAGGCGAGGCCGCTCAGGATGCGGCTCTTGGACGACCGCGCTAGCGCGATCGGAACGGAAAGGGCCGCTCCGATCAGCAGCGACAGGCCCACGATCTGTATCGTGACGATGAAGCCGTCGACATATTCCGGCCAGTACTTCAGGAAGAACGGGCTGACCACATTAAGGCTGAGATAGTAGAGAAGCGCGGCACCGGCAACGATCCACAGCGCCATCAGGACATGACCGACGATCCGTGATTTGCTCCAGGGCCGGGTGACCGGAGGCGGTCGAAGAGGGGTGGATGCTGGGGAGGACATTACCGTTCCATCTCCCCCCGTTTCGACCAGATCTCGATGCGGGAAAGGCCAATGGACGAAATCATGGCGAGGACCACGTAGATCAGGCAGGCGGTACCGAAGAACAGGAACGGTTCCTTCGTGACGCGTGCGGCGATGCCCGACTGCCGGACCAGGTCGGAGAGCCCGACTACCGAGATCAGCGCGGTGTCTTTCAGCAGGATGAGCCAGAGGTTTCCGAGCGCGGGCAGGGCAAGCCGGATAAGCTGTGGCAGGATGATGAGCCGCATGGTCTTGCCGCGCGACAGGCCGAGCGAATATCCGCCTTCATACTGGCCCTGCGGGATGCCGCGAAACGCGGACAGGAAGGCTTCCGACGCGTAGGACGAAAATACCAAGGCAAGGGCTACCATGCCGGCGACAAAGGAGTTGACCTCGATATAGGCGTCCACTCCCATGAGCTTCAGAAGCTGCTGGATGGCGATCTGGACACCGAAGTAGACGAGAAAGAGGGTGAGCAGCTCCGGAAGGCCGCGGAAAATCGTCGTGTAGATATTGGCCGCAAGGCGAAGGGAGGGATCGTCGTTTTTCTTGGCTAGAGCCAGGATAAAGCCGAGGGCCAATCCGAACGGAAGGGTGGCAATGGCGAGCGAGACGGTGATCAGAACGCCGTGCGCGATTTCATCGCCCCAACCGGCGTCCCCGAAGGACAAGAGCGTCAGTGCTTCGTTCATGCGCTTGGCGCCACCTGCATGCTGTTCCCCCTTAAGCAAAGAGCGCGGCGGATAGACTTTCGCCGCGCTCTTGTATCATGCGGTCTGCTAGATCTGACTAGCCGCCATAGACGTCGAAATCAAAGTACTTGTCGTTGATTTCCTTGTATTTTCCGCTCGCCAGGATCCCAGCGATGGCCTTGTTGAGCATTTCCTTCAGGTCACCGTCTTCCTTGCGGATCGCGATACCGGCGCCTTCGCCGTTGATCACCGGATCCGGGGTCAGGGTGCCGAGGAGCTTGCAGCAGGTGCCGTCATCTGACTTGAGCCAGTCGGAAAGCACCACCACGTCATCGATCACGGCATCGATACGGCCGTTGGCAATGTCGAGCTTGTACTCGTCCGGCGTCGGATAGAGCTTGAGGTCAGCCGAAGGCAGCTTTTCTTCCGCGTAGTTCGAATGCGTCGTCGACGACTGGGCACCCAGCATCACACCCTTCAGGTCGGCGTCGGTCGTGCCGGTGAGCTTGGAGTCCTTCGGCACGGCGATTGCCGGCGGGGTATTGTAGTACTTGTTGGTGAAGTCGACCTTCTGCTTGCGCTCTTCGGTGATCGACATGGAAGCGATGACCGCGTCGAACTTGCCGGCCTGCAGGGCCGGGATCATGCCGTCCCAGTCCTGGGTGACGAATTCGCATTCAACCTTCATCTCCTCGCAAAGCGCGTTTGCGATATCGATGTCGAAGCCGACGAGTTGGCCGTCAGAGGTCAGGGAGTTGAACGGAGGATAGGCGCCTTCGGTACCGATCCGGACCTTCGACCAGTCCTTTGCCTGCACGCCGCCAGCGGCGGCCAGAACGATAGCGGCGGCGGCAGCCAAACGCTTGATGTACATAATTTTGGTCCCCTAAATAACTTGTTGAGCGGAGCGGCACGGATATGCCAGTCTCGCCGAATGCCAATATTCCCATCATTTTTTCGTAAAATTCAACCGTTAATCCCGGGGTATCAGGCAAGATTTTGTAGAAACGCAGGGTAGATGCCGTAGCGTTTTCCTGTTCACGCCGATTCAGGCGGGCAGATTTTTCCAAAGAAGCGGGTAAAGCGGATGAAATTGCCCATTTGAATGCGGTCGACTGTGGCAAAGGCGGAGTGAGAGCTTGCCGGATTTTCAGCTGTTCATCGGAAACAAGAATTATTCTTCCTGGTCGTTCCGCCCGTGGATCGGTCTGAAACAGGCCGGTATTCCCTTTTGGGAGGAACTGGTCCCGTTTGATTTCAAGAATGGCAACCCTGCCTTCCGGCCATTCTCTCCGACCATGAAGGTGCCGATTCTCAAGAACGGCTCTCTGACCGTCTGGGAATCGCTCGCTATCCTGGAATATGCGGCGGATGTCTTTCCGGACGCGGGATTGTGGCCGGGCGACGTCGGCCTGCGCGCCCAAGCCCGGGCGATTTCCGCCGAGATGCATTCAGGATTTGGCGCATTGCGATCCGCCTGTCCGATGAACATGCGCCGGAAGCCGGGCCGGATCGCCATCGATGCCAAGGTGCAGGCGGACATTGACCGGATCACCGCCATCTGGCGTGACTGCCTCGACCGGTCCGGCGGGCCGTTCCTGTACGGTCCTTTCACCATCGCCGATGCCATGTACGCCCCGGTGGTCAGCCGGTTCGGCACCTATCTGCTGTCCGACGATCCGGCAGTGGCGGCTTACAGCTCAGCCATGACGTCGTTGCCTGCCTGGATCGTATGGCAGGACGCGGCGATCAAGGAGCCTTGGATCGTCGAGGAAGAGGAAGTCTGAGGAGGTCGTCCAAACGGCGACCGAAGACGGTTGGCTCTTAAAAGAACGGAATGAAATCGACGAGGCTACCGCGGGGAACCGAGGTGGCCTCTTCCGGGATTTCGATTAGGCCATTTGCTTCGCGCAAGCCGGTGATCAGGCCGGACCCGTCCCGGTCGAACTTGCGCACGATTGTGCGCCCGTCCTCATCCCTGTCCAGGATGCCCCGGTAGAATTCCCGCCGGTCCGGTTTCTTCTTGGGTACCTCGAAATCGGCCGGAACCTGAAATCGGCACGGCTCCAGGAACGGGCCGCCGCCGAGCACGGAAAGAACCGGGCGGGCATAGAGCAGAAAGCACACCATCGCGGCGACCGGGTTGCCGGGAAGTCCGAGAAAGACGCAAGACCCGATCTGGCCGAACATCATCGGCCGGCCGGGCTTGATTGCCAGTTGCCACATGTGCCGCTTGCCGAGCCGGTCCAGGCTGGACAGGACATGGTCTTCCTCGCCACGGCTGGCACCGCCCGTGGTCAGCAGAATATCCGAGCGCTCCGCCGCCGCCTGCATCGTGGTGGCAATCGTCTCCGCATCATCCTTCAGGACACCGAGATCTTCGATCTCCACATCCAGGTTCTGACACAGAGCCCGTAGCAGGAAGTGATTGGAATCGTAGACTTCGCCGGATTGCAGCTCTGTTCCCGGGCGGCGGATCTCGTCGCCTGTGGACATCAGCGCGACCCGGACCTTCCGGTAGACCCGAACAGTGCCCCGCCCGGTCGAGGCGATGGCGGCAAGATCCTGCGGCCGCAACCGATGACCGGGGGACAGCAGCACCGTGCCTTTGGCGAGATCCTCTCCGGCCTTGCGGCAATTGGCGCCTTTCTTCAGTCCGGCGGGGACGATCACGAAGGATTGGCCGTCCTGCTCGTGGGTTTCGCAGTCTTCCTGCATGGCAACCGTATCGCCCCCCGGCGGCATGAGCGCGCCGGTAAAGATCCGCGCCGCCCCCCAGGGGCCGAGCAGCGTCTCGCTCGGATGTCCGGCCGCGATCCGTTGCTCCAGCCGAAAGAAGCCGCCGGCTTCTTCATGGTCCTCAAAGCGGAACGCGTAGCCGTCGACCGCGGAATTGTCCGACTGGGGAACGTCGCGCGGAGCCGCGATCTCTTCGGCGAGAATGCGGCCGTTAGCCTGCTCCAGCGGGATATCTTCCGGCTCCGTCACGCAATGCATCCGCTCCTTGAGGATCGCCAGCGCCTCGGCGTGCCGCAGCCGGTCCTTGTCATGCAGGAAGCAGTCGTCGAGCAGAGGTTTAGCCGTCACCGTCCGGTTCCCCGAGTTGAACGTGTTTGGCAATAAAGTCGGCCATCGCGCCGATATCGTCCAGATCGAAAACCGGCAGTCCACCATCTGCAACAGGGTGATCTGCCGCGATCGCGACAATGGCGGGATCGTTCGGCGCCAGCGCTTCGGAGTTGGTCGAAGCGGTGCGCCGGGCTTCAATCTTTGGATGGCCTTCGCGTTTGTAGCCCTCGATCAACACCAGGTCGCATGGCGCAATCCGCGAGAGGATGTCGTCCAGGGTCGGTTCGTCCGCGCCCCGGAGCTCATGCATCAGCGCCCAGCGGTTGCCCGACACGAGCGCGACCTCGACCGCCCCGGCCTCCCGGTGCCGGTAGCTGTCGGTGTCCTTTTTGTCGATGTCGAAGTTGTGGTGGGCGTGCTTGACGGTCGACACCTTGTAGCCGCGCCGGGTGAATTCCGCTACGAGACGTGTGACAAGACGGGTCTTGCCGGAGTTCTTCCACCCGGTAATTCCGAATACGCGTTGCTCAATCATCCCGAGATCAGCCCTATGGCACGGCGGGCGGTTTCAAGATCCTCCGGCCGATTGGCGTTGAAAAACGGATCTATGCCCGTCTCGTCGTCTTCGAAGGCGACTTCGACGCTGTCGTGACGGTCGACAAAGGCAAGGACCTTGCCGCTCTGACCGCTGGAGAGCCAGTCGTGCAGGTCATCGGCGAGGGCGACGGGCCACAATCCGAAGACCGGATGAAGCCGGTCATGGGAACTCGCCAGCGCAATCACCGGCCGGTCGGCAGGCACTGCGTCCAACAGCGCAGACACCAGCGTCTTAGGAAAGAATGGGGTATCGCCGGCGACCGACACTACGTAGCGCACATCGGGTGCGTGGTTACGGGCGTAGATGAGGCCGGCGAGGATGCCTGCGAGGGGGCCTGCATAGTCCCCAACCGGATCGGCTGCGACGGGAAACCCGAATTCCGCAAAGCGCGCCGGATCGCCATTGGCGTTCAGGATAATCCGGCCGGTCTGTGGTGACAGCCGGTCGATGATATGGGCCAGCATCGATTTGCCGCCGATATCGATCAGCGTCTTGTCGCCGCCGCCCATGCGTCGCGACTGACCGCCGGCCAGAATGCAGGTGAGAACGCTGTTTTTGTCCATTGGATCAGAAGGTGTTTGCGTCATTCCGCGGCAAGGCTCCCCTTGCGCCGGACCTTGTCCGGTTCGTCCTCGGCGGAGGACGGTTCCATGTCGAAGTCGATCCGGTCTTCTCCGGATAAGGCAATGAAGCGCTTGCCCCGTGCCCGACCGACCAGAGTCAGGCCCGCGCGTCTTGCAAGGTCGACGCCCCAGGCGGTGAAGCCGGAGCGGGACACCAGGATCGGAATGCCCATCATAACGGTCTTGATCACCATTTCCGAGGTCAGCCGACCGGTGGTGTAGAAGATCTTGTCGTGGGCAGGCACATTGTTGAGGGTCATCCAGCCGGCGATCTTGTCGACGGCATTGTGCCGCCCGACATCTTCCATATAGACCAGCGCCTTGTCTTCCTGGCACAGCACGCAGCCATGGATCGCGCCGGCCTCCAGATAGAGCGACGGCGTGGTGTTGATGACCTTGGTGAGATTGTAGAGCCAGGAAGTTTTCAGCCGGGCGTCGGAGGTCAGCCGCACCTCGTCGAAACTCTCCATGACGTCGCCGAAGACGGTGCCCTGCGCGCAGCCGGAGGTGCGCACCTTCTTCTTGAGCTTTTCCTCGTAATTCGTTTCCCGCTCCGTGCGCACCACGACCACTTCCAGATCGTCGTCGTAATCGATGCCGGTAATGACATCGTCGGCCCGCAGCATGTTCTGGTTTTTCAGATAACCGACCGCCAGCAGGTCCGGATGGTCGCCGATGGTCATCATGGTGACCACTTCCTGGGAGTTCAGGTAAAGCGTCAGCGCCTTCTCGGTCACCACCTGTGTGTCGACCGGCCGGCCGTCCTGATCGATCCCGCGGACCGAGGTCGACAGGCGCGAATCCGTGGGGTCGGGGCGCAGGAGATAGCTATCTGCTGAAGAGGGTTCGTCGTTCATTCTGGAAAGAGTAGGCAGTGTGTCCGTCTTGGGCAAGATCATTACGGTGCGTTACGCCTGAACCGCATCAGCGCCATGAAGGCGCCGCCGGCGATCAGTCCCCAGAATGCGCCGGAGACACCGAAGAAGCTCAGGCCCGAAGCGGTTATGAGAAAGGTGAGGATGGCGGCTTCCCGCGTTTCTGCGTCCCGGGTCGCGGCCATGAGCGAATTGGCGAAGGCGCCGATCAGGGCAAGGCCGGCCACCGCCTCGATCAGCACCGGAGGCGCGGCAGCGATAAAGGTCGTGGCGGCGGCCGCGACGAGACCGAACAGGATATAGAAAAATCCGCTGAAGGCCGCCGCCCAGTAGCGGCGCTTGGGGTCCGGATCGGCGTCCTCGCCGGCGCACATGGCGGCCGTGATCGCAGCCAGATTGACCGCGTGCCCGCCGAAGGGAGCCGCGAACAGACTGAAGACACCGGTCAGGCTGAACAGCCGGCCGCCGTCCGGAAAGTAGTTGTTGACCGAAAGCACTGCCATTCCGGGAATGTTCTGGGACGCCATGGTGACGATGAACAAGGGCAGACCGATCCCGATAGCGGCGCCCAGGGTAAATTCGGGCATGACCAGGACCGGGCGTGTCAACACACTCAATCCACCAAACTGGGCCGGATCACTGGTGAGATAGATCAGGATCGCGGTCGTCAGCACGGCGAGCGGGACGGCGTATAGGCGCCGGAAGCGGAAGGCGAGCGCCCAGACGACGATAATGGTCAGGGCTTCGATCGGAAACTCACCGATGGCGCGGGCCGGCGCCAGGCACAGGCCGAACAGGACGCCCGCCAGCATCGCATTGGCAAGCGGCATGGGGATTGCGGCCACCGCCCGTCCGAGCGGCCGGAACAGGCCGGCCGCAATGATCAAGAGTGCGCACAGGATGAAGGCACCGACCGCCGCCGGAAAGCCGCCATCGACCGCGCCGCCGGTTGCCAGCAGGGCAGCGCCCGGGGTTGACCACGCGATGCTGATCGGCATGCGCGTGGCAAGGGCCGCCACGATCGCACAAGCGCCCATGGCGATTGACAGGGCCATCAGACCGCTGGCAGCCTGATCGGAACTGGCGCCGACGGCAAGCAGGCCTTGGACGACGACCGCAAAGGAACTGGCGGTGCCGACGATGGAGGCCAGAAGCCCGGCGGAGAAGGATTGCAGCGACGGAGGCGAAAGCGTCATGACGGAAAACGGAAAGGATGCGGGATCGGGGCTGCGGAAAGAGAAGACCCATCCTTACCGGACGCAGGCGTGAAAGCCACGCTAAAAACCCAAAAAACGAAATTTGGGAAATCGGACGAGACGGCAGGTCTCAGATCATAAGCATGGTGTTGGTCAGGCGACCTTCGAGCAATTCCGACGAATAGTGCTCGACAGCTTCCAGGGCCGATGCACGCGTGAGGTCAGAGGTATTTTCCAGGAGCGGCTTCAGGACCGGATTGAGTGCCGCGTCGACGCCATCGGTCAGATCGCGGAAAAACATCAGGCAATTGGGAAAGAGCCGGTCTTCTGCCGGTTCATGGAAGATGGCTTCCAGCGTGTTCAGGCGCGGATCGGTCAAAACGCAGTAGACCGTGTCGAGCACGGGGCCGGGGTCGCCTTCGAGGACCTGAACGATGTGCTGGTCGGCAAGAAACAGGGCACCGGTCACGCCGGATCGGCGGTTGATGCGCCGGACACGCGCCAGGCTTCTTTCAATTTCTGCCGAGAGCGGCCGCGACATATGCGTCCAGTCGATCCGGCACCGGTAACAAACTCGGTATAAATGCATGGCTCGTCTCTTCCCATCGACGTTCCGATGTTTCGAGCCTGCGCCTCAATTCGTTCAAATTTTATGAAAATTCGGCTGAATTCCACGCAAGTTAAGTCATTATAATGTCCTAACCTTACGGGAGCATTGCCGGATCGTTACGGATTTCTCCGAATGCTTGCTTTTCCGAAAATCTGGTTATCTCGGTTGTGGTGGATCTGGAACTAGAACGGCCGCTCTTCACCTGACCATTTGAAGAATTTTCCAGTATCGTCCATGGACAGACGATCAGCGATCCGGACGATGCCGGCGGCGACATCGGTGGCCTCGTGATCGGCCTCAGCTCCGCCCATGTCGGTGCGCACCCAGCCCGGATCGATCAGCGCGACCGCGATCTTGTCCGCTTCAAGGTCGGTGGCAAGCCCCTGCATCACCTTGTTGACGGCCGCCTTCGAGGCCCGGTAGGCGATCCGGTCCGACTTCCCGTAGCCCATCCACGCCATCTGGCTGGAAACGGTCAGGATCCGGCCTCGCTCCGCCTTGCGGATCTGCGGCAGAAAGGCCTGTGCGACGGCGAGCGGAGCAAGCGTGTTGATGGCGAGCGTTTGCGCAAAGCCCGCAAAATCCATGTCCAGCGTTGACTGCCGATCCGATCCGATGATGCCGGCGTTGTTGATCAGAATGTCTATGGGAGTGTCGAGGCTCGCGGCTGCCTGTCTGACGGCCTCGTGGTCGGTCACGTCGAAGGTAAGCGGCCGGAAATTCGGACCGAGTTTCGCAGCTGTTTCCTCCGCCTGGGTCTGTGTGCGGGCGGAGCCGTAGACGGTCCAGCCTTTTTCGAGAGCAGCTTTTGCGAGCGCGAAGCCGATACCGCGATTGGCGCCAGTGATGAGGATCGTGGTCATGGTGAGTCTCTCGGTCGGGAAGGGAAGGCGGTGCCTGGGAAGTCATGCGGCGATTCTCCGAAAGAGGCTAGCCGTGACAAGGTGATTTGCCGCCGCAGGAGCAATGCCTTTCCGGTTTCCATTGACGCCCCACAATGCGTGACTACGTTATGCGCACATGTGAAGGCCGAGCAGCGGCCGTCGGAATTGAGACGCGAACCGGGGCAACGGAATGAGCGAAGACATAAAGAAGGCGGTGCTGGAGCGGCTGTCGAAGGTCAAGGGACCGGATCTGGAAGGGGACTTGGTCTCATTGGGCCTTCTGTCGGAAATCTTCGTATCCGATGGCCGCGTTGCCTTCTCCATAACCGTGCCGGCCGATCGTGCCCAGGCGCTCGAACCCCTGCGCCAGGCCGCGGAAAAGGTGGTCAAGGAAATCCCGGGCGTCGAGAACGCCATGGTCGCGCTGACCGCTGAAAAAGCCGCGGGCAGTTCCGGCTCGGCACCTGTGCGCCCGGCGCCGTCAAAGGCGCAGGTCGGTAGTGTGCCACCGCCGATGCAGGCGCGCGCGAAGGCACAGGCCCCGGAGCAACCGGTTCAAAAGCCGGGTGTTCCCGGCGTCAAGCACATCATCGCCGTCGCCTCGGGCAAGGGCGGTGTCGGCAAGTCGACCACCACGGCCAATCTCGCCCTGGCGCTGCAGGCCAACGGCCTCAAGGTCGGGGTGCTCGATGCGGATATCTACGGCCCGTCCGTTCCCCGCCTTTTCCGGGTCACCGGACGGCCGGAACCGGTTTCGGGACGCATCCTCAAGCCGTTGGAAGGCTATGGCGTGAAGGTCATGTCCATGGGCTTCATGGTCGAGGAAGACACGCCGATGATCTGGCGCGGCCCGATGGTCATTTCCGCGCTGACCCAGATGTTGCGCGAAGTCGCCTGGGGCGAGCTCGATGTGCTCGTGGTCGATATGCCGCCTGGAACAGGCGATGCACAGCTCACCATGGCCCAGCAGGTGCCACTGGCCGGCGCCGTCGTCGTCTCCACGCCCCAGGATCTGGCGCTGATCGACGCGCGCAAGGGGCTCAACATGTTCCGACGCGTCGATGTCCCCGTGCTCGGTATCATTGAAAACATGAGTTATTTCCTTTGCCCCGACTGCGGCGGCAGGCATGACATCTTCGGTCACGGCGGCGCACGGGCGGAAGCGGAAAAGCTCGGCGTGCCGTTCCTGGGTGAAGTGCCGCTCGACATGCAGATCCGCGAAACGTCGGATGCCGGCACGCCGGTCGTTGTTTCCGATCCCGACGGTCCCCATGCGAAGATCTACCGGGAGATTGCGGCAAAGGTGATGGCCGAAATCGCCCGTTACGCGGGGGATGAACAGCGGGCCGCTCCGAAGATCGTCATCGAATAATCCGGCCCGGTTATCTGCCGGAGCGAACTGTCTCTGCGTAAAGAGCCGCCTTACTCTGAGGCGGCTCTTTTAAGTTGAGGCTCGGAGGCAATTTTTTTCTGGGCGAAAAGGTCTTTTTCAATTTGTTGTTTTGCGGTGCAACATATACCGCTCTGATCACCGGTCGGGGTGCAGGGCAAGGGTTCGTTGTGTAGTTTTCGTCAACTTCCAACGAAAATCGAAATTCGGCATAAAGTATTTCCTAATTCATTGAAAAATATAAAATTTATGCAGATTTGCACATCTATAAATTCAAAAAAATGAATATGTTAAAGCTGAGCAAAACTGAATCCAGTGACCTTCGAACCGAAGATTCTGCTCCGAGTCTCGGCTGAAGCGCCGTTTCGAGGCGAGACCCGCTTCGTGGCGCGCGATTTTGCGCTGCAATGGTAATTGTTGTTTTGCGTTGTTTATATGTATTATTTTCCAGAAAAGAAGAAAATAGAAGTAGGAGCAAATTAAAAGTGCCTAATATTGCGACGCAGTAAGGATTTCATTTGCGGCTCGTCAGGTTCAGAGCGATGATTTCAGCCTGAGGGAGAATGCATTGATGTCGCAAATGACGTCGCAGGAAATTTCGATCGCGCCGGAAGACAGCGACCGGGCTGTCTTGTATGGATTCGTGGGTCGCCTGCTACAGGCCGCGCCTTCCGAAGAGGAAGTCGTGGCTATTCGTGGGCTGACTGTCGATGACACGCCGGTCGGTGAGGCGATTGGCAGATTGGCCGCTGCTGCCCGGGCCGAAGACGCCGGTAGTCTGAAACGCGCCTATCAGGACCTCTTCATCGGTCTCGGACGCGGCGAGTTCGTTCCCTATGCATCCTACTATCTCACCGGTTTCCTCCATGAGAAGCCGCTTGCCGACCTCAGGGCGAGTATGGCCGGGCTCGGCATTGAACGTGCCGAGGGCGTGAGCGAGCCGGAGGACCACATTGCCGCCTTGATGCAGATGATGGAAGGCATGATCGTCGGCGAGTTCGGTGAGCCGGCGACGCTTTCCGAGCAAAAGGCGTTTTTCCAGAAGCATGTCGGTTCGTGGGCAGGGCATTTCTTCAAGGATCTCGCCGCCACACAGACAAATGCGTTTTACGCCGCCGTGGGTGCGCTCGGCGGCGTTTTGATTTCTGTCGAGGACGAGGCTTTCGGCATGGCCCAATAGGCGGACGCTGAACGGTAGGACAAGAAACCGCCGCACGATTGGCCGGAGAGGGCTGATGCGGCATCCAAAAGATGAGAGCTGGAGAGAAAGAATGAAGGACAGGAAAGAGCAGGACGTCGGCGGACGGCGGAACTTTTTGAAACTCGCCAGTCTTGGCGCTCTGGCAAGCGGTGCGACGGTCGTAGCCGGTTCCGCTGAGGCCGCCGAGGCGGTCGAGCAGGGCGGAAGCGGATATCGGGAAACCGATCACGTGAAGAAAGCTTACGAAACCGCACGGTTCTGAACAATTAACCGGTCTGCGACGCGGCGGATCGGTTCGGGGAATTGGCTGGACGGCTGTCCTTCACGGTTCCGATCGAGGGAGAGACAAGAATGCTCAGAAAGAAGACAAGCGGTGTGGCGCGGCGTGGCCGGCTTTCATCTGCCCTGGCCGACTTTGGCGCGACCACCATGGATCGCCGGACGTTCCTCCGCCGGTCCGGTGTTGCAGCCGGCAGTCTGGCCGCAATTTCGGCCGCATCCGGCGGCATGGTACAGAAGGCTCAGGCCCAGGCGGCGACCGCCGGCAAGGTCGATATCAAGAAGTCGATCTGCACCCATTGCTCCGTCGGCTGCACGGTTCTGGCCGAAGTCAAGGACGGCGTCTGGATCGGTCAGGAGCCCGGTTTCGACAGCCCGTTCAACCTCGGGTCTCATTGCGCCAAGGGCGCTGCGGTACGCGAACACGCCCATGGCGAGCGCCGGCTGAAGTATCCGACCAAACTGGTCAACGGCAAGTGGGAGCGCATTTCCTGGGATCAGGCCATCGAGGAACTCGGCGACAAGATCCTCGACGTGCGCGAAAAGGACGGTCCGGACAGCGTCTACTGGCTAGGGTCGGCCAAGCACAGCAATGAGCAGGCCTATCTGATCCGCAAGTTCGCGGCCTTCTTCGGCACGAACAACGTCGATCACCAGGCGCGTATCTGTCACTCGACCACGGTCGCAGGTGTTGCCAACACCTGGGGCTACGGCGCGATGACCAACTCCTACAACGATATTCACAATTCGCGCGCCATCTTCATCATCGGCGGCAATCCGGCCGAGGCGCACCCGGTGTCCCTGCTGCATGTTCTGAAGGCGAAGGAAGAAAATAATGCGCCGCTGATCGTCTGCGATCCGCGTTTCACGCGCACGGCGGCCCACGCCTCCGAATATGTTCGCTTCCGTCCCGGAACGGACGTTGCCCTCGTCTGGGGCATTCTGTGGCACATCTTCGATAACGGCTGGGAAGACAAGGAATTCATCCGCCAGCGCGTCTGGGGCATGGATCAGATCAAGGCCGAAGTCGCCAACTGGACGCCGGAAGAAACCGAGCGCGTCACCGGCGTGCCCGGTTCGCAGCTCAAGCGCGTTGCCCGGACGCTGGCCAACAACCGGCCGGGCACCGTGATCTGGTGCATGGGCGGCACCCAGCACACCAACGGCAACAACAACACCCGTGCCTACTGCGTCCTGCAGCTTGCGCTGGGCAACATGGGCAAGTCCGGCGGCGGCACCAACATCTTCCGCGGCCACGACAACGTTCAGGGCGCGACCGACCTTGGTGTTCTGGCCGATACCCTGCCGGGTTACTACGGCCTTGCCGACGGCTCTTGGGCCCATTGGGCCCGCGTCTGGGACGTGGATGTAAACTACATCCGCGGCCGCTTCGCCACCATGAAGGGGACGGACGGCAAGGACGTCGCCATGATCAACGAGAAGGGCATTCCGGTGTCCCGCTGGATCGACGGCGTGCTTGAAGACGAGGACAAGCTGCAACAGCCGCACAACACCAAGGTGATGGTGTTCTGGGGTCATGCGCCGAACTCGCAGACCCGCCTGCCGGACATGAAGGTGGCGATGGAAAAGCTCGACACGCTCGTCGTGATCGATCCCTATCCTACCATGTCCGCGGTCCTGTCCGACCGCAAGGACGGCGTCTATCTGCTGCCGGCCGCGACTCAGTTCGAAACCTACGGGTCGATCACGGCATCCAACCGTTCCCTCCAGTGGCGGGAAAAGGTGGTCGAGCCTCTGTTTGAATCCCTGCCGGATCACGTGATCATGTACAAACTCGCCAAGAAGCTCGGCTTCGCGGACGAGATGTTCAAGAACATCGAGGTCAATGGCGAGGAGCCGCTGGTCGAGGACATAACCCGCGAATTCAACCGGGGCATGTGGACCATCGGCTATACCGGCCAGTCGCCGGAGCGGATGAAGCTGCACATGGAGAACCAGCACACCTTCGACCGCACCAGCCTCCGTGCAAATGGCGGTCCGTGCGACGGCGATTTCTACGGCATGCCCTGGCCGTGCTGGGGAACGGCGGAGATGGGCCATCCGGGAACGGCGAACCTCTACGATCCGTCGATCCCGGTTGCCGAAGGCGGCCTGTGCTTCCGCGCCCGCTTCGGGGTGGAGCGCGACGGCGACAATCTCCTGGCCGAGGATTCCTGGCCGGAGGGCTCGGAAATCAAGGACGGTTATCCGGAATTCACCATGGCCATGCTGAAGAGCCTGGGCTGGGATGGCGACCTGACCGCCGAGGAGCTTGCCGCGATCGAAGCGGTTGCCGGTGACAAGACCAACTGGAAGACCGACCTGTCCGGCGGTATTCAGCGGGTCGCGATCAAGCACGGCTGTGCGCCGTTCGGCAACGCCAAGGCCCGCGCGGTGGTCTGGACCTTCCCGGATCCGGTGCCGCTGCACCGCGAGCCGCTCTACACCAACCGCCGGGATCTTCTGGACAAATACGCGACCTATGAGGACAAGTCCTTCTGGCGCGTGCCAACGGCCTACAAGTCGATCCAGGAGAACGACTTCTCGAAGGACTTCCCGACCATCCTGACCTCAGGGCGCCTCGTCGAGTACGAAGGTGGCGGTGACGAAACCCGGTCCAACCCATGGCTGGCCGAGCTGCAACAGGACATGTTCGTGGAAATCAACACCGCCGATGCCAACGATCTTGGTGTCCGCGACGGCGAGATGGTCTGGGTCCACGGTCCGGAAGGCGGCAAGGTCAAGGTAATGGCCTTGGTGACAGAACGGGTCGGCCGGGGCGTGGCCTTCATGCCGTTCCACTTCGGCGGTCACTACCAGGGCGAGGACTTGCGGAGCAAGTACCCGGCCGGAGCCGACCCCTATGTCCTGGGTGAAGCATCCAACACGGCTCAGACCTACGGATACGACAGCGTCACCCAGATGCAGGAAACAAAAGCAACATTGTGCCGCATTGAGCGCGCGGCTTAAGGGAGGGAGTACTCATGGCACGAATGAAATTCCTCTGTGACGCCGAACGCTGCATCGAGTGCAACGCCTGTGTCACTGCCTGTAAGAACGAAAACGAGGTGCCCTGGGGCATCAACCGCCGCCGCGTTGTCACCATCAACGACGGCAAGCCGGGCGAGCGGTCCATCTCGGTGGCCTGCATGCACTGCTCCGACGCACCGTGCACGGCGGTTTGTCCGGTGGACTGCTTCTACCAGAGCGACGAGGGTGTGGTGCTCCACTCCAAGGACCTGTGCATCGGCTGCGGCTACTGCTTCTACGCGTGCCCCTTCGGCGCGCCGCAGTATCCGCAGGCCGGTAACTTCGGCTCCCGCGGCAAGATGGACAAGTGCACCTTCTGCTCCGGCGGTCCGGAAGAGGACAACTCCGCGGCCGAATTCCAGAAATACGGCCGCAACCGTCTGGCGGAAGGCAAGCTGCCGCTCTGCGCGGAAATGTGCTCCACCAAGGCCCTGCTCGCCGGTGACGGCGATGTGGTCTCCGCGATCTATCGCGAGCGTGTGGTTGCCCGTGGCTTCGGCTCCGGCGCCTGGGGCTGGGGCACCGCCTACAGCCAGAAGGCCGGCAACTTCTAAAAGCGTCCCTTGGCGGATCGCTTGAACGATAAAAGGACGGAGGCGGCTGACCAGTCGTCTCCGTTCTCTGCCTTGATAGCAACGGAACCGCGGACTGTAGTCGGGAAGTCGGATCGATGATCTCCAAATCCATCAAAACGGCGGGGCATTTGGTCCTGGTCGGCGTGCTGTTCGCTCTGACCGGACTTGCCGGATGCCGCGAACAGGAAGAAAATAGGCCGATCAAGCTGGAAAAAGGCCAATATGAAGGCAAGACGGATCCCGGCCTGACGGAGGCGCAGCGGCGCGAATTACGCTTGCGCGGTGAACAGCAGAAGTTCTGATCGGCGAACAGGCTTGCAAGCCCCATGCGCAACCGGGGGACGGAAACCCGGGCGCGGAAGAGGCATCAGGAGGACCAGATGATCTGTAACCGGAAAACCATAAAAATGTTCGGCTCGCGCGGTCTGATGCCGCTTCTGGCCTTGAGCCTGATCGTCTTGGCGCTCGCCGGCAATCCGGCCGTGGCGCAAACTTCGCTCGCGCCGGATGCGGCTCCGCAGGCAAGTCCGTCCGGTGGCATGGTTCCGGGCGACACGCTGGGCACGACGTCCGATTCCGACTACTGGCGTGCGGTGCGCCACGGCCTGCAGGGCAATGTCTCCATTCCCGACAAGAAGGCCGGAACCCTGGTCCAGTCGGAAGGCGAGGCCTGGCGCTCGTTCCGCAACGGACCGCTGACGCTTTACGCCAGCTGGGCGCTGCTCGGCACCATCGTCCTCCTCGGCCTGTTCTACGCCATCCGCGGCCGTATCCGCATTGAGCATGGCAGGTCGGACAAGACCATCACCCGGTTCAAGGCGGTGGAGCGCTTCGGCCACTGGATGCTCGGCGTTTCCTTCATCATCCTCGGCCTGACCGGGCTGAACATCCTCTACGGCCGCTATGTGCTCAAGCCCGTGATCGGCGACGGTGCCTTCGGCTTTCTCACCCAGATGGGGAAGTACCTGCACAACTATCTCGCCTTCGCCTTCATGGCGGGGCTGGCGATGATCTTCGTCATGTGGGTGCGCCACAATCTGCCGGACCGGACCGACATCAAGTGGCTCCTCCAGGGTGGCGGCATCTTTTCCAGAAAGCTGCATCCGCCGGCGAAGAAGTTCAACGCCGGCCAGAAGGTGATCTTCTGGTCGGTGATCATCGGCGGTCTGTCCCTGTCCCTCTCGGGCTGGGCGCTCTTGTTTCCGTTCACCACCCATTTCTTTGCCGACACGTTTGAGAAGGTGAACCTGATTTTCGGTACGGAGCTGCCGACAGCTCTGACGGCGCTGCAGGAGCAGCAGCTCAACGCGCTGTGGCATTCGATCATGGCGGTGTTCATGATCTGTGTGATCCTGGCGCACATCTACATCGGCTCCATCGGCATGGAAGGCGCGTTCGACGCCATGGGTACCGGCGAGGTCGACCTCAACTGGGCGAAGGAACATCACTCGATCTGGGTGGAGGAACACCTTGCCGACGTCCACAAGACCTCCGGTTCCGGGGGCACCCCGCAACCGGCCGAATAGGACGGTGTCATGGCAAAGGCGCGACGGCTTTGGCCTGCTGCGGTGATCATGGCGGCCCTGGCCGCGCCGGTGATGCTTCCCTTCGAAGCATTCGCCGGCTGGCCGGAACGGCTGGCAGGTCATGGAGGTCCGGTTAAATCCGTCAGCCTGGACCCGTCGGGCAAACGCCTGCTGTCGACCTCGTTCGATTATTCGGCGCTCGTGTGGACCCTGCCTGACGGGGAGGGGGAACCGACGCCTGAACGGCTGATTGGCCACAATGCGGCGGTCAACGACGGCCGTTTCCTGGGAGGCGATCGGGCCGTGACCGTTTCCGACGATAGCGACCTGATCCTCTGGGATCTGACGACCAAGGCGGTCGTTGCCCGCTTTTCGGGCAAGGGCGAGAAGGTCCTGAGCCTCGATGTATCTCCGGACGAGCGCTATGTCGCCGTCGCCTCCTGGGAGAACGAGGCGCGGATCTACGACATTGCCGCCGATCCGCCGCGTCAGGCGTTTTCCCTGCCCGGTCATCGCGGCAACGTCAACGCCGTCGCCTTTTCGCTGTACGGGGCTAAGATCTTCACCGCCTCCTACGACGGCGGCATTCGTCAGTTCGATCTGAGGACGGGGGAGCTTGAGCGCGAACTCGTCAATTTCGGCTGGGGCGTGAACACGCTGAAGGCGCTGCCTGACGGCAAGGCGCTTTTGTTTGGCGTCACCGACGGCAAGGTCGGGGTGCTCGACATCGAGACCGGTGAAGAGGTCAAGGTGCTGCCGCCGCACCTGCGACCCGTTCTGTCCCTGGCGGTGTCCCGGGATGGCAAGCGGGCAGCGAGCGGCGGCGGGGATGGCGTGATCCGCGTGTTCGATCTGCCGAGCTTCGAACTGCTTGAGGAATTCGAAAATCCTTACGGCCCGGTCTGGGGCCTGGATTTCACCGCTGATGCTAAGCAGCTGTTCTACGTCGGCCTCGACGATCAGATCCACGTCTGGCAGATCTCCCCGCGCAAGCCGTTCGAGCCAGTCGATGTGGATTTTCCCCGCCGCTTCCAGGTCACCAATACGGACGATCCGGGCGAGCTTCAGTTCGCGCGCAAATGTTCCGTCTGCCACACCCTGACACCGGACGGCGGCAACCGGGCCGGGCCGACGCTCTACGGCGTCTTCGGACGCAAGGTGGGCACGCTTCCGGGCTACCCCTATTCGCAAGCGCTTCTGGACGCCGACTTCGTCTGGAACGAAAAAACGATTTCCGATCTTTTCGATCACGGTCCGGATGTGGTGACACCCGGATCGAAAATGCCGATCCAGCGGCTGAAGACTGTCGAGGATCGCGACGCGCTCGTCGCTTTCCTGAAACGGGCCACCGATCCGAACGGCCCGCAAACCCAATCCGGAGGGACCACCCAATGAAAGCCTTCATCTCAGGGATCTGTGCCATGGCCGTGATCGGCGTGGGCGCCTGGTTCGTTTTGACGAGGGAACTCGATTATTCCTCTAGGACCGTCTACACGACCGGCAACGACTCGGTCCGCCTCGATCCCGGCATGGGCGAACGGCCTGGCGAGCACGAGTGAACCGGAAAAAACGACTCACAATCAATCACTTGCAGCCCCTTTGTGAATCAGTTCCGAAGGTGGTTGAATCAGTCTCTCAACAACCTGAATCACTTTGTCAGAAAGGGCGGGTTGGATTCGAGAGGGAATCGGAAAAATGAACAACGACAATTTCAACATGTCCATGCGCAAGTTTCTCAAGCAGGTTGGCGTGACATCGCAGCAGGCCATCGAGGAGCATGTGCGCAAGTCGGGCCTTGAGGGCGGTCATCTCGATGCGAAGATGACCCTGACCATCGAGGGCGCCGGCGTCGTCCACGAGGTCAAGGGACGCATCGAACTGGATTAGACCCTAGATGACAGTCGCCCTGAGTTTCGATCCATCCTTTCCGCCGCTGCTGACGAGCCGTCCGGTGGTGCCGCCGCTCGATCCGTTGAACGCCGCCGTGGAAGCAGCGCAGAACGGAAAGGCGGAAGCCGGTGACCTGTTCTGGTCCTGCGACACCACGGAGATCTCCTGTGCGGTGCTCCTGGAGCCGGACGTGCCGCGCGAACGGGCACAGGAGATGCTCTTCGTCGCCATGACCGCCATGGCCGATGCCATCGGCGCACTGTGCCCGCCAGAGCTGGCGATCACCTGGCGCTGGCCCCATGCCGTCTATGCCAACGGTGCCCGTTTGGGCGAAGCCCGCATGGCCGTCAGTGACGAGGACGACGAGGCCGGTTCACCCTTGTGGATGGCAGTGGCGCTCAAGCTGGCACTGACGCCGACCGATACGAATGAGCCGGGCCGTACGCCGGACCGCACGACCCTGTGGGATGAGGGCGCTGTGGAGCTTGAAGCCATTCCGGGGCTGGAGTCGCTCTCCCGGCATTTCCTGACCTGGGTCCATCGCTGGGAAGTGGACGGTTTCAAGCCGGTGCACGAGGCCTGGCTGTTCCGCTGCGACGGCTACCGGGAGGAGGTCGCTGTTGTGACGGACGAGGGCGTCCTGCAGGGAACCTTCACCGGCCTGGACGAAAGCGGCAACCTGCTCCTCAAGCAAGGCGGGGAGGGAGCATCTGTCCGGATCCTGAACGTCGCAGATCACCTCGGCGAGGATCGGACCGCAAAACCGCTCGTCTCGGTCACGGAGATCTGACGTGCCGCGTTTTTTGAGAGCCATCCGTTTCGACCAGTCGGACGCCCATGTCTTTCCCCGGGCCGCGTCTGAGAACGACTGGGCCATTCCAGGCAGTTTCGTCTTCGCCCATGGCCAGTTCGGCGATCCGGCGGAGCTCACCGGCAAGGAGCGACAGGCCTTCGTCAGCGGCTTTCTGGCGCTTGGCTCCTTCGGCTTTTCAACACTCGTCAGCGTGGCCGATGCTGGCCAGCAAAACATCGACGCCTGCACCGCCCTGCTGACCGGCCACCTCCTGGATCATTACGGCGCTCCGTCCGAGGCGACCGCCCGCGAGGCGGCGGAAGCGGAAATCGCCTTCGGTCGCGAGTTGGCGGATGGGCTTGAGTTGAATACATTGCTTGCCCTGAAACGCGAGATCGGTGAGGACGGCCAGATCCGCGAAAGTTTTCATATCGTGACGCCGCCTGGAGAAAAGCCGCATGCGCGGATCTGGGATGTGGTAGAGGAGCCTTGATGCGCCCATTCTGGAAATCCGCCGGTTATCATCTGGTCGAACGCGAAAAGAACGGCTGGCTCCTCGTGACACCGGACCTTCTGCGCGCCTATCTCACCCGGCCCGAAATCCACCCGGTCGAGGAATCCTGCCCCGCAGAGCACCGCCTGTTCGAACGCCTGATGAACGATCCCTTCGCCGCCGTCAGCGCGGCCGAGCTGCAGGAGATCCAGGACAAGGACACGGCGGACAATTACAGCGTCGTGCTGGCCTTCCGCGATCACCTGGTGAAAAACAAGACGGTGGAGGGGGCCTATTCGGCGCTGTTTCGCGAAGGCACCATCTCGGTTCCTCCGGTGTTTCTCGACCAGCTGGTGCACCTGATCCTGCGCAACATTCTGCGCAACTGCCAGGACCCGCTGCGCCTGCGTGCCGCCGAACTGTTCTTCCGCGAGCAGGTGGTCACCTTGAACGAGGGAACCGTCACCATCGCCGACGCGGAGATCGTCGAGATGATGTCGGAAACCGGCGGCCTTGGCGGTCTTGGCGCGCTGTTGATGGAATCCGGCACGCCCATGCGCGAAGTCGCACTCGATGTGCTCGGCGAGGAAAACGCGGACATTTACTGGGACCGCTCCGACCGCTTCGACACGGCGCTCGATTTTCGTTTCACCCAGCCCGGCCCGGACGCCTTTGCCCGGGTGCTGGAGGCCTGGATCCGTCACTTCCATCAGGTTCAGGTCCGCATCCAGCCGGTCCGCAATATCCGCGACGAGCACTGGTCCTGGCACATCGGCCTCGATGCCGATGCGACCGCGATCCTGAACGCGCTCTTCAACGAGGAACCGCTGTCGGAGGCCGACAACCTGCGCATCCTCGGCCTGTTCCGCCTCGATTTCGAAAACCGCTCCGACATGCGCGCCGACCTGCGCGGCAAACCGGTCTGGCTCGGCCTTGCCATGACGCCCGACTACAAGATCCGCATGAAACCGCAGAACCTCCTGGTCAATCTGCCGCTGGCTTCGGAGAGTTGATCAACTGTCGGGGCCGGGGATCAAGACGCGCTGATAAGCGGGCGTGCCTAATTCGGAAGATAACCCAGTCGAGTTTGCACGAGACCGAAACATACCGGATCAGGGACATGCGGAAGGATTGGGGTGAATCCAACCGAAAACGCGGTTGTCGGACGGCGCAATGCGGTCGCCAACTCGGGCGATCCAATGTCGAAAACGGATTGCCGGGACAAGAGGAAACCAGCTGGCAAGTCAAGGATGGAAGCTAGTAAAAAGGCAATCTGATATTTGGTGCAAAAGCGTATAGTACAACTATATATTTATATGTATTACCACCAACCGGAAACTTCCTTTGCGTTACCCAAATTTAAGGGACGATATTGTACGTCTACCTTAATGCTTATCCCGATTGGCGAAAGAGGGCGTGATGTTTGGATTCTCTAATACGCAACTGGTCTCATTGGCTGCGGATCATTTGTCCGCAAATGTGATGATAGCGGATGCGGATTACAAAATCGCCTATATGAATGACGCGGTTCTGGGGCTGCTAAAGGAGGCCGAAGACGACATCCGGGAGATGTTTCCGGATTTCCGTGCGGATCAGCTCCTGGGAAAGTCGATCGACATCTTTCATAAGAATCCGGCGCACCAAAGAGGTCTGTTGGACAGCCTCACATCCACCCATCGCGCGACCATCTCGATCGGGCAGCGTTCCTTCGATCTGATCGCAAATCATCTCCGGAAGGGCGGCAAGCGTATCGGAACCGTCGTCGAGTGGGCCGATGCGGCGGAGCGACTTGATAATCTGGAATTTCGCGCAAAGCTGGAAGCCCTCGGCAGATCCCAGGCTATCATCGAGTTCAAGTTGGACGGCACGATCCTGGACGCGAACGACAATTTCCTCGATGCGTTGGGCTATCGCCTCGACGAGATCGCCGGCAAGCATCACAGCATGTTTGTCGAGCAGAGTTACCGCGAAAGCGACGCCTATCGCCGCTTCTGGGACCAACTCGCCGAAGGGAAATTCCAGTCGGACGAATTCAAACGGATAGGCAAGGATGGCAAGGAAGTCTGGATCCAGGCAACCTATAATCCCATCTTCGATTCCTCCGGACGTCCTTACAAGGTGGTCAAGTTTGCGACTGACATCACCGATCAGATCCTGGAACGTCAGCGCCGTGAAAATGTGCAAAAGGACATCGACGTCCAGTTGGGCGAAATCGCGCAGGCGATCTCGAATGTGATGGGTCAGGCGACGGAATCCGCGACGGCGTCGACCCAGACCGCATCCAGTGTTCAGACCGTCGCCGCGGCCGCCGAGGAACTGGTGGCTTCCATTCATGAAATCGGCCGGCAGGTGCAAACCGCATCGGAGGTCGCCCAGAAGGCGGTCGGAGAGGCGACCCAGTCCAATGAAATCATGGTTGGATTGTCTGACGATGCCAAGACAATCGGCCATGTGGTCGAACTGATCGACAATATCGCCAATCAGACCAACCTTCTGGCCCTGAATGCTACGATCGAGGCGGCAAGAGCCGGTGAAGCCGGAAAGGGATTTGCCGTTGTTGCCTCGGAAGTGAAGGAACTGGCCTCTCAGACCAGCAAGGCGACCGAAGAGATCTCCAGTCAGATTGAAAATATGCAGGGGACGACGGAAAGTGCCGTCACCGCCATTTCGGCTATTCTGGACGTCATCAATCAGATCAGCGACATTTCGACGAGCATCTCCTCGGCCGTCGAAGAGCAATCGGTCGTCACCCGGGAGATCTCCTCCAACATGCAAAGCGCTTCGCAAGGGGTGGAGGTCGTAACCAACAACATCCAGTTCATTTCCACGGCGACGACCCAGATCGATGCCGCGACGGACAAGGTACGGGAAGCTTCACGCTCCATTGCCTGACGGTTGCCGCCGGAGGATGTCAGAATTGATCGTCCAGTTGCCAATGAAACGTATTGCCGAACAGCAGGCCGCTCGGGAAGGCCGTTCTTTCGATGTGGTTGATCGAAAAATACTCGATGATCTCTTTGAAAAAGACCTTTCTGTCGAGGAGGATGGTTGAAACCTCCACCCACAGGCCCAGCTCTTCGCTGGTATAGGCCTTCGCGACGTCAAAGCCGCAGTTTTCCATGATGTCGTAGAAATCGAGTTCGATATCCGACATCCGGTCCCAAATTCTGAAATCGAACGAGGCAACGATCAGCCACGTCAGGCCGAAGGCCAGTTCGTCATCGTCCTTGATCTCCGGATAGCGGGCGAGAAATTCCTCGACCCGGCCGTCGTCTGCAAGCTCGACTTCCCAATCCTGCTCCTCGCCGGTCGCGGGGAGGGAAAACATCCGGCACAGAGTGTCTTCGGCGTATCTGGTAACGTGCTTCATGCCGCGCTCCCATGAGACTTCCGAGAGATCCGGAAACCGGGCGCTGCACCCGGGCGAATCTACCGGACATGGGAAGATGATCGGTCACTTGGGCGAGTTGTTCAATCCTCCCGTTCAAGAAGCGGCCCGGCAAGCGTCCCTTCCGGCAAGGTATAGCCGCACTCGGCACACATTTTTGCGCGCGGCGTTCTGAACGGCTTCTGGCAGTTTGGACAATGCGAGCCGTAGTCCGACATGCGAACCGCCCAGAGTTCATCCGGGTGATCCAGCCGGCAGCCCGTCATGGCTTCGTAAAGGTCAAGCGCCTTTTGCCCGCATGGCTCGTTCTGCTGGGCTTCTCTGATGGAACATTGAGTTTCGCCCCTGTAAGCCTTGATGTTCTCGATCCTTTTGTAGAGCAGGGGACCGATGTCCGCCCATTCTGCCTCGGAAAGCAGGGGGACCGTCTTTCGCAGCCGGAAGACATACTCAGTTCTCGACAAGGCAGATCTCCCCTACGCATGGCGTGACTGTTGCTCTCCGCGGTAGCGGCTAAACGAGAGATACAACTTGGGTATTCAGTCCGGATTTGGCAACGGTGCGCAACGCCATCGCACCGCATCACAATCCGGCCTTTCACGCGGAACGCTTCATATGATAAGGAAAGCGAACTAATTAAATCTCGGCGACCGCTTCCCCTGGAGATGAGCTTGGACTTTCGCGACAATGGCCGCGCGATCGCAGCAATGACGCTGTCTACGGCCGGTTTCATTTTGAACGACTCGCTGGTCAAACTGTCCGCGGATGATCTACCGTTCGGCCAGATCCTGATCGTGCGGGGCGGATTCAGCATTGTCCTGATGCTCGCGGCGTTCATTGCGACCGGCGGGCACCGGCATATCCGCAGCCTGCTTCATCCGGCCGTCGCCATCCGCACGCTTGCCGAGACCATGGCGACGCTGTTTTACCTGACCGCCCTGTTCCACATGCCCATCGGCAACTCGACCGCGATCCTTCAGGCCATGCCGCTGCTGGTCACCGCCGGTGCGGCGATCTTCTTCAAGGCGCCGGTCGGCTGGCGCCGCTGGACGGCCATCGGCATCGGCTTCATCGGTGTGCTGCTGATCGTCAAGCCCGGACTGGCCGGGTTCAACATCTGGTCGCTGAGCGCCCTTGCCGGCGTCATCTGCATGGCCATCCGGGATCTTGCGACCCAGCGGATGCCAAGGGAGGTCTCCACCTTCGGGGTCGCCCTGGCGTCGATCGCGGCGGTTACGATCCTTGGGATCGGGTTCAATGTCAGCGAAGGCTGGCATCCGATGGAGCCGAAGGTTTACGTTTACCTGGCCGGTGCCGCGACACTGATCGTGGTCGGCTATGTGTCCCTGATCATGTCCATGCGCATCGGCGAGATTTCCGTCGTGGCGCCGTTCCGCTATGCGGCGGTCTTGTGGGCGTTGCTGCTGGGTTACCTGATCTGGGGCGATCTGCCCGACCTTCTGACAGTGATCGGGATTGTGATCATCATCTCGACGGGCATCTACACGTTCTTCCGGGAACAGCGGTTGAGCCGCATGCCTGCGACGCGCAATTGAATAATTTTCGATTTACGGTTGTCCGGGCAGTATACTCCGCCGGCCTCCGGAAACTGAACACGAAACGGACCATTTGAGTTTTAATGACTGCTGAATTTGAAACCGAGGCTTCTTCCTCCGCACGTCCGGGCCCCGCAAAGGTACCGTCCTTGTGGATTCTGATCGCCATTTCCACGATCAGCCCCCTGTCCATGAACATTTACCTGCCGTCCATGGCGGGTATGGTCACCGCCTTCGACACCACGGCCGGTATGGTTCAGCTCACCATGTCGCTGTTTCTGGTGTCGATCGCCGTGTCGACGATCCTTCTCGGTCCGCTCTCCGACCGCCTTGGCCGCCGTCCGGTGGTTCTGTGGGGCCTGGCGCTCTATATAGTCTCCAGCGTCCTGTGCCTGTTGGCGCCGACCATCGAGACCCTGATCGCCGCCCGTATCCTCCAGGCGCTGGGAGGCTGTACCGGCATCGTTTTGAGCCGCGCGATCGTGCGCGACCTGTATGAGCGCGACAAGGCGGCCAGCATGATCGGCTACGTCACCATGGGCCTGGCGATCGGACCGATGCTGGCCCCTGTCATCGGCGGTCTGCTGGACCAGTTCTACGGTTGGCGCGGTGGTTTCTACACCATGCCGATTCTCGGTGTCGCCGTACTCGGGGCCGCCTGGTTCAATCTGCATGAAACCAATTTCAAACGCTCCGCGGGCGGCGGGCTCGGTGTTCTGTGGCAAAACATGTGCGCGGTGATGCGCGAGCCGCTGTTCTGGGCCTTTTCCATGGTTGTGGGCTTTACCTCTTGCGTCTACTTCGCCTTCCTCGGAGGCGCCCCCTTTATCGCCGGCAACATTCTCGGCATGCCGCCCGGCGAAATGGGCTTCTTTTTCATGTTTATTGCCGCGGGCTACATCATCGGCAACTTCATATCCGGGCGGATCGCGGAACGGGTCGGCGTCCTGCCGATGATTGTTTTCGGCTCCATCCTGCCGGCCATTGCGGTCGCCGTCGTAGCAGGGGTCCTGATCCTGGATATCGGCCACGCGCTTGCGCTGTTCGTGCCGATGTTCTTCGTCGGGCTCGGCAACGGCATCTGTCTTCCGAGCGCCGTCGCAGGCGCGGTCAGCGCGAAGGCGGAACTGGCGGGTGCGGCATCCGGTCTTGCCGGATCGATACAGATCGGTTCCGGCGCCGTCGCCAGTGCGGTCGTTGCCTGGATGCTTTCCGACACCATGTGGCCCACGACCGCCTGGCCGATGGTGGGCACCATGATCGTCTGCGTTATCGCGTCCCTGGTGAGCGTCGTCGCCATCAAGGTGCTCGATCGCGGCAGCGAGAGCACCTGAACGAGACCGCTAGTCTTCCTTCAGGAAGTCATCCACCGAAAGCCCTTGCTTGTCGGCGTTGATGTAGTCTTCGGTCGTGCGAATGCGAGGGCGGCTGCCGCTTCTCAGCAGGCTGTCATCCATGTTCCACTGGGCGTTGATGCGACAGTCGTCGCACATTTCGATCAGCTGGATCTGGGCTTCCCGAGCGGAACATGTGGTGCTGCCCGCCCAGCTTCGACTTGATCCGTTCGATGGTCGAGCGGGTGCCGAAGGGGCTTGCCGCAGGAGACCGCAGTTCGCCGGTTTCCTCCTCGTGCAGGATCACCGCCTGCATGGCGCTGGCCGCCGTGTTGAAGCGCGGCTCCAGCGTGATCACCTTTTCCGGGCAGGTGGTCTGGCACAGGCCGCACTGGACGCAGGCCGTTTCGATGAAGCTGACTTGCGGCCGGTCCGGATTGTCGCTGAGCGCACCGGCCGGGCAGGCGGACACGCACGACAGGCACAAGGTACAGCCGTCGCTGGCGACGGAAATCCGGCCGTAGGGGGCGTTTTCCGGAAGCGGGAAGACCTCCGGCGCCTCGGGGCTGGCCGCATGGAGGGCGGATATCGCCATGCGCGCCACGTCGCGCTTACCGCCTACCGGCGAGAAGCGATGCACTTCGGATACGATCCGCGGGCCGGTCGCGGCACCGACTGCGGCGGCTAGCGCATCCGGGTCGCTGTCGGTGAGGATCTCGATCCGGCCGTCGCTGGCGTGGCCCATGCCTTCAAGCAGGGCGTGGGTGAGCTCCGCTTCCGCTTCGAGCGGCGCCAGTTCGTCCGCGTGCTCCGGGTCGCAAAGAAGGACGATCCGCAGCGCCACCCGCGTTGAAGGCCGTCACCATGGCAATCGTGCCCAAGGGCCGTGACCGCATGGAGCGACAGCGGCAGGACATTTGCGGGCAGGCCGTCGCCGGAAGCGGGCAAGCGCATTGATCACCGCCACCGCCGTGTTCCGCCGAATTGCACCAGCAGAACCGGTGTCTTGCCGCCGGCAGCTCCATAGGTGCCGAGCAGCGCCTGGATCCGGTTCAGAAGGTCGGCCCGGTAGGGATACTGGTAGGTGATCGCCCCGGTCGGGCAATTGGCGGCACAACTGCCGCAGCCGCCGCAGATGCCCGCATCGATCGCCACCTTTTCACCGGTGGACGTCATCGCGCCGGCCGGGCAGGCGTCGAGGCACTTTGAGCAGCCCGTCTTGCCCGCATGGCTGTGGGCGCAGATGTCTTCCCGGTAGGAAACGTAAAGCGGGCTTTTCGAATTCGCCGACCATTTCGGAAGCTTCATGCAGCACCGCCGCGATCCGGACCGGATCGGAGGGTTCCGCGCGGAAATAGCCGTCACGCCGGTGCGGATGCGGTCAGCGGCGGGGTGTCTCCGCTCAGATCGACGACCAGACTGCAGGTCGACCGCGCCCCCATCCCGGGGCATGAGGAATTCAGGCTTGGCGCGGGAAGACGGCAGCATCGGCGCGTAATTGTCGAGCGTGACCTGGAAGGTGCCGAGCGAGCCTGTCAGCGTCTTCAGCTTGCCCTGAAAGACCGGAAACGGCAGTACGGACGGAAGAACCACATCTTCGGCGGAACTCAGGACGAGGGTCACCGACAGGGTTTCCTCCAGCTGCAGGGCGGCATCGAGCGCCGCCTGACCGGCACCGTAGACGAGGCACATTCCGTCGGATTCGATCGGCTTGACCGGTGTCGGCTGGGACTGTTCCTGAAGGCCGGCATCTTCCAGAAGGGCGAGGATCTTCGCCGTAGCGGCCGTGCCTTTCTTCGTCCAGCCGGCCGTCTCGCGGATATTGGTGAAGTTCACCAGGTCGGCCGCGTCGGCTTCCTCGGCAATTTCCAGAAACAGCGGAGCTTCCTGGGTGCAGGCAACCAGAAGCGGCTCGCCCGAATTGACCGCGTCTTCGAATACGGAAAGTTCTCCCCGGCACAGCTCCGTACAAACCGGCGCTTGAAGCCGGTCGGACAGCCCTTGCGCTGCCTTTTCAAGCTGCATGGTCTTGTAGCAATTGCAGAGCAGGACGCGGCTGGCTGACATCGAGTTCCTCCGGGCGGGGAAAGGTCCCCGGTTATTATAATTATTGGAAGTCTATCGTTTGCGGGACGCTTTTCAAGCGCCAGCGAAAGGCAAAGGTGTTGTCCCGAGGCCGCGCCGCCCTAACGTTTTCTGCTGTTTTCCTGAAAGGGACGATGGCTTAGAATAAAGGAAAGAAAACAAGGAGGACGCAGGTGGAACGGGAGATCTCCGCATCGGTCGGCATCATCGTAGAGCGGCGCGACAGCACCAGCCGTTGGGTGGACCATGTCTGGACGGCCCCGGCGGTCGTTCCCGACGCGCCGCCGACGGACGGCTGGCAGTTGCTGCAGCAGGTGCGACGGCATTGTCCAATATCATTATGCGCCGGTACCGTTGACCCTTCATCGCAAGCTGGGCGAGGCCTATGACGCCAATGTGGAGACCGAAACGCCGTCCTTGTGGATCCTGCTTGATGACGCGGAGACCGAGCCCGTGCCGTACAAGGTTCGCGGGGTGACCGCCGACCCTTACGAAGCCATGGGCTCGTGCTCGATTCCGGCGAAGGCCTCGTCGAACGGGTGCCGATGCCGGCAGAGCTGGTGCGTTTGGATGGCCGACTACATGAGACAGATGCCGGAACCGGAGAAATTCAAGAAACGCAAAGCGCACCGCAGCCACGGTGGAAGAGACCGCAATTCGGCAAGGAGCCGATCTTTGACCGCCACCACCGGCCCGAGGGGCAGGGGCAATGAGCGGGAAAGCGCAGGACGGCGAAGGCTTCCCTGAGCCGCTGGTCCCGGCGCAAGCGGGAAAACCATCCGGCGGATGAAAGAGGGCGAAGACACGGCTCTGGCCCCGGCCAGCGGCGATTGAAGGGCAGGAAGGCGTCCGGCTTGAAGGGCAGGACGGCCCTGCCGAGGATCCCGAGCTGGTTGCCAATCGCGAGGCTGCCGAGGCGGTCGACCTGGAAAGCCATGACCTACGACTCCGATTTCACCGTGTTCATGAAGCGGGGCGTTCCGGAAACGCTGAAGAATGCCGCGCTCAGAAAACTCTGGCGCAGCAATCCGGATCTGGCGGTGCTCGATGGCCTGAACGATTACGACACCGACTTCCGCCCCCCCGACGAGACAGCGATGGACGGCTTCAAATCCGCCTGGAAGGTCGGGCGCGGCTATGCCGACAAGGCCGAAGAGGTGGCCGCCGAAATGGAAAGCCGATAGGCCAGGATCGCTGAAGAGTTACAGGCCGGTCCAAGGGAGGACGCCGGAGAGGCGCAGCCCGATGCGGTGATTGGAGACGACGCTCCCGTTGATCTGCAAGAAGGCGAAGCTGCTCTGGCAGAAACCGGGGCCGAGGAACAGGAAACCGAAGCTACTACCGATGAAACGGACGGTGTCAAAAAAGCGCCGCGCCGCCGCCGGATGGCATTCGAGGTGGAGAACTGATGGCCTGCGCGAGACTCAGGTAGTCTGAGACTACCGAACCCTTGGAAAACTGCGCCTCGCAATAGTCGACGGCGCGTTGGCGAAACTCGTTATACTGTACGGCGCTTATGACGCCTTCCTCACGCATCTTGTCGACCGCGCCGCCCCGGTCTTTCAGGCAGGCGTCCAGTTCCGGGGTCCCGGTGCTTTCCTGCTGAACCTCCGTTCCCAAAATATTGGCCATCAGGCTGCGAATGACAGGCACGTCGTTGCGGCCGAGCCAGATCATGAGGGCGAGGGCGCATAAGGCGAGTAGGAGGGCAGCGAACCGTGTGCCGCAGCCGTCCAGAGACGAATTCCGGCTGCCCCCGCTCACGGCCTCATCCGCCGGTCACGCTCATGTGGCGCGAGGACGGCCGGCTGCCGGGGTTGCGCCGGTCGATCACGAAATCGTGGCCCTTCGGCTTGCGCCCGATGGGCTTTCGTCAATCGCCGCATTCAAGAGGTCGTTGCCTTCCGACGCGCGCAACGGCGCCCTAAGGTCCGCCATGTCGTCCTGGCCGAGGCACATGTAGAGCTGGCCGGTGCAGGTGATCCGGACCCGGTTGCAGCTCTCGCAGAAATTATGGGTCATCGGCGTGATGAAGCCGAGCCGGCCCGCCGGTCTCCTTGACTTCCACATAGCGTGCCGGCCCGCCGGTCTTGTAGGGAATGTCCTCCATGGAGAACTGTTCGCCAATCCGGCTGCGGACCAGCGATAGCGGCAGATACTGATCGGTGCGGTCGCCGTCGATCTCACCTAGCGGCATGGTCTCGATCAGGGTCATGTCGTGACCGTTTGCATGAGCCCATTCCATCATCGGAATGATCTCGTGCTCGTTGACGCCCTTGAGCGCGACCATGTTGATCTTGACCTTTAGACCGGCATCGGTGGCCGTCTGAATGCCTTCCATGACCTTGTCGAGTTCGCCCCAGCGCGTGATTGCCTTGAAGCGGTCGGCATCGAGCGTGTCGAGAGAGACGTTGAGCCGGCGGACGCCGCAGTCATGGAGTTCGGAGGACAGTTTGGTCAGCTGGGACCCGTTGGTGGTCACCGTCAGCTCCTCAAGGGCGCCGGTTTCCAGATGACGGGAGAGAGAGCGGATCAGGCTCATGATGTTCTTGCGCACCAGCGGCTCGCCTCCGGTCAGGCGCAGTTTCTTCACGCCCTTGCCGATGAAGGCAGAGCAGAGCCGGTCGAGTTCTTCCAGCGTGAGGACTTCGCGCTTGGGCAGGAACGTCATGTTCTCCGCCATGCAATAGACACAGCGGAAGTCGCAGCGGTCAGTCACGGAGACGCGTAGATAGGAAACCGCCCGGCCGAACGGGTCGATCATCGGAGCCGTTCCGCGGCCCGACGTCATATCGGTCTCGAGCGATGTATTTGAGGACAGCGGCTTGTCCATCGTTCCGCCCGTCATTCAGGTCTCCCTCACTTGCCCGGCTGCTGGG
Source organism: uncultured Roseibium sp. (assembly GCF_963675095.2). Lineage (GTDB taxonomy): Bacteria > Pseudomonadota > Alphaproteobacteria > Rhizobiales > Stappiaceae > Roseibium. Next base: position 208,235 of record NZ_CAXXSJ010000055.1, on the reverse strand, counting down.
CCGGATATTTTCCATCTAACCTAGTGTAATTTACGTTCGACGCAATATCCCGTGAGGACAAAGAATATTGATGGATTGGCAGAATTGGGTTCGGAAATTTACGTGAAGCGTTTCCGGCCCGAAAATGAGCCCTATAAATATCTCCAAGCTGGCTGAAAGCGGTGCGGTTGCGGGAACTTACTCGAATCCGCTTGGCTTTCGTCCCAGAAAATACCCAAGAAAACCGAAGTGCACGCTAACCCGCAGATATCCGAATGACCACAATCGTCTGGTTTCGCCAGGATCTTCGCATCGCCGACAATCCCGCTCTCTATGAAGCCGCTCGCGAAGGGGAGGTGCTCCCGGTCTTCATCCTGGAGGATGCAGACCGGGTCGGTGATACCCATCCTTTGGGTGGGGCCAGCCGTTGGTGGCTTTATCACAGCCTCGAAGCCCTGCGTGGCGATCTGGGCAACCTGATGTGTCTGCGTGGCGACGCGCGGGTGATTCTTCCAGCCCTGGTTCGCGAAACCGGGGCAAAGGCGGTTTACTGGAACCGGTGCTACGAACCCCATGCGATCGAACGCGACAGCACGATCAAGGCCGATCTCAAGGCGGACGGGGTCGATGTCCGCAGTTTCAAGGCATCTCTCCTGTTTGAACCGTGGGAAGTCGAAACCAAGGCCGGTGGACCGTTCAAGGTCTATTCCCCCTTCTGGCGAGCCCTGCAGGAAAAATCCGTTTCCGAACCGCTTGGCGTGCCGGAACGGCTGGAGTTGGCGAACGGCCCTAAGGGGGAAAATATCTCCGATTGGGGGCTGCTACCGTCCAGGCCGAACTGGGCGGGAGGATTTGAGGAAATCTGGCAGCCGGGTGAACGCTCCGCGATGAATCGTCTTCGGAAGTTCCTCAAGGAAGGGCTAGAAAATTATGGGTCTTTGCGGGACCGGCCGGACTTGGCCAACGTCTCGCGCCTGTCGCCGCACCTGCACTTCGGCGAGATCTCGCCGCGTCAGATCTGGCACGAGACCAAGCGATTGAACGAGCATTTCTCCGATGCCGGAAAATTCCTGAGCGAGATCGCCTGGCGGGAGTTTTCCTACCATCTGCTCTATCACTTTCCGGCCATGCCTTCGGAGAACTGGAAACCGGACTTTGACGCCTATCCCTGGCGGGACAGCCCGGAGGACCTCGAAGCCTGGCAACGGGGCCGGACCGGCTATCCCATCGTCGATGCCGGTATGCGCGAACTCTGGCGCACAGGCTATATGCACAACCGGGTGCGCATGATCGCGGCGAGCTTCCTGGTCAAGCATTTGCGCCTTCACTGGTTGCACGGCGAGGCCTGGTTCCGCGATACGCTGGTCGATGCGGATCTCGCCAACAATTCGGCCGGCTGGCAGTGGGTCGCCGGCAGCGGCGCCGATGCGGCCCCATACTTCCGTGTGTTCAATCCCATGACCCAGGGGTCGAAGTTCGATCCTGATGGCGCCTATGTGCGCAAATGGTGCCCGGAGCTGAAGGGGCTGGAAACGGCCCATCTCCATGCGCCTTTCCTGGCGCCGGATGAGGCCTTGGCGAGGGCGGGCGTGACCCTTGGGCATACCTATCCAAAGCCGATTGTCGACCATGCGGCTGCCCGCAAGGCGGCCCTTGAGGGGTACGAAGAAGTCAAACGGGCGAACGGAAGCGACGCTTGATCTTTTATGTACCCGTACCCTAGTGTCCGCGGCAAATGCGGGAGAATTGACGTGAGCGATGAAGCGAAGGCCTGGCCGACCGAGATCAGGCTGAAGGACGACAAGAAGACGCTGGTGATTTCCTTCAACAACGGCGAGGTCCACGACTACAGCGCCGAATATCTCAGGGTGTGCTCGCCCTCCGCCGAAGTGCAGGGCCATGGGCCTTCCCAGAAAAAGACGGTTCCGGGCAAGATCGATGTCGGCATCATGAAGATCGAACGGGTCGGCAACTATGCGGTCCGCATCCATTTCGACGACCTGCACAACACCGGCATCTTCACCTGGGATTATTTCCTGGACCTCGCCAACGACCGCGAAAAACACTGGGGCGGCTATATGAAGGAACTGGCGGAAAAAGGCCTTCGCCGCGAACGCTAGTTACCCGATTTGCCCATATGGGCTGCCATGTCTTCGACATAAGCGAGGATGGCCTCGATATCGTCGAGGCTCAAAATGACCTCATGGGTCGTGACCGGCAGGTTCTCCGGCCGGGGATCATCGGTCTCCAACCGGATATGGGCCGGGTGCGGATTGCGCGCCATGAAAGTCTGGAAGCGGTCTTCCCAATCTTTCAGAACCTCGATCATGATCTTGAAGGACGGAGTGGAGGAAATGCCGCTGAAACGATCCTTGTCGCTGACGATATGACAGCGGGCGCAATGCAGTTGCGAAAGTGCAAGTCCCTTTTGCGTAAGGACGCTTTCTGCCGCAGCGGCAGGCGGCGAGCAGATGACCATGGCGCCGGCAAATGCAAGCGCCAGAACCGGTCTCAGGCTGGATGGCTGACGCCGCCACGTCCTCCTCGTGGGCATCTGGCTCTCCTTTTGTTTTTTGCCATCTTAAGACAGAAGGAGTGCATGTGACCAGAGCATGTGACGTTGGGGAAAGAGAAAAGCCGGCGCAAGGCCGGCTTTCCTGCTTTTTCTGGAAACGGGTGTCAGCGCTTGACGATGACCTTCGCGCCGACATCGACCGTCTTGTAGAGATGGATCACATCTTCATTGGCCAGACGGATGCAGCCTGAGGAAACGGCACTACCGATGGTCCAGGGCTGGTTGGTGCCGTGGATGCGGTAAAGCGTGTTTCCGATGTAAAGGGCGCGTGCACCGAGCGGGTTTTGCGGGCCGCCGGGCATGTGAGCCGGCAGGATACGGCCCTGGCGGCGTTCGCGGACACGCATTTCCGGCGGCGGGGTCCAGCCCGGCCACTCCGCCTTGCGGGTGATGCGGTGAGTGCCCGACCACTGGAAACCGTCACGGCCGACGCCGATGCCGTATTTCATGGCCCGGCCGTTATCCATCACGTGATAGAGGCGGCGTTCTTTGGTGTCGATGATGATCGTGCCCGGCTTTTCAGGGCCGTTGTAACGGACACGCTTGCGGTTAACCGGCGACTTGCCGCCATACCCGCCCGGGCCGTAGGTGACCCATTCTCTTTTCTGCAGGTCGAAATAGGTGCCGCCACCAAAGGCGAGCGCCTGACCGCTTGCAATTGCGAAACACAGTCCGAGGACTGCCAGTACCAGCTTGCGCATAAATAACCCCCGAAATCCCGAAGATGAGGAATCACTCTGAAAACTCTAGGCAAAGCTACAAATCTATCCTTGCCGGGTTATTAACAATGATGGCCGGAGTATAACAAAATCAAGGCTCGAGGACCATTCCAAGGGTTTCATCGAAGCGATGTGTTGCCACAGGGCAACGAAATTCAGCCCATGGTTGAGTTTGTTTTTTACGCTACGTAACAATTAGGCCGGTATTCGCCAAATTTTCGATGAGTTCGAACGGGGGGAGCTGAACAGGGAGGTGGCCATGCGACTATTTCAACGACACTGGCGATTCCTTTTTTCCATTGTCCCATGTGCCTTGCTGATGGGGGCGGCGGTTCCCGGCGCAGCGGCCCAGGATTCGGGCCTCGGAATCGCCTGGAAAGCCGGGCCGCATTTTGCCGGCAAGAAAAAGGTGCGCAAGAGCATCAGTGGCGCGGCCTGCGCGCCGGTCTTGCCGCCGGTGTGTATCGCGGCTCTGGATGAGAAAAACCGGACCCAATTCTTCACCATCGCTGATCGGACGCTGAAACCCGGTCCGGTCATGGCAATTGTCGAAGACAATGGGAATGGCGATCCCGATACGGAAGGGGCCGCCTATGCCGACGGTTTCTTCTATTTGCTCGGGTCACATGGGCTCAGCCGCAAGAAGGGCAAGTTTCATCCGTCGAGCTTCCTTATGTTCCGCTTTCCGGTGGACAAGAGCACAGGCAAGCCGGCCTTCGACATCTCTGCTGATACGGTCGCTCCCGAAATCACCCGTTCGGACAGGCTTCGCCAGGTGATCAGGAAATCCCCCGGAGTGATCGGCGACTATGCCGAAAAGCCGCTTGGCAAAAAGGCGGGCGGGGCCAATCTGGAAGGCCTCGCGGTCATCGGCAAACGCATGTATGTCGGTTTCCGAGGGCCTTCATCCAAAGGGCGTGCCTACATCCTGTCGGTCGACGTGGATCGCCTGTTCGGCGACGGCGACCTCGCGCCGGTGATTTTCACGTTGGAACTCGGCAAGAACATCGGCATCCGGGATCTGGCGGCCGTTTCCGGCGGCCTTTTGATCCTCGCCGGACCGGTGCAGGAGGAGGGCCTCTATTCGATATTCCGATGGGACCTGAAAAATCCGCCGCAAAAGCTGAAGGACCTGGTGATGCCCGATCCCGAGGTCAAGGCGGAGACGCTTCTGGTGCTGGGGCAGCAAGACGACAGCTATGACGTCCTGGTCCTATATGACGGCATCAAGGATGGCGGTCCGCGGGAATATCGTTTGTCCTATTCGCGATAGAAAGAGCATCTCATCTGGCAGTGCGTTTGCCATAGACCAAATAAGGTGTCGGAATTGTGCATCCGGTCCAATAACCGGCGACTGGATGCTGAACGGAAAAAACGGAAGGCGAAAGCCTTGGTTTCCTCGGGTTTCTCGGTTTGGGGCCTGAAAGCCCGATCTGGGTAAAGATTGCCAGCGAGCGGGGATCCAAACCGGTGACATGCTTGGTCCAAATTCGGATCTGGTATTTGGGCACTTTTCCTTTTGTGAAACGGCATTCGATTTTGATCGGGACAAGTTCCTCGCGGAACATGAACTTCCCGTAGCGATAAAGATCGCCTTTTTCGATCCAACCGGAATCTTCGGCCAAGACATGCCCGGGAAACATCGTTGCAACGAACAAAGCCAAAGCTGTTGCCAGAGAATAGGGTAACAATTTGATATGCATCTGCACCTTCCCCGAAAACTCGCCTGATGAGTGTCAAGGCGTCTCTCGACCATAAACAGTTGCAACGAGATTCCAAAGCCCGCCTGTTTGGTCTGGCGCCCCGGTAGGCGGAGCGTCTCAAGAAATTCAGGGCTGCCGGAGAAGGCGAGAGTTCAGGCAAATATCGAACACCCGCCGGCTCTCCAGTCGGCGGGTGTTTCATTTTCAGAGCGATCCCGGGTGAACCTCAGCCCAGGTTCAGTTCCTTGAAGAAGTCGTTGCCCTTGTCGTCGACGACGATGAAGGCGGGGAAGTCCTCGACCTCGATCTTCCAGATCGCTTCCATGCCGAGCTCCGGATATTCGACGCATTCCACCGATTTGATGCAGTCCTGGGCAAGGCGCGCGGCCGGGCCGCCGATCGAGCCGAGATAGAAGCCGCCATGGGCCTGGCAGGCACGGCGCACCTGCGGCGACCGGTTGCCCTTGGCCAGCATCACCATGGAGCCGCCTGCGGCCTGGAACTGGTCCACATAGGCGTCCATGCGGCCGGCCGTGGTCGGGCCGAACGATCCGGACGGCATGCCTTCCGGGGTCTTGGCAGGGCCGGCGTAATAGATCGGGTGGTTCTTGACGTAATCGGGCAGGGGCTCGCCGGCTTCAAGCCGTTCGCGCAGCTTGGAGTGGGCAAGGTCGCGCGCCACGATCAGCGGGCCGGTCAGCGACAGGCGGGTCTTGATCGGATGTTTGGTCAGTTCTGCAAGGATTTCCGGCATCGGCTTGGTCAGGTCGATCTTGACGACCTGGTCGGACAGATGCTCGTCGGTCACTTCCGGCATATATTTTTCCGGATGCATCTCGAGCTGCTCCAGGAAAATACCGTCCTTGGTGATCTTGCCTACCGCCTGGCGGTCGGCGGAACAGGACACGCCGATCCCGATCGGCAGCGAAGCGCCGTGGCGCGGAAGGCGGATGACGCGAACGTCGTGGCAGAAATACTTGCCGCCGAACTGGGCGCCGACGCCGGTCGCCTGGGTCAGCTTGTGGATTTCCTCTTCCATGGCGAGGTCGCGGAAGGCATGGCCCAACTCGGAGCCCGCCGTCGGCAGGTTGTCGAGATAGCGCGCGGACGCGAGCTTGACCGTCTTCAGGTTCATCTCCGCCGAGGTGCCGCCGATGACGATCGCCAGGTGATAGGGCGGGCACGCGGCCGTTCCGAGCGTCAGGATCTTTTCCTTCAGGAACTCGATCAGCCGGTCGTGGGTCAGAAGGGAAGGCGTGCCCTGGAACAGGAAGGTCTTGTTGGCCGAGCCGCCGCCCTTGGCCATGAACAGGAACTTGTAGGCGTCTTCGCCCTCCGAGTAGAGCTCGATCTGCGCCGGCATGTTGTTGGCGGTGTTCTTTTCCTCAAACATCGACAGCGGCGCGAGCTGCGAGTAGCGCAGGTTCTTCTTGAAATAGGCATCGCGCGACCCTTCGCCGAGGGCGGCTTCATCGGAGCCGTCGGTCCAGACCCGGCGGCCCTTCTTGCCCATGACGATGGCCGTGCCGGTGTCCTGGCACATGGGCAGCACGCCGGCAGAGGAAATGCTGGCGTTCTTCAGAAGGTCGAAGGCGACGAACTTGTCGTTCTCAGTCGCTTCCGGATCGTCCAGGATCTTCTTGAGCTGTTCCAGGTGGCCGGGGCGCAGATAGTGGTTGATGTCCTTGAAGGCTTCCTCGGCCAGAAGCCGCATGCCTTCACGCTCCACCACCAGCACCTCCTCACCGTTGAACTCGGCCGTCTTCACGTAATCCGAAGTCAGCTTGCGGTAGGGCGTGGTGTCCTTCGAAAGCGGAAACAGGCTGCTGTGCTTGTAGTCGGGCGGTGTCAGGGGAGCGTTCATGGGTCTCAAGGTCTTTCTGGCTCTGGCGTCCGGCGCAGGGAAGCGTCGACCGGGGCTGGATCAGTCTGGAGGTCTTTTACGCAAAACGACCGGAAACGCCAAGCGCTCCGGTCGTCAACCTTGGTCGAAACTTCGGAAAATGTCAGCGCGTGGCCGTCAGATCCAGCTTCACCTTGACCGCATCGGCAAGTGTGCTGGTCGCCACGCTGGAGCCGACCTTGTGGGCGGTCCGACTGATCGTCGCCGTTCCGTCCGCGACCGCCGTGTCGCCGGTGATTGTCAGGGTGAAATCCAGCGTGACCGGTTGGCTGATGTCGCGGATGGTCAGCGTGCCTTCGGCCTGATAGGCGTCGCCGCCGAGGGCCGTGACCTTGTCTGTCTGGAACACGGCCTGCGGAAAACCGGCGGCATCGAAAAAGTCCGGGCCCGGCAGCATGCCGTCGAACTGGGCGCTGCCGGTAGCGGCACTGCCGGTTTCGATGGTGGCCTTGATTTTGGCCTGTTCCGGGGCTGCCGGGTCGAAGTCGATCGCAGCGTCCCACGTGGAGAAGGAACCGGTGACGGTTTCTTCTCCCTGGGCCACTTCAAAGGAAAGACTGCTCTTGTCCTTGTCGACGGTCCAGCTGTCGGCGAAAGCGGGGTGCGCGAAGGCCGTTGCGAAGAGGGCAAGCGCCGCGATCGCATGATGTTTCAGATGCATCGGAATTATCCTTGGATGAGGTCACGAGGCGCTTTTCGCCGGGGCGGTCGAAACCATCCGGCGGAGGGTTTCATCGCGTTCAATGAAGTGGTGTTTCAGGGCGGCCCCGATATGGGCGACGAGCAGGCCGATCAAAGCGTAGGCGCCAAGCGCATGAACGGTCTTGAGCGTGGCTTCGGCCTCTGCCTTCGGGCCGAGTGCTTCCGGCACAGGCAGGTGCGGAATCGGCAGGACATCGAACAGGATCGTGGGAATGTTCCACGGAGATGCGGATACCATCAGCCAGCCGGACAACGGTAAAGCGAACATCAGGACGTAAAGTCCGATGTGTCCTGCATGGGCAGCGAGACGTTCCCAGGGCTTCATCGTGTCGGGAAGCTTCGGTGCCGGGTTCATGAGCCGCCATAGAAGGCGAAGAACGGCAAGCGCCAGAACGACGAAACCGACGGACTTGTGCAACTGGTAAAGGCGGAAAGTCGCCGGATCCGTTTGCGGCAGTTCGTGCATGTAAAGCCCGAGCGCCAGCATGAAAATGATCAGGACGGCCATGGACCAGTGAAAGGCGATGGCCACACGACCGTACCCGCCAGGCGTATTGCGGATCATTGCACACTCCTTGAGTGAAAAGACTGGCCTTTGTTGAAAAGACCGGCCCCGAGGGAGGCGGGGCCGGTCCGCAAAGGGCTTAGTTGGTTGTCGCCGCCTGCAGGGTTTCGCCGTGGAAGACCACGGTGACGTCGTCACCCACGTAAGGCACGTACATGTCCATGCCGTAGTCGGAGCGCTTCACGATCCCGGTCACGGCAAAGCCGGCAGCCGGCTTCTTCGCCATCGGGTGTTCGCCCAGCGTGGTGACGTTGACATCGAGGGTCACCGGCTTGGTGATGTCCTTGATGGTCAGGTCGCCGGTGACTTTCAGCGTGTTGTCGCCGGTCTTTTCCACCTTGGTGCTCTTGAAGGTGGCTTGTGGGAATTTCTCGGCGTCGAAGAAATCCGCGCTGAGGAAGTGCTTGTTACGGTCCGGGAAGAACGTGTCCATGCTGGCGACGTCGATCACGAATTCGACGGAGGAGTTCGACGGATTTTCCTGGTCGATGATCAGCTTTCCTTCCCATTCGCCGAAACGGCCGTCGGTCGTGGAAAAGCCAAGATGATTGTAGGAAAACGACAGGTTGGCGTGGGACTTGTCGAATGCGTATTCGGTCGGCTCGGCGACCGCGGCACCCGTCAGAGCGACGAGGGCCACAAAAATGCTTGCAGGGCGGATCATGTTCAAACCTCTGGTTTAGATGACGTAACGTCCCGGAAGGGGCGCTCAGTCGCTAATTAATACGTCCAATGAAAGAAACAATTTTACTGTCTGTTCACTGATTGGAAACAGTCGAGAACGTGTCGTGGGCGTGAAGATGAGGGCGCAGAAACCTGCGCCCAGGGAGGCGCCGCAGCGAGGGCCGGGTTCTGGAAATCGCTCAAAATTTCGGCAAATTCCCGCGTCTTGCCTTCGCCTGTCATGAATTCATCAAGAAAATCGGGCACTCAAATCTATCTTCTTTTCAGCGATTCAATCAGCAAGCTCCGGATGCTGTGCCAAGAACAGTCCCATCAATCAAGCCTTGTGCGACCGGTGCGGGGACAGGAGATCACAACGTGAAAAAAGCCGTCATCGTTTGCCACAGAGGCGCCTGTCTGAAGGCACCGGAAAACACCATCGCTGCCCTGATCGGGGCGATAGACATGGGGGCGGATGTGGTCGAATTCGACATCCGCACCAGCAAGGACGATGTGCTTTATGTGATCCACGACGAAACGGTCGACCGCACCACCAACGGAACGGGGCGGATTGCAGACCTGACGTCCTTTCAGATCGACCAACTGGATGCGGGGACTTGGTTTTCGCCGGAATTCGCAGGCCAGAAGGTTCCGCGACTGACGGATTTCTTGGATGCCTGCGCCGGACGGATTGCCGCCTATGCGGAGATCAAGATGGCGGATCCGGCACGGGTGCGGGACATGCTCGCCGCTCGCGGCATGCTGCAGACCGCCTGGACTTTTTCATTCGAACAATCCATCCGGGCGGAGACCCGCGCCAAGGTTCCCGACTTCCGCAGGATGGTCCTGTTTTCCCATGTCGGTTCGGTTGAAAGAGCGATCGCGCTCGACGCGCATATTCTGGAATTCCACGTCGACAACCTGACCGCCGAACGGGTCGCCGCAGCCAAGGCTGCCGGGATTCGGACTCAGTTTTTCTATGATGGCAGGGAACACGCTGTTTTTATCAATGCGGTCCACTGTGGCATTGAACAGATGAACATCAACGAAGTGGAACTGTTTCGAGAAATCGAAACGGAACTGAGATCGGCCGTCGCATAACCACTGGTCAGAGAAATACATCGCATTCGGTAGTATAGGTTGGCGTGCCACACGCTTTGTTCTTCCTGAGCAAATTCTTTGGAGAATTTGGTTGCGCGTGTTTTTGATTGATAAAACTATAGCGCGCACTCCCTTAGGGTTTCGCGATGCAAATACGGGGTTCCGGAAAATTTTAGCGAAATATTTTCATCTCATGTTAAGCGGTGAACCTTAGAGTTTTTGCCAATTAATGCCTGTAAAAGGTGTGGCTGCTGTGTTCATATTCGCTTTCTCCATAGTAAAAAATGCGGAACTGCCCGAGGGGTGCAAACTCTGTGGTGCCGTTGTTGAGCGGTGTCGCCATCTGCTGGCGGCCATAATTTCGCTGACTTTGCTCTTGTCGGTTTCTGCTCCGGCTTTTGCCGCCGATTGGGTTTTGGCGCGGGTCTCCGGCACCGTTTATGTCGTCGCTCCAGGGGTTAAGGCGACGCGTGCCCAGAAGGGCATGGTGCTCAATCCTGGTTACACCATCGCCACGAAGAGCGGTTCACGGGCGATGCTCTCGCGTGGCCGGGAAACCATCCAGGTCGGGCCCAAAACCACCTTTGCCCTTTCCAAATATCGCAGCAATGCCGGCTGGACGACCTTGCTGCAGAAGACCGGCAACCTGGTGATCGATGTCGACAAGAGAGCGCATCCGCATTTTTCGGTCGAAACGCCTTTTCTTGCCGCAGTGGTCAAGGGGACCAAGTTCGGCGTGAACGTCACGTCCAATTCCGCGAGCGTCGATGTCGAACGGGGATTGGTCGAGGTTGGCGACTTTGCGAGCGGTGATGTTGCCCAGGTTGGCCCCGGCCAGGCCGCTTCGACTGCGCCCGGAAACAAGGTCGGCCTGTCGGTCTCCGGCAGTCCCGCGCCGTCCGTGCGCACAGGGCCGGCACGGGCTCCGGCATTCGCCACCCCGGCAATGAAAAATGTGCCCGCAAATGCGGCCGCGGCCGCCGCGGCGAATGCCGCCAGCCGTGGAAACGCCAGCAGCAACAGCGGAAACGCGAACGGCAACAGCAACGGAAACGGAAATAGCAACGGGAACGGCAACGGAAACGGGAACGGCAACGGAAACGGCAACGGAAACGGTAATAGCAACGGGAACGGCAACGGAAACGGCAACGGAAACGGAAACGGAAACGGAAATAGCAACGGGAACGGCAACGGAAACGGAAACGGAAATAGCAACGGGAACGGAAACGGCAACAGCAACGGGAACAGCGGCAACGCCAACGGGAACAGCAACGGAAATAGCGGTAGCAACGGCAACGCCAACGGAAATAGCAACGGCAGCAGCAGTAACAGCAACGGCAATGCCTTCGGGAATAGCAACGGTAACGGCAACGGCAATGGCAATGGCAATGGGAGATGATCGGGGGTGAGGTCCTTTTTCTCGTCCGTTTCATCCCTTGCGTCCGGTCGTCACCGTGGCTCCCTGGTGCCGGCCGTTGCCGTTCTGTGCGGCATCGCACTGACAGTCCTTCTGTGTAACGCCACTGGTATTACTGCGGGTATGACCCGGTTTCTGACCGGGCTTCGCTTTGAATTGCTGGAACGGGAACCGACGGGCAAAATTGTTATCGTCGATATCGATGCGCAAAGCCTGTCCGACGTCGGGGTCTGGCCATGGCCTCGCCGCCTGTATGGCGACATGGTGGACAGGCTCGTCGGCGACGGGGCAGAACAGATCGCCTTCGATATTGACTTCAGCGCTGACAGCAATGCCGAAGATGATGCGGCTTTTGCATCCGCAATGGAACGGGCCAACGGGATCGTCAGCCTGGCGATGTTCTCTCAAAAGTCACATCAAACCCATTCCGATGGCGTCGACATGATGGTCAATCGGCCGATAGACCGTTTCCTGGACGTGTCATGGCCGGTCGTTGTCAGCGTTCCGATCGAGACCGACAGCCGGGTCTGGCGCAGCTATAGGGGACAGGCGGTCGACGGAGTTCCGGAGCTTTCCCTCTCTGCCTTGCTTGGAGATGCACCTGACGCGTCGGGTGACATGTTCTGGATCGACTACAGTATCAACCCGTCTAGGCTGACGACGGTTTCTTTTACGGACGTCCTGAAGGGCAGTGTTCCCGAAGGTACGTTCCAGGGAAAGAAGGTCGTCGTCGGTGCGAGCGCACAGGAACTGAGGGACATTTTCCCGGTTCCCGTCTACGGCATGCTTCCGGGAAGTGTCATCCAGGCCATTGCCGGTGAATCCATCCTCCAGAACAGGGCGCTTTCCCTGACGAATGGCGACCGGCTTCTCGCTCTTGCGCTTGTTCTTGCATTTCCCCTGATCCTTGCGATCGGCACCAGTTGGAAAAAGCGCCTCGCGGCTCTGGCAGCCATCTCCGTCGGCCTGGAACTGACCGGTCTGGTGATCCAATCCCGCTATCCCCTCATTCTGCAGACCGGCCCGGCCCAGCTGGCGCTCCTGCTCGCAGGGTTGCATCTGGTGCTGAAGCAGATCGGTTTTCACCAGTTTCTGTTGCGGATCGCACGCGCCCAGACCCAGAACACCCGGCGCATGCTCGGGCAGGTCTTTGACGACAGTTTCGATGCCATCGTCGTAATCAATTCCGATCGCAAAATCGTTGCGGCAAGCCGGACCGCGATCAGCATGTTTCCGCCCGGATTGAAACCCGGAGTGATGGCGTCCGATTATCTGCCTGCCGAAATGGTTGCCGGAGCCTCGGACGTTTTCGATCATCAAGGCCCAGCGGCTAAACCGGAAATGAAAACCGTGAAGCTGAACGACAAGTCCGGCGAACCGAGGATAATCGAATTCATCGCGACGGGGTCTTCGCACCTCGATATCTCGGACGAGGGGGTCAACGAGCACGGGGCGGTGTCGCTGGCCTCTCTGACTTGCCGGGATGTCACGGAAGAACGGTTGGCAAACGAAAAACTTGCTTATCTGGCAAAATACGAGCCTCTGACAGGGCTGTTGAACAGAAACAGTTTCGTCGACGGCATTGCGGAACACCTTCTGCCGATGAACTTGCAGCAAAAGCCCTGTATCCTTGCGATTTTCTCCGTGAGGGACCTGGACAGGATCACCGCGTCCCTCGGGTTCTCCTATACGGACAGGCTGCGGAAAAAAATCGCCCGCGAGTTGACCGGGTTCCTGGAAACAAACGATCTTGCGGCATCGATCGGGGATGACAGCTTCGCGTGCCTGGCGTGGATCGATGACACGTCCGCCGCGCCGGGCGACTTTGCGCTCCGCCTGCGCGATGCCGTCGCGACGGAATACGATATCGGTGGAAACCGGGTCCCGGTTACCGTCAACGTCGGTTACACGATTGCTTTCGGCGAAATCGAGGATCCCGACACATTGCTGCGTCAGGCGCGAAATGCCCTGTCGAGGGCGCAGACCGGCCTGGCGACCGAGATCGTGGGGTTCGACAAGACCATGGAAGACGGCGTTCATCGCCGTCAGAGGCTGGAAGTCGAACTCTCAAGGGCGCTGGAACGCGACGAAATGCGGATGCTTTATCAGCCGCAGGTCGACCTTGCGACCGGAGAATTGGTCGGCGTCGAGGCGCTGATCCGCTGGAAGCACAGCGAACTTGGCATGATTTCGCCGGTAGAATTCATCAGTATTGCCGAGGAAAGCGGCCGCATTATCGAACTTGGCGCCTGGGTCCTGGAACAGGCGATGCGCGATGCGGCCATGTGGACGCGGCCGCTTCGGCTGGCCGTCAATGTCTCCGCGGTCCAATTGACCCGCAGCGATCTGCCCACCACCGTGAAAGCTGCACTTGCGAAAACCGGATTTGCCGCGGAGCGGCTGGACCTGGAAGTCACCGAGTCGCTCTTCATCGATGAAAGCATCGATCTGACAAGTCCGATTGCCAAACTGCGCAAGCTTGGCTGTTCGCTGGCGATGGATGACTTCGGGACCGGCTATTCCGGCCTCGGCTACATCCTGAGATTCCCCTTTGCCAAGATCAAGATCGACCGTTGTTTCGTCGCGAATGTGGAAAAGGACCCGGCAAATATCGCGATCGTCAAGGCGGTGGTCGATATGGCGGAGGCGTTCGGAATGACAGTGGTCGCAGAAGGCATTGAAACGGCCGAACACCAGAAAATGCTGCTCGATCTCGGGTGCACGATCGGTCAGGGCTACTACTATAGCCGGCCCGTGCCCGCTTCGGAGATCGAAAGCCTGCTGAAGATGGCCGCTTAGCAGGTTAGTATGAAATCAGTAGATCTTTCAAAAAAGGCCGGGCAATTTGCCCGGCCTTTTCAGTTGATTGGGCTGCGCCTCAGAGACCGAGACCGCCGATACAGGAATATTTGACGTTCAGGTAGTCATCGAGGCCGTATTTGGAGCCTTCGTTGCCGATGCCGCTTTCCTTTACGCCGCCGAAGGGAGCGACCTCGGTGGTGATCACGCCCTCATTGACGCCGACAAGGCCGTATTCGAGCCCTTCCATGACCCGGAAGACGCGGCCGAGATCCTGGCTGTAGAAATAACAGGCAAGCCCGTATTCGGTGTCGTTGGCCCGCTCGATCGCTTCTTCTTCCGTGTCGAACTTGAACAGGACCGCAAGCGGACCGAAGGTTTCCTCACGGGCGACCTTCATGTCGGCCGTCGCGCCGGTCACCATCGTCGGTTCGAAGAACGTGCCCACATTGCCGAAGCGCTTGCCGCCGGTGGCGACCGTGCCGCCCTTGGCGACCGCGTCGCTCACATGAGCATCGACCTTGGCAAGAGCGGCTTCGTTGATGAGCGGGCCCTGGGTGATACCTGCTTCCAGACCATTGCCGGGCTTGAGTTGCGCTTCGATGGCTGCCTTCAGCTTGGCGGCGAAGGCGTCATAGACGCCGGCCTGGACATAGAGGCGGTTGGCGCAGACACAGGTCTGGCCGGAGTTGCGGAACTTGCAGGCGATAGCGCCTTCGACCGCCCGGTCGAGATCGGCGTCGTCGAAAACGATGAACGGCGCATTGCCGCCGAGTTCCATGGAGATCTTCTTCATGTGCTTGCCCGCGTTGGAAGCCAGAAGCTTGCCGACGCGGGTGGAGCCGGTGAAGGTGATCTTGCGCAGGTGCGGATTTTCGCACATCTCCGCGCCGATTTCAGCGGCGTCGCCGGTCAGGATATTGATCACGCCGGCCGGAATGCCCGCCTTTTCGGCCATGATGCCGTAAATCAGTGCGGAATAGGGAGTGAATTCCGACGGCTTGATCACGATGGTGCAGCCGGCGGCAAGAGCCGCGCCCAGCTTGCGCGCGATCATGGAGTTCGGGAAGTTCCACGGAGTGATCGCGCCTGCGACTCCGACCGGCTCCTTGGTCACCAGGATCCGCCGGTCGCCCCAGGGAGAGGGGACGACATCGCCGTAGACGCGCTTGGCTTCCTCGGCGAAGAAGCGGATGTATTTGACACCGCCGGCAATCTCGCCCTTGGCTTCGGCCAGCGGCTTGCCCATTTCGATCGTCAGCAGTTCGGCCAGATCGTCGATATTGGCCATGATCTCGTCGCAGAGCTTCTGCATCAGCCCCGACCGGGCTTCCGCTGTCATCTTTTTCCAGGAGCCGAAGGCCTGGTGTGCGGCTTCGATGGCGCGCGCAGTCTCAGCGCGGCCGCAATTCGGGACGGTACCGATGGTCTCTCCGGTCGCAGGATTGGTAACCTCGATGGTTTCGCCGCTATCGGCACCAATCCATTGGCCTGCGACATACACGGCTTCCTTTTTCAAGGCCGGATCAAAACTCATCTGTTGCTCCCTTCGGCGCGAATGCACTTGTTTGCGGATGAACGGTCATGCGGCCGCATGACGGGTTGTCACTTGATAGAGGGACCAGCCTGCGACATGCAAGTCGGATTCGCGGGCACTGATGGATCAAAGCCGTCGCAGGCAGGGGCAAGTCGTGATAGAGCGAAGGTCCTTTCACCTGATCTGTCTGCACGTTCCGGAAACCCATGGCCGAAACAGAACTGATTTCGCTTCCTGCTGCGCAGGAACTTGCAACGGCGGCTCTGATCGCCAACAAGACCGGGCCGGATATCGCCGCGCGGGTCGCCGGCGCGCTGGTTGCATCCGAAGCCGCCGGCCAGCCGGGCCATGGCCTGTCCCGCGTACCCTCCTACGCGGCGCAGGCGCGGTCGGGAAAGGTGGACGGTTTTGCCAAGCCATCGCACGAACAGGTAACCGCAAGCCTGATCCGGGTCGACGGCGCCTTCGGCTTTGCCTATCCGGCGTTGGATCTTGCCCTCGACGCCCTGCCGGATATGGCACGGACCAACGGTATCGCCATGGCCGCGGTCCGGCGTTCCCATCATTTCGGCCAGGGCGGGCTGCATTGCGAGCGCCTGGCGGACCAGGGACTTGTCGCGCTCGTTTTCGGCAATGCGCCGAAATCGATCGCTCCCTGGGGGGCAAAGGAGCCGCTTTTCGGCACCAACCCGATCGCCTTCGCCGCCCCTGTGCCGGGAGAGCCGTCTCTGGTGATCGATCTGGCAGTCTCCCGGGTCGCCAAGGGCAAGATCATGGCGGCGGAAAAGGCGGGTAGGGCAATCCCCGAGGGCTGGGCGCTCGACAAGGAGGGCAATCCGACCACCGATGCGTCCGCGGCCATGGAGGGGACCATGCTGCCGATCGGTGACGCCAAGGGCGCAGCCCTTGCCATGATGGTGGAGGTATTGGCGGCGGCCCTCGTCGGTTCAAGTTTCGCCTTCGAAGCCTCGGGTCTTTTTTCGGGGGAAGGGGAGCCGCCCAATCTGGGCCAGACGATCATTGCAATCGATCCCGGCCTGTCTTCGGGCGGGGCCTATGGCGAGCGCATCGCGGCGCTGATGACCGCCATGGCCGGTGCGGAGGGCGCTCGCCTTCCCGGCAGCCGACGCATCGAGGCCCGCCTGAAAGCGGAGCGCGACGGTATGGAGATCCCGCGCCTCATTCTCGACGAGGTGCGTAAGCTCGCTGGGATATCGGCTAGCTGACGTCCCCGTCGATCCGTTGCCTCAGCCGTTCGATCTCTTCCACCAGTGCCTGAGCCTGATTGTGGATCCGGTCGAGGGCGATCCGTACGGTTTCCAGATTGGCGCCGTCCTCGTCTTCATGGATCGGGGCTGCGCCCCGACCGACCAGGAGCCATGTCGGACTGACGTTCAGGATGCCCGCAAGCAAGACGAGTTTGTTGGAGCGTGGTTCGGAGCGGTCGCTTTCCCACCCCTGCAGGGTGGATGTCTTGATGCCGAGGCGCCTGGCAAGCTGCGCAGTCGACAGACCGACGGCATCGCGTGCCTTGCAGATCCGTTCACCCAGTGTGTAGTCGGTGCTGGGATCCGACCCGTCTGTGCCTGGCTGTGAAATTGATCCGAATGCCATCTCCGGCTCCCTGAGGTTTATTTTGTCCTTGGATGAGAGCCTAAACCTGACATGACCGGCAGGTCTTCCGCAACCGCCGCCGGATCAATGTCGCACCTGTTATGGATCCCGACGGGTTTGTGCCGGGGGCGGGCCGATAGGCTGCCGGAAGTCTCGTCCGCCGGCGGCCATCAGCGTTGATGGCCCCCCTGATGCCTATCGGTCGCCTCTGGCTTCAAGCGACCGCGCCCCGCTGGACCGCTTTGTTGTTTTGGGTTTCATGGGTGCGAATCGCTGTGGCCAGCTCATCGAGCAGATCCAGAACTTCAGCGCTTGCATCGTCCATTTTCTTCAAGGCTTCACTGGAACCGGCCTTGTCGCCAACGGCTGCAGCTTCGAGGGCCTCTTTGGCGGATGCATGAACGATCTTGTGAGGCTCCACGAGAGCTCTGAAAGAAGGCATGTTCCGGATCGCGGGGTTGTCGATCTTGTCGTACCATTTTCCGAGCCGGCAATCATGGTGACCCGGAACTTCCTCACTTTGCCAGTTCCCGTATCCCATGCAGGCATCCAGCACCCGTTTCTTGAACATCACGTGATCGATCCGCGCCATATAGCACAGAGAGATCGGGGACGTAGCATCGAACAGCTCCTGGGCGTTTTCAAAGAAACTGGCGGTTGCCTTTTGCATGCCTTCCGAAATCCTGTGAACGAAACGGTCGCTCTCGGAGGCGAGCTGGGCCACGTTGTCGATGTTTTCGGCAATCTCTCCGCTGGCTGTCTTTTGTTGCAGAAGAATGCCGGAAATTTCGGTCATGCGGGTTGAGACCCCGCCTGCCTTTTCGGCGAACTGGTCGATTTGCCCTGATGTCTGGGCGATCGCTTCCTCGCTTTGTGCAACCGCACTTGTCGATGTCTGCATGTTCTGCTGGATCAGAGCCATCCCCTCACGCAGAGCGGCAATACGTCCGGCTATATCCTCGGTCGACTTGGCCGTCTGATTGGCAAGCTGCTTAACTTCGGATGCGACCACGGCAAAGCCTTTGCCGGCTTCGCCCGCACGCGCAGCCTCGATCGTGGCGTTGAGGGCCAGCAGGTTGGTCTGCTCGGCGATGCCTTCGATCACCGTCAGCATCTGCCCGATCTGGTTGGACGCCTCGGAAAGCTCATCCACGCTGTTGGAGGTCTCCGCGACAGCTGAGGAGATGTCGGTAATGACTTGTGACAGACGTTGAACGGTTGTTCTGCCTTCTGCTGCGGAATCGTTGCTTTCCTGAGCTTCGTGAGCTGCGTATTCACTGTTCGTGGAAATTTCCCCGACCGAGGAAACCAGTTCCGTCGCCGCAGAAGAGATTGCCTGGCCGTTTCTCGCGACGTCATTGGAGTTGCGCTGCAGGAAGGCGAGCTGCAGGGTGACGCTGTTCAGGTCGGTGATGGAATTGGACAGGTTTCCGAGCGCTTCGATGTTCTTTTCTTTCGCCTGCACGACAGCTTCGCGGACGGCCGCATTTTGATATCCGGACAGCGAGGCGGCCATGTCGGAAAAGAAACGGACCACGAGGGTGGAAAGCGCCGCGTTCAGCTCGGATCGGCTCAGGCGGTATTTGCTGGTGATTTCGGGAATGATCCTGAGCAGGACCCAGCCGTAGGCAGTGATGTACCAATCCGGTGAAAGTCCCTTTTTCAGATGGACTTCGCCGATAAAGTTGGAACGGGCGAATGTCTCCTCCGAGATCCGGTCTTCAAACAGGTCTTCCCAGTGCTGGGCTTGTTTGGCCTTGGTCGGTTCGACGCGGGCGGGATCGGAAAAAAGCGTGCCGACTGGAGACTTGGAGATTTCCGAATAGAACTCGTCCAACATGTTTGGCAGCGCCCGACCGATAATCGTCCGCAGCTTCTCCAAATTTGTTTCACGAGAAAGCGCGCTGTTCAGGAAATCGACTGCCGCTTGCCGATCTTCGTTCATGTTGTTCCCCCAATCGATGCTGTCATCGCGTCGTTTTCATTTAGACTGATCTTCAACTCGTCGGCCCTGGCGACGATTTGGTATTCAAAAGAAAATCAGCCTCATTCCGTAGATGTCAGAATGTACGGACTATTTAATAATGGGGGATGACTAAAAATATTTACCTAGCAAATATCGCGGATAGGAGAACTGCGTACTCTTATTAAGAAATTGAATTATTTGAAAAATTAGGAATTTCAAGATTGCTTCCGGGGGATTCTCGATAAATTTGGAATTATCGATAATTGGCAAAGTGCGCCAAAAAACATGCCAAATTTTAAACGAACTCAACGGTGTGATTGGGGGTAATACTTATTTTTTTACTTGGAGCTGCAGAGTTTGAAATTTCACCGCCGGCCAGTGCGATCATTGTCGCGCTGGCGCAGGGGGGGCGTATCTGCATCGCAGATGTGGATAGGTCGCGCGCCCTGCGTCGGATGCCGGAGCGCGTGTTTCCCGATCCGCTATCGGCTCAATTGTCGATAGCTGCCGATGGGAATGCGACGGTTCTGTTGCTTAGAACAGCGGTTCTTCCTCGGGGAGGCCGAGTTGTCGACGGGCCGCGGTAAGCGTGTTGGCCATCAGCATGGCAATGGTCATAGGCCCGACGCCGCCCGGAACCGGGGTGATCGCTCCCGCATGGGGGAGGGCTTCGTCAAAGGCAACGTCACCGACAAGCCGGGTCTTGCCTTCTCCACGTTCCGGGGCGGGAATGCGATTGATCCCGACGTCGATGACCGCAGCACCTTCCTTGATCCAGTCGCCGCGCACCATCTCCGGGCGGCCGACGGCGGCCACGACGATATCCGCAGCCCTGACGACGGCCGGCAGATCCTTTGTCCTGCTGTGCGCGATCGTTACGGTGCAGCTTTCCTGCAGCAGAAGATTGGCCATCGGTTTGCCGACGATGTTCGACCGGCCGATCACAACGGCGGACAGGCCGGACAGGTTGCTGCCCAACGTGCGCTTCAGCAGCACCAGACACCCTGCCGGCGTGCACGGCACCAGGGCATGCTCTCGCTCGCCTGTCGTCAGTAGGCCCACGTTGATGGGGTGGAAACCATCGACGTCCTTTTCCGGCTTGATCAGACGCAATACCTTGCTCTCGTCGATATGCCCGGGAAGCGGAAGCTGAACCAGAATGCCGTGGATTGCCGGGTCGTCGTTCAGTGTCTCGACAAGGGCGAGAACGTCTGCCTCCGGCGTGTCGGCGTCAAGCGTATGCTTCACGGAATGGAAGCCGCAGGCCTCGGCCGTCCGGTCCTTGTTGCGGACATAGACCTGGCTGGCAGGGTCTTCGCCGACGAGGACAACCGCGAGGCCGGGGCGAATGCCCTTGGTTTCCACAAGGTTTGCGGCGCGGCGTGTGATTTCCTCGCGTACGGATTCGGCAACGGCCTTGCCGTCGATAATGCGTGCCGGAGACATGCTTTTCCTCCCAGGGGACCTCAGCGGTCATTTCGTGAACCACGGGACCAACTCTATAGAAAGAATTTGGCGTTCGCGGAAGAGTGTATACATGATTTATTGATTTTTAGGAATCGTCTCTCGATGCGATCTCGGTATGAGGAGGAATAGGATGTCCGGAAAAGTCAGATATTTTCTCTGAAGTGAGACAATTCGAGAATGGCGCAGACGATATGATAAAAGGAGCTCGCCGGCGCGGGTTCTTTCTTGAATGTATACATATCATCAAGCTTGTCCTTCCAAAGTCCGGTGGGGACGTCCTCGAAGTAGCCCTCAAGAGCTTTCGTGGCGCGAAGGATGTCGGACAGATAGGCATCCCGCTCGCAGCCGAGGGAGACTTCAGCCAGAGAGATGGCTGCCTTGAGCCACTCCGTCTGTCCCCACAGGCGGGCCAGGGGATTAAAGACGGAAAAGTCATCATGAAGTGTCATGATTGCGACCTGACGTTTCGGGTCAACGCCATAGGTTCTGCCGATCTGATAAAGTCGGCGCGCTTTGATCAGAGCTTCGAAACTATTGCGTGACTTTCCCCAGCGAGCGAGCAGCCAGCTCCATTCGAACTGGTGGCCGGGCTCCATGATACGGCCCTGCTCACCGTCGAAGGGCGTCCAGTCCGATTTGAAGAACTCCCGCAATCCGCCCGAGACGGGATCGATGAACTTGTCCATTGCCAGGTGGGCGATCTCGTCGGCGAGTTCGCGCCAGATGATGCCTGCGCCAGCCTCCTCCAAGGCAAGGGCGGCCTCGAACAGGTGCATGTGCGGATTAGAGCATAGCGGGAGGCGGTCAGGGTTGGCTTCGCGGAAGCCGGCGTCCGGATGCCCGTAGTTTTCGCGCAGAAGTGTCAATAGTCCGGCGGCATCCGCATGCAGGTCGATCCGCCGTTCGGCAAGGACATCGCCCGCCTGGGCAAAGGCCAGAAGGGCGAACGCCTGATTGTAAAGATCAAAATCGGAATCTAGGTGAGTGCCGTCGGTGGCGACCACTCCTGCAAAGCTCGTATCGGCGTTTCTGCAATGCTCCAGGTACCAGTTCAGCCCGTGCGAGATGATCTCTTCCCGCGGCCCTTGCCAGCCGAGGGCGCCTGCTTGCGCGAAACAATAGATCTGGCGTGCCGGCACGCGGGTGCGGATGGGCGCGTCGGTTGCTTCTCCGGTATCGATATCGATGGTTTCGAAAAATGCGCCGCTTTTCGAATCGTAGCCATTCTCATGCCATCTCGGGAAAGCCGAATCGACCAGCCAGCTGGAAAGCCGTTTCGAGGCATCGGAAATATCTTTCTCAAGTGATTGGTCGTTCGGCGACATGATTCTATGACTCCGGAATTCAAATTGCTGCGGTTGCGAATTCTAATGTGAAAAATCAGTGATTCTTATCGTAGAATAAGCGAAATGTCGTTGTGGAACGGATTGAGCGGCAATCAAAAAAACAAAAGCGACTCAAAACATTAAGGAATACCGGGTTCACTGTTGCCCAAGAACAACAGCTGGGATTGCTCAGGGGGCTTTGGGCGCTCAATCTTGGACAGGCAAACACTCCACATGCTACGACACCGCTAACGGATCGGGTGGAACGGAATAAGTATGAGATTTTCCGCAGTATTGATTTTGGGAGCGGCTCTAGCGGGGTGTGGGGCACTTCCGTCTGAAGGTCCTGGGGCGATGAATATCTCGTCGCAGGATATCGAGGCCAATTCGCAAGAAGGTTCCTATTCGATCATTCCGATCGGCCCCTCGAATATTGATATTATCAAGCGTTACCGCCCACTGGCTTTTGCCAATGAATTTCATGGCGTCGGTCAGGGCAACAAGAGCTACCTGCTCGGCGTCGGCGACACTCTCGAGGTCGCAATCTGGGAAGCCTCCAAGGACGGCCTGTTCGCAGCGGGCGAGGGCGGCAGCAGCAGCATTCCCGCCGTTATCGATGAATCCGGCTATATCTTCATCCCCTATGCGGGACGGGTTCGGGCTGCCGGCCTGAGCGTCGAGGGATTGCGCCAGTCGATCCAGAAAAACCTGGTCGGCAAGGCGGTCGAACCCCAGGTTCTGGTCACGCTCAAGGATAAACTCAGTGCCACCGCCGTCGTCGTCGGCGATGTCGGCTCGCCCGGCGTCTATCCGCTGCCGCTGCAAAACACCCACCTTCTGGATCTCGTGGCCACGGCCGGCGGCTCCCGCGAGGCGACCTATGAAACCGTTGTCACCCTGAAACGGGGCAATCGGGCGGGCACGACCCGGCTGGAACATCTGATCGACTATCCGGAAAACAACGTCCTGATCGCGCCGAACGACACAATCCTGTTGTCGCACCGGCCGCGGACCTTCTCCGCGTTCGGCGCGGTGAAGACCAATCAGCTCGTTCCGTTCAAGACCCAGAGTGTGACCCTTGCCGAAGCGCTTGCAACCGTCGGTGGTCTGAACGACTATCGTGCAGATGCAGCGGGCATCTTCCTGTTCCGGTTTGAAGATACCGATCTCGTGCGCGAACTGCGCCCTGAAATCGTGGGTAAGCTTGGCAGCGAGAAAAGTGTGCCGGTTGTCTACAGGCTGAGCCTGCTGGATGCGAAAGGCTTCTTCCTGGCGCGTTTCTTTGAGATGCGGGACAAGGATATTCTGTATGTCGCGAACCATCCGACTGCTGAGTTCGGCAAGTTCCTGCAGATCATCGCGCCGCTCATCAGCAACGTCTCGAGCGTCCAGGGCATCAGCAACAACTTTCAGTAACGACTTTTAAGGCAGAGCCGCGAACGCTTCGACAAGAGAGGGGACGGCAGGTCAGGTAACAGGTGCAAGGTGGTAGCGAACGGACAGCCGGCTTCAAGGGTATTCCTGTTCCTTCAGGGGCCGCCTGGAATCTTCGCCCGGACCGTTGCAGACGAACTGGACCTTCTCGGCTGCCGGACGCTGCGGATCAACCTGTGCCCCGGCGACTGGCTTTTCTGGCATGATCACCGCTGCACGTCCTACCGCGGGACGCTGGAGGACTGGCAGGGCTGGCTGAAGACCTTCTGCCTCGAAAACGGCGTCACCGACATCGTCTACTATGCGGACCGGATGCCCTATCACGTGGCCGCGGCCGAGGTCGGGGCAGAGCTTGGGCTGACTTGTACCGCCTATGAATTCGGCTATCTGCGGCCGGACTGGATTACGCTTGAGCGCAACGGCATGTCCGCGCACTCGCTGTTTCCAAACGATCCCGACCGGATCAGGGAAGCAGCGGCAGGTCTTCCGGAGCCCGACCGCAACAGGCTCTACACCTATCCGTTTTACGCCGAAGCGGTGAACGAAGTGACGTTCAATATGTCGAACGTCCTGTTCAAGCTGTTTTATCCGAAGTTCGTCCGCGACAAGCTTTACCACCCGCTGCCCGATTATCTCAGCAACATTCCAAGACTTCTGCTGGCAAAGCGGCGCAACAGGAATGCGGCTCACCTGATCGACGATGTGATTGCGGCCGGCTGCCCTTATTTCGTGTTTCCGCTCCAGCTGCAGAGCGATTATCAGCTGCGCTACAATTCTCCGTACGATCACATCGCCGATGCCGCGGAGGAGGTGATCCAATCCTTTGCCAAGGTGGCGCCCGTCGCCGCCCATCTGGTGTTCAAGCTGCATCCCCTCGACAACGGGATCGAGCCATGGCGGAAGATCCTGCGCAAGCTCGCAAGGAAATACGGCGTCAAGAAGCGTGTCTATGTCATCGACGGCGGTAATCTTGATCGCCTGTTGCGCAATGCCGCCGGCGCGCTGACGATCAACAGCACCACCGGCATTCACGCGCTGCGCACAAAGTGTCCGACCAAGGTTCTGGGCATCGCGCTCTATGACATTGCCGGGCTTACCTGTCAGAAGCCGTTGGATGAATTCTGGAAGGACGGGACACGGCCCGACAGGAACCTGGTTGAGGATCTGGAGCGTCTGCTGGCCCGAACCATTCAGGTCAAGGGCTGCTTTTATACCGATCAGGGACGCCGGGCCGGGGCGAGGAATATGGCGCGCAAGCTGGCGGAAGGATCCGTCAATCTGCCCGGTGCTCTCTGCGAGGCCCCGCCGCGTCTTGAAAAGGCCCGGCAGATGGGGATCGCCACCACCTTCGCCGAGCAGATGTCCAACCGTTCGAAGACCGAATTGTGGTCCTATGCCTGGCGGGAATGACCTGAAAGCGCCGGACCGCAGCAGGGTTCTGTTCCTGCAAGGCCCCCTATCGCCGCTCTTCCGCCTGATCGGAGACCGCATCCGTGAAGCCGGTCATGAAGTCTTCCGCATCAATCTGTGTGCCGGCGACTGGCTGCACTGGCATGGCCTGGAATGCACATCCTTTCGCGGACAGCCATCGGACTGGCCGGACTTCATCAGCCGCTTTCTGGCGGACAACCGCATCACCGACCTGGTTCTCCACGGTGATCAGCGCCTCTACCATCGTCTCGCCATAAACTGCGCCAAAAAAGAGGGCATTCAGATCGCCGTGACCGAACTCGGTTACCTGCGCCCCGGCTGGATGACCCTGGAGAAGAACGGATTGTCGACGCTGAGCCATTTCCCGGACGATCCGGTCCATGTCCGGCGGATCGCGGATGAGGTCGGCGATGTCGATTTCTCGCCGATGTTTCCGGGATCCTTTTATCTGCAGACCGTTCCCGACGTGACCTACAATCTGGCGAATGTCATTCTGAAGCCGCTTTACCCGCATTACGAACGCCACACGATTTACCATCCGGTCCCGGAATATCTGCGAGGAGCGGTCAGGCTGCTGGGCGAGAAACGGCGCAACCGCGACGTAGACTCCGCCCTGGCCAGAATGATGGAAGACGGCACACCGTTCTTCGTCCTTCCGCTCCAGTTGGAGGGCGATTTCCAGCTGCGCCGCCATTCGCCCTATGAAAGCTTCGCAGACGTCATTGATCTGGTGCTGGGGTCTTTCGCGGAGGCGGCACCGGTGGCCGCGCATCTTGTTCTGAAGAGCCATCCCCTGGACGTGGGTTATGAAAACTGGCCGGAGGTGATCGGCAAGGCTGTTACGCGCTATGGACTGGAGGGCAGGGTCCATTTCTTTGATGGCGGCAACCTGGGCGCCCTGTTCAAACACGCATGCGGGATGGTAACCCTGAATTCCACGGCTGGCCTCGAGGCACTGCAGGCGGGGTTGCCGGTCAAAACACTGGTTCCCGCTCATTACGATATCGCCGGTCTGACCTCCCGTGTACCGCTGGAAACCTTCTGGACGGCGCCGGAAAAACCGGACCCGGCGTTGCTTGAAGCCTTCCTGCGCGCGATCGCCGGCACAATCCAGGTCCGAGGTTCGATTCACAATCGCGACGGCGTGCCGGTTGCGGCTGAAAACATCGCCCGGCGGATCCTGGAGCGAAGCCTCAACGAGCCCGGCGCCTTCGTCGATCCGCCGCCGCGCCTTGAACGCGCAAGGGCGCTGGGGGTGCCGCTTTGAACGCGCCGGCACCGGCGGAACCGACCATGCGTGGTCTGATCGTCTCCGACGGGCGTCAGGATTTCGAAAGGCGGATATCCGAAGGGCTGGGATTGCAGCCGGAACAAGCATCCGGGCAGGCCGATATCGTGATCTGCGATCTGGGGCAGGAGGCCTTCGACACGGCGCGACGCGAGGCACTGGCCATCGGCAAACCGCTTTGTCTGGTCATTCCGGGGCCGTTGCCGATCCATTCCAAGACGACGCCATCCTCGTTTTCCTATGTCCTGCTCAAGTCGACGATCCTGACGCGATACGGACATCCCGGCGAAGCGGCGATCCGGGCATTGCTTGCCGGTGCCCTTCAGGCCGGGCGAAAAGTCGACACATCGATCCTCGACCTGTGGCGGGCCTTGCCGCCCGCGGAGGAGGGCAGCCCGAGACGACTGGGGTGCGACCTGGAAAGCCGGGCGCTGCAGATCCTCATGGAAAACGGCGGGCTTCCTGATGAGGAACCGGATGGCTTCTGGCGCATACTGGCGGATGCCTGCGCAGGGTCGCAACTGGAACTTGACCGTGTCATCGGACCGCTTCTGCAGAAAAACACCGCCTGGTTCGATCCCTACCATCAACGGGTGACGGACGGTTTGCGCGCATTGGATAGTTTGCGTCTCCTCGAAAAGCGCTGGGCGGCAAACGACCGTCCGATCCATTGTTTCGGGATCGAGGAGGAAAGTAGCCCGCTTGTTTCCGCGGCTTTTGCGGGCAGGGGCGGGCCTGTCTCGGGTCATGACACTGAAGCCGAAGCGGTGTCCCATGCAGTTCGGGACGCGGGTGTTCTTCTGTCTGTGGGCGGAAAGGTCTCTGACACACTTGAGCAGACCTGCCGCGAGAAGAACATCGGACTGTTGCGCACCGACGGCAACTTCGCTTGTGCCGCCGGTCTCGAGCCATTTCTTCCGCCGGCAGCCATGCTTGCCGTCGACGATCTCGGATCCCATGACGATGCCTCCCGCCCGAGCCGGCTGGAGACACTGCTTCAGACTTATGAACTGAATACAGAGGAAGTGAACCGTGGGACCGCTCTCCTTGACAAGCTCAATCAGGCCTATGCGTCCATGGACGGACCGGACATGTCTCGGACGACTGCCGCCGCCAAGGGCCGGAAGATCGTTCTGGTCCCTGGAGAACCGGGATCTGCCGAAAGCCCTGCTTCGGACACGTCGGAACGCCATCTGCAACTGTTGCGGCAAGTCCGCAAAAGAAATCCGGACGCATTCGTCATCTTCAAGCCGCATCCGGACATGAATGCGGATCGAAGCTTGAGCAGGGATATGCGGCGGTATGCGGATCTGGTGGCAACCAAAGTTGATTGGTCCGATCTGATCGGGCTGTGCGATGCTGTGGAGACATTATCGTCCCCAGCGGGCTTTGCCGCGCTTTTGCGGGGCGTGCCCGTGACGGTCCATGACTTGCCGTTTTATGCAGGATGGGGGCTGACCGAAGACCTGGCCGCCTGTACACGCCGAACGGCGCTTAGAACCCTTGGCGAACTCGTCTACCTGACGCTGGCTGTCTATGCCCGTTGCACCGATCCGGTGAGCCTGTTGCCTTGTCCGCCGGAGATCCTGATCGACAGGGCTATAGCCCGGCAGCCGGAAATGCGTCAGCGGGCAGGATCGCCTGGCCTGAACCCATTGGCCTGGCTCAGCCGCAAACTGGGCTTGTAGTTCCCGCCATCCGGTGTTTTATCCGGAAGACCGGCCCGATCTGAGAAAGAAAAGACCACCATGGTTGCGCGAGACCCCGAAGTGATTGTCCTGACCGGCGCGAGCGGAGGCATCGGAACCGCACTTGCCAGCGAACTGGCGCGGCCGGGCCGTCGGCTTGCGCTGATCGCGCGGGACCAGGAAAAGCTCGATGCGCTTGCGGACGTGGTTCGGGGGCAGGGGGCAGAGGTGGAAACCGCTGCGCTCGATATTCGCGACCGGGATGCCCTTCATGCGTTTCTGGCCGACCTGGATGCGCGTCATCCGGTCGATCTTGTCATTGCGAACGCCGGCGTGACGGCGGGACTGGGACCGGGACGCAGCCGGGAAGCCGACCATGAGGCCGACCGGCAGATCGATATCAACTACCGTGGCGCGGTCAATACGGTGACGGGTGTGGTGGAACCGATGCGCTTGCGCGGGCGAGGTCAGATCGTCCTTGTCGCCTCGCTCGCCGGTATGCGCGCCTTGCCCGACATGCCGAGCTACAGTGCGACGAAAGCCGCTGTCATCGCCTACGGCCATTCCCTGCGGGGCTGGCTTGCCCCCTTTGGTGTCGACGTGACCATCATCTGCCCGGGGTTCGTGACCTCGCCCATGTCGGCCCGGCACAAAGGCTCCAAACCGTTCGAGATGCCGGCGGCAAAGGCTGCGGTAAAAATGCGTCGGGCGATCGAAAAGAGAAAAGCCTTTTACGCTTTTCCCTTCATCCTGGCGACGGGCATCCGGCTTCAGAACTTGCTGCCGGCCCGGATTTCCGACCTGTTCATGGGGGGCTTTGCCGCTGACATCGAGGAAGATCCGAGATATTCCGGCGGCCACGAAGATCGCGGCTGACTGACGGGGCGACGCCTTATCGCGTCGCCTTTATCAACCGGTCGACCGCCGAACCGTCGCTCTTCAGCTTGGCGAGCTCCTCGACGGTGGTTTCGATTGCACGGTCGATCTGTTCTTTTGTGTGCTCGCTGGTAATGAAGAAGCGAATACGCGCCGATTTTTCCGGAACGGCCGGAAAGATGATCGGAAGCGCATTGACACCGCGCTCCAGAAGCCGGTTCGACAGGATCGCGGCACCGACGGAATCGCCGACGATGACCGGCACAACCGAGTAACCGGCGCTCGGTCCGGTATCGAGGCCTGCTTCTTTTGCCTTCTTCAGGAAATATTGGCCGTTTTCCTGAAGCTTTCCAACGCGTTCCGGTTCTCGTTCCATGACCTGGATAGAGGCGATCGCCGAGGCGGTCAGAGCAGGCGAGAGGCCGACGGAGAAAACGAAGCCCGGCGCGGACACTTTCAGGTAATCGCACAGCGCCTTGGAGCCGGCGATATAGCCGCCGCAGGAGGAGAACGTCTTTGACAGCGTTCCCATCCACATTTCGACCTCTCTCGGGTCGATGCCGAAATGTTCGGCGATGCCATGACCGGTCTTGCCGAGGACGCCGATGGAATGGGCTTCATCGACCATCAGCCAGGCGTCATAGGACTGCTTGAGGGCCACGAGCCGCTTCAGATCCGGGAAGTCCCCATCCATGGAATAGAGGCCTTCGACGATGATCAGCACATTGTCGAATTTGTGCCGGCTTTCGGCGAGCAGCTTTTCCAGTGCATTCAGATCGTCATGGGGGAAGTTGATCCGGGTCGCCCCGGACAGCCTTGCCCCTTCGGCAATGGAATTATGCACCAGGGAATCCGTCAGGATGAGATCGCCCTTGTGCATCAGGTGGCCGATGGTGGTCACATTGGTCGCATGGCCGCTCACCATGACGATGGAGGACTCGACCCCGTGCACCCTCGCGAGCGCTTGCTCAAGCTCGCCATGCAACGGCCGTTCTCCGGCAACGATCCGGCTGGCGGACACGCTGGTTCCGAATGTGTCGATCGCTTCCTTTGCGGCCTGGTTGATTTCCGGATGTCCGTTGAGACCCAGATAGTTATAGGAGGCGAAATTGTCGTGGATCTTGCCGCCGATTTCCGTGGTCCCGGTCGCCAGTCCGTCATGCGGCCGGAAGAAGGGGTTTTCGATTCCCATCATGTCGGCCGCCGCGCGCTGCATCTGCAATTGCTTGATCTGCGGCAGGGATTTGAAGTCGAACGCTTTCCTCTTCGGCGCTTCGGCTTTTGCCGAAGCCGATGCGGGGCGCTTGTCACGTGCTGAGCGGCGCCCTGCACGGACGCTGTCCATCAGTTTGGCGCGTTCGTCGGCGCCTAGGCCCTTGGTATCCGTCATAGGAACGATCCCAGTTCGCGGCTCTTGCTTTCCAGTTGCGCCGCGACGTCCGTGAGGTCTTCCGTTTCCGTTCGCTCGTTATCGGACACGTGCTGGCTGGCAAGTGTTTGAGATTCCGCAGAATAGCGGTCCTCACCGTCTTCGCCCAGAACGCGATTTGCCACACGGCTCGACAGGTCAATCAATGTGGCGCCATTCGCAAGCGACATCAGCGGAATGTCGATCCCGAGCTGGCGTTCCGCGCTCATGCGCAATTCCAGCGCCATCAGCGAATCCATGCCGATCTCCGAAAGCGGCTTGTGCGGATCGATCTCGTCCGGCGAGATCCGCAGGATCTTGCCGATTTCCGCGGCAAGCAGCTTGGCGACGGTCTGTGCCGCGGAGGCCTTGTCCATTCCATCGAGCAGCGCATGCAGATCGATGGCACCTTCCGCGCCGCTGCCGTCATCGCCCTCGCCAAGCCCGAGAAGACCGATCAGCGGCGTGCCCAGCAAAGCCAGATCCTTGCGGGCCGACTGCCAGTCGATGCGGGCATAACCGACAGCCGCTGTTTCCAGATCCTGCTGGGGCAGGGCCATCAGCGACATCAGGCCGTCGAGGGCTTCTTTGGCGGTCAGGGCATGACGTCCGAGCTTGCGCGACAGCATCTCGTTGACGTCCTCGTTGCGGGCAAGGTAGCCGGCATCGGAAATGGCACCCCAGGCAACCGTAAGGGCAGGGCGGCCTTCCGCGCGACGCTTGCGCGCAAGCGCTTCCAGGTAACCGTTGGCGGCCACATAGTTGGCCTGGCCCGGGTTGCCGACCAGGGTAGTCGCAGACGAATAAAGCACGAAGTGATCGAGCGGATCGTCTTGCGTGAAAAGATCAAGCAGTTCTGCTCCACGCACCTTCGGCGCCAGCACGCGGGTCAGCCCGTCATGCTCCAGATTGGCGATCAGGACGTCATTCAGGACCATGGCCGTGTGGAACACGCCGCAGATCGGGTGTCCGGCGGAGCGGATCTCTTCCAGCGCCGATTTGACGGCTGCTTCATCGGTGATGTCGCAGGCATGGGCGGACACCGAAACTCCGCGCTTTTCAAGACCTTCGATGGCCTGGCGCGCATCGTCGGTGTCGCCGCCGCGGCGGCTCAGCACCGCCAGGTGTTTCGCGCCCTTGTCGGCAAGCCGGTTGAGAAGTTCAACCCCGAATCCGCCGAAGCCGCCCGCGATCACGTAAACCGCGTCGTCCTTGAAGGACAAGTGCGGCGTTTCCGGCAGGTTTTCAGGTACTTCCGGCGGGCGCAGCACGATCTTGCCGATATGGCCGGCCTGCTGCATCAGACGGAAAGCGTCAACCACCTGGTCCGCCTCGAACACCCGGTAGGGCAGGGGTGACAACGTCCGGCTCTCGAACAGGTCCACCAGTTTGGTGAACAACTCGACAGCGAGTTCCGGCTGGCGGGTCAGAAGCTGATCGGCGTCAATACCGAAATAGGTCAGGTTCTGGCGGAACGGCCGAAGCCCGATCCGCGTGTTGCCGTAGTAGTCGCGCTTGCCCAGTTCCAGGAACCTGCCGAAGGGCTTCAGCACGTCGATACTGCGCTCCATGGCCTCGCCGAACAGCGAGTTCAGGACCACATCGACGCCTTCATCGTCGGTTTCCTTCATGACCGCGTCGACGAAGGAAAGGCTGCGCGAGTCGAGGACGACATCGGCACCCAGCAGCTTCAGCACGTTGCGCTTTTCCGGAGACCCGGCAGTGGTGATAATCCTCGCGCCGCGCCACTTGGCGATCTGGAGAGCGGCAAGGCCGACGCCGCCGGCGCCGCCGTGGATCAGGACCGTTTCACCCTTTGAAAGCCGGGCGAGATGCACCAGGGCGTAATAGGCGGTGAGGAAGGTCACCGGGATGGTTGCCGCTTCCTCCGGAGAAACCGTGGAGGGCATCGGCGCACAGCCGCTCTCGTCCACGGTGACATGGCTTGCGAAGCACGCCGGCGCAAAGGTGATGACCCGGTCTCCGGGGCGGAAGCGCGTCACGTCGGGACCGCAGGCGACGACGGTGCCGCAGCACTCCATGCCGAGCGTGGGGCCGGCAAAACCGTCTTCCAGCGCCTCTTCAGGTAAAAGGCCGAGCGCCCACATGACATCGCGGAAATTGAGGCCACTGGCCTCGACGGCGATCCCGACGACCGACCCCTGAGGCTCGGCCCGGTCGACCGCCTGCCACGACAACTGGTCCAGCGCTCCCTGGCGCAGGATTTCCAGACGCATTCCGGGACGGGCGCCGCCGGAGACCGTCCGTTCCGGCAAGACCCCGCCCTGCAGGATTCTGAGGCCGGACCGATTGCTGCCGTCCAGAATGACTTCCCGCTCATCGCTGTCGCGAAGCAGTTCCTCGGCAAGCCGCGATGCGGCAATACCCGGTTCCAGTGTCGGGGAAAGGTCGATCAGGCGAATGTTCGCCTGGGGAAATTCGTTCATCGCCACGCGGCCGTAGGCCCAGGTTCCGGCTTGGTCCGGGCAATGGGCGATCCCGCCTGCAAGATCCTGTGCGCCTCCGGGAGCTACGATGACGATCTCGCCGTCATCGGCGCCGAGCGTGTTGAGGATCCGCGTCAGTGACCATGTGCGCTTATCGACCACGCTGAGGGCATCTGCCTTGTCGGCATAGCCACCCTGAAGATGAACAAGATGCCCGCTCGCTTTACCGAGCTGCTGCTTCAGGATATCGCTCTCGCCGTCGACATCAATCATCCAGACGCCTTCGGAAACCTCTTTCGTTTCCGGACCGGCGATCAGGAGCGTTGTCGCAACATCCTCCCGATTGAGACAAGCCGAGAGGCCATCTGCCAGTTTGCGCGCGGGGCCTTCTTCATCCGTGAACAGAAGGAAATGCCGGGCAACGGCAGCTTCTTGTGCGGTTTCGTCTTCCGCTTCTTTGGCCGTCTCTTCCGTCTTGGCTCCGGCGCGGGCTGCAATCAGATCGCCTTCGGCGACTGTGCTGTTCAGCGTCGCGGTTTCGATGTGTCCAAAACCGGCCAGGGAAAGGATCTCGCTCCAGTCTTCGTTCAATCTCGACAGAGCGACATCGCTGTCCCCGTCCTGCCACCAATCCTGACCGATGCCTCGGATCATATCCGCGAGCGGTGCGGCGAGGTGTTCGGCAGCCACAAGCAGAGCGTCTTCCACCGCCATGTCGGCGATCTTCGAAAGCTGGCCTTCCTTCAGTTCGGCGATCGAGTCTCCGAAGACAATGAGGTCGAATGGGGCGTGCTTCGCGAGCGTTTCGTCCTCGAACTCGTGGAACTGCGTCGCGGTGCTGCCGGTCCAAAGGCGGGCCGCGCGGCCGAGCTGGCTGTCCGACGGATCGGTGACCGCTACGGACATGCGACGCGGATCGAGCAGGCGATCGAGCGACTGAATGACGTCGTGTGCGGACGCGCCGACAACGAGGCAGCGCAGGGCCCGATCTTCCGGCCAATTGTCCACCAGTCCCAGAACTGCGGCCTTAAGGGCGCCGGAAATGGCTGTCGCCGCAGGGGAAGCGGTCAGATAGGCGTCGTAAAGTCCGCTCGCAAAGAGATCTCCGGCAGAGGAGGGCAAACCGTCCCGCAGAACATCGGCGAGCCCGGTGTAGAGACGCGCAAGAAGCGAGGCTTCGGCGATATGGCGCGCGCCTTCCAGAGCGATGGTCTGCATCAGCAGGGCCGTGTCCGGCCCATCTGCGGGGTCGGACAACTGCCAACCTCCCTCGGCCTCACCGGCAAGCTCGCTCTCCTCAAGCCATCCAGGAGGGAGTGGACGAGCGGACGCGCCGTCTCATGAATCTTGTCGGTGCCGATCAGGGCGGTCAGGTCGAACCTGCCATTCTCGCAGAATTGCCAGAGCGTTTCGTGGGCAATCGTCCGTCCCAGAGCCTCGATGAGAAGTACGGAATCTTCAAGTTCCGGCGCTTCGTCAGCCGCAACGCCGATCTGTCCGGCAAAGGCTGCAAATCCATTCGGCAGAAACCGCTTCGGCCGGAGCTTTGCGGTCGGCGTCTGGCAAGAGCGTGGCCAGGCTGCTTGTAAATGAGCTCGTTCGGACGGGTTTCCCGTCCAAGCTTGACGGCCCGGAACCGGGTCCGCGCCAGGCGGGCGATCACCGCTCCGTTGGTGTCGATATATTCGAAGGTCGCCTCGATCGAGCGCGGCGAGGCCTTGGTCACCTTGATGCGGACCGCCTCGGGCATCGCTTCCGGCTGCAACAGCCGGAGGCTTCCGATCCGGATCGGCAGGAAGCTCGTCTTTTCCGGGACGCCCGGAACCGACTGCAGCAGGGCGAACAGACCGTGGAAGCCGGAATCCACCAGGGTCGGGCAAAGGGACAGTTCGGCCTTCGCGAGGCTTTCGTCCTGCGGGCGCAGGTAGACCGTCGCCGACCGTTCGTCATGCGTAATCACATGGTCCGCCCGCCGGAACACAGGACCATATTCCAGCCCGAAGGAACGGGTGATCGTGTAAAGCGCGTCGTGATCCAGCCGGGAGGTTTCCTGTTCGCCGGCGGGGCAGCCAGGGCGTATGGTCGGTTTCCGACGGCGTCACGAAATGGCCGCGGGGCGTTCAGCGACCAGTCGCTGTCCTGAAGGCGCGGCCTTGAATAGATTTCCACGACCCGGTCGTCCGGCGAGATCCGGACTTCCGTTTCCCAGGTTTCGCCGCTGTCGATGACCAGCGGGCGTAGAATGTCCAGATCGCGGATCTCGACCGTATCGCTCTTGGTCCAGTTCAGGGCGGCCCTGAGCACCATTTCCGTGTAGCCGGCGGCGGGGGAAAACGACCGATTCCTCCACCTTGTGGTCCGCCAGCCACGGAATGGCGACGGCGTCCACATGGTTGAACCACTCCGCCACGTCCTGACGCAGGCGATAGCCGAGCAGGGGCCATGTCCGGCCGAACATGAAGTCCACCCGTTCCGACGTCGGGTCGGGCATGTAGGGCGAATTCTGCCAGGGGTATCCTGGGAAGCTTGACCAATGCAGTCGGCCGCGGGGCGACGAAGCGGGAGAGATCCACCTTGCCGCCATGGGCAACGACGCCACCCGCCACCTTGGCGATCGGATTCTGCACCGGCGCGGTGTTCTTGCCCGGCTGTTCCAGGCTGGGAAGCACCGTTGCCTTCTTCCCGTCGCTGCGAAGAACGTCGTTCATATAGGTGCCGAGCACAGCCTTCGGGCCGATCTCGACCAGAACGCCGAAGCCGTCTTCGCTCATCCTTGAAATGGCGTCGGCGAATTTCACCGGCTGACGGACATTGCGCCACCAGTAATCGCTATCAAGCGCCAGGTCCTGTGCCTCCGGCTCGACGGTCGGAGTAGAACGGCAGGGTCGGCGCTTGCGGCGTAATCCCGGTCAGGGCAGTCAGGAGTGGTTCGCGGATCGGATCCACCAGCGCGCTGTGGAACGGGTAGGCGAGGTTCAACCGGCGCAGAGCCCACTTCTTCTTGCGCGCAAATTTCGCGAAGGCGTCCAAGCTATCGGTGTCGCCGGGAAATGGTGACACTGCGCGGGCTGTTGATCGCGGCCAGTTCAAGCCGCGGCAGGCCGCTTTCTTCCATCGCGGCCAATGCGGCCTTCGGCCGGCAGCAGAAGGGCGGCCATGGAGCCGAGGTCTCGGACCACTTCCTGTTCGCTGGACCGGGCGTGAATGACCTTGACCGCCTGTTCCAGGCTCAGAGCTCCGCAACACCATGCGGCGGCGACTTCGCCGACGCTGTGGCCGCAGGCGCCTTCCGCTTCAATGCCGCGGCTTCTCAACGCCTCGACCAGGG
Organism: uncultured Roseibium sp.; assembly: GCF_963675095.2. GTDB lineage: Bacteria > Pseudomonadota > Alphaproteobacteria > Rhizobiales > Stappiaceae > Roseibium. Next base: position 172,300 of record NZ_CAXXSJ010000055.1, on the reverse strand, counting down.
CAACCTGGATGGCAAACAGCAGCGGGCTGCGAGATTTCCGCGCGTTCGATGTCGTTTTCCAGGTCTTCGGCGAACAGGGTGGTCAGAAGCGACCAGCCGCCGATGCCCATGAAGATCTTGTCGACCCCGCTCGAACGCGAGACGGAAGGTTTCGTCTTTCTGGTAGGCTTCCTGGCCCATGCCGGCCCACTGGGAACCGTTGCCGGAAAAAGACGAAGCCGATCTTCTCCTTCGGCTTGAGCGCCTCGCCGGCGATCGCCTCGGGTGCATCCACTTCGGCAAGAAACGCCTCAAGGGACGCCAGCCGGCTGTCCGGCGTGTCGCCGGAAACGACAAGACGCTGCGCCAGGAGCTCACGCGCATGGGCGGCGGAAACCGTCACGCGTGCGGCGTCTCCGACGTCCCGCATCCTTCAGCCGATCGCGATATCGTACGGCCAACTCCTTCAGAGCATCCTTGGACCGGGCGGACAGGACCAGCGGAGCGGAAGGTGAAACCGCGTCGTCCGCCACCGGTTCCGGATCGCCGTCCGCGATCACCGTATGTGCATTGGTGCCGCCGAAACCGAACGAGTTGATCCCGGCAAGGCGCGGCTTGTCGGAGCGGGCAAGCGCGATCTGTTCGCTTGCGACCTTGAGGTTCAGCTCCTCGAAGGGGATGTCTGGATTGGGCGTGTTGAAATGCAGCGATTTCGGCAGGTGTGTCATGCTTCAGCGCCAGAAGCGATTTGACCAGTCCGACGAGGCCTGACACCGGCTCCAGGTGGCCGACGTTGGTCTTGACAGACCCGATCGGCAGGACGTCGGAGCGTTTCTGGCCGATGACCTTGCCCAGGGCGTCGGCTTCCGCGGGATCGCCGACGCGGGTTCCGGTGCCGTGCGCTTCCACAAAGGCGAGCGCATTCGGGTCGATCCCCAGGCCGTCGTACATTTCACGCAGCAGATCCGCTTGCGCATAGGGCGAGGGCAGGGACAGGCCGACTGTACGGCCGTCGGCATTGATGCCGGACGCCAGGATCTTCGCATGGCTTCGTGCGCCATTGAGCGCTTTGGCCCGGTTTGGAACGCAGCACGATGGCAACGCCGCCTTCGGAGCGCACATAGCCGTCGCCGTTGGCATCGAACGCCTGGCAGAGACCTGTCGGAGACAACATCGTCGCACGCGAGAAGCCGATGAAGGCGAAGGGGCTCAACAGCAGGCTGACGCCGCAAACGATGGCGGTATCGATCTGGCCGCTCTCGATGGCGGAAATCGCTTCATGCAGCGCGACCAGGGAAGAGGAGCAGGCGGTATCGACCGTGAAACTCGGGCCGCGCAGGTCATAGATGTAGGAAATGCGGTTCGACACGATCGACAGCGTGTTGCCGGTCATGAATTGCATGTCGGCGGTCGCCGGGTCGCCGATGAACCTGTGGTGATAGTCGAGCGATGAGGCGCCGACATAAACGCCGGTCGTGGTCCCTGCCAGGTCGCTAGGCGGAATATTGGCGTGTTCGAGCGCTTCCCAGACCAGTTGCAGCAACAGGCGCTGCTGCGGGTCTATCTGGAGCGCTTCGCGCGGAGAAATACCGAAAAAAGAGGGATCGAAACCCCAGACGTCATCGAGCTGGCCGGCCGCCCAGGTATAGCTCTTGCCGGAGGAGGACTTGTCAGGGTGTCCGAAGCGGGCCAGCGGCCATCTGTCGTTTGAAACCGATGTGACGGCGCATTTTCCGTCGCGCAGCAGCGTCCAGAAATCTTCCGAAGTGTTTGCGCCCGGCAACCTGCTCGCATAACCGACGATATCAATATTTGAATGTAAAGAAGCCACTGAGCAACCTTCAGCGTATTTCGCCGTAACCAGCGATCGATGGGAATACGAATAAGGTGAGTGGAACGCAGCGCGCGCTATGCATTTTTATTAACCACCCTCCATGAGTTGCCCTTAGGGCACTCGCCTCTCGATTAATGGCTCACGGCCAATGCTGCACCGCAGGCATACCGGCGGTGTTTAATAAGCCTAGCGGAGACTTGCAAGAGTTTCCACTGCCTAGAAGGCGCCATTGTGGAGGACTGGCGTTGTCTGGAACCATCGGGTGTCCAGGCAACCGCTCTGAAATGCGCTGGAAGGGCGATTAAACGTTGCTGTCCGGAAAAGATGCTTTTCGATTGGCCATGAAATCCTGAAGGGCCTCATCGATGGCCGGGTCGAGCTCCGGACCGCCGTAGGCCGCCAGTTGTTCCTTCCAGATTCGATTGGCGCGCCGGGCCGCATCCAGTTCGCCGTCTGCCAGCCATTGTTCGTAGGAATTGTTGTCGGCGATCGACGAGCGGTAGAACGCGCTTTCGAAGTTGCGCTGGGTATGCGCGGCTCCGAGGAAGTGGCCGCCCGGCCCGACTTCCTGAAGCGCATCCATGGCCATGGCCTCGTCGGAAAGGTCGATTCCCCTCGCCAGGACATGCATCATGCCGAGCTGGTCGGCGTCGAGGATGAACTTCTCGTAAGACGAGCACAGGCCGCCTTCGAGCCAACCGGCCGCATGAAGCGCAAAATTCACCCCGGACTGGACGGTGGCGGTAATCGTTTGGGCCGATTCCTGGGCAGACTGGGCATCCGGCACCTTGGAAGCCGTGAAGGAGCCCCCGGACCGGAACGGCAGATTGAGCCTCCGGGCCAGCTTGGACGCGCCGTTCAGAAGCAGCGTGCCTTCCGGGCTGCCGAAGGTCGGCGCACCCGATTGCATCGAAATGGAACTGACGAAGGCACCAAAGACGACCGGTGCGCCGGGCCGCAGAAGCTGGGTCAGGGCACAACCGGCCAGCGCCTCGGCGAGGACCTGCGACAGGGTGCCGGCGACGGTGACCGGGCTCATGGCGCCGGCCAGAATGAAGGGCGACACGATGCAGGCCTGGTTGGCGCGCGCATAGACCTTGAGAGCGCCGAGCATGGTGGCGTCGAACACAAGCGGGGAATTGGCGTTGATCAGCTGGATCATCACGCAGTTCTGGTCGACGAACTCCTCGCCGAACACGATCTGCGCCATCTTCACCGAATCTTCGGCTCGTTCCGGTGCCGTGACGGAGCCCATGAACGGCTTGTCGGAATATTTGATGTGGGAATAGACCATGTCGAAATGGCGCTTGTTCACCGGCAGGTCGACCGGTTCGCAAACGGTGCCGCCCGAGTGGTGCATCCACGGCGACATGTAGGCCAGCTTCACGAAATTGCGGAAATCCTCGATCGTGCCGTAGCGCCGGCCGTTGTCGAGATCCGTGACAAAGGGAGGGCCGTAGACCGGCGCGAACACCAGATTGTTGCCGCCGATTTCCACGCTCCGGGCCGGATTGCGCGCGTGCTGGGTGAATTGGGCCGGCGCCGTCTTGACCAGTTCCTGCAGCATGCCTTTGGGGAAGCGGACCCGCTCGCCGTCAACCTCTGCACCGGCCGCCTTCCAGATACCCAGAACCTCCGGGTCTTCACGGAATTCCAGACCGATTTCCGCCAGAATACGGTCGGTGTTGGCCTCGATCTTCTCCGCGCCTTCGTCGCTCAGGACATCGTAGAACGGGATGTTTCGCGTGATGTAGGGAGCGCCGACACCGCCTGATCCGGACATCCGGCGTTCTCGGCGGGCTGATCTCCCGCGGCGTCCCGCGGATACTGCGGCATCGGACATGATTGAGCCTCCCTTTGGCTACTCGAATGAGGGACTGCGAGTGTGCGCGAGACGGGTTTATCACCTCTGTCCGTATCCGTCTCAGCCTTTCCTAAAAACGTCACCTGGGGCGGTGCCCTGGCCAGCGCGCATTTGGGCCGATGGCGCCTTGACGACAGAGCATGTCGGCTTGCCGCATTTGGGTTGTCGCGTCCCAACCTAGGCTGCCGTCAAAACGGGAACGGTTGGCAGACGGTGCCGCATGGATGCGCAATGCCTTGGAGTAGCATTCTGCTGCGCGTATCGTTGGTAATCGATGGTGAGCTTCCGGCGCTTCGCGTCCGGTCTTTGGAAAAGGAATGAAAGATGTCAGCATTTCCTGACAAGGCACAAGTCGTCATCGTCGGTCTGGGCGGCATCGTCGGGGCTTCCGTGGCGCATCACCTCATCGAACGCGGCTGGACCGATATCGTCGGCATCGACAAGTCCGGCATTCCGACCGACATCGGGTCGACGGCGCACGCCTCCGATTTCTGCTACACGACCAGCCACGACTATCTCTCCGTCTGGACCACCCAGTATTCCATCGAATTCTTCGAGAAGATGGGCCACTACGCCCGGATCGGCGGCCTTGAGGTCGCGCGCACCGGCGACGACGCCTGGATGGAGGAAATCAAGCGCAAAGTGACCTCCGGCAAGGCCTTCGGCACCAATGTCCGTCTCGTCGATCCGGCCGAGATCAAGGAGAAATTCCCGCTGATCGAGGAAGACATGGTCCAGGGCGGCATGTTCGACCCTGATGCCGGCCTCGTCGTCCCGCGCTCGCAGACAGTTGCCGGCAAGCTGGTCGACGCCGGTGAGGCGAGCGGCAGGCTGAAGGTCTTTGCCAATACGCCCGCAAAGTCGCTCCTGGTAGAGGACGGCCGCATCAAGGGGGTCGTCACCCATCGCGGCACGATCATGGCCGACCATGTCATCGTCTGCGCCGGGCTCTGGGGCCGTCTGATCGCCGAGATGGTCGGCGAGGACCTGCCGGTCATGCCGGTCGACCACCCGCTCACCTTCTTCGGTCCGTACAACGAGTTCGCCGGCACGGGCAAGGAAATCGGCTTTCCGCTCATGCGGGACCAGGGCAACTCCGCCTACATGCGCGACACCGGCGATCCGAAGACGACCGAAGGCGGTCAGATCGAATGGGGCTATTACGAAACCGACAATCCGCGCATGTGCCACCCGCGCGATCTTCTGGAGAAGGATGTGGCGCGTCTGTCGCCGTCCCAGCGCGATCTGGAGATGGAACAGGTCATCGAGCCGCTCGAGCGCGCCATGGAACTGACGCCGATCCTGGGCGAACTCGGCTACAACGAAGGCCATTCCTTCAACGGCCTTTTACAGGTCTCGGCCGGCGGCGGCCCGTCCTGCGGCGAAAGCCAGAAGGTGCGCGGTCTGTGGTACTGCGTGGCCATCTGGGTCAAGGACGGCCCGGGTTACGGTAAGCTGATCGCAGACTGGATCACTGACGGTCGCACGGAAATCGACCACGCGTCGATCGACTACGCGCGCTTCTACCAGCACCAGCTGGAAGAGAAATTCATCGAGGGCCGCTGCTATGAGGCTGCCCAGAAGATCTACTTCCCGGCAATCCACCCGCGCGAGCCCTATGCAACGGGCCGGAACGTCAAGCGCTCGCCGTTCTATGAGCGGGAAGTCGAACTTGGCGGCCACTTCATGGAGCTCGGCGGCTGGGAGCGGGCCCATGGATACGCGGCCAACGAGCATTTGCTTGAGAAATACGGCGACAAGGTTCCGGTGCGCGAAAACGAGTGGGACAGCCGTCATTTCTGGCGCGTCTCCAACGCCGAGCATTTGGCGCTGAGCGAGGACTGCGGCATCATCAACCTGTCGCACTTCTATATGTTCGACGTGGAAGGCCCGGATCATGTCGCGCTGATGGAATGGCTGTGCGCGGCCAAAATCGGCGGCGACAACAACATCGGCAAGGGCATCTACACCCACTTCCTCGACGACGAGGGCATGGTGCGCGCCGACCTGACGGTGATCCGCATGGCCGACCGCTGCCGGGTCGTCGACGGCGCCGATGCCGGTCCGCGTGATTACCATTACGTCAAGCGCATCGCCGAGGATAAGGGCTTCGATGTCACCGTCACCGATGTGAGCGAGCAATACACGACCATCGGCATCTGGGGCCCGAACGCCCGGGAAAACCTGAAGAAGGTGGTGGCCGATCCGGCCGGCCTCGATCCGGAAAACTTCCCCTTCGCCGCGATCAAGGAGATCGAAATCGCAGGCAAGAAAGTCTCCGCGTTCCGCCTGTCCTACGTGGGCGAGCAGGGCTGGGAACTGCACATGAAATATGAGGACGGCCTGGCCGTCTGGGATGCCCTTCGGGAAATCGGCGTCATGGCCGTCGGCGTGGAGACCTATGCCAACTCGCGCCGCATGGAGAAGAGCTTGCGCCTCCAGAATGCCGATCTCCTGACCCAGTACAATCTGATCGAAAGCGATCTGGCCCGTCCCAAGGTCAAGGAAGCCGACTTCCGCGGCAAGGCGAAGCACGTCGAGTACAAGGCGCGCGATAAGCAGTCCGCCATGCTCTGCACCCTGGTGATGACGGAAAACACCGACGCCAGCGGCGTGAAGCGGTATCCGGTCGGTGCCATGCCGGTCATGGATCCGGACACCGGCAAGACGCTGGTCGATGAACTCGGCCGCCTGTCCTACACGACCTCGGTCGCCTATGGCCCGACCATTGGCAAGAACATCGCGCTTGCCTACCTGCCGCAGGCCTATTGCCAGGTCGGCCGCAAACTGAACGTAGAATATTTCTCCGAAACCTATCCGGTCGAAGTGGTCGCCGTCGGCTATACGCCGCTCTATGACCCGGAAAACCTGAAACCGCGCTCCTGATCGGAAAGTTCAAGGGTATACTGTTTTTCGACGAACTCCCGTCTCCCCCCTTGAGGAGGAGATGTCTCCTTCAGGAGACAGAGGGGGGTATCAGCCTCTCGGCAAACTCGGGGTTTCGGAATATGCGGTACCGGTTCACCCCCGTCTGTCGGCGTTCGCCGACATCTCCCCCTCAAGGGGGGAGAGGGGAGCAAGCGGAAAACTCTACATAACCGGCAAGTCGGGAAAGACAGCCTCTATGTCCAAATTCGAAAAACTGCTGGCCGAAAAAGGCACGCTTCTGGCCGATGGTGCGACGGGGACGACCCTGTTTGAAATGGGGCTCGTTTCCGGCGATGCGCCCGAGCTTTGGAACGTCGAGGAACCGGACAAGATCAAGACGCTGCATCGCGGTTTCGTCGAGGCCGGGTCCGATATCATCCTGACCAACACCTTCGGCGCCAACCGGCACCGGCTGAAGCTGCATGGCGCGGAAGGTCGGGTGAAGGAACTGAACGCGGCTGCCGTCCGTCTTGCGCGTGAGGTGGCCGAAGAAGCGGACCGTGAGATCCTGATCGCGGGCTCCATCGGACCGACGGGCGAACTGTTTCAGCCGCTCGGCGCCCTGAGCCACGAAGACGCGGTCGAAGCCTTTCGCGAACAGATCGAAGGGTTGGTCGAAGGCGGCGCGGATATTCTCTGGGTTGAGACCATGTCGGCCGCGGAAGAAATGAAGGCGGCGGCCGAGGCCGCGCAGGACTGCGGGCTGCCATTGGTCATCACCGCCAGCTTCGACACCGCCGGCCGGACCATGATGGGTCTGCCGCCGAAGGGGCTCGGCACGCTGAAATCCGAATTTGCCTGCACACCGGTCGCCATCGGCTCCAATTGCGGGGTCGGGGCCTCCGACCTCCTGGCCGCGATCCTGGAAATCACCGAAGCCGATCCGGAAGCCATCGTCGTTGCCAAGGGAAACTGCGGCATTCCCCAGATCCGGGGCGATGAAGTCGTCTATACCGGAACGCCGGATCTGATGGCCGACTACACCCGCATGGCGATCGATGCCGGTGCACGGATCATCGGCGGCTGCTGCGGCACCTCCGCCGGTCATATCGCCGCCATGCGGCAGGCGATGGACAGTCACCCGGGAGGGGCAAGACCGTCCCTGGAGCAGATCCTCGACAGGATCGGGCCGCTCGTGTCGCCGCCCGCAAATCCTTCCGGTGGAGACGACAGAAACGCCCGGCGCCGGCGCCGCCGGGACGCCTGATAACGAAGGCGTTATCGGGTATCTGAACGATTGCCTCTAGGCGGAACAGGCCTGCCTGATTTACGCTAAACCATGCGTATTTCGGGATATGTCGGGCCGCTTGCCGGCGCCTTGCTGCTTTTCCTCTGCTTCCTGCCGTCCGCGCGGGCGCAGGAGCGCGTCGATGTCGCGCTGGTGATCGCGGTCGATGTCTCCCGTTCCATGTCCTACGAGGAGCTGCGGATCCAGCGAAAAGGCTATGCAGCAGCCATTGCCAGTCCCGAAGTCGTCCGGGCGATCCGGGACGGCGTCTACGGCCGGATCGCCGTCACCCTCTACGAATGGGGCCGCCGACAGTTACGTCCATGAGATCGTCGGCTGGACGCTGATCGAAAACCAGGCGGACGCGGAGGCGATCGCGGCTCTGCTTCTGTCGGAAAACAGCATGGGCGCGCGCCGGACCTCCCTGTCGGGCGCGATACGGGAGGGCGTAAGGCGGCTTGAGACAGTGCCTTTTTCAGCGGACCGGCGGGTGATCGATATCTCCGGCGACGGCCCGAACAATCAGGGGATCCCGGTCACCGAGGAACGGGACAAGGCCGTGGCCAAGGGCATCATCATCAATGGCCTGCCGCTGATGACCTCGAGCGGCATGGGGTCGGCCTTCAACATTCCGGATCTGGATGTCTACTATCATCGCTGCGTGACCGGAGGACCGGGCAGTTTCGTCATTCCGGTGACCGAATGGGAGGAATTTCCCGAGGCCGTGCGGCGCAAGCTGGTGCTGGAGATCGGCGGTGTGGAGCAGCCGCAGCCGCGGGTGATCCCGGCGCAGCTCTTCAAGGAAGAGCCCTACGACTGCCTGATCGGCGAAAAGATCTGGCAGCAGCGGATGTGGCAGTTCGACGATTTCGACCGTTAGCAATGGGACTTATCGACTTCCGCCGGGCGCGTCTGCATAAATAGCCGCATGAACGAGGCGGAATCAAAACCGGCGACCCTGAGGCGGGCCCTGACCCTGCCGTGGCTGGTCTTCTACGGTGTCGGCGTGACCGTCGGCGCGGGTATTTTTGCGCTGATCGGCGAGATCCTGACGCTGGCCGGCAGCTATGCGCCGCTGTCCTTCCTGCTGGCCGGCCTGATCGCCGGTGTTACCGGGGTTTCCTATGCGCTTCTGGTCAGCCGGTTCCCCAAGGCCGGAGGGGAGGCTGTGTTCGTTCATCGCGGGCTCGGCACGTTCCCCGGAAAGCTTGTCGGCTATGGCGTCTGCGCGACCGGCACGATTTCCAGCGCCGTGATCGCCCTTGCCTTCGCCGGCTACATGCAGACCCTGGTGCCCTTGCCGCAGGATATTCTGCTTGCTGCGGTCGTGTGCGGACTGGCGGCGGTCGCCTGGCTCGGCGTGCGCGAGAGCGTGCTCTTCGCCGGGCTGATCACGTTTCTGGAAGTGGGAACGCTCGCCGTTGTCATCATCTTCGGCGCACCTTTGATTGCGGCCGTTCCGAACTGGGCGCCTTCGTTCGTTCCCCCGTTGGAGGGAACCCTGCTCGCCGGCATCCTGTCAGGCGGCGTTCTGGCATTTTTCGCCTTCGTCGGCTTCGAGGACATCGAAAATATGGCCGAGGAGACCGTCAATCCGGAGCGGACCACACCACGCGCCATCTTCTGGACGCTCGGCATCACGGTCGTGCTCTATCTGCTCCTGTCCGTGGTTGCCGTCATGGCGCCGGACAGGGACGCGGTCGCAGGCTCTGCCGCACCGATGGCGGAGCTTTTCCAGCAGATCACCGGCTTTTCCGGCAAACCCGTCGCAGCCGCCGCGGCCATTGCCATGATCAACGGCATCCTGGTGCAGATCGTCATGGTCAGCCGGGTGCTCTACGGCATGGCCAGCGACGGGATCGCGCCGAAGTGGTTTGCCAAGGTCGGCGCGGCCCGGCAAACGCCCGGACGGGCGACACTGGTGGTGACGATCGTCATCCTCGTGCTTGGGCTTGCCTTCCCCCTGGTGCGGCTGGCCGAAGCAACCAGCCTGGTGACGCTTGCCGTCTTTGCCCTGGTCAACCTGTCGCTGTTTCGCCTCGGTAGCCGACTTGACGACAGGACGCTTCACCGCTTCCGCTGGTGGGGTTTTGTGGGTGCTTTGATTTGTACCGGTATCGCCGGCTTCCAGATCGTTACCGGCGCGCTGGGCGGGCATTGACGGGGAGGGGCGTTAGCCCCGGCGCCGCCGCCTGCGCCCGCCGCTCGCATCGCCACCGGCCTGGAGCTTACGTTTCGGTAGGGCCACGGCTTCGCGCAGGTTCGGAAACGGGTCGACCTTGTTCGGTAGGGCCATTGCATTGACGAAATGCTCCTGGAATTTCGGTTCCAGCGCGGTCTCGATCTTTTCGATCTCCCGCACGGTCTGCTCGATCTCGCGCCGGTAATCGGTGTTCATGAGCGCCATGCGCGCGCCGGTCCCGGCCGCGTTGCCGACCCCGGCGACGCCGTCGATCGGGCAATCCGGAATAAGGCCCAGCACCATGGCATAGGTCGGGTCGATGTAACTGCCGAAGGCGCCTGCAAGACGGATCCGGTCGATCCGGCTGGTGCCGAGCTTGTCCTGCAACAGCTTCACCCCGGCATAAAGAGCGGCCTTGGCAAGCTGGATCGCGCGAATGTCGGTCTGAAGAATGGAAATCTCGATGCCATCCGTTGCGATCACATAGGAAAACGTCCGGCCCCTGGGCACGATACGAGCGGTGCGTTCCGCCATGGCGCCGTCGATGACACCGTCCTCGGTGATCAGGCCGGAGAGGTACATTTCGGCCACCGCCTCGATGATGCCGGAACCGCAGATGCCGGTGACGCCCACCTGGTCGATCTTTTCCGCAAAACCCGGCTCGTCGGACCATTCGTCGAGGCCGATCACCTTGAAGCGCGGCTCCAGGGTGTCCCGATCGATCCGCAGACGCTCGATGGCGCCGGGCGCGGCCCGCTGGCCGGAGGAGATTTCAGCCCCTTCGAACGCGGGTCCGGTCGGGGAACTGGCCGCGAGTAGCCGATCCTTGTTGCCGAGCACGATTTCCGCGTTGGTGCCTACATCCACCAACAGGGTGATGTCGTCCCGTTTGTAAGGCGCTTCGGACAGGGTGGCCGCCGCGGCATCGGCGCCGACATGACCGGCAATGCAGGGCAGCATGTAGACCCGCGCGCCGCGATTGAGGTCCAGGTCGAGATCTCGAGCGGGCAGGGTGAAGGCGTCGGAGACCGCGAGCGCGAACGGCGCCCCGCCGAGTTCCACCGGGCTGATGCCGAGAAACAGGTGATGCATCACCGGATTGCCGACGAAGGTCGCGTCGAGCACGTCCGAGCGCTCCGCGCCCACATCGCCGACGAGCTTGCCGACCAGCGCGTTGATCGCCTCTCGCACCACCTTGGTGAGGTCCGGCAGTTTTTCCGGGTTCATCTGGATATAGGAGACCCGCGACATCAGGTCTTCGCCGAACCGTATCTGAGGATTGGAGGTGCCGGCAGAGGAAACCGTGCGGCCGGTCTGAAGATCGCAGAGATGGGCCGCGATGGTCGTCGACCCGATATCGACGGCAAGGCCGTAAACGGTGGTCTTTTCTCCCGGCCAGAGCGCGGTGACCATCGGGCCTGAGGTGTTGTCCTGATGGATCGCCGCCGTCACCGTCCAGTGACCGGCGCGCAAGGTCGCCTGAACCGAGGCGAGCAGGGCCGTATCCAGGGTCAAGCCGGACAGGCCCGTCTTTTCAATCAGCGCGTCCCGCAGCCGGTCGGCATCGCCGCGCGGGGTCTCCATGTCAGGTTCGGCTAGGGTGACCGTGGTAAGCGAAATCGACGACTTCGGCTCGATCGCCCGGACCTCGGCGCGCTTGCGCACCACCTGCCGGTTGGTCTGGGCGTCTGTCGGAATATCGACGATAAGATCTCCGGTGATCTTCGCCTGGCACGACAGACGCCGGTCGGAAGCAAGGTTGCGCAGGCCCCGGTAGCGTGTTTCCGCCTCGGTCTCGCCGGCAAGGTGGTCCGCCGCACTGGTCAGGCCTTCCTTGGCGAACGTGCCCTCAGACACGGAGATCTGGCAGCGGCCGCAAATGCCGCGCCCGCCACAGACCGATTCCACATAAACCCCGAGGGAGCGGGCAGCATCGAGCAGCGGCGTACCGACGGGAAACGTGCCCCGCCGGCCGCTCGGCTGGAAGACGACCTTCGCCAGATTTTTCGTCTCGGTCATCTGAGCTTTGCTCGTTCTCGACTGTTCAAATCGTTCAGACGCCCGCGCTCCGGCGACGGCCTTCGCGTCCGCCGCGCCGCCGGCCGCCGGCCGAGGGAGCTTCCGCCGGTGCCGGGGCGCCCGCTGCTGCAGGGGTATAGTCACGATACTTCATGATCCATTCGCCGCAATTGGGGTCGTGACCGGCAAGCACGTTGGCCGCGCGCACCGCTTCCATTTCCTGCGGGCGGCAGGGGTTCATGATCGCGCTGGTCATGCCCGAGGCAACCACCATTGGGATGAAGGCGGCGTTGATGCCGTGGCGGTGGGGCAGGCCGAAGGAGATGTTGGACAAGCCGCAGGTGGTGTTGACCTTCAGCTCCTCGCGCAGGCGGCGGAGCAGGGCGAACACCTGTTGGCCGGCTGTGCCCATGGCGCCGATCGGCATCACCAGCGGATCGACCACGATGTCATGGGCCGGAATGCCGTAGTCTGCGGCCCGTTCCACGATCTTCTTGGCAACCGCAAAGCGCACGTCCGGATCTTCGGAAATGCCGGTCTCGTCGTTGGAGATGGCGACCACCGGCACGTCGTACTTCTTGCAGAGCGGCAGGATCGCTTCCAGCTTTTCCTCTTCGCCGGTGACCGAGTTCACCAGCGGACGGCCCTTGGCGACCTTGAGGCCCGCTTCGATGGCGGCCGTCACGGATGAATCGATGGACAAGGGAACGTCCACAAGTCCTTGAACGATCTCAAGAGTTTTAACGAGCAGCGGCGGCTCTGTCTCGTTCGGATTGACCGCCGTCACGCCCGCGTTGACGTCGAGCATGGTGGCGCCGGCCGCGACCTGGGCAAGGGCATCGGCTTCGACCGTGTCGAAGTTTCCGGCGATCATTTCCGCGGCCAGCTTCTTGCGCCCGGTCGGATTGATCCGTTCTCCGATGACACAAAACGGCTGGTCGAAGCCGATGATGATTTCTCTGGTGGCAGAGGCAACGACGGTGCGTGTCATGGCTGTCCCTTGGGGCTCAGGAGGAAATATCGGCAGAGGAAGGCTCAAAGCCTTCCCGTGCCATGAGGTCTTTCAATCTGTCTTTCGGATAGGCGGCAATAAGCGCTTCGGCCGCCGCATCCGCTTCGCTTTCCAGGTCGTCGGAGACATCGACGGGATCGCTCCGCCGCCACTCCGCCAGATAGGCGTCCGTATCCTTCGCCCCGACCCGCATTGCGCAGGCGTCGACCGTTTCCATGAAGACGGCCGGCAACTCGCGCCGCGCGGCCTTTCGGCCCTGCTTTACCAGCACCTGCGACGGGATATCCCGCCAGTAAACGATGATCTTCTGCGCCATGGGAGAGCGTCCTTTCGATGCTCATGATTGCCAGAAGAGCAGGTTTCAAGACGCGGGAAACCGGCACGGCTAGGTGGAAATGCGACGCGGGATTTTTCGGTCTATCCCGCCGTCCTCTCGCGCAGAAACGTCTCCAGCATCCCGTATCCCGTCTTCTGCATTTCAAACGCCAGCCCCAGACGCTCGGCAGCCGTGCGCGCGGCGTCCTCGAGTTTCGGATCGTCGGTCTGGGCGAGGTAAAGCACGCGGGTATAGTGGGCGAAGTAGATATCGCGCAGGTGGGGGTGCCAGTTCAGGCCGAGCGGGGCGATCACCATGGTCTCGAAATGCCGGGCCAGGAAGTCGGTCAGGTAGAAGGTGCCGAGCTGGTCTTCTTCCAGGGCGTCGAAGGCCTCAAGCCCGGTGAAGAAGGCGTAGCAATGGGCGCCGCCGATCCGCTTTGCGCCGGTTTCTTCCAAAACCTTGTCCAGCAGTCCGCCGGTGCCGCAATCGGCATAGGCCACCAGGATCTCGTCGTAGATGTCCCGTTTCTGCAGGATGGCCGCGCGTACGGCCTCCGGAATCTTCTCCGGCGTGTTGTGCAGCTGGGCAGGCAGGCAGGTCAGGTCGATATGATCGAACCCGTTCAGTTCACGGATCGCCTTGATCTCGCGGGCAAGGGCGCCGCAGGCGATCACCAGGACGCGTCCGATCTTCCGGAGCGGTGCCGGCTCCGGCTCAAAAGGAAAAAGCGGTACGCTGGAGGCCATTCGGTCGCCTCCTGGGTTCGTGTCAGGCTTTTCCGGCAAGCATGTTGTGCCTGCGGGCGATCAGATCCTTGGCCATTTCCACCGCCACGGCCGCATCCCGGCAATAGCCATCGGCGCCGATGGCGTCCGCGAATTCCTCGTTGAGCGGCGCGCCGCCGACGAGGACGATATAATCGTCGCGCAGGCCCTGTTCCTTCATGGTGTCGATCACGACCTTCATGTAGGGCATGGTGGTGGTCAGCAGTGCAGACATGCCGACGATGTCCGGCTGGTGTTCCTCGATGGCCGCGAGATAGTTCTCGACCGGGTTGTTGATGCCGAGGTCGATCACCTCGAAGCCGGCGCCTTCCATCATCATGGAGACGAGGTTCTTGCCGATGTCGTGGATGTCGCCCTTGACGGTGCCGATCACCATCTTGCCGACCTTGGGGGCGCCGGTCTCCGCCAGCAGCGGCCGCAGGATGCCCATGCCGGCTTTCATGGCGTTGGCCGACAGCAGCACTTCGGGCACGAACAGGATGCCGTCCCGGAAGTCGACGCCGACGATGCGCATGCCTTCGACAAGCGCCTTGGTCAGGATGTCGTAGGGTGCCCAGCCGCGCTCCAGCAAAATGTTGACCGCGTCCTGGATCTCCTCCTTGAGGCCGTCGTACAGGTCGTCATGCATCTGCTCGACGAGTTCGTCGTCGGAAAGGCTGGCAAGGTCGATATCATCGTCAGACATGGCAACTCCACTACGGCTGCGGCAATGTATTTGATCGACAATGAATTCGAGCGGCTATTTCCAATATCTTTAAAACGACATCTCAAGTCGCACCTGCGACAGGGTCTGAAATCAGGTATAGGTTTTGTGGCGTTAGCGAGTGACGCAAGCGCTAGCGCTTACCCGAAAAGGAGCCGGAATCATGAGGCCTCGCATTGTCATGCTGTCCGGCGTCACCCGGCAAAACCGACATGTGGTCATGAGCGAACTCAACGATGCGATCCTGAAGGCCGGTGGCTGGGTCGAGGGCCATTCCCTGTTCTCGAACATCGCGACCACGTTCCGGCTGGTTCTGCCGGCTTCGGCCCTGGGCTTGTTCCGGGAGTCCGTCCGGGACACCGGCATTGCGCTCGATGACGACAGCGCCACGAAACTGGACGATCTGGGCAAGAATGGGCGCAGCGAAGACGAGGAAGTCCGCCTGACCCTGAACGTGACCTTCATCCATGACGAACCCGACCTGCGCCGGGACGTGCCGGCGGTGCCGGGATAGGCGAACCCGGACCCGACGATCCGCATGCCAAGTCGTGGCAGCGACAGGGCGGTGGGGTTGTCGCTGCAAAGTATCTGTGGGAGTGGTTTATATTCGCATTTGCAGTTTCTGATTGAGTGGGTGCCAGGCATGAAGACGGTCCAGAGCAATCTTTCCAAAGCGACGTTTACCCTCCTTGCCTGTCTTCTCACAGGAACCTGTCTTGCAGCTTCGGCGGACGGGGCAGCAGTCGATCAACCAGCGCCTTTGGCCAAAAGCGGAGCGACCGCGGCAACCAGGGAAGAGGTCGATAACGCCCGGAAGGCCTTTGCTGGTCTGGGCCTCAGCCTTCTGGAGAAGCAGGAGGCCTACCGGGGATTGATCAGACTGGGATACGCCAATGAAGAGATCCCGATACCGGACTTTCTGCTTCGCCTGAACACGATACGCGCGGTCAAAAGCTACCAGTCATCGATCGGCGCTGCTGCAACCGGTTATTTAAGTGAAGGGCAAATGGCAGTCTTGCGACAGGTCGCCGGGCCGCCTTTCCCATGGGAAGTGGTCCCAAAATCCTCGTCGGCAGGAAATGGCAAGTCCGCAAAGCCTCACCCGTTCAGTATCTGGCAAAAGGCCGGCTACACTCAGGCGCAAAAGGGGATGCTTTTTCGCGCGCTCTACAATCGCGGCTTGATAAGAAAAAGCGTTATTTCGACCGATTTTTCCAGCAGTCGCGTTCGCGCGGCCGTCAGCCGATATCAGGCTTCACGAGGGGCTCCTCAAACGGGTTATTTGTCGAAGGAGCAGGTTAAGGATTTACTGGCCGACCCGGGTGAGCCGACGCCATGGGAGCGAAGCAGGATCCAGAGGGAAAGAGTGCTTGGCATAAAATCGAACCCGGACGGCAGTTTCCGGGGACGGGGAGACTGGCAAACGCTTGCGCTGTCGATAGAAACCAAAACAGCGCTCTATAGGGCCTTGTATGACGCCGGATTTGTCAAATCGCCTGAACCGATAACGGATTTCTCGTATCGGATGGAAGCTATTATGGCTGTGGAAGCCTTTCAGACCGAACACGGATATCCGGCAACCGGGTTCCTGACCAAGGAGCAGGTAACTGAACTTCTGAAGCGGGATGCGCCCTTTACGCCATTTGAACAACAGGAAAAGGTTTTTGAGAAATACGGCAAAAGCTCCGTCGTGGCTTACATTTCTCAACTGACCGACCAGGAATTCGAAGCTGATACCAGTTTCGAGGTTCAAGTGACCCTATTACAGCGGAAATTATCCATTCAGACGACCGGCTACGTATCAGAAGAATTGATTGAACGTTCCAAAGCTATTTCTTTGAAACCGGACCTCGGAATCGTGAGTCCTGCGTTGGCCATTCTGCAGCCGCGAGCACTGGCCTCCGATCGGGACTGGCATCGTTGGGAAGCCGACGAGGGGAGAATCTGTGAAATCGGAACGGCGGCCATCGAGGTGGAAGGCTTTTTGGAAGCGCACGCGTCCCATCAGTTCACTTTTTGCGTGAGGCGGAGTGGTCCCTGAATACGCTTAGTATTCAAATGAGGCTTGTAAACTGGGACCTCGATACAGTGTTGATGACCCGGATAGGCGGGCGGAATTATTATATGACCTGGGACGGTGCGGGGTACAACTTCACCAGGCGGGATGGCTCGAAATTGAAATCGATAGGCATCGTCTATACCCAATTCCTGGAGGGGCTGATGAAAAGCAACGGGTTCGAAGTTAAGTATCGAACCGTGTTTGGCAACGACGTCATTGCGAGCTTTTCGGCGCTTGGCTTTTCAAAGCAGCTCCGAGCCATACGGAAGAATTGCCGAACTTGATGCAGGCCGGCTGAAAAAGGCCAGGGCGGATTTTTGATCTGCCTCAGCGCATATTCCGGTGTGCCCCTAGAACAGCCCCTCGATCTGCCCGTTTGCATCCAGTCCGATGTGATTGGCCGCCGGGACGCTCGGCAGGCCGGGCATGGTCATGATTTCCCCGCAGATCGCCACGATGAATCCGGCACCCGCCGACAGGCGGACTTCACGGATCGGGATGTTGTGTCCCGTCGGGGCGCCGCGCCGGGTCGGGTCCGTAGTGAAGGAATATTGCGTCTTTGCCATACAGACCGGCAGGTTGCCGAAGCCGCTCTCTTCCCAGAGCGTCAACTGATCGCGGATGCTCTTGTCGGCCACGACCTCCTCGGCCCGGTAGATCCGCCGGGCCACGGCCTCGATCTTCTCGAATAGGGACAGGTCGTCGTCATACAGTGGCGCGAACTGCGCCGTGCCGCTGTCGGCGATCCGGGCGACGTGGGTGGCAAGCTCTTCCGTGCCGGCCGAGCCGTTCGCCCAGTGGGAGGCCAGAACCGCTTCGACGCCAAGATCCCGGCAATAGGTCTTGACCGCCTCGACTTCGGCATCCGTATCCGCCGTGAAATGGTTGATGGCGACGACTGCCGGCACGCCGAACTGTTTGATGTTCTCGATATGGCGTCCGAGGTTGGCGCAGCCCCTGGTGACGGCGGCGACGTTTTCCGCGCCCAGGTCTTCCTTGGAGACCCCGCCGTTCATCTTCAGTGCCTTGATGGTGGCGACGATAACGACCGCGTCCGGGGAGAGACCCGCCTTGCGGCATTTGATGTCGAAGAACTTTTCCGCGCCCAGATCCGCGCCGAAGCCGGCCTCGGTGACCACATAGTCGGCCAGCTTCAAGGCCGCTTTCGTGGCCACGACCGAATTGCAGCCATGGGCAATGTTGGCGAAGGGGCCGCCGTGGATGAAGGCCGGATTGTTTTCAAGCGTCTGCACCAGGTTCGGCTGGATCGCTTCCTTCAGGAGCACGGTCATGGCGCCGTCGGCTTCGAGATCGCGGGCGGTGATGGCGGTGCGGTCGCGCCGGTAGCCGACGATGATATTGCCGAGCCGGTGCTGCAGATCCTCAAGGCTCGTCGCCAGGCAGAGGATCGCCATGATTTCCGAGGCGACCGTGATATCGAACCCGCCCTCGCGCGGGAAGCCGTTGGCGACCCCGCCGAGCGAGCAGACGATTTCCCTCAGCGCCCGGTCGTTCATGTCCATCACCCGTTTCCAGGTGATCCGGCGGGGATCGAATTCGAGCTTGTTGCCCCAGTAGATGTGATTGTCGATCAGGGCGGCGAGCAGATTGTTGGCCGAGGTGATGGCGTGGAAGTCGCCGGTGAAGTGGAGGTTGATGTCTTCCATGGGCACGACCTGGGCATAGCCGCCGCCGGCAGCACCCCCCTTCATGCCGAAGCAGGGGCCAAGCGAAGGTTCGCGCAGGCAGATCATGGCCTTCTTGCCGATCCGGTTCAGACCGTCGCCGAGCCCGACGGTGGTGGTCGTCTTGCCTTCGCCGGCCGGTGTCGGATTGATGGCGGTCACCAGGATCAGCTTGCCGTTGGGGCGGCCGTCGAGCCCTGCGAGATAGTCTCCGGCAATCTTGGCCTTGGTTCTGCCGAAGGGGATCAGCGCGTCCTCAGGGATATCCAGCCGTGCGCCGATCTCGGAAATCGGCTTCATCTTCGCCTTGCGCGCAATCTCGATATCGCTGGTCATTTCCCGACGCTCCCTCTGTTTTTCAGCTCGTTCGGACCTTCCTGTGGGAGAATCCGGTCTGGCATATTTGTTTTTGACAGGCTAGGTGAGAAAGCGTGTATACATAAAGCGCAATTGCGACCCGAGGCTAAACGGATGCGACGCGGCCGGAATTCGGCGCATTCCCCGGGTCTTTCCCGGATTTCGCGCTTGTCGCGGTCCTGACGACAACGCCAATTGCTTGACTCCTCAAGATTGCATGTATACAAAATCGCTCATATTGATTGTATGAGGGCTGATTGGGTGGAAAAATGTATGCACGTCACGCCTCAAGGAGGATGGAAAGTGCAGGTTTTCCCCAGGTGCCGCATTGAACTGACACTCGACAGGGCGTGCCGATGACAACGCTGGTACTCGTTCCGGGGCTGCTCTCGGATGACATCGTATGGCAGCCGCTTGCGGATGCGGTCGCGGGCCGGATGCCCGTGTATCAGGCGGATTTGAGCGGGGGCGACTCGATCTCCGGCATGGCGC
This sequence comes from uncultured Roseibium sp., assembly GCF_963675095.2. Lineage (GTDB taxonomy): Bacteria > Pseudomonadota > Alphaproteobacteria > Rhizobiales > Stappiaceae > Roseibium. The sequence continues at coordinate 152,854 of NZ_CAXXSJ010000055.1, read as the reverse complement.
GTGGCCTCCTGGAAAAGGTGCGAGGCGACCTGATCGTCGTCGGTCATTCCATGGGAGGGCGGGTTGCCATGGAAATGGCCCATCTCGCGCCGAAGCGGGTGAAGGGGCTGGTTCTGGCCAACACCGGCCATGGTCCCAAACGCGAGGGCGAGGAAGTCAAGCGCCAGGCCATGATCGATCTCGGCGACGAGAGCATGGAAAAGCTCGCCGACCAGTGGCTGCCGCCGATGATCGACGAACGGCGTGTCGGTGACGCGGACCTGATGGACAAGCTGCGCTCCATGGTTCTGCGCGCCGACGCGAAGATCCATGAAAGCCATATACGGGCCCTTGTCGGGCGGCCGAATGCGACGGCTTACCTGAAAGACCTCAACTGTCCGATCTTGCTGGTGGCCGCGAGCCAGGATCGCTGGAGCCCGATTGCCCAGCACGAGGAAATCGAGGCAGCCACGAAGAATTCCGAACTGGCCATCATTGAGGATGCCGGCCATTTCGCACCGGTTGAGCGCCCCGATGACGTGGTGAAAGCCGTCACGGACTGGCTCGGCAGGACTTTTGGAGAAGAGAGCAATGGCTGAACAACCAGATAACATTCCCGAAACGCCGCTCTTTGATCGGGCGCGCTCGCTCAAGGGCTACAAGCTCAACAAGATGGCCAATGCGCTCGGCGACCCGGCCAACCGCGAAGCCTTCAAGGCCGACGAAGACGCTTATCTCGAGCGGTTCGGCCTGTCTGACGAGGAAAAGGCCGCGGTCAAGGCGCGCGACTGGCACGAGATGGTGCGTCTCGGCGGCAATCTGTTCTTCATTTTGAAAATCTCCGCGGTCGACCCGGTGCCGATCACCCAGATCGGTGCGGATCAGGCCGGCATGCCCCACGAACAGTTCCTGACCGAACGGCTTGGAAAGAAGGTGAACAATGGCTGAGATCATTGGTGGTATCGGCACGTCCCACGTGCCCTCGATCGGCGTCGCTCTTGACCGCGGTCTGACCGAAACGCCCGACTGGAAACCGTTCTTCGACGGCTATGACGCCGCCAAGGCCTGGATGCGGGACGCAAAGCCCGATGTGGCCGTGGTGATCTTCAACGATCACGGCAACAGCTTCTTCCTGGACCGGGTGCCGACCTTCGCCGTCGGCGTCGCGGAAACCTACAAGCCGGTCGACGAAGGTTGGGGGCGCCGCGATATTCCCGACTTCGAAGGCGCCGTCGATTTCTCCTGGCATTTCGTCGACAAGCTGGTCGAACGCCATTTCGATCCGCTGGTCTGCCGCGAGATCGATGTCGACCACGGTCTGCAGGTGCCGATGGAACTGATGTTCGGCCGTCCGGAGCATTGGCCGGTCAAGATCGTGCCGATCTGGGTCAATACCGTCCAGTACCCGATCCCGACCCCGCAGCGCTGCTGGGAAATGGGCAAGGTGCTGCGGGAGGCCATCGAAAGCTGGCCGGGCGACGAGCGGGTCGTGATCCTGGGCACCGGCGGCCTGTCCCATCAGCTTCAGGGTACGCGTGCAGGCTTCATCAACCGGGAAGCTGATCTGGCCTGGCTCGACGGCATCGCCAGCGATCCGGAAACCTATCGCAACATGACCCGCGAGGACTATGTCGAGCAGTTCGGCTCGGAAGGCGCGGAGCTGATCATGTGGCTGGTCATGCGCGCGGCGATGAACCCCCATGTCAATTTGCTGCACAAGCACTATTATGCGCCTGCATCCATGACCGGCGCGGGCATGGTGCTTCTGGAAAACGCGGCCTGAGCGGGATTGATATGTATTTTCTGATGGTCTGCCGTCATCACGACGGCATGGACGAAAAACGCGAAGCTGTTCGCGGCGAGCACAAGGAATGGGTGGTGTCTGGCGGCGAGGGCGTGGCAAGTGTCCCTGATCGGCTCCGCCACGCTTGGCGCGGACGGCAAGGCGAACGGTAATTTCGGGGTGCTGGAAGCAAAAGACGAGGCATCGGCCCGGGCCTTTGCCGAAGGCGATCCCTATGCCCACGCCGGCATCGTTTCGCAGATCGAGATCACGCCGCTGCCGGACACGTTCCAGGCACACCGGATCTCCGAGCCGATGACGAAGCCTGAGGCGTAAGCGGGACAGTTGCCGCCGAAAAGCCGGCCCATGACCAAGGGCAAACTCCTGAGGGGGGGGAGCAGGGGCTCTTCAGCGGCAATTCCGTCATTTGCGGTCGATCAGGCGATCGAGCCGCGGGTCTTGAAGCCGACTTTCTTCAGGATGATCGTCAGCGGGCAGAAGCCGGTAAAGGAGAACTGGATCAGGTTTGCGCCGATGAAGGCGGTGAACCAGAGCCAGTTGATGTTGTGATAGATGGCAAGCGCAAGGCTTGCCAGGATCATGCAGCCGACAATCAGGGTAAAAATGCGTTCCAGGGCCATAGGGTTCGTCCGTCCTTTATATTCACTAATATGAAAATAAGTATATGGAGCGCGGAATTCAATACGAATATTTCGGATCGGTTAAGGGGCCTTTGCCGCAGGTTCCCGCAACCAGTCCTGCTCGTAGGTAACAGCCGAGCACCCGGAAAACCGTGTGATCCGGTCGAGTTCAGAAGCGAGTTTCTGCAAGCGGCCTTTCGCTGGCCTGACGTCCTGTTCCGGCCAGAAGGCGCGCACATGCAGTCTGCCTTCGTCGCGCATTGCCTTCATGTCGATGCGGCCGATCATCCGGTCGCCCTCGAGAACCGGGAAGACATAGTAGCCGTACTGCCGCTTGGGCTCGGGCACGAAGACCTCGATGCGGTAGTGGAATCCGAACAGGCGTTCGGCACGTTTGCGGTCGCGCAGCATCGGATCGAACGGCGACAGGATGCGGACGCGGGCGGGGGGAATTGGCAGGTTTTCGAGCTCCGCCAGCGTCTCGGGAAAGACAAAGACCTTGCGCACGGTTCTACCGTCGGCACAGGTCACTTCCACCTCCTGGATGTCTCCGGAGGCCTGCGCCCGGTTGCACCACTGTTTTGCTTCTTCCGGGGTGATCAGGTCCCAGAAGGCCGCAATCTCACCGGACGTGCCGAAGCCCAGGCGTGCCAGTGCCGACCGGCAGGCCCAGTCGATGGTTTCGTCTTCGTCGCGCCGCTGCAGGCGGTGGGGTTCGGGGATGACACGCTCGGTCAGGTCGTAGACCTTCTGAAACCCGTTGCGCCGGCACACGGACAGCGCGCCCGAGCGCCACAGGAATTCCAGGGCCGTCTTGGACGGGTGCCAGTCCCACCAGCCGCCGCTCTTGCGTTCCTCGTCCCCGCCGACATCGCCGGAGGTGACCGGGCCATGATCGCTGATCTGTTTCAGGACCGCTTCGAACTTCTCCTCAAAGCCGTCCCGGCGCCAGTTGCGCCAGCGGGAAATCAGCCGCTCCCGGTCCCGTTGGAACCGGAGCTGCCAATGGGGAAAGAACTCCGTTGGAATGATCGCGGCGTCATGGGTCCAGTGCTCGAACAGCGAGCGCTGTTTTTCCAAGAGCGGCTTCAGGTTCTTTTCCCGGTAGGCCGGTCGCCGCGCCGCCAGGATCATGTGATGGGCGCGGGCAACCGTGTTGATGCTGTCGACCTGAACGAAGCCGAGCTTGTCGATGACGGCGTTCAGATCGTCGCCCTTCGCCGGCCCCTTCGGGGTTTCCCCAAGCCCGTGGCGCTCCAGGAAAAGGCTCCTGGCATCGCTGTTGGTCAGAAGGGGGAGGGCGGGTGCGGGCATGATGAAAAACAACCTTTATGGAAATTGGCGGTCAGGCAATCCGAAAGACGAGTCGAACCGCAACCAAAGCATGATGACGGACGAAGGGGAATGGCTTTCTCTGCTCCGGGAATCCGTCTAGGCTCCGCGCATGACGGATCCGATCATCGTTCTGGCAACGACATTGGTGTTTTTTCTGGCTGGAGCGGTGAAGGGTGTTATCGGCCTTGGCCTGCCCACGGTCAGTCTTGGCCTGATGACGGCCATCATGGACCTGCCGACGGCCATGACGCTCATGCTGGCGCCGACCTTCATCACCAATGTGCTTCAGGCGACAACCGGCGGCTACACAATGGTGCTCTTACGCCGGATCTGGCCGTTTCTCTTTTTCGCCACCGTATTGGTCTGGCCGGGCGGGCTGGTTCTCAAGGAAGCGGACCTGTCCCTCATGGCCGCTTTTCTGGGCGTAGTGCTGGTGGCCTATGCACTGACCGGATTTTTCGGTCTGCGCATGACCACCCGGCCCGAGCGGGAACGTGGCATCGGCGTGGTGACGGGGGCGGTGAACGGCGTTCTCAGCGGAATGGTCGGGTCCTATGCCGTTCCCGGCGTGATGTACCTGCAAAGCCTGGAACTGCCACGCGACCAGTTCGTGCAGGCCATGGGGATGCTGTTCCTATGCACCACGATCGCGCTGGTTGTGACCCTGTCGGGCACGAACCTGATGACCATGGATATGGGCATCGCTTCCGTGCTGGCCGTCGTACCGGCCATTATCGGCTTCTATGCGGGACAGCACATCCGCAAGCAGCTGTCGGAAGGATTGTTCCGGACGCTGTTCTATGTGGCGTTGCTGGTTCTGGGCGCCTTCATCGCCGTCAAGGCGCTGCTCTTCTAGGGCAGCCTATTTCGAAACCAGTCTCACGGATTTGGAGCCCGAGGCCTTGCCGCCTGCCGGCCGGTTGGCCCACTGGTAGGCCTGACGCTCTTCCGTGGGCGTGCACAGGAACCGTTCCCGGTAGCACTTGGTGAAATGCGATGTGGAGGCAAAGCCGCAGGCTAGCGCCACATCGAGAACGGGCCGGCTGGTCCGGCGCAGGAGATCCCGCGCGGTTTCCAGGCGCAGGCGCAGGTAATATTGGCCCGGCGTGCAGTTGAAATGGCGGCGGAACAGGCGCTCCAGCTGGCGCGGTGACAGGTTGACCGTCATGGCAAGCTGCTGGCAGCTCAACGGGTCTTCGATGTGAAGATCCATGATCCGGATGGAGTCGAGGATCTTTTCGTTCGAAATGCCGGTCCGGGCTTCGATGTCATGGCGCTGGGCGGATTCGCCGGCGCGCGTATTCTGATAAAGCGCGACCTCGGCGACCTCGTGGGCGATATAGGCGCCATGCTGGATCGCGATCAGGCGCAGCATCATGTCGAGCGCCGCCATACCGCCCGCACAGGTCATGCAGTTGCGGTCAATGGTGAAGATGTCGCCGGTGACGTCCAGATGCGGATATTCTTCGCGCAGCGACCGCAGGTTTTCCCAGTGAATCGTACAGCGGCGACCGTCCAGGAGGTGATAGCGGGCCAGAAGATACGAACCGGTGCAGATGGCGCCGAAGGTCCGGCCCATGGCGTTCAGCCGGCGCAGGCGGTTGCCCAGGTCCGCATCGAGCGGGAGGCGTTCCACATCGAGGCCGGTGCATAAAAGTGTAATGTCCGCGTCCTGCAGATCTTTGACAGAACAATCGGCCTTGATTTCACAGCCGTTGCTCGCCGCGACCGAATTTCCGTCCAGTGAATAAGTTTTCCATTGATAATAGTCGCGGCCGAGCACGCGGTTGGCCAGTCTCAACGGTTCCACGACCGATGAGAATGCGTTCATGGAAAACCGGTCAAGGATAACCAATGCTACGGTCTGGCCGTTTTCTTCTCTAACCGTATCGGACATTTACTTTGCCCTATATGAAGCCTCTGGAGGAAGCGTTGTAGTTTTGTAGTAAGGTCGGTTTTTTTTGTAGGCCTGTCAAATAGAAACCGGCTGAAACCGTGTATTCGTTGAAATGTCATAAAACGTGAATTAACGGCGCTGGACCGCGGCCTGAAATCCGGTTGCGCGCGGGCGAACATCCGGTAACCGGCGCAGTTGGACGATAAGAACGAATTTTTTGCTATTTTGCGGTTTCGTGGTTGCAGATTGCTTCAAGTCAATGCACGACCGGTGCTAAACGGACCCAATCGCCACCGATCAAACATCACTTACGGAAGATGCACGACACATGAATGTTCTTGCCAAACCCGCCGAACTGGAAGCTGCGGCCCCGGCCGGCGTCTTTGTTCAGGAAGTCACCACGGTCCAGCACTACACGGACCGGCTGTTCCGGTTCCGCATGACCCGCCCGGCAAGTTTCCGTTTCCGCTCCGGCGAATTCGTCATGATCGGCCTGATGATCGATGGCAAGCCGCTCTACCGCGCCTATTCCATTGCCAGCCCCGCATGGACGAGGAACTGGAATTCTTCTCCATCAAGGTGCCGGACGGTCCGCTGACCTCCGTCCTGCAGAAGATTCAGCCCGGCGACGCCGTCCTGATGAAGAAGAAGCCGACCGGGACGCTGGTCAATGACGCGCTTCTGCCCGGCAAGCGGGTTTACATGTTCTCCACCGGTACCGGCATCGCGCCGTTCGCCAGCCTGATCCGGGATCCGGACACGTATGAGAAGTTCGATCAGGTGATCCTGACCCATACCTGCCGCGAAGTGGCGGAGTTGAAATACGGTGAGGACCTGGTCAACGAGACCATCAACGATCCGCTGATCGGCGAATACGCCAAGGACAAGCTGGTGCACTACACCTCCGTCACCCGCGAGGATTTCCCGCGCACCGGCCGGATCACCGATCTGATCGAAAGCGGCAAGCTGTTCACCGATCTCGGTGTGCCGCCGCTCGACCCGGCCATCGACCGCGGCATGATCTGCGGCTCCATGGACATGATCAAGGATACCAAGGACCTGCTGGAAAAAGCCGGCCTGACCGAGGGCGCGAACAACAAGCCCGCCGAATTCGTGGTCGAACGCGCTTTCGTCGGCTGACGTCTGCCGACGCGCATCAAACCTTGACTTTGAAAACCCCGAAGCCGACCCGGTTTCGGGGTTTTCTGTTGCGCATGGTCGCGCGCTCGGCGGATAGTGCCGATAAGAGCCGAATCGGCGGGAGCCGGTCTGCACCAGCGGCCGTCAGAGACAAGAATGACAAAAAGCATCTTTGAGACCCTCGAACGCCTCGGGGTCGCCAGTCTGGACACCCGGGAGGACTACGCGTCGGAAACCCGCGACGTGAAACCGCTCCGGGTCTGCCGGGACAGCGCTTCCGGCGTCATCTACATCGATGGCTATTACACCGGCGACGACACCTACAAGAAAGGCGACTACCGCCAGGAAACCGTTCAGCGCGCGGGGGAACCGAGCTACGAACAGCAGGCGGATGCGACCCGGCGCGCCAATGCCTTCCGCTGCTACTACAAGGACAAGACGATCGCAGATTTCGGCTGCGGGTTGGGCGACTTTCTGCGCCTGGTGCAACCGGAGACCGCCTCTTGCATCGGAATAGAGCTTCAGCAGGATGCCGTCGACGCCTTGAGAGAGGTGGGGGTGCCTTGTGAGACCTCCATCGATGCGCTGGAGGATGGTTCCCTGGATGCGCTGTTCAGCTTCCATGTGCTGGAGCACTTGCCGGACCCACTGGAAATCCTGGCGCTTCTGAAGCCGAAACTGAAGGAGGGCGGGCATGCGATCTTCGAAGTGCCCCACGCGCGCGATTTCCTGCTCGACTACGTCGACAGCGAGCCGTTCCGCAAATTCACCCTGTGGAGCCAGCACCTGGTCCTGCACACGCGTGACAGCCTGAAGCGCATGCTGGAACATGCGGGCTACCGCGATGTCGTCGTCGCCGGCGTACAGCGCTATCCGCTGTCCAACCACATGCTCTGGATGACCAGCGGCCGTCCGGGCGGGCACAAGTCGAAATTCGCGGCCATCGACACGCCCGAACTGACAGCCGCCTATGAAGCCGCATTGGCGAAGATTGACGCCACGGACACGCTGATCGCGATCGCCCGCAAGTAGTCGGTTTCTTTATGCGAGCCCCAGTCGCGCGTTCCGCTGGTCCGGCGAGAAGGTTTTTAGCCAGTCTGCGATGGCTGCCTGGAGATCCGGCACGACCGCGGTCGCAGGCTTCTCACTGGTCAGCAGGAAGTACTTCTGCGACGGGTGCCACGGCGGGTTTTCCTGTCCAAGCAGCAGCGGCGGTTCGTTTTGGCCGAAGCGGAAGCTGGGCACGTCGAGCACGCCGGCGACTTCGGCAACGCTGGTGTTGGCCGTAACGACGAGGTCGCAGCATGCTGTCAGCGCGGCGGCAGCCAACAGGTCGTCAAACAGATCCACGTCGTCGAGATTGACGAAGGCTCCGTTGGTCTTTGCCTTGAGGTATTCGAGTTCCCGCTTCACCGCCGCATATTGAAGATTGACGAAGGTGACATCCTCGAAATCCATGATCGGGGCGAATTGCGGTGCCGACAGATAGAGCCGGGCACGGGAGACAGCCAGATTCATGGACCGCCAGCCGACCCCGATGATCGGCTTGTGGGGGCCGCGTTCCTTCAGGCGCTCCAGATAGCCTCGGGCCTGGTCCCGGTCGAACGCATAAGCCGGGCGCTTGGCATTCTCGAAATCCTCGAAACTGTTGCGGAAGAACCGGGCCAGATCGGAGATATTGGCATGGACGTCGTAGTCCGACTTGAGGGCTTTGAATTCACGGTCGAAAGCCGCTGGACGGCAAAGCGCTTCCGGAAAACTCTTTTGATACCATGGCGTTGCCTTCGCCGATAGTTCGATGATGACATTGCCGGCCCGCTCTAGCAGGTCGGGTAGCATGGTGCCGGCCTTGAGGGCGTCGCCGAGACCCTGATCGGCCCAGACCAGCACGGTCTTGTCGGAAATGTCCTCGCCTTCCCAGGCAGGCACTTCGAATGTCCGTCGGATGACCTGCGATGCCGGGTCGTCGAAACGGGCGGGGTGCAGGCGCCAGCCGGTTTCCAGGTCGCCCAGCGCCAGCGCGGCAAGAGACAGGTTCCAGTCCAGGCCGACGTAGCTTTCCGGCGCCAGTTCGCGTGCTTTCTTGAATTGCTTGTAGGCGGGCTCGGGTTGGTCGAGCATCAGATAGTGGACGCCCAATGTGACGAGGCGGTGGTAGTCCCGCGGCGCGTCTTCGGCCGCCGCAATCGCATATTTCAATCCCTCGGCGGTCTCGCCCATCTTGAACAGGAGCCGCGCGGCCTCGTGCTTGATATTGCCGTTGTCCGGAAAGCGTTCCAGTGCGTCTGCCATCTCCGGCTCGGCGTTCTTGTAGTCCTCGCACGCCAGCCGGGCGCGTGCCCGTTCGACGTAGTTCTCCGGGTTGCCCGGATCGAGCAGGGCCGCCTTGTTGAAGAAGGCGATGGCCTTGTCGAAGACCTTTTCGTTCCGGAGCAGAATGCCGTAGTTCCGGTAGGGCTCGGCAAAATCGGGGCACTTGACGATCAGGAACTGAAAAATCTCCTCCGCCTCCAGCTTCCGGTCCATCCGGCTGAGCGAAATCGCCTTGAGGTTGAGGGCTTCCACCAGGTTCGGATCGAGAGACAGGGCCTTTTCCGCGACCGCCAGAATACTCTCCGGTTCAGTGCCGGGCATGTCGGACATGGTGCGCGCCAGATTGGCGTAATAGGGCGCCCGGTCCGGCGCGAGTTCGATGGCCTTCCGGATGTATTCGAACGCCTGCCTGGGGTCGCCGAGCTGGCGGTAACTGACACCGAGCAGATGATTGGCGTCCGGCGAATGCGGCGCCTTCTTCACCACCAGCTTGTAGATCCTCTGCGCCTTTTCCACCTCGCCGGCCTGCTGCAGGGCAAGAGCCTTCTTCATTTTCTCAAGCAGGAGATTTGGCTTCGGCTCGGCTTTGGTCGCCATGATGTCTCCGGTTCGGCAGGCCTGAAGGAATCACCGGCGATTATTCTACAGGAGGAGCCCCGATCTAAGGGGGAGGCGGAAATTTGCTGGGGATCGGCTGGGAAAACTGGCGGTTTTCGTCTCTCCCGGGGGCAAATGTCTTGAGACTGGTTTGTAACGGTCGCTTACCTCTTCCCGGGTTGGCAATTCCAATCAACCGGTGATAGCAGCGGGGCATCATCATATCTGACTGACCAGGTTCGTCGCGCGATGCAGTGGATACTCCAGAGGTTCGAAGACACCGGCAAGCTCGCCGAGGCGCTTGATCGGCTCGGCATTGCGTACACATGGCACAAGGTGGTGCCTTTTGTTGGTGACCTGGTTCCCGAGCCGGTGGTTGCCAATCCGGATAGGGTCGTCCTGTTCGGGTCTTATTCCCTGTGGCGTTATGCCGACACCAAGGGGCTTCGGCCCGGGGTGTTCAAGCTCCGACCCTTCGTCCATGAAGAGCCGTGGCATCCCTACCTTCTCAATGGGGCCGATGCGCTGTTCCTGACCTTGCAGGATGTACCCGGCAAGCTCACGGACGATGGGCGGCAGTGGTTCATCCGTCCCGTGGATGACAGCAAGGAAGAACCGGGCAACGTCAAGACAAGCGGAGAGATCATTCGTCTTGCCGAACAGGTGCTCTCGCTGAACGAAGCCGAAATTCCCAATGGCTCTCTGCGGCACGACACAAAGCTGATGCTCACCAAACCGGTGAATATCCTCAAGGAATGGAGGTTGTGGGTCGTCGATGAGCATGTCGTCACGTGGTCGCTCTACAAAGAAGGGCAGCGCGTGGCCTACCGGCACGAGATCGACGCCGATGCACTGGATTTTGCGCAATCCATGGTGGACGCAAACCCAGGCTATTCGCTAGCCTATGTCATCGACGTGTGTCGGACGGGGGAGGGGCTGAAGCTCCTTGAAACCAACTGCATCAATGCTGCAGGGTTTTACGCCGCGGACCTCCAAAAGCTGGCCGCTGCGATTGATAGTCTGTGTTCATGAGAAAATGGTGGGCGATACTGGGATTGAACCAGTGACCTTTCCGGTGTGAACGGAACGCTCTCCCGCTGAGCTAATCGCCCCGACTTTCGAAGGGCAGCCTTGGTGGCTGGTGGGCGCTAGGTAATTCAAAACGCGGTTTCAGGCAAGAGCAAAGCGCGCATTTCTTGCCTGATCGTTGCAAGGCTGATCTAGGCCACAGCCTTCAGCGCCTGAATAGCCTCATGCAGCTCGTTGAAATGGGAGATCACCCGGTCCGGGCCGAGTTCGGTCACCGGAACTTGAGTATAGCCGAAATCGACGGCAACCACCGGGATGCCGGCCGCGCGTGCGGCGTTGATGTCGGTGGCAGAGTCGCCGATCATGACGGAGCCGGGTTTCTGACCCCCGGCACGTTCGATCGCCCCGAATACCGGTTCCGCCTGTGGTTTGGCGACGGCAAAGGTGTCGCCGCCAACGATAGCGTCGAAATGCCGTGTCATGTCGAGCTGGTCGAGCAAGGGCAGGGTCAGCCGTTCCATCTTGTTGGTGCACACGGCAAGCCGCCAGCCCTCGGCGCGGAACCGTTCCAGGGCGTCGATAACGCCCGGAAAGGGGCGGGTGTGGACCGCGAGGTTCTTTTCGTAATGGGCCAGGAACTGCCGGAACAGCGGCTCGATCATGTCCTCGTCCCAGGCGATCCCGTTTGTCTCCAGGCCCCGCTGCAGCATGTATTTGGCGCCATGGCCAACGATGCTGCGGAAGTTTTCCGGCGGAACCGCCTCATGACCGGCCGCCGTCAGCACCACGTTCAGTGTAGCGGCGAGGTCTTCCATCGACGAGACCAAGGTGCCGTCGAGATCGAAGACGAGAACGGACATGCGGGCTTCCTTTCGGGCGGGGAGGTGTGGCCGGACCGGCAACCTAGCTAGTCCGTCCGAAATCCTCAAGCGCCGGTGAAGAGGGCCTATAGCTTGTAGGCGGTGCGGAAGCCGCCCCAGTGCCGTCCGTCGATGAAGATGGGGGCGTCCACCTCCTTCATCCACACGATATTGCCGTTGCCCATGTCGCGGGCGTAGGTCTGGATCAGGATAGGACGAGTGTTTCTGGCCGCACACAGGCCGGCCCGGTCATCGAACATCCGCTTGTTGCGGCTGTTGGCCGCGTTCCACTCCGGATCGTCCGGCCGCTGCGGCTTGGAATAGATCTTGTTGTGGACCGGCAGGTAGCCGTTGCGGTCGACGGCGGCGCAGAACGCCATGGACTTTGCGCCTGCAAGGATCTCTTCCTGGATCGGCGGCAGCACGTCTTCAAGCCTTTCGAGGGAGCGGGTGCGGACCTGGGGCGGATTGCTTCCCGGGATCGGCTGGTAATTGGTGTCGAACAGATCGCTCAAGGTGAGCTTGCCATCCCCGACAAGGCGGCTGAGGGCCTCCGTTATGCGCGACGCGCCGGACTGGGCCAGTTCCACATAGGACGCATGCTCTGCCTGGAAGGCGGAGATCTGCCGGTCGAGCGCCTGTCTGAAGGCATCGTCCATTTCGCCAAAGGTGCAATGATAGCCGTTCGCCGAGTGGCCGACGATCCGGATCGCCACGGTCCCGATGCCGTCGAGCATGAGGTCCGCACTTTGATCGGGGACGAGGATGCCGTCTTCGTCGCATTTCAGGAGGGCGCCGCCGAAGGAGATGTCGAGTGTCTGGACAGAGGCCTTTCGGCCGTTCGCGGTCACATGCCCGTTCAGCTTGATCGGCAGCCGGTCGAACTTGCGCCGGTCGCCCAGTTCGTTCTGCCGGATCATCATGGTGAACCGGCTGCCCAGAGCCTGAATGGCAGCGCTCATTTCGGTTCCGGCCATGTTGGCCGCCTGGCCGCCTTCCTCAGCCCGTGCCGCGGAAGCGTCGATGGTGTCGACCCGCCGGGCGACTTCCTCCACGAAGTTCGCCGTATCACCGGCATGTTCGCGGATCGCCGTCGTCGTGCTGACCTGTTCATGGACGGCATTTTCCACCGCCGCGAAACTCGGCCGGATCTGGCCAATTACGTCGATGATACGATTGACCGAGGCGATGCTGGCTTCCGCCGATGCCTGGAGTCGTTCGATATTGGAGACGATTTCGTCCGTGGCGTTTTGGGTTTCCACTGAAAGCGACTTCACTTCCATCGCGACGACCGCGAATCCCTTGCCGGCTTCGCCCGCCCGCGCCGCCTCGATGGTCGCATTGAGCGCCAGAAGGTTGGTCTGCTTGGCCACGTCTGAAATCAGCCGGACGACATTGGTAATGTCCTCGATGGCAGAATTCAGCTCCATGACCCCCGAATTGGCTTCATCGGCAACCTCGCGGGCCTGTTCGGCCAGCTCGTTAGACTTGACGACTTGCTGGCCGATCTCGTTGCTGGAGGTGGCCAGCTCGCTGATGGAATCTGCAAGATCGGTGGCGTTCTTGTGTGCCAGGCCACTTTGCTCACGCAGGGCCTTGCTGTCGGTTCGGATCGAATCCAGCAGCCCGAGCTGTTCGGTGATCCTGCTCTGCACCTTCTGCATCGAGCCACTGATCGATTTCGCGGACACCTGGAGATCGTCCTCGATCGCATCCAGCGCATAGGCAAGCATGTTGTCCATGTCGTCGGAATCGGGCGCGGCCGTAGCGTCAGGCGATTCATCGATTTCGTCAGAGCGAATTTGGGCAGTAAGCGTATTGTTGTTATTGTGGTTTTTTCTTTTAAAGAACATTGCCGTCCTCCCAGGTTATTTCGGGCAAGTTGTTCTGAATTCCCCTATAACTTGCCAACGTATTTGTATTCGCTAAAATTATAGTTAATTAAATATGGTTGTCCGCAGACCTCCGAAGAGAGCGTTTTTTCGGTTTCGCTTCGCACCGACAGCGACATTCGATCTCATTTGTGACTCTATGACCTAGACCCTGTATCGCCTGCCATGCTACTGAGCGCGAAATCTTGGAATGTCTTGGAGAGGCGATGAGTGACGCTTGGAAACGCCTGGCAGCCGAAAAGGCGGTGGAAGACGTCCGGTCGGGCATGAAGCTCGGCATCGGAACCGGGTCCACGGCGGAGCATTTTGTCAGGGCGCTCGGCGCGCGTGTCCGGGAAGGCCTGGACGTCGTCGGCGTGCCCACGTCGGAAAGAACGCATCAGCTGGCGACGGAAGAGGGGATTCGCCTTTCGACGCTGGACGAGATGCCGGAACTCGATCTGACCGTCGATGGCGCCGATGAGATCGACCCGCAAATGAGACTGATCAAGGGGGGCGGGGGCGCCTTGCTGCGCGAGAAGATCGTTGCAGCAGCCTCCAAGGAAATGATCGTCATTGCCGACGACAGCAAGCTCGTCGATGTGCTCGGCCGCTTTCCGCTGCCGATCGAGGTGGTGCCCTTCGGCTTGGGCGCGACCACTCTTGCCGTGAGAGAATGCCTTTCCGGCTTGGGATTGTCCGGATCCTTGACCGTCAGGGGCGGGGACGAACATCCTTTCGTCACAGATGGCGGGCATTTCATCCTGGACGCTGAACTTGGACGGATACCGGACGCTGACGCTTTGGCCGAGAAGCTGGTTGCGATTCCCGGGGTCGTCGAGCATGGTTTGTTCATTGGCCTTGCTGTCAAAGCCTATGTCGCTGGAGCAGACGGTGTGCGGACCATTGTCGCTAGCCGCTAGAAAATGTGAATTGAGGCCTTCGGAAGACGATACACCCGAGGCCGATGTTGGAGTTTGATTATGGTTCTTAAAAACTGCCTCAAGGCCGGAACCCGCTTCGCCGCCGCAACTCTTGTGGCCGCTGCCCTGTTTCCAGTCACGGTGAATGCCCAGGACGAGCAGATTTCCGAAGCCCAACTCGAAGCGGCGCGCAGCGTTGTCGTCGCGAACAAGGCGTTGAACGCTTTCGATGAAATCCTGCCGCTTATGGCCGAACAGACCCGGACGATCTTCATTCAGGCCGACCCGATCAGGTCTGAAGAGGTTTCGGCGCTTACGAACGAAGTGGCGCTGCAATTGGCGCCCAAGCGCAAAGATCTGAACGAGATGATCTACAACATCTGGGCGCGCCGCTTTACCGTGGAAGAGCTTCAGCAACTGGCGGAATTCTATAATTCACCGCTGGGACAGAAACTTGCCACGGAAACGCCGAGCATCACCGCCCTGTCGATCGGCGCAGCACGCCAGTGGCAGGACCAGATCTCCACCGAGATGGTCGGCCTCGTGCGCGATGAATTGCAGAAAAGGGACCAGGCAAAGGCCGACGCACCGGCAAACCCGGACGCAAAGCCGGCCCAGTAGGCCGCCGACAAATCCTGATGTGATTTCAACAAGGCCGCATATGCGGCCTTGTTTTTTGCGGTGCGAAAACCGACATTGCGAAAACGTTCCGGCGGTCTTGCCGCCGGGAAAATGTAGACGCGCCGAACACGGAATTGGCGAGATGACGAGGCGATGATGAGCGATTTTGACTACGACCTGTTTGTGATCGGCGGTGGATCGGGCGGTGTACGCGCCGCAAGGATTGCCGCGACCCATGGTGCCAAAGTCGGGATCGCCGAGGAATATCGCTATGGAGGCACCTGCGTGATCCGGGGTTGCGTGCCAAAGAAGCTTTTTGTCTATGCCTCGAAATTTTCCGAGGAATTCGAAGATGCCGAAGGTTTCGGCTGGACCGTCGGGGAAAGATCCTTCTCCTGGGAAAAGCTGGTGACGGCAAAAGATCAGGAAATCACCCGGCTCGAAGGCATCTACCGGCGCAACCTGGAACGCAGCGATGTCGAGCTGCATGACAGCCGTGCCGTCCTGGAAGGGCCCAATTCGGTGCGCCTGCTTGCGACCGGACAGACGGTGACGGCCAAATACATCCTGATCGCTGTCGGGGCCTCGCCGAATGTGGACGCGGACCTGCCGGGTGGCGAGCATGTCATTACCTCCAACGAGGCCTTTCACCTGACCGACCTTCCGGAAAAGATCGTGGTCGTGGGCGGTGGTTACATCGCGGTTGAATTCGCCGGCATTTTCAACGGTCTCGGGGTCGAGACGACGCTGCTTTACCGCGGCGAGGAAATCCTGCGCGGTTTCGATATGGACATGCGCAAGAGCGTCCATGAAGAGATGGAGAAAAAAGGCATCCGCGTCATTTGCGGCGATGTCTTCACCTCTATCGAGAAGGATGCATCGGGTCTGCTGACGGGGAAGACCAAAAACGGTGAGACCCTCACGGCCGGCCAGATCATGTATGCCATCGGGCGCATGCCCCATACCACCGATCTGGGCCTGGAAAAGGCCGGTGTCGAACTCGATCGGATCGGCGCGATCAAGGTCAATGCTCAGTCGCAGACCTCCGTTCCGTCCATCTATGCGGTCGGCGATGTCACAAACCGGGCCAACCTTACCCCGGTCGCCATTCGCGAAGGCCACGCCTTTGCCGATACGGTGTTCGGCAACAAGCCCTGGACGGTGGACCACAGCCTGATCCCGACGGCTGTCTTCTCTCAGCCGGAGATGGGGACTGCCGGCCTCACCGAGGAAGAAGCGCTCAAGAAAACGCCGAACCTCGATATCTACAAGTCGAGCTTCCGGCCGATGAAGCACACGCTTTCCGGCCGAGACGAGAAAATGCTGATGAAGCTGATCGTCGACGCGGATACCGACAAGGTGCTGGGCGTCCATATTCTCGGACCCGATGCGGGCGAACTGGCTCAGGTTCTCGGCATTACCCTGGTCATGGGGGCCACGAAGGCCGATTTCGACCGGACGATTGCCGTGCATCCGACAGCAGCCGAAGAACTCGTCACCATGCGCGAACCGACAGAGCGCTTGCGCGCCTAAGAGGTTTGAACTGGATTGGGCAACCCGGCACTCGCTCGGGCTGCTCAGGCCGCATCGCTGGTGTGATCTTCCTCGGTGCCGTTAACCGACATGGCAAACAAGTGTTTGATATCACGAGCGAAAGCGGCCTGTCCTCTGCCGTTTTCCTTGGAATAATAAAGCGCGTCGTCGGCGGCGGCCATCAGCCCTTCCGGGGTAGAGCCGCAATCTGGCGCGGTCACGATGCCGATGCTCAGCCCGATTTCCGCAGTCTCGCCGTTATCGAGTGGGATCGGCGCTTCGACGGCACCGATCAACTGACCGGAGAGTAGCGTCAGGCGTCCGTGGTCCGTGAATGAACGGTGCAGGATGACGAACTCGTCTCCGCCAAGGCGTGCCACCAGCCCGCCTTTGCCGACAATCTCCGCCATGCGCTGGGCGACCGCCTTGATAACCGTGTCGCCGGCCGCATGGCCATAGGTGTCGTTGACGGATTTGAACTTGTCCAGATCGCAGTGAATGATGGCGAATGGGGACGCGGGCAGGTTAGCGGTAGCGCTTTTGAGAACGCGATTGAACTGCAGCCGGTTGGCCAGGCCGGATAGCGTGTCGTGCATCGCAAGATGATGGTTCTGACGTTCGCTTGCCTGCAGCGAACTCGTCAGCCGGCCGATACGCCAGGCGATCCCGAAAGCCAGAACCGCGAGCAGAAGGCTGAGCGCCAGCACAATCGGGATAACGGTCGGCCAGATCGAGCTGCCCAATGCCCGGCTTTCCCATGAGAAACTGCCAAGGGGTTTGCCATTGGCGTCGCGGACAAAGTGAGACGGGCTCTCAGGTGCCGCAATCACATCTCTCAGGAAGGTGAGATCGATGAAGGAAAGTTGGGCATTCAAACCGGCCAGCATGTCGTCATCGATGAATTTGGCCGCGACCAGGATGACCGGTTGCCCGGCCGGTAGCGTCACGGTGTCCTGATCCGGAACGATCGGCATGGCGGTCGCGAGCGCCGGCTTGTCATCGATTTCGATAAAGCCGATCGCCGCGTATTGGGGCGGTTCCAGTCCTTGAAGCGAGCGATGGCTGTAGCCTCCCGGAATCCGAACCCGGTTTGACATGAAGAGCGCGCGGGCCTTGTCCACAAGCGGCAGATAGCCGGGCGTCTCCTTCAAGGGCCGGTTGATGATGTGGGTATAATCCTCGAAAGACTCGGCGAAGACCTGGTTCCCGGAGGCGATGATCAGAACCTTGTTGTAGCTGTAGTCTTTCCACAGGCCCCGAATTTGGTCGCGGACGAAATCATAATCGAAGGTCCGGACGATGTTGCGCACCGACTGATCCGAGTGCGATACCTTCAATTGCTCCTGGATCATCTGATGTTTCTGGTTTTCAAGCGTATGTTGAAACAGGCGTTTTTCGTTGGAGATCGCCTGCCGGTCAGAAGCCTGCGAGGCCACATAGCCCACGAACAGAAGCGATGCGGATGTCACGGCGATCAGGATCCCAGCCAACAGGAATGCCAGCTTGGAGATATGTTGCCGGGGGGGCGAACCCTCCCGGTCGCTATATCGCCGGTCCATCTTCGTCACGCGTTGGAACCTCGCTTAGAAACAAAGATCGACGTCAGAAAAGTCATGATTGATCCGGATACCTGAAATCATCTGCCCCAGCGTTACCATCGATGAGTTAATACGGAGTGGAATTGAATGAAGAAAATCCGTTAACTAGTTAATATTACGGATAGTTTCCTATCATTGGTTCTTGGGAGGACGCCTGCATCCCGGTTCTTGAACGCCAGTCAGATGCCGGTTAGCGCTCCTGCCGTTGTATTGCCGGATGTTGCTATTTCATCAGCCCGCCTGCGGCCTGCAAGCCGCTCAGATAAGCGCCGTGAACCGTGCCCCGATAACGCGCCGTCGTGTGCTCCCCGGCGAGCCGGAGTGCCGGGCCTGACGGCCGGGCAAGGGCATCGAAATCCGACGGTGTGCTCCCGAAGGCGGCGAAGGAATATGCGCCGCGGGCGAACGGGTCCTTTGACCATGCCGAACGCATGACGCCGGTCGGCTCGGCAAGCCGGGGGCCGAAAAGCCGGCGCAGCGTCGTCATCGCATCGGCAACGACCGCGTCGTCGGACATTTCGTCCGCCTTGAGTGCGGCCTCGCCGGCACAAATCAACATGAGCGTGTTCTGACCGGTCAGGGGTCTCAGGTTGAGGACGCTCGGCCATTGGCCGCGTGTCGCGCTTGCATGGAAAAAGAATTGCGGATCTTCGGGCCATGCGGGCGCATCGAAGGTGAGGGCAAGCTTTGCCACCTGCCCGAAACCGATCCGGCCGATTGCCTTCGCCTGGCGGGCGGGCAGGGGCGGATCGAACCGGATCGCGCCGGTTTTCAACACGCCGAGCGGGACGGTGCAAATGACGTGGTCAGCCTGGTAGTTTCCAGTGGTCGTCTCAACGGTTGCTTGGCCGTAACCGTGACGGACCGTGACGATGGTTTCGCCGAACGTGATCGTGAGATTACGTGCCAGAAAATCGCAGATCCGGTCATGGCCACCGGCAAGGATCACATCGGGGCCAGCAAAGACGTCATCCTCGTCGAAATAATAGGCGGAAATCTCTTCAAGCCGCCCGCCGGTATCGGATTCCGTGTCGGCACCCAGGGCAGATAGCAACGGGTCGTCGAGAAAACGCGGCATTTCGAAACGAAGAGCTGACAGCAAGGGACGGTCGTCGTCCTTGTCCAGACGTGCGTCGATCCGTTTCAGAAGTGTGTCGTATTTGGCTTCTGCCTTTTCCAGAACGGCGTCGGAAATCAAGGTGCCGTCGGGACCGAAGGCGAGAACGTCGCTATAATCCGTCTCCACTGGAACTGCACCTGCCTCGCGGGCCAGAGGCATCAGCGGATTTCCGTCCACCCCGTGTATCCAGTTGGCTCCCCGCTCCAGGACCTCGCCAAGGGATCGATCGGTATCGATTCGACCGCCAATTCGGTCGCGCGCCTCCAGAACGAGCACATCCCAGCCGGCGTCCTTCAGGGTTTTTGCTGCCGCGAGGCCGGAAATTCCGGCGCCAATGACGATGGCTTTTTTCGGAGGGGCCTTCGCCACAAGCGGTGCCGGCAGGCAGGATGAAAGCGTTGCCAGACCGACGGTCTTGAGCAGGCGTCTGCGCGAGATCTTACGCCGCATCGAACGGGGCCGGCAATTTGCGCTCTTGCCGCGCGGTCGGGGAGGCGGGTGCTTCCATGCAAAAGACAGCCCGGTTACGGCCGGCCTCCTTTGCCCGGTAAAGCGCGCCGTCGGCGGCTGCAAAGATTTCCGTTTCCTGCGAACCGCAGTGGGGGGCAATCGCTATGCCGAGACTGATGCCCACGCTGGTTTCAACGCGTTCATCGAGCTGGATCGGCCGGCAGACGCTTTCCAGAATTTGGTCGGCAAGAGACGTGAGGCTTTGGCGGTCCGAACATCCGTCGATCAGAATGACAAATTCATCGCCGCCGATCCGCCCAACAGTCCCGTCATTGCCGACCACCGCCTCTAACCTACTGGCGACGGCCAGGAGCACGGCATCGCCGGCGGAGTGGCCGAAACTGTCGTTGACGGCCTTGAAACGGTCGAGGTCGCAGGCGGCCAGTGCAAAGACCTGGTCCGGCAGGCGGTCGATGGAATGGGACAGCAGATCGGAAAACCGCACCCGGTTGGCAAGACCCGTCAGCGGGTCATGCTGGGCGAAATAGCGATTGCGCAATTCGCTCTGCTCCAGCGATGCCGATAGCTTTCCGATCTTCCGGGAGACGATCAGGGCGGCCAGAGAGAGCAGGGCCGCGAGAGCCAGGGTCACCGGCACGACAAGCGCCCAGATTTCCTGCCCCGGTGTGTCGTGTGTCCAGACGAAATGACCCAGCTTTTCGCCTTGCAGGCCGACCAGGGCCCGGCGCGCGGTTTTTCCTTCCGGGGCTACATTGTCCAGAAAGGAGATGTCCTGCAGGGACAGCGGGGCATTGAGCTCGTTGACGAAGGCGTTATCGATGGGCCTGGCCGAAATTAGAATGACCGGCGTTTCCTTGCCCAGGGTCACGGTACCGTCGTCCGGGACGATCGCCATCGCGCTGAGCAGTACCGCCTGACCGTCGATCCGGGTAAAGGCGAATTCCGTGACGTCGGCAACCTGTGTCGATGAAATCGACTTCTGGCCGTATCCGGTGCCCATGTCGACCCGGTTGCGCTCGAATTTCGCACGAGCCCGGTCGGCGAGGATCTTGAGCGGATCGTCGGGTTTCAGCGTCAATGGTGTAAAGTCTACCTGGTGCTCCTCGGACCGGGCAAGAACCCGGTCGTCGGGGCCGATCAGGTAGGACCGGCGCAGATTGAAGTCGTACCAGAGAGAATCGATGAACTCGTCGCGGACGAAGTCCGCGTCGAAGTCTTGCGCGATGTTCTCAACCGACCGGTCCCAGCGGGCCAGGCTGAGCTGGTCTCGGGCAATCAGTAGCTGCCGGTCGTGAAGTGCATTTTCAAAGATCAGGGTTTCGTTTTCCAGCGCCTGCTGGTCCGCGGACCTGGAGGCAACATATCCGACCAGCAGCAATGACAGGCTGGCAAGCAGGATCAGCATCGCCGCCAGTCCATAAACACGGACCGCGATCCTCCCTGCCGGCTTCCCGTTGCCGGCGGCCCTCGAAAAAAGTTTCGATTTCACTTGCTGTCTGCCCACCCCGAACAATCAGAGGCAGGTGTTAGCGCAGGGGCGACCAAGGCCCCAGGCGCGGATCAATGCCGCTGACTTCATTGTCAGAATAGCGGAGAACCGTTAAAACCTGATGGCCAACCGTGGCAAACAAATCCTTTACGAGCCCAAGCGTTTCAGGCGCCTTGGACCGCCTTCACGAGAGCCTCGATCTCAGCCTCCGTGTTAAAGGCATGAACCGATGCCCGCACCAGGGAATTAAGTCCGCGCGCGGGCAGGTCGATCTGGGCCGATGTGGCTTTTGAGACGGAGACGTTGATCTGCTGCCCGGCAAGCCGGGCCTTCGTCATCGCCGGGTCTTCCCCATCCTTGATGAAGGTGACGATGCCGCCCTTGCGCAGCCCCTTGTCGTGAAGGCCGATGCCGTCACATCCGGACAATTCGCTGCGGAGCAACGCGCCGAGCTCGATGATGCGCCTGGAAAGGCCGTCCATTCCGAAACGAAGCGCATAGCCTGCGGCCACGCCAAGGCCGATCTGTCCAGCAACGTAACGTTCCCAGTTTTCGAAACGCCGGGCATTCGGTTTCAGCACATAGCTGTCCGGCCCGGTCCAGGTCGTCGCCTCCAGATCCACGAAAGGCGGCTCGATCTGGTCGAGGACGGTGTCGCTGACATAGAGGAAGCCAGTTCCACGGGGGCCGCGCAGGTATTTCCGCCCGGTTCCCGATAAAAGGTGGCAGCCGATCTCGCGCACGTCCAGCGGCACCTGACCGGCGGACTGGCAGGCATCAAGCAGGTAGAGAAGCTTGTACTTATTCGCGATTCGGCCGACTTCCGCAGCCGGATTGATCAACCCGCCGAATGTGGAGATGTGGGTCAGCGCGATCAAACGTGTTTTCGGCGTGATGGCGGCTTCCAGCGCCTTGAGGTCGATCTGGCCGTTTTCGTCGTCCTCGATCAGGTCGATCTCGATCCCGGCTTTTCGCTTCATCTGCAAAAGCGCAACGAAATTCGAAACATATTCCGACCGGCCGGTGATCACTCGGTCTCCGGGCCGGAAATCGATGCCATAAAAGGCCATGTCCCAGGCGCGGGTGGCGTTCTCGATGAAGGCGATTTCTGAACTGTCCGCGTTCAGGAGGGCCGCCATGTTGGCGTAAAACGCGTCGGCTGCTTCGGCTTGCTTCGCAGCCGCCTCGTAACCGCCGATCCTGGCTTCCAGGTCGAGATGATCCTTGACAGCGTCGAGGACGGGTTTTGGAGCGAGACCTGTCCCGGCGTTATTGAAATGTATGACGTTTTCGCAGCCAGGCGTATCGCGGCGCAGAAGAGAGATGTCCTGTTCGTTGAGGCCGTTGCTCATTTGAAATTTCCCGCTCCCGATCATGATGACGTCTTTACGAAACAGGGCTTCATCCCTACATCCAGACTATGACCATTAGTTATTTCGGCTACGGCTCCCTCGTCAATTCTGCGACTTTGCCCGAAACTGCCCAGGTAACGCCTGGGCGGATGGACGGCTGGGTGCGCGAATGGCGGATCCGGGGCTCTAACCAGACCGGCCGGGGCGTCTGCTCCCTGAGCGTCGCTCCGGAAGAAGACGTGCGCATTCGGGGTGTGCTCGCGACTGAGCCGAAGGGCGGCCTGGCAAAGCTGGAACAGCGGGAATGGAAGTATGACCGCATCGACGGGGTCGGAGGGGCGTTTCGTTGCGACCCGGAAAACCTGCCGGGGCCGGACAGCATGTTCCTGTTTCGCTCGAAACCGGAACACAGCGATTGGGGCGATGAGGATCACCCCATCCTGCAAAGTTATCTGGACTGCGTGCTGACCGGCTTCCATGCGTTCTGGGGAGAGGAGGGGATCCTCCACTTCCTGGAGACGACCAGGGGCTGGCATGTGCCGATCCTGGCGGACCGGGACGCGCCGATTTATCCCCGTGCGATCCGCATGGAAGCGGCCATGGCGGAAATGATCGACGATCACCTCGCGGGTCAGAAGGTCCGCTATCTGGCGCCGGCCTGACGCTCAGCAATCCTCCACCGTTTCCGCGATCAGCTGATCGACAACTGCTTTCAACGCCTCATCCGTGGATGTGCCGTTGGCGACCGATGTCTCATACAGGCTGATCTGACGGTCGGCGGAGGTGCCTTCCGCGACGATCTTGCGGATCCGGCCGATTTCCGCTTCGCAGCCGAAGAAGGCAATGTCTTCCTGAACGAGGTCGATCATTTCCTCGATCAGATCGCAATAGGGCATCAGCGAGCCGCGGCCGTAGTCGATAAGGTTTGCCCCGGTGCCGTGACGTTCGGCCAGCCACCGGTTTTCGGCAATGAGAAACCGGGAATACGTCCGCCAGCGCATGTTGGACAGCCGGAGGCGGTAAAGCATGCGGCAGAGACAGCGGAACAGGGCGGCGATGGCGATCGCGTCTTCCAGCCTCGTGCACAGGTCGGTGATCCGCATTTCCAGCGTGGGAAAGCGGGCGGACGGACGCAAGTCCCACCAGATCTTGGTACCGTCCTCGATCACGCCGGCCTTGATCAGAACATTGATGGTACGCTGGTAGTCGGAATAGCTCTCGAAGGATTCCGGCAGCCCGGTTCGCGGCAGTTCGTTGAAAACCGCCATCCGGTAGGATTTCAACCCGGTGTTGCGCCCTCGCCAGAACGGCGACGACGTGCTCAGCGCCAGAAGATGGGGCAGGAAATAGGCGAGCTGGTTGAACAGGTCGATCCGCAGCTCCTCGTCCTCGATGCCGATATGGACATGCATGCCGCAGATCAGCAGCCGGTCGGCGACGACCTGCATCGCCTTGGCGATATCGTTGTAGCGTTCCTTGTCCGTATGCGGCTGGCGCATCCATTCCGCGAACGGGTGCGTGGAGGCGGCGATCGGTGCCAATCCGTAGGGCAGGGCTTTCTCCGCTATGGTCCGTCTGAGGAACCTTAGTTCCTGCCGGGCGTCGTCCAGCGAGGTACAGACCGGGGTGCCGACTTCGATCTGGCATTTGAGGAACTCGGGACTGACCCGGCCTTCCAGCGCGGCCTCGCAATCGGAGAAAAGTTCCGGAGGCGGAGCGCTGGCGAGATCGCGGGTCGTGCGGTCGACAAGAAGATATTCCTCTTCGATGCCGAGAGTGAATTGAGGCTCGATCATTTCGAGAGCTTCGACTTTACGGCCAAGTCCGGTCAAGTCCGTTTGTTGACGGATCCTGCCAAGTTCCCCGCTCTAGCCCATCAGCCCCTGCAGCAGGTAGCCGACAATCCAGGCGATCGCGGCCGCTGCCATTCCGATCACTGTGGTTTCCAGCCCGGACCAGAACCAGTGCTGGGTCGACCAGCGGGACTTGATCGAACCGATGCCGAAAAACGCGGTTGCCGTCAGAAAGGTCGTTATCTCGGCGGAGGCGGGAAGGCCGAAAACGAACGGGACCAACGGCAGGCTGCCGCAAACCACGAAGGCGGCAAAGGTCGTCAGGGCTGCCTTAAAGGGAGAGCGCTGGGCGGCGGACAGGCCGTATTCTTCCTGCATCATGGTCTCGATCCAGGTCTGGCGCCGCGACGTGATGATACCGACCAGGGTTTCCAGTTCCGCGCCGTGATAGCCCTTGGCCTTGTAGATCTGGCGGATTTCCTCCCGTTCTCCCTCCGGCTCCAGGTGGATATGCTTTTCTTCCACCAGCTTGAGGCGCCGGTAGTCGTCTTCTTCCGTCTTGGTGCCCGAGTAGTTCGCGGCCGCCATGGAAAACCCGTCGGCAAGAAGATTGGCCAGCCCGAGGATCAGGATGATCGGGGTCGACAGGTTTGCGCCGACCGCACCGGCAACGACGGCAAATGTCGTCACCGCGCCATCGATCCCGCCATAGACCCAGTCCCGCAGATAGCTGATCGTCGGCCCGTCGTGCAGCCGGTCGGCTATGTCATCCGGCGTATGGCTGTGTTCAAGGCTCATCTGCGGTATCCTTGCTTGTCTTGCTGGCGTTGGCTGGCAAATTCACTCTACTACCTGTGGTCTTGGAGAAAAGACCCGTGTATAACCCGCGCACGTTTGCTCATGAGGTGCAGCGCGACTGATCAACTGAATTATTCCGGGCAGAACAAATCAAAAAGATTTTGGGTGCGTCCGGCCCGAGTGCAGGAGTTGAAACAATGGCGGAGAAGTGGACACCGGACAGCTGGAGATCGAAGCCGATCGTTCAGGTGCCGGATTATCCCGACAAAGAGGCCCTGGCAGAGGTTGAAGGCCGTCTGTCGACCTATCCGCCGCTGGTTTTTGCAGGTGAGGCGCGGGATCTGAAGCGCCAGCTTGCCAATGTCGCGGCCGGAAAGGGGTTCCTGCTTCAAGGGGGGGACTGCGCGGAGAGCTTCGCCGAGCATCACCCGGACCACATCCGCGACTTTTTCCGCGTCTTCCTGCAGATGGCCGTCGTGCTGACCTATGCCGGCAGCCAGCCGGTGGTGAAGGTCGGCCGCATCGCCGGCCAGTTCGCGAAGCCGCGCTCTTCCAATATCGAGAAGAAGGGCGATGTCGAGCTGCCGAGCTATCGGGGCGACATCATCAACGACATCGCGTTCACCCCGGAAAGCCGGATTCCAGACCCGAACCGGTTGAGCATGGCTTATCGGCAGTCGGCCGCCACGCTGAACCTGCTGCGCGCGTTTGCCCAGGGCGGGTTCGCCAACCTGGATCAGGTGCACCAGTGGATGCTCGGCTTCATCACCGACAGCCCCCAGGGACACCGCTACAAGGAACTGGCCGACCGGATCACCGAGTCGCTTGCCTTCATGCGCGCCTGCGGGATCGATTCCTCGAGTGTTCCGCAGCTGCGCTCGACCGATTTCTTCACCAGCCATGAGGCCCTGCTTCTGGGCTATGAACAGGCGTTGACACGTGTCGACAGCACCTCGGGCGACTGGTACGCCACCTCCGGCCACATGCTGTGGATCGGTGACCGGACCCGCCAGCCCGATCATGCCCATGTGGAGTTCTTCCGGGGCATCAAGAACCCGATCGGCCTGAAGTGCGGCCCGTCGCTGTCGCCGGACGGACTGCTGGAACTGATCGATATCCTCAACCCGGAAAACGAACCGGGCCGGTTGACCCTGATCGCGCGCTTCGGGGCTGACAAGGTCTTCGATCACCTGCCGCAGCTTGTTCGCGCCGTGGAACGGGAAGGCAAGGTCGTGGTCTGGTCCTGCGATCCGATGCATGGCAACACGGTCACCGCCGGCGGCTACAAGACCCGTCCGTTCGATCGGATCCTGAAGGAAGTGGAAGCCTTCTTCGCCGTGCACCGGGCAGAAGGCACCCATGCCGGGGGCGTTCATGTGGAAATGACCGGCCGCAACGTGACCGAGTGTACCGGAGGCGCCCACGCGCTGACCGCGGATCAGCTTGGCGACCGCTACCACACCCATTGCGATCCGCGTCTGAATGCGGACCAGGCGCTTGAGCTCGCCTTCCTGATTGCGGAAAATCTCAAGAAGGAAAAGGATGGCCGCCGGGCGGAGCCGCTGGCTGTCAACGGCTGACAAGGCCTCGTAAAAATTACGGATAAAAGAGCGGCATTTTGCCGCTCTTTTCATTTAGGGAATGGCAAACCCGATTATCGATAATTTTCGCAATGATTACTTAAGGTAAGGCGCTCATATATCGGGCGGGATTTGAGGTAGGGGATTTTTACAAAAATGACGATGCATTGGGACCTGTCCGCGGTCTCGTTTCTTGTTATTGACGACAATATGCATATGCGCAGCATCCTGAGGTCCGTTCTGGGCGGGTTTGGCGCGCGCCATGTTTTTGAGGCATCTGACGGGGCGGACGGGCTTGAGGTCGTTCTGGACCGCAGCCCGGATTTCATTCTGTGCGACTGGGTCATGAAACCGTTGAGCGGTTCGGAGTTCATCCGCACCCTGCGGGCCGAGAAGGACAGGCTTTTGAGCACCCTACCTGTGGTGGTCGTCAGCGCTCATTCTCATAAATCGACGGTTATCGAGGCGGTCAGCCTCGGCATTCATGGTTTCATCGCCAAGCCGGTCTCGCCGGCCGTGCTTTACCGGCATATCACCGACACCCTGCACAAGCAGGCTGTCTATGGGCGCAACAAAGGTATCCTGTTCAATTCGACGAGCACGGACCGGCGCAGCCGCAACAGGGGGGACGATCAGTCTGCGGTCGCCGTTCCTCCCGCAAGTGACACAGCGACAGTAATCGACATGGCGCTGATTTAAGCTTTCGCGGCGATTGCAACTCGTTCGTCGTCACGCTAATCACGAGGAATGACAAGCGCTTCGAAACCTTCTGCCCTTCATGGTCAACTTCGCCTCGGGATTGCACAGCTCAATCCGGTCGTTGGAGATATCGCAGGCAACTCGGATCTGATCCGTCAGGTCCGGTCGGAAGCGGCACAGAACGGCGCCCATCTGGTGCTGTGCCCGGAACTGGTCGTTGCCGGTTATCCGCCGGAAGATCTGGTGCTCAAGCCGGCTTTCGTGGAACGGTGCATGGAAGCGGTCGAGGCGTTGGCCAAAGAGACGGCTGACGGTGGGCCGGGCATGATCATCGGCGCCCCCTGGCTGTTCGACGGCAAGCTCTACAATGCGGCCATTCTGATCGACGGCGGGAAGGTTCAGGCGGTTCGCTACAAGACCGATCTGCCCAATTACGGTGTTTTCGACGAAAAACGGGTGTTCGCCGCTGGGCCGCTGCCGGGCCCGGTCGACTTCCGGGGCGTCCGCATCGGCGTGCCGATCTGCGAGGACATCTGGAACGACGAGGTCTGCGAGTGCCTGGCTGAAACCGGCGCCGAAATTCTCCTGGTGCCGAACGGCTCACCCTATTGGGAGAACAAGGCTGAGGAACGGTTGCAGGTGGCGGTCGCTCGGGTCGTGGAAAGCGGCCTGCCGCTTGTCTTCTGCAACCAGTTAGGCGGCCAGGACGAACTCGTCTTCGACGGCGGCTCCTTCGGGCTTCAGGCGGACCGGACACTTGCGTTCCAGATGCCCCAGTTTGAAGCCGGTCTCGCCTATACCGACTGGGTGTTGAACGACGAAACCTGGGTTTGCGAATGCGGTCCGGTGACAGTCCTGCCCGATCTGGATGAGGCCAACTGGAATGCCTGTGTCGTCGGTCTGCGCGACTATGTGCTGAAGAACGGCTTTCCCGGTGTGATGCTCGGACTGTCCGGCGGGATCGACTCCGCGGTGGTCGCGGCCATGGCCGTCGATGCGCTGGGCGCCGACAAGGTTCATGCCATCATGATGCCGTACCGCTATACCTCCGACGAGAGCCTCAAGGACGCCGCCGACTGTGCCGCCGCGCTTGGCATCCGCTACGATACCATTCCGATCGCCGACCCGGTCGAAGGCTTCACGAAGGTTTTGGCGCCGATCTTTTCCGAGCGTTCCCCGGATACGACGGAGGAAAACCTGCAGGCGCGCTCCCGCGGTGTGATCCTGATGGCGATCTCCAACAAGTTCGGCTACATGGTCGTCACCACCGGCAACAAATCGGAAATGTCGGTCGGTTACGCCACGCTCTACGGCGACATGAACGGCGGCTACAATCCGATCAAGGATCTCTACAAGACCCAGGTCTACGATCTGGCGGAATGGCGCAACAAGAACCGTTCCGATTGCCTGAAGGGTCCCGAAGGCGAGGTGGTGCCGAACAACATCATCACCAAGGTCCCCTCCGCGGAGCTTCGGGAAAACCAGACGGACCAGGATTCCCTGCCGCCCTATGATCAGCTGGATGACATCCTGTCCTGCCTGGTCGAACACGAGATGGCGGTCCGGGATATCGAAAAGCGGGGCCACGACCGCGATCTCATTCATAGGATCGAGCATCTGCTCTACATTGCCGAGTACAAGCGGCGGCAGGCGCCTCCCGGCGTGAAGATCACGGCCCGCAATTTCGGCCGCGACCGCCGCTATCCGATTACCAACCGGTTCCGCGACCGCAGCTGACACAGGCAGCGGAACCTCCTGAAAACGTCAAACGCGTCACCTGCATTACGCCCGCCTGAGGCGCCAGCGGGAGGGGCGGCATGCGGGGTTTCGCTGTGGCATTCTTTGCATTCCTGCGCGCCAATATGCGCTGGCTGCTGGCCGGGTTTCTGATGACGGCCTTTTCCGGCTTCGGACAGACCTTCTTCATCGGCCTGTCCGCCGGGCACGTGCGCCAGGAATTCGATCTGTCCAACGGCGAGTTCGGGACGCTCTACATGGCCGCGACGCTTGCAAGCGCGATGAGCCTGCCCTGGGTCGGACGCAGCCTGGACCGCTACTCGATCCCGCGTGTGGCCGCCGTGGTCATGGTGCTTCTGGCGGGTTTTTGCGTCGCCATGGCGGGCGTGTCTTCCGTCATCATGCTCTTCTTCGTCATCTACGGCCTGCGCCTGTTCGGTCAGGGGATGATGTCCAACACGTCCATGACCGCCGTCGGCCGCTGGTTCGATGCGCAGCGGGGCAGGGCGGTCTCCATCGCCGGCCTCGGCTTTCCGGCCGCTGAAGCGACCCTGCCGATCAGTTTCGTGGTTCTGAGTGCCGCCTTCGGCTGGCGCATGACCTGGCTGATGGCCGCGGCCGCTCTGGTGCTTGTCGCCCTGCCGGTCATCCTGACTTTGCTGCGCAAGGAAAGGACACCGCAAAATATGGCCGAAGGGGAGACGCCCAAACCGATCCGCCACTGGACCCGCGCGGAAGTGCTGCGCGATCCGGCATTCTGGATCATGTCCGCCGGCGTGCTCGCGCCACCGTTCATCGTCACCTCCGTTTTGTTTCATCAGGTCTATCTGGTCGAACTGCGCGGCTGGACGCTGGAACTCTTCGCCAGCGCCTTTGCCGTCATGTCCATGTTCGCGGTGGTTTCCTCGTTGATCCTGGGCACGCTGATCGACCGCTACTCGGCCCGCGCGCTGCTACCGTTCATGCTGCTGCCGTTGACCGTGGCCTGCCTGGTCTTAGGACTAATCCATGAAAATTACGCCGCCTTCGTGTTCATGGGGCTGATGGGGATCAGCAACGGGTTCATGGCCACACTTATCGGAGCCCTCTGGCCGGAAGTCTATGGAACGCGCTATCTCGGGGCGGTCCGTTCCGTTGTCTTTGCCCTGATGGTGCTGTCGTCGGCCATTGGGCCCGGTCTGGTCGGCTGGTTGATCGACCTCAAGGTTTCCTTCGACTACCAGATGGTCGGCATGGCGGTTTACTGCCTGGCCATGACAGGGTGTCTGACCTTCATTGCCCGGCGGGTACACCAACGCATGGAGATGCAGGCTGCCGGATAACGGCAATATCCCGCTTGCGTCTTCGCATTCCTCCCGCTACCTGAAACCCATGACAGTCATCACACGCTTCGCCCCGTCCCCGACGGGCCACATCCATATCGGCAACAGCCGGCCGGCACTCTTCAACTGGCTCTTCGCCAGGAAGAACGGCGGGAGCTTCATCCTGCGCTTCGACGATACTGATCTGGAGCGCTCCAAGGCCGAATATGCAGACTCCATCGAGCGGGACCTGCGCTGGTTAGGCATCGACCCCGACCGGATCGAACGCCAGTCGGACCGGTTCGCCAGCTACGATGCGGCCGCCGACAAGCTGAGGGCGGCCGGGCTGCTTTATGCCTGCTATGAAACGCCGGACGAGCTGGAACGCCGCCGCTCGCGCGCCCGCGCACTCGGCCGGCCGCCGGTCTACGACCGCGCCGGTCTGAAACTGACGGATGAGGAAAAGGCGAAACTGGAAGCCGAGGGGCGCAAACCCCATTGGCGTTTCCTCCTGCCGAACCATGACGGCGATCCTTTCCAGACCCACAGAACGGACATCTCCTGGAACGATCTGTGCCGCGGCGACCAGTCGATCGACCTTGCGTCCATGTCGGACCCGGTCCTGATCCGCGAAGACGGCACCTATCTCTACACCTTGTGTTCCATCGTTGATGACATCGACATGGGCGTCACGCATATCATCCGTGGCGAGGATCACGTCGCCAACACCGCCGTCCAGTTCGCCATCTTCCGCGCGCTCGGTGCCGAGGCGCCGATTTTTGCCCACCACAACCTGCTGACGACGGTCGACGGAGAGGGGCTTTCCAAGCGCAAGGGCGCGCTTTCCATCGGTTCCTTGCGCGAAGATGGTATCGAACCCATGGCGGTGACGTCCCTGGCGGTGCTTACCGGCACCAGCCAGGCGGTCGAGGCGGTTCCCGACATGGACGCCCTGGTGGAAAAATTCGACCTGGCGAGCGTG
Source organism: uncultured Roseibium sp. (assembly GCF_963675095.2). Classification (GTDB taxonomy): domain Bacteria; phylum Pseudomonadota; class Alphaproteobacteria; order Rhizobiales; family Stappiaceae; genus Roseibium. The sequence continues at coordinate 121,412 of NZ_CAXXSJ010000055.1, read as the reverse complement.
TCCCGGTCCGCCGCCAAATTCGATCCGGCAGAACTTCTCGTCCTGAATGCCCGGCTGGTCCACGACATGCCCTATGCGGCTGCTTCAGACCGTCTGACGGCGCTCGGCATCACCGGCGGTGAAGCCTTCTGGATGGCGGTTCGCGGCAACTGCGAGAAGGTCGAGGACGCAAAGCTCTACTGGCAGATCATCGATGGGCCGGTGGAAGGCCGGATCGAGGACGAAGACCGGGACTATGTCTCAAAGGCCCGCGATCTTCTGCCCGATGGCGATGTGACCGCCGAGACCTGGGGTGCCTGGACGCAAGCTCTGAAAGCGGAAACCGGGCGCAAGGGGCGGGGGCTGTTCATGCCGCTGCGCCGGGTTTTGACCGGTCTTGATCACGGTCCGGACATGAAGGATCTGCTGCCCCTTATTGGGCGACAAAATATTCTGGACCGACTACCCTGACAGGGGTCTTGGGGGCAGCGTTCGCTTCAGCTTGCGCCGAGGCGGAGGTGTTTTCCGAAAAGACCGGCGCGATCGAAGGAACGTCGGTCTTCGGCGCGGGTTTTTCCGTGGCGAGCACCGGCAGGCCACGAGGCTTTTTTCCCTGGGATGTTGCTGAACCGTTGTCCCTGTCGCCGGGCAAGGTGGTTTTGAGCGACGCTAAAAGATTGAAGCCTTCTTCGAGATTGTGCCTGGTATCCGGGTCCAGATAGGCCGGCAGATGGTCCGGTTGAAGCGGTTCGCGGGACAGGTTGAAGGCGTTGGAGCCGGGTTCACTGCCGTCGACGGCCAGCGTCGAACGAATTCCGTTCGCCTGTCCCCGGACCAGGACGGAAACCTTCGCCCCGTTTACGGTGAACAGGTCGCCGTCGCTCTGGCTGATTGGGGCCAGCTTGCCGGCGGTGTCCTGGCGGGCGGGATTGCGGCAACTGCAGCCGGTCACGTATTCGCTCTTGAACCGGTTGGCGTTTTCCAGGTCCCCGTAGGCAATGCCGGTCAGCGAGGTCATGTTTTCCTGGGTCTCGCCCGGGTTCCGGTACACGAACAGTTCGGTCTCCGCTGCCGGGCAGATCTCGCCGCAGCGGGCCGCATCATTGACGAACTGGTCGCGGCCGGTCGCGAAACTGACGGGGAAGTAATAGCCGTCGCAGGTGCGCACGCACATGGTCCGGTAGGTGCCGCCGGCCGGAAAACGAACGCCGTCCGAGCTGTTTGAGGACACCAGGCGTCTGCGCGATGTCAGCACTTCCATGTCGCCATCGCTTTCGCTGACTGCAACATGTTGAGACCGCCCGAAGAGGCGCTGGAGAAGATTGCCACCAGACGTGTTCCCGCCGCTTCTGGCAGTGATTTCTGCGCTCCGTCCGGGATAGGAAGCCTGTGCCGGTGCCAGGCAGTTCTGCCGTTCCAGCGATGCCCGGACCTGCCGGATCCGGCTGGCGCTGTTGGGTGATTTGCGCTCGGCGCGCGCGGCCTGCTTCTCGATAGCTCTGAGATTGGCCTGCATTTTGGCGATTTTCGCGTTGAGCTGGCGGCATTTCGGGACCGTGGTCAAAGTGGCGCATTGAAAGTAACGCGCGTCCCGCTCGGCCGCCGTGATTGCTTTTTGCTGGAGCCGCGCCTGTCCCTGCCACTTGGCGACTGCCGGAGTGGCTCCGCCCTGCCTTTCCAGGCGGTTGAGCTCGGCCTTGAGACTGTTGCAGCTTGCCGCCAATGCGGACGATGGCGGGACTCCGGCCGTCAAGGCAACGGCCAGGGCAAAGACCCTGACCCAAAAGCCGAACGCTGCCGGTCGAGATACCGTCATACCTATTCCCAGACCCTTGAGGCGCCTAACCCCTGCGCCTTCCCTGTCGTCACTATTGGCAGGAACGGCAAGGATAGCAACCAAAGCTCTGCATTGAAGTTAATGCGGGTGGGGTTGGCATCTGTGTCGGTAGGAAATTCTATTTGCCAGGGGTCCGGAAAGCGCTCGACGCGCGGGTCAACTGCGCGATGATTTCTTCCAGGGCCTTGCGTTGCTGCGGATCCAGGGCGTCCATCAGCATCTTGGAAAAGGCAAGCGCCTTGGGAACCAGGTCCGCGTACATTTTCTGGCCCTTCGGCGTCAGGGTCAGGAAGTTCTCGCGCATGTCGTCCGGATTGGGGGCGCGGGTCACGAGGCCGCATTTCTCCAGATTGGCGACAGCGCGGCTGACCTTCGTCTTGTGCATGGTGCTGCGTTCGCCGACGACCTTGGCCGTGACCTTGTGGCATTGCCCTATGAGGGCGACGACCCTCCATTCGGGAACGCCGATGCCGAATTCCGAGGCATAGATCTGCGAAAAGGAACGGCTGACTTCCTCGGCCAGGACCACCAGGCGATAGGGCAGGAATTCCTCCAGCGCCAGGACTTCATCCGTCTCGGCTTCCTGACCCGTGGCCGGAGAAGATCTCTTTACGTCATCCATTTCCCGCCTATCCAACCTCACGCAAGGCTCAGTCTGTATATCAATCGTGACCGTTTGTAGCCTGCCTGATCCCGCTTCTGCAGGGATCGGCCGACAAGGGGTGCGCTGCGAACAGACCGGTTTCCCGGTCAGGTCGCAGTCAACCATGATTGGTAATACGATTTCGCTTGTCCAGATACTGCCATTGTTCCCGGTTAGCAAAGCACATACGGGGCCAGGGCTCCGCATAAGTGATTAGGTCACCGAGGCAAGGAAACGGGTTGGTGCTGGCAGTAGAAGCTCTTCTATATCTAGTGGATGTCCGTAAAAAGCGATCTATCTGTTGAAAAGGCGGTGCTTTTGGAATGATTAGACGGCAAGTATTTGCGAATCGGTCGGTTATCCTGAGACCGTGTTTCAGGCCAGAGGTATTGGGAGCCTTTGCACAGGGATTGGTTCGCTCGACGGCACACGCCGACCGCGCAGATAAAAACGAGAGACGGCCATGAACAAGAACGTTACTGCCAAGAACGACGCAGCCAAGAACGATACTGGCAAGCTGGACAAGAAGGTTTCCTTCCGGGAAATCGGCAGGGACTGTTATGCCTTTTGCGTGGATGGAGGCTCGAACACCGGCGTCGTGGTCGGCGAGAACTCGGTTCTGGTCGTGGATGCCCAGCCAACGGCGAACGGTTCGGAAGCCGTTCTGGCGGAAATCGCGAAAGTGACAGACAAGCCCGTCAAGCATGTGGTCCTGACCCACTATCATGCGGATTCCAGCCTTGGCGCTGCCGCCTTCGAGCCTGGCGAGATCATCACCTCCGACCTGACGAAACGCATGATCGACGAACGCGGGCAGGCGGATCGCGCGACGTCCCTGTCCCGCTTGCCGGAGCTCTTCGGCGGCGCGAAGCGGCTGCCGGCCCAAATTCGCCCGACGATGAGCTTCGCGTCCTCCATGTCGATCAGCCTTGGACGCAGGGACGTGCGGCTCATGCACCTGGGGCGCGGCCACACCATGGGCGACGTGGTCGTCTGGGTTCCGGACGCCGGTGTGCTGTTCGCCGGCGATCTTGTCGCCAATCAGGTCGCTTCCTATTGCGGCGATGCCCATCTGACCGACTGGCCCAGGGCCCTGAATCGTATTGTGGCTTTCCGGCCCAACGCGCTGATGCCCGGCCGCGGCAAGGCTCTGGTCGGTGCGGATCGGATCGATCAGGCCGTTTCGGCAACTGCCGGATTTCTGGTCCTTTTGCGCGACACGGTTTTTTCCAGTGTTCAGGAAGGCAAGGGGCTGAAGGGCACATACACAGCGGCAAAGGCCGCCATGGACCCGGCCTTCAGCGCCTACGCGGACTATGAGCGCAACCTGCCGTTCAATGTCGCCCGTGCCTATGACGAAGCGCAGGGGCTCGATATTCCCCAGATCTGGACCGCAGAAAGGGATCAGGATCTGGCAGATGCTTTGCGCGGTGTGACGGGACAAGCGCAGCCCGAAATGGCCGATGAAGACAGCTCCGGCGACGATGCTGTTGTCGATCCCGATGTTCTCGATCTCTCGCTGGAAGATGTCGCGGGCGATGCCGAGGCGGCCGAAAAGGCGACGGACGGGGCAAACGGGAAAAAAAAACTTGAACGAAACCTCGAACCGGCCGGCGCGTGAGTGGATGGTCCGGCCGCCGAATCCGCCGCAGACCGTCGGACTGGACATGAAGCCGAGGCGTTCCCACATCGGGGTTATCTGACACTGTCTCCGAAGGACTGTTCCATGCAACGCGCTCTAGCGGCAGCGGCTCTTGCATTTATTCTGAGCGTAAGCTCGGTCTTTGCAGCCGATGAACCCGATCTCATTTTCAAGAAGTCCACGGTCTGGAAGTTCCTGACGCCGGACCACAAGCTCGCAACCTACGCCATCGATGATCCCATTATCGACGGGGTCGCCTGCCATTTCACGGTTCCCGAGAAGGGGGGCATTTCCGGATGGATTGGCGTGGCCGAGGAAGTGTCCGACGTTTCTCTGGCCTGCCGTCAGGTCGGGCCTGTCGCGTTCAAAGAGAAATTCGAGCAGGGGGAGGAGATGTTCCGCCAACGGCGGTCGTTTCTTTTCAAGAAGATGCGCATCGTTCGTGGTTGCGATGCCAAGCGGAATGTCCTGGTCTATCTGGTCTATTCCGACAAGCTGATCGAGGGCAGCCCCAAGAACTCCACATCGACCGTGCCGATCATGCCGTGGGGCGATGCCCCTGCGCCGCGCTGCGGCGAATATCTGAAAGGATGATGCCGCGTTGCGGCGACTACATGAAAGGATGATGCCGGGATATCGCGGCGGAAATGAAAAAAGGCTGCCCCGGTCGGGCAGCCTTTTTGTTTTTGTATCCTGTCGAGGCGTTGCTTAATCGGCGTGCTCTGCCTCGAGCATATGCGATACCGCACCCGGGAGGTTCGGCTGGCAGAAATGCGTATAGAGGATGCCCATGATTTCCTGGGCGGCCTTGCTCACCAGCTTGTAATAGATGGTCGTGCCATCGCGGCGGGTCTCGACAAGTCCCTGCGCGCGCAGCAATGAGAGCTGCTGCGAGACGGTCGGCATACGCATGCCCGTCTTTTCAGCGAGATCGCCGACGCTGCATTCCTTGTCCCACATCTGACACATCAGCAGCAGCCGAGGGCCGGATGCGAGCATCTTCAGAAAGCCTGCGGCATCTTCCGCTTTGTTTTCAAGTGCTGTGTAATCCATGGGTCGGACAATGCCAAAAAATGCGAAAACCTGCAAGCAAAGTCAGGCTTTACGGTTACGAATGATTACATGCGCCCGATTGCAGGGAGCAGGATGTGGCCCGAGCCGCAGCCGATTCCTGTCGTCAGGCAGATGCTTTTCTGCTGTGTTGCAGCATTGGAAGTGTGAGGGTAGCCGGCAAAACTTGCAAGTGCGGCCAAAGGACCAATCAGCAAAACGGCCAAAAAGGCAAACGCGAACAAACGGGCGAACATCTTGATACTCCTGAACTGGTTCCGACCCCTGGAAGACGGCCGAACCATAGGAGTTCGCTATTGAACGGGTGCTGAGTGCTGCGTTCAGCTAGCGTTCAAATAGCTTAACGAGATGCAAGCCTTTGATTTGTCGTTATTAAAGGTTTTCCGTCATCGCGCGCGCCAGTGCTTTCAACAAGATTGCGTCGCGATCGTAGATATCCTTGCGGAAGTGGGTCGACCCGTCCTTGTTCATCCACGCCGTCAGATAGGTGATATGAACCGGGATCGGCTGCTTCAGTTTGACGATCGTGCGTTCGCCGCTGTCCCGGATAGCCTCCAGGCGTGCCTTGTCGTAACCCTGATCGGCCAGCAACGTGTCGCCGAGCGTGAACGGCTCCGATACGCGGATGCAGCCATGGCTGAAAGAGCGCTGCGCCCTGTTGAACAGCGCCTTGGCCGGCGTGTCGTGGATGTAGATATTGAATTTGTTCGGGAACATGAACTTGATGCGGCCAAGGGCGTTCTTGTTGCCCGGATCCTGCCGCAGCTTGAAGGGGAAGTTTGCCGGGGAATAGGAACTCCAGGCGATCTGCGACGGCGATACCTCGGTCCCGCCTTCGAAGAGACGAATGTTCTGGGAGGACAGGACGCTCGGATTCTTGCGCAGCTTCGGCAGATATTCCTTGGTTGCGATCGAATAGGGTACGTTCCAGTAGGGGTTTATTTCCACGTAGGTCATGTTGTCGGAAAAGACCGGGGTGGCGTGATAGGGCTTGCCGACCACGACCTTGGTCGCCAGCCAGGTCTTCTCGTCCTTGACCACCTTCAGAACCTGGTCGGCGAGATTGACGAAGACATAGGTCTTGCCCAGGTCATTCGGCATCCAGCGACGGCGCTCCATGTTGAGTTCCATCTGGATCAGCCGTTGTTCGATCGGCACATTCATTTCCGCTAACGTATCGGCGCCGATGACACCGTCGACTTCCAGACCGTGATAGGACTGGAATTCCTTGACCCCGTCGACGAGCGCCCCTTCATAGATGTCGCCGGTCGGAATGGTCGGATTCAGATAGTCTTCTTCGATCAGGCGTTGGCGCAGGACGGCAAGTCGGCCGTCGGTCATTCCCGGTTTCAGGACTTCTCCTTCGGGAACAACTACGAAACCGCCTTCGGCGGCCTTTTGACGATATTCCGCCAGACGCAGTTGAAGCCGGGCATATTGAGGTGTGTCTGGGGCGAGTGTTTCCAGGAACGCGGCGTAATCGCTGGCGCCCATCACATTTTCCAAAAGGACCAACGGTTTCGGCCGGTGCGGGAAGATGTTCAGCGCCTTGTTGACTTCATTGGGCTGCACCCGGCCGGAGGACATGTGCGTAGCGTAGCGCAGGAACTGGTGGGTGAGATCACGCTCGATGGAGGCCCAGTCCTGAAGCGAATGCGCGTTCTCGCTTCTGGTGATGAATTTCAGCGGACCGTAATTCTCCGGATTGAGCGCATGGGCATTGGCGTCAGCAAAGGCGGCGATCGTCAGATGGGCGCGCTCGTTGAAGCCGTTCTTGTTCAGCCAGATCGTCGTAAATCCGCGCTTGGCGTAAAACTCGGTAACCTCGGTGTTATCCAGTTCGATGATGGCGTCGCGGATGCCCTCCGCAAGCGGCGTATCCGGTTCCGGATAGGTTTCGGGGGCGGTGACCGCCACTTCCGGCGCTGCCGACTGGGCCTGGGCGGAACCGGCAAGCTCAAGGCTGAAAAAGTGCGGTGCTGCCAGAACAAGCCCGGCACAAAGTATCGAGTTAAAAAACGTCATGCGCATTGGGAAAAGTCTCGTCTTGATTCGCCACGACCAACCCAAGCGTAGCGCAGTTCCCTGGACAGTCCAGCTAAAGAAAGCCGTCGGCTTGCCCAGGCCCTTCAGGCGCGCGCCGGGGTCCTGCATAAGGAGGGTAAAACGGTCGCCAAATCTGCAGGTTGAATTGCGCCTTGACCGGCGGACGGAAAGCGGGCCATAACAGCGCCCATGATGACGGCCGCACGGAACATCATTTCGATCACCATTATTTGCAGCTAGCGACACCGCTGGCTGTGGCCGTTCCCTCTTGGCAAATTGCACCTTAAGACGGATCGCCCGGCCAGCCGGCCAGGAGACCGATTGCCATGAGCGAAGCAATGTCCAATGCCAAAGGACTGAAGCTCACCAACACGTTGACCAGATCGAAAGAGGACTTCGTCCCGATCGATCCGAAAAACGTGCGCATGTATGTCTGCGGCCCGACCGTCTATGACTTCGCCCATATCGGCAATGCGCGACCGGTGATTGTCTTCGACGTTCTGTTTCGTCTGCTGCGCTACCTCTACGGCGCGGACCACGTCACTTATGTGCGCAACATCACCGACGTCGACGACAAGATCAACGCGCGCGCTCTGCGGGACTTTGGCTCCGAGATCGAAGCCGGCCGGATGAGCCTCAACGACGCGATCCGCCAGGTGACCGAGAAGACCGCCGGTCAGTATCACGCCGACGTCCGGGCGCTGGGCTGCCTCGATCCGACCGTGGAACCGCGGGCAACCGAACATATTCCCGGCATGATCAAAATGATCGAGACCCTGATCACCCGGGGCCATGCCTATGAGGCGGACGGGGAGGTGCTGTTCGACACCGCTTCCATGCCGGCCTACGGCAGCCTGTCGAAGCGCAATCTGGAAGAACAGAAAGCCGGCGCGCGGATCGCGGTCGAAGGTCACAAGAAGAACCCGGGCGATTTCGTGCTCTGGAAGCAGTCCTCCGCCGAGGAACCGGGTTGGGACAGCCCCTGGGGCCGTGGACGGCCCGGCTGGCATATCGAATGCTCGGTCATGAGCGAGGCGCATCTGGGCGAGGTGTTCGACATCCACGGCGGCGGGCTCGATCTGATCTTCCCGCACCACGAAAACGAGATCGCCCAGTCCTGCTGCGCCCACGGCAATGACCGCATGGCCAACTACTGGCTCCACAACGGCTTCGTGCAGGTGGAAGGCAAGAAGATGTCCAAGTCGGAGGGCAACTTCATCACCATCCATGATCTCCTGCACACGGAGACCTTCGGCGGCCGTAAGTGGCCGGGCGAGGTTCTGCGCCTCGCCATGATGATGACCCACTATCGCGAACCGATCGATTTCTCCGTCCGCAAGCTGGAGGAGGCTGAACGGCTTCTGTCCAAGTGGCCGGACCCTGTTACGGATGCGGCCCAGCCGGCGGCAGAAGTCCTCGATGCGCTTGGTGACGACATGAATACCGTCGCAGCTATTCAGGCTCTGCATGCACTAGCGTCCGAGGCGCAAAAGGATCCCGCAAGGTTGGCGGAGTATTCCGCATCTGCTGCATTGCTGGGTCTCGCGCCGGTCAAGGCCGAAGCCGTGGACCTCGACAATGCCGCCATCGACGCCCGCGTCGCCGAGCGCCTTGCCTTCATCGAGGCGAAAAACTGGGCGGATGCCGACCGGGTCCGCGATGAACTGGCATCTGAAGGGATTCTGCTAAAGGATTCAAAAGACTCCGAAACCGGCCAGCGCATCACCACCTGGGAGGTCAAGCGGTGACCCTGCACCTTGCTCCCGTCTCCCCCCTTGAGGGGGAGATGTCCGCCTTGGCGGACAGAGGGGGGTATGCTGCCTTCCGGCAGGCACGGTATTTGCGGTTTAGGCCGTTCACCCCCCTCTGTCGGCGGCGCCGACATCTCCCCCTCAAGGGGGGAGAGGGGTGCGTGCGGCGAGGGAATGCTCTCACTCGAGATGACATCGGAAATCGCGGGCGTCCTTCATCTGTGCATGTCGTGCCTAGCCAGCCTGAGGCAATGTCGCCGCTTTATTGCAAAAAGGTGCCGCGTCCTCCCGTCTCCCCCCTTGAGGGGGAGATGTCCGCCTTGGCGGACAGAGGGGGGTATACTGCCTTCCGGCAGGCACGGCATTTGCGGCTTCGGTCCGACACCCCCCTCTGTCGGCAGCGCCGACATCTCCCCCTCAAGGGGGGAGAGGGGCGTTTGCTGCAACGCTCTTCTCTCATTCGAGGGTTGGCGGGGCATCTACGGCTTCATTTCGATGTGAAGGCCCTATCCAGCGAGCCGATTGGAGGAGTATTCAATTTGCCTCATCGGGACGTGTCCAAGTCCTTGCGTGGGAATGCAAAGGCACTGCGCAGGAACATGACCGAGACGGAGAAGAAACTCTGGCGCGTGCTCCGTGGCCATAGGCTTGAGAACATTTCTTTCCGGCGTCAGATGCCGATTGCCGGCTATGTCGCCGATTTCGCATCGCCGAGCCATAAGCTGATTATCGAACTTGATGGCTCTCAGCATGGTCAAAAACGGGAGCTGATTGCAGATCGATCGCGCGACCGTGTCCTTGTAGAACTTGGCTGGAAAGTCCTGAGAATCTGGAATGCGGAGGTCACTGAAGACCTTGATGGCGTATGCCGGAAAATCATGGAGGCCTGCGGTCTGGAGGACAGAGCATGACCGGTCAGAATTCCCATTCCGGCGGTTGCCAGTGCGGGGCGATGCGGTTTCGGGTCGATGGCGAGCTCGGAACGGCGTCCATTTGCCATTGCCGCATGTGTCAGAAGGCCTTCGGCGCTTTCTATGCGCCGTTGGTCGGCCTTGAAAAGGGATCGGAACTCACCTGGACCCGGGGCAAACCCGCCTATTTCCAGAGCTCCAACCACGTCCGTCGGGGCTTTTGCCGGGATTGCGGCACGCCCTTGACCTATGAGGCGCCCGACGGCCTTGGACTGGCGATCGGTGCCTTCGATCATCCCGAAGAGATCGTACCGACGGTTCAGTATGGACTGGAGGGCAAGCTGCCTTATGCGGATCGGTTGCCGGGCCTCCGGGGAACCCGGACCGAAGAGGACGAGATCGCGCTGCCGTTCCTGGCAACCTTGGTGAGCCATCAGCACCCGGATGAAGACACGGACACCTGGCCGCCGGAGGAACAACGATGACGACCGCGGGATCCGCTACCGGCGGCTGCCAGTGCGGCGCCGTGCGCTACGAGGTCGGCGCGTTCGGACGTGCCTCCATCTGCCATTGCCGCATGTGTCAGAAGGCGTTCGGCAATGCCTTCGCCCCACTGGTGACCGCAAAGAGCATCACCTTCACGCGCGGAACCCCGAAACACTTCCAGAGTTCGAGCAAGGCCCGCCGTGGGTTTTGCGGGTCGTGCGGCACGCCGCTGACCTACGAATTCGAGGGCTTCGGAACCGAGATAGCCATCTGCACCCTGGACGATCCTTCGATCGCCGCGCCGGTGCTGCAGGTCGGACTGGAAAGCCGCATCCCATGGTGCGAGGGGTTGGATGCTTTGCCGACCCGTGCACCGGAGGAAGCGGCCAAGGCCGAAACACTTTTCAAGGAGCTCGTCTCCAATCAACACCCGGACCACGACACGGAAAACTGGCCGGTCCAAGAGAATGACCACGGAAACTAGAAAAATGACCAGGGAACGCCTCTACCTTTTCGACACCACGCTCCGCGACGGCGCGCAGACCAGCGGCATCGATTTTTCCGTGACCGAAAAGATCGCGATTGCCGAGCTGCTGGACCGGCTGGGCGTGGACTACGTGGAGGGCGGCTATCCGGGCGCCAATCCGACCGATAGCGAGTTCTTTTCCGAAAAGAGGACGAACCGGGCAACGTTCACCGCCTTCGGCATGACCAAGCGCGCCGGCCGTTCTGTTTCCAACGACGCAGGCCTGCAGGAAATCCTGGCGGCTAAGGCCGATGCCTGCTGCTTTGTCGCCAAGAGCTGGGATTACCATGTCGACGTGGCGCTGGGCTGCACCAACGAGGAAAATCTGGAATCCATCGCCGATACGGTGAAGGCAGCGGTCGCATCCGGCCGGGAAGCGATGATCGACTGTGAGCATTTCTTCGACGGTTACAAGGCCAATCCGGACTACGCGCTCGCCTGTGCGAAGACCGCCTACGAGGCCGGCGCACGCTGGGTGGTGCTGTGCGACACCAACGGCGGCACGCTGCCGGACGAGGTCAAGGAGATCATCGGCAAGGTGAGGGCGGTTGTGCCCGGAGACCATCTGGGTATCCACACTCATGACGATACCGGCCATGCGGTTGCCAACACCCTGACTGCCGTCGATGCCGGCGTGCGCCAGATCCAGGGCACCCTCAACGGTATCGGCGAGCGCTGCGGCAATGCCAATCTGATCACCCTGATCCCGACGCTGAAACTGAAGCAGGCCTACGCGGAGAAGTACGAACTCGGCGTGACCAACGACCAGCTTGCCGAGATCACCTCCATCTCCCATGCCTTCGACGAGATGCTGAACCGGTCGCCGGACCGCCATGCGCCTTACGTCGGCGAAACCGCCTTTGCCACCAAGGCCGGCATCCACGCCTCGGCGATCCTGAAGGACCCGCAAACCTACGAACACATCCCACCGGAGGCTGTCGGCAACCGGCGCCGTGTGCTGGTCTCCGACCAGGCCGGCAAGAGCAATCTGCTCGGCGAACTGGAGCGGCTCGGCATCAAGGTCGCCAAGTCCGATCCGCGCCTCGACCGGCTGCTTGCGGAAGTGAAGCAGAAGGAAGCGGACGGCTATGCTTATGAAGCCGCCGATGCCTCCTTCGAATTGCTCGCCCGCAAGGCCCTTGGCGAGGTTCCGCGGTTCTTCGACGTCAATTCCTTCCGGGTCATGGTGGAGCGGCGCCACAACGCGATCGGCGATCTGGTCTCCGTATCGGAAGCCGTGGTCAAGCTCGACATCGATGGCGAGGCCCGCATGTCGGTCGCCGAAGGCAACGGCCCGGTCAACGCGCTCGACAAGGCCCTGCGCAAGGACCTGGGCAAATACCAGTCTGCGATAGAGGGACTGGAGCTGGTCGACTACAAGGTCCGCATCCTGAACGGCGGTACCGGGGCGGTCACGCGCGTGCTTATCGAAAGCCATGATACCGAACGTCACCGGCGCTGGTTCACAATCGGCGTGTCCAGCAATATTGTAGATGCATCGTTCCAGGCTCTGGTCGATTCCATCACCTATGCGCTTCTGAAAGCCGAGGCGGCCTGACGCACCTGAAGGGCGAACAGGCCGGCCCGTTTGCCGGAGCGCAATCAACCACGATTGGTACAAGTCCATGACACAGGCGGCACCGGCCCAATCGGCGCCTGACGAAACCCGCACCGGCTTATTTTTTGCGCTCGGTGCCTACGGGCTATGGGGCATTCTGCCCGGCTATTTCAAGCTGGTCGATACGGTGGCGCCTGAAATCGTGGTCGCCCAGCGCATCGTCTGGTCCGTGCTCTTCGTCGGTGTGTTCCTGATGGTGATGCGCCGGACCCGGGAGATCGGCGAAATTGCCCGCGAACCGCGTCTTGTCGGCCTTCTTTGCATTTCCGCCGGCTTGATCGCGGTGAACTGGCTGGTCTTTGTCTGGGCCGTCGAGCATGAAATGGTGCTCGACGTCAGCCTGGGTTATTTCATCAATCCGTTGGTCAGTATCCTGGTCGGGCTCGTTGTCCTGCGCGAGAGGCTGTCGCCCCTGCAAGGCGTTGCGGTCGGTCTTGCGACTGTCGGCGTTGCGCTACAGGCGGTATTGCTTGGCGGGTTGCCCTGGGTGTCGCTCTTACTGGCCTTCAGCTTTGCCGGATACGGCTATATCCGCAAGATCACGCCGGTCCGGGCCACGCCGGGATTGTGGATGGAAACGGTGCTGTTGCTACCGCTCGCGGGAGGCTATCTGCTGCTGCAGGGCATGTCGGGTGTCGACGTTCTGAAGTTCGGCACGCCGACAGTGTTTCTGGCCCTCGCGGGGCTCGGTATCGTGACCGCTCTGCCGCTGATCCTGTTTTCAGCCGCGGCGCGGCGATTGCCGATGGTGCTGATCGGCCTGATGCAATACATCGCGCCATCTCTGCATTTCGTCGCGGCCGTGTTCATCTGGCACGAACCGCTCCATCCCGCGACCCTGATGACCTTCGGGTTTATCTGGCTGGCGCTCGGCGTGTTCAGCTTCGATTCCTGGCGGCGCTGGAAGGCGAACTCCCGGAATGCGGCAAAGAGTGTGTAAGCGCCGCCGCCGCCGTTAAGCCGGTTCTTAGAGGTTTTCGATCGGCGCGTAGCCGGAGGGTTCGCTCTCGATGTCCTTGCCGGAAAGAACATCCTGGATCATCGGCAACGCATCGTCCGCGCTCCGGGCCACCAGGTAAGGGACTTCCGTATCCGGCCGGATGAACCCCTGATGCCGCATATGGTCGAGAAGCTTGAGCAGGGGCGACCAGAAACCGTTGATGTCGACCAGCACGACCGGCTTCCTGTGCTGACCGAGTTGTGCCCAGGTCATCATTTCAACCGCTTCCTCGAGGGTTCCGATACCGCCCGGAAGCGCGATGAACGCGTCGGATTTCTGGAACATGAGCTGTTTGCGCTCATGCATGTCCTTCGTCACGATCAACTCGTCGAGGGACGTGAGCATGGCCTCGCGTTTTTCCAGGAAATGAGGGATAATGCCGGTGACCAGGCCGCCCGCATCGAGGGCCGCCTTGGCGGTTGTGCCCATGAGGCCGACCGAGCCGCCGCCATAGACGAGGCGCAGGCCGTTTTCGGCGATCAACTGACCGGTACGCGTGGCCGCCGCTTCATAGACCGGATCGGTACCGAAGCTGGAGCCACAATAGACGCAAACGCTGGAAAATATTGTCATGAGGAATGTGTGGCATTACCGGCCGGACCGGTCAAGCATTCGATGGTGCATGGCAGCGGAGATTTGGGCGGTTTTCTTGCCGACACCTAAAAAGACGTATATTCATGGCGTTAGACAGGGGTTGGCCGACAGAATGTGAGCCTTGCAGGATCTGCCGCAGGCAGTCCTCTGGCGGAACAATTGAGTGGTCGGAAGATTGACGGATCTAAGCCGGGTAAAAGCCCGGAAAGAACCCGGATGGGATGGCAATGACAAAGCTGAGCGTGATCTGGAGCCTGATAGCCGCCGTCGTCGTGGGCGGTGCAGCGCTGACGACCGGTATCATCTATATGGACCGGCAGGAGAAAAGCGCCGAAGCACCCGCTTCCTCTACAGAAGTGACCACAGAGGTTGCATCCAATACCGGGACGGCGGAGCCGAGCGCATCGCAGCCGGAAGCCGCCGATGCGGGGGCGCAAAAGGAAAACGGCCCGGATGTCAGCGCCAAGGCGGACAAGCTCACGTTTGACGCGGTCGGTGTGGAGCCGACGGGAGAAACCGTCGTTGCGGGCCGCTCGGATCCAGGCTCCATCGTCGCACTGACCGCGAATGGAAAAGTCGTCGGCAAGGGCGTTGCCAACAACAAGGGCGAATGGACGATCATTCTGGAAAAGCCGCTCGAAGCGGGCGACTACGACGTCGGCCTGCAGATCACGGATGATGCCGGCAATGTCACTCATGAATCGACCGAACGCCTTGCGGTGTCAGTTCCCGAAGACCGCAAGAGCCAGCCGCTGGTGGTGCTGAACAAGCCGGAAGGTCCGTCCGATATTCTGCAGAAGCCCGAGCCGGTTGAAACCGCAGGGCAGGACGAGCCGGCCAAGGAAACCGTGGTTGCGTCCGCAGAGGGTGAAGAAACGGCCGAACCGGTCGTGGAAACCAAGCCGGAACCTGAAACAACGTCGTCCGGCGAGCCGTCGGTGGCGGGGTCTGAAACGACGGCCGACGAGACGCAAAAGCCGGAAACGGCCGGGACTCCGGCAACGGCAAAGCCTGAAAAGGAAACGGAAGTCGCAACGGCCGAGCCCGAGACCTCCGCTTCTACTGAGGCGCTGGCTGCAACCGCAGACGCGCCTGAAGCCAACGGAACCGCTCCGGCGGTCGAAGTCACGGCGGTGGCAACCGGCGGGAGCCCGACCGATCAGGCCGATACGGCACCAACGACCCGCACCGTCTCCGCTCCGGCTGGAGAACCGGTTGCCGGAAGCTCCTTGAAGACGACGGTCGAGGCCGTTGAAGCGGAAGGCGGCAAGCTTTACGTGGCCGGGACCGGCGAGCCGGGCCTGAAAGTGCACGTTTATGTTGGCGGCGAATTCATCGGCGAAGCCGGGGTTGGCGCCAACGGGCGCTGGCTGCTGCAGGGGAGCAAGACCCTGCAACCTGGAACCGTGGAAGTCCGCGCCGACATGATCGGCGATGCCAAGGGCACGGTCGTCGCTCGCGCTGCTGTGGAATTCGAAAAGGCGGCTGAACAGATCGTCCTGACCAAGGTGATCGCTTCCGGTGAAACCGCAACCGATGCCGGCGGGTCAGGGGCCGCTGTGACCAAACCGTTGCCGAATGTGATCATCCGCAAGGGCGATAACCTGTGGACCATCTCCCGGCGCCTCTATGGCGAAGGCACGCGGTACACGACGATCTATCAGGCCAACAAGGGACAGATCCGCAATCCGGATCTGATCTATCCCGGACAGGTCTTCCTGACGCCCGAAGGCGATTTGAACTGGAAGACCGAATCGAACTGATCGCGTCAGCCTCACCGGCAGAAGAGCGACGGCGCGCTGAACCAGCCGCGCCGTTTGCCTGTTATCATCGTGGAAAATAACGAGTGCGGAAGGTTTGAGCGCCTGAAATGGTGCGGCGCGGACGCGCACGACTTGTTATTTCGGCGATTCATCGCATATCTACGATGAAAGGTCGGCGCAGGATCGCAATCCGGCCGCCGGTTTGAACAATCGTGAGGGAGAGCCAGTCACATGGCGGAGAAATCTGCAGGCTTCCGGCCGGACAGCGGATCGGAAACTGCTTGCGCGCCCACCGCGCATTGCGAACTTGCGAAGGTTTATCGGGCCCTCGGCCACCCCGCACGTCTGGCAATCATTGAAACGCTGGCAAACCGGAACGCGGCCTGCTGCGGCGAGATCGTCGACCGTATGCCCTTGGCGCAATCCACGGTCTCCCAGCATCTGCAGGTGCTCAAGGAAACCGGTCTTCTGACCTGTGAGACGATGGGCCGGAACTGCCGTTATTACTTGAACACGGATATGCTGGCCAAGGCCGCCGTAGCATCCGAGGCTTTCTTCAATCGGGTCTCCGAGCAACACAGTGCCTGCCTCAAGGCGGGCGGCTGTCCCGGTGAAGCCCTCAACAACAAAGAAAACGAGAATGACCCCAGGGAGAAAACCGTTGAGTAATCAGGCTGTACAGAATGCGGCCGACAAGGGGACTGCCGGTGACACAAGCACGAGCAAGCAGACAGCAGTCAGTGCGGATGAAGGTTCGACCCTTAATACCCTGATCAATCTCTGGCCCTACATCTGGCCCGCGCATCGGCCGGACCTGAAGACACGGGTGTTGCTGGCCGTCGTCGCCCTGGTGGTGGCGAAAGGCGTGACCGTCCTCTCGCCCTATTTCTTTGCCTGGGCATCCGATGCCTTGACGGGTGAGACGAGCAATCTCCCTGCGTTTCTGATCGCGCCGGTTATGCTGGTGCTTGCCTACAATGCGGCTCGCGTGCTGGCCGTTGCCTTCAACCAGCTGCGCGATGCGCTGTTCGCCCGGGTCGGTCAGCACGCGGTGCGCCAGCTCGCCAATCTGACGTTCCGCCACCTGCATGAACTGTCCCTGCGCTTCCATCTGGCGCGGCGCACCGGTGGCCTCAGCCGGGTGATCGAGCGCGGCGTGAAGGGCATCGAGGCGATCGTCCGCTTCACCATCCTTAACGGCATTCCGACGATCCTGGAATTCGCCATCATGGCGGCGGTGATTTCCTACCAGTTCGGCCTGAGTTATCTCGCCATCGTCGCGGTGATGATCGTCGCCTACGTCTGGTTCACCATCAAGGCGTCGAACTGGCGGATCTCCATCCGGCGCGAAATGAACGACAGCGACACCGACGCCAATTCGAAGGCGATCGACAGCCTGCTGAATTTCGAGACCGTCAAGTATTTCGGCAACGAAAAGATGGAAGCGGCGCGCTTCGACGTTTCCATGGCCAAGTACGAGAAGGCGGCGACGAAAACCTGGACGTCGCTGGCCTGGCTCAACCTCGGCCAGACGGTCATTCTCGGCATCGGCATGGCCGCCTGCATGGTGCTGTCCGCAAGGGCTGTCATGGCCGGGGAGCAGACGATCGGCGATTTCGTGCTGATCAACGCGCTTCTGATGCAGATTTCCATCCCGCTCAACTTCATCGGCTTCATCTATCGGGAAATCCGCCAGGGCCTTGCGGATATCGAATCCATGTTCGACCTGCTCGGCGTGCCGGCGGAAATCACCGACAAGACGGGGGCCGAACCGCTGAAGGCGGTTGCGGGAACCATCGCCTTTGAGGATGTGCGGTTCCACTACGATCCGGACCGGCCGATCCTGAAGGGAATCGATTTCAACGTGCCCGCCGGCAAGACGGTCGCCATCGTCGGGCCGTCCGGGGCTGGCAAGTCGACCATCTCCCGTCTTCTGTTCCGGTTCTACGACGTGACCGGCGGGCGGATCCTGATCGACGGCCAGGACGTGCGCGACGTCACCCAGGAAAGCGTGCGCCATGCCATCGGCATGGTTCCGCAGGACACGGTGCTCTTCAACGACACCATCGCCTACAATATCCGTTACGGCCGGCCGGATGCCACGGACGAGGAAGTCCGAGAGGCCGCCCGCATGGCGCAGATCCACGATTTCATCGAACGATTGCCGCAGGGCTATGCTTCCGAGGTGGGCGAGCGCGGACTGAAGCTGTCCGGCGGTGAAAAGCAGCGCGTGGCCATTGCCCGCACGATCCTGAAGTCACCGCCGATCCTGATCCTCGACGAGGCGACCTCTGCGCTCGATACCCATACGGAACGGGAAATCCAGGCGGCCCTCGATCAGGTGTCGAAGAACCGCACCACGCTCGTGATCGCCCACAGGCTGTCGACGGTGGTCGGCGCCGACCAGATCATCGTGCTGGAAGCCGGCCGGATCGTCGAGCGCGGCACCCACGCGGACCTTCTGGCGGAAAACGGGCTCTATGCTTCGATGTGGGCGCGTCAGCGCGAAGCGAGCGAGGCGGAGGAACGCCTGCGGGCAGCCCGGGAAGAAGACGATTTGGGCATCATCCTCCGGGGGCCGCGCGCAGGCGAAACCGTCGAATAGCGGGTCGTTCGAACTGCCCGCTTAGGCGGTCTGGAAACCTTTATCGAACGGCGAGAGGCGATCTGCGGCTTTGGGCGCATCAACAAGACGGGCGGGGAGCTGGAACAGGCCCCGGAAGATCCGCCGGATTTCACTGGCGCGGTGGGTGCGTGCGAGATGTTCGTAATGATCACCGGTATGTATCATGGCAGTCTCCTTTCTGCTGAAGGGACTGTCTCATTATCGATGCAGTGATATAATCGGGCTCGTTTTGGTAACACTTTTCGAAGTTTTCGAATAATGCGCCTGGATGATCTGCGTTTCTTTTCCCGCGTTGCCGCTCTGGGAAACCTCTCCGCCGCCGGCCGGGAATTCGGCCTGTCACCTTCTGCGGCAAGCAGCCGTCTGACGGCACTGGAGCGAGAGGTGGGGGCGCAATTGTTTGCCCGCACCACCCGGCGTGCGGCCCTGACGGAAGCAGGCCAGGTCCTGCTCAACCATGCCGCGGCAGCCTTACGGGAAATGGACGCGGCGCTGGATCATCTGGAAGCCAGCACCGAAGCGCCGCGCGGCACGCTGAAAATCTCCACCAACATGTATTTCGGCCGCAAGCACGTGTTGCCCTATCTGGTGGAATTCCGGGAACTCTATCCGGACATCCGCATCGATATGGATTTCACCGATCGGCTCGTCGACATCGTCGCGGAAGGCTACGACATGGCCATCCGGGGCGCACCTCTGGCCGACTCCACGCTCAGGGCGCGTCGGCTGGGCAGCAACAAGCGGGTTCTGTGCGCGACACCCGACTATATTGCCCGCAACGGCGCGCCGAGCTGTCCGGCCGAACTCGTCAACCACGACTGCATTGGGATTTCCTCCATGCCGATCTGGTATTTCGAGGGTCCTGACGGAGAGATCGCCCAACAGGTTTCCGCCTTTATCACCGGCGATACCAGTGACTTTTCCTATGACGCGGCCATGTGCGGTCTCGGCATCAGTCTCAAGTCCATCGCCCATATCTGGGAAGATTTGCGGGACGGCCGGCTCGTGGAAGTGATGCAGGACTATCCGGTTGTGCGGGAAGGGGCCATCTGGGCCGTCTATCCGCCCGGCAAGTTCACGCCGCCGAAAGTGTCCGTCTTTGTCGATTTCCTGCTTTCGAAATACGGCCGGCCTCCCTACTGGGAAACCGACTACCGCGACGCCTGAAAACCCGGCTTGTTCCGAAGTGGTTTTCCCGGTTCAATTGCGGATCGAATGGGTTTAGAAGAGAGCCCCAATTCCATGTGCTGCCGGAACAGGATGTCCGGTCGTGCGATACACAAGAATTCTGCGAGGCCGCTGCGAGGAAATGCTCCGCCGCGCCGGCCGGCAGAAAGTCCCGAAGGGCAGGATCCCGCATGTCACTTGTCGACTCCGTAACCAAGGCCTTTGTCCCCATTCACCGGGAAGGGTGGCCGTTTATCGCCATCAGCCTGGTAGCGACGCTGGTCATCGGCTGGTTCGCGGATCCGCTGTTCTGGATCGGTCTGATCGTGACCGCCTGGGTCTGCTACTTTTTCCGGGATCCGCCGCGGGTCACCCCGGTCACCGAGGGGCTCATAATATCGCCGGCCGACGGCGTCGTCAGCCATGTCGGCCCGGCACGTCCGCCCGCGGAACTGGAACTCAGCGGCGAACCGCTCCTGCGCGTCTCCATCTTCATGAACGTGTTCAACTGCCATGTGAATCGCGCACCCATGAGCGGCAAGGTCACCCGTGTTGCCTATCGTGCCGGCAAGTTCCTGAATGCGGAACTGGACAAGGCGAGCGAGGACAATGAACGCAACGGTCTTGTGATCGAGAACGGCGAGACCCGTATCGGTGTTGTCCAGATCGCCGGCCTGGTTGCACGGCGCATCGTCTGCTTCGTGCGCGAAGGCGAGACGCTTTCTGGCGGCGAGCGGTTCGGCCTGATCCGCTTCGGTTCGCGGCTCGATGTCTATTTTCCTGAAGGCACGGTGCCGAAGGTCGCTCTCGGCCAGACCATGATTGCCGGCGAGACCGTCCTGGCGGATCTGCGCGAGACCAATCCAACCGCACAGCCGCTGACCCGGGTCAGCTAGGGACCAAACAGTGACGACCGAACACGATAAACCCGCCTCCAGGCAGCAGGCCCGGGAGGGACGCCAGCCCAGGTTCCGCCGGGTGCCGCTGCGACTGATCCTGCCCAACATGGTGACCCTGCTGGCCCTGTGCTCCGGCCTGACGGCGGTCCGCATGGCTTACGAAGGGCGTTGGGAATTCGCGGTCGGTGCGGTGCTGGTCGCCGCCGTTCTGGATGCGCTCGACGGCCGGGTCGCTCGACTTTTGAAGGGAACGTCCAGATTCGGCGCAGAGCTGGATTCACTGGCCGATTTCGTCAATTTCGGCGTTACACCGGCCTTGATGCTCTATCTCTGGATTCTCAAGGAAGCCGGCTCCATCGGCTGGATCGCAGCCCTTGCCTTCGCCATCTCCGCCGCACTGCGCCTTGCCCGGTTCAATGTGGCCCTCGACGATCCGGACAAGCCCGCCTGGGCAGTGCAGTTCTTTACCGGCGTTCCCGCGCCTGCAGGCGCATTGACGGTGCTGATCCCGATCTATTGGGGTTTTCTCGGCGTTCTGCCGCAATGGCCGGAATTTGCGCCCGGCGTCGCCCTTTTCACCATCGGCATCGCCTTCCTGATGATCAGCCGCCTGCCGACCTATTCCGGCAAGACCGTCGGCACGCGCATCCGCCGGGACTATGTGCTGCCGCTGTTCGTGGTCGCGGTGCTGCTTGTCGCCCTGACGGTCAGCTATCCGTTCCAGGTCGTGGCGCTGGTCTCCGCCCTCTACCTGGTCTCCATTCCGTTTGCCTGGCAGTCCCATCGCAAACTGCTGCTGGCCGACAGGAACCTTGCCAGCGATGACGACGGCGATTGCGAGGACACCGACCTCGACCACCTCGGCGACAAGCACAAGGGCGACGCGAGCTAGCCTCACTCACTGCCGTCTTGGCGGGACTTGATCCGGGCAACGATGCCGTTGCCTCGCCAAACGGCAAAGCGGTTCCGTGAAGCGACATGGCATGACGGAGGCTGTGATGGGCGTCAGCCACGCGTCTGTTTGCGCACGAACTTCTGTTCCATGACCATTTTGCCCCATTGGTCGCCCCGATATTCGTCGACCAGTTCAAACCCGTTACGTTCGTAGAGTGCGCGGGCGGCGTCGAGGCCCTTCAGGGTCCACAGGTGAATTTCGTCGAAGCCGTGGCGTTCGCAGTGATGGAGGGCCTTGTCCAGAAGCCTGCGGCCGAGGCCGAGACCTCTGAGATGCGCCTCCAGAATGAACCAGCGCAGGTGGGCAATGTTGTTACCCAGATCCTCGCCGTCGATGGTGATGGAGGCGACCACCCGACCGTTTTCGACCACGCTCCAGGAATTGTTCACCGGATTGGAAAGACGGGGCATGAATTCCGCCATGGCTGCCGAGACCACGCTCTCAAAGGCGGGGCCGAAGCCGACGATCGGCCCGTGCGTACGCCCATGCAAGGCCGAAATATCGCCGATCATGCCGGTCTGATAGCCTTCGACAATTTCTGGGGCAGTGGCCGCAGCCTCGGTGCTGCTGCCGGTCCTGGAAACCTTCAAGGCGGTCGCAAAGGCATCGAGCGCGCGGGCGATATCTTCCGGTGTCGACGGTCCGCTCAGATGGGGAAGGGCGCCGGACACCTTGTTCTCGCCATAGGCGGCCAGGATGGCCAGGGTCTTGCGCCCCTGATCGGTCAGGGTGATGCAGAAGGACCGGCCGTCCGTTTCCAGCTTTTCGCTGGTAATCTCGCCGCGCTTTTCGAGCGCCTGCACCAGCCGGCTGATGGTGGATTTCTCCAGGTTCAGGCGGTCTGAGAGCTCTTTCGATGTCAGGCTGCTGCTCTCGCCAAGTTCGATGATAGTGTGGACGGCGGAGGGCGACAGGTCGGTGCCCGCCAGCGTGCGTTCCATATAGCCGTGCTCGCGGACCAGAACACGGGCTGCGCCCCGGATGGTGGAGATGACTTCAGGTGAGATCGTCTGCATCGCCTTCAACTGCATAGTTGTATGATGCAACTATCATGCGCTTGCGCAATAATTTTGGCAAGCCTCCGGACAAACAAAAACCGCCGGGAAATGGTCCCGGCGGTTTCGGTTCGGTGGAGCGTCTATTCGGCCGCGTTGGGCAGGTCCTGTGGCGGGACCTTCGGCGGTTTCGGTTTTTCCATTTTGATCACCCGGGCTGGGGCGTCTTGTTTGGACGGCTCCTCCGGCGCGTCGGATGTTTCCGGCCCGGCTGCTGTCGCGGGAGCGCCCCGCCACCAGGTGACGGCGCGCCGTCCGGACTGCATCCACACGCTCGGCAACGCGATCATCACGGGGATCATGATCAGCGTCAGCAAGGTGGAAAAGGCGAGCCCGGAAATAACCGCGGTCGACAATTGCACCCACCACACGGCGGTGATGCCGCCATAGGCGGTCACCTGGTTTAAGAAGTCCAGATTGATTGCGGTTGCCATCGGGATCAGTCCGGCGATCGTGGTGATCGTGGTCAGCAGGATCGGTCTGATCCGCTGCACCGAGGTCTTCAGGATCGCATCGAGCGGCTCCATCCCGTCTTCGCGGAAGCGGTTATAGGTATCGATCAGCACGATGGCGTTGTTGACCACGATCCCGGCCAGCGCCACGACGCCGGTCCCGGTCATGATGATCGAGAACTTCTGACCCGTGACGATCAGCCCCAGAAGCACGCCAACCACCGACATGATCACCGTGGAGAGGGTGAGGGCCGTCTGGTAGAACGAGTTGAACTGGGTGAGCAGGATGATGAACATCAGGAACAGCGATGCCACCATCGCCTTCATCAGGAACTCGCCCGATTCCTTCTGATCCTCGTCCGCGCCGCGGAACTTCAGATAGATGTTGTCCGGCCATGTCTGGGTCTTCAGCCACTGATCGAGTTCGCGCACCTTGTCGTCGGGCAGCGCGCCCGACGCCGGATCGACGGTGGCTTTCACCATCATCGAATAGAGCCCGTCCCGCCGGGTGATGTCGGATACCTTGGGCGAGGCAGAGCGGGTCACGAAGTTCGAGAGCGGCACCAGTCCGAGCGGCGTTTGAAGGCGCAGCTGATCGAACCGGTCGAGCGTGCGCTGGTCTTGCGGCAGGCGGACGCGGATATCCACCTCGTCCTCGCTGTCGGACGGGCGGTATTTGCCGACCAGAACACCGTTGGTAACCAGCTGCACCATCGAGCCCACCGAGGCGATGTCGGCCTTGTAACGGCCCGCCTGTTCCCGGTCGATCGACATTTCCCATTCGATGCCCGGCAGCGGCCGGTCGTCTTCCTGGTCGAGCAGGCCCTCCATCTGGTCCACATAGGCACGGACCCTGGCGACGTTTTCCACCAGCGTGTCGTAGTCGGTGGACTTGATCTCAAGCTGCAGGTCCTTGCCCGTTGGCGGGCCGCCTTCGATCTTGCGGGTTTCCACCTTGATGCCCGGAAGAGAGGCCGTCCGGTCACGGATCTCGGCGAAGATCTGCTTCGCCTCCCGGCGGCAGCAGAAGTCGGCCAGTTCAAGCTGGAGTTCGCCGATCACGTCGGCCGGCTTGTCCTGGACGCCGCCGAGGACCTGACCTCCGCTGGCTCCTCCAGGCGCCTTGGCCGAGGTCACGACATTCTCGATGCCCGGTATCTGAAGCACTTCGCGCTCGACCGCCTGGACCAGTTGGAGCGATTCCCGGGCAGACAGGTTGCCGCGCCCTGAAACGAGGACGACCGCCTGGTCGGGCTCTTCGTCGACGAAGAATTCCACACCAGTGGGATTGCCGGCAAAGGCGCCGAAGATCATGACGCTGCCGCCGATCATCACGACCAGCGTGACGATATTTCCGATCGGATTGCCCGCCAGAAGCTTCAGGAAGCGGACATAGACACCGGCCATGCCACCGATCTTGTTGACGTCGAAGGAGGTGGAGCCGGAAACCGCTTCCGCTTCAGCGCGTTCCGCCGCATGGATCCGTTCTGCCCGGGCCTTGGACCAGCGAACGAACGGACGCAGGACGAAATAGGAGGCGAAGCCGACACTGGCGAACGCGGAGGCCGGCAAGGGCAAACAGGATCAGGCCGGCAAATGCTGCGGGCACAAATGCAGGCAACAGTCCGGCGAGCCCCGGCGCCGTCAGGACGAGGGTCCCTGCAACCGACGCGAAGAGGAAGGCCAAAAGCCCGTTCGCGTACCGGCCCATGAAATGGGAGATTTGCGCAAAGATGGCGCCGGTCACGGGAATGAACACCATGGCTGTCAGCAGGGATGCCGACAGAACGATGATCACCATGATCGGCAGGTAGCTCATGAACTCACCGGCGACGCCCGGCCACATCAGCATGGGCAGGAAGGCGGCAAGCGTGGTTGCCGTGGACGACACGATCGGCCAGAACATCAGCCGCGCGGCGCGGATATAGGCTTCCTTGTCCTCCATGCCCTCGGAGATCTTGCGGTCGGCATATTCGGTCATGACGATGGCGCCGTCGACCAGCATGCCGACCGTCAGCACGAGGCCGAACATCACCATGTTGGACACGGTGTAGCCCATGCCGCCCAGGATCAGGAAGCCGATCATGAAGGAGGTCGGGATCGCCAGGCCGACGAGCAGCGCGGACCTGAGGCCGAGTGCCGCGACAACCAGGATCATCACCAGGAAAATCGCCGTCAGGATCGAAGACTGCAGCGAGCCCAGAACCTCGAAGGTCTTCGAGGACTGATCGAGCAGCAGGTTCACCTTGACCGTTTCCGGCCAATCCTTCGAAGCCTGTTCCACGACCTGCCGGACCGCGGCGTTGTTTTCGATCAGGTTGGTGCCGATCCGCTTGGTGACCTCAAGGGCGATCGCAGGTTTGCCGTTCACTCTGGTGTAGGAGGTGGCGTCCTTGAAGGTTCGTCGGATATCGGCAACGTCAGCGAGCGTGACGACCGCTTCTCCATTCTGCTTGATCGGCAGCGAATAGACATCATCCGCCGTTTCGATCAGTCCGGGAACCTTGACGTTGAACCGGCCGTTGCCGCCGTCGATGAATCCGGCCGGGACGAGCTGGTTGTTCAGTGTCAGCGTGTTGAGCAGTTCCTGCTGGGTGACCGAATAGGCTTCCAGTTTCTGGCTGTCGATCACGATTTCCAGCAGCTCTTCCCGGTGCCCGGTGAGATCCGCCGAGCGAACCGTGTCGATCGCCTCGATCTGGTCCTTCAGCCGCCGGGCCAGGTTATAGAGCGTCCGCTCTGGAACGTTGCCGGACAGGGCGACGGTTATGGTCGGCAGGAGCGCGAAATTGGTCTCGTGAATAGTCGGCTCCTCGGCATCTTCCGGGAGCTCGCCTTTTGCCTGGTCGACCTTGTCGCGCACATCCGCGAGCGCTTCGTCCTTGTCGAAGGAAATATCGAATTCCAGGATGATGGACGCGTGACCCTCCGCCGCGATCGCGGTGATCTCCTTTAGCCCGTCGAGACCGCGCAGTTCCGTCTCCATCGGCCGGACCAGCAACCGTTCCGCGTCTTCCGGAGAGATGCCCTGCTGCATGATGGACACGTAGAAGACCGGAACATCAATATCCGGGCTGTCTTCCTTGGGGATCGTCAGATAGGTGTATGTGCCGGCAACGATCAGCGCCAGCATGAGGACGAAAACGGTTTTGGGCCGTCTCAGGATGGCTTCAAGGGCATCGATCATTGGGCGACCTCGGCCGTTTTGAGGACAGGTTCCACCTTCTGGCCATCGGTCACGTAGTCCTGGCCGACGGTGATGATGCGCACGGTATCCGGAAGTCCGCCGACCCAGATGCCGTCATCGCCGCCCCCCAGAACCTTGACGGGGTAGAAGACGGTGACCTGATCGTCGTTCACGCCACGCAGGCCAAGCTCGCCGGCATCGTTCAATGTCAGGATGGCAGGCGAGATCTTGTGGGCTCTTTGGGTCGGCAGTTTGAGCCGGGTCAGCGCCGTGGTCCCGTCACGGGCGATGCCTTCCTTGTTCGGAAGTTCGACCTCGATCCGGAAAGTTCGTGTTTCCGGGTCGGCCGCAGGCGCAATGTAGCGCACGGTACCGGACATCGATTGACCGGATATAAGCCGCACTTCCGCGTCCATACCCTTCGAGATCAGGCCGATATCCGTTTCCGACACCTGGCCGATGGCAATCATCGGGTCGGTTTCGACGACGGTGGCGCAGACGTCGCCGACATTGAGGCGCGCGCCGACATTCGCCATCGGGCTCTGGATGATGCCGTCGATCGGCGAATGAATGACCGTGCGGTCAAGTTCCATGCTCGCTTCTTCCACGCGGGCCTGAGCGGCGTCGAGTGCGGCCTGCAGGGCTGCGACCCGGGTTTCCGCCGTGAAGCCCTTGGAACTGAGCTGAGTGGCAGCCGAATGATCGAGCTTTGCCTGGGCGAGGCCTGCCTTGGCCTCAAGCACATTGGCTTCCCGTGTTCCCTTGTCCAGAATGCACAGGACATCGCCCTTCGAGACTTGGTTGCCTTCGACGGCCGGGCGTTCGACGACACGCGCTGCAGTCTCGGCGCGGACCTCCACCTTGGCTTCGGCTTCTGTCCGCCCGCGGATTTCCAGAACCGGCTGACGTTCCGTGGCGCTCAACGTGGAAACCTGCACTCGGAACAGGGCGTCTGCGGTTTTCTCCTGCCGTTCAGACGGCGGGGGTGTGGCGTCCGCACTGTCTTCGCGTCCGCCGATGACGTAGGTGCCGGAATACATCCACAGGCCAATTCCGGCAGCAAGACCGGCGGCGAGCACATATGAAAATTTTAAACGCATAGGAATGCTCCAAAAACGATGTCTATTCGGCCGCGGCCCGGGAGGGGGGCAATGCGGCTCCGCCTTCTGCAATTCTGATCAGCTCGTCGCCGTGGGTCTCGAGATAGTTGAGGGTGAAGCTCATGCAAGCGATGCCGTAGGACTGTGCCCAGTTGGACCCCTTATGCGGGCAGGTCGCGTTGTGATCGGTCAGATGCTTGAGCTCTGCGCGAACCTGTTCCTTGCGCCGTTCGATCGCCCGGCGGATAACGTCCGGTCCGACCTGTTCAGCATAAAGAGCCACCAGCAGGAAGGGGGACTTGAACGTGTCCGCGGCCTGGGGTTCGCACAAAGTGGTGATGAATTCCTCGCGGCCGGCATCGGTGATCGAATAGACCTTGCGGGCCGGTTTGCCCGGATGGGCCTCTTCCTGCACGGTCACCATGCCGTCGCTGGTCAGCTTGGCCAGAGCCGGGTAGATGGAACCGAAACTGGCATCGTCGAAATAACAGAACCGGCCTTCGGTGGCTTCCTTGCGGATTTCATAGCCGGTGGCATCGCCGAAACTGAGGATCGCCAGGCAAAGGCTGCGAACGCTCATGGTGGGGTAGTCCTTCCTGTTTTCCGAAGATACCGGTTGAAACGCACCGGTCTTGCTCGCGAAAAATGCCGATTGCCTGAACATGGGACGCAAATCCCCTTATTCAAGCCCGATATATATCGGATCTATATATTGGACGGATATATGGCAAGCTCTTGACCGGAAAAATGTGCCCGCTGCGAAAACTTGTCCGCTTTACAGGGGAGGGAAACTTGTTTTCCATATTCAAATAGTGCGAAATCCTGCCGGAAAATGCGCGGCAGGGTCTGTCAAAGAGGTGCGCCGATGGCCAGTAAGAAAACCCGGGGGTCGATCCTGTCCGGCTACCTGCCGAAAAATCCGCTGTTTCGCCTGCTTGCGATCAACGGGATGATCGGGCTGGGCATCTCCGCCCTGGTTCTGGCGGGCCTGTTCTGGTCGAACGTCGGAAATCTGCGAACCCTGGTCATGGCCTCGGACAATCCGGTGCTTCCGGTCGTCATGCTGGCCTGCGGGCTAATCATTACGCTGTGTTCGGTGGTCATGGGTTCGGCGGTCATGATGCTGAAATCGCATGATGACGACCGCAACCGGAAGGGGCCGAAATTCAAGGCCGTCAGCGCGTTGATGGCTCCGCGGGAGAACCTGGCGCCTGTTCCCGTGCCGGTGCGTCCGAACCGCTGATCCCGCGGCTAGGAGGGGCGGTCAGTCCAGCCTTTCGGGCTGGACAGGAGATTCCACGACAGGTTTTGCGAAGGGCCCTTCGGCGGCCTCCGCGTTGATGACTTCCTCATTGATCAACAGCGTCATGGCCGCTGCCGCGAAGAGGCAGAGAAAACCGGCGGAAGCGAGCTGCATGGGTAAATTCCTCGATATCTGTATTTCGGTCGCCGAGTTACCAGCCAAGGTTCTAAACCGAGGCAAACCGGACGTTTAAAATTTGAGCTATAGGCAGGAATTACGAGGATTTGAAATCTCCCTCTTGCACGGGCGTGTCGCTTGGGGTTTGGTGCGCAGAAGGTTTCAATAGGGATTTCAAGGATATGACCTCCTCCTCATCCTATCCGCGCGACATGATCGGCTACGGACGCAATACGCCGGACCCGAAATGGCCGGGGGGCGCGAATGTCGCGGTTCAGTTCGTCATCAACTACGAAGAGGGCGGCGAGAACAACATTCTCCACGGCGACGCTGCTTCAGAAGCTTTCCTGTCGGAAATCGTCGGCGCCCAGCCCTGGCCGGGCAAGCGCCACTGGAACATGGAATCCATCTACGAATACGGCTCCCGTGCCGGTTTCTGGCGCCTTTGGCGCATGTTCACCGGCCGCTCCATCCCGGTCACGGTCTACGGGGTTGCGACCGCGCTCGCTCGTAATCCGGAAGCCGTGGCAGCGATGAAGGAAGCGGACTGGGAAATCGCTTCTCACGGTCTGAAGTGGATCGAATATGCGGATTTGCCGGAAGAGGTCGAACGCGAACACATGCGCGAAGCGATTCGCATCCATGAGGAAGTGACCGGGTCGCGCCCGCTCGGCTGGTACACAGGCCGCTGCTCGATGCAGACCCAGAAGCTGGTCATGGAAGAGGGCGGTTTCCTCTATGATTCCGACAGCTACGCCGACGATCTGCCTTACTGGGTCGACGGGCCGGACGGTGATCATCTGGTCATTCCTTACACGCTTGATTCCAACGACATGCGCTTTGCCGCGGCGCAAGGCTTCAATTCCGGCGACCAGTTCTTCGCCTATCTGAAAGATGCCTTCGACGTGCTCTACGCGGAAGGCGAGGCCGGGGCGCCGAAGATGCTCAACATCGGTCTGCATTGCCGTCTGGTCGGCCGGCCGGGCAGGGCGGCTGCGTTGGCACGCTTCCTCGACTATGTCTCCTCCCATGACAAGGTGTGGCTCCCCCGACGGATCGACATCGCCTGGCACTGGCACGCCCATCACGCGCGCGGGTGAGAGGGATACCTAAATCCGGCTTGCTGAGCCCAGCAAATTCGGCCCGAACAGAGCGGCAGACAGTTGCCTTGAGAGGGGACTGTTTGCCACAATGACCTATGCAGACAGCACCCGTTCCACGTTATCATCTCTACGGTGAAAACGATCAGGCCGACGATTTCGATTTCTTTCACATCGAGACGATCCGGGCTCGATCGGCGCCGCTCGGCTGGTCGCTTGATGCCCATAGTCACATTCACCTGTTCCAGTGCCTGATGATCACCGCCGGCGAAGGCCGTTTGACCGACGACACGGGAGAGCGCCGCATCGCGCCGGACACGGTCGTCTTCACGCCGCCCGGCGTGGTGCATGGCTGGGAATTCACGCCGGACACCCAGGGCCACGTGGTGTCCTTCACCCACGATTATCTGACCGGCTCCGATGACGGTCGAGACCTGGCCCGGCTTCTGTCCGGCCAGGGCGAAAGCAATCACCTGATCACTCCGTTCGGCGATGACCGCCTGAAGATCTGTCGCTATCTGCAGGAATTGGCGGAAGAGTTTGACAGCGGCAAGCGCCGGCGTCTGGTGTTCCGGCCGCTGATGACCCTGATGCTGGCGCGCATGTTCGCCGGTAGCGGGGAGGGCGGCGATGTCGATGCGGCCCCCGGCTTTTCTCTGTTCCGTTTCCGAGCGCTGGTCGACACGCATTTTCGCAGCGAGCGGACACCGGAATTCTATGCGGCGGAAATGGGCATGCCCGTGGCCCGTCTGAACCGGTACTGCCGCCTGTTCACCGACCGTACGGCAACCCAGTCGATCAGGGACCGGATTGTCCTTGAGGCCAAGCGCCAGCTTGCCTTCTCATCCATCCCGGTTTCCGAGGTCGCCTATGACCTGGGCTTTGACGACCCGGCCTATTTCTCGCGGGTGTTTCGCAAGGAAACCGGCGAAAGCCCCCAGGAGTTCCGGAGCCGGCAGAAGCCTTGAAGCCGTATTTTGAGCGGGACGCGCAATTAACGTTACTATGAAGGAATTTAGTTGAATTGACTATTTATGGTTGAACCTGACCGCCTGCCAAAATACAACCGGAAGTGTATTAACTTCTTGTTAAGTTTTGGGGCAAAGGGCAATGCGGTTTCCTGGTTCTTACTTTCATGTCTATGTATTTGCAGTGTTTTTTATAGGTTTTGGCTTGGCGGTCGCTAACGATCCTGTCGCTTTTGAAGGAAAGGTTCGGCCGACGGTGCGAGAAGTTGCAGCGGTGTTCGAAGAGGTAGAGGATTACGTCTACAACTCCAAGATCGGCGCAATGGCGGAGGAAACGTCAGACCTGTTCGCAAAGACGCTCCGTTTGCCGACGACACTGCTGGAAAAAGTCTCCGACGCACTGGAAAAGGCCCGAAAGGAAGCAGCAAGACCTGTCCGTTATGAGGAAGAACCTTCCATACCGGATCATGAGAGCCCAGCGGAAACGTCACGCGCTTGAGGCCGGTAGAAATCTCCAGCCGGAAACTGACAGATAAAGCCGGATAGAACACGCAGGTTCGGCAGTGATTATTGGTAATTATGCCAATGGGATCTTCAGATAACTTCCGAACTCGAGCCGTGCGGGTGTGAATCAAAGAAAAATTATATAATTTCCGCCAAACATTTCGCTCCAAGTCTGAACGACAAACGCATGCCTGCGAAAGGTCTGCGGCGCAAGGAGCGGAAATGCGGGTTACGGAACAAGAAGCAAAGAAGATGTGGTGCCCGTTCGTTCGGGTCGAAGGCAGCAACCGCGTGTTCAACACGAAAACATCCGGTTTCGATGCGGAACATCTCTACCAGCACTGCATCGGATCGAAATGCATGGGCTGGCGGCCGTTCATGTATTCTCATGTCAAGGGTGGCGATGAAGCCTTCGAGCACCACGGCTATTGCGGACTGGCCGGCCGTCCGGAACTGGGCGACTAGGCCGGCCGCCTAATTTTCGGCGACCGGTCTACTTGTCCATTATCTTTAAAAGGGCAGGCCGACGTAATTTTCCGCCAGGCTGACCTGGGCGGCATGGGAGCTTGCCAGGTAGTCCATGTCGGTTTGCTGCATCTTCGCATTGAAGGCGCCCAGGTCCGGGAACTTGTGCAGGAGCATGGTCATCCACCAGGAGAAGCGTTCCGCCTTCCAGATACGTGCCAGTGCCTTTTGCGAGTAGTCGTCCACGCCGGCCGACGATTTCTCGTCGTAATATTCGATCAGCGCATTCGAGAGGTAGTAGATGTCCGAGGCTGCCAGGTTGAGGCCCTTCGCGCCGGTCGGCGGTACGATGTGGCCCGCATCGCCCGCAAGCATCAGTCGGCCGAAGCGCAACGGCTCGGCGACGAAACTGCGCAGGGGCGCGATGCTCTTTTCGATCGACGGCCCGGTCTCCATGTTGGCGGCGGCCTCTTCGCCGAGCCGGATCTTCAACTCGTCCCAGATGGCATCGTCGGACCAGGCGTTGATATCGGTGTCGACGGGCACCTGGATGTAATAACGGCTCAGGCTGTGCGAACGCATGGAGGCGAGTGCGAAGCCGTTGGCATGGTTGGAATAGATCAGCTCGTGGTTCGCCGGCTTGACGTAGGACAGGATGCCAAGCCAGCCGATCGGATAGACCTTTTCAAATTCTGTGATGGCATCCTGGGGCACGGAGGCACGGGAGACGCCGTGATAGCCGTCACAGCCGCAGATGAAATCGCAGGCGATCTCGTGGGTGACGCCGTCCTTCTTGTAGGTGACGCGCGGGTTGTCGGTGTCGAAGTCGAGCGGGGTGACGTCTTCCGCCTCGTAGATCAGCTTGGCATCGCGGGCGGTATGGGCGTCCATCAGGTCCCGGGTGACTTCCGTCTGGCCGTAGACCATTACGGTCTTGCCGCCGGTCAGGCCTTTCAGGTCGATGCGCAGGCGGGTGTCGCCGACCGACATGTTGAAGCCGTCGTGGGGCAGGCCTTCCTTGTACATGCGTTCTGAAACGCCGGCCATTTCCAGCATGTCGACCATGCCCTGTTCCAGCACGCCCGCGCGAATCCGCGACAGGACATAGTCCGCCGAACGCTGTTCGAGGACGACGCAATCGACGCCGGCACGGTGGAGAAGCTGGGACAGAAGCAGGCCGGACGGGCCGGCTCCGATAATGGCAACCTGGGTGCGCATGATGTTCCCTCCTTAAAGCACATCAACAGCCTATTTTGATTGCCGCGGATTTTATCCAACACGCAGGGCAACGAAATGGACGATCCAGACGAATGCTTGGACATTTTCATCGCCGCCCGGATCTCAGGTGAGGCATGCGAGGTTTCTGCAACCGCCCGACACGCCTTGAATCACTTTCTGAAGCACCGGAATCAGAAACTCAGCAAAGCGATTCAGACCTTTGTTCTGACTCCTGTTTTTCGGCCAGGAAATTACAGATCCTGTGGCGCGCCGGGTATCGAGACATTGGCCTTGTTTTCCAGAACAATAGGCACGGTCGTTCCTTCCGGATAGACCACGAGCACGCGCAGCTCCCAGATGCCGTTGGTGCGCACCGCGTGCGTGATGGCCCGGCCGGACCCTTTGCTGCCCGTAATCGAAAAGTTGAGGTAGGCCGTGCCGGTTCCGCCGGCTTCAACATTGATGCTGCCGTTGATCCAGAACCCGGATTCGATATTGCCGCCAAGCGCGTCTTCGACCGCAGCATCGTTGCGGACGGCCGCCATGGTCATTGCATAGGCGTCGCTGCTTTTCATGATCGCGGGAAGACCTGCGACTATACCGAC
This sequence comes from uncultured Roseibium sp., assembly GCF_963675095.2. GTDB lineage: Bacteria > Pseudomonadota > Alphaproteobacteria > Rhizobiales > Stappiaceae > Roseibium. Next base: position 87,824 of record NZ_CAXXSJ010000055.1, on the reverse strand, counting down.
GCCAAGCCCGATCGTGACGATCCACACGATCACGCCGGCGATCGCCCATTTTCTCTGGGTGCTGCGGAAATGCTCCGCATCCCGCCAGGCTCGGTTTCGCCAGGCCCATCGGCTGCCGCGGGCGCCGAGGACGAAGAACATCACAAGGTTGACCAGCGGAACGAACATCAGCAACGCAATGAAGACGCTGTTGCCGATGCCCCAGATCCAGTTGAGCAGAAAGGCGCCCCAATTCCACCGGTCCAGCTCCGGCGGGATCTCGGGCGGCTGGTTGAGAGGTTCACTGGTCATGGGGAGGGTCCGCTGCTTCTGCTTGAAAGAGCGCAGCTTGGGCTCTAATTGCCGGCCCGGCAAGTGCTGGCGCGGACGGGTAGTTCTATCTGCCGAGGCCGGGGCAGGATCGACGGCGGGGTCAGCCCCGCCGTCGAAAGAGTCTATGACTATCGGTCAGACGGCTTCCAGAGCGATCGCAATGCCCTGGCCGACGCCGATGCACATGGTTGCAAGCGCCAGCTTGCCGCCACGCATCTTCATCTCCATGGCCGCGGTCCCGGCGATCCGGGCGCCCGATGCGCCGAGCGGATGGCCGAGCGCGATCGCGCCGCCGTTCGGGTTGATGTGCTCGCCGTCGTCATCGAGACCGAGATCCCGCAGCACCGCAAGACCCTGGGCAGCGAAGGCTTCGTTGAGTTCGATGACGTCGAAATCCTTCGGCGCGATGCCGAGGCGGGCGCACAGCTTGCGGGTCGCCGGAGCGGGGCCCATGCCCATGATGCGCGGGGCCACACCAGCGGTCGCGCCACCGATGACACGGGCAATCGGGTTGAGGCCGTATTTCTCAATGGCCGCCTCGGAGGCGATGATGAGCGCGGCCGAGCCGTCGTTGACGCCCGATGCGTTGCCGGCCGTCACCGAGCCGCCTTCGCGGAATGGTGCGCGCAGCTTGGCAAGTGCCTCGATCGTGGTGTCTCCACGGATGTGTTCGTCCTGATCGACGATGATCGGGTCGCCTTTCCGCTGGGGGATCGTGACCGGCACGATTTCCTTGGCGAAACGGCCATCTGCCTGGGCGCGTGCTGCGCGCTGCTGGCTGCGCAGGGCAAATGCATCCTGGTCTTCGCGCGAGATATTGAAGTCCGCGGCGACGTTTTCCGCCGTTTCCGGCATGGAATCGATGCCGTACTGCTTCTTCATCAGCGGATTGACGAAGCGCCAGCCGATGGTCGTGTCATAGACCGCGTTGGACCGGCTGAAGGCGGTGTCCGCTTTCGGCATGACGAAGGGCGCGCGGGACATGCTCTCCACGCCGCCGGCGATCATGAGATCCGCCTGGCCGGCGGCAATGGCGCGGGCCGCGGTGATGATCGCATCCATGCCGGAACCGCACAGGCGGTTGATGGTCGATCCGGGCACGCTTTCGGGAAGACCTGCGAGCAGGGCGGACATGCGGGCGACGTTGCGGTTGTCTTCGCCGGCCTGGTTGGCGCAGCCGTAGTAGACGTCGTCGACTGCGGCCCAGTCCACATCGGCATTGCGTTCCATCAGGGCTTCGATCGGGATGGCTCCGAGGTCGTCGGCGCGAACGCCGGACAGGGTGCCACCATAGCGGCCGATCGGGGTGCGGACATAATCGCAGATAAAGGCGCGTTGCATTCTATTTTCCTTCGTGGGCTGCCTTGGTACGGGCATGGAGGTCCCGAAGAACCTCCAGTTCATGAGCCTCAGGCGCCGGGGTTTCTCCGACGTCTTCGGCGAATTTGGCTTTCCAACCGACGGTTTCCCGAATCTGGTCCCGTGTCACGCCCGGATGAAGGGACGTGACCGTGAACTCCTTCGTTTCCGGATCCGGCTCCCACATTGCCAGATCCGTAATCAGACGGGTTGGGCCCTTGGTGGTAACACCATGAGCCGCGCGGTCGTTGCCGCCCTTGCCGTGGCCGAGGGAGGTGACAAAGTCAAGCTTTTCAACGAAGCCGCGCAGCGACTGTTTCATGGTTATGAAGATTTCACCGCAGGAAATGGCGATCTCCGGCGCGCCGCCGCCGCCGGGTAGGCGGACTTTCGGCTTGTCGTAGTCGCCGACCACCGTGGTGTTGATATTGCCGAACCGGTCGAGCTGCGCGCCACCGAGAAACCCGACGGTGATCCGCCCGCCCTGGAGCCAGTAGCGGAACATCTCCGGCACGGAGACCGTGGTCAGGGCCGTCCTGCAGAGTTCGCCGTCGCCGATGGACAGCGGCAGAACGTTCGGCGCAGTCCCGAGAGTGCCGCTCTCGTAGATGAGGGTGATGTCCGGCGCATGGGTCAGTCGGGCCAGGTTGCAGGCCGCCGACGGGGCGCCGATACCGACGAAACACACGTCGTCGTTCTTAAGGGCGCGGGCCGCGGCAACGGTCATCATCTCGCTAGGGGTAAAGTCGCTCATGTCCGCTCTCCTCAGCCCGCGTTTTTCAGGTGGGCGACACGGGTCGCAAAGACCTCCGGCCCCTGTTTCAGGACATGTTCTTCCATCCAGGCCGTAAAGCTGTCGCGATCGGCAGAGACCTTGTCCCACTCGATATAGGCGGCGTTGTCACGGCCATAATAGGTCTGGGTGTAGGACGGATGCGCGCCACCTGGAACGGCGACGACAGAGGTGACCGTCCAGGACGGCAGGACGGTCGCGTTCGGCGAGATGGCGCCGAGGTCGTCGACGATTTCCTCCACGGTTACGATGGACCGCTTCGCCGCAAGGACTGCTTCCTTCTGCACGCCGGTGATGCCCTCCATGAACACGTCGCCCTTGGCATTCGCCTTTTGCGCGTGGATGACGGCGACATCGGGCCGAAGCGAGGGAACCGCGGCGAGCTCCTCGCCGGTGAAGGGGCAGGTGATGAACTTGATGTTCGGATTGACCCGGGTCAGCTCCGCGCCGCGGTAGCCGCGAAAGATGGCGCAGGGCAGGCCGGCGGCACCGGCCTCGTAGGCGTTGGCCATGGCCGCATGGCTGTGTTCCTCGATTTCGACCTGTAGCGGCCAGCCGTTTTCCAGAGAATCCCGGAAGCGGCGCAGCAGGCCGACGCCCGGATTGCCGGCAAAGGAGAAGATCATCTTCTTCACACAGCCCATGCCGATCAGCTGGTCGTAGATGATGTCCGGCGTCATGCGCATGACGGTCAGGTCCTTGCGGCCTTGCCGGATGACTTCGTGGGCGACGGCATGAGGGATCAGGTGGGTGAAGCCTTCGAAGGCGATGCTGTCGCCGTCGCTGATGTTGTCGGTAACGGCTTCTGCCAAAGACTGGAATTTTGCCATTGTTTCTCCCGGCTTGTTTTCGCGCCGGTACCCTTCCGGTGACCGGGCCGCATGGAATTTTGGCTGCATATTTATCTGTCGATTAGGTTATGTAAAATGAGAAATCGAGCAATTAGAATAACCAGCGGGAATATGATGTGATCGACCCTCGTGTGAAATACCGGCATGTCCAGTGCTTTATGGAAGTCGCCCGCCAGCGCAGCCTGGTGAAGGCGGCGGACGCCCTGGCGATCACGCAACCGGCCGTTTCCAAGACCTTGAAGGAACTGGAAGACATCCTGAAGGTGCGTTTGTTCGAGCGCAGCCGACGGGGCGTGACCCTGACTCAGTTCGGCGAAGTGTTTTTCCACTATGCCGGCGCCAGCCTGGCGGCGCTTAAGCAGGGTCTGGACAGTGTCGCCCAGGCGCGCATGTCGGGCGAATCCTATCTGAATGTCGGAGTGCTCCCGAGCGTGGCCGCGCGGATCGTGCCGGATGCTGTGCGCACCTTTCAGGCCGAGAACATGGAAACCACCCTGTCCCTGATCACCGCACCGAACACATTTCTTTTAAGCCGGCTGCGGGCAGGGGAGCTCGATCTGGTGGTCGGCCGTCTTGCCGACCCGGCCCAGATGGCAGGCCTCGCATTCGCTCATCTTTATTCGGAAAGTGTTTCCTTCGCCGTGCGCAAAGAACATCCGCTTCTTGGGCAAGAAAAACCGGACCTCCGTCGGATCGCGGACTATCCGGTTCTTTACCCGACAAAAGAAGCGGTTATACGCCCTTATGTTGAACGGCTGCTGCTTGCCCATGGCGTGACCCACCTGCCGCGACGCGTCGAGACCATTTCCAATATCTTTGGACGGACCTATACGCTCGAGACCGATGCGATCTGGGTTATATCCAGTGGCGTTATCTCGCGTGATATTGCCGCAGGGGATCTCGTGGAATTGCCGGTCGAGACGATTGAAGCAACGGGGCCGGTGGGCCTGACGACGCGGGCAAACGCTGCGCCCACACCCGCATTGCTGATGTTCCAAAGCGCTTTGAGAGCCTCGGCTGAAGAGAAATCCATGCGGCTATGACGGTCGATTTTTAATGCTCGGGTACCGATCGGTTTCGGATTGCTTTTTATATGATCCTATAACCACAGCTTATGCCGGATTAAGAAAAGCTCATTTTACAAGATTAAGGATATGGAATAGCCATTGGTGACATGTGATAACGGTCTGAGTAATCTTGACGATGCAAGTCACGATTAGGACTGAATCATACTGTGCACACTACTGGGAGGATTAGTATGAAACGTTTACTATCAGCGGCCGTAGGTTTTGTCGCCGCGACGATGCTGGCGGGATCCGTCAGCGCGCAGGAGCCGGAAGTCACCCTGACCCTGCACCACCTGCTTGGCCCCAAGGCGCCGGCGCAGACCAAGATGCTGGAGCCGTGGGCAAAGAGCGTCGAGGACGCATCCAACGGTCGCATCAAGGTCGAGATCTACCCGGCCATGTCGCTGGGCGGCAAGCCGCCGGAGCTCTACCGTCAGGCGCGTGACGGCGTCGTCGATATCGTGTGGACCGTTCTGGGCTACACCCCGGGCGTATTCCCGCGGACCGAAGTCTTCGAACTTCCGACGATTCACCGCGGTTCCGCCAAGCAGACCACGATCGCGATGGCCAATTCCTGGGATCTGGTCAAGGACGATTTCAAGGACATCAAGCCGATCCTGCTTCACGTTCATGGTGGTCAGGTCTTCCACATGGTCGATAAGGCTGTGAAGTCCCCGGCCGACCTGGAAGGTCTGAAGATCCGCACGCCGTCCCGTACCGGTGGCTGGATCATCGAAGCACTTGGCGCCGAGCCGGTCGGTATGCCGGTTCCGGATCTGCCGCAGGCCCTGTCCAAGGGCGTGGTTGCCGGTGCTCTGGTCCCGTTCGAAATCGTCGCTCCGCTGAAGCTGCAGGAACTGACCCATCACACGACCGAGGGTCCGAACAGCCTGCGTTTCGGGACGTCCACCTTCATGATCGGCATGAACCTGGATCGCTACAACAGTCTTCCGGACGATCTCAAGAAGGTCATCGACGATCATTCCATGGGGAATATCGCTGCCATCTACGGCCAGGTCTGGGATGACTCCGAAGCCGGTGGTAAGAAGCTCATCGAAGCAAACAGCGAGCTGATCACCCTGAGCGACGACGAGTACAAGGCCTTCACCGACAAGATGCAGCCGGTCGTCGACAAGTGGATCGCCGAAGCCAACGGCAATGGCATGGACGGCGCCGCCATGGTCGAAGCCGCGCGTGCCGCTGTGATGGACGTCAAGGACTAAGGGTCCAAAAAGAACAAGCAAGATGGCGAACGGCGCAGTCAGCGCCGTTCGCTTTTTTAAAAGGGCAAGGAAATGTACTCATTGTTGCAGCGGGTCGTGACGCTGTGGGCACTCCTGGGGGGATTGCTCGCGGTCATCATCGTACTCGTTACCGCCGTGAACGTCGGGGCGTTCACGCTGGATTTCGCCTTGAAACCGCTCGGTATCTATGTGCCGGCTCTTCCCGGTTATGAGGATTTCGTTAGGTTGGCGATCAGTGCCGCTGCCCTGAGCTTCTTCCCCTACACCCAATTGAAAAAAGGCCATGTGGCGGTTGACCTGTTCGTACAGGCGTTTCCGAACTGGCTGCAGAAAATCCTGGATCATCTCTGGCAGGTGCTCACCGCCGTGGTGGCCGCCGCGCTCGCCTATTACATGTGGCAGGGGATGCTCGAAACACGCGGCGACAACACCATGACCGCCGTGCTCGGCTGGCAGGAATGGCCGTGGTATTTCCCCGGCGTTGTCTCCATGGCCCTTTGGTCGCTGGTTGCTTTGGGTCAGGTCCTCGGAGGCAAATCCCATGGGTGAATTGGAACTTATCGGTATTGCCGGCCTGGCCGTCCTGTTTGTGCTGCTGGCCCTGCGCATGCCTGTTGGTCTGGCGATGCTCGTCGTCGGGATCGGCGGCACGTATATCCTGTCGCTGGAAGCCTCCTTCATTCGTTTCGGCCCCTACATGAAGCAGTTCAAGTCGCTGCTTTGGGGCAATATGGCCAATTATGACCTGTCGGTCATACCGTTGTTCGTCCTGATGGGGTTCCTGGCAAGCCAGGCCAATCTCAGCCGGGACCTGTTCAGAGGAATGGCAGCCCTGATGGGACGCTTTCGGGGCGGGCTCGCCATGTCGGCGATCGGTGCGTGCGCCGGCTTCGGCGCTGTGTGCGGCTCGTCGTTGGCAACCGCGTCGACCATGGGCCGCGTCGCCCTGCCGGAGCTTGACAAGCTGAACTATTCGCCCCGTCTGTCGACAGGCGCGTTGGCCGCAGGCGGGACGCTCGGCATTCTCATCCCGCCGTCCGTAGCGCTTGTGATCTACGCCGTCATCGTTGAAGGCTCGATCATCGATATGTTCCGGGCAGCCATCATTCCCGGGCTTATCGCGGTCATTTTCTTCATCGCGGTCATTGCCATCCTGGTTCGCATAAATCCGAGCCTGGCACCGACGACGCAGACCATGACCCGGGAGGAAAAGCACGAAGCGCTGCTACGTCTGATCCCGGTGATCATTATCTTCGGTTCGATCATTCTGGGACTGGGGATCGGTCTGTTCACGCCGACCCCGGCCGCCGGTGTCGGTGTGTTCGCGATCCTGGTCTACGGTTTCGGTCTGCGCCTGTTCGGCAAGGAAGGCCTGAGCTTCAACGGCGTCGGCACGGCGTTGATGGAAACGGCCAAGACCAGCGGCATGATCTACTTCATCCTGTTCGGCGCCGAGGTGCTGAAAGGGTTCTTCACCCGAGCAAACCTGCCCTCGACCATGTCGGCGTGGGCCGGAAACAGCGGGCTTGATCCCTACATGGTGCTTGCGATCATGCTGATCATCTTCGTGATCCTCGGCTGCTTCATGGATTCGCTCGCCATGATCCTCGTGGTGGTGCCGTTCTTCTGGCCGGTGATGGTCGACCTCAACGGAGGCGACTACGCAACCGCGGCCTCCGCGACCTTCGGCATGGGTGCTGAAGACCTGAAGATCTGGTTCGGCATCCTGACACTCATAGTGGTCGAGTTAGGGCTGATCACGCCACCGGTGGGTCTGAACGTGTTCATCATCAACGCGCTCGCCAAGAACGTGCCGATGATGGAGACCTTCCGCGGCGTGCTGCCGTTCTTCGGCGTGGAAATCATCCGGGTGATCCTGCTGATGGCGGTGCCGGGGATCGTAATGTTCCTGCCCAGGCTATTGGGGTAGGCACCGCAGCCGCCTGTGAAAAGACGGAAGGGGCCGCAATGATGTTGCGGCCCCTTTCTTTTTGGCTTCGCGTGCTGCTTCTCTAGCCGCCGGATGTTCTTTTCCAGGCTTTGTTGCCGATCACGGGTCCGGCCGAAGGGCGAGCCAGATGAGAAGGCCGATATAGCCAAACACGGTGACATTCATGAAGGTGTCGATCAGCTCGTGGCTCATATGTAAGTCTCCTGCCGCAACCGCCGGAGCAGGCAAAGAACGAGAACGGGCACGATAAACACGAAGGCAGTGGCCGAAAGCGCGATGATCGAGCGCACCAGCGCGATGTCGCCCACAAAAACCATGGCCAGCCCCAGCGCACCGAGAATGGCGCCCCAGATCGTGCGAATTCGCGGGGAGGGGTCTTCGTTGCCGCCCGTCCCGATCACGGCGAGCGTAAACCCGGCACTGACGACACTGGTGACCACGAAAAGGAACGCGGCGACTACGGTTGCCGCGCGGGTCAGACCATCGAGAGGGAAGCGCTCCAGCAGCGCGAAGGTCGTGGCATCCAGGTTTTCGCGGTTCACGATGGACAGCGCGCCATCCTGGCGAAGCGCATCAAAGAACCCCAGTCCGCCGAACACCCCGAACCACAGGATCGAAAACAGCGTCGGTGCGATGATGACGCCTGCGAGGAATTCGCGGATGGTCCGTCCGCGGGAGATCCGGGCGATGAAAATGCCGACAAAGGGCGACCAGGCGAGCCACCAGATCATGTAGTTGAGCGTCCAGCTCTGGAACCAGTTGACAACGCCCTGGTCAAAAAACTCGGCAGTCGAGAAGCCGGCCGGCAGCGCTCCGAACAGGTAGCGGCCGAACCCGGAGACGATGCCGTTCATGAGATAGGAGGTTGGCCCGAGGATCAGAAGATAGACCATCAGGCCGATCGCGATCAGCATGGCCGTGTTGGAGAGTTTGGCCATTCCCTCGCCGAGATCGCGTCGGAGCGGGATCAGGAAGGCGATACACATCGCGACGAAGACAGGCAGGGTCAATGTGCCGGGGTCCGCGATGCCGAGCAATCCGGCCAGGCCGGTCTGAACCTGGAAAACGCCCATTGCGAGGGAACCGGCGAGCCCCACGGCAATCGCGACGATCGACAGCAGATCGAACAGCCACCCGGCTGCCCGGGTCCAGCGGGTCTCGCCCAGAGCATCCGTCAAGGGAGCGCTAAGCAGAAGCGTGCGTTGGCGGCGGAATGCGAAATAGGCGATGATGAGACCGACCATCGCGTAGATCGCCCATGCATGAAAGCCCCAGTTCAGATAGGTGACGAAGAGCGCATGCGCGGCAGCCTGAGGTGCGGGGGAAAACTGCTTGAGCTCATCGAAGTGTGTCAGTGGCTCCGCGGTTCCGTAAAACAGCAAGCCGACGCCCATTCCCGCCGCAAACAGCATGGCGATCCAGGCGGGTGTCGAGAATTCGGGTTCTGCGCCCTCCGGGCTCAGTCTGATTTTACCGAAGCGTGAGAAAGCCAGGAAAAGGGCGACAAAGAGCAACCCGCTCGCTTCCAGCATGATAAACCAGCCGCGACTGTCGAACTGGGTTGTCACTGCCGAAGAGGCAAGGCTGCCCAGTTGCTGTGGATCGACGATACCCCAAACGGCGATTGCTGCACTGATCGCCACAGCAACGATCAGCAGAGGTCTTGGGGACTTTCCATCCATGACATCAGGCCTCGCAGATAAGATCCGGGATCGGTTTTCGATGTTGCCGCCAACCACCTTGAATTCCTAACAGGAGATCGGGCAGTGATCCAACCGGGGTCAGGCTTTCGATGGCTTTCTCTTCGGTCTCAAAGGTGAAATCACGGCTGATGAACCTTTTGTCAGTGCAATTGCCAATAGCGTCACGAATGCCTATATGTGTAATAATATAACATTCGCGCGGGCGATTCTGCCCGTCAGCATCGGAAAGATTTCATGGATGCAACCGCACACATGCCGCCTCTTGTCAGGCTCGAACAGGCCGGCATTCAGCGCAATGGCGACTGGCTGGTTCGTGGCGTCGATCTGTCGGTGGCGCCCCGGGAAATCGTAACCCTGATCGGACCGAATGGATCCGGCAAGTCGACGTCGGCCAAGATGGCGCTTGGCATTCTGAAACCCACCGAGGGCAGCGCCAGGCAACGGCCCGGCCTGCGGGTCGGCTATGTGCCTCAGAAGCTGATGATCGACTGGACACTGCCCTTGACGGTCAAGCGGTTCATGCGGTTGACGAGCAAGCTATCCGTCGGGGAAATCGCGGAAGCGCTCGAAGAGACCTCCACCACCCATTTGATGGATCAGGAGGTGCGCCATTTGTCCGGGGGGCGAAATGCAGCGGGTGCTTCTGGCACGCGCCATCGCCCGCAAGCCCGATCTTCTCGTGCTGGACGAGCCGGTCCAGGGGGTCGACTACTCCGGTGAAATCGCGATCTACGACCTGATATCGGAAATCCGCGACCGGCTCGGATGCGGCATTCTGATGATTTCCCACGATCTTCACGTCGTGATGGCGGCAACCGATCAGGTGATTTGCCTGAACGGCCACGTCTGCTGCAGAGGCACGCCGAGCGATGTCTCCAGGAGCGAGGCTTACCTCGAACTCTTCGGTCATCGGGCGGACAGCCCGCTTGCCGTCTACGAACATCACCACGACCACGTGCATCTCCCCGATGGCCGCGTCCGGCACGAGGACGGCACCCTGTGCGATCATTGCCCCGGTCATGACGGACACGCGCACGACCATTCCCATGCCCCGCAGGCGGCGGACAAGAAGGAGCTGGGTGTACACGATGCTTGACGACTTCTTCACTCGCGCGCTTGTCGCCGGCATCGGTGTTGCCCTGGTTGCCGGGCCCCTCGGCTGTTTCATCGTCTGGCGGCGTATGGCTTATTTTGGCGATACGCTGTCGCATGCGGCCCTTCTGGGCGTGGCGCTGTCCCTGCTGCTTGAGATCAACACCATGCTTGCCGTTTTCGCGGTCTGCGTGGCCCTGTCCCTGTTGCTGATGGTCCTGCGCCGGCGCGAAGGCTTGTCGTCAGATGCGCTCCTCGGACTTCTGGCGCATTCCTCGCTGGCGATCGGGCTCGTCTGCCTGGCCTTCATGACCTGGGTGCGCATGGATCTGATCGGCTTGCTCTTCGGCGATATTCTGGCGGTTTCAAGGTCGGATATCGCGGTCATTTATCTTGGCGGTGCGGTTGTGTTCGCCGGCCTGTGTATCATCTGGAATGCCCTTTTTGCGGCGACTGTAAGTCCCGAACTCGCGGCAGCAGAAGGCATCCGGGCGGAACGGGCGAACCTTGTTTTCACATTGCTTCTTGCCGCCGTCATCGCGATCGCCATGAAGATCGTGGGTGTGCTTCTGATCACCGCGCTTCTGATCATTCCACCGGCCGCAGCGCGTCAGCTGGCGTCCGGACCGGAGCAAATGGCGGCGCTGGCGGCCTTCATCGGCTCCGTTGCCGTCGTCGCCGGGCTGTACGGGTCGCTGCAATGGGACACGCCGTCCGGCCCGTCGATCGTGGTTGCGGCGATGGTTCTTTTCATGCTGAGCCTGTTGCCGGTCCGCTATTTGGGCTCCAGGCGGCAAAGCAAGATCCCAGGAGGACGCTCATGAGCAGCACGCATGTCGGTTCGCATACCGCACACGATCTTCCCAAACTGACGCGAAATCAGGGTCTTGTATTCGATACCCTGTCCGCTGAGGCGGGTCCGATGACAGCCTATGCGATTCTGGATGCCTTGCGTTCGGAGGGGTTCAAGGCACCGCTTCAGGTCTACCGGGCACTGGACAAGCTGGTCGAGTTCGGGATCGTTCACCGCCTGGAAAGCCTCAACGCCTTTGTGGCCTGCAGTCATCCGGGATGCGGAAAAAATGAGACCGCCGCCTTCGCCCATTTGCGAGACATGCGGTGGGGTGGATGAATTCACCCCCGAAAAGGCGGTCGACTGTCTCCAGGCATGGGCCGACAGTACGGGCTTTGTCCCGACGAGAACCACGATTGAGCTACGCGGCACCTGTAAGGATTGCACCGCTAACGCATAGTGGAAATCGGCCGTGAGCGGCGCGTACACATAGGGCGCGCCGCCCTTCTTGCGCGTTTTTTAGAGTTTCGAAATTATTATCGCGAATAAATACCGCATTGTTTTTCAATTGTGCGGCAATCACTTGTCTCAGGATCAGACTTCCGTCTTCACTTACCGGACCCGACCGTGTTCCTCATCGCGCCAGGCGTCTCTTGGCGGTCCGCTTTTCCTGTGCGCAGTGATCCTGGCGGCCTTCTGCAATATCTACTTCGTAGCCAAGCAATGGGATCAGCTCTGGACATTTCCCCAGTCCGTCACCCAGTCGGAGCGGGAAGATCTCGATGCCTTCTATCGTGCTTCCGAGCTTGCCCAGGAGGGCAGGGCGGTCGAAGCCTATGATCCGGAGATTTTCCGTCCCGGCCTGTCGGAAACCCAGAATCACCTGATCTTCGTCAATCCCCCGCATTTCCTGCTGTTTGCCTATCCGATGGCGTCCTTCAGCTATGGGGAGGTCAAGGCGGCGAGCGGGATTCTGATTCTGGCGTCCCTCCTATTGATCCCGTTATTCGCCCGACAGCCTGCGGAAATGGTGATCCTCTTCGCCTTGTCCGCGGGCCTGCACTATACCTTGCTTCGGATGAACATATCCGTCGTGATGGTGGCCCTCATCGTCTTCGCGCTCCAATACGCGGAACGCAGGCCGGTCCTCGCAGGCCTCGCTCTGGCGGTTGCGACCATCAAGCCGCAATACGGCTGGCTGGTTCCGTTTTTCCTGCTGAATTCCGGGGCCTATCGGTGTTTTGCGGTGGCGGCAATCGGCACGGTCTTTTTGGTGGCCGCATCGGTTCTGGCCTTCGGTTGGGACAGCTGGCCGGCCTTTCTTGGGATATTCTCCGATCCGGACTTCAAGAAATACGCCCTTGGCGTCACCCCCGGCAGTCTGAGCCTTCAGGCAACGGTCGGCAAACTTGGCGGGTCGGACGGTCTGCGCAGCACGGTCCAGGTGATCGCCATGGCGGCAAGTGCCGGGCTGGTCCTGTTCCTGCCCAGGCGCTGGAGCCGGGAAGCCCGGATCGGCGTGATGCTCTTGGCCTCCGCGGCCGTGGCCTCCTCGTTTCTCTATTACAGTTGGTCGCTGGTCTGCGCGGGGCTCTTATTCATGCTGCTGGCAGTGCCGCGCTGGCCGGTGTCGATGCAGGCCATCGCAGGCCTGGTCTGGATGCAGCCGGCCTTGGCGATGCTGTTTTTCAACATCTATCCTGCCTATGCCACCGCATATTCGGTGTTTGTCTACGCAACCATCTGCGCAAGCTTGGCGCTGGCAATCGTGCTTGTTGCCCGGCAGGACAGGATGACACCTGTGCGCGCAGGCTGAGCATCCCGGATTTCTGAAGATGGAAAGCCCGGTTCGTCTGGCTGGCGGATCAGATCTCAAGGACCGTTGGCGTTAGACGATGGTCTCCGCCGGACCGGTAAAGCGGATGCCGATCCGGTCATCCTGGCGCCAGATCACTTCGGCCGGCCGTCTTTTGTGATCGGAATCCATATAAAGCAGAAATTCCGACGGTATACCCGTGGTGCTTGGCACGAGCAGCAATGCTCCGGTTTCGCTTGCGTTGCGAATGGTGCAGTCGAACACACGTGACAGGCGATCGTAGACAATCCGTCCCGCCTTCAAGGTTCGCATACGTGTGTCTTTTCGGCTGTCCTGTTCCATTGCCTGTCCCGGCTTTTGTCAGGATTACAATCCTCTGAATTTCTGAAAAAAGGGTTTTCAGAACATTTTGAAAATTGAAATCTTAAAAATCATCGGAGAAATAAGTATTGTTAAAGAATAAAAATAGTGAATATATGGAATTAGGTTTGGAAGTATTGTTATTGAAATGTTGCGAGCGCATGCGCGATGTTGTATTGCGGTAATTGAATGCGTTCGGGAGTAATTATTCAGAGTTTGCGTTGCCTCCCGACGCTGTAGGATGCTCCGCATCGGATCTGTCGGGAATGTTGGTGAGAACACCAGAGGGGTAAGGGCATGTCATTGCTTGTTCTCGGATTGCTTGTCTTTTTGGGGGCGCATGCCCTGCCGATCTTTTCAGGCGTCCGAAACGCCCTGGTGGCCCGTTTGGGCGCAAAGCCTTATCGCGGGCTGTTTTCCCGTGGTCTCCGCTGTCGGGCTGGCGCTGATCGTCATCGGCTACGGACAGGCGCGCATGGATGGCAGTCCCGTCGTCTATGACCCGCCCACATGGACCCGCCATGTGACCATGCTGCTCATGCTTCCCGTATTCGTGCTTTTGATCGCCACCTATGTTCCAGGCCGGATCCGGAAGATCTCCCGCCATCCGATGCTGGTTGCGGTCAAGCTGTGGGCCTTTGCCCACCTCCTTTCCAACGGCGATGTGGCGTCGGTTTTGCTCTTCGGTGGCTTTCTGGTCTGGGCGGTCGCCGACCGGATTTCGGTCAAACGGCGCGGGGATCCCGGTACTCCGTTCTCCGTGGAGATCGCCGGGAAGGGCCGCGGGGCGGACATTTTCGCCGTCGTGGCTGGGCTGGTGGTCTACGGGCTGTTTGTTTGGCAAGGCCATGATCTTGTCATCGGCGTTCCATTGACATAATCACGGGAAATTCGACGGTTTGGTCGTTTTCCGGCGGAGCAGGCGGCCTTTGCCTCACTTGCGCCATTAAACCGTTAAAAAGAAACGCCGTACCGGTTTGCCCGGACGGAACGAAAAAGATAGTGTGACGCGCGCCCGTCAGGGTGAGATGGTTGCAGCAAGCGCAGGAATAAGACACGCATGTCCGACATTTTTCGCGAAGTCGATGAAGACATCCGCCACGAGAAATACCGTCGGCTTTGGGATCGCTTTGGTCCCTGGGTCATCGGGGTTGCTGTCCTTATCGTCGTCGGCACCGGGGGCTATCGCGGCTGGCTGTACTGGCATGAGCAAAATGCGCAACAGGCCGGGGATACCTTTCTTGAGGCCGTAAGCCTGTCTGAAGCCGGAAACTATGCCGAAGCCGAAAAGCTGTTCGCGGAACTCAATGATGCGACCGGCGGTTATCCCGCGCTTGCACGCATGCGTTCGGCGACCGATCTGGGCAATGCCGGAAACATCACCGAGGCCGTGGCCGCGTTCGATGCCTTGAGCCGCGACAGCGCTGTGCCCGAACCGCTCCGTGACATCGCAGCGCTCCGGGCGGCCTATCTGGCCGTCGACACGGAAGAGTATTCGGCCATCGCGGACCGTGTGGAGGGATTGTCTGCTGACGAAAACCCGTTCCGGGCCGGCGCGCGTGAAATCCTGGCACTCAGCGCCTGGAAGAGCGGCGACATCGAAACCGCCCGCCGCTGGATCGCCGATCTGGACGCGGACCAGGAGACGCCTGCCGACGTGTCGCGTCGGGTCGGCCTGCTCAATGATGTTATTCGCGCCGAGTATGGCGATGCACCTTCCGAGAAAGGCGAGGCGGCACAGTGAGGTCACTCCGTATTGATGCTGGAATGCGCGGCTTTTGCGGCGCGTTGGCCCTGTCCGTTCTGCTTGCAGGGTGTGGCGGCGTTTCAGAAATGGCTGGGTCGATCAACCCGTTCTCTAGGGAAAAGAAGCTTTCCGGTGAACGCCAGCCCGTTTTTGACGGCGCGGATCCAGCAACTGTTGCCACCGCCAGGCCGGCTTCCGTTGGCCCTGCGTCCGGTGGTCAGGAATGGCCCTCCGCGGGTGGCGGCCTCGCCAACGATCCGGGCAATCAGGCGATCTCCGTAACCGGAGCACGCGTGTGGAGATCCAATATCGGGGCGACGGGCGGTGGTCTGACCACGGATGCCCTGCGCGCCTCCGCAAGGCCGGTCAGTGCGGGCGGACGGATCTATATTTACAAGCCCAACGGCGATGTGGTCGCGCTGTCCACCAATGGTGGGCGCCAGTGGGTCAAGAACCTGCGGCCGGAAGGCGAGCGCGATGTTGCGCCAGGCGGCGGTGTCGCCGTATCAGGTGGCCGCGTCTATGCGGCAACCGCCTATCGGCAGGTTGCGGCACTGGATGCCGGTTCCGGTCAGGTTCTCTGGACGGCGGATCTGAGCACGCCCGCGCGTGGAGCGCCGGCCGTTGGACAAGGACATCTTTTCGTCGTGACCCAGTCCAACGAGGTGATCGCGCTGAAACTGGAAGATGGTTCGCAGGCCTGGAGCTACCAGGGCATTGAGGAAATGGGTGGCATTCTGTCCGCGGCCGATCCCGCGATTGCCGGCAATCAGGTCGTCGTGCCGTTTTCTTCCGGCGAAATCATGTCGCTTGATATCAAGACCGGCGAGCCCCAATGGGCAGACGGTGTGACTCGAGGTTTCCGGACACAGGCTCTTTCCGGTCTGGCGGATGTGTCGGCAAGCCCGGTTATTTCCGGTGATACGGTCTATGCGACCGGTGTCGCTGGCCGGACGGTCGCCGCCTCCCTGAAGACCGGGGGCCGGATCTGGGGCACGGATCTGGGCAGCGTGCACACACCGGTCGTGTCGGGCAATGCGTTGTTCATGGTGGACCTGGAAGACCGGATGGTCGCTTTTGACCGCAAGACCGGCGAAACGCTGTGGTCGACGGTCCTGCCGCGTCCGGAGAAGAAGAAGCGCCGCCGCAACTGGGCCGGGCCGATCCTTGCCAGCGGAGCGCTGGTGGCCTTTTCCAGCGACGGGCGTTTTGCTGCCGTCGATGCGGCATCCGGCCAGATCATTCTGACCAAGGATGTGAACACCAAGGTCTACGTGACCCCGATCGTCGCCGGCGGCCGCGTTATCGTTTTGGACGGCGACAGGTCCGTCGCCGCATTCAACTGATGTGCTGCCAGGTCGTCCTCTTGTAGAGGGGGCGATCCGGTCAGCATCGGGCGGCAAGTCAGGAGAAAACCCGTGGGCGCTACAGTCGCCATTATCGGACGGCCGAATGTCGGCAAGTCCACCTTGTTCAATCGCCTGGTCGGCAAGCGCCTGGCGCTGGTCGACGACACGCCTGGTGTGACCCGCGACCGCCGGCCGGGGGAGGCCCGGCTGGGCGATCTGCGCTTTACCATCGTCGATACGGCGGGACTTGAGGATGCCGATAGCGCCAGCCTTGAAGGCCGCATGCGCCGGCAGACGGAAGAGGCCATCGCCACCGCCGATGCGGTGCTGTTCGTGATCGATGCCCGTGCCGGCGTCACGCCGCTCGATGCCCATTTTGCCGAAGTCGCCCGCAAGACGACGACGCCGGTGATCCTGCTCGCCAACAAGGCGGAAGGCCGGGCAGGGGAGAGCGGGCTTTACGAATCCTATGCCCTGGGTCTCGGAGAACCGATCGCGATTTCCGCCGAGCACGGCGAAGGCCTGGCCGACCTCTACGATGCGCTGAAACCCTATGTGGATCGCATCAACGAGGAAGAGGAAGCCGCCCGCGAGGAGGAAGCCGTCCACAGCGTCGACGTCGACGAGGACGGTGAAATCGTCGAGGACGAAGATCCCGTCGGCACCCTGGAACGCCCTTTGCGTGTTGCCATCGTCGGCCGGCCGAATGCCGGGAAGTCGACACTGATCAACAAGATGCTCGGCGAGGACCGCATGCTGACCGGTCCGGAAGCCGGCATCACCCGCGATTCCATCTCCGTCGACTGGCAATGGCACGACCATCACATCAAGCTGTTTGATACCGCCGGTATCCGCCGCAAGGCGCGGGTACAGGAGAAGCTGGAGAAGCTGTCGGTCGCCGACGCGCTTCGGGCCATCAAGTTTGCCGAGGTCGTGGTGATCACCCTCGATGCGACCATGTCCTTCGAAAAGCAGGACCTGCAGATCATCGATCTGGTCGCCCGCGAGGGGCGGGCGCTGGTGGTCGCGATCAACAAATGGGACCTGATCGAGGATCGGGAAGAGGCCTGGAAAAAGATCCGTGACGCCAACGAGCGCTATTTCAACCAGATCCGCGGCGTGAAGATCGTGACCTTGTCCGGCATTCAGGGGCAGGGGATCGACCGTCTGGTCGAGGCCGTGTTCGATGCCTATGAAGCCTGGAATTCCCGCGTTTCGACGGCCAAGCTCAACCGCTGGCTCGACAAGGTGGTGGCGAACCATCCGCCTCCTGCCGTCTCAGGCCGCCGTATCCGCCTGCGCTACCTGACCCAGGCGAAGACACGCCCGCCGCATTTCGTGGCCTTCTGCTCGCGGCCCGAACAGTTGCCGGAAAGCTATACCCGCTATCTGGTGAATTCCCTGCGTCAGACTTTTGATATCCAGGGAACCCCGATCCGCTTTTCCTACCGCAAGGGCGAGAACCCTTACGTGGCGAAGAAGAAAAAGCGCAAGATCCAGTAGTCAATTTTCCGTCGTAAAAATCATTTAGACGGGAGTCGTTTCCGATTCCGGAAACGGCTCTCGCTTCTTTCCCGTCTTTCCCCTTTCGAAAGAGACATTTGATGGTTTCCGAACGTCTTGATTTTGCCTGTGCGCTTGCCGAAAAAGCCGGTCTTCTGGGCCTGGATTACTTCCGCCGCCTCGACACGCTCACGATTACGGCCAAGGGCCATCAGGATATGGTGTCGGAAGCGGATCGGGACGTGGAAACCCTGGTGCGGGACGAGATCGCCAAGGCCTATCCTGCAGACGGGATCCTCGGCGAGGAACATGGCCGGATCGAAGGCACCTCCGGTTACACATGGGTCATCGATCCGATCGACGGCACCGCCAATTTCGTGACCTCCATCCCGCAATGGTGCGTGATCATCGCCTGCGTCCATGATGGCAAAACCGTTGTCGGCGTCATCCACGACCCCTGTTCCGGCGAAACCTTCAAGGCGTCCTTGGGCGGCGGGGCCTTCGTCAACGACCGGCCGGATCGCTGCCTCTGCAACGACAAGCCTCTCGGTGGGCTCCGTCGGCGTCGGTTTCAACGGACGCACGGCGGCAAGCGATGCGATCAACTGCATCAGCGCTCTGATCGACAAGGGCGGCGTGTTTTTCCGCAATGCCTCCGGCGGCCTGATGCTGGCCTATGCGGCCTCCGGGCGGCTGATCGGCTATGTGGAAGCGCATATGAACGCCTGGGACTGTCTGGCTGGGCTTCTGATCGCGAAGGAAGCCGGCAACGAGGTTGCCCTGTTCGATGTCGACCACGCGCTTGAGAACGGCGCTCGGATCGTCGTCGGGGCTCCGGGAGTTTATGACGATCTGACCATGATCGCCGAAACGTCATTTGCTCCGCGGTGAAGTGAAGCTCCTGCGGGCAGAAAAAAGGCGCCGGTTATCGGCGCCTTTAATGTCTCTGCGATCCGTCGCGATCAGATCCCCGTTGGAAAATCCCGCATCTCGCCACTGGGGTGATGATAGAGCTTGCCCGTTGCGGTGACATCGGTACCGAGCAGTTTCAGAAGCGCGGGCGCGACATCTTCCGGCTTCGGCAGGGTGTCTACGTCTTCACCGGGCATTGCCTTGGCCCGTAGCCCGGTCCGGACCGGTCCCGGATCGGCCAGGTTGATCTTCAGGTTGGTCTTCAGGCTTTCGTTGGCATATGTGCGCACCAGCGCTTCCAGAGCCGCCTTGGAGACCGCCTGCTGGCCCCAGAAGGCCGTGCAGCTGTGGGCATGGGAGTCGGTCAGGAACAAGGCCCGTCCGGCGTCCGACTGGCGCAGCAGCGGATCGAGCGAGCGGAATCAGCCGCCAGTTGGCGGTGACGTTGGTCGCCATCAGAGTGTCGAAATCCTTGATGGCGATATGCCCGACCGGCGACAGCAGGCTGAAGCTGCCGGCGTTGCCGACCAGGATGTCGAGCTTCTTCCAGCGCTCAAAGATTGCTGCCCCCAGACGGTCGAGCGCATCGAAATCGGTGATGTCGACCGGAACCAGGGTTGCCTGACCGCCTGCCGCCTTGATCTCGTCGTCGAGATCCTCCAGTCCGCCAACGGTACGCGCGACCGCAATCACATGGGCTCCGCGAGCGCCGAGTGCTTTGGCAAGCTGATAGCCGATACCGCGCGAGGCCCCGGTGACGACCGCGACCCGGCCTTCGAATTCCTGCGTCATGCCTGCCTCTTGGTTACTGGACTTCGACGAGACGCGGGGGACGGACAAAATCCCGGTCTTCGGACAGGTCTGTCAGGGGCGTCGGATAATCGCCGGTGAAGCAGTGATCGGTGAACTGCGGGTTCTCGTCGTCGCGGCCTTCGTAGCCCATGGCCTTGTAGATGCCGTCGACGGAGAGGAAAGCGAGGGTATCAGCGCCGATATAGTTGCGCATTTCTTCCAGATTGTATTTGGCCGCCAGCAGCTTTTCGCGTACCGGCGTGTCGATGCCATAATAATCGGAATAGCGGATCGGCGGGCTTGCAAGCCGGAAGTGGACTTCGCGAGCTCCGGCTTCGCGGATCATCTGGACGATCTTGACCGATGTCGTGCCGCGGACCAGGCTGTCGTCGATCAGGATGACGCGCTTGCCCTGGATCTGCATTTTGTTGGCGGAGTGCTTCATCTTCACGCCAAGCGCGCGGATCGACTGGGACGGCTCGATGAAGGTCCGTCCGACATAGTGGTTGCGGATGATGCCGAGTTCGAAGGGCACGCCGCTTTCCTGGCTGTAGCCGATCGCCGCCGGCACACCGCTGTCCGGCACCGGAACGATGACGTCGCTCTCCACATGGGATTCGCGCGCCAGTTCCCCGCCCATGGCCCGACGGACTTCATAGACGCTGCGGCCGCCGATAATGGAATCTGGGCGGGCGAAATAGATGAACTCGAAAATGTCCGGGCGCGCCCGGCATTTGCCGAAGGGGAAATAGGATTCGATGCCGCTGGGGCTGCAGACGATAACCTCGCCGTTTTCCACCTCGCGGATGAAGGTCGCACCGATGATATCCAGCGCGCAGGTTTCCGAGGCCAGGATCGGCGCGCCGTTGAGGTCGCCCAGGACCAGGGGCCGGATGCCCAGCGGATCGCGCGCGCCGATCAGCTTCTTCGACGTCAGCGCCACCAGGGAGTAGGCGCCTTCCATCTGCGAGATGGCGTCGATGAAGCGGTCGACGATCTTGCGTTCGCGCGACTTGGCGATGAGCTGCAGGACCACTTCGGAATCGGACGTCGACTGGCAGATCGCACCGTCACGGATCAGCTGCTGGCGCAGGGTCATGGCGTTTGTGAAATTGCCGTTGTGGCAGATGGCGATGCCGCCGCCCTCCAGTTCGGCAAACAGCGGCTGCACGTTGCGCAGGATCGTTTCGCCGGTGGTCGAATACCGGACATGGCCGATCGCCGCCCGGCCGGATAGGCGGTTGATGGTATCCGCGTTGGAGAAGTGGTCTCCGACCAGGCCGAGATGGCGTTCCGCCCGGAACTGTTCATCGTCGAGAGTTACGATGCCCGCAGCTTCCTGACCGCGGTGCTGGAGCGCGTGCAGGCCAAGGGCGGTCAGGGCGCTTGCATCTTCATGGCCGAATATGCCGAATACGCCGCACTCTTCCTGAAGCCGGTCTGCATTGAGATCAAACGGCTCGGTGTGATCGGTCTCGCCGTGCATGGCGGAGCTCCTTAAGTTCAAGATACCGGCAGGTCACAGCCTGCCCGGCTCACTTTACGAGCCCGGGGAACCCGCTCCTGACAGCAGAGCGTCAGTTGTTTCCACCGGTCGTAAGCTGTTCGAGGCCCTGCCGCTCGGAAGCGCTGTAGCCTGTATTCTCGTTACCGCCTTCGCCATCGGCCTGCGTGGCCGACTGTTTCTTCAGCTTGTCCAGAATGGCCTTTTCCGGATCTTCCGGGAGCACGGCGACAAGGCGCTCCCCGATCGATATCAGGATCGGGCGGGATTTCGCCTGCAGGACCCAGTTCGGCTGCTGTTCCGGCTGGACGAACCAGTTGAAGAACATCATCGCCACGACGACCAGAAGCAATCCGCGGATTGCACCGAACACGAACCCGAGGGTGCGGTCGAGCGCGCCGATGCGGCTGTCGAGCACGAAATCGGATATGCGCATGGTTATATAGGACACAATGAGCAGCGTGACGATAAACACCGCTGCGGCGGAAACGCCCAGGGCGACCAGATCGTGGCTGATATATTGCTTGGCATAGGGAAGGACCTTCCCGTAAAGCAGGAAGGCTGCGACAGCCGCCGCGATCCACGAAGCGATGGACAGAACCTCGCGGACGAAACCGCGGATCATCGCCAGAACCGCCGAGATGAGCATGATGACGAGAAGGATTCCGTCGAGCATGGTGATCGGCATCTGTCTGAAAGATCCTTGTGTCTTGAGCCATCGGGCGCCATCGCCCGCTTGATCAGTCCGATTGATGCCTCAAACGTTGCTGCCGGCACCAGCCTTGGCCGAGATTTTGGCAATGAAATCCCCAAGTTCCGGGAGTCCCGTTACCGCAAAATTCCGTGTCGCGCCGTCCTTCAGGTTGCCTTCCGGGCAATAGGCCTGATCGAACCCGAGTTTCTGCGCTTCCTTCAGCCTGGACTGAGCCTGGGCGACCGGCCGGATCGCTCCTGACAGGCTGACTTCGCCGAAATAGACGCAATTCGCCGGAAGGGCAAGTCCGCTGAGTGAAGAGACCAGTGCAGCGGCGACCGCCAGATCCGCTCCGGGTTCGTTGATTTTAAGTCCTCCGGCCACGTTCAGGTAAACGTCATGCTGCGAAAACCGGACCCCGCATCGTGCTTCGAGCACCGCCAGGATCATCGAAAGCCGGGCGGAGTCCCAGCCGATCACGGCGCGCCGAGGCGTGCCGAGAGGCGAGGGGGGCGACAAGCGCCTGAACCTCGATCAGAAGCGGGCGCGACCCCTCCAGCCCGGCAAAGACGGCGGAGCCCGGCGCATTGGATGTCCGGTCCCCCAGAAACAAAGCCGACGGGTTGGCGACTTCCGACAGTCCGGCACCGGTCATCTCGAAGACACCGATCTCGTCGGTGGCGCCGAAGCGGTTCTTAACCGACCTGAGGATGCGGTACTGATGCGCGCCGTCGCCTTCGAAATAAAGCACCGCGTCGACCATGTGCTCGACCACGCGGGGACCGGCGATCTGGCCGTCCTTGGTGACATGGCCGACGAGCACCAGAGTCGTGCCGTGTTTCTTGGCATAGCGGACCATTGCCTGGGCCGAGGCGCGGACCTGGGTCACGGTGCCCGGAGGAGAGTCCGCCTGATCGGTCCACAGGGTCTGGATGGAATCCAGGATGAGCAGGGCAGGGGGCGTATCCGCCTCGAGTGTTGCCAGGATATCTTCGACGCTGGTCTCCGCGGCCAGGGCGACCGGCGCATCGGAAAGGCCCAGCCGTTCCGCGCGCAGCCGCACCTGTCCGATCGCCTCTTCACCGGAAATATAGACGGCGCGCTGGCCGAGGCGGGCAAGAGCCGCGGCCGCCTGGATCAGAAGCGTGGACTTGCCGATCCCCGGATCGCCACCGACAAGAAGTGCGGAGCCACGAACGAAGCCGCCGCCCGTAACCCGGTCGAGTTCGGCGATGCCGCTCAGGATCCGGGGAGCTTCTTTCGTGTCGCCCGACAGTCCGACCAGAGGGACGACCCGGCCCTTCGACCGTTTCACCTTGCCGGGACCTCCGCCGATGCCGCCGCCGGTCTGTTCCTCGACGATGGAATTCCATTCGCCGCAGGATTCGCAGCGGCCTGTCCATTTGGCCGTCACTGCGCCGCAGGACTGGCAGACGAAGCTGGATCCGCGCCGGGCCATCAGGTGCCGTCTTGCCGGTTGCCGAGGGAGCCGTAGCGCCGATGAAAGCGGCGTCCGAGCCCGGTCAGATATTCGTAGTCGATGGTTTCGGCGTAAATCGCCAGGTCCGAGGCCGCGACGTTGGGGCCGAGCAGTTCCACGAAGACGCCGTGACGCGCCACCGTTTCGGGAACGTCGGTCACGTCCAGCGCCATCATGTCCATCGAAATCCGGCCGACGATCGGTACGCGATGACCCTCCAGCCAGCCGAAGCCGCCGGAATGCTTGTCCGACGACCCCGCCCGGCGCAGGAAGCCGTCGGCATAACCGGCGGCCACAACAGCAAGCCGCATGGGTCTGGTCGCGGTTACCGCCCCGCCATAGCCGATCGTCTTGTTCTCGGCCACGTCACGCACCATCAGGATACGAGCCTCGACCTTGACCACCGGGACCATCGGATTGGCGCCCGGGTCGAGCGCCTTGCCGCCGTAAAGGGAAATGCCTGGACGGGCGATGTCGAAGTGATAGTCAGGCCCGAGAAACACGCCCGCGGAATTGGCAAGCGACTTCGGGATATGCGGGAAGTCCGCCGTCGCCGCGCGAAAGGTGTCCAGCTGCATCTGATTGAGCGGATGGTCGGGCGTCGATCCGCAGGCCAGATGGCTGACGAGAAGGCACGGAGTGAACGCACCGGCAAGATAGTCGTCGGCCATGACCTGCGCGAACATGTCCGGCAACAGCCCAAGCCGGTTCATGCCTGTGTCGATATGGATGGCCGCCGGCAGGGCGGTCTTGGCCGCGCGACAATAGGCGGACCACTCCTCGATCTCCGGGACGGAATTCAGGACAGGTCTGAGGTTCGCCGCCGCATAAGTCTCCGCGGTCCCCGGAAAGAGGCCGTCCAGAACGTAGATGGTGACGTCGGGCAGCGTCTCGCGCAGATGCAGCGCTTCCTCGGGCAGGGCGACGAAGAATGACCTGCAGCCTTCCTGGTGAAGCCGGTCGGCGGTCTCGGCGAGCCCTGTGCCATAGGCATTGGCCTTGACCGTGGCTGCACATTCGGTGCCGTCGCGAAGATGGCTGGACAGAGTCCTCCAGTTCGCGGCGATGGCATCGAGATCGACGGTCAGCCGCCCTCCGGCCAAGGCCTCGGAAGGAGGCGAAAGAGGGGAATAAGTGTCCTGCTGAGGCAAGAAAAAGACCTGGGCTTTGTTCCAAACGGGGCGAATCGCACGCGGGAACGTGCGACCCGATCACTATAGTACACAAGCGCCGTAAAGCGTTCTAATCGTGGTTCGATTCTGACATTTGCAGCCCCTTTGCTGCAGGCTCTGGAGCAAATGTCATAATCATAAGAACCACTAGATAAATATTTGATTCTAGTAGAGCCTTTGAATTTGACATTTGAGCATGAGCCCGACCGCTAGCTGGGTTCAAATGTCAAATTCGCTCCACTAGTGGCGTTCCGGCAGGTATTCGTCCTCGGCCAGATCCGAGAAGCGGGTGAACTCGCCCTGGAAGTGCAGGTTGGCGGTCCCAGTCGGGCCGTGACGCTGTTTGGCGATGATGACTTCCGCCTTACCCTTTACCCGTTCCAGCTTGTCCCGCCAGACCTCGTGTTCCGGAGAGCCTTCTTCCGGCTCGGTCTTCGACAGGTAATATTCGTCACGATACACGAACATGACCACGTCCGCGTCCTGCTCGATGGAGCCGGATTCACGAAGGTCGGAAAGCTGTGGCCGTTTGTCGTCGCGCGACTCCACCTGACGGGAAAGCTGTGAAAGCGCGATGATCGGTACGTGCAGCTCCTTGGCAAGTGCCTTCAGGCCGGTGGTGATCTCGGTAATTTCCTGAACGCGGTTGCCGGAGTTCTTCTGGGAACCGGAGAGCAGCTGGATATAGTCGACCACGATCATGTCGAGGCCGCGCTGCCGCTTCAAACGGCGGGCACGGGCGACCAGCGAGGCAATCGAAATACCACCGGTCTGGTCCACGTGCAGCGGTACGGTCTGCATGTGTTGGGCGGCGGCTGCAAGCTTCTCGAAATCCGCTTCGGAAATGTCACCACGGCGGATTTTCGAGGAGGAAATTTCCGTCTGCTCGGAAATGATACGGGTGGCGAGCTGTTCCGCGGACATTTCCAGCGAGAAGAAGCCGACGACGCCGCCGTTGACCGTCTTGATAGAGCCGTCGGGCTTTTCCTCAGCCTGATAGGCCTGGGCGATGTTGTAGGCGATGTTCGTCGCAAGCGACGTTTTCCCCATGGCAGGCCGGCCGGCCAGAACGATCAGGTCCGAGGGCTGCAATCCGCCCATCAGCCGGTCCAGATCGATCAGGCCGGTCGAGATGCCGGAAAGCGCACCTTCCCGGTTATAGGCCGCGTGGGCCATCTCGATGGTTTCGGTCAGCGCGTCGGAAAAGCTGACGAAGCCACCTTCATTGCGACCGGTTTCCGCCAGTTCGAACAGGCGGCGTTCCGCGTCGTCGATCTGCTGGGAGGGCGGCACGTCGATCGGTGCGTCGAAGGCGATATTGACCATGTCCTCGCCGATCCGGATCAGGTTCCGGCGCAGGGCCAGATCGTAGATCGTGCGGCCATAGTCTTCCGCGTTGATGATGGAGGCCGCGTCGGCGGCAAGGCGCAGCAGGAACTGGGTCGCCGACAAGTCCGCGATCTTGGCGTCGGCAGGAAAAAAGGTCTTGAGCGTGATCGGCGAAGCGGTTTTTCCCGCGCGGATCAGCTGGCCGATCTTCTCGTAGATGTCCTGATGCGGGGGCACGAAAAAATGATACGGCTCCAGGAAGTCCGACACCCGGTAATAGGTCTCGTTATTGACCAGAATGGCACCCAGCAACTGTCGTTCGGCTTCCGCATTATGCGGCGCCATGCGCTGTACGGCAGCTTCCGTTTCGACCGATTGCAGTGTGCCTTTCATGATGTCCCCCGATGACTTTGCCCACCCGGTCTACAGGCAATCGCGGCGCAGCTTCAAGGTTCAAAAATGGGCATGTCCCATTATGTGGGAAGGGTCAAAATCAACGGGGATATCCCCCCTTGGACCTTGACGGAAGGCTTCAAAAAAGACTCCGGCAGAGGCTGAAAGTGAGCACTTTGTTTTTATTGTAAAAATTACCAGGATAAAGAAAAACCGCATGTGTATGAATGCGTTCATACCCGCAATTCGAGCCATTCTGCGCTACAAGCATCTTGTTGCGAAGCAACGATCCGGCATTCAGACAAAAAGAAAGCGGCGCTTTTTGAGCGCCGCTTCCTCAATCTTCAAAGCTGCCGAAAAGCCGATTAAGCTTCTTCTTCTTCGGCTACCGCTTCTTCAGTGGCTTCTGCTTCGCCGCCTTCAGCGACTTCGCCTTCACCTTCTTCTTCGTCTTCCTCGAATTCGAAGATATCCTGCTCAGGCGCGGTCAGGTCTTCACCTGCGGCCTGACGGACGGCTTCGTCTTCGGAACGGGCAACGTTCACGGTGACGCCGACTTCGACTTCCGGGTGCAGCTGGATCAGGACGTTGTGCAGGCCGATCGTCTTGATCGGAGTGCGCAGCTCGACCTGGCCGCGGGAAATGGTGAAGCCAGCGGCGGTCAGGCCGTCGGCGATGTCGCGGGTGGAAACAGAACCGTAGAGCTGGCCGGTTTCGCCGGCGGACCGGATCATGATCATGGATTCGCCGTCGAGCTTGGCGGCAACCGCTTCAGCTTCCTGACGACGTTCCAGGTTGCGGGCTTCAAGCTGGGCGCGCTCGTTTTCGAAGCGCTGCATGTTGGCCTTGTTGGCGCGCAGAGCCTTGCCCTGGGGCAGAAGGAAGTTACGGGCATAGCCGTCACGCACACGGACGGTGTCGCCCATCTGGCCAAGCTTGGCGATACGTTCCAGAAGAATGACTTGCATGGAATTGCTCCTGACTGTCCCGCCGGCACGTTTTGGCTGGCGGTTAGAGGCCGATCACATTTGCGTCCCGCGGCCCCAGTTCGGGCGACCCGGACGGATCCGGGCCGTTGAGCTCTTAGTTTAAGAGCTTAGCTGATCACAAACGGCAGCAGGCCGAGGAGGCGTGCGCGCTTGATGGCACGGGCCAGTTCACGCTGCTTCTTTGCAGAAACGGCGGTGATACGGCTCGGAACGATCTTGCCGCGTTCGGAGATGTACCGCTGCAGCAGACGGATGTCCTTGTAGTCGATCTTCGGCGCGTTGGCACCGGAGAACGGGCAGGTCTTCCGGCGACGGAAAAACGGACGACGGCTTGGAAGCTGTGCAATATCAACCATGATCTCTTACTCCGCTTCACGGCGGGGAGCGCGTTCGCCCCGGTCGCCACCACGATCGCCACCACGATCACCACCGCGTCCACCGCGATCGCCACCGCCGAAACGTCCACCGCGATCACCACGATCGCCGCCGCGACGATCATCACGGTCGCGCTTCTGCATCATTGCAGAAGGCTCTTCGTCCAGCTCGTCAACCTTGAAGGTCATGAAGCGCAGGACGTCTTCGTTCAGGCCCATCTGACGTTCCATTTCGGCAACCGCGGCATGCGGAGCGGTAATGTTCATCAGCGTGTAATGCGCCTTGCGGTTTTTCTTGATGCGGTATGCGAGGGAACGCAGGCCCCAGTTTTCGATCTTGCCGACGGAACCGCCGCCGGTTTCGATCAGACCCTTGAACTGTTCGACAAGTTGTTCGACCTGCTGGGCCGAAACGTCCTGGCGTGCCAGGAACACATGCTCATAAAGAGGCATTAGAAGTCGCCTTTCCAGTTTACAAATCGGGAACTGGCGCGAAGCCTCCTCGTGACCCCGGAAAGGTACGAGAATTCTATAACGAGAGCGGAGACACGGGAAGACGGGTTGTTTTAAGAACCCTGGCGACATGCGCCCTTCCGTTCAGCCCCCGGCCAAGTTCCCGGATGAAGGGCGCTGTATAGCCGGTTTCTGTTCAAAAGCAAGCGCGAACATTGCCTAAAAGGGAGAAATGTCCCGCAGTCGCTCCTTATAATGCATAAACGCGTGCGATGCGGGGGAGGGGCGGTTTTGGTCCGGCAGCGCATGGCAGGTTTGAAGTGGTTTCAACGCGGTTTTGCTCTCAAGGCCTTGACACTGGCGACCAGTCCGTACCATAGGCTCCCGCCAACGCGCGCGGCTCGGGAGGGCCGATGCCTTCGTGGCTGTCCCGATATGGCCGGCGTTGAGCAATAATCAGGAAGAAGACGGCAAAAGGCGTTCCGATATGAGCATCGCATTCACTTTTCCAGGCCAGGGCAGCCAGGCAGTCGGTATGGGCAAGGAACTTGCCGATGCCTATCCGCAAGCGCGGGCCGTCTTCGAAGAGGTTGACGACGCTCTCGGGCAGAAGCTTTCCGCGATCATGTGGGAAGGCCCTGAAGACCAGCTGACGCTCACCGCCAATGCCCAGCCCGCCCTGATGGCGGTCAGCCTTGCCACGATGAAGGTTCTGGAGGCGAAGGGGTTCGACCTTAAAAACAGCGTCAGCTTCGTGGCCGGTCACTCGCTCGGCGAATATTCCGCGCTTGCCGCGGCAGGCAGCCTCGACATCGCGACCGCGGCGCAGCTGCTGCGTACACGCGGGAATGCCATGCAGACCGCGGTGCCCGTGGGCGCAGGCGCCATGGCCGCCTTGCTCGGTCTCGATTTCGCCGTGGCGCAGGAAGTGGCCGAAGAGGCAGCCCAAGGGCAGGTGTGCCAGGCCGCGAACGACAATGCGCCTGGGCAGGTGGTCGTGTCCGGGGATCTTGCTGCCGTCGAACGGGCGATCGAGATCGCCAAGACCAAGGGCGCCCGCCGCTCCATCCTGCTTCCGGTCAGCGCACCGTTCCATTGTTCGCTTATGGCACCCGCCGCGAGCGCCATGGAGGCCGCGCTTGCCGACGCCGATGTCCGCTCCCCGGCCGTGCCGCTGGTCGCCAATGTCCTGGCCAGCGCCATTTCAGACCCGGCCGAAATCCGCCGGCGTCTCGTCGAGCAGGTGACCGGCACTGTGCGCTGGCGCGAGTCCATTGGCTGGCTTGTGGAACAAGGCGTGGAAACATTCGTCGAAGTCGGTACCGGCAAGGTTCTTACGGGTATGGTCAAGCGCATTGCACGTGACGCCAACGGTATCGCGGTGAATACACCGGCGGACATCGATGCGCTGATCGAAAAGCTGAACGGCTGATCGCCGTTTCCGGCATTGGCCTCTGGCAGAACAGAGATTGAGGAAGGAAGCCATCATGTTCACCCTTGAAGGGAAAACGGCCCTGGTTACCGGTGCGACCGGCGGGATCGGCGAGGCGATTGCCCGGGCCCTGCATTCCCAGGGCGCGGTCGTGGCTCTGTCCGGCACCCGAGCGGAAAAACTCGAAGCGCTTGCGGCGGACCTGGGAGAGCGGGCCTTTGTCACGCCGGCGAACCTCTCCGATCGCGCCGCCGTGGCGGCCCTTCTGCCTGCGGCCGAAGAGGCCATGGGCTCCGTTGACATTCTTGTCAACAATGCGGGTATCACGCGCGACAACATCTTCATGCGCATGAAGGATGAGGAATGGGATCAGGTGCTCGAAGTGAACCTGACATCCGGTTTCCACCTGTGCAGGGCGGCCATCAAGGGCATGATGAAGCGGCGCTACGGCCGGATCATCGGCATCACCTCCGTGGTCGGTGTCACCGGCAATCCGGGCCAGACCAACTATGCCGCCGCGAAAGCCGGGATGATCGGCATGTACAAGTCGCTTGCCCGCGAAGTCGCCAGCCGTAATATCACCGTTAATACGATTGCGCCGGGCTTCATTGAAACGGCCATGACGGATGCGCTCAATGACAAGCAAAAAGATTCGATTTTGACGAGCGTGCCGGCCGGGCGTTTGGGCACGGCGGACGAAATCGCGGCCGCCGCCGCATACCTTGCCAGCACCGAAGCCGCCTATGTCACAGGGCAGACACTGCATGTAAATGGCGGCATGGCTATGATTTAAAAGGTAAAATCGCGAAAGCGGCCAAAATGAAATCGGACCGCCTCAGGGCGGTCCGGACTGGCTGGTCAAGGTCAATAAAGTGTGTTACCTAGCCGCCGATTGTTCCCAAGCTTGAGAATTGGCGTATTCCGTCAGACCTTGGGCAGGACGTATTCAGCACCGCGATGTCGCGCCGGATAGATCTTGAGTTCAAGGATTTCGGCAGGCCGCGAAGAATAAACAGACTGAAAATCAAGGAAGTGAGAAATGAGCGATATCGCGGATCGGGTTAAAAAGATCGTTGTCGAACACCTCGGCGTGGACGCCGACAAGGTTGTCGAAGGCGCAAGCTTCATCGACGATCTGGGGGCCGATAGCCTCGACACCGTTGAACTCGTCATGGCTTTTGAAGAAGAGTTCGGCGTTGAAATTCCGGACGATGCGGCCGAAACGATCCTGACGGTCGGCGATGCGGTCAAGTTCCTGGAAAAGAACGCCGGCTAAGGCGCTCCGAACCTAAAAACATGAACGGGCAGACATGGCCGCGGCCGGTGTCTGCCCGAAAAAAGCGCGGGTTGCATGAGGCGAGTAGTCGTTACAGGTCTGGGCATGGTGTCTCCGCTTGGCGGAGGGGTCGATGTTTCCTGGAAAAAAATCCTCGAGGGAAAAAGCGGCGCCAACAAGGTGACCAGTTTTCCGGTCGACGATCTGGCGTGTCAGATCGCCTGCCAGATCCCGCGTGATCCTTCGGAAGAAGGGGCGTTCAATCCGGACGACTGGATGGACGTCAAGGAACAGCGCAAGGTCGATGACTTCATCGTCTATGCGATGGCCGCGGCCGATCAGGCCATGGCCGACAGCGGCTGGAAGGCCGAAACCTACGAAGACCAGATTCGTGCCGGCGTCCTGATCGGATCCGGTATCGGCGGTCTGCAGGGCATTGAACAGGCAGCGCATACGCTTGCCGACAAGGGCCCGCGCCGCATTAGCCCGTTCTTTATTCCCGGTCGCCTGATCAACCTGGCCGGTGGTTACGTGTCCATCCGACATGGCCTGAAAGGGCCGAACTCGGCGGTGGTGACGGCCTGCTCCACTGGTGCGCACGCCATTGGCGACGCCTCGCGCCTGATCGCTTTCGGCGATGCGGACGTCATGGTCGCCGGCGGGACGGAATCGCCGATCTGCCGTCTGGCGTTGGCCGGTTTTGCCGCCTGCCGCGCTCTGTCGACCGGTTTCAACGATGCCCCTCAGAAAGCTTCCCGTCCCTATGACAAGGATCGGGACGGCTTCGTCATGGGCGAAGGCGCAGGTGTGGTCGTCCTAGAAGAATATGAACACGCGGTCCGCCGTGGTGCCCGGATCTACGCCGAGGTCATCGGCTACGGCATGTCCGGCGACGCCTATCACATCACCGCGCCGTCCTCCGACGGTGACGGAGCCTACCGTTGCATGGATGCCGCGCTCCGCCGCGCAGGCATTTCGGCGTCCGACGTCGATTACGTGAATGCGCATGGCACGTCGACGCCGATGGGCGACGAAATCGAACTGGGAGCAATCACCCGGCTTGCCGGCAATGCCGCCAACCGGCTTACCATGTCCTCGACGAAATCGTCCACGGGCCACCTGCTCGGTGCGGCTGGTGCGATCGAGGCGATCTTCTCGGTTCTTGCCATCCACGACGGCGTTGCTCCGCCGACCATCAATCTTGAAAATCCGTCGGTCGAGACCGAAATCGACCTTGTGGCGAACACCGCCAAGAAGATGGATATCAACGTTGCATTGTCCAACTCCTTCGGGTTCGGTGGCACCAATGCTTCGCTCGTCTTCCGGAAACTTGCTGCGTAAGCGGGCCGACTATTGCCTTATTGTCGCGGGACAATCCGCCCGCGACAACGAGAGTGCTCCGGCTTTACCGTAAAACGCGCGCCGCCGGAGGCTGCTGCGTCCTGTAGCTGCCACTGCTTGTATCAGGAGGTTCGATCCATATGGGCATAAAACCGAGAAGCCCGCGCGAAGCAATTCAGCCGGAGCCGGCGCCGGGACCGCCGCCGCGCTCGCGCCATGTGCGCAATCCCATCGTCATCCTGATCAATATGGTCATCTTCTTCGCCTTCATGGGCGTCGTGGCGTTCGGTGCGGCTCTTTATTTCGGCAAGCAGGCCTTCGAGGCAGCCGGTCCCCTGGAAACCGATGAGACGGTGGTCATCGCCTCTGGCGCCGGTCTTTCCGGAATTATCGACCGCCTGGCAGCGAAGAACGTTATCAACGATGACTGGATCGACCAGATCGTTTTCAATCTCGGTGTGCGGTTTTACAAGAACGCGACCAATCTGAAGGCCGGTGAATATGCCTTCACCGCCGGCGTCAGCATGCATGACGTCATGACCGATCTGGTCGAGGGCAATGCGGTCACCCATGCCGTGACCATTCCCGAAGGCTGGTCGACGGCGCAGGTTCTGGAGCGCCTGAAGGAAAACAAGATCCTCAAGGGCGAAATCACTGAGGTGCCCGAAGAAGGCGCGCTTCTGCCCGAGACCTATACGTTTACCCGGGGTACGAGCCGTCAGGACCTCCTGAACCAGATGAAAAAGGCGCAGACGAAACTGCTTGCCGAAATCTGGGCCCGCCGTGCCGAAGGGCTTCCCGTCAAGACGCCGGAAGAACTCGTGATCCTGGCGTCCATCGTGGAAAAGGAAACCGCAAAGGCGGATGAACGGCCGCGCGTCGCCGGTGTTTTCGTCAATCGCCTGAACCGGAGCATGCGTCTGGAATCCGATCCGACCATTCTCTACGGACTCTACGGCGGTGAGGCCTGGCTGAAGGACCGCTCGGCCATCAAGCAGTCCGAGAAGACCGCAGACAACAAGTACAACACCTATCAGATCGACGGATTGCCGCCGGGACCGATCGGCAATCCGGGACGCGCCTCCATGGAAGCGGTCGCCAATCCGTCCCGCACCAAGGACCTCTTTTTCGTCGCAAACGGCGATGGCGGCCATGTGTTCTCGGAAACCTACGAGCAGCACCAGGCAAATGTCGCGAAATGGCGCAAGGTGGAACGCGAGAAGCGGAAACTGGAGCAGGAAGCGGCCGAGGAAGCGGGTAAGCAACCGGCTGCCGCTGAACAGCCGGCGCAGTCGAACTGACGGCAATTGAGTTGGGGGCAGGGCCGGTTTCCGATACTGGCCAGGCCGCTATAGGCGATCGGAGACCGATATGACGCTTGCCAGCATGACGGGTTTCGCCCGTACCCAAGGTGAATCCGGCAATGTCCGCTGGACCTGGGAGCTCAGGTCGGTCAACGGCAAGAATCTGGATGTCCGGATTCGCATGCCGGCCGGCCTGGAAGTCCTGGAACCGAAGGTGAGGGAGCGTTGCGCCAAGCTGCTCCGCCGCGGCAATGTCACCGCGGGCCTGTCCATGCAGCGTGATCAAGGTGAAGCGGTTCTCTCCATCAATCAGAATGCGCTCGACGCCGTGCTGGCGGCCATCGACCTGCTGAAAGCCCGTCTTCCGGACGTGCCGCCGCCGAGCCTGGACGGTATATTGGGACAGAAAGGCGTCTTTGAGCTCAAGGAGCCGGAAGACGACGAGGAGGCCCGCGAGGCCCTTCACAGCAGCCTGCTGACCACCCTGGACGCCGCGCTTCTGGATCTCGTCGACATGCGCCATACGGAAGGCAAGGAGATCTGCCAGGTCGTGACCGGGCATATCGACCGGATCTCCGAGCTGACCGGCCGTGCCGAGGCCCATCCCGCGCGTCAGCCCGAGGCTATCCGCCAGCGTCTTGAGGCGCAGGTTGCGGAGCTTCTGGATGCCTCTTCCGGACAGCTCGATCCGCAGCGCCTGCACCAGGAAGCGGCCATCCTGGCAACCAAGGCGGATATCCGCGAAGAACTGGACCGTCTGCAGGCCCATGTAAAGGCTGTCCGGGAGTTGCTGGGAACGGGAGGCGCGATCGGCCGCCGCCTCGATTTCCTTGCCCAGGAATTTAACCGTGAGACGAACACTTTGTGCTCCAAGTCCAATGATGTCGAACTGACATCCATCGGGCTTGATCTGAAGTCGGTGATCGACCAGATGCGTGAGCAGATCCAGAATCTGGAGTAGGCGGATGTCTGAAACCAATACCGGCACGACCGTGAGCGCCGACAAGGCGGACCAGGAACGCCGCGGGCTGATGCTGGTGCTGTCATCGCCTTCTGGCGCCGGCAAGTCGACCATCGCCCGTCTGTTGCTGGAACAGGAAGACAATCTGGAGCTGTCGATCTCGGTGACCACGAGGCCCCGTCGCAGCAGTGAGGTCCATGGTGTTCATTACCATTTTCTCGAGCCCAAGCAGTTCGAGAAGATGAAGGATCACGATGAGTTGCTGGAGTGGGCCGAGGTGCACGGCAATTACTATGCGACACCGCGCGGACCGGTCGAAGAGGCCATTGAAAACGGACGGGATATCCTGTTCGACATCGATATCCAGGGCACCTTCCAGCTTTACCAGAAGATGCGGCCGGATGTGGTGTCCGTGTTCATCCTGCCGCCGTCTATCGCGGAAATGAAATCCCGCCTTCATCGCCGGGCCGAGGACACCGAAGACGTCATCATGAAGCGGCTGGAAACGGCGGTCGGTGAGATGAAGCACTGGGCGGAATACGACTATGTCGTCGTCAATGACGACCTGGATCGCGCTCTGGGCAACGTCCGCGCGATCCTGCGCGCCGAGCGCCTGAAGCAGAGCCGCTCACCCGCGATCGGCCCGCTGATCGACGGTATGGTCCAGGATCTGGAGACCGCGCTGAAGGGCGAAGGCAACTAACCGCCGCGCTTCAACTGTGCCTCAAACACATTGGCAAGGCGTACGAAGCCGGAAACGTCGATTTCCTCGGCCCGGGCAGTTGGTGAGAGCCCGGCGGCTTCGATCAATGTATCGGCAGGCGAGGAGAGGGACTTCAGGCTAGCGCGCAGCATTTTCCGGCGCTGGCCGAAGGCGGCCGCGGTGACTTTTTCCAGCATGGCCAGAGAGCACGGTTCGGGAGCCTCGCGCGGCACCAGCTGAACGACGGCGGAGGTCACCTTGGGCGGGGGCGTGAAGGCCTTCGGGCTGATGTCGAACAGCATGCGTGCCGTTGTGCGCCATCCCACGAGAACGCCCAGGCGTCCGTAGGCCTTCGAACCCGGTTCGGCGACGATGCGTGCGCCGACTTCCTTCTGGAACATCAAGGTTAGGGACGTCCAGAACGGCGGCCACTCGGGCGTGGTGATCCAGTTAAGGAGAAGCTGGGTGCCGACGTTATAGGGCAGGTTGGCGACGATCTTGACAGGCCCGCCACCGGTGATTTCCACGGGATCGAGGGCAAGCGCGTCTCCTTCCACAACCTGCAGACGGCCCGGGTAGTGATCCGAGATTTCCGCAAGAGCGGGCAGGCAACGCCGATCCTTCTCGACGGCCACAACGCGTTTGGCACCGCTGGCGAGCAGGGCGCGTGTCAGACCGCCGGGGCCGGGGCCGATTTCCAGCACGGTGACATCGTCAAGCGGCGCGGCCGCCCTGGCGATACGGGACGTCAGGTTCAGGTCCAGGAGAAAGTTCTGGCCGAGCGACTTGCGGGCATCGAGCCCGTGCGTGGCAATGACCTCGCGCAACGGGGGCAGATCGTCGATCTGGCTCATCAAACGCTTCCGGGATTGGCCAGAACCGCCGCCATCCTGACGGCTGCTGCGAAACTGTCTGCCCGCGCCTGACCGGTGCCCGCAAGGGCATAGGCGGTGCCATGGTCCGGCGACGTGCGGACGAACGGCAGGCCGAGCGTCACGTTGACGGAATCGTCGAAGCCGATGGTCTTGGCGGGCACCAGAACCTGGTCGTGATACATGCCGAGCACGCAATCGTAGCTCTTGCGGGCCTCCGGATGGAACAGCGTATCGGCCGGGTGCGGGCCGGTGGCATCGATGCCCTCGGCGCGGAGGGCCGCAATCGCGGGTTCGATGACAGTCTGTTCCTCGGTGCCCATGGCACCGCCTTCGCCGGCATGCGGGTTCAGCCCGCAAAGGGCAAGCCGGGGCTTCTCGAAGCCGAAGCGGCTGACCAGGTCTCTGGCCGTGATCCGGGCGGTTTCGACAATCAGCTCTTCAGTCAATGTGCCGGGGACCGCCTTCAAGGCGATGTGGATGGTCACGGGCACCACCATCAGCTCGGGACCTGCGATCATCATCACCGGCCTGCTGGGGGCTTCCGGCCACATTTCCTCCGCCAGGTGGCCGAGATATTCGGTATGTCCGGGAAACCGGAAGCCGGCGCCGTAAAGGGCCGCCTTGTTGATCGGATTGGTAACAATGCCCGCGGCCCGGCCGCCTTTGACGTCCTCGACACTTTCACGGATCGAGGAAATCACGCTTTCCGCCGTTTCCGGTTTCTCTTCGCCTGGATGATCTTCAAGCGCCTGTCCTGTCGGAACAATCGGCAGGCATTTGCCGAAATAGCCGGCGGCTTCTTCCGGTTCGACCGCCTGGACAGGGACATCGAGACCGAGCCTTTTGGCGCGGCGCGCCAGGAAGCCGGGATCGGATCGGACATAGAACGCCGGAAGGCCGAGAGCCTTGCGGGCGCACCAGGCCAAAAGGGTGATGTCTGGACCTATGCCGGCCGGCTCGCCACATGTGACGGCCAGAGGCGCCTTATGCGAAGCCATGCCCGTGTTACCGTTGGACGATCGTCGCGCGCAGTTTCAGTTCCTGCAGATACCTGCGCATCAACTGATTGCCTTCTTTCTCGCGCAACTGGTTTTCCACTTCGGTCCGCGCGGCTAGGTCGGAAGCCATCTCGCGCTTGCCGCAGACCGCAATCATTTCAAAACCGCGTCCGGTCTGTTCCGGTTTGGTCAGGCGGCCGACTTCAGTCCCGGTGATATCGTCTTTCATCTCAGGCGGAAGTTCGGTCTCGAGCCGGCGTCCGACAGGCTTTAGCACGACTTCGTTGTACTGGCCGAGAAGGGCGCCGGCGGCGTCGCAACCGTTGAATTCCTTGCGGATCTGAGCGCTTTCCCGTTGCCTCTTTGCCTTGAACGAAGAAGATGCCTTTTTGGGAACGACCACGATAATCTGGCTGAGGTCATATTCGACCGAGGTGTTCTTGTCCTTGATGTCCGATTTCTTCAAGGCCGCGATAACCTCGGATTCTTCGATCTTGATCTGGCTGCGAAAGCGGGAGCCGACCACTTTCTGCCAGGCGATCTGCACCTTGAGCCTGTCCTTGAGCGTATCCGGATTGACGCCGTTCTTGCGAAGGGCGGTGGACAGCTGTGACGGCGACATCTTGACGTTTCGCGCGATGGAAGCGAAAGCATTGTCGATTTCTTTGCTGCTCGGAACGATGCCGACGCGTTTGGCCTCGTCCATTTTCAGGACATCGTCAATCAGTTCCTGTTCCGCCATGTGGCGGGCCACGGATGAATTCTTACGTGATGTCAGCTGTATGAGCCGCGCGCGCTGCTTGATGTCATAGGTGGTGATGGGCTGATCGTTCACGATAACTTCGATCGAGGTCTGCGCCGCCGCAGGCACCGGGCCCAGGAGAAGGCCAATCATCAGCAGGCAAAGTGAGAAAGCGGGAATGCGCATTGAAGTCCTGTCCAGGCCGAGGGTTTGCTTTTGTTTGTCGGTTCACGAACTGCCAAGGGGCCAATATCGCTTCTGCCCCGAGTTTGCACAAACCGCCCGGTTTTGAAAGATGTTTGCTAAGTAAACCCGTCAGTTGTGGCGGTAAAATGGCTTAAAATGACCGTTTTCGAATATCTTGCGGGAGAATGGCCTAGTCTGAAAGACCACTCGAGATCTGGGTGTTGCCGATCGTTCTTAGGCCGATACGCATGTAGAAGGTCCGATTCACCTTATCGCCATCGTTACGGCTGCGGTCTTCCGCATAAGAAAGTGAAAGCGAGAAGCCCTCGTCATCATAGCCGGCCCCGATCCCGTCCTGGACGACATCCGAATTTTCAAGGTCGTAGCGCAACAGGCCGAACACCCGCCAATTGTCCTCGAGCCGAAGGCTCGCCGAACTCAGGACTTCTTCGCGTGGATCCGGAATTCCGAGGTTCGGCTGCGCGCTGAGAAAGGCATAGGCGAGCGAGGACGACAGGGGGCCATAACGCGCCGTTGCCTGAGCCTGGAAGCGGCGGAACGAGAGGTCGTCTTCGTCCAGGCGGGCCTGCGCGCCGACGCGGATCCCGTGATTGGTATTCAGGTACAGACTGCTCACATAATCCGACTGGCTGGAGGCCAGGCCGGAATCCAGTGTCGCGCCGAGGATATCCGGCGTGGAGTATGAGTTCTTGCCGCTCAGCTGGTAGGACCGGCCGAACAGGGCACTCATGTAGTAGCCCTCGTCCAGCTGAAGCTTGTAATTCAGCCCGACGTTCAGGCGGGAACCGCCTTCGGCACGGTCAAATCCGGAAAACTTGTCCCACTCGAACAGCGTTGTGGAGTCGAACACGATGCTCTGCGCATCTTCGTTCGGAAGCTCGCCGATACGCTGTTCGTTCGGGCGGACGATCACCTGTGCGACGGGTTCGAGGATCTGGTTGCCGCCCTGGAAAGTCGCGATGAAGGGATAACGGTATTCCAGACCGGCCGCCGGCATGGCCCGGCCGGCAACGGCATCTCCGGTGAGCGCGTTCACATTCGGGTCGGCGGATGCATTGAAGAACAGATCGCCCCGCACATAGGCAAACGGGGTGAACGACTGGCCGATCGGATCGATAAAGGTCCGGCGCCAGTTGGTCTGCATGCTCATTCGCGAGAAGGTACCGTCCACGCCGCGGAAACGGTCGACATTGTTCACGCGGAATGCGTCCGTCTTGGCCCGGGTGAGGGACGTGAAGTTGCCGTTGAAGGATAGCTCTCCGCCCCCGATCGGATCATCGAAGACATAATCATAGTCGACGACCGGAGCCACGAACGGTTGCTTGTCCTGCAGCGATTGTCCAATCGGCGAGAAGCCCGGCGCGTCATAGGTCGGGTTGGTATAATCTTCCTGATTGATCGAAAACGCGTATCCCTTGACGCTGAACCCGTTCCGCAGCGTGTTGCCGCTCAGATAAAGCTCGGATGTTTCGTTGTCGTTGAAGCTGACGAAGGAATAGTCCTGCAGGAAGGCGCGGTCGCTCTTGTAGGTCAGGTTCCAGCCTGCTTTCCAGTTTTCGTTCAGGTTGAATTGACCCGTGGTGTTGATGGCGCCGCGCCAGCGCCGGTCGCCGCTTGAGCCGGAAAACGCGCTTGGCTGCGCCTGAAACAGGCCGGCCGCGGAGAACGTGTAGGCGCCGTTGGCCAGCTGATGGCGGAACTTGAAATCTCCAACGACGCCCTGCTTGGTCAGCGGGGTCAAGGTGGTGGTCAGGTCGTAATGGGGGTCGAGCGCCCAGTAGTAGGGCACCGAGGCGCCGAAGCCGAGACGGTCGTTCACCACCCCCGTGGGGATGAGAAAGCCGCTTTTGCGTTTGACCGTCGGATCGGGCATCGACATGTAAGGCAGATACGCGACCGGAGCGCCGAAGAATTCCAGCGAGGCGTTTTCATAGTAGATGACGCGCTCTTTCTGGTCGTGAATGATCTTCGCGGCGCGGATCCGCCAGAGCGGCGGCTTGTTCGGCGGATTCGCCGGACGGGTATAGACCGTATAGAGGCCGTTCTCGAACGTCGTGACATTGCCGTCGGCACGGGTCGCCTTGTCCGCGATAAAGCGGGTCCGTTGCGGCGTGTCGAGCTGCAGGGCATTCGCGAAACCGTTGGCGAAGTCCTCCGACAAGGTGAGTTCGTTCGTCCTCACCACATTACCGGTCGGTTCGGTCATGACCACGTCGCCGCGTGCCTTCAGCTCGCCTTTGCGCCGGTCGAAAACGATCTGCTGGGCATCGACCGTGTAGCCGTCATAAAAAATCTGGACGCCGCCTGAAGCGACGATCACGTCACGGTCGAAATCGTAGGTGATCTGGTCGGATTCCAGAAGCATTTCCGCATCGGGATTGATCTGCGCCTGCAGCTCGGAATCCAGGCTTTGCTGGCCGAGGGCCGGCAGGGTCAGGCTGGTGCAAGATACAGCTGCAACAACAGAGAACAGAAGACCGCGCGCTGCGGAATTAAATCCACGCACGTTGCCCCGCTCGTCTGTTTTCAGGAGGAATGAAGAACCTGTCACGCGCACTTCATCCATCTTCCTGATGCAACAGGATCGTCAGTCCCATGAGTACTCCAAATATTCCAGGCGCCCACGCAGCAACGACCGGCGGTACGATTCCTGCACCGCCGAAGTCCTTCGAAAGCTCCGATAGAACGTAAAGCACGAAGCCGGCAATGATTCCACCCAGAATCAGTCCGCCCAGCCCGCCAAATCGAGAAACACGCAAAGAAACCGCCGCCGCAATGAGAATCATGGCCGCCAAAAGTAGGGGACGGGCTAGAAGGGTTTGATATTGCAAGGCATATCGATAGGCAGGCAAACCGGCGTTTTGCGCCAGGTCGATGAACTGAGGCAGGTTCCAGAAGGATATCGATTCGGGTGAGCCGATGCTCTCACGTACCTGGGTAGCGCTCAGGAAGGTGCTGATCTGGAAGGTGGCATATTGCTGGGGGTCGCGCTCGGTCGTGTAGACGGTCGCGTTCTTCAGATACCAGATTTGCTTGCCGAGTTCCGCCTCATCGGCCTCCACGCGCTCCTGGAAAGTGCCCTGATGGTCGAAGGCGAAGATCGTCACTCCCAGGAGACGGGTGCCGCCATCCAGCAGTTGTTTGGCCAGAAGCACGGATTCTCCGTCCAGACCGTCCTGGCGGATCCACACCTGGTTGGTGGTTTGCATCAGGAAATTCTGCTCGGAGCCGAACAGGCCGGTCGCGACCTCGTCCGATTTCCGCTGCAGCCATACGGCGGCAGGATTGTAGACGGTGACGGAAAAGATGCCGATCCCGATGCCGACGACCAGGGCAGGCATCGAAAACTGCCAGACGGATATGCCCGATGCCCGGGTCACGACCAGTTCGAGCGCCCGGCTCAGGCTGACAAAGGCCGCGATCGACCCGAACAGGACCGCGAAGGGGATAACCTGTTCCAGGAGCAGGGGGACACGCAACAGGGAAATCAGGCTTACGCGAAGCACGGAGAAGCCCTCCCGGTCGCTTCCCCGGCGGACGAGTTCCAGGACGTCGAACAGAAAGATCAGAACCGCCGCAAGCAGGAACAGACCCACGATGGCTTTCAGGAAGCGCCCGGAAAAATAGAGGGCAAGGGTGCGGCCGAGAAGCATGGATCAGGATGCTCCACGCATATTGCGGCCGCTGAGACGTTCGGCGATGCGCTCGATGAGAGCGGACAGCTGTTCCGTCCGATGGGTCAGCCATTTCGGTGCTGGCCCGGCCTGTTCCCTGAAGATGAACCAGGATGCGATGGCAATCCCCATCAACGGCACGAGGAAAAGCAGCGCCAGCACACCGATATTGCCGTCGGCCATGGAAGTAACTCCAAATCCGGCCGTTCTTAGGCCGACACATGCGGCGATCGCACCGAGGACCGAAACACTCCGGTTTTGCCTGGTTGTCCGAGCCTTGCCGAGGAAGGCGAACACAATCACACCGAAGGCGAGGCTGTAGAGAGGTTGGCTGAAACGATCATAGAGTTCGGTTTGCAGCTTCTCCGGGTTTTGCAGTGCATAGGCGTCGTTGCGCGCCGGGGCCATCAGGTTCGCGGTGGATCGTTCGCTCGCCTTGTAGACCGGCTGCGAAGCCTCGGGAATGAGATTGGACAGATCGAATGCGTAGGATTCGAAACGCACGATCGAAATGTCGCCCTGGTTCTTGGGCCGGCGCTGGATCGTGCCGTTGCGCATGACGAGCAGCGTCTTGTTTGCGGCTTCCACGATCTCGCCCGTCTCGGCCTGATAGGTAAAGGCCGTATCCGCATCACGCGTATCATGCAGGAGCAACCCGTCGAGAGTTCCGTTGCCCGACCGGTTCCGGATATGGAAGGTCAGGCCGTCTTCCACGGAGATGAAGCGCCCGGGCTTGACGATATTGGCAACGAGATCGGCTCTGACGCGGGTGATTTCGCTGCGCAGCTTTGCCAATCCCATAGGGGAGAGATAAAGCGAGTTGAACGCTACCAGCGCCATGATGGCCGCGGCGAAGATCAGCACCGGTTTCAGCACGAGAAACCGCGAGCCTCCGGTCGCATCGATCACGATCAGTTCGCTGTCGCCGGAAAGGGCGTTCAGGACCAGGATCAGCGCGATCATCAGGGCGAACGGTGCGACGATCACGATCAGGAACGGCATGGCCAGCATCGTGATCGATATGAACTGGATAATGGTCTGTCCCTTGGATGTCACAAGGTCGAGCTGTCTGAGGGCCTGGGTTGCCCAGACCACGCCGGTCATGGCGATAAGGGTCATGGCAAAGGCATAGAAGGCACGCCGTATGATATATTTTTCCAGTATTTTCATACGCTTACGGTGTGTATCCTTCCAGGCGACGGCAGGTGCGGTGAGGGAGGTGGTACCTTAACCATCGTCACCCTATCGAATAGCACGATTTTTGGTGAACAGCCCACAAACAAGAATGGTTAACGAAGAATAATTTTTCACACCGCTTGTCGAGCGGGATGCCGCGCGCCATCATTCGCACAACTCTCGCGGACCGGAGAATATCCTCCGGGCAAGCGGACCTCAGGATCCTGACCGGAATAGGCATATGACCAAGCAAACAAAAATATCCTTCATCAAACTGGCAGCGCCCAAGAACGGTGTTGCCGTCGTTTTCGCCACCGAGGGGCTCGGCCTGGGAGCCATGACGGCAGAATTCCTCAATAATATGACCGCCGGTCTCGAACGTGCTGCAGGCGTTGCCAAGTTTACCGGCAAGAAATCCTCCACGCTCGACCTGATCGCGCCTGCAGGTCTCGATGTGGACCGTCTGATCGTGGTCGGTCTCGGCAAGCCTGAGGAGCTCGGCGAACAGGACTGGCTGAAACTTGGCGGCACGGTCATGGGCGCCCTCGATAGCGCAAAGGCATCCGATGCCACGGTTCTCGCGGAGCTTGCCGGTGAGGGCGATCTTTCCGCGGACGCAGCGGCGGCTTTCGCCATGGGGACAAAGCTGCGCGCCTACAAGTTCGACACCTACAAGACCAAGAAGGCGGACGACGACAGCGAACCGTCCGTGCTGAAGCTGCAGATCGCCGTATCCGACCCCAAACCGGTGAAAAAGGCGTGGGCGGCCGCGGAGGGTATTTCAGACGGTGTGTATCTGGCCCGTGACCTGGTCAACGAACCGCCGAATGCGCTTGGACCGGTGGAGTTTGCCGACAAGGCCGCGGCGCTGAAGAAGCTCGGGGTCGAGATCGAGATCCTCGGCGAAAAGGAAATGAAGAAGCTGAAAATGGCAGCCCTCCTGGGCGTGTCCCAGGGTGCGACCCGGCCGCCGCGTCT
Source organism: uncultured Roseibium sp. (assembly GCF_963675095.2). Classification (GTDB taxonomy): domain Bacteria; phylum Pseudomonadota; class Alphaproteobacteria; order Rhizobiales; family Stappiaceae; genus Roseibium. Next base: position 44,125 of record NZ_CAXXSJ010000055.1, on the reverse strand, counting down.
CGTCATCATGCGGTGGAACGGCGGCAAGAAGAACGAGGCACCACTCGCCTTCGTCGGCAAGGGCGTCGTTTTCGATACCGGCGGTATTTCCATCAAGCCGGCCGCCGGCATGGAAGAGATGAAGGGGGACATGGGCGGTGCGGCCGCCGTAACCGGCCTGATGCACGCATTGGCCGCCCGGAAGGCCAAGGCGAATGTGGTCGGCGTGATCGGTCTGGTGGAAAACATGCCCGACGGCAACGCGCAGCGCCCTGGCGACATCGTCAAGGCCATGTCCGGTACTACGATCGAGATCCTCAACACGGATGCGGAAGGCCGGCTCGTCCTTGCGGATGCCATGTGGTACACGCAGGACCGGTTCAAACCGTCTTTCATGATCGATCTGGCAACGCTCACCGGCGCGGTCATCGTTGCGCTCGGCAATCATAACGCCGGCCTTTATTCCAACAATGACGATCTGGCGGACAAACTGAAGTCCGCGGCGGATGCGACCGGCGAAGCGGTGTGGCGCATGCCCCTGAGCCCCGATTATGACAAGCTGATCGACACCCCCAACGCGGATGTGAAGAACACGGGCGGTCGGTGGGCCGGTTCGATCACGGCCGCCCAGTTTCTGCAGCGTTTCGCCAACGACATGCCTTGGGCGCACCTCGACATTGCCGGCACTGCGTTCGGTTCGCCGAAAAACGAGATCAACCAGGGCTGGGCCTCCGGCTACGGTGTGCGTCTGCTCGACCGGCTGGTATCGTCCTTCTACGAAACCTGAATGTCGATAGGCCCTAGACGTGCAAAAACCCGCCGGATCGGCGGGTTTTTGTTACGATGCCCTCGCGGGCTGAATAATGAAACCGTCCGTCTTCAGCAGGTCTTGTAGGCCTGGCAGGCGGTAGCCTGTTCAGTCACGATCAAACCCATGCCGGCTGTCGCGCCGGCAATGGCGAAAACGAGTGCGAAAAATACAACGACGCGTCCTAGCATCAAATCCCCCGTTGCGTCAGATCCGGCCCCCGTGCCGGTCTGTCCCTACCCCAAATCATGTGGAGCCAAGGCTTCCCGGCCACATTAGTAGCCAATCGACATTTTCGAAGCGTTAATGATACGAGTCGAAATGGAAGTCCATGGTCGTGACAGGATGACCTCGACACTAACGGCAAGGTGTTGCCGGAGTGCATCAGCCTGTCGACGGCCACAGCCGCAAAAACGGTGCGAGTGCTGTTCTAATGAGTGTTGAAGTCCTGTTCTACCATCTGACCGAGCAACCCCTCGAGCAGGCCTTGCCGAAGCTGTTGCTGAAGTGCCTCGAAAGAGACTGGAAGGTTGTGGTGCAGACCGGGTCCCTGGAACGTTGCCGGGCGCTCGATGCCCATCTGTGGACGTTTGCCGACGACAGCTTTCTGCCGCATGGAACCGCTGACGATGGGTATGCGGAACATCAGCCGATCTTCCTGACACCCACTCAGGACAACCCGAATGAGGCGGATGTCCGTTTTCTTGTGGATCGCGCCGATCCGCCGTCACTTGGAGGTTACAGGCGGGCTGTCTATATGTTCGACGGACGGGATCAGGAAGCGATCGCCGAGGCGCGTCTGCGCTGGAAGGAGGCGAAAGCGGAGGGGTTCGAAGTAACTTACTGGCAGCAGACCGCATCCGGCGGATGGGAGCGCAAGGCATGAGTGAGATCGGTGACCCGAAGTCTGCGGAGTTGAAGTCTGCGGAGTTTCTGGCACGGCGTGATGCCGCGCGTGAGCGGCTCGACAGGCTGACGGGCGCCGACGGCGGCGATGCGCAAGATCGCCAGATCTGGTTCCGGGCGGTCTACCGGGAAGCCGGCGGCGATCCGGCGGCCGTTCCCTGGGCGGATCTTGCTCCCAAGAAGGCGCTGGTCGACTGGCTTGCCCGCAATCCCGGAAACGGGGAGAACGCCCTCGATATCGCCTGTGGTCTGGGCGACAACGCGGAAGCGCTGGCAAGTGCCGGTTACCGCACAACCGCTTTCGATCTTGCGCCTGAGGCGATCGATTGGGCAAAGACGCGCTTTCCCGAAAGCACGGTGGATTATCAGGCGGCCGACCTTTTTGCGCTTCCGGATGCCTGGAAAGCCAAATTCGATCTGGTTCACGAGTGCTACACACTGCAGGCCCTGAAGGACCCCATGCGCCATGATGCCATCGGCGTTCTGGCCGACCTGATCGCCCCTGGCGGGCGCTTTTTGATGATCTCGAGAAGCCGGGACGAGGGAAGCGATGCCAAAGGGCCGCCCTGGCCCTTGATGCCGTCGGAGTGGCTCCGCTTTACCGAACATGGGCTGACGCTGATCGGTGAGGATTATTACAACGTGGAGCGCCCGGACCGGACCATCCCGCATGTATTGGCATTGTTCCGGAAACCGGCGTAGAGAAACTGGACGAACGACAGTCAGGGAGGGGAGGAAACGATCATGGCGAAATTGAAAATCTCGTCGGCGGATCTGGTGGCGCGGGCAAGGACCCAGGTCGAGGAAATCGAAACGCCGGATGCCATCGAAATGGTCGGCAACCCGGACGTGGTCATGGTCGATCTGCGGGATGTCCGCGAACGCCAGCGCACCGGGTTCATTCCCGGCAGCTTTCACTGCCCGCGCGGCATGGCCGAATTCTGGGTCGATCCGGAAAGCCCCTATTACAAGGAGGTTTTCGGCCAGGACAAGACCTTCGTGCTTTATTGCGGTTCCGGCTGGCGCTCCGCCCTGACGGCGGTTGCCCTGAAGGAAATGGGTTTCGACTGTTCCCACATCAAGGAAGGCTTTTCCACCTGGGAGGAGAAGGGCGGGCCGGTCGAGAGGAAGGACTAGCAGTCCTCGAGCTTTCCGCCCCGTCCGGCGCCACCGGAGAACCGGCTCGCGCCGGCCAGGCCTTCCTGTTCGAAGATCTCACGGTTTTGCCATTCCCGGATCAGGGCCTCGTTGAGCGGCAGGTCGAAGCCGTCCAGTGCCGAGGCCCGGTCGGCGCGCAGGCAGCCTTGCGGAAAACGGGCGATCTCTGCGGCGAGTTCCTCCGCGGATTGCCGGGCGGTGCCGTTCGCGACGACACGCTCACACAGGCCGATGCGCTGGGCCTCGTCCGCCTCGACCTTGCGGCCGGTCAGGATCAGGTCCATGGCCCGTCCCATGCCGACCAGCCTCGGCAGGCGGATGGTGCCGCCATCCACCAGCGGCACACCCCAGCGGCGGCAGTAGACGCCCATATAGGCGCTTTCCTCCATGACGCGCATGTCGCACCACAACGCCAGTTCCATTCCGCCGGCAACGGCCGGGCCGGAGATGGCTGCGATGACCGGCTTGTAGAGGGAGAGCCGGCTCGGCCCCATCGGTCCCTTGGCGATATCGTCGCCCCGGCCACCGGACCAGTTTCGGGGAATATCCAGGTCCCCGAACGGCTTTTCCTGTGTCAGCGCGGTTGCCGCCTTCAGGTCGTAGCCCGCGCAAAAGGCGCCTCCTTCTCCCCAAAAGACGGCGACGGAGGCTTGCGGGTCGTTGTCGAACGCCAGAAACGCCTCGTACAGGCGGTTGGCCGTGTCATCGTCGACCGCATTGCGGGCGTGGGGCCGGGACAGGATGACGGTCGTGACCGGTCCGTTCTTTTCGACACGAACAGGAGTTTCTCCGGACATGTTTCCTCCCAATATGGCGGCAGCCTAGCCCAGCCTTTCCAGCAACTGGAGCAGCTTGCCGATGTGATCGATCCGATGAAACCGGTCGTGCTGCGCGGGCTCCTCCGCGTGCTCAAGCCCCCAGGTGATCTGATAAGGCACGTGCACGCCGATGCTGCCGGCTTCAAGCGCGGGCAGGATATCGGATTTCAGGGAATTGCCGATCATCAGGGCATTCCGGGCGCCTGTGCCATGGCGCGAGAACAGCGTTTGATACGTGTCGGCGGACTTCTCGCTAACCACCTCGATGGCGTTGAAATAATCCGCAAGACCGGAAGCCGCGATCTTGCGCTCCTGGTCAAACAAATCGCCCTTGGTGATCAGCACCAGGCGGTAGTCGCCCGCGACCGCTTCGAGCGTTTCGCGAACATGGGGCAGGGGTTCCACCGGATGGGACAGCATCTCCTTGCCGGCGTCCAGAATTTCGTTGATGACGGAGGCCGGCACTTTTTGGTCTGTGACCTCAAGCGCCGTCTCGATCATCGAGAGCATGAACCCCTTGATGCCGTAGCCATAGTGCGTGACGTTGCGTCGCTCGGCGTCAAGCAGGCGTTCTGCCAGGTGCGACTTGTCGGCGTAGTCGGCGAGCAGCCCAGCAAAGCGGTCCTCCGTCAGCTTGAAGACGGTTTCATTGTGCCAGAGTGTGTCGTCGGCATCGAAACCGATCGTGTCCAGTGTCGAAACGACGCTCATAAAGACCTCCGTTCAGCTCGCTTCTTCGTACTCGGCGGAAAGCTCCAGCCACTCCTCTTCCGTCTTGACGAGCTTCTTTTCGCAATAGGCCCGTTCCTTGGCGAATTTGGTGGCCCGGTCCGGTTCGCGGACAAAGAATTCGGGATCGGCGAGGGCTTCATCCAGTTTGACGATCTTGTCCTGGAGACGTGACATTTCCTTTTCCGCCGCGTCGATTTTCTGGCGAAGCGGTTTCAGAAGGTGACGTTTTTCGGCAGCTTCCCGGCGGCGCTCCTGGGCGGACCCCTTGTCGTCTTCCTCTTCCTTGCGGGCCTTTTTCGCCGCGTCCGGTCCCTGCAGGATCAGGCGGCGGTAATCTTCCATATCCCCGTCGTAGGGTGCCACGCCTCCGTCGGCGACGAGCCAGAGCCGGTCGGCGCAGGCTTCCACCAGGTGGCGGTCGTGGGAAATCAGAACGACGGCGCCCTGGAACTCGTTGAGTGCGAGGATAAGCGCTTCGCGGCTGTCGATGTCGAGATGGTTGGTCGGCTCGTCGAGGATGAGCAGGTTCGGTCCGTCGAAGGTGGCAAGGCCGAGCAGAAGCCGCGCCTTTTCACCGCCCGAGAGGTCTTTCGCCGGCGTGTCCATCCGGTCGGTCGGCAGACCGAAACGGGCGACCCGGGCGCGCACCTGGGCTTCCGGAGCCTGAGACATCAGGCGGCGGACGTGTTCGACGGCGTTCTCCGCCGGGCGCAATTCGTCGAGCTGGTGCTGGGCAAAGAAGGCAATCTTGAGTTTCGTCGCCTTGGTGATCTCGCCGCCCATGGCATCAAGGCGTCCGGAGATGAGCTTGGCGAAGGTCGACTTGCCGTTGCCGTTGGCGCCGAGCAGGGCAATCCTGTCGTCGGTATCGATATTAAGCGTGAGCCGCCTCAGGATCTCCTTGCCGGCATAGCCGGTGGAGACGTTTTCAAGTTTCAGGATCGGCGGCGCCAGGCGGCCCTCCGGATCGGGGAAGTGGATCGGAAAGCTGCTTTCTTCGGTGAGCGCGGCAATCGGCTCCATCTTCTCCAACATCTTCAGCCGCGACTGCGCCTGACGTGCCTTGGTCGCCTTGGCACGAAACCGGTCGACGAACGCCTGCATGTGCTTGCGCTGCTCGTCCTGCTTTTCCTTCGCCTTCTGCTGCAGGATCATCTTTTCCCGCCGCTGGCGGTCGAAGCTGTCATAGCCCCCCCGGTAGAAGGTCAGCTTGCCCCGGTCCAGATGGGCGATACTGTCGACCGCATTGTTGAGCAGGTCGCGGTCGTGGGAGATCAGTACCACCTGGTGTGGATAACGGGAAACGTAGTTCTCCAGCCAGAGCGTCCCTTCCAGGTCGAGATAGTTGGTCGGCTCGTCGAGAAGCAGGAGATCCGGCTCGGAAAAGAGAACCGCGGCGAGCGCGACACGCATGCGCCAGCCGCCGGAAAAGGCGGAGCAGGGGCGCTTCTGCGCCTCCGCATCGAAGCCAAGGCCGGAGAGGATCGCGCCCGCGCGCGCTTCCGCCGTATGGCTGCCGATATCGGCAAGCCGTGTGTGTATATCGGCAATGCGTGCCGGATCGGTTTCCGTTTCGGCTTCCGCGAGCAGGCGCGTACGTTCCGTGTCGGCGGCCAGCACAACGTCGAGCAGGCTGTCCTCGGTGCCGGGGGCTTCCTGCGCCACCTGACCGATGCGGGCCGATTTCGGGATATGGATCGATCCGGATTCGGAGGACAAATCGCCGGTGATCAGCTTGAACAGCGTCGACTTGCCCGCGCCGTTGCGCCCCACGAGCCCGGTCTTGGAACGGGCGGGGAGGGTGACGCTGGCCTGGTCGATCAGGAGCCGGCCGCCGATCCGGTAGGTAAGGTCGGAAATCTGTAACATGGGAGCGATGTTTGGCGGAGCTTGGCCGTGCTTTCAAGCCCTCACACGCGTTATCTGTCGTTTGCCACCTGATCCAGATAGATTTCCGTAAATCCGGCCATCAGTTCGTAGCAGAGGGTCAACTCGCGCTTGCCCGGATCCCAATAGGCATTTCCCTCGCCGCAGGGCCTGGCGGTAAAGGTCACCTTGTCGGGCAGGGCGTAAAGCGTGTCGAAATTCTGGGCGACCAGTTCCAGGAGCCCGCTTTCCTTCAGGAAGATTTCCATGGATGCAAGATCGGGAGGAACCCTGCGGTAATAGATCGAAATCTTGCCCGCTGGCTTGTTGCTGTCGCGCAAACGGCTGCCGATCGCCTGCTGCCAGGATTGCCAGGCTTCCTGGGATGCGTTCGTGCATCCCGTCCTGCTTTCTGCCGGCAGCCCCAGGTCGGTTGCAAGCTGGCCGAAGGAGCCCTCGTCGGTGCCGACCATGAGGCAGAGCATCCGATAACCCCGCTGCAGGTCGAGATTGTGTTCAGTGTAAAAAGGAAGCGTAGCAGCCTTTCCGTCGGCAATCAGGAACCAGCCGATCATGGCATTGGAAAGCCACAGGTCCATGTCCGCGTCCTTCACGGAAAGCATGGTCACGGTCGCCAGATCGTCGATCGCGTCTTCTTCCTGATCCGGCACCGGGAGACCAAGTTCGGACACCAGCATGTGGCCGCCTTCATGATAGAGCGCGAACAGCACATTGCCGGCGACGAAGCCGAACAGATCCTCCAGGTCGTCGGTTTGCAGACGTTCCAGTCGGGAATCCAGATTGCCGGCTGCCTGCGCGGGACCAATCGCGACCAGACAACAGGAGATCAGGGCGCAGACGGCAATTGCGGCAGATGGAATGGCACGCGACAGGCGTTCGAAGCCCTTCCGCGGTGCTGCATCCGATGATGGGGACGAACGGACACTCCAACAGAGCCGACCCGCCATGACACACTCTCCGACTGACTCTCCCGCAGACCGAAACGGCTGTAGGCGGGCATAAATTAGCCTGCCCGGAAGCCGATATCCATCAAAAGCTTAAGCCTGGCGTCGCGTTGATCTCACCCCATCAGTCCAAGGCCGGTCTGCCGCTGGAAATACATGAGGTTGAGCATCTGCGGCTCGTAACCCTGCATGCTGAGAAGAGCCTGAGCCTGCGCCCGGTAGTGACTTTGATGGTGGAACAGCAGAATGATGGCACCACCCACCGGCTGTTCTATCGTCGCCGGATCGAGGACGGTTTTGAATTGAACCATCCGGGTCAGTCCGACCTCGGTGCTTTCCTGGCAGAACCGGCTCAGGTCTTCATCGGTCGTTTGCCGGCGGTCCTTGAGCTCTTTGAAAGTGTCGGTGATCGTTTGGTCAAACGAAGGGTACTTGTCGCCTGCACCGGCGAAACGGTCCAGCCACAACAGATCGACCAGCAGAATGTGGTCAAGCGTCTTGTGGATCGAACCGTATTCGGTTTTCAGATCGCGGTGGTAGATCTCTTCTGTGACCCGTTCACAATCGGCAAAAAGGCGTTCGTTTGCCCAGCGATTGTATTCCATCATCATGTTCAATACGGCTTTCACGAACACACTCCCTTATGCATCACGAAATGTATGCATTGTTCGCAGTGGTGTGATTTACGAGGATTCAACCGTATTTTGCAAGTGCGTGTCTTGCATAATCTACTGTTAGTTGAAAGTCGGCGGGTAAAAGTAACATTACCGGTAAAAATCAGTATACCGTGACGGATAGAATGCCGGGGTATCTGCCACTTCGTGATCATCTGACAGGGGCGAAATCGATATGCGGTCGCCTGACATGAAAATGTCATCGCTTGGCCCCCTTGCATGGAAAACGGCGCAAAGCTATTAGAAGCGCGATTTTCACAGCCGGTGCATTGCGCCATCCCGCGCAGGCCGGATAGAGCTGCCAGTGGCAGCAGACAAACGAGAAAGACCGAACCCATGGCGATTGAACGCACCTTTTCGATGATCAAGCCGGATGCCACCAAGCGCAACCTGACGGGCGCCATTACCGCCAAGCTGGAAGAAGCCGGCCTGCGCGTCGTCGCTTCCCGCCGCGTATGGATGTCCCTGCGCCAGGCCGAAGCTTTCTACGCGGTTCATAAAGAGCGTCCGTTCTTCGGCGAACTGACCGAGTTCATGTCGTCCGGCCCGACCGTCGTTCAGGTTCTGGAAGGTGAAGACGCGATCGCCAAGAACCGTGAAGTGATGGGCGCCACCAATCCGGCCGATGCAGCCGAAGGCACCATCCGCAAGGAATTCGCCCTTTCCATCGGCGAAAACTCGGTTCACGGTTCCGACGCACCGGAAACCGCAGCGGAAGAAATCGCCTTCTGGTTCGCCGGCTGCGACATCGTCGGCTAACCGGCGATCCGTCATTTTCGATTTGGCAGGGCCGGCCCGAAAGGGTCGGCCCTGTTACGTTCTGATACACTTTCGGACAGTTTTTCGATAGGATTACAAGGGGTTAGAAGGCACGGTTGCAGGCGTCGGGGGCTCGGAGAAATTTTGGGAGAAGACCCTATGCGCAAGACACTTGCCGTCCTGGGAACGGTTCTGACAACAGCGGCCCAGGCCCATGACGGAAGTCACAAGCTTGCCGGAGAACATCCTGTCGAGGAAAAGTCCCTTTCGGAGTCCGTCTGGGATCTGATGATCCCGCCGGCTGATGCCGCCGCGACAATCACAGTCGAGGGAGCCTATCGCTATATCCACGCCAACGGATACCCGATCAAGGCGCCGGGCCAGTTTCCCAATTCCGGTAATCCGAACCGGATTTCCAAGAAAAACTATCAGCTGCGTGTGCCGGTAAACCCGAAGAAGACAGGCCGGGCCACACCGACCGGTCCTGCCGTATTCGGTATTGCCGTCAACGGCGTCGTGATGGATCCCGGCACGGCGGAATTCTGGCAGAACGACCGCCGGTCCGGTTGGAACTACGAGGCAATGGGCGGCGCCTGCCGGCTGGGCCTGGACAAATTCAACGCCCATGTCCAACCGGACGGCACCTATCACTATCACGGTATTCCAACCGGTGTTCTGGCATCCGAAGGCGGCAAGAGCGTTCCGGCACTCCTTGGCTATGCCGCCGACGGCTTTCCCATCTACGGCCCCTATGGCTACAGCGACCCGAAACGTCCTTCCGCGATGACAAAGCTGAAAAGCAGTTATGTGATCAGGAGCGGAACCCGTCCCGACGGTCCGGGCGGAAGCTACGACGGCAAGTTCACCCAGGACTGGACCTACGCGGAAGGCCGCGGCGATCTCGACCATTGCAACGGCCGCTTTGCCGTCACCCCCGAATATCCGAAGGGCACCTACCAGTATGTCCTGACGGATACCTTTCCCTTCATTCCGCGCTGTTGGATGGGAACCCCCGACAGGTCCTTCATGCGCCTCAAGGGCAGGGGAGGTCCGGGAGGTCGGCCCGGACCCCAGGCCGGCGGTCCGCCGCCACAGGGCGGTGGCCTGTTCGGGCAACGGCCCGGCGCTGGACAAGGCCCGGGTTTCGGCCCCGGCCAAGGCTCCGGTCGCGGGCCACGTGCCGGCGGCCCGGGGGGGCATAGTCCCTGTAGCGGGACCTGAGGACCGGAACTGTTGTCAGAACCATTCAATGGCGAGGGGCGCTTGACAGCGCCCCTTTGTTGATCAGACTCGCGGGTCCGGTTTGTAAACCGGCGATTGCGAGAAAGACCCGATATGACCAAACACCAGCCTTCTGGTGCGTTTTCCGCCTGCCCGCACGATTGTCCGTCAACCTGCGCCCTTGATGTGGAGGTCCTGAATGACGGCAGGATCGGACGTCTGCGCGGCGCGTCCGGAAACGCGTATACGGCCGGCGTTATCTGCGCCAAGGTCGCCCGCTATTCCGAGCGTCTCTACCACCCGGACCGGTTGTTGAAGCCGCTGCGCCGGGTCGGTGCCAAGGGCGAAGGCCGGTTTGAGGAAATCTCCTGGGACGAAGCGCTCGATCTGGTTGCCGAAAAGTTCCTGGCAGCGGAAGCCGAATACGGGCCGCAAACCGTCTGGCCCTATCACTATGCCGGTACCATGGGGCAGGTACAGCGCGATTCCATCCATCGCTTCCGCCACGCCAAGGGCTACTCGCTCCAGTTCGATACCATCTGCACCAACAATGCCTGGAGCGGTATCGTAGCCGGAACGGGCAAGCTGGCCGGTCCGGATCCGCGGGAAATGGCCGTCTCCGATCAGGTTGTCATCTGGGGCACCAATCCGGTCGCGACCCAGGTCAATGTCATGACCCATGCGATCACGGCCCGCAAGAAACGCGGTGCCCGGATCATCGTCATCGACGTCTACAACACCGAAACCATGAAACAGGCAGATGTCGGCCTGGTTCTGAATCCCGGTACCGATGCTGCCCTGGCCTGCGCGATCATGCATGTGCTCTTTCGCGACGGACATGCGGATCGGGCCTACCTGGAAAAATACACGGATTGTCCGGCGGACCTCGAGGCGCATCTCCAGACCAAGACCCCGGAATGGGCCGCCAGGATCACCGGGCTGCAGGCAACCCAGATCGAAGAGGTCGCCCGGCTGATCGGCGAGGTGAAACGCACCTATTTCCGGCTCGGCTACGGCTTTACCCGCGCGCGCAACGGTGCCGTTTCCATGCATGCGGCTGCGTCCATCGGAGCGGTAACCGGCTGCTGGCAATATGAAGGCGGTGGCGTCTTTCACAACAACGGCGCGATCTACGAACTCAACAAGTCCATGATCGAGGCGCCCGAACTGCGCCGTCCGGAGACCCGGTTTCTGGACCAGTCCCTGATCGGCCGGGTGCTGACCGGAGACGAGGACGCCTTGCACGACGGACCACCGGTCACTGCCATGCTGATCCAGAACACCAATCCGGTCTCCGTCGCGCCGGAACAGGAACTGGTCAAGAAGGGCTTCGCGCGCGAGGATCTGTTTGTCTGCGTCCACGAGCAGTTCATGACAGAGACGGCGAAGATGGCCGACGTGGTTCTGCCGGCGACCCAGTTCCTTGAACACGACGACATCTACAAGGGTGGCGGGCACCAGTATCTGATGCTCGGTCCCAAGGTCACGGAGGGGCCGGAAGGTCCGCGCGAAAACCTGTTTGTCCTGAACGAGCTCGCAAAACGCCTCGGCGCCGATCAGCATCCGGGCTTCCACATGACGGCGCGCGAGCACATCGACTGGATGCTGCGGAACTCCGGTTACGGCACGCTTGAAGAGTTGGAGGAAAACCGCTGGATCGATCTGCAGCCGGATTTCGAAAGCGCCCATTACCTAAACGGCTTCGCCCATGCGGACGGCAAGTTCCATTTCCGGCCCGACTGGGGCCGGTCCCCGTCGCCGAACAAGTCACCGATCGGCCCGCTCGGCCCCTGGACGACCATGCCCGAACTGCCCGACCACTGGGAATACCTGGAACACGCCAGCGAACGTCATCCGTTCCGGCTTGTGACCGCACCCGCGCGGTCTTTCCTGAATTCCACCTTCAACGAGACTGAGAGCTCCCAGAAGAAGGAAAAGCGGCCTGAGGTCTGGATGTTGCAGGCCGATGCGGAAGACCATGGCATCGATGACGGCGATCTGGTGGAGATGGGCAACAACCGGGGGATCGTCACGCTCCACGCGCGCTATGTGGAAGGCCTGACGCCGGGCACTGTGATCTCCGAAGGCATCTGGCCGAACGAGGCCTTTCCCGACGGCAAGGGGATCAACACGCTCACCGGCGCCGATCCGGCGGCACCCTATGGCGGCGCCGCCTTCCACGACACGGCCGTTTGGGTGCAGAAGGTTTGATCCGTGGTCGTCCAGGCTTCGCTTGATGGCCTAGTCGCGGCCTTGCCGTGTGTTCAGTGCCTGAGACAGGTCCTTTACGACCGCAAATGCTCCGAGATCGTTGAGATGATTGTCGTCCCGATAGACATTCCGCCCCTCAAGCACCGATCGGCACGCGGAGCCCGAGCAGAATAACGGCGCCGGGTCGATCACAAGCAGATCGGGGAACTCTGCCTGAAGCCCGGCGAAGATTTGCCGGGTCGACTGCAGGCGTGCATCCACCCGGTCTTTGCTGATGGCGCAAGCACTTACATCAGCTTCCTGCAGGCGCGAGCGGTTAAAGCATCTGATGCCGTCGAAGTTCAACTCCGGCACCGAGCCGATCAGCACGACTTGCTTGTCGGCAGCCTGCAACTGAGAAATCGTATTCTCAAGGCTGTTTTGAAAAAGGGCCTGATTGCGATCGAGGGATGGGACTTCCCAGGGAGAAGAGGCCAGATAGATGGTTCCGGCAGCGTCCTTATCGAAGACATGCCCGGTGATGTAGTTGGCCCATCTCGCGGTCAGAACGACGATTTGGACGCTCTCGTCTCCCAAGAGCCTTTCAAGAGTGGGACGGCCATAGGGGAGGCATTTTTGCTTCGGGGGGGAAAGCAGGCTGCTTTTCAAATAGACGTCGGCCATGGGCGGGCAGCTGTCGTGGGTGAAAGAAGCGAATGAGGCCGCGTTTGCCTCAAGCCACTGCGCCAAAGGTCCATCAAGCGCCATTGCATGGGAATCGCCCCAAATCGCGACCGTCGTGCCGGCGAGACTGGGAACCCGCTCCGGACAGGCAAAAGCCAGCTTCGGTTCATCGCAGATATCACGCAGGGAGGGAGGGGGCAAACCGGGTTTCTCCAATTCCGCCAAAATGGATTTCGGGAACCGGTCGGGAAGCCCGTCCTGAATGTGAACGTACAGGCCCAGGCCGAGAATGCACGCCAGAACGCCGGCGCCAATCAGATGCGGGAAGGCTGACCTGCGACGACCGAAGGCGCGGCACGGGCTTTCGATCAAATAATAGACCGCCGCCGACAACGCGATGGTCAGCAGAAAAAGGGCAGCCTGGACCGAGAGCGGTATCTCCGGCCCGTAGTGAAAGCGGGCAAACACGATAAGCGGCCAGTGAACCAGATAGAGCGCGTAGGATAGATTGCCCAGAAAGATCATCGCCGGATGAGACAACACTGCGCGCGTAAGACCCGGGCGGTTGGCGTTGAGAAGCAGCCAGCCGGCGGCCAGACAAGGAACCAGGGCGAAAGGCATGGGCCAGGACAGCCCCTCGGAATAGACGAAAGGCAATAGCAGGATCGTGGCCAACGCCAGGACGTCGAACAAGCTTCCGGCGCTCCGGACTGTTCTGTGCCTCGAAAAAATCCCGTTTTCGGTTTCAATCCGTTCCCGGGCAAGATAAGCGGCCGCAAATCCCCCGATCATGAATTCCCAAAGCCGGGTCAGGGGATTGTAGAAGGCCGTTTTCGGATCGGTGAACGCCAATACCTGCGCGAGCACGAGACTCAAAATAACTACGACCCAGAACCCGATTTTTTTCGTCTTTTGCGACATGACGTTGATGAACAGGAACGCAATCGCGGCGAGAACGTAGAACTGCCCTTCGACGCCGAGGGACCAGAAATGCAGCAGCGGCCTGTAGATGGCATCTCGGGCGAAGTAGCCGGAATCGTTGTTGAAATAGATGTTTGCCCAGAAGGTCAGAGACGACAGGTTTTCCTGGCCCAGTTCATCGAAGTCATCCGGTAACAGGTACAGATAGCCATAGACGAGGCTGGCGAGGATGACGGCGGTCTGGGCAGGCGCCAGGCGCCAGACACGTTTTCTCAGGAATACGAGTAAATCGGTCAGGGAATGATCCGAGCGATGCAGGATCTGGGTAATCAGAAATCCCGAAATGACAAAGAAAATGTCCACGCCGAGGAAACCGCCGGACAGCCCAGGAAAGCCGAAATGAAACAGCACGACCATCAGGGCTGAAATGGCCCGCAGTCCCTGGATATCTGCTCGGAAGTGACTGGTGGGCATGTTGTCGCGATTGGAACAAGCGGCGGAAACAGATGTGCTGGAATGGAAACCTATAACTTGAAACCCGCAAAATGGCGAACCGCCTGACGAGGTGGAAATTGCCTAAAAAGCTTTAGGCTGTGGTGACAATTTAATTATTTAAGCCAGAGCATAATGCTTGCGAGCTTGATGAAGCCGATGAAGTTTGCAGCGAGCTTATCGTATCGCGTAGCGATACGGCGCCATTGCTTGAGTTTGGCGAAGTAGCCTTCTATTCCCCACCGGTTCTTGTATGCGATTTGGTCGTAGTGATGCTGATGCTTGCGATGGCGGCGTGGCGGAATGACGGGCTCGCCGCCTTGTTCAAGAATAAGATCATGTAGACTGTCAGCGTCATAGGCGCGATCCGCAAGAACCTGCTGTGCATGCAGACCGCTCATGAGACGGCACGCGGGAGCCATGTCATTTTGTTGTCCCGGCCCGATATCGAAGCGAACCGGTAAGCCCAGTGCGTCCACTACTGCGTGGATCTTCGTTCCAAAGCCGCCCCGGGAGCGTCCAAGGGCCTGGGCTTCAGATCCCCCCTTTTGCGCGCTCCGCCCGCGGCTTGGGCATGTGCTCTTATGACGGTCGCGTCGATTGCCAGCCACTCCATGTCCGGCTCACGGGCGATCGCCTCGAATATGCGCTCAAAGACACCAGCTTCAATCCAGCGATAGTAACGCCGTTTGGCTGTCTGATAGGGACCGAACCTGTCCTCTGGCAAATCTTTCCAGCGGGCGCCTGAGCGAGCGAGCCATAAGATCGCATTAAAGAAACGACGTCCGTCACTGCGCGGACCGCGCCGCCCCTGCCGGCCACCCGGAACAAATTCCCGAAGCCGCTCCCATTGATCGTCCCGAAGTATCTCGCCTTCCACACCAGCCTCCAAAAGCCAGTGTTGAATCTGATTTGTCGACCTTTGGGAATCCCCAATTCCTTAAATTGTCACTACAGCCTAGGCTGTGGTGACAATTTAATTATTTAAGCCAGAGCATAATGCTTGCGAGCTTGATGAAGCCGATGAAATTTGCAGCGAGCTTATCGTATCGCGTAGCGATACGGCGCCATTGCTTGAGTTTGGCGAAGTAGCCTTCTATTCCCCACCGGTTCTTGTATGCGATTTGGTCGTAGTGATGCTGATGCTTGCGATGGCGGCGTGGCGGAATGATGGGCTCGCCGCCTTGTTCAAGAATAAGATCATGTAGACTGTCAGCGTCATAGGCGCGATCCGCAAGAACCTGCTGTGCATGCAGACCGCTCATGAGACGGCACGCGGGAGCCATGTCATTTTGTTGTCCCGGCCCGATATCGAAGCGAACCGGTAAGCCCAGTGCGTCCACTACTGCGTGGATCTTCGTTCCAAAGCCGCCCCGGGAGCGTCCAAGGGCCTGGGCTTCAGATCCCCCCTTTTGCGCGCTCCGCCCGCGGCTTGGGCATGTGCTCTTATGACGGTCGCGTCGATTGCCAGCCACTCCATGTCCGGCTCACGGGCGATCGCCTCGAATATGCGCTCAAAGACACCAGCTTCAATCCAGCGATAGTAACGCCGTTTGGCTGTCTGATAGGGACCGAACCTGTCCTCTGGCAAATCTTTCCAGCGGGCGCCTGAGCGAGCGAGCCATAAGATCGCATTAAAGAAACGACGTCCGTCACTGCGCGGACCGCGCCGCCCCTGCCGGCCACCCGGAACAAATTCCCGAAGCCGCTCCCATTGATCGTCCCGAAGTATCTCGCCTTCCACACCAGCCTCCAAAAGCCAGTGTTGAATCTGATTTGTCGACCTTTGGGAATCTCCAATTCCTTAAATTGTCACTACAGCCTAGAACAGGAGGAGGAGCGGTGTCAGGGGACAATCAGTGTCCTGTCGGCCAGATCGGCATCTTCCCCGGAAATTGCGACGCGCTGATCCTTGACCTTTGCCCGCCCCGAAGCAACCAGCTCCAACGCCTTTGGATAGATCTGGTGTTCCACCGCGAGCACGCGCGCTCCCAGGGTGTCCGGCGTGTCGCCGTCCAGGACCGGCACGGCGCCCTGAATGATGATCGGACCGTCGTCCATTTCCGCGGAAACGAAATGGACGGTCGCGCCGTGCAGCTTGACCCCTTCCTCCAGCGCCCGCTCATGGGTGTGAAGGCCCTTGAAACTCGGAAGCAGCGCCGGATGGATGTTGATCAGCCGATCGCGCCACTGGGTGACGAACCAGGGGGAAAGCAGACGCATGAAACCGGCGAGCGCGACGAACTCGATGCCGTGCTGCTTCAGCTTCTCATCGAGCACCCGCTCGAAAGCTTCGCGGTCCCGGGAAAACTCCGTGTGGTCGACGGTGGCCGTTTCGATACCGAATTCGGCAGCCCGTTCGAGGCCGGCGGCTCCGGGCCTGTTCGAAATTACCAGAGTGATTTCGGCCGGGTAGGCGGGATCCATGCACGCCGATATCAGCGAGGCCATGTTGCTGCCCCGGCCGGAAATCAGAACGGCGATTTTCTTCCGTTCGGTCATTTCCCAAGCCCTAGGGCGTTATCGAACAGAACCGGCTGAGCGCCTGCGGCCTGGATGGTGCCGATCCTGAAGACGGTCTCGCCTTCCTGCTCCAGCACGGAGGTCACCGTATCCGCCTCGTCAGCCGACACGACCACGACCATACCGACACCGCAGTTGAACGTCCTGAGCATTTCCTTCTCCGCAACGCCGCCAGCCTTGGCCAGCCAGTCAAACACCGGAGGAACGGAAATCGCGGACAGGTCGATGCGCGCGGAGGTTTCGTCAGGCAGCACACGAGGCAGGTTTTCCGGCAGGCCGCCGCCGGTGATATGGGCGAGCGCCTTGATGCCGTTCGACGCCTTCAGCGCGGCCAGAAGCGGCTTCACGTAGATTTTCGTCGGAGCCATCAGCGCTTCGCCCAGCGTCTGCGCTTTGTCAAAAGGGGCATAGTCGGACCAGGTCATACCGGACAATTCGACGATCTTGCGGACCATGGAATAGCCGTTGGAATGAACACCCGAAGAGGCAAGCCCCAGGAGCACGTCGCCTTCGCCGACATCCCGGCGCGGCAGGATCGCGCCGCGTTCCACCGCACCGACGGAAAAGCCGGCAAGATCGTAGTCGCCTTCAGAATACATGCCCGGCATTTCCGCGGTCTCGCCACCGATCAGCGCCGCGCCTGCCATCTTGCAGCCGTCGGCGATGCCTGCCACCACATCGGTCGCCTGGTCCACGTCCAGCGCCCCGCAGGCGAAGTAATCGAGGAAGAACAGCGGTTCGGCGCCCTGAACGACAAGATCGTTGACGCACATGGCGACCAGATCGATGCCGACCGTGCGGTGCTGGCCGGTGTCGATGGCGATTTTCAGCTTGGTTCCGACCCCGTCGTTGGCCGCCACCAGGATCGGATCCTTGAAGCCCGCGCCCTTCAGGTCGAACAGGCCGCCGAAGCCGCCGATGTCGCTGTCCGCACCCGACCGCGATGTGGCTTTCACCAGCGGCTTGATCCGGCGGACCAGCTCATTGCCGGCATCGATATCGACACCCGCCTGGGCATAGGTCAAACCATTGGTCGCTTGGGGCTGTTCTTCCTGGCTCATGACGGCACTCCGGTGCTGCGGCGCTTGAAAATCTTTGTGCCGCGCATACAGGCTGGCGCGGGCGAAAACAAGGGTTACGCGATGGTATGGGCCGATCATGGCGCGGTCATGCCCTTGTTTTGCCGATTTAACTGAGGCTAAGTGCACTCATGCCTTTGAACCCAATCACCCGGGATTGCATTTCGTCCGGAAGCGGGGAACCAAGATGACATTGCGCCGACAATTGGGGTTCTGGACTGTCTCCCTCATTGTGTTTATCGCCTTCCTGGCGGTTTTCTCGCAGATCCTTCTGCCTTTCGTTGCCGGAATGGCGGTCGCCTATCTGCTCGACCCGGTCTGCGATCGGCTGGAAACGCTGGGCTTCAGCCGCCTCTGGGCGACCTTGACCATTCTGCTCGCCTTCATCTTCGTCCTTGTCCTGTTCTTCGTCCTGCTCGTGCCGGTCCTTGGAAACCAGCTCGCCGGTTTTCTGGAGAAATTGCCGGATCTGGTGCGATCGTTGCATGAGCTGGTTTCCCAGAATTTCGGCGAGCGGCTTGTTGCCCTCACAGGCATAAACCCGGAAGATCTTCAGTCGTCCTTCGGCAAATTGATGGGGCAGGGCGCCTCCTGGCTCGGTGGCCTCGCCAAGCAGGTCTGGAGCGGCGGACAGGCGCTTCTGTCGATCCTGTCGCTGTTCGTGATCACGCCGGTGGTCGCCTTCTACCTGTTGCGGGACTGGGACCACATGGTCGCCCGCATCGACGGCTGGCTGCCGCGGGATCATCTTGAGGAAATCCGCAATCTGGCGCGGGAAATGGATGACGTTGTTTCCGGCTTCGTCCGCGGCCAGGTGTCCGTCTGTGTCATTCTGGGGACGTTTTACGCACTCGGCCTTGCTCTCACCGGGCTGAATTTCGGCCTGCTGATCGGAATGGGCGCCGGGCTGGTGAGCTTCATTCCGTTCGTCGGCGCAAGTCTCGGACTGATCGTGTCGCTCGGTGTCGCCCTGGTCCAGTTCTGGCCGGACTGGACGATGATCCTGATGGTCGCGGCGGTCTTTGCGGTCGGGCAGTTCCTGGAAGGCAACATCCTCCAGCCGAATCTGATCGGCGACAAGACGGGGCTTCATCCCGTGACCCTCATGTTCGCCCTGTTTGCCTTTGGATATCTGTTTGGTTTCGTGGGGATGTTGATTGCCGTTCCGGCTGCGGCCATGATCGGTGTACTTGCGCGGTTCGCCCTGAGGCAGTACCTAGCAAGCCCGATTTACAAGGGTGTCGGCGGCCCGGAGCCTGCCGACCCAGAATAGGCGCGTACTCCATGGCGGAAACTCCTCGCCAGTTGCCTTTGGTCCTGCCGCATGAAGCTGCACTCGGCCGTGACGATTATCTGGTGGGGAAATCCAACCGGGCCGCATTCGAATTGCTTGGCGCCTGGCCGGACTGGCCGGCGCCGGTCGTCATCCTCGCCGGGCCGGTCGGATCGGGCAAAACCCATCTGGTCGAGGCGTTCCATGCCGAAACCGGCGCCGCTGTCGTCAAGGCGAGCGAGCTGGCGAGCGAGACCGTTGCCGGTCTCGTCACCGGAGAGGCGGTGGTCGTCGAGGATGCCCATCGCGGCCTTGATGAAACGGCTCTGTTCCATCTGTTGAATGCCGCGCGGCAGGCCGGGGTGCCGGTGCTGATCACAAGCCGGACATGGCCGACCGCCTGGGGGATCACCCTGCCGGACCTGATGTCGCGTTTGCGCGCCGCAGCTCCTATAGAAATCGAAGAGCCCGACGACGACCTTCTGCGCCGGGTGCTGGTCAAGCTGTTCGCCGACCGGCAGATTGCCATCGATCTCGGTGTCGTCGATTATCTTGTGGTGCGCATGGAGCGGTCCCTGGGGGTCGCCATGAAGGTGGTCGATGCAATCGACCGGGAATCGCTGGCAGGTCGTGCGAAAATCACCAAGCCCCTGGCCGGACGCGTCCTGGAAAACGTGCATAAGTAAGGCTTGGGTAGCTTGTGAGGCGGCAAAGTGCTGCCGGACGCGTTAGAAACGTCATATGTCCGTGATAGGCGCTGCGCCGGATCGCCGCGTACCGCGAGCGCGGCGCGGGTGATAAGCCCGGATGGTGTAACTGGCAGGACAAGGAAGCGAGATGAACGAGACCGTCGATCTTTCCCAGACCGTGCAGGCTCCGGTTGCCGGTGCCGAGCCGGGGAGCGAGGGAAACGGGACTGGCGAACTGGCAGGCTCGCCCGCCCGTTTCATGAACCGGGAATTGTCCTGGCTGCAGTTCAACCGGCGTGTTCTGGAAGAATCCATGAACCCGAACCATCCGCTTCTGGAGCGGGTCCGCTTCCTGTCTATATCGGCAAACAATCTGGACGAGTTCTTCATGGTGCGCGTCGCCGGCCTGCGCGGCCAGCAACGCGCCGAGGTGACCAATACCTCCGATGACGGTCTGACGCCGACGGAGCAGCTACAGAAAATTTCCGAAGCGGTGCGCGACCTGCAGGATTCCCAGCAGGCGCTCTGGCGCGAATTGCGCAGCGTGATTGCCGAAAACGACGTCGAGATCCTGAACGGCGAGCACCTGACGGCACAGGAGAAGAGCTGGCTCGAGGATCATTTCCTGTCCTACATCTTCCCGGTCCTGACACCGCTTGCGATCGACCCGGCCCATCCGTTCCCCTTCATTCCGAACCTCGGTTTTTCTATCGTGTTCGAACTGGTGCCGGTATCGGGCGGACGCGGCATGATCGCGCTTCTGCGTATCCCGGGACAGGTGGAGCGTTTCGTCCGGCTCGAGGACGGCGAAAACGGCGTGGCGCGGTTCATTGCGATCGAACGGGTCGTTGGCCTTTTCATCGGCAGACTGTTTCCCGGATACGAGATCCGCGGCAAGGGCGCCTTCCGGGTCATTCGCGATTCCGACCTTGAAATCGAGGAAGAGGCAGAAGACCTCGTCCGGCTGTTCGAAAGCGCGCTGAAACGCCGCCGGCGCGGGTCGGTGATCCGGCTGGAGATCCAGGACACCACGCCACCGGCCCTGCGCGAATTCGTGGCCGATGCACTTAACGTTTCCGACTCCGAGATTTTTCTGGCCGATGGCCTTCTGGCGCTCAACAACCTGTCCCAGATCGTCGATCTGGAGCGCAAGGACCTGAAATTCGAGCCCTATACGGCCCGGTTCCCGGAAAGGATCCGCGAACATGGCGGTGACTGCCTGGCGGCGATCCACCAGAAGGACATCATCGTCCATCATCCTTACGAGTCGTTCGATGTGGTGGTGCAGTACCTGCGCCAGGCGGCCCAGGATCCGGATGTGGTGGCGATCAAGCAGACGCTCTACCGCACCTCCAACGACAGCCCGATCGTCAAGGCGCTGGCCGAAGCGGCGGAGGCCGGCAAGTCGGTGACCGCGCTTGTGGAGCTGAAGGCCCGGTTCGACGAGGAAGCGAATATCCGCTGGGCGCGCGATCTGGAGCGGGCCGGGGTGCAGGTCGTCTTCGGCTTCATCGAGCTGAAGACCCACTCCAAGCTGTCCATGGTGGTCCGACGCGAGCACGGACAGTTGAAGACCTACTGCCACATCGGCACCGGCAACTACCACCCGATCACGGCCCGCATCTATGAGGATCTGTCGTTCTTTACCGACGACCCGGGGATCGCCCAGGACGCGGCGCGCGTGTTTAACTACATCACCGGCTATGCCCAGCCGGCGGAACTCGATTACCTTGCGGTGTCTCCGGTGAACCTGCGCAAGCGCATGCTGGAACTGACCGAGGCCGAGATCGCCCATGCGGAAGCCGGTCGTCCGGCACAGATCTGGATGAAGATGAACTCACTGGTCGATCCGCAAATCATCGACGCGCTTTACCGGGCCAGCCAGGCCGGGGTGCAGGTCGATCTGGTCATCCGCGGCATCTGCTGTCTGCGGCCGGGCATCGAAGGCCTGTCGGAAAACATCCGGGTGAAGTCGATCGTCGGCCGCTTCCTGGAGCATTCTCGCATCTACTGTTTCGGCAATGGCCACGGCCTGCCGTCGCCGCAGGCGCATGTCTATATCGGCTCCGCCGACCTGATGCCGCGCAACATCGACCGGCGCGTGGAGGTTCTGGTGCCTTTGCTGACGCCGACGGTCCATGAACAGGTTCTCGACCAGATCATGGTCGCGAACCTGAAAGACAATCAACAAAGCTGGCGGATTCTGCCCGATGGCGGCCATGAGCGCGTTGTGCCCGCGCCCAATGAACAGCCGTTCAACGCGCACCAGTATTTCATGACGAATCCGTCTCTGTCCGGGCGAGGCAAGTCGCTGAAAAGCGACCGGCCGCGCCCCTTCCTGGAACGCCCGCAGCGGGGTTGACATGGCTGCCAGCAAATCCGTCCGCGGACGGCTGAACGGAACCGGACCGGTTGCGGTTATCGATATCGGATCGAACTCCGTCCGCCTTGTGGTCTACGAACGAAAAGCCCGCACACCGACCATGCTGTTCAACGAAAAGATCCTGGCCGGTCTCGGCCGGGGTGTTGCGGCAACGGGCAGGCTGGCCGACGAGTCCGTCGATCTGGCGCTCAAGGAACTCTCCCGGTTGCGCGCCCTGTGCGATCATGTGGGCGTGCAGGAAACCCACATCGTTGCGACGGCGGCCGTCCGGGACGCGGAAAACGGCTCCAGGTTCGTTGCCAGGGTCGAGGACATCCTCGGCGCCAAGGTGCGCATCCTGAACGGCAACGAGGAAGCGTATTATTCCGCCCTCGGCGTGATCGCGGGGTTCTGGCGGCCCAGAGGCATAGTCGGAGACCTGGGCGGCGGCAGTCTCGAACTTGTCGAGGTTTCCGACGCCAAACCCGGCGTGGGAAGCACTTTTCCCCTGGGCGGGTTGCGTCCTTCAGGAAATGTCGGAAGGCGATATCTCGAAGGCGCGCAAGATCACCGACGAGTGCCTGAAGGGATATGCATGGCCGCGCATGGAGCCCGGCGAGCGGACCTTCTACGCGGTTGGCGGGACCTGGCGCTCGCTGGCGCGGCTCCATCTGATCCAGAACAACTATCCCCTGCACGTGATGCACAATTACGAGATCCCGGCGGAAGAGGCGATTGCCTTTTGCCGCTCTATCTCGAAACGCAATCTCGAAGATGTCTCGCGTGCGGAAGTGGTGTCCAAACAGCGCCGGCCGCTGGTGCCGTTCGGCGCGGTCGTCATGGAACGTGCCCTCCAGGCCATGAATGCGGAAAAAGTGGTCATGTCCGCGACCGGGGTTCGTGAAGGCCTCCTGCACGAGGCGCTTTCGCCCGACCTGCAGCAACAGGATCCGTTGATCGAAGCCGCCCGCGAACTTGCCACCTTGCGGGCGCGTTCACCGGAGTTCGCCGAGGAACTGATCGGCTGGACCGACGCAATCTTCGCCGAACTGGGCATCGATGAAACCGAGAGCGAACGCCGGTTGCGCCATGCCGCCTGCCTTCTATCGGATATCGGCTGGCGGGCGCATCCCGACTATCGCGGCGAGCAGAGCCTGAACATCATTTCCAACGCGGCCTTCGTCGGGCTCGACCACGCCGGCCGGGCCTTTCTGGCCGCATCCGTCTTCTACAGGCATCAGGGGCTTGGGGAGGGCGCGCTTTCGCCGGTCATCCGCAAGCTTTTCACGGACCGTCTGCGGGATCGGGCGCGGATCCTGGGAGCGGCCATGCGGGTGGCGTCTTTGCTGACTGCTTCAATGGACGGGGTGTTGCCGCACGTGACGGTCACGAAGGCATCGGACGACCTGGTGATGACATTGCCGCCGAAGCTTGCCGCCCTCGACGGGGAACGCCTGATGAAACGGTTCAGACAGTTTGCCCGGCTTTTCAAGAGCAATTGTTCGATCACCGTCGGCTGACCGGAGGATCACCCTTATTCGGCGGCCTGCGTCGATGAGGAGGAAACCGGTTGTTCGGAACCCGACTGCTCCAGGGCAACGATCTGCCGGTTCTGGAACGCCAGCGCAACTTCACCGCGTTTCAGCTTCAGAGCCACATCGCCGAACAGTTCCTTGCGCCAGCCCTTGAGCGCGGCCACATCCGCATTATCGTCGGCTGCGATCTTTTCCAGGTCGTCGACCGTGGCAATCACCTTCGCGGCCACCCCGTGGGCTTCGCTGACGAGCTTGAGCAGAACCTTGAGCAGGTCGACGGCTGCAGCCGAACCATCTGGAGCTGCCCGGCCCTTGGGCAGTCTCGGTAACTGATCTCGGGGAATGGCCAGCGCGGCCCGAACCGCCTTTAGGATGTCGTCGGCGGACTTGGAGCGCTCAAAACCGCGCGGAATGGTCCGGAGCCTGCCGAGCGCCTCAGACGACTGCGGCTGCTGGGCGGCGATTTCGTAGATCGCATCGTCCTTCAGGACCCGGCTGCGGGGCACGTTACGGGTCTGCGCTTCGGTTTCCCGCCACGAGGCGACTTCCTTCATCACCGCGAGCTCGACCGGCTTGCGCACGCGCATCTTCAGGCGCTGCCAGGCATTGGCCGGCTCGGTCCGGTAGGTGCCTTCGGAGGTCAGAACCTTCATCTCGTCCTGAACCCAGTGACTGCGGTCCTGTTCGGCCAGATTGGCCTTCAGGAACTGATAGGCGTCGCGCAGATGGGTGACGTCCGCCAGAGCGTAGTCGAGCTGTTTCTTGGTGAGCGGGCGCCGGGCCCAGTCGGTGAACCGTGACGACTTGTCGATATGCGCGCCGGTCACCTTGTAGATCAGCTGGTCGTAGGAAATGGAATCACCGAAGCCGCAGACCATGGCGGCCACCTGGCTGTCGAACAGCGGCGCGGGGATCAGCCCGCCCAGATGGTAGACGATCTCGATATCCTGTCGGGCAGCATGGAAGACCTTGGTAACGTCTTCATTGCGCATCAGGTCGAAGAACGGCGCAAGGTCCAGCCCTTCCGCCAGCGCGTCGACGATGAAGGCCATGCCCGGTCCTGCCATCTGGATGACACACAGTTTGGGCCAAAACGTCGTCTCCCGAAGAAATTCGGTGTCGACGGTCACATAGTCATGAGACGAAAGGCGCTGGCAGGCAGCGGCGAGGTCTTTTGTCGTTGTAATCACATCTTCCATGGTGACGACGACGTATACCTCAGTCCTGCCGCTTTGTCGCCACGAAATGGTGCGTTTGCAAAAGCTTACCCTTGAAAAGGCGCAATATGTGCGCCTATCTAGAGTGATAAGCAAAACAATCGGCGCGGCGGCAGGCGCCTTACGTAAAGGGAGGCAGGGATGCGGAAGATTCTCGTAGTCAATTCGAAGGGGGGATGCGGCAAGACGACCGTCGCCACGAATCTCGCCGTCGCCCTTGCCGCCCGGGGTGAGGACGTGGCGCTCGCCGATGCCGACAGGCAGAAGTCGAGCCTGGCCTGGAGCAAACGGCGTCCGAAAGAGCTGGCTGCGATCGAGGGGCTGAACTGGACCAAGGCCGAAGCCATCGGCCAGAAGCTCAAGGACCTCGATGCGGTGGTGATCGACGGTCCCGGCGGTTTGCGCAGCGAGCACGCCAAGACGCTGATTTCCGAAGCCTCCGACATCGTCGTGCCGGTCCTGCCTTCGGTGTTCGACTGGGACGCCACCATCCGTTTTCTGAACGGGATTTCCGAAATCAAGCGGGTGCGAAAGGGCAAGGCGGACATTCATCTGGTCGCCAACCGGGTCACCCGCCGCTCCACTCAGGTCGCGGAACTGGAACGGAAACTGGCGGACGAGGGCTATCCGGTGCTTTGTCGCATATCGGACCGGGTGCTTTACGCCAAGCACGCAGCCGCCGGGGCAGGGGTGTTCGACTATCACGATGCCAGGTCCCACGAAATCCGCGGCCAGTGGCATCCACTGTTGCAGGCGGTGGATTGACCAAAATGGCCGCTTCAAGCGTGTTCAGTACTCATATGAGACGCAAATCCTTCGCCTGAGCGGCATGGGAGGTTGGCTGGCACCGATACCATTCCTGTTTTCGACGCAAATCTCCCGAAGTTCGTCATCGTATGCGAACTTAAAATGATACTGGGCCTGAAGGATCTTGCTACTGAGCAGGGTATAAATTTCTCTCACACGAATCTTAGTCCGAACGTCAAAGCTGCAATTGCCTGAAACTCTTGGGTCCAAATTGCGGTTCAAGGTGTCGAGCACTTCGGCGAAGTAATGGGGAACGCCTCCGAATGTGTATGCGTACTCGTGTGTACCTGCCTTGCTTGCGGCTTCGTTCACCAGCTTGGTTACCTGTTGCACCGGACAGGTCTCTGACAATCCAGGCGCTGGGTTTACAACCACGAAGGCGCTGACAAGAATGCCGGTATAGTTTCTTGTATTCATTGAATTTTGCGCCACTTACAAAATGGATTGGTCATGCATCGTATTCACTTATGCCTTTTGTGTGGCGATTGAGCGGCTGACACATTCTTCTTCCGTGGTAGTCGTTTATCAAAACTGAGACCTCGAAACCGGGGCACTGTGGCGGGCCGTCCCTTGACTTTATGCCTCTGACGTGGCTTTTCCAGCCGGCGTGGCCCTCTCTGTGGAGGGCGCGAACGAATTCTGTTTGTTTTCGAACCAGTCGAGGAATACATGCACCCCTACCGTAGTCACACCTGCGGCGATCTGCGCGCAACCCATGTCGGCGAAACGACGCGCCTGTCCGGATGGGTTCACCGTGTCCGCGATCACGGGGGCCTGCTGTTCATCGATCTGCGCGATCACTACGGCATCACCCAATGCGTGGTCGATCCGGATTCCTCCGCCTTCAATCTGGCCGAAACCGTGCGCTCCGAATGGTGCATCCGCATCGACGGCGATGTGAAGCAGCGCACTGCGGAAACCGTCAACCCGGAACTGCCGACCGGTGAAGTCGAAATCTTCATCCGCGACATGGAAATCCTGGGCGCTGCCAAGGAACTGCCGCTGCCGGTCTTCGGCGATCTGGAATATCCGGAAGAAGTCCGCCTGAAGCACCGTTACCTGGATCTGCGCCGGGAAAAGCTTCATAACAACATCATCCTGCGCTCACAGGTGGTCGCAGACCTGCGCCAGCGCATGTGGGACATCGGTTTCAACGAATTCCAGACCCCGATCATCACCGCTTCCTCGCCGGAAGGCGCACGTGACTTCCTGGTGCCGTCGCGCCTGCATCCGGGCAAGTTCTACGCCCTGCCGCAGGCTCCGCAGCAGTTCAAGCAGCTGATCATGGTGTCGGGCTTCGACAAGTACTTCCAGATCGCGCCGTGCTTCCGCGATGAAGATCCGCGCGCAGATCGCTCGCCGACGGACTTCTACCAGCTCGACGTGGAAATGTCCTTCGTCACCCAGCAGGACGTGTTCGACACCATGGAACCGGTTCTGGCCGGCTGCTTCGAGAAATTCGGCGGCGGGCGCCCTGTCAACCGCGGCTGGCAGCAGATCGCCTACAAGGACTCCATGCTCTGGTACGGCTCCGACAAGCCGGACCTGCGCAACCCGATCAAGATGCAGATCGTGTCCGAGCATTTCGCCGGTTCCGGTTTCGCCATCTTCGCCAAGCTCCTGGAACAGCCGGGCACGGAAATCCGCGCGATCCCGGCGCCCAAGGGTGGCAGCCGCAAGTTCTGCGACCGCATGAACAAGTTCGCCCAGGAAGAAGGTCTTCCGGGCATGGGCTACATCTTCTGGCGCAAGGCCGAGGACGGCTCCATGGAAGCGGCCGGTCCGCTTGCCAAGAACATCGGTCCGGAGCGCACCGAGGCGATCCGCGTCCAGCTCGGCCTGGAAGTCGGTGATGCCGCCTTCTTCCTCGGCGGCAAGCCGGCAAGCTTCGAGCGTGTTGCCGCCAAGGCGCGCAACATCATCGGCGAGGAACTGGGTCTTTCCGATCTCGACAAGTTCGAGTTCGCCTGGATCGTGGATTTCCCGATCTTTGCGCGCGACGAGGACACCGGCGAGATCGACTTCGAGCACAACCCATTCTCCATGCCCCAGGGCGGTATGGAAGCGCTTCAGGGCGATCCGCTCGATGTCCGAGGCTATCAGTACGATCTGACCTGTAACGGGCACGAACTGCTGTCGGGTGCGATCCGGAACCATCGCCTCGAGATCATGTACAAGGCGTTCGAAATCGCCGGCTACAGCAATGCTGAAGTCGATCGTCGTTTCGGCGGCATGGCGACCGCGTTCCAGTACGGCGCACCGCCGCACGGCGGCTGTGCGGCCGGGATCGACCGCATCGTCATGCTGCTGGCAAACGAGATCAATATCCGCGAGGTCATCATGTTCCCGATGAACCAGCGTGCCGAAGATCTGATGATGAATGCTCCGTCCGAACCGGAGATGCAGCACTTGCGTGAACTCAACATTCGGCTCAATTTGCCGGAAGCTTGAGTTTCTGACGGGTCGTCAGGACGAGGGCCGGGATGACCGGCCCTTTCGGCATGAAAGGCAAGCGAACGGTGCTTAACCCTGCAAACTGGCAGGTTTTCAAGGACCCGGAGGGCTCCATGCAGCTCATTCGGCGTCTGGTTATGGAAAACGCTCGCCAATTCGTGTCACGTTACGTCCTTGCCTTCTTGTGCATGGCATTGGTCGCCGCATCCACGGCGGCAAGCGCCTGGATCATGAAGGACATCATCAACCAGGTCTTCATCAACCGCAACGAGTTCATGATCTATGTGATCGCCGGCTTAGTCATGGTGATCTTCACGATCAAGGGCGCGGCGACCTACGGTCAAATGGTGATCCTCAGCCGGATCGGCAATTCAATCGTGGCCGGCTGTCAGCGGCGCATGTTTCAGCGCATCACCGAACAGGACCTGTCCTACTTCGACCGCACCCCGGCCGGCGAACTGACAGCCCGCGTTCAGCACAATACGAAGGCCGCCCGCAGCGTTTTGGAAATGCTGGTCGTCAGCGTCGGTCGCGACGTTCTGACGATCATCGGGCTCGTGGGGGTGATGATCGGACAAAACCCGACCATGAGCGCTTTCGCGCTTCTGATCATGCCTCCGGCGGTCCTCGGCGTCTCCGTCCTGGTGCGTCGGGTCCGCAAGCATGCGAAGTCTCAGTTCGTGTCCACGGCACGTATCCTGGGCACTCTGCAGGAGACCACGATCGGCATCCGGGTCGTCAAGGCGTTCGGAATGGAAGATCATGTGCGCGCCGCCATGAACGAGGCGATCTCTGCGGTCGAGCATCGCGCCAACAAGATCGCTTCGCTGACGGCGCGGACATCGCCTTTGATGGAGACGCTAGGCGGCTTCGCAATTGCGATCGTCATCCTCTACGGCGGTTACAGCGTCGTGAATCTCGACCAGGATCCGGGCGCGTTCTTTTCCTTCATCACCGCCCTTCTGCTTGCCTACGAACCGGCCAAGCGATTGGCCCGGCTTCATGTGAACCTGAACAACAACCTTGTCGGCGTTCGGCTGATGTACGAGCTGATCGACGATGTGCCGGAACTGACCGACAGGCCCGGTGCCGCCGAACTGGTGGTCAAGGGCGGCGAGATCCGTTTTGACGATGTCCGGTTTTCCTATGGGGAGAGCGCGGCGCTCAACGGGCTGACGATGGTCGCCGAGCCGGGCAGGACCACCGCCCTGGTCGGGGCGTCGGGAGCAGGCAAATCGACGGTCTTCAGCCTGATCGAGCGGTTCTACGAACCCGACGATGGCGATATCCTCATTGACGGCCAGAATACGAAGGACGTCACCATCGCGTCCTTGCGCGGGCACATTGCCGTGGTCACCCAGGATACGTTCCTGTTCGACATGAGCATTCGCGACAACATCGCGCTGGGCCGGCCGGGCGCAAGCGATGCCGAGATCGAGCAGGCGGCCCGCGACGCGAATGCCCACGACTTCATCATGGACATTCCGGGCGGCTACGATGCCCTTGCGGGCGAGGGCGGTGGACGGCTCTCCGGCGGCCAGCGCCAGCGGGTCGCCATCGCGCGCGCCATGCTGCGCGATGCGCCGATCCTGCTGCTCGACGAGGCAACCTCGGCGCTGGATGCGGAATCCGAAACCAAGGTCCAGGCCGCTTTGGCGCGTCTGATGAAAGGCCGGACAACGTTGGTGATCGCCCACCGGCTGGCAACCGTCCGTCATGCGGATGCGATTCATGTGCTGGATCGCGGCCGGTTGGTGGAAAGCGGTACCCACGACAGCCTTTATGCCGAAGACGGCATTTATCGACGCCTTTGCGAGCTGCAATTCCAGGATGGGAGCAGCAAGGCGGATGAGGCGGAAGAATCGATTGCGGTCGGTAATACGGCTGCTGTCTAAGCCTGTCCCGGAGTACATCCATCCGGAAATGTATGTCTCGTATTTATAAGTATAAACACTGACATATTTGCGAGGGAGATGTCAGTGTAAAAATATATTCTATACACAATATAATATTATGATCTCGGATCAGTAAAACTTTGAAATAAAATACTTATCAAGTTAAACGCGTTAACTGAATATTATCCATCGCGCCCCTCATGTATTGTAAATTCTACCTACAGGGGGTTGTGGTGCGATCTACCGCAAAACAGCATAGCAGGGCGAGCGGTCAAAGCAGCGTTTTTGACTTCATGAATCCGGATGCGCAAAGCGACGTGCCAACGCGCGATGTCTGGGCAGCTTTGAAATCGGAAATGCCGGACATCCTGACCCGATTTTACGAGTCCGTTACGGCAACTCCGGAACTGCAGAAAATCCTCGATCGAACGGGAAGCCGTTCCGACGATTTAAAGTCGGCCCAGATAAAACACTGGGAGTTCCTGTTTCAAAACGAACTGGATCTCGCGTTTCAGGGCAGGGCCATTCGTGTTGGCGAGGCGCACATCCGCGTAGGCTTGCCGATGCGCTGGTACATCGCGTCCTATGGCCGCTTGTTGAATGAGGCGATCCCGGTTCTCATCGGCAAGAACCGGCTCTCTGCCAAACGGATGACGGCCCTAATACAGACCCTGATCTCGCGTATTTTCATCGACATGATACATGCCAATGAGGCCTTCGAGCGCGGCACCCTTGAAAATGAGCGGCGAAAACAAACGGAAGAGCTGAGCCTGAACAATCTCGGCAATCTGGCGTCCACGACCCACCAGATCAACGCAATCACCATGAGCATGGCCCATCTCAGCCGGAACACGACCAAGGCTGCGGATGGCGCGCAGACCATTTCAGCCTCGATCGATCAACTGGCTTCCTCGGTCAAGGAGATATCCGAAAAAAGCACCAATGCTGCGGTGGATGCGGAAGAGACCAGCGGATCGGCGGCGGCAGGCCTCCAGGCAATGCGTGAGGTGGCAGACGCAATTGCAAAGATTTCCACGACATCGGAGGGGGCGGCCGGAAGTCTGAGTGAATTGAACGAAGCCTCCGAGCAAATCGGCGATTTCCTGTCGGTGATCCAGAACATTGCGGATCAGACAAACCTCCTGGCCCTCAACGCCACCATCGAAGCGGCCCGCGCAGGTGAGGCTGGTAAGGGGTTTGCAGTCGTTGCATCCGAGGTGAAGAGTCTTGCCCAACAATCGGCGCGCGCGACTGAAGATATTTCAAACAGGATTTCCCTGCTTAAATCCGGTGTTGCGGCGATCCAGTCGACGATGAATGAATCCCGCCAATCCGTCCTCGAAGGGGAAGAATCGATCGGCAAGGCGAATGACCTGATCGAACAGATGGACGGACAAATCTCGGCGGTCACCGACCGGATGCAACAGATTTCCGAAATATTGAATCAGCAGATGGAAGCAAGCCAGGAGATAGCCGTCCGGGTTGGTGATGTGGCCCATCTGACGAGCGAAAACGACAGTCGGCTCACTCATGTCAGTGAAATTCTGCAGAACTGCAACGACGAATTCACGACGTCTGCCCAGGACTGGTTTGCGCCTGAATCGCCGATCTCCCTGTGTGAAATGGCGAAGATCGACCACATCATGTTCAAGAAACAGATCGTCGATGCGGTCACCGGGCATACGGAGGTGAAGTCCAGCGACATCCCGGATCATCACAACTGCAGGCTTGGGAAGTGGTACGACAAGATTGAAATCGAACCCATTCGCGACCACCCGGCATTCGCTGCCCTTGCTGAACCGCACAGAAGAGTACACGAAGCTGCAGAACGCGCACTCAGGGCGATAGAAGCGGGCGGCTCTCAAAGAGAAAGCGCGTTCGAAGCCCTGATCGAGCTGGACCAGGCAAGTGAAGAGGTCCTGGCGCAGCTCAATGCGCTGTCGAACGCGTTCAAGAACGAGCTGGCCGGTGCCGAAAAGCGCAATTTCGTTCGGACCTTGGTGAATGACCGAATTCAGATTGAGATCGACGACGAGATCCGGGGCGTGACGGTTGTCGATGTTTCATCCGGCGGATTGGGGATTAGCGGGGCGAAGCCTGAAGATGAAGGGAAAACGATCCGGATCTTTGGGGAAAAGGGGACACAGCTGGGCGAAATTGTCTGGGTGAGCGGAACACGAGCCGGCATTCGGTTTCTGTCTTCTGCAGAAGGAGATGCAGACTGAACAGGCAAACCGCTTGGTCAGACGGTTGAGCGACCCAAACCGTTCCGATCTGACCGGCTTCCGGAAGACCGGACACGGATGCCAGGTCTTCGCTGCTGTTCTCTCATGCATTGCAGACGGAACTATTGTCCGTTTGCAGCCGCTCTTGCCCCCAGGCGCTCGGGAAGGGCCTGCGGGCCTGTCATCACCAGGCCGAGGATTTCCGCCATCGGCACCGGCGTGACAGGATCGAATGTGACAGCCAGCTCGTCCGGATTGTCGAGGAAGGTGCGCAGAGCGCCGAGCAACTCTTCGCTGAAGCTGGTTCCGGCAAGGGGACCGAGTTCGCCCCGAAGGGTTTCGACCAGGCCTTCGGCCAGCATGTCCTTCGGTATCTGGTTCTTGGCCGATTCCTGATCCAGAAACGCGTTGACGATCTGGGCGCCTTTCACGCGCAGGTCCGCCTTCTTGAAAGTCGCCGATGCGAGCGCGACTTGCGCCATTTCCGGATTTGTGAACAGCGTTTCGGGCACATTGCCGAGCGTCAGGGTCAAGGTGGCCGTTCCACCGTCGACCATTTCCCAGGTCAGGTCGCGGATGCTGAGGTCCTTGGTGTTCGGGTCCCAGGCGACGGACAGGGACTGGTTGATCGCGAATTCCTCGATATCCAGGCTCTGGAGCAGCGACTTGACGTTTTCGTCCGTGATCTGATCGGTGGGCAGGATGAGGCCGTCAACGATGAGGGACGTCCGCGTCGGGATCTTGCCCACATGAGCGCTCTGGCTCATTTCGAACAGATCCAGCCCGAGACTGACGTTTTCTGCGGGGATCGCTATGCCCAGCGAACTCACGATAACCTTCCGGATGATCGGGAGTGCGTCCCGGAGCTGCTGCGGGCTCGGATTGTCGACGCCTTCAAGGGCGGTCAGCGCGGCAATTGGCGGGAAGTCGATCCCGGAAATACCGGCATGATCGAATTCCGCTTCTCCCTGATCCGCCATGGAGGCGGAAAAATCGTCGAGGGCAAATTCGCCCAATCCCTGGCCGCTCAGGTCACGCAGGAGGAAACGGCGCAGGCTGGCCTTGCCCTGGTCTGCGGTTACTTCAAGGTCATTGAACTCCATGCGTCCAAGCGAAAAGGCGCCGAGTGCCTCAATGGCGGCGATGCCGAGGTCTTCCTCTGAAACGGTCTCTCCCTTGCTCTGTATCTCGAGCAACGCGAACAGCCGCAGAGGTTCCTGCTTTGGCACGGAGATATTTTCCAGCATGATCCCGCCGATCTTGCCCTGGGCGCCGGCCCCGGAGATTTCCAGGTTCAGGATTTCCTCCCGGTCCAGAAGCACGGTTCGGTCGGCTTCCGCCGGTGCGCCGAACAGCGGCGCAAGCGGGACGAGGTCCACGCCGCGGGCGACGATCGGACCCATCTTGACGTCGATTTTCTGCGGA
Organism: uncultured Roseibium sp.; assembly: GCF_963675095.2. Taxonomy (GTDB): domain Bacteria; phylum Pseudomonadota; class Alphaproteobacteria; order Rhizobiales; family Stappiaceae; genus Roseibium. The sequence goes on along the minus strand of NZ_CAXXSJ010000055.1, from coordinate 10,468 downwards.
GTGCCGTCGGGGTTGGTGATCGTCGTCGTTTCCGTGGAATGGATTTCCGCGACATATTCTTCGGCAATGCGCCCGTCGGCCATACCGAACAGGGACAGGTCTTCGTATGTTGCCGCGCTGGAGCCGACGTCCGGAGTGGTGCTGGTCGCGGTCCCCGTGGCGATGAACGCGCGCTTGATCGTCACCTTGCGGAGGGTGTTGAAAATCGCGCGGGCGAAGGCCATCGGATCGGTCTTGGCCAGGTCCAGCCCGGGCAATTCAAGAGGGGCCGATACCCCCTCGATCAGGATATCCTGGTAGCTGGCGTGGAATTGCGAGCCGACAGTTTTCGCGCTGTCCGGTGTTTCCTGCATCGCCGATGCACTGTCGTCGGGCTTTGGTTCCAGGGAGTTGGAAGCCGCTCCGTCCTCGGTCGAGAGCGTCGTGCTGATGTCGATGGAACCCGGAATTTCGATCCTGTCCGCGTTGATTTGGTCCCCGGACTGGGTCAACCCGGTGAAGGCTATTGCGTCGAAGCTGATCCGGAGCGTCACATCTCCCGCTTCAAAGGTTTGCTCAGAGGGAAGCTCGATGGTGATGACGCCATCCTTCACCGTCGTGCTCCGCGGGCTGTCGCCCGGCTCGATGGCGCCGTAGCTCGTGCTGACCGTGTCGTAGCTGTCCAGCGTATCGAGCCAGTCCTCGACAATGGCTGTGGCCGTCGATACGGTTTGCTGTGCCTGAGCCGGCCCCAAGGCAACTGCAAAACCCGACAGGCCTATTCCCAGGGCCAGGAGTTTTGCGCCTGAACGGAACTTCTCTGCAAAAACCAGTGCCACTTCGGATCCTCCCGAGCTTCGCTTTTATTATGTCCGGTGCCGGCTTTTGCGCCGGCACCGGGTATCCGCCTAGTGTGGTGGATTTGAAAGACGCCTCATTTCCGCAACAAATGCCGGAGCGTATTTCAAATCCGAAAACCACACTAGAAACATATATTTGCTAGTCACCCCTTTGAAACTGAAGTTCGTTCCGAATGCGCTGAGAAAAGAGACGAACTTCAGCTTCGGGTGACTAGTTGGCGCTGTTGGCGATTACGTCGACCGCCAGGACTTCGGGCAGGGTCTGCGGCGCCATCATTGCCTGACCCATGATCTGGGCGAAGGGCACCGGATTGGCCGGGGCGACGGTCACTTCCAGCGATACCGGATCGTTGAGGAAGGTGGTGGCAGCCGTCACGACCTTCTCCTGGAACGACGGATTTTGAAGGATGGAGACCATCATCGGCAGGCCGGCGCTCAATTGCTGGACCAAGGTTGCCCGATCCATACCTGCTTCGCGCGCCTGCATGTCCAGCACCCGCTCGACCAGCGAGCTGTTGTCCAGCCTGATGGAAATGTTCTGAATGCTGATACCCTGGACAAGGCCCATGGCACTCTCCGGATCGCCTTCCGTCGCGCTGAGTTTGGTGATCACGTCGCGGCTGACGCCGCCAAGGCTGAGATTGAGGGCAAAGGAACCGGCCTCCGCACCGGACAGTTTGAGGTTCTTGACCTCAAGCGTTTCCTTTTCCGGATCCCACCGGCCCTGGCCTTCCGCACTGAGCGTCAGTTTTTCGTAGCCGAGATCGCTCAGGGTTTTCTGGGCCTCGCCGTCGAGGTTGGAAGCCTCGATTTTCAGGTCATCGATCGCGAAGCGGAAGGCCGTCGGCAGGTCTCCATCCATTTCGTCGATGGCGGTGAACAGCCGGCCGATCTCGAACTTGTTGCCGTCGCCGTCCGAGACGGCCGCATCAAGGACCTCCAGCGTGTCGTAGGACGGCCCGACGACGGTATCGCCATCGTTCGCGTTCAGCTCCTCAGGCGTGGGAAGGACGACGTTTGTCGCGTTGAAGCTTCCGATATCCAGGCCACCGTCGTCGGCCTTGGCCGAAAGGTCCGACAGCGACAGGCTTCCGAGTTTCAGGCGCCCGTTGGATTGCACCATGCCGTCACGCAAAGTGGTGGTGGCGATCGTTGCGGATTTCGTGTCATCGTCCTTCCGCTTCAAATGCAGATCCTTGATGATAACCGTTTCTCCGCCTTCGCTGACGGAGCCGTAGCTGTCGACGATTCCGTCATCGGTTTCCAGAACGGCCATGAAAGCATCGGCGACCTCGTTCCCGGTCGGCGTGAACGCCGCTGCCGGAAGCGGCGCGAACGGCGCGCTGGCGCAAAGCACGAACACCAGCCGGCATGCGGTGGAACGGAAAAAGTCTTTCATAGAGGGCTCCTCGAATACAATTCAGCTTCTATCGCTCCTGCCCGTGGCAACACTGGGATAAGTGGCAGGTTCACGCAAGGGGAATAAGTTCAGGTGAGGTCCTCCGGTCCGGGCATGGTTTCCTGCTTTTCCCGAAAGGTCTGGATCGCCTCGGTAATGTCTTCAAGGGATGGAAGGCTCGCCTCGTTGCCCAGGCACTGGATCGCGTGTGCCGAAGCGCCGCGGGCAAAATGCAGGTGCTCTTCCCAGCTCCGGTAGGGCGCGTGCAGATAGGAGGCGATATAGGCACCATGGAACACGTCACCGGCGCCGTTGGTGTCGATGACTTTCTTTTTCGGCACGTCGAGGGCGGGCAGGAATCGGTCGGGGCCGCCGGCCTCGTACCAGACGGTGCCGTGTTCGCCCAGCGTGATCGCACCGAGCGGGCAGCCTTTCTTGCGCAGGTAGTCCAGGGTTTGACCCGGTGTCAGGCCCATCTGTTCGCAGAACCTGAGGGACATGACCGCCGCATCGATATGTTCGAGCACTTCGTCGGTGTTTTCGCGCACGGCGCCACCGTCCAGGGATGTCAGGATGTTGCGTTCCCGGCAGGCCTTTGCGTAATGGAGAGCCGCGTCCGGCATATGGCCGTCCAGATGCAGCGCCTTCATCCCGTCCAGGTTCAGCGTCGGGAACGGATGCAGGAAATCATTGTCGCGGCAGCGGACAATCGCGCGCTTTCCGTCATTCGGCATGATGAACGACAGGGACGATTCCCGGACCTTGCGTCCGTGGACGTAAATTCCGTACTTCGCGGCCATATCGAGGAACATGCGTGCCAGCCAGTCGTTGGCAAGGGAACAGACAAGTTCCGCCTCAGCGCCGAGCTTGGCGCAGCAAAAGGCCGCCGTCACTGCATTGCCGCCAAAGCTCACCGCGTAGTCCTTGGCGAGCGTCTTCTCATCTCCCGTCGGCAGTCTGTCGGTCAAAAACGTGATGTCGATATAGGCCTGGCCGATGAACAATGCCTGCATGAAATACTCCATGATTGCGCGGGTGGTTCAGAATTCAGTGTTCACTGCGCCTGAAAATGCCGTAAAGCCTTGAATTCCGGCGAATTCTGATTTCCATTCAGTGGATGTTTACGAGTCTCTTTCAAGGTACTAAGGACTTGTTAAGGAGCAGACGCAGTCTTTGTCGCATCGCTATATAAATTTCGTACGAACGGTTGTTATAGCGCTGGTGATTGCGACCGCGCCGCTTTTTGCTGCGAACGTGATCCTCAATCAGTACGCGGAAAGTCAGGCGCGCTCCGAAATGGAGGCGATGGGAACACGTTATCTGCAGCGGGCCGAGATTTCCATCAGTTCCACGGTGACCGCCCTGCAGCGTCTGGACCGGGATGATATCCAGACTTGCGATGCGGCTGACCGCCTGCTTTATCAGAAGGTGGTTTCGACGGAAGGGGTGATCGATGCCGTCGGTCTGGTCGATGCGTCCGGCAAGCGGATGTGCGTCGTACCCGATATGGAACTGACCGGAGAGGCGATCCTGCCGATCCTGCGCCAGGATGGCCCGCTTGTCGGTATCGGCATGCTGGATCGCAGCTTCCAGGGCGCGCGCGCGGCTGTCATCAGCTGGGATCTTCAGAATTCCTATCGTCTGTTCGCCGAAGTGACCCCGGCCGCCATCGCGATCGACCCGGGACCCGAATTCCTGCGTGCCTACCGCCGGGCGGAAATCCGCCTCGGCAACGATCTGCTCTGGTTCTCCGTCGGCGGCTATAATTCGGAAGGATCGGATCCGAAAGATACGCTGGTCGTCAATGTGGCTTCGAAGCAGTACCCGTTGCATGCAACAATTGTCGCGCCCATCTCTGCGGCCATCCATGCCGTCCAGCCGCTCAAGGTCGTGGCGGCCGTAGCCTGTGCTGGGCTTGCTTTGCTTCTTGTGGCGATCGGTGTCTGGATTTCCTGGCGGCCGGAAAGCGAAGCCAACGACGAGTTCATCGCGGCAATACGCAACGGCGAGTTCATTCCCTACTATCAGCCGGTCATGGATATCGAGACCGGAAAGCTGCGCGGCTGCGAGGTGCTGATGCGCTGGCGGCGGCCGAACGGCATGATCGTCTCTCCCGGCCAATTCATGGCCTATGCCGAAAGCACCGGCCATATCTTCGACATGACCCGCCACATCATGGCGCAGACGACAGAAGAGGTGGGCGAGCTCTACAGCGAAAACCCGGACCTGAAACTGTCGATCAACCTGTTCGCAGGCCACTTCCTGGACCGTCAGATCGTCTCCGATATCCAGCAGATTTACGAGAAATCCAAAATCGCCTACCAGCAAATCGTGGTCGAGGTCACCGAGCGCCATCCGCTCGACGACATGGACCGGGCACGCAAGATCATTGCGGAGTTGCAGGCTCTGGGTGTCCGCGTCGCGCTCGACGACGTGGGAACCGGTCACGGCGGCATGGCCTATCTGCAGAAACTTGGCGTGGACATCATCAAGATCGACAAGATGTTCATCGACACCATCGGCCTGGATGACAACTCCACCACCATCGTCGATTCCATGGTGGAGCTCGCGGATAATCTCGGCATGGGCATCATCGCCGAAGGGGTGGAAACCGAAGAGCAGATCGAACGGCTTCTGGAACTCGGCGTGACCGCAGCGCAGGGGTATTTTTACGCGGCCCCCATGCCGGCATCCGAATACATCGCCTACGCGGAGCGCATCGAAGAGGAAGAACGCGAGCGGGCCCGTCTCCAGGCGGAAGCTGATGCCGCGGAAAAATCCGCCGAGGAAGGGGCAATGGACGCCGCTTGATCGGCGCCCGGAGACCAAGCCACATTCTCGAAAGAACTGCTATCAAACGTTCGAATACAATAAACTATTCAGCTGCTTGACAGGTTTTTCTGAATCTGAATCGAAACTTTAGGCGGGTTCGATCCGGTAAGGCGTTTCGAACCAGATTTCCTCCAGGTTTTCGCCACTGCCGATCCGGTCGATGACGCAGAACAGGCCGGGGTCCGACAGGGGTGTCAGGACGCCATGCCAGGTGTTGCGGAAGAAATTGATCCCCTGACCGGGTCGGGTGATGAAGGCCCTGGGCTGTCCGGGCCGGCCATTCTCGTCCGGGCAGACAATGACAAGAAACGGCTCCTGCGTCATCGGCACGAAGGCCTGGCTGCCCAGCGGATGCCTTTCCACCATGTCGAGCATGTAGGGCAGGGTGCGTTTCTGCGACAGGAACAGGCTCACGCCGGCACGGGCATCGTCGCCGGCGAAATCGAGCGTCGCGAGGTCGTGGTAACGACCGCACAGACCCTGGTTGATAAGCTTGTCCGGTTCGCCGGCCGCTTCGAGGATTTCACCGAAGGGTGCGAAGGCTTCCGCTGTCAATGGCTCGGTTTTGATGGTCTGGGTCATGAGGGGCCTCAACGCAGCTTCATGTGCCGGTTGACGTCCTTGTAGAGCAGGTAGCGGAACTTGCCCGGTCCGCCCGCATAGCAGGCCTGGGGGCAGAAGGCGCGCAGCCACATGTAGTCGCCGGCTTCCACTTCCACCCAGTCCTGGTTCAGCCGGTAGACCGCCTTGCCTTCGAGCACATAAAGCCCGTGTTCCATCACGTGGGTTTCGGCAAAGGGGATGACCGCGCCCGGTTCGAAGGTGACGATGGTGACATGCATGTCGTGGCGCATGTCGTTGGGATCGACGAAGCGCGAGGTCGCCCACTTGCCGTCCGTTCCCGGCATCGGGTTCGGCGTCACGTCCTTTTCGTTGGTGACGAAGGCGGACGGTGTGTCGATGCCCTCGACCTTTTCATAGGCTTTGCGGACCCAGTGGAACCGGGCCGGGGTCTCACCGTTGTTGGTGACCTGCCAGTCGGATGCCGGCGGAATATAGGCGTAGCCGCCCGGCTCCATCGAGAACACCTTGCCGAACAGCGTCAGTGTCAGCATGCCGTCGACCACGAAGAGGACGGCCTCGGCTTCCGGGTCGGTTTCCGGACGAGTGCTGCCGCCGCCCGGCTGCACTTCCATGATGTACTGGGAAAAGGTTTCCGCGAAGCCGGACAGAGGACGCGAGATCACCCAGGCCCGAGTCTTGTCCCAGAAGGGCAGGTTGCTGGTGACGATGTCGCGCATGGTTCCCTTTGGGATCACCGCATAGGCTTCGGTGAAGACCGCGCGATCGGTCAGAAGCTGGGTCTGCGGCGGATGTCCCCCGGTCGGCGCATAATAGGGGCCTGACTGATTAGAACTGTCCATCTGCATTATCCTTGGGTGCGCCTGGCATGGGTGGGGAGAGAAACTTACAAAGCCTTTGTAGGTATCTGCACCCGGTGGTCAAGCACTTCCGGATGTGATCTCCTGAGGGCCAGGGTACGGACCCTAGGGGCAAAGCCACCAACGGAGGAAGCCATGCCGGAGATATCCGCGAAATCAGATTGCCAGACCGTGATCACGACCTTCGAGATGACGCCGGGCACCTGTTACGATCTCTTGGAAGAGCTGAAGGACGCCTACGAGAGCTTCATCCGCCATCAGCCGGGGTTCATCGGTGCGGGCCTCCATGTCAATGACGCCCAGACGCGCATCGCGAACTACTCCCAGTGGAAAAAGCGGGAAGATTTCCTGGCCATGCTCAGGTCCGACGAAATGCGTGCCCGCAATCGCCGGCTCAGCGCGTTGTGCAAGAGTTTCGAGCCGGTGATGTACGACGTCGTTGCAAGCTTCGACTAAGGCTTTGCCCTAGAACCGCAAGATCGGTCGAGCGCACCATCTCCATTGTGCGCTTATTTACTGCTGCCACGGAGGACGGAAACTTGAAGGCAGCATTGCAAACCTATCATGCCCGGATGCAAAGGGTGCTGGAGCACATAGACCGGCACCTGGAAGATGATCTGGATCTGGATGGTCTGAGCGCCATCGCTGCCTTCTCGAAGTTCCATTTCCACCGGCAGTTCACGGCGACCTTCGGGCTGTCCGTGCATCGCTATATCCAGTTGGCCCGCATGAAGCGCGCTTCGTACAGGCTGGCCTACAGGGACGACGAACGCGTCACGGAAATAGCGATGGATGCCGGCTACGACGCACCGGAGGCCTTCGCCCGCGCCTTCAGGCAACGGTTCGGGCAATCGCCGTCGTCGTTTCGGAAGTCTCCCGATTGGGAGCCGTGGCTTGCGGCCTTCGGGCCTCTCGACACAGCCAGGAGCATGCTCATGCAGAAGACCTTCACCCTTGGAGACGTGGAAATCCGTGAAGTTCCGCCGACGCCGGTTGCGATCGTCGAACATCGGGGTGACCCGGTAACCCTCGGCGCCACGATCCAGCGCTTTATCGCCTGGCGCAAGGCCGTTGGCCTTCATCCCAGGACAAGCCCGACCTTCAATGTGTGGCGCTCGGAGCGGAGACCTGTATCGCCGGCCGATTACAGTGTTGACCTGTGTGCGGGGACCGACCGGCCGATCGAAAGCTGTGGCGAGGAAATCGAGTCGGGCGAGATCCCCGGCGGACGCTGCGCGGTGCTGCGTGTCGTCGGCAACACCGACAATCTGGAACCGGCCGCACTTTATCTCTATCGCGATTGGCTTCCGGTCAGTGGCGAGGAAGTGCGTGACTTTCCGATTTATTGCCAGAGGTTGAAATTCTTTCCGGAAGTTCCGGAACATCAGGCGGTCGCAGAGGTGTTCCTGCCGCTGAAATAGCGCTCGCTGACAGTGGCCGGTCCTAGTTGGCCCCGATCTGCAGGAACCACATCAGCGCGCTGAGCGTGAAGAACGACAGGATCGTCATGGCGAACATGGCAAGGGCTGCGGTGTTTTCCTGCCCGTAGCTTTGCGCCAGGATCGGATAGGTCGCCATGGCAGGCGTGGCGACCATCAAAAGGCCTGCGGTTTCCAGCATGGGATTGCCGGTGCCGAGGCCCAGCATGGCCAGAACCGCAAGGGAGGCTGCAAGAACAGCCGGCATGAGGATCAGCTTTCCGAGGACCACGGCCACGATCTTCAGGTTCATGGCGCCGAGCGGCAACCCGGCCAGGGTTCCGCCGATGACGATCAGCGACACCGCGACACTGGAGGAGGCAAGCAGCCCGACGGGCTTGGAAATGATCTCCGGCAACTGCCACCCGGAAAGGGATACCACCATGCCGAGGATAATGGCGATGATGAACGGATTAAGGAGCACCTTGACCGCGATCTGGCGGGCCATTTCCCGTCCAATATGCCCATCGCCGCTGGCGCGTTCCGCCATGATCAGGACCAGGGGGATCATGACCAGGGTCTCGATGATCATGTTGAGCGCAAGCGCGGTGCCGGCGATCGAGGGAAGCGCCATCAGCACGATCGGATAGCCGATCAGCCCGCTGTTGGAGCAGGACATGCCCATACCGTGAAATGTGCTCGCCGCCCGCGACATACGGAAACCGCGCTTGGCAAGGTGATAGCCGAAGAAAAACAGGACGACCGAGGTGATCAGGAAGGCGGTCAGGTAGCCGACGTTCAGAACCTCACCCGGAGACCGGCTGGAAACGGCGCGGAAAATCAGCGCGGGCACGGCGAAATAGATCACGTATTTGCCGAGCACCCGCAATTCCGGGGCGGCGAAAACTTTTTTCCAGACGGCGAAATAACCGGCGGCGATCAGGGCGAAGATCGTGCCGCTGATGGTCAAGACATTGAGCAAGGGGAAGCGTCCCGGATGAGGCAGTTAACCCGTGCTATGCCGCGTTTGCGAAGGCGTGACAAGGTCTCTGGAAGCAAAAGAAATAGGCACGACACGTTTCCAATAAGCGTTGAGGCGGGGCAATGCCCTTGAAGTGATGGCGTGCGCGGCTTTAACTGACGAGGTTGCAATCAGGAATTGCTCAAGCTGCGATGGCGGAGGCGTCATGGGAAAGAACATCGTCATCCTGTGCGACGGAACCTCAAACGAGGTTTCCAAAGATCGGACCAACATCCTGCGCCTGTTCGGAACGCTGGAAAAGAGTGATCGCCAGGTCGTGTACTACGACCCGGGCGTCGGAACGTTCGGCGCCGGGAATTCGGTCTCCTATTACTATCGCAAGGCAGTCGAGATCTGGGGGCTTGCGACCGGCTGGGGGCTCGACGTCAATGTGAAGGAAGCCTATCGCTTCATCGCCTCCCATTATGATCCGGACAAGAAAGGCGAGGATGGGGACCGGCTGTATCTGTTCGGTTTCAGTCGGGGGGCCTATACGGCGCGCGTGTTGGCTGGGTTCATCCGGGCTGTCGGCCTGATCCCGAAAGAAAACCTGAACCTTCTCGACTACGCCTACCGGGCCTACAAGGACATCGGGCAGAATCGGGACAACGAGGAGGGGGAGGACGGAGATCCCGGTGCCGCCTTTGCCGAAATCAGGCTGTACGAGCGGATCCTTCAGCCGAAATATATATCGATCAGGTTGCTCGGCCTGTTTGACACGGTCGGTTCGGTCATTGAATCGGGCCGCTACGGGCCGCGCCTGCGAACCCACACCTTCAGCCGCACCAATTCATCTGTGGAGCATGTGCGCCACGCGTTGGCGATTCACGAACGCCGAACCATGTTTCAGCCGCAGCTTTGGCCGGCCGGAAAGGACTTCCGGCCGAACCGGTTCCAGAAGAAAGGAGCCGTTCCCCAGGACGTCAAGGAAGTCTGGTTCGCAGGCGTTCATGGAGATATCGGCGGCGGCTATCCGGAGGAGGGCAGTCAACTGGCCAAGATCACCCTCAGCTGGATGATCGACGAGACGAAGCCGCTCGGGTTGCACTACAAGACGCGCACCGTCAACGAGATCGTGTTGGGGAAGAAAGAGAAAAGCAAGTACGTGGCGCCGGACGCCAAGGCAGAGCGGAATGAATCCATGAATGCGGGCTGGTCCGTTCTGGAAATCATCCCACGCAAGCGCAGCAAGTATTCCTTGCTTTCCGAAGACGAGAAGGCCGGCTGGTACATACCTCTTGGCCGGAAAAGGACCATTCCGGATGGGCCTGGATCCACAAATCCGTCTTCGATCGGTTTGAGGCCGATCCTTCAAGACGTCGGAAAACCTTCCCGCTACCTATGAGGTCGCCGGTTCCTAGGGCAAAGACAATGCAGAAAACCCCGGCCGAGGCCGGGGTTCTGCAGGCTTGCTTTGCGGTTCGGGATTACGCCGCCCGGGCGGGCTCGCCTTCTCCACCAGCGTTTTCACACCGGCGAAGTCGATCTTGCCGGAGCCGAGCACCGGGACCTTTGAG
>NZ_CAXXSJ010000054.1:0-18079 GCF_963675095.2 uncultured Roseibium sp. | reverse complement strand
TTCGTCGTTCCTCTGGTCTGTCGCGGACCTTCTGAGGGGCGACTACAAGCAGGCCGATTACGGCAAGGTCATTCTGCCCTTCACCGTCCTCCGGCGGCGTCGATTGCGTCCTGGCGCCGACCAAGCAGGCGGTTCTCGAAGAACTGACGGCCAAGACCGCTCAGGGCATGAACCCCGACCCGTTCCTTCGCCGTGCTTCCGGTCAGACGTTCTACAACACCTCGCCGCTCGACATGGCTCGGCTGATGGGTGATCAGGACAACATCGCCCCCAATCTGTTCGCCTACATCCAGGGCTTTTCGCCCGAGGTCCGCGACGTCTTCGACCATTTCGAGTTTGCCGCCCAGATCGACCGGCTCAACAAGGCGGGGCTGCTCTATCAGGTGACCGAGAAGTTCGCCGGCATCGGCCTCCACCCGTCCGAGGTCAGCAACTACCAGATGGGGTTGGTGTTCGAAGAACTGATCCGCCGCTTCTCCGAACTGTCGAACGAAACGGCCGGTGAGCACTTCACGCCGCGCGAGGTCATCCGCTTGATGGTCAACCTGCTGTTCATCGAGGACGACGACCTCCTGACCAAGCCGGTGGTGCGCACCATCTATGACCCGACGGCGGGCACGGGCGGCATGCTGTCGATCGCCGACGAGTACATTGTCGACCACAACGACAAGGCCAAGCTCGTCATGTTCGGCCAGGAACTGAACCCGGAAAGCTACGCGATCTGCAAAGCCGACATGCTGATCAAGGGTCAGGACGTGAGCAAGATCGTCTTCGGCAACACCCTTTCCGACGATGGCCATGCAGGCGAGAAATTCGACTACATGCTCTCCAATCCACCCTTCGGCGTTGAATGGAAAAAGGTCGAAAAGGAGGTCCGGCGCGAGCACGAGCAGCAGGGCTACAATGGCCGCTTCGGTCCCGGTCTGCCGCGTGTCTCCGATGGTTCTCTCCTGTTCCTCCTCCACCTCATCTCCAAGATGCGCCCGGCCAAAGACGGGGGCAGCCGCTTCGCCATCGTCCTCAATGGCTCGCCCCTGTTCACGGGTGGTGCGGGCAGTGGAGAGAGCGAGATCAGGCGCTACGTGTTGGAGAACGACCTGCTGGAGGCGATCATCGCCCTACCCACGGACATGTTCTACAACACCGGCATCGCCACCTATGTCTGGGTGCTGACCAACCGCAAGCCGGCAAAGCGCAAGGGCAAGGTGCAGCTGATCGACGCCTCGGGCTTCTGGCAGAAGATGCGCAAGAGCCTCGGTGCCAAGCGCAAGGAGATGGGGCCGGAGGACATCGGCATCGTCGTCAGGCTGTTCGGCGGCTTTGCCGGGGCGCAACTCGCCACGCTGCTGAATCCAGCGGGCAAAGAGGTCGGCCGCGAGGTGGTGGCCGAAGGCGAGCAAGCGCCACCGGCTCCCCAAGGCGGCAAGGTCAAGCTGGCGCCGTTGTCGCTCATCTTCCCCAACGAGGCCTTCGGCTTCCGCACCATCACCGTCGAGCGCCCGCAGCTTGACGAGCAGGGCCGTGTGGTTCTGGGACAGCGCGGCAAAGCGAAGGGCAAGCCGCAGCCGGACAGCAGCCTGAGGGACACCGAGAACGTGCCTTTGGGGGAGGACGTCGAGGCCTATTTCAAGCGCGAAGTGGCGCCGCACGTCCCCGACGCCTGGATCGATCACGACAAGACCCGCGTTGGCTATGAGATTCCCTTCAACCGGCACTTCTACGTCTTCGAACCGCCGCGCCCGTTGGAGGAGATCGACCGGGACCTGAAAGCAGTCACCGGGCGGATCATACAGATGATCAGGGAGCTGGTAGAGTGACGATATCAGCCAGCTCAGTTGAGGACGTGGGACTTGCCGATTGGATCGGGCCATTGCCTCCCGAGTGGTCCAAGATCAGGCTCAAGTGGGCACTGAAGCTGATCACCGACAAGGTAGGTGACGGCTCGCCAAAGGTAGCGCTGGAGAACATCCAAAGCTGGACCGGGCGGTATGTCGAGACAGTGACCGAGTATGAAGGCGACGGCACCAACTTCAGGAGCGGAGATATCCTCTTTGGCAAGTTGCGACCTTACCTTGCGAAGGCGCTGCTTGCTGAAGCGCCGGGGCAGGCCGTTGGGGATTTCCACGTCCTAAGGCCTCAGCTCAATGTGCAGGGGCGGTTCGCGCAGTATTACCTACTGAGCCGAGAGCTGATAGCTGTGGTGGACGGTTCCACATACGGCGCAAAGATGCCACGTGCGAGTTGGGACTTCATGGCGAACCTACCATTCCCTCGCGCACCACTCGCCGAGCAGACCGCCATCGCCGCATTCCTCGACCGAGAGACGGGCAAGATCGACGCGCTGGTGGAGGAGCAGCGGCGGCTTATCGAGCTGCTCAGAGAGAAGCGCCAGGCCGTCATCTCCCATGCGGTGACCAAGGGTCTTGATCCGAACGCCACGATGAAACCTTCGGGCGTCGAGTGGCTGGGCGATGTGCCGGCGCATTGGGAGGTTGTTCAGGTTCGGCGAATTCTGGAGGCAATCGAGCAAGGTTGGAGTCCCGATTGTGAGAGCAGACCCGCCGAGCCGGGCGAATGGGGAGTCTTGAAGGCAGGTTGCGCGAATGGGTCGGTATTCCGTGAAGAGGAGAATAAGGCCCTGCCAGTCGGTCTCGACCCAATTCCCGAGCTAGAGGTGAGATTGGGTGACGTGCTGATGTCTCGAGCAAATGGCTCCCGCGAGAACGTGGGGGCAACGGCATATGTGGACGCGACTCGGCCGATGTTGATGCTCTCGGACAAAGTGTTCCGACTCCACCCAGCACCAGGGGTTAGTCCTCAATTCCTCGCTCTCCTCTTGGGATCGCGACCGCTTCGTCACCAGATTGAACGGGCAATCAGTGGAGCGGACGGGCTTGCGAATAATCTGCCACAATCCGCGCTGAAGTCATTCATTGCCGCAATGCCTCCGCTGGACGAGCAGGAGGCAATCGTTAGGCACGTTGCGTCGCAGGTCCGGAAGCTAACTGACCTTGGCAGCCGTGCGGCCCAAGCTGTCGATCTTCTCGCCGAACGCCGCACCGCCCTGATCTCTGCAGCTGTCACCGGGAAAATCGACGTTCGTGACGGAGCTGCAGGGGAGGTTGCTGCATGACGACTAGTCGTGAGGCAGAGGGACTAACTGATCACCGAGGCGACGATAGCCCGGTGGAGTATGTCGTTGCTGTCCCCGATGCTGTTGTTGACGAGCTTGAGAAGTCCTTCTCACAAGGACCGATTGACTCGCACGGAAGGCAGGAGCCTGAACACTCGATTGAGTTCATCGTTAGCCTAAATCAGGGCATGAAGATTGAAATCTTCGCGCGAGAGCATCCCCCACCTCATTTCAGGGTCAAGTACAAAGGTGGAACGGCCAACTTTGCCATCGCTGATTGCCGCGTGCTCAATGGTGATGGTCACGTCCTGAAGTATAAGCGCAATGTTCGGCTTTGGTGGAAGACCAACAAGCCCAAGCTAATCAAGGCTTGGAACGAAACCCGCCCCGCAGATTGTCCTGTTGGAGCCTATCGCAATGATCAATAGGGAGGGGCAGTCATGACGCGCCTTTGGCTCATCCGCCTCGGCAAGAACGGCGAGTTCGAAAATGCAGCGCTTCAGAACAATGTCCTGACCCTCAGCTTCGGCATTGCGGAGGACATCTCGAACCTGAAGGACCGCGATGCCTTGATCGCTAAGTTTGCAGCTCTCTACCCGAACGACAAGCCCAACCGGCACCGGAACTTTGCGGCGCAAATCAACCAGCTGGTAAATGTCGCGGAAAACGGCGACCTGTTCGTGACCCCCTTCAAGACCACGTCGACGATCGGGATAGGACGCATCGTCGGTCCTTACAAACCTGGACCGAATGGCGAGATAACCCGCCCTGTCGAGTGGCTGAAAACCGACCTGCCGCGCGAGTCCTTCAAGCAGGACCTGCTTTACAGTTTCGGCGCCTTCATGACCGTGTGCGAGATCGCCCGCAACAACGCCCTGTCGCGTGTTCAACAGGTGCTGAAGGCGGGCAGCGACCCGGGCGACGGAACGGCCCCCGCCGCCACCAGGCCGGGAGCAACTACCGAGCCGACGATCGAGGCAGAGGACCAACCGGTCAATCTGGAGGAGGTGGCGCGGGATCAGATCGTCCGCCGCATCGCCTCCGTCTTCACCGGCCATGACTTCACCCGTCTGGTCGCGGCCATCCTCACGGCCCAGGGCTACAAGACGCGCGTCTCTCCGCCAGGGGCCGATGCTGGGATCGACATCGTCGCGGGCAATGGACCGCTAGGGCTGGATAGTCCCCGCGTGGTCGTCCAGGTCAAGTCCGGCAAGTTTGCGGTCGATCAGCCAACACTCCAGGCTCTCATCGGCAGCATTCAGGATACACATGCGGATCACGGCCTCATCGTAAGTTGGGGCGGCTACACGAGCGCGGTCCAGCGTCGGGTCAACGAGCTGTTCTTCCGGGTGCGCCTATGGGGCCGCGAAGAACTGATCGACAATCTCCTTACAACCTATGACCGTTTACCCGAGGACATCCGCGCCGAGTTGCCGCTCCGTCGCATGTGGGCGCTTGTGCTCGATGACGAGTCGGCAGGCGAGACATGAGCCTTCACCGCGAAATCAGCTTCGAGACCGAAATCTGCGAGCACCTCGCGGCGCAGGGATGGCTTTATGCCCAGGACGACTACGCCCAGTATGATCGCCGGCACGCGCTGTTCCCAGATGACCTCGTGGCCTGGGTGCAGGCCAGCCAGCCGCAGGCGTGGCAGGCACTGGTCAAGAACCACGGCACTGGCGCCATCGCCACGCTGCTGGATCGCGTCCGCAAGCAGCTTGATGACCGGGGCACGCTCGACGTGCTGCGGCACGGGGTGGAACTGATCGGCCTCAGGGCACCGCTGGCACTGGCGCAGTTCAGGCCGGCTTTGTCGATGAATACCGATATTCTCGCCCGGTATGAAGCCAACCGGCTTCGGGTGGTGCGACAGGTCCGCTACTCGATCGCCAATGAGAAGGCGATTGACCTGGTGCTCTTCCTCAATGGCCTGCCGGTCTCGACAGTCGAGCTCAAGACCGACTTCACCCAATCGGTGGGTGATGCGGTGGACCAGTACCGGTTTGATCGCAATCCGTCCTCGAAAGGGCAGGCAGTCGAACCGCTTCTCGCGTTTCCGAGCGGCGCCCTGGTGCACTTCGCCGTGTCCAATGTCGACGTCATGATGACGACCCGTCTCAACGGGCCAAGCACAACCTTCCTGCCGTTCAATCGAGGTCACGATGGCGGCAAGGGCAATCCGCCAAATCCAGATGGTCATCCGACCTCCTATCTTTGGGAGGACATCTGGCAGCGCGACAGTTGGCTCGAAATCCTTGGGCGCTACATGGTGGCGGTGCGCGACCCGAAGAAGAAGCTGTTCGGCTACATCTTCCCACGCTTCCACCAGCTCGACGCCACCCGCAAGCTCCGCGCAGCAGTGCTCGACGAGGGAGCCGGAGGCAAGTACCTGATCCAGCACTCGGCTGGTTCGGGCAAGACCAACTCGATTGCCTGGTCGGCGCATTTCCTGGCCGATCTGCACGACGCCGATGATCAGAAGGTATTCGATACCGTGGTCGTGGTGTCGGACCGCAACGTCATCGACACGCAATTGCAGGAAGCCATCTTCAGCTTCGAACGCAACACGGGGGTGGTTGAAACCATCCGCAACGACGCCGGGGCGAAGAGTGGGCAGCTTGCCCAGGCACTGGCGGGCGGAAAGAAGATCGTTGTCTGCACCATCCAGACCTTCCCCTTCGCTCTGGAGGCTGTGCGGGACCTTGCGGCCACTCAGGGCAAACGCTTCGCCGTGATCGCAGACGAAGCCCATAGCAGCCAGACTGGCCAGGCGGCCGCCAAGCTCAAAGCGGTCTTGTCGCCCGAAGAACAGGCGGAACTGGAAGACGGGGGCGAGGTCAGTTCGGAAGACATCCTTGCTGCGCAGATGGCAGCCCGAGCTGCCGACAACGGCATCACCTATGTCGCCTTCACGGCGACGCCCAAAGGCAAGACGCTGGAGTTGTTCGGGCGGCGGCCGCACCCGGACCAACCGGCCAGCGAGACCAACCTGCCGGCCGCTTTCCACGTCTACTCCATGCGTCAGGCGATCGAAGAGGGATTCATCCTCGACGTCTTGCATAACTACACGCCCTACGATCTGGCTTTCCGTCTGGCCAATCAAGGCAAGGAGATCGATAACACCGAGGTCGAGCGCTCAGAGGCCGTCAAGACACTGATGCGCTGGGTGCGCCTCCACCCGTACAACATTGCCCAAAAAGTGCAGATTGTCGTAGAACATTATCGGTCGATGGTGCAGCCGCTTCTGGACGGAAAAGCAAAGGCGATGGTGGTTACCGGAAGCCGTCTTGAGGCGGTTCGCTGGCAGCTCGCCATCCAGAAATACATCGACGACAAGGGCTACCGGATCGGCACCCTTGTGGCCTTCTCCGGCGAAGTGAACGACAAGGAAAGCGGGGAAGACCCCTTCAGCGAAACAAGTTCCTCACTCAACCCCGGCCTTCTAGAACGTGATATCCGAGAGGCCTTCAAGCTTCCCGAGTACAATATTCTCCTGGTCGCCAACAAGTTCCAGACCGGCTTCGACCAGCCGCTGTTGTGCGGCATGTATGTCGATCGACGGCTGGCCGGCATTCAGGCTGTCCAGACCCTCTCCCGTCTTAACCGCGCCCATCCAGGCAAGGACACCACCTACGTCCTCGACTTCGTCAACTCTGGCGAAGACATCCTCGGTGCCTTCCAGCCCTACTACCAGACGGCCGAGCTGGAAGACGTCACTGACCCTAACCTGGTATTCGACCTGAGGGCCAAGCTCGACGCGGAAGGGCATTACGACCAGAACGAAGTTGACCGCGTTGTGAAAGCGGAACTGGACCCAAATGCCCGGCAGGGGGACCTCGTCGCCGCACTCACCCCAGTCGCTGATCGCCTGCTTCGGTCATTCAGGGAAGCGCAACAGCGTCGGCGGGAAGCGGAAGCCAGAGACGACAGCAACGCGTCCAAACGTGCCTTGGACGAGATGAACGCCCTGGTGCAGTTCAATGGGGACATGGGCGCCTTCGTACGCCTCTACGCTTTCCTGTCGCAGATATTCGACTACGGAAATACCGACATCGAGAAGCGATACCTGTTCTTCCGGCGCCTCATCCCGCTTCTGGAATTCGGACGCGAGCGGGCGGATGTCGACATCTCCAGCTTGGTCCTTACGCACCACAGGCTCAGCAACGCCGGCCAGCGGACTCTGGTGTTGGGCGGCGAGGGGGAGAGGCTCCAGCCGATTACTGAAACCGGATCGGGGAGCGTCCAGGACAAGCAGAAGGCGATGCTGGAAGAGATCATTGCGCGGGTGAACGACTTGTTCCAGGGCGACCTCCGCGATAACGACAAGCTCGTCTATGTGAACAACGTTTTGAAAGGCAAGCTTCTCCAGTCCGAGACACTGGTCGAGCAAGCAGCCAACAACACCAAGCAACAGTTTTCCAACTCACCTGATCTCTTGCCCTCGATCGTGGACGCAGCAATAGACGCCTGGGATGCTCATCAGGCGATGAGTCAACAGACGCTGAACTCCGAGGAAGCCCGAGAGCGCATCAAGGAAATTCTCCTGGGACCAGGCCAGTTGTACGAGATGTTGCGGGAGCAATCCGCTCAAAGCGCATCGAGACAAGGGCACGGCGACGGTAGTCGCTAGCTTCAGCGGCTCTTCAAATGGCAGACGGCTATAGCTTCACTCTTGTACATAGCTTGGCAGCAGGAGTGGACAGGAGGGTGTTGAGCCACTCGTCGAGGTAGTCGGCATATCGGGAGGACGGCTTCTGCCCGTGGCTGTCCGTCAGGAGGAGGCGGACTACCGAAGTCCAGAAATGGTGCCGGTCCTGATGGACGTAGATGCTCGACAATTCCAGGCATTGGGTGGTCAGGAAAGCCCACCAGAGGCGCTCCGCCAGTTCTGTGTTGGTCTCTCCTGGGTGGCACTGCCGTATCCTCAGGACCTGCCCCGTCACCGCCTCGTAGCTCGCCCACAGGGTCCGGCTTGGCCGCGCGCCCTTGAAATGCATAGGGCGTGGCTCGAAGGCGATGTCGGCGATCTGGAGGATAAGATTGTGCACCTCTTGGTCTAGCTCAATAAGGGGGCCGAGGGACTTCCTGAGGTAGCGTTGGTGAACTTCCAGGAGCTGCTTGGTCGGGCCGGCAACCGGTGCCCCGTAGTAGCGGAAAAGCGACCGGTGGTGAACACAGAACCTGCCCCTACCGAGGCGTCCGCACCTGGGTGCGTGACAAGTCTGTAGCTTGATCTTGTCGAGGCGCTTTTTGGTCATGGGTGTGTCGCCGCTAGTGGGAGAAGAAGCGCTCCATTCGACGCACGTAACCGGGGCTGCGAGGAGTGTTGATCAGTTCCGAAAGTCTGTCGGCTTCCTCCGAGTAGGTCACTCGTCCATCCGCGTCCACGACCTGGATTTGGTGGTAGCCGATACCCTCCCGTTTCAACTGAACACCCTTGATGCCAGTGACGTATTCGAAGGCCTCATGGAGAGTATCACGCAGACGCCCATCATCCCCGAAAGTCACGATGTAGCTGTCGTGTATGCTGAGAACGGGCCGCCCCGCTTCCAGGAACCTCTTGATGATGTACTCGGTGATCCTGGAGTCCTGGTTCATCAGGTCGATCCCGGCTCCGGCGCCGAGCCGATAGGCAATCGGCGCGTGCTTTCTGCGAAGGGCATCAAGCAACAACGCTAGCTGTCGATCCGTGAGCGCGCCCAACTCCCATTCGCCGTCGTCCCGCACACTTGACCGAAACGCCTTGAACGCAGATTTCTCACTTTCCGCGTTGACGGCAATCAGCATCAGCGTCTTTGCGCAACGTCGCTGGGTGACCGGATCGAGAGCCAACTCAGGCACGTCTACCCGATAAGGGTCTTCGTCCGGCTCCGCGTTTGCCCAGAAATCGATTCCTTCCCATCCGTAGAGCATAACGATGTGAAGGCCGGAGTAGTCGTCCTCTATGGTCGGATGGTCGTTGATGAATATCCGCTTACGCCATTCCTTGGGGCAGCGTTGCCACCAGCCTCCGTAGAATCTTCCGCCCTTCTGCCAACTGCTACGGTTGAAGACGCGATGAACGAACTTGTCCGATTGCGACACGGACAAGTAGGAGCGTCCGCCGAGCTGTAGCTTCGGGACTTCAAGATCGCGGATGTCTATGAAGGTCCGCGCAAGCATCTGGTTGTAGTCGGTGAGCACCTGTCGCATGTCGTTGCCGTCTGCATCCCGAAGCACAAGGCACTCCGTTTTCGAGGCGACGATGGGCTTGACCATCAATGCTACGAGCCTGTCGAATTCCTGCCGGAGCCGACCCACCGGCCAAACGCGCGTTCTCTTGCCCGTCTTGCGATTGCGGTCGTAGAATCCGACCGCCTGTCCGATCAAGTCGAGTTCGAAAAGACGATCCGCCACCTTGATCAAAAATGCCGACGCCTTCTGTCCATTGTAGCGGGTCTTCTTGCGATATCCGCTGTTGCTCTTCGCGATAGCGACTGACAGCTCGGGGTCGTCGCACCAAGCTGCATAGAGGTTTGCCAGAAGAACCCTGAGGTTGACGGGCGCGGCCTCCGGGAGGCTTTCTGGATAGCACTCACGAAGCAAACGGCTCTCCAGATCGTCGAACGCCCAATGATCGACGGTATACCAGAGCCTGAGTGGTCGCGAGTAGTCGAGGTCCAGCATGTTCAAAGTCCTGCGCCGCATAAGGCCCAAATAGCGGCGCTGCGCAAGTAGGCCATTTTCTTAGTTCATAGAGCACGTTGCCTCGAACTGGGTGTGTCAGATTGATGCAATCTGGTTGCTGGCACGCGATGGCAGAGCCATCTTGTCACGGTCCTCGGAGGAATGTTTTGGCACCAGCTCAAACGGGACATGCGAGCGGTGCCTGCATACGGGAAAGCGGAAGAAACCATGTTCGAAAGCGAGCCATACTTCACGATCAGCACCAAAATATCCAAGCGTGCCGACGAGCCGCATACGCTGGACTTCTCTGTTTCGTGCGATAAGTACGACACCGACAGCCGTGAAGATGCTCCCGGTGAGACGGTGGGGAGGCTGGAGGGATTTCTCCTGCAACCCGGCTACCTGCCGGACTCCTTTGAGGACCAGGCATATTTCGACCGCTTTGATGATCGAAGCGCACATGCGGCAGAAGCCTTTGAAATCCTGGTTGAGCGGAAAGCATTGATCGCCAAGACGCTGCAAGTCGATACAGACGACTTGGAGATGGCAGGAGCTGTTGCGCTACTTGAACGAGCAGAAGTAGAGCCGGAGTCGAGAGGCAGACACCTTACTCAACGTCTGATGCGCGAGGCTCGGCATATTCTCGGGCGCCCCGGCCTCCTGGTCATCCTAAAGGCACACCCTGACGGAGACGAAATCTCAAACGAGCAATGCCGGAAGCTTGGCGACTACTACTGTTCGGACTCGCGACTTGGCTTTCGCCCGATCTCCCGCCGGTCGCTTCCGGGATGGCTAGTAGCTCTTTGGGAAGAGCCGGTTTGCTGCGACGGCGACGAGCGCTTCTGGCTCGAAGAGCGCTGAGTCGCCCTCCCTTCCATGTTCGCTCCCGAGTTGAGCCTTAGGAGTTCGCGAAGTGGGGACGGCGGCGGACGGCGGAATGCTGACGGAGCGGTGCAAGGACAGACAAGACACCCTCAACGGCCAGGGTGGGGACGACCTCCTCCTGGAAAGGACAGCCCCCCTCTACTCCTACCTACACGGCAAAGGGTCCAACTAGGAAAGGGGGCGGGGTGGTCCCCTTCCAAGGCTACCTCTTGGGACAGGCACCTCCAATCCCGCCTCCAGGCAGCCTCCAGTACCCCCTCTCCCATTACTAGTAATTTCTGGCATGGAGGGGCCTGAACAGGGAAAGCAGCAGTCTCGCCCCACCGGTGCGGCCGCACACAGCGATGCATATATGGCCGCTACTCCCCATCGGGAAAAACGCTTTCGCCTCTAGACGAGGGACACGTACCCGTCGCGCGGAGCATTCTGGAGCCGGTCCTCGGGACACCGTGGGGACGCCCTTTCGGCCCAAAAATGTGAGACTGGATACGTAGGGGGCTGGTGCCCAGTCTACCCCCCCCCGGCACCCCCTTCGGCACCTGTCAAACTGACCGGGGGCGTACCATGCACCAAGGTGTCCGCCCCTGGAGCACCAGAGGCAATCCTAGGGGTCATCATCGGCTTCCCCTCGGAAAGCCGAAGGGTAGACCAAACGGTAGACCAAAAACGCCCCTTCACATCGAACCCTCTATGGTCTAAGCCATTGATATTGCTGAGTGTCGATAACGACCTGACGCCTGTGGCAGGACCCCAACTCGCCGGGTGCGCCAAACTTGAATTTTCCGGACATTTCGTGGTCGTCGCCGCTTGCGCGGCGGCTCGACGGGTATTGCCCACAAAAACAATCCAGAACACATCCGGAGTGGAAACGCGCGTTCTCGCGGATGCCGAATGCGATTTGCCCTTTGCCATCGCCGGTCATGGCCAGCACGAATGGAGATGGCAAACCGGTGCGTTCCGCTGGCGGCGCAGCGCCCTATTGGGGCATCTCGGGTTGAGACCGCGGCTGCCGGATCCAGTTTGCAGTTTGTCCTGTTCACTGCTCGCAGCACTGTTTGCGGCAGGAGAAAGCCAGATCGTTAGAATGAACTCGGTCTAGGAGTCCGCACTCTGCAGCATCCAGCACGTCGAACTTCGGTCGCCGACTCGACCCGATTGTCGGAACCGGGGCATTTGCCCGGAAATTTCCGTTGGCACAATGAGTCCGCCATTTCCGGCGATGACTGCACAGAAATGGGTCATGAGGACGCCAACAGGCGCAACTCTTGTTCTTTACTCTATTATAGACAATAATCTCGCATTCCGGTTTTCGGTATTTTAGCGGAGATTGGCCATGAATATGATCACTAAACTCTATTGTATTTGTCTGGTTTTCTTGATCGCACTGACTTTTACTGTCGTTGACGCTTCGGCGGGCGCACATCGCATCACCATCTGCAACGCGATCTCGAATGCGCAGGTTGTCAGCTTCAGCGTGAAAGGGGGCACCGTTTCGGGCTTCGAGGCCATCAAGCCAAGAAAATGCCAGTCGGTCTCGGTGTCTACGAGCAATGGCGAATGCGCCGCATGGGCCTATGCGCATATCAGCTTCCAGAACGCCACCGCGACGGGTCTGATCAATGTCTGTGGCGGCAAATATGCCGTGATGCTCAGAACGCTCGGCAATACCGGCACAAAGGCCAATCTGAACCTTGTTCCCATCAAGTGACGGCCCTGCCGGCGCTCCGTCATCCAGAGCGAGACGGGGCCGCCAGCCTTGATATGGCGCATGAGGCACACCTTGCGACGCGTGACGTCGGCCCGGCGTTCCTCTCGCGCCATTGTCAGCGGCTCGCGGGGACGAAGCCTTCCGGGCTGAGCAGGCCGAGCTTTGCGAAATGATGCATTGTGTCGAATTCGCAGAATTCGACCGGCCCGAGCACAACCGGCTCCTCGAGAGCGAGGCAGTATTTGGCAAACAGGCGCTCGGCTTCGCACATGACGATCTCTGCCTCGTCGG
The DNA here is from genome assembly GCF_963675095.2 of uncultured Roseibium sp. Taxonomy (GTDB): domain Bacteria; phylum Pseudomonadota; class Alphaproteobacteria; order Rhizobiales; family Stappiaceae; genus Roseibium. The sequence goes on along the minus strand of NZ_CAXXSJ010000054.1, from coordinate 5,396 downwards.
GCATCAGCCATTTGATGAGATAGGCCATGCTGACATGGAAGCGATAGGTCGGAAAATCCTCGCGATAAAGCCCGGTCAGGGCCTGAAGCTTTGTGCGCATGCCGCGCAGCTTGTCGCTTTCCTCCGGGTTGAGCGGTTCCATCTCGATTGTTGCCGGCAGCCGCAGGCCAGTGGGACGGACCACAAATCCGGCGCGGCCGGTTTCACTCTCAAGTCTTGCCAGATAGCCGGCGCTGACCTCGCCGAGTGACGTGCCGGGCTGAAAACCCTCGGGCAGGCCGTCCGAACCCAGGGGCGATCCGGAAATGCCGCAGAACACGGTCATGTGGAAGCTCGGCTTGGGCAGGAAGGAAAAGTGGTCGGCGTAATACATCGCCTTCAACTCGTCCTGCATGTCGCAAAGCGCGTCGAAAAAGCGCGAGTTGCGACCGATGTGGCAAATGAAGGTGTTGCCGGGGAAATTCAGCACCTCGCCTGCGGGCGTGAACTTGCCGCCTTCGCCCGGCGCCGTGATCGCAGGCGGATGCGCCCTGACGGGATTGCGGCCCGAGATGTGGTCGATGATTTCCTTGCGCCGGTCGGCGGATTCCGACCAGGTCAGAGCAGTCATTGCGGTCTCCGGGTTTAGGAAAAACGATGCGGTCCCTGCGCGAGGCGGAACGCAGCCGGGTATTCTCCAGGACAAGCCGAATTATTACCTGTCATTGGTGATATTAATATGACGCTTGTCAAGTGATATGGCTTGAACTGGCGCTCCCCCGTCGCGAGTATGGCGACATCGCCCCGCAGGTTCCGACGCAGTCAGGCAGATCATGAGCGACAAAAGGCAACTTGATTCGACCTGCCAGCTGACCGCGAGCGAACGAAAGATCATGGCGATCGTGCTGCGGTCGGGAGAAATCGCCCGTTCGGCGGTGACCGAGAAGACCGATCTGTCCCAGCAGTCGGTGCATCGGCTGGTCGACAGTCTCGAAAAGCGCGTTTACCTGCGCTACGGCGAGGCCCGCATCGTCGGGCGCGGCAAGCCGAGCCCGACGCTTTTTGTCGATCCCGACCACTATACCTCGGCGGGCGTCTCGATCGGCACCGAGGACGTGCGGTTCTGCCTCGTCACTCTGGCGGGAAAGCCGCTGTTCGAGGAAACGCTTCACTTCGATCCGATCAGGCCGGACGCGGTTCTCGATGTGCTCAAAGCCAAGCTTTCGGACTGGACCGCGGCCAACAGGACGAACAGGGTCCTGGTCGGGATCGGCGTGTCCATGCAGGGGTTCCGGGGCGGCGCACCTGACGTGTTCTTTCCGCCCCTGCCGCTCGCGTCCTGGCAGGGCATTGCGCTCGAGGCCCTGTTCAACGAGGCGCTCGGCCTGCCGGCCTTTGCGGAGAACAATGCGACCTCGAGCGCCATCGCCGAACATTATCTCGGCGCCGGCGCGGGCCACGACTGCATCGCCTATTTGTCCTTCAACCACGGTTTCGGCTGCGGAATCTTCGCCGAGGGCGCGGCGTTTCGCGGGGCGCATGGCAATGCCGGCGAAATCAGCGCCGTCTACGACAAGACCGAGTTGCCGCGCCGTCCGGCGCTCAGCCAGCTCATCAACGTCTTGTCCGAGCACAACATCCACACGACTTCCGTGCGCGACCTGACCGCGCGTTTCCAGCCCGACTGGCCGGGCGTCGCCGAGTGGCTGGAGGACGTGAAACCGCAGCTGCAGCTGGCGCTGCGCGCCCTGCAGGCAACGATCGATCCCGGTGCGATCTTTTTCGGCGGCGAGGCGCCGGACGCGCTGCGCCGGCTGTTCGTCGAGATCGGCAGGGGCACCTTCCGCGACCAGCGCCTGGCGATGCCGGATCTGGTCGTCAGCGAACTGCAGGGCGACCCCGCCCATCTCGGGGCGGCGCTGTTGCCGCTGCACCGGCTTATTTTCTAGGTGCGAAGCCGGTCAGCTCGCGGCCGTTGCCGACAGTTCGGTCAGCAGGTTTTGGGCGAGCAGGGTGACATTGGGCTTGCGCATGATCGAGACATGGTTTCCCGGCACCGGCACCACTGTCACCTTCTGGAGCGAGAAGCGCTGCCAACCGAGGTCCCGCGGGCGCGCGGCGGCCTGGATCGGATCGAGGGCCTCCTCGGCCCTGAACACGATGATGCGTCCGGCATAGGGCGCCGACGGGCGGTAGGCCTGCGTCGTGCGATTATGCGCCAGCATGAGATCGAGATAGCGCCGGAACTGGGCGCTTGTCGTGCCATCCGGCGCGAGGCCGTGGCGCACGAAGCTGTCGAGGAACAGTTCTGTTTGTTCGGCGGGGGTCGCGGCGCGCAGCGCCTGGGGATCGAGCCCGATATCTTTTTGTCCGACGAGCTCGGCCACTTTTTTGGCGTAAGAAAGCATGAGCGTCAGATCGTCCGCCTCTTCGGCGACCGGCAGGCCCGAGACCGGCGCCAGCTGGTCGAGCACGGCGACCGGTGGCGCGACGCCATAAAGGTCGGCATAGCGCGCGGCGATCTCGAAACCGATCAGAGCGCCCATCGACCAACCGCCGATCAGCGCCGGCGGCTCGGGCGGCAGGGCCGCAAGATAGCGCCGGGCAATGTCGGGCACCGCGTGGTCAGGCTCGTCGAGATCGGCCTGAAGGGCGAAAAACGGCCTGTCGCGTCCCAGCGCCTCGGCCAGATCGTAAAAGCACAGCACATTGCCGCCGGCCGGATGCACGAAGACGACGCCCGGTGCATCGCCCGCCGACTGGATCGTCACCAATGGCGAAAAGCCGGCCGGCGCACCGCTACGCAACAGCGGCGCCAGCCGCGCAATCGTGTTGTGTTCGAAAAGGCTGGCCAAAGGCAGGTTGTGGCCGAAGCGGCGTCCGATCCGGCTCATCAGCTGCACCGCCAGCAACGAATGGCCGCCAAGCGCGAAGAAATCGTCGTCGATGCCGAGGGTTTCGAGGCCGAGCATGTCCTTCCAGATCCGGGTCAGGGCAAGTTCGATCTCGTCCCGCGGCGCCCGTCCGGGCAATGCCGCGTCGCCTTCGGTCCCGTTCAGCAGCGCGCGGGCATTGAGCTTGCCATTTGCCGTCAGCGGCATGGACGCGACGCGCGTGATCGTGGCCGGCACCATATGGGCCGGCAGCTGCGCCCGCAGGGCGTCGGCAAGCATGCGGATCTCGACTGGCGCAATCGTCCGGACATGGGCGACGATGCGTCCCCGCGAATCCAGCTGCACGACCGCCTGAGCTACGGCTTCGTGGCGTTCGAGCGCCGCTTCGATCTCTGCAGGCTCGACACGATGGCCGCGTAGCTTGATCTGGCGGTCGACGCGGCCCTCGAAGACCAAAATACCGCCGTCATCGACGCGTCCCCTGTCGCCGGTCCTGTAGAGCCGACCGCCCGGCAGCTCCGGATCGGGAACGAAGCGCTCGGCGGTCAGATCCGGGCGGTTCCAGTAACCGCGCGCCACCGACGCGCCGCCGATGAAGATCTCGCCCGGAATCCCGCGCGGCACGTGGTTGCCGTCACGATCGAGGACGAACACGCGCGCACCCGCCAGCGGTTTGCCGAGCGGCGGTGTTTCGCCCGCACAAGGAATCGGCAGCTCGTGGGTCAGCACGCCGATGGTGGTTTCCGTCGGGCCGTAATGGTTGAGGATGCGCAGATCGGGACGGCGGGCGCGGATGGCGGCGATGAGCCCGCCGGACGCGGCTTCGCCGCCGAGAACGAGCAGCTTGCGCGGCAGCACGTCGCCGGCCTCGATGAGGGCGCCAAGGTGCGACGGCACGATCTTGAGGCAATCAACCGGATGAGCGGCCATCTGCGCCGCGAAACCGGCGGCATCGGTGACCAGCTCCTCCGCGATGACGGTGACGCAGCCGCCATTGGCCAGCGGTGGGAAGATCATGGTGTTGCCGAGATCGGCCGAAAGCGGGGAGACCGTCGCGAAACTGTCGCCGACGCCAAGCCCCATGCGCGGCCAGATCGCATCGACGTAACTCATCAGCTGGCGGTGCTCGACGCACACGCCCTTCGGCACGCCGGTGGTGCCCGAAGTGTAGATGATATAGGCGGCATCCCGCAGTCCGGGCGGCACCGGTGGGTTGGCATCGTTCTCGCCGTCGATGCTGTCGAGGCCTACGATTTCGCCGACCCCAAGCGCCCCGATCCGATCGTCATGGGCCGCATCCGTGACAATGACCCGCACCCCGGCGTCGGCGAGAAGCGTCGCCAGCCGCTCTTCCGGCAGGCCCGGATCGAGCGGCAGGTAGGGCGCGCCTGCTTTCATGACGCCCAACACCCCGATGACCATGTCGGCATTGCGCGAGACCATGAGGGCAACGGGCACGTCCGGCGCGGCGCCGAGGCTGCCGAGGCGCGCCGCAAGCCGGTTGGCGGCCCTGTTGAGCCCGTCATAACTGAGCGTCTGCCGCGCATCGCGCACGGCGGCGGCATCGGGCGCGAGCGCCACCTGGCGCTCGAAGCGGCTCACAAAGCTTTCCTCGCCGCCGCTCTGCGGCACCGGCGCCGGCAGGTCCGGTTCCGGGGCAAAAAAGCCGAGCCGGCCGATCATCTCGTCCGGCTGATCGAGCAGGCCGCCGAGCACGCCTTCGTAATGGTCGAGCATCCGCTCGACGCTCGAACGCTCGAACAGGTTTCGGGCATAGAACAGGCTCAGCACCAGTTCGTCGCCGATCTCCTCGGCCCAGAGGTTGAGGTCGAATTTGGTCGCCCCGTAATCGAGCTTGACCGGAGCCAGCCCCATGCCGGCGGGGCCGTAGAGCGATGGTACGTTCTGGTGCACGAACATCACCTGGAACAGCGGATGCACCCCGAGATCGCGGCGCGGCGCGCGCTCCGAAGTCAGTTTCTCGAACGGCAGCTCCTGCCTGAGGAGCGCCTGTTTGCAGGTCTCGCCGGTTGCGTGCAGGAAGGCGCGGAGGCTCGTTGCGCCACTAACCGGAGCGCGCAGCACCAGAGTGTTGACGAACAGGCCCATCACGTCCTGAAAGGCCCGCGTGTTGCGGTTGGCCGCCGAGGTGCCGATGCTGATCGTCTCGTCGCCGGTGATGCGATAGAGCAGCACCATCAGCGCCGACACCAGCAGGTGAAACAGACTGACGCGCTCGGTTCGCGCGAACGCGCGCAGGCGCGCCGTCAGATCGGCGGACAATGTGCGGCCGACCATGGCGCCGTCATGGCTCATCACGGCCGGGCGCGGATGATCGAGCGGCAGGGCGAGCGGGGGATCGTCGGCATCGATCCTGTCGCGCCAGAAATCGATCTGGGCCCGGCAGGCATCGGACGCGAGCCAGGCCTGTTCCCAGTGCACGAAATCGACATATTGCATGTCGACCGGGGGCAGGTTTTCGCCGGCATAAAGCGAGATCAGTTCCTTCGAAAACATCGCGTT
>NZ_CAXXSJ010000053.1:0-40679 GCF_963675095.2 uncultured Roseibium sp. | reverse complement strand
CGCCTGCAGCCAACGATGACCGCCGCAATATCGGCAACCTTATTTTCGCGCTTCAGCGCCGCCCGTCCTCGACACCATTCTGGGGTGCGCTCGCCCTTAGCGTGCTGTGGATCGGCGTCGGCAGCAGCCTGTTCGCGTCTTCCTTCGGCGACCAGCTCTCCACGATCACCGACTTCGGCTCCATTGCGAATTCGCCTGCACTGATTCTGGCCGGCATCGGCATCGTCGTCCCGGTCATCTTCTTCTTCGTCATGGCCATGATGATCTGGCGCGCGCAGGAAATGCGCATCGTCGCCCGCGGCATGACCGAGGTTGCCCTGCGCCTCGCAGAGCCGGAAAGCATGGCCAAGGAATCCATCCTCAGCGTGGGACAGGCCATCCGCCGCGAAGTGTCCGCCATGGGGGACGGGATCGAACGCGCCATCGCCCGGGCCAGCGAACTGGAAGTCCTCGTCCATAACGAGGTCTCGTCGCTGGAGCGGTCCTACAATGAGAACGAACTGAAGATCCGCTCGCTGATCGAGGAACTGGTCAGCCAGCGTGAATCCATCGCCATCAATGCGGAACGGGTCCGCGAAACCATTTCCGGCGCGCATGAAAGCTTCGCCGCTCAGCTCTCCTCCACGTCGGACCAGTTCGGCACCTCGGTCGATTCCGCGACCGAACGGATGATCGAAGCGCTGTCCCTGCGCGCGGACGACTATGTCACGCAGTTGAGCGCGACCGGAAACGAGATGGTCGACTCGTTGACTGCGCGTGCAGACGATTACGTCACCCAACTCAGCACCACCGGCAACGATCTGGTTGAAAACCTGTCGTCGACCGGTACCCAGCTTTGGGAAACGCTGACCACCCGCGGCACCGACATCAACGAGCAGTTCGCCCAGACCGCGGCCAGCTTCGTCGAGACCCTGTCCGCCAAGGGCACCGACATCAACGAAACCCTTTCGGCTTCCAGCAACCACGTCGTCCAGACGTTGAGCGACAAGGCGGAAGAATTCCGCACCTCGATGGAATCCACCGGCGCGACCGTCGGCGAGGCGATCACCCTGCGCGGCGAAGAAATCAACGCCAACCTGTCTTTGACCAGCGGCCGACTGATCGACACGATCACGTCGCGCACCGAAGAGCTGATCAACACGGTCGATTCCCGCGTCACCAGCCTGGATACGGCGCTCGCCGAAACCGGCGACCGGGTCGTGGAAAGCATTTCCGAACGCGGCCAGGAAGTCACCAACACCATTTCCGTCAAGGGCGCGGAAATCGTCGACACCCTGTCCGACCGCAGCACCGAGGTCGCCGAGATCCTGCGCGGCACGGGCGAGTCGATCGTTGTCGACCTGTCCCTGCGCGGCGGCGAAATCGCCTCCAAGCTCGACGAGACCGCAGGGTCCCTCACTGAAACGATCACCGTACGCGGCGGCGAACTGGCGGAAAAACTCGGCGGTATTTCCGAGCGCATCTACACGGCAATTTCCGTCAACGGCATCGAACTGGACGAGCGTCTGGCAGAGCGCGGCCGGGAAATCGCGTCGACCATGGAAGAGCAGAGCGTTCTGTTCCGCGAAGCCATGAACTCGATCACCACCGAAATCTCCGCATCCCTCGGCTACGAAACCTCCGCGATCACCCAGAAGCTGGCCGACACGGGCACCCAGCTTGCCGAACTCGTCGCGAGCCGTGGCGAACGTGTCACCGCGGAGTTTGCCGAGGTGGGCAACAACATCACCCAGACCATCGAGGTCCAGGGCCAGCAGTTGCAGGAAGGCCTGTCGAGCCGCCTGAACGATCTGGAAGGACTTGTCACCGAACGTGGCGGCCAGCTGGTCGATGCCTTCGATGCCAAGACCCAGATCCTGACCGAGGCACTCGAAACCCGCCTGACCAGCCTGGATGCGTCGCTTGATAGCCGTATCAACACGATCGACCTGACCCTCGACCAGCGGACCAGTTCCTTCGAAGCGGCCCTCGATACCCGCATCAGCAACCTGGATGCTTCGCTCGACAGCCGCATCAACACGATCGACCTGACCCTCGATCAGCGGACCAACTCCTTCGAGGCAGCACTCGATACCCGCATCAGCAGCCTGGACGCTGCGCTCGACAGCCGTATCAACACGATCGACCTGACCCTCGATCAGCGCACGGCCTCCTTCGAGGCGGCGCTTGAAACGCGGACCGCACTTCTTTCCGATGCCATCGATCAGCGCACGGTCAGCATCAGCGACACGCTGGAAGACAAGACCCGCAACATCACCGACGTCCTTGCCGACCGTTCCGATGCGATCACGCTTCAGCTCGGCCAGCGGGTTGAAGCCGCCGGCAACACCCTGGCTGAACGGGCACAGGAAATCGGCCGCATTCTGACCGAACATGTCGACGTCGCAACCGGCGCCATTTCCGAAAAAGCGGAACATCTGGCGCTCACCATGACCTCCGGCACCGAGCGGATCGACGAAACCCTGGACAACCGGGCTCGCCAGATCAGTGAAACCCTGATCAACCGGACCAAGGAAATCGCCAAGGCCTTCGTCGACGGACAGGGCGAAATGACGACCGCGCTCGACAATCGCCTTGCCGAGGCCGGGACGGTTCTTGCCCGCCAGAGCGAAGAACTGACGGAGTCCCTGTCGGAACGCATTGCCGAGATCAATGTCTCCCTGGGCGCCAAGGTGTTCGAAGTCGCCGAGACCCTGGACACCCGTGCCGGCCAGCTGGAAACGGTGCTCAACGATCGCCTGGAAAGCATTTCCGGCGCGCTCAGCACAGAAACCGAAAAGGCCCGCGATCTGCTCACCCAGATCATTTCGGAAGCCGGCAGCACGCTGTCCACCGAAAGCACCCGGATGCACGACATCATTCAGGAAGCCCTCAACGGTGCTTCTGAAAAGATGTCCGGCGAAGGGGAAAAGGTCCGCGGCCTGCTTCTGTCGGCCGTCGCCGACGCCGCACGTACATTGACCGCCGAAAGCGAAAAGGCCCGCACGCTTTATGCCGGCACGATCGCCGAATTCTCCGGCTCCCTGACCGGCGAGAGCGAGAAGGTCCGCAGCGACCTGTCCCGCACCATCGCCGAGATCTCCGGCAACCTGTCCGCGGAAAGTGAGCAGGCCCGCCTCACCCTGAACAAGACCCTGGAAGATATCCGGGGCCGCATGTCCGGCGAGGCCGACACGGTTCGCGCCCGCGTCCACAGCGCGGTCAACGAAGCGGCCGAACTTCTGGTTCAGCGCGGCAATGCGGTTGCCTCCGAAATGCTCGAAAAGGCCTCGACCCTCAACCAGGCCTTCGGCGACCGGTCCGGCGAGTTCTCCAAGCTGATCGGCACCGACGGCAACGCCCTGATTACCGCCATCGAGGCACGGGCGACCGACCTGACCGGCCGCATCGGCGAGATCCACACCGCGATCCTCGATGCCATTAACATCAAGGGCAAGGAAGTCGCGGATACCTTCGCCCAGAACGGTCTCAACGCCACCCGCTCCCTTATGGACGCCGGCGAGCGGATCGTTGCCAGCATCGACGAGCGGAGCAGCCAGGCGACCAAGTCCCTGCTCTCCACCAAGCAGCAGCTTGAAGCCGATGTCACGGAGATCCTCACCAAGCTTGAGGACACGAACGCCAACCTGCAGACCGTCCTCACCGCTGCCGGAACGAACCTCAACGACGTCGAGGTCAGCCTCGGCCGTCGCGTGAACGAGTTCCGGGTCGCCGTGGATCGGGCGGTAACCGATACCACCAGCACGACCGGCCTGATTGGCGAACAGGTGGATGCTCTGCGCGATGTGGTCATGACCACGCTCGCCGACGTCCGCAACCTGACCGACAAGTTCGGCAATCAGACTGAAGAGCTGACCTCCGCGGCCCGCTATCTGGAAGACACCAACCGCTCCGTCGAGGGACGTGTCTCCGAACGCAAGACCGCAATCGAAGAGGTCGCCGACACGCTGCTGACCAAGACGGAAGCCGTCGACAAGCTCATGCGGTCCTTCACCGAGACCCTGTCGCAGACGCTGGAGACAGCCGACGACAAGGCCCGCGAAGCCGCAGGCATGCTGGGCGCGGCCGCTGAAGCGGCCACCAAGCAGGTCACCGAGCAGTTCGAATCCATGCGGCTTACGGCCGGCATGGAAGGCCAGAAGGCCCGCGATGCGATCCGCTCCGCTCAGGACGACATCATGTCGGAAATGTCGCGCACGGTTTCCGATGCGTCCGAACGTTTCAACGAGGCCGCAATGCGCATGCGCGACACGGCCCGCGACGTCCACCGCGAACTCGAAGCCACCCGCAACGAGCTCAAGCAGGGCGTCCTCAACCTGCCGGACGAAGCGGAAGAATCCACCGCGGCCCTGCGCAAGGTCGTCAACGAGCAGATCCGGGCGCTGACCGAACTGTCCGACATCGTCGCAAGACAGTCCAATGCGCTCGATATCTCGCGGCCGCAGGAGCGCACCGCATCGGCTACCGCTGCGGCGGCACCTGCCCCGCAAGCCGCAGCCCCCGCTCCCGCCTTCCAGGTTCCGAGCCGGTCCCAGGCACCGAGCCAGCCGGCTCCGCGGGCATCCGCTCCGTCCCGGCAGAGCGAAGCGCCGCGGCGGCCGTCACCGGCAAGCGAACCGCAGAGCGCCGGCAAGGGTTGGGTCTCCGACCTGCTTCGCCGTGCCTCGCGCGATGAGGAAGATGCCTCTCCCAACAAGGAGCGCGCATCCCTGAACACGGTGGAAAGCCTGAACTCGCTGTCCGTGGACATCGCCCGGGCCATCGATCACGAAACCTTCGTCGACCTGTGGGACCGCTACAAGCGGGGCGAACGGCATGTCTTTACCCGCCGGCTCTACACCCTGCAGGGTCAGCAGACCTTTGATGAAATCAGCCAGAAATACTCCCGCGATCCGGAATTCCGCACCGCCGTGGAACGTTATGTGGCCGATTTCGAGCAACTGCTCGCCCAGGTTTCGCGCAACGACCGGGACAACATGCTGGGTCAGACATACCTGACGTCGGATACCGGCAAGGTCTACACCATGCTGGCTCATGCCAGCGGACGTCTCGATTAAGACGGAAAAACCCCGAACACGGAAAAGGCGGCCCCATGGCCGCCTTTTTTATGCCCTGATCACCGCCTCATCCTGTCGCTACCCTTTTCCGCCGTCGTAGGGGTACCGGCGGGCTTGTTTTTCGATTTCCCGAAAACAGCGAACCATGAGGACAGGTCGTTCCAGGCATGTGGAACTCGGCGCTCTTCCATGAAGACAGGACGATCTGGCTCTGGGCCGGCTTCGCCCTTGTCGTTCATCTCCTCGCCGGAACTGCGCTTGGCCTGAACCCGTTGAAACATCTTCCCCAGCCGGAGATCATCAAGGGAATAGCGGTCGAAATCATCGTGCCCACCCCCGTCCCGATCATTCCATCCCCGGATCTCGAACCCGTGCCGGAGGACACGGCGCCGGTAGAACGGATGGACGATGCACCTCCCTCTCCCACCCCGTCGGACGATACCGCCGTGGAAGCCCGGACCGCCCGGCTGGAAACGCCAGACGGTATGATCCGGGCCAAGCAGCTTTATGCCGCCGCTATCCTGGACAACCCCAAGAGCCGGAAGGCGAAAATGCGCCTGCGTCAGCTCGTAAGCGAGGACCGGATCATCCAGCTGTGCAATCTCGAAGCCCTGGAACAGGTCCATCGCTGGAACCCCAGCTTCAAGCCGAATTTTCTGGTCGCCTATGCAGAATCAGATGTGCGGCTCACCGGCCGCCAGGCGATCGAAGCCGACGGCGGAGCCTTTCACCACGGTAACAGCTGGTATGAAATCCGGTTCAGATGCGAGACCACCGCGGACCTGACATCCGTCGTCGCTTTCGAATTCGCCGTCGGCCGCGAAATTCCGCGGAGCAAATGGGAGGCCTATTCCCTGCCTGAACGGGTGGAAAGCGTCGACTGAAACCTTTCCCACCACAAGCGCAAGCCAATGCAGTCAGCGGGCAAAAGCGCACCGGCCAAATGGTTCAAAGTTATCGCCCGATGCTCTAGGACATGGCCTCATAAATGAGGCTGGAATGGCGCTGTAAACGGCGAAGAGCTGCAAGGAGAAGTGCGAGAAGCGGGCTTACTGCCCGATTGAGCGGTTCGACGCAGCAGATCGAAGCCGTTTCGGCGTCCTTTCAGGATATGGCCGATTTGCCCGGCTGCAGCGTTGCAAGTTCTTGAAAACCGGGTGGTTTCCTGCGACCTTGCGCCTCGCATCCGGACAAATCGGCTCATACCATTTCAACCTCATTTATGAGTTCATGTCCTAGGCCTTCTGCAGGTTTTTGCGGACCTTTGCCATGGTCGCGACAAAGGCCGACACTTCCTCATCGCTGACCCCGTCGAACATGCGCGCCTCCGCCGACAGCATCTTGGGCACAAGATCGAAATAGATGGCCCGACCCTTTTCGGAAAGGCTCAGCAGCGAACTCCGGCCGTCTTCGGCATTATTGGTTTTTTCCAGAAGGCCGCGCTCATACATTTTCTTCACTGCCCGGCTGACAGACACCTTGTCCATGCTCGAGCGTTCGACGATTTCCGTTGCCGGCATTCGGCCGGTGGCGCCGAGGATTGCCATGGAGCGCCATTCAGATGGTGTCAGGCGATGGTCCCGGATGTAGATTTCCGACAACGTACTCGTCACGTCGGTATAGAAAACGCGAATCCGATACGGCAGAAACGCCTGAAGATCGAACCGGACTTCATCTGAAACCGATACTTGTCCGCTCATGTCCGCCCTCGCCCCATTGGATGCACGTCCTCCTGATCCAGGTCTTTCCGCCGGCCGGATCAGCGACAACGCAATCCATAAGGCCAGGCAGGCGCCTGTTAGTTACATTTGGAACTAAGTGTCGCTTGAGCAGGACGGTTAGGCAACAAAAGAATGCATGGATTGCCTGACTTTGGGAAAAAATCCGACCCGGGCCGTTTCGACCGAAGCAGGAAGGGGCCGCTCAGACCCTTGCCAGGATCCAAAGGGCCATTTCGGAGAAAACCCGGTCGGCGGCGCTGTTCATCGCGGCGACCGCCTGATCGACGGAGGTCCCGCCGGACGCAACTTCAGCGCGAAACACCCTGTTGGCGACTGTGCGGCCGTTGCGATCGTTGACCAGCTTGGCAGCGATCACGACAACCCCTCTGTCGGTGCCGTCGACATGGAATTCAAAGGCCCTGAGATCCGTCTGCAGCTGATAGTCGATCAGCAAGCCTTCGCCCGGGAAACCGACACCGCGCAGGCGATTGGTGTTTTCCAGGGTCTGGACGATCTTGGACTGCACCACACTGGGCAGGGAATCGGCCCAGGCAACCTTGGGGAAGTAGCTGTAGACCGGGCCCTTGTCGACCACGGCGATGAACTCGGTATCCAGTGCCTTCAGGGCACGCGGCCGCGGCACCAGGACCTGTTTGCTTTTCTGGCGCTGGCCGCTTGCCGGGACGCTGGCCGCATCAATGCCGTAAAGCGCGGCAGGGCCCGAGCTGGCGCAGCCGGCAAGCGTCAGTCCGGCCCCGCAAACGCCCAGGAACCGCCTTCGGCTGATATGTGCCGATCCGCTACTCATGCCTTAAAAGCCCCCATAAGCCTTTCCGCAGCCTCACCCGTGTGTCCGGCCGCCGATTATCTTCTGTGTCCGCCGCCCGTGTAGGTCGGCACTGCTTCGCCGCCGAAAATGATCCGGTTCGGGTTCCGATCGAAACTCTCTACCGCCCGCTGGATCGAGACAAGTGTCCGATTGACCTGCGACATCGCGGCAACGAAGTCCGCGGACCCCTGGTTTGCGAACTTCGACAGGCCACCGGCAATCGAATCGGCCCGCGATTCGAAGGCTTCGGCCACCTTGCGAATGGCCGTGGCCGCTTTTGTCGCCTCGACCACCAGGCCTTCGCCGTCACCCTCGACCATGGTCCCGACCTGATCCACGATCCCCTGGATCCGCGTGGATGTCGCATTCAGTGTCGCGGTCATTTCCTTTGCGTCGGTGATGATCTGGTCGACATCAGGCGTGCGTTGCGACAGGTCGTTCGTCATCTTTTCCACATTGGCCGCGGCATTGCGCGCCGAGGCAATCATGGCGTCGATGCTGTCCTTGTTCTCCGACAGGCCGCCCGTGACATTGGCAACCGAGCCGACGATATTCGACACCTGATCCGGGTCCACAGCCTTCAGGATACCGTCGGCATCTGTGAGCGTTTGCGTGAAGGCATTGGCGGCGGCACGCACATCGTCGACCAGCGCAACGATGCGCTCATCCTCGCCCCGCACGGTTGCCGAAAACGCTTCGAAATTCTGGATCGTAGATTTCGTCGACGCGATGATCTCGTTGATCTGCTCTTTCTGCGCGTTGATGTTCGCCACCACCGCAGCCGCTCCATCAACCGCCTCACCCACTTTTTGCGGGTCGATATTGGCGACGATCTGATCGACATTCCCAAGCGTGCTGTTCAACCCCGCGCTGAAAGTGTCCGCATTGGCCACGATATTCGACACCCGGTCCGGATCGATTGCCTGGGCAAGCTCGTTCCCGCGCGTAATGAACGTGTCGACCTTGCTGATCACCGTGTTGGTGCTCTTGATCACGTCGGAAATGGCTTCCTTCCGGTCCCGGATGGTCCCCGAAATTTCGCTGATGTTATCCATGGCCGTAGATGTGGATGCGATCAGGCTGTCGATTTCCGGGCTGCGCTTTTCAAGCAGCTCTCCGATCGCCGCAGCCCCCTGCACCGTCTTCCTGACATCCTCCGGATCGACCGCCTTGACGATGTTCTGCACGTCTTCCAGGCTGCTGTTCAGGCCGCCGGTAAAGGCTTGCAGATCCTTTGCCGCCATCTCCGCATCGGCCATGACCTTGTCGATACTCTGGCGCGCACTGGCCAGGCCATCGGAGAACTCCGTGATATTCTGGACGATCTTGGTGACATCGTCGGAGGGAACGGCGGCCAGGATCCGTTCTCCCTCGTTGACCAGTTTCTCCATACGCCCTGAAAGCCCGGTCAGAGCCTTGGAAACCGATGACAGGTTTGCCATGAAGTCGGACACGCCATCGGAATTGGCGGCCAGTGCGGAGGAGAATTCCTCAACGTTCTTCAATGTTTTGGTCACCGTCGGACTGTTTTCCTTCAGGAAACCGTCAATGCTGCTCAGCGCCGAATCGGCTTGTTTGAGAACATCCCGTGCCCCGCTGACGATATCGTCGAACAGGGACCGTTCGGCATGCATGACCGGGACTTCATCCGAATCCGGCTTGATCAGCAAAGGCGCATCCAGACTGCCGCCGTTCAGATCCACGTAGGCCACACCTGTCAGGCCGGTAAAATTGAGGGATGCAGTCGTATCCGTCCGGAGTGGTGTGTGGGGTTTGACCCGGACAGTCGCCACCACGACCTTCGGATTTTGAGGGTCGAAATCCAGCGCGCTGACGTTGCCGATCGGGATACCGTTGAACAACACCTGTCCACCGACCGGCAGGCCCGTGACGGGGGCCGGAAAGATAATCCTCACGAAGACGTTTTCCCGGGATTCCGCGGTGACGGCGAGCCAATAGACGAACAGGAACGAGCCCAGGAGCACCGCCATCATGAAGCTGCCGATCAGGATATAGTTGGCCCGGGTTTCCATGATACGGCCCTTACATCCGGCGCAAAGCGCGCGTGCCCTGGAAATAGGATTTGATCCAGGGGTGGTCGTTTTTCATCATGTCGTCCAGGGTGCCGATCGCCAATACCTTCTTGTCCGCCAGAACGGCTATCCGGTCGCAGATGGAATGCAGGCTGTCCAGATCGTGCGTTACCATATAGACCGTCAAACCGAGCGTCTCACTGAGATTCTTAATCAGTTCGTCAAATGCAGCCGCCCCGATCGGATCGAGACCCGAGGTCGGCTCGTCCAGAAACACCAAATCCGGGTCGAGTGCAAGCGCACGCGCCAAACTGGCCCTCTTGATCATGCCGCCCGAAAGCTCCGACGGCAACTTGTCGGCCGCGTCCTGCGACAAACCGACCAACTCGAGCTTCAACAGCGCCAGTTCGTCCATCAGCTGCGGCGACAGCCTGAGGTGCTCCCGCATGGGCACCTGGACGTTCTGTTTCACGGTAAGCGACGAAAACAGGGCGCCCTGCTGAAACAAGACCCCCCAGCGCCGTTCGATGGACTTGCGGATCGCAGGCGTAACACCCGTAAGATCGTGACCGAAAACACTGATCGTCCCGGCTTGCTTTGGCGTCAGACCGAGAATCGCCCGCATCAGGACCGACTTGCCCGTTCCCGAACCGCCGACGAAGCCTAAGATTTCTCCGCGCCGGACATCGAGATCGAGATCCTGAAGGATGATCTTGGTGCCGAAACCGACCGTGACCCCTTTGGCGGACAGGATAATGTCATCGCCAGTCGCAGGTTCCTGATCGACGGTGTCGTCTATGGATAGTTCGGCCAGTGACATGAAACTGCTTTCCTGAAATCAAAGACCTAGACACCGATGGCAGCGAAAAAGATGGCGAAAACGCCGTCCACCACGATAACCAGAAAAATGGCTTTCACAACCGACATGGTCGTGTGACGGCCGAGCGATTCCGACGATCCCTCGACCTTCAGACCTTCCACGCAGGCAATCAGACCGACGATCAGCGCCATGAACGGGGCTTTGACCAGACCGATCATAAGGGTTTTTGTCGAAATCGCCGCCTGAAGCTGCACGAGGAAGGCCTGGGGCGGAATATCCAGATAGACCCACGTCACCAGACCGGACCCGATCAGGGCCGAGATGTCCGAAATGAAGGTCAGGATCGGCAAGGCGATCATCAGCGCGAGAATCCTCGGCAGGACCAGGACTTCCGTCACGCTCATGCCGATCACATGCAGTGCGTCGACCTCCTCCTGCATGCGCATGGACCCCAGTTCCGCGGTAAAGGCGGACCCGGACCGGCCTGCCACCATGATCGCGGTGAGGATCACTCCCATCTCCCGCAGGATCAGAATACCTGCCAGATCCACCACATAGACGTCGGCCCCGAACTGTTTCAGATAGAAACCGCCCTGCTGTGAGATGATGGCCCCGATCAGGAAGCTCATGAGGGCAACGATCGGAACGCCGCCGATGCAGGACCGGTCGAACTGAACCGCGACCGATATGCTCCGCAACCGTCTCGGATGCGGCAGAACCGTTGCGAGCACGGCGCCGAGCGTACCGAGGATATTCAGCATCGCCAGCGCGTCCTTGACGACATCGACCCCGACGCGGCCGGTCGCCTCGAGAAAACCGACGATCGAGAACCTCTGGCGATCCGGTTTCCAGGCCGGCGGATGATGCTTTTCCAGTTCGCGGAACAGGATCTTGCGCTTTTCATCCAGTCCAATCAGTTCTGTGCGCTTGCCACCGAACTCGAGAGCTCCGCGAAAACGGTGCACCAGCCATGCACCGCTGGTGTCGAGGCTGTCGATCCTGGAAATGTCGATGCAAACGATCTGCACCGGGGCAAGATCGATGGACCCGAGCAGCTTTTCCGCGCGTTCCGCCGAATTGACCGTCCAGTCGCCGGTCAGCGCCAGGGTCTTCCGTCCGGGAACCGAACCGTCGAGACTGAACGCCGGCGCGATAATTTTATCCAGGAATGCCATTGAGGCTGCATGACCCCCTTGTCGCTCGGATGCACTCCCTCCTATACCTGAGAGCAGAGTTCATCGTCCAGACATGGGCCCCTCGAACCGAACGGCAATCGGGATTTGGCGCGCAAGCGTGATCAAAATACCCGATTACCGGACAGTTCCGCCCCGAAACCGGAAATATGCGCCATGGAAATCAAACACCCGTATCTTTTGTTTCTCGGAGACGTTCCCGACGCGCTGGCGGCCAAGACGGCCACTGGCATCGTCGACTGGCGAAAGGACTGGTGCCTGGGCCAGAATCGTCTTGAAGGCTGCGTGGCGGATACAGGCCTGCCCGACATGGCCATCGCCGATGCGGCCGCAAAAGGCGCAAAGACGATGATCGTCGGCGCCGTGAATGCGGGCGGTCGCCTGCCCGAACATTGGGTCGCTTCGATCGTCGAGGCGCTTGAGGCCGGCATGGACGTCGCCAGCGGCCTGCATGTCCGCTTGGGCAGCGTCGATGCCATCCGCGAAACCGCGGAACGAACCGGCCGGAAACTCCACGATGTGCGCCATTCCAGCGAGACCTTTGCCACCGGCAAGGGCACGAAGCGCAGCGGCAAGCGGATCCTGGCGGTCGGAACCGACTGCTCGGTCGGCAAGAAATACACCGCTCTTGCCATGGACAAGGCAATGGTCGATCGGGGTTACAAGAGCAGTTTCTGCGCCACCGGCCAGACCGGTGTCTTCATCTCCGGCCGGGGTGTTGCGCTGGATGCGGTGGTCGCCGATTTCATCTCCGGGGCCGCCGAGTGGATTTCACCGGCAACCGATGACGATCACTGGCAGATCATCGAGGGTCAGGGCTCCTTGTTCCACCCCTCCTTTGCCGGCGTGACACTGGGTCTTCTGCACGGATCTCAGCCCGATGCCTTCATCGTCTGCCATGAGCCCACCCGGACCAACATGCGCGGCGTGCAGACGCCCCTGCCGACCATCCAGCAGGTCATCGACCTGACCATTCAATGCGGCAAGCTGACCAATCCGGACATTCATTGCATCGGGATTGCGGTGAACACCGCCGCCATGGGTGAATCCGAGGCCTGGGGCTATCTCGCCAAGATCGGCGAAGAACACGGCCTGCCGGCCACCGATCCGGTCCGCTTCGGCATGGACGCCATCGTCGATCAGGTCGTGTCGGAATACGGCGCCCCATGAGCATCTCCGTCAGCCTGGACACCGAACGTTTCGAGATCGCGGGGGGCTTCGCCATTTCCCGCGGCAGCCGCACCCATGCCGAAGTCCTTGTCGTGACACTGAACGACGGCTCCGTCCGGGGTCACGGCGAATGCGTGCCTTACGCCCGCTACGGCGAAAGCCTGGACAGCGTGGCGGAGCAGATCCGGGCGATCGCCCCCGGCATCGAGGCCGGGATGACCCGAGCGGAACTGCAGGCTGCCATGCCCGCAGGTGCTGCCCGCAACGCGGTCGACTGTGCCTTCTGGGATCTGGAAGCAAAGATATCTGGAAAAACGGCAGCCGATCTCGCAGGCCTGGCCGCCCTGAAACCGGTCACGACCGCCTATACCATCAGCGTCGGCACGCCCGAGACCATGGCAGAGGCGGCCCGCAAGGCGGCCTCTCGACCGTTGTTGAAGGTCAAGCTCGCCGGCGCCGGCGATCCGGAGCGCCTCCGCGCCGTGCGCGCCAATGCCCCCGATGCGCGTCTGATCATCGATGCCAACGAAGCCTGGGACGCAAGCTGTTTTGCCGAAAACATGGCCGCCTGCCTGGAGACCGGCGTCGAACTCATCGAACAGCCGCTGCCGGCAAGCGATGACGGCGCCCTGGAGAGCCTGGCCCGCCCGGTTACTGTCTGCGCGGATGAGAGCCTGCATACCCGCAAGGATCTCGCCTCCCTGCGCAAGCGCTATGACGCGGTCAATATCAAGCTCGACAAGGCCGGAGGCCTGACAGAGGCCCTTCTGCTCCTGAAGGACGCAAGGACCCTCGAGTTCAAGACCATGATCGGCTGCATGCTCGGCACATCGCTTGCCATGGCACCTGCCATGCTGCTGGCGCAGACCGCCGACTATGTGGATCTCGACGGCCCGCTGCTGTTGACGAAAGATCGTGAACCGGGACTGAAATTCGAAGGCAGCCTGCTTTATCCGCCCGAACCGGCCCTTTGGGGCTGACCCGGCAGCGATGCTTTAGGATCCGCCGGACAGCCTGTCACCTTCTGCCTGCAGCTTTGCCGTCAGGAGCGGCCGCAGGAGCAGAAGCGCAGCAAGCGCCACAGCTGCGGCCAGCGCCATGACCCAGAACGGATAGCCTGGATTGAGATTGTAGAGCGGTCCGCAAATGGCCAGACCGAGCGCAAGCTGCAGCCCGCTGGATGTGGACAGAAGCCCCTGTCCGGTGGCGGACCATTTCCGCGGCACGACCTTCGATAGAAGACTGACCGCACCCAGATGGGCCGCCCCGAAGGATATCGCATGCAGGATCTGGAGCGCAGCGATCGCCACGAGGTCCTCGGCAAAGGGAAACAGGCCCCAGCGGACGATGGAGCCGCCCGCCGCGATCATCAGGAATTGCAGCGGACCGAAGCGCGTGTTCAGGCGCTTGGCCACGTAAAACAGGGCAATCTCGGCCACGACCCCGATTGCCCACAGGGAGCCGATGGACAGCTTGTCGATGCCCGCACTCACCCAGTAGATCGTACTGAAACCGTAGTAGGCCGCGTGGGTTGCCTGCAGCAATCCGCCGATCCACAGCACCGCAATAAACCAGGGTGACCTGAACACGGCTGCCGGTTTGTCCGGTCCGGCTTGCTCCTCCTCATGGCGGGAGGCCTGCCCCGGCAGGCAGATGGCAACGACCCCCGTCGACAGGACGCTGACGGCAAGGCCGGCAACCAGGAGCAGCGGGCTCCCCACTGAAACCAGCCAGCCGCCGACCAGGTTTGCGACCACGAACGCAACCGACCCCCAGAGACGCATCCGCGCATAATCCGCCCCGGTATTGCGAACGACATCCAGGGCATATGCATCGCACAAAGGCACGATGGGCGACCAGAAAGCCATCAGGCCGGCGACGGTCACCCAGGCGCTGGTGATGCCGCTGGTGGCGGCAAATCCACCGAGGAACACGCCACTCAGGACGGAATAGGCAAAAATGGAGATCCGGCGACGGCCGGTCCGGTCGGACAGGTTTGTCAGGACCGGATTGGCCGCGATCCGGACAACCGTGCTGAGACCGAGGACAAAACCTATTTCATCGACAGTTAAACCGCGCGCCTCCAAGACAAGCGGAAAGAACGGCAGAAAAAGGCCGAAACCGAGGAAATGGCTGGCAAATAATGCGCCGACCCATCCCGGAAGGCCCGTCTTTGTTTCTGGCATAATGCTTAAATCCGTCGGACCGCCTAAAGCAATGTTAACGATTATGCCTCTAGGCTGATCGGGAAGTCGTCCGAGTTACGGCTATTTGTGGCCCAAGGCAAGCTGAGAAACGATTCAGATGCAGACTAAGGAAGCACAGACGGAGCCGGATTCAATCGGAGAGATCGAATACCGCACCCTGGAACAGACGCTCATGGAGTCTGATCGGGGCAGACGGTTCCTGGCCGAGTTTGTAAAGCGCAACCAGACGCCGGAAACGCAGGAAATTCTCGCGGCCATTCACCGCCTTGAGAAGACCATGACCCGGCAGCGCAAGGTTCCGGACCTGGACCGGATCCGGCTGGATATTGCCGAAATGCATGATGCGATCGAGCGCACCAAGCTCGAAATCGCCAACATCAAGCAGGAAGGCGATCACACCAACCGGTTTATTGACGCCTCCCACGAACTCGATGCCATTGTAACCCAGACCGAAGGCGCGACCCAGTCGATCCTGGAAGCCGCCGAGCAGATCCAGGAAAAAGCCTGGACGCTGCGCGAACAGGGGGCCGAAGACGCTGTCTGCGACGATATCGACGCAAAGGCGACCGAGATCTTCATGGCCTGCTCGTTCCAGGACCTGACCGGTCAGCGGACCACCAAGGTGGTGCAGGTCCTGCGCTATCTGGAAAGCCGTATCAACCTGATGATCAGCATCTGGGGCATCGAGGATCACGAAGCCGAGGAAGACGCCGGTCCGGTGGACACCCGTCCGGACGCCCATCTGCTGAACGGACCGCAGAGGGAAGGTCATGGCGTCAGCCAGACCAATGTCGACGAGCTGATGGCCGTTTCCGGGGATGTGTTTGACGCCGCCCTGGAGGAAACGCACAAGGCCCATTCCGCGTCCTTTGATGCCGACACCCAGCCGGATTCCGGCCACGCGGCAGCATCGGTCGCCAGCGAGGCTGACATCGAAGCCCTCATGGCCGCGGACGACGGCGCCGACGACGTCATGGACGCCGCCGCGATCGACGACATGTTCGGACCGGATGCAGGTGATGACGGCGAAGACGTTTCAATGGCGGAAGCGGCAGCAGACGACGATATTCCGCCTGTCGATACGGCTGAAGCCGATGACGATTTAAGTGCCGAAGTTCTCGACGAAGCGGCAATCGACAAGCTGTTCGACGCCGAGGCGAGCGAAGCCGCCGCCGATGCGGATTGGGAACAGGCCGAAGAAGAAAGCGCCGAAGCAGAAGCCAAGGATCCGCTGGAAGAGCTGTCAGAGGCCGAGCGGCAGGCATTGTTCAACTGATCTGAATTCGTTTCGAACACAAAAAAGGCGCCGAAACCACGGCGCCTTTTTTCGTTTCGCTGTCAGCCTGAGACGGACCGTTTGGGCTACCGGGCCTGGACCTTGCTGAAGAAGGTCCTGGCTTCCAGTTCGAGGCGCTCGGCATGGCTTTTCAAATGGCCGGACATTTCCGAGACCTTGCCGGCGGAGCGTTCCGATTCACCCAAAGTGGTCCGCACGGCCATGATTTCCTGGGAGAAGTCCCGGGCGCCGGACGCAGCAATCTGAACATTCTGCGAGATCTCGGAAGCCGCAACCGTCTGTTCTTCGACGGCAGACGCGATATTGGTCGCGATCTCCGAAACCTGGTTGATGGTTTCCGTGATTTCCTCGATATCGCGCGCCGATTGCCGCGTCGCCCGCTGAATCGCGGCAATCTGATCGGTAATCTCTTCGGTCGCCTTGGTCGTCTGTCCGGCGAGATCTTTCACCTCCGCGGCGACGACGGCAAATCCCCTGCCCATCTCACCGGCCCGGGCGGCTTCAATGGTGGCATTCAGAGCCAGAAGATTGGTCTGTTCCGCGATTTCCGAAATCAAACCGATCACGGAGCCGACCTTCTCGGCAACGGTTGCGAGTTCCTGAACCGAGCGATTTGTTTTCTGCGCGCCGTCGACCGCTTTCTGGGCGACGCTGCTGGACATGGCCGCCTGGCGTCCGATTTCCTCGATCGAACTGGTCATTTCCTCCGTGGCGGCAGCCCCCGATTGAACACCGTTTGCCGTCTCTCCGGAGGACTGCTCCATCCTGGACATACGCTGGTTGATATCGGTCGCCGCCGACAGAAGGGTTTCCGAGGTCTGCGCCATATCGTTTGAAGCGGAGCCGAAGGACGTCATCGCCTCCTCCATGACGCCATCAAACTCGTTAATCGCCTGCCGGATGCTCTCTTCACGGGCTTCCGCGTCCGCAATCATCTTGTCGTGGTAGGTGGAAATGGCGACATCCATATCCAGCATGATGAGCTTGGTAATCGCTTGCAGCACCTTGGCCGACTTGCCGGATGAAAAGCGATATTTTCGCTGCAACAGGCTGATCAGCCTGTTCAGGAAAAAGGAATAGCCGCCGATGTACCAGGTCGGATCCAGACCAATGCGCACATGGGCAAGCCCGATGCGCTGCGCGCTTTCCACGTAGTCGGCGCTGACACCGGAGGTAAACAGGTTTTCCCAGTGCCGCTCCTGGGCCGCCATCAGGCGCGAATGGTCCTTGCCCACGAGACCTGCCAGATGAGGAACCGTCTCCACATGGGCGTAAAAGTCCTCGAGCACCGGCTTCAGATTGCTCTTCACAAAGGGCCAGACCGAGCGAGCCGTCTCATAGTCCTCGCTGGAGAGTTTAAAAAACCTGACGCGATTATGAATGCCTTGGTCCGACATCACATCCTCATATAATTTACGTGTTACTAGGCCAGGCCTGCGGGTTAGCCTGGCCGATTTCCGATATCCGCGATCGCCGGCCAGATACGGCTGGGTAAATATTTAAGAAGTACCCAACGACCTCACCGAACATTTCCATAAGGCTTTAGCCCGTCAGGGTTTATGTTTAGGTTAATTTCGGAGAATGAATTGCGTAAAAGATGGAAACGGAAGTGAGTTACACTCAGGAAAGATTGCAGAAAAATAGAACAAATATGAACAAAATAGATTTATTCTATAAAATTACGTCATATAAACATCATATTACGTAAAGTGATGGAAATAAAACTTAATTCTCTAACACAACCCGCACAACATAAAATATCTTTGCGATGTATTTTATAAGTATCCCTTATTATCAAGTGCCCTCTGCATCATGGCGGGATCTATGTTTCCTCCCGTCAGAACCACGGCGAGAACCTTACCGGCAGCGGATATCTTCCCGGACAGAACGGCAGCCAACGCCGCAGCCCCTCCCGGCTCCACCACAAGCTTCAATTCCGTGAAGGCAAACGCAACAGCTGCAAGGACCTCACCATCTGAAACCGTCAGGCCTTGAACGCCGAGGCGATTCAGAATTGCAAAGCCGTTTTCGCCTGGCTCATGCGACATCAGCGCATCGCAGACCGATCCTGACAGCTTGTCATTGGCAACGCGCTTTCCAAAGGCAAGTGAGCGGGCGTAATCGTCAAAGCCTTCCGGTTCGACCGTGTGAAACACCGCATCCGGCAGATCGCTTTCCAGGGCCAGTGCAATTCCGCTCGATAAGCCTCCGCCGCCGGTGCAGGCCAGCACCGCATCAGGCAGAAGGTTTAGGGCCTTGGCCTGCTCGGCGATTTCAGCGCCGACTGTTCCCTGTCCGGCAATCACCTGCGGATCATTATAAGGATGCACCAGAACGGCACCGGTCCTGGCGCAAATCTCCGAAGCAATCGCATCCCGGTCTTCCGTCGACCGGTCATAGGTGACGATGGTCGCCCCGTAATCCCGCGTCCGCTGCAATTTGATCGCCGGCGCGTCCTCCGGCATGACGATCGTCGCCGGAATTCCGAGAAGTTTGGCACTGGCAGCCACGCCCTGTGCATGATTGCCCGACGAACACGCCACCACACCCCTGGACCTGTCCGTTTCCGGGATCTGACTGATCCGGTTGAACGCCCCGCGAAACTTGAAGGATCCCGTTCTCTGCAGGCTTTCCGGCTTGATGAGGACCGTTCCGCCGACGGCTTCGTCCAGGACCGGAAACCGAAGCAACGGCGTCTTGACGGCATAGGCTTCCAGGCGCTTCCGGGCAGCCTCGATATCGGCGCGCGCCACGCAGTCGGTCATGATCGCTTTTCCTGAACAAGTACGAGAATCCCCCGGCCAGAACGGCCGGCTTCATCAAGACCTAGCATCATTCAGCCGAATGGAAAACAGACTAGCTCAAGCAGCAGCGGCGACAGCATCCCTGTCCCGGGCAAGCCGGGCATTGTCGAGAAACTGCTGAGCGCTCGCCGCCCAGGTGTAGTTCAAAGCCATTTTACGGCAATGGTCTCTGGGAACATCCAGCGCGGCGAGTGCCGCTTCCTGCAAGTTGTCGGAAAGCACCCCTGCTCCGGTATCGCCGATGACATCGAGCGGTCCCATGACCGGATAGGCGGCAACCGGCACCCCGCACGCCAGTGCCTCCAGGAGCACGTTGCCGAAGGTATCCGTCAGGGACGGGAATACGAAGACATCGGCGGAGGCATAGTGGCGTGCCAGATCTTCTCCAACCTTCGGACCGGTGAAATGGGTTTCCGGATAGTCGCGCTTCAAGGTTTCGAGCTGAGGGCCTGCGCCCACCACCACCTTGCTACCCGGCAGGTCGAGATCCAGAAAAGCCTTGATGTTTTTTTCAACGGCGACCCGGCCGACATTCATGAAGATCGGTCGCGGCAGATCCGCCGGCAGGACCGAGTCATTGTAAGGTTTGAAGATCGTCTCATCGACCCCGCGCGACCAGCGCATCAGATTGTTGAAACCGCGAGCGCGCAGATCGTCTTCCAGCGACCGGGTCGCGACCATGCAGCCGACCCCGGCATTATGGAACCTTCGGAGCCAGCTGTAAGACCAGGAAAGCGGGACCGGCAGCCGGGCCGAGACATATTCGGGAAAGCGGGTGTGATAACTGGTCGTGAACGGCTGGCCCAGCTTGCGTGCGGCGGATGCCGCCATCAAACCCAGAGGCCCTTCGGTTGCGATGTGCAGATGGTCGCAAGCATAGTCGGCGATCATCCGCCGCACTGTACCGGTATGGGTCAGGGACAGGCGGATTTCAGGATAGGTCGGACAGGGAAGAGTGCGAAAGGCTTGCGGAGTGAGGAACTCGACCCGGACCCCCATGGCTTCCAGTTCCTCTGCGGTACGCTCCAGCGAGCGCACCACGCCATTGATTTGCGGATGCCAGGCATCCGTAACAATCAGAATGGATGTCATGCGGCGACCGGACGCTCCTTGGCCGGTACCGGAACCGCTTCGGTTTGCGCCGGATTGACCCATCGGATCACCTCGAAGGTTCCATCATGGTGCTCGGCCACGGCGGTGCAGCTTTCGACCCAGTCACCCGTATTGATATAGTGGATGCCGTTAAAGTCCCGGTCCGCGGCATGGTGAATATGCCCGCAGATCACGCCGTGAACACCCTGTCGACGCGCTTCGTCGGACAGGGCCTCTTCGAACCGGCCGATGAAATTCACCGCGTTCTTCACCTTGAGCTTTGCCCAGGCGGACAGGGACCAATAGGTCAGGCCGACGCGGCGGCGCGCGACATTGACCCAGGTATTCAGGCCCAGCGCGGTCACATAGGCCTTGTCGCCGAAGAAGGCGAGCCATTTGGCATGCCGGATCACCACGTCGAACTGGTCGCCGTGAATGACCAGATAGTTTCTTCCGTCCGCGGTCTCATGGATGATGCTGTCGGTCACTTCGACCCCACCGAAATGGGTTCCGAGGAAATCGCGCAGAAACTCGTCGTGATTACCCGGAATGTAGACGATGCGGGCGCCTTTGCGGCCCTTGCGCAGGATCTTCTGAACCACGTCATTATGCGGCTGCGGCCAGTACCAGGACCGCTTCAGACGCCATCCGTCCACGATATCGCCGACCAGATAGACCGTCTCGGCATCGTTCACCTTCAGGAACTCGAGAAGCAAATCTGCCTGACAACCTCGGGTTCCCAGATGAACATCCGAAATAAACAGTGCCCGGTAATGTCGCGACTTGTCTGGCGCTGACATAACTTCCACTCCAATTCATTCATTGGAGCGCCTTAGACTTGATTCAGGTATCATTATTATGACACTTCGCCGTTTGCGCGAATGGGTGTTAAGCCACAGCCGGAAAGGCTCCCGTTTAATCTGCCGTCCCCTGCTTGCCGACTGCGCTCCGGCGTCCTGACTCCGGGGCACCTGGAGAGGTACAGATCCCTTCTGCTTGGCCCTTGCAATCCGCTCCCGCAAAAGACACTGTGCCGTTCCTGAAATCCTGGCATGAACGGAAGACTCGAAGGGAACGGAGATGGATCTTGGAATTGCCGGCCGCAAGGCAATCGTGTGCGCCTCCAGCCGCGGACTGGGACGCGGGTGCGCCTTCGCACTGGCGGAAGCCGGCTGCGATGTCGTCCTGAACGGACGCAACGAAGAAACCCTGGCGAAAACCGCCGCAGACATTAAGAACCGCTTCAACGTCGGCGTGACCAGCGTTGCCGCCGACGTTTCCACCAGCGACGGCCAGAAGGCCCTCCTGGACGCCTGCCCCGACGCCGACATCCTCGTCAACAACAATGGCGGACCGCCCCGCAAGGACTATACCGAGCTGACCCGCGAGGCGATGCTGGACGGCGTTGTCCAGAACATGGTCACGCCGATCGAGCTGATCCAGGCGCTGGTCCCCGGCATGCAGGCGCGCGGTTTCGGACGTGTGGTCAACATCACCTCCATGTCGGTGCGCATGCCGATCGAGGGACTGGACCTGTCGAGCGGCGCCCGCGCAGGCCTGACGGCCTTCCTGGCCGGCGTTTGCCGCCAGATCGCCGGCACCGGCGTGACGATCAACAACATCCTTCCCGGCAAGATGGACACCGACCGTCTGCGCGGCGGCTTCGAGAGAGCCGCGCAGATGAGCGGCAAGAGCATCGAGGATGTCCGTGCCGCACAGGCCGCCGAAATCCCCATGGGCCGCTTCGGCAACGCGGAGGAATTCGGCCAGACCTGCGCATTCCTGTGCTCGGTCCATGCCGGCTACATCACCGGCCAGAACATCCTGCTGGACGGCGGCCTCTATCCGGCAGCCTTCTGAGTGGGCACGTCCTGCCGCGGCATCGCGCCCGTCCAAAACCTGATTGGGAGACAGACATGAAACTCGTTCGCTACGGAGAAGCCGGCACCGAGAAGCCCGGCCTGATCGACAGTTCCGGCCAATTGCGGGACCTGTCGGCCCATATCGCCGACCTGGACGCCGCAGCCTATGAAAGCGGGAACCTGGAGCGGTTGAAGCAGATCGACCCGGCAAGCCTGCCCGCCGTCGAGGGATCGCCGCGCCTGGGCGCGCCGATCTCCCGGACCGGCCATTTCATCGCCATCGGCCTGAACTATGCCGACCATGCCAAGGAGTCCGGACTGCCGATCCCGGCGGAGCCGCTTGTATTCTCCAAGGCACCGAGCAGCCTGAGCGGTCCGAACGACGACATCGTCTATCCGCGCGGCGCGTCGAAACTCGATTGGGAAGTCGAGCTCGCGTTTATCATCTCGAAGAAGGCCTGGCAGGTCACCGAAGATGATGCACTCGACTATGTCGCCGGCTACACCGTCTGCAATGACGTCTCCGAACGCGCCTGGCAGATCGACGGCACCGGCCAGTGGATCAAGGGCAAGAGCGCGCCGACCTTCGGTCCGCTCGGTCCCGTGCTGGTCACCGGCGACGAGATCGCGGACCCGCAAAACCTGGACCTGTTCCTGGATGTCAACGGCGAGCGCCGCCAGACCGGCAACACCTCGACGATGATCTTCCCCGTCAAGACGCTGGTCGCCTATCTCTCCACGATCATGATGCTGGAGCCCGGCGATGTGGTCACCACCGGAACGCCTCCCGGTGTCGGCATGGGCATGAAGCCGCAACTCTTCCTGAAGCCCGGCGACGAGGTCCGCCTCGGCATTGCCGGCATCGGCGAGCAGACCCAGAAGGTCGTGGCCGAATAGCTGGACGAAAACATGCGCCGGGCAGGTCCTCCTGTCCGGCGCACCAATCTTATGCTTCGTCGCCGTCCCGCGCGCTCAGGAAGCGGCGGATGGACACGTTCGACCAGGGCGCGAGCTGCGCCCGTGCCGCCTTGTAGCTGTCGTAGATCTTCCCGCTGAGAACATCCCGGGCGGCAAACTCGTCCAGCACCTCCGCCGATGTCGCCCTCAGGGCTTCAAGGACGTCATCCGGATAGAATTTGATCGTCACGCCGTCCACGTCCTGCAGCGCCTTCAGGTTGGCGGCGTTTTCCCACTCGCTCTCGGCCAGCGCACGGCCGTTTTCCGCCTTGCAGGCCTCCAGCACGATCGCCTGCAGGTCCTCCGGCAGACCCTCGAAGGCCGTCTTGCTTAAAAGCGCCTCGCCGGTGCCGTTCGGTTCGTGGAAACCGGGCGCGTAATAGGTCTTTGCCACCTTCTGAAAGCCCATGGCCCGGTCGCTCCAGGGGCCGAGGAACTCGGTCGCATCGATCACGCCGCTTTGCAGCGCCTGAAACAGTTCGCCCGGCGGCAGGCTGACCGGTGTTGCCCCGAGCCTGCGCATGACTTCACCGCCAAGCCCCGGCATGCGGATCTTCAGGCCCTTCAGGTCTTCCAGCGAATCGATGTCGCGCTTGAACCAGCCGCCCATCTGCACGCCCGTGTTTCCGGCCATGACCGGCTTGATGTTGAACGGCGCGTAAAGCTCGTCCCAGAGTGCCTGGCCGCCGCCCTGCTCGATCCAGGTGATATGCTCCAGGGGCAGCAGCCCGAAGGGAATGGCGGTGAAGAACACCGCCGCCGGCAGTTTGCCCTGCCAGAAAAAGGACGCCGTATGACCCATGTGGGCCGTATTGGACGAAACCGCATCAAACACGCCGAGTGCCGGCACCAGTTCGCCGGCCGCAAAAAGCCGGACGTGAAGACGGCCGCCGGACATCAGTGTGATCCGGTCGCAGATCCGCTGGGCGGTCACGCCCGGGCCGGGCAGGTTTTTCGGCCACGAGGTGACCATCTTCCATTCGAGGGTTGCCTTGTCGTCTGCCGCCAAGGCCGGCGCGGAAAGGACCGTTCCCGCCGCTGCACCGGCCAACCCAAGCGCGGACCGGCGCGACAACGTCTTGCTGGTATCTTGAGTCGTCATCCTATTTCTCCCAGAACTCAAAGAAGTGGTGCACCGGGCCATGGCCGGCGCCGATGTGAAGATTATCTGCGGCGAAAATAGCGGCGGTGATATAGGCCTTCGCCAGCCTGACCGCCTCTTCCATCGGCTCGCCCTTCGCCAGACCCGCGGCAATCGCCGATGACAGCGTGCATCCTGTGCCGTGGGTGTTGCGGGTTTCGTGGCGCGGCGCCCGCAGCCAGGTTTCGCCTCCGTCCGTGAGAAGCAGGTCGACACTCTCAGCGCCGGAGCCATGCCCCCCTTTCAACAGGACGGCTTTCGCACCGAGTTTTTTCAGCCTCTCCGCCTGCCGGTTCATGTCGTCTTCACCGTCGGCAACGGCGCCGTCGAGCATCCGGGCCGCCTCATGCAGGTTCGGCGTGATCAGATCCACTTTGGGTACCAGGACATCGATCAGGACCAAAACGGCCTCATCGGCGACAAGCGGGTCGCCGGAAGCGGCCACCATCACCGGGTCGAACACCACCGGCCCTGTCTTATGGGCCTCAAGCCCTTCGGCAACCGCACGGATCACCTCCGGCTGCGACAGCATGCCGATCTTGGTCGCATTGACCTTCAAGTCCGAATAGACCGCGTCCATCTGAGCCCGGATGAAGTCCGGCGGCACGTCGTGGATCGCCTTCACCCCAAGCGTGTTCTGCGCCGTCAGCGCCGTCAGTACGCTCGCGCCGTAGACGCCATTGGCGGAAAAGCTTTTCAGATCGGCCTGGATACCGGCTCCGCCCCCGGAGTCGGAGCCTGCGATGGTCACCGCAATGGCGGTCATGGTTTTCTCCTGTCGTGTTTTGGTCGGTCAGACCCGTTTCAGCCTGCCAGCGATTTGGACCTCATCGATCAGGTAGAGCGCGTCCAGAAGCTCCGGCACCAGAGTGCCCGGTCCCCGCGCCCGTTCTGCCGCCATTTCACCGGCGACATTGAAAACGGTGAGCGCGGCAGCCGCGGCCAGAACCGGATCGTCGGAGACGGCGAGAAAAGCGGCGATCACCGCCCCTCCCGCACAGCCGGTCGCCGTCACCCTGGCAAGCAGCGGGTGACCATTGGCGAGACGCAAGGTTTGGCCTGGCCCGGTAATCAGGTCTTCCGCGCCGGTTATCGCCAGCGTCACGGAAGTCCGGGAAAGGGCCTCGAGAGGATCCTGTCCGGGATAAAGCGCGGCCAGTTCGTCCCGGTTCGCCCTGAGCACGGTCGGCGACGCCGTCAGCAGATCCTGCGCATAGGAACAGCGCACCGGAGTCCGGTTGACGAAGACCGGGTCGAGGACAAACGGCTTTCCGGCCGCCTTTGCTGCCTCAAGCGCCTTGGGAATGGCGTCCCGGCGGGTGTCGTCGAGGGTTCCAAGATTGACCAGCAACGCATCGGCGCCTGCTGCAAAGGCCGCGACCTCATCTGGCGCAATCGTCATGGAGGGAACAGCGCCCAGCGCCAGAAGAACGTTGGCCGTGAAATGCTGTGCGACCGCATTCGTAATGCAGTGAACCCGGGGCGCCGTCCGCCGCAGTCGCTCAAGCAGATCCGCCGCGATGCCGGCATCGAAATCCGGATGCGAAGCGCTCATGACAGGTCCTCCGCGAAAAACGGAACGGAAATCGAATAGTCGTACGGTGATGACAGGGTGGCCGCAGCCTGCAGAACAGTCATCTCAAATCCCTCCGCCGGTCCAAACCGGATCAGGTTCAAGGAGTTGGCCGTTTGCCTCTCAGCCCGGTCAGACACGCCGGGCACCCCCATGAGATGTTTCGAGAGCTAACAACTCAAAGCGCGAAATGCAAGCACCGGAAATCAGACCGGGCGATTGACTGCGCTTGCCAATTGGGCCATGTCGGAGACCAGAGAGATTTCGGGCCAACTCCTGGAGGGTTCCATGATTCCGTTTTTCGTGATGATCAAATGCAAGCTCGGCGAGACCTACAAGGTCGCCAACGGGATTGCGGATGCGGAAATCGCCAGCGAGATCTACTCGACCAGCGGCGACTACGATCTCCTCGTCAAGTTCTATGTCGAAGATGAGACGGACATCGGCCATTTCGTCAATGAAAAGGTCCACCCGGTCGACGGCATCCAGGACACGAAAACAATCATTACATTCAAGGCTTTCTGAGAGCCGTCCATATTTGACGGCATGGTTCCGGAAAGCCCGGAGACACAGTATGCCAACACCCGTCTGGAAACCTGAACGTCGTAACCGGAACATCGGCACGGCGGCGTCGGGCCATGGTCAATCAAACAGGATGCGGATTCCGGAAAGCCGGCAGGACAGCAGCGGAAACTGGAGCAGTTACTACGAACGTATCCGTCCGGATTTCGTCAAGGATTACCGCATCGGCGACGACACCATCAAAATCCTGTATGAGAAGCCCAGAGACGGCTTCAGTTCCGGATGCTCGCCTGAGGATGTTGTCCATCTTTTGTCGATGCTCCCGGACGATGAGCATCGTTTTCTGGATTATGTCGTTTTCCGGCAACCTACTCGCAAACAGTGCCAGCAACACCCGGTTTGGGGCCGCCTGATCTATCAGGCAGATATCGGAAACTTGTTCGGATCAGCCATTTTTTTGGAAGCTCAGGAACTCGGCTCGAAAATGCGCTGGAGCCACAAGCTGGACATAGAGGACAAAGCCGAATTCGAACGTCTTAACGAAGACGGTCATGTGTTCGAAAAGACGAAACGGCATTCCATCAGCCAACTAACGGAAACGGCACTCAGAAACACAGTTCTCTATCGCACCCTGCTTCATGAACTGGGTCACTGGCAACACTACGAAAACGATGTGTTGGCTCAAGAGGACATGGATCTGGCGGCAGATTTGTACTTTGCCAAACCCAGTGTTGAAAAAGAACAATACGCACATGGCTATGCCGAAAAATGGGCAAAGACGCTTCGATCGAAAAACCTGATCCCCTTCGCGCCCAGGGATTTCGAACTCCCCGCATCTGCCTAACAGGCATGTTATTCGGCGCGCGGCAAAACCCGCGCGCCATCACGTGATCAAAACAATCATTCCGTTCAAGGCGTTCTGAATACCCTCGAGTTCAGGCAGCTTAGGTCACGGCCTCACAAATGAGGCTGAATTGGCGTGAGAAGGAATCCGGTCATTTCCGGAGAACGTGAAAATGGCCCTCATAATCGGAGAAGGGGGGATTGTCAGGCGAAGGTCCGGGCGAAGTATATCAGCGACAGGACCAGACCGAAGGCGATGACCACGCCGCGTAAATAACGGGTGTTTATCCGTTTGGCCAAACGCCCCCCTGCATATCCCCCAACCGTGCTGCCCACAATCATGGCGACGGCTTGCGGCCACGCGATGAGCCCGCCGATCCCGAAGACGACGATGCTCAAGATTGTAAAGCTCGTCGCCAGAAGGTTCTTGATGCTGTTGGCGATGTGAAAATTCGTGAAACCCATCAACTGTGCAATCGCAAGCAGGATGATGCCGAGGCCTGCCCCGAAATACCCGCCATAGATCGAAGACACGAAAAGCGTTGCATTGATTGCGGTGCTGCCACGACCATCGCCCATCGTTCTCAACAACCAGGCACGCAAGGCATCCCCGAATGCAAACAGGCCCGTCGCCACGAGAATGAGAAACGGTATCAGCGCGACAAAAAACTCCGGATCGGACGCAAGGAGCAGCACCGAGCCGATGATCGCGCCAAGGCCTGACACGAAAAGCAGCGGGAGCAATTGTTTGCCGAGGCCACGCAACTCTTCCCGATAGGCGGGAAGAGCTGCCGCATTCGATGGCAATAGAGCCAGGTAGTTCGTGGCATTCGCCACAACTGACGGCAGCCCGACGGCCATGAGCGCCGGGAACGTGAAGAGCGTGGCGCCGCCCGCTATGGCATTCCACGCGCCCCCGAAAAACCCAATCCCGACCAAAACCATTGCCTGCGTCGTATCCATGACCATCCCTCTTGCACTGGGCGAACCATAGAGCCGCGCTTGCTTTCAAAAAAACGATTAATTACGATCATTTCCATGAATAAAAACGAACGCTTGCCCATCGATTCCGATCTTCTGCAGACCTTTGTGAGGATTGCGGAATGTGGAAACATGACCGTAGCCGCAAGCAGGCTCGGCCGAACCCAGTCCGCGATAAGTGTTCAACTGCGCAAACTGGAAAGCGGATTGGGCATCCCCCTGTTCATCCGAACCCCGAAGGGCATGACCCTGACACCAGCCGGAGAGGCGTTGCTATCGCGCGCCAAGCCGATCCTCGCCGAGATCAGAGAAGCCGCAAATCTGTTCCTGCAGCCGCTGACCGGCTCGCTTCGAGTTGGCCTTCCCGACGACTTTGATGAAGATGTGCTGGAGCTCATCTTGATGGAGTTTGCGCGCTCCCATCCCGAAGTTCAGGTGCTGGCAAAACTAGGCTGTACGTCGGGATACGCCACAGCGGTCAGAACCGGGGAGCTGGATGTTGCCGTCTGCTCTGGCCTGGATGATGTGGGCGGCGAGGCGCTCGGCACGTTGGAGATTGTCTGGGCTGCGCGCGAGGGCAAGAGCTGGCCAAAGAATGAACCGGTGCCGTTAGCGATACTTGATCGTCAATGCTATTGGCGCGACTTACCTGTAAAGGTCCTGGATGCGGCAGGACGGCAACACCGCGTCGCTTTCCAAAGCAGCAGCTTCGCAAGCTTGCAGGCTGCTCTTCGTGCCGGGTTCGCTGTCGGATTGCTGCCGAAGTCCTGCGTCGGTGACGGCTTGAAAGAGTTGACCGAAGTGGACGGTTTCCCCGATCTTCCGGTCCCCCGACGTTCCATTCTGTTGTCCGGGCACGCACCAAAACAGCTTACCGAAGCGATGGTTGAATCCATCCGAAATGCACAGCTTCGGTAAGACGCCACACGGTCGAAGGCATCCAGGACACGAAAACGACAATAACCTTCAAGGCCTTCCGACGGTCAATCACGATCTCGACGGCGTCGACGCGCGTCGGGCCTTCGTCCTGTCGATGCCCAGCCGGTGTTCCCGGAAGATCACGAAGATCCCGGCCGCGATGACGATCGCCGCGCCGATCAGCACTTCCGGCAGAGGGACTTCGGCAAACAGGACATATCCCAGGATCACCGCCCAGATCATGTTGGCATAGTCGAAGGGCGCGATCGTCGAGGCATCGGCATAGCGATAGCTCTGGGTCAGAAGAATCTGCCCGATGCCGCCGGCAAGACCGACCATCATCAGGATAAAGGCCGTATCTCCGTCCGGCAGGACCCACGCCTGGTCCGGATAAGCGAAACCGATCGGAATGGTCAAAAGGGCAAGCAGGGTGGCCGAGCCTGAAAACCAGGTCACGATGGTCGTGGTCCGCTCGGTTTCGCACAGCCTGCGCACGAAGATCATCGCCATGGCGGCAAAGACCGCCGACAGGGCGGCACAGGCCGCTCCGATCATCTGACCGTTGCCGACGGTGCTTTCGCCCATATGGGGCGACAGGATGATCAGGATACCGAGAAATCCGATGACAACCGCGCTCCACCGGTAGAGCCTGATCGTCTCGTGCAGCACCAGCCAGGCAAGCACCACCACGAACAGCGGCGTGGCGAAGCCGATTGCCGTGGCATCGGGCAGAGGCAGCAAGGAGAAGCCCGTGAACGAAAGGATCATGGCGGAGATCCCCACCGACGAGCGGCCGAGATGGCTGAGCGGACGGGATGTCTTCAGCGCTAAGGCAAGCTCACCGCGCCAGGCGACCATGATCAGCACCGGAAACATACCGAAGAAATTGCGGGCAAAGACAATCTCACCGATCGGCACGGTTTCCGCGGCCATCTTCAGCATCGCCATCATGATGGTGAACATCAGCGTCGAGCCGAGTTTCAGGGATATTCCAAGCACAGGAGCGACACGGGTCAGCCCGGAGGAAGTCGGCTGTGCCGGTGATTTTGCGGAAGCGCCGGAAAGCGCCATGGATCACGTCCTAAGGGGCCGGCGTTGATAGGGAAAGGCAGAGCGGGGCGCCGGGCCCTGACAGGCCACTCTGTCGTTTGAGAAAACCGGAAACCCACCCGGGAACAAGCCTTGCAGCAGTCTCATCATGGGGGATGGCAAGGCGAATACGGGTGAAAAACGGCAGAATATGGTTACACGGGCAACAATAGGCCTGATTCCTGAAAAATCAACGCACGCCGGCCTTGGTCGCGAACGCAAGCGGGATGGACAGCCGTCCCTGCATTTCCTCCCGGATCAGTTCCTCGCACTGCTCAAGCCGGAGCGGCTGCCCGAACAGAAATCCCTGCACTGACTGGCAGCCCTCGGCGTCCAGGAAGGACAGCTGGTCTTCCGTTTCCACCCCCTCCGCGAGAACCGGAATACTCAGGCTCGAACCGAGCAGAAGTGTCGATTTGACGATCGCGACCGCCTGCTGGTTCGACGTCAGGCTTCGGACGAACTCCCTGTCGATCTTGATCTTGTCGAACGGAAAATTCTGCAAGGTCGAAAGCGAGGAGTAACCGGTGCCAAAATCGTCCATGGCAACGCTGACGCCCAGGTCCTTCAGCGCCTGAACGATCTTGAGCGCATGCTCCTGATCCGCGATCAGACCGCTTTCGGTCAGCTCGATTTCGAGACGGCCGGGGAACAGCCCGGTCCGTGCCAGCACGACCGCAACCTGATGCGGCAAGGTCTCCTGGGCCAACTGGCGGGCCGAGACATTCACCGCCACGGTAAACTCCCTGGGCCAGTGCGCGGCCGTCCGGCAGGCGGTTTCCAGAACCCATGCACCGATATCCAGGATGAGGCCGGTTTCCTCCGCCACCGGGATGAAATCCGAGGGAGGAATAAGCCCCTTTTTCGGATGGTTCCACCGGACCAGGGCTTCGAAGCCCTTCAGCCGACGTGTCTTCGTATCATTCTGGGGCTGGTAGAAAAGTTCCAGCTCCCCATTCGCGATCGCCGATTTCAGATCCATGGCAATGGACGCGCGAACTCTGCTCGTTTCCTCCATGGCAGCTTCATAAAAAACGACCTGGTCGCCACCGTTCTTCTTGGCGTGATGCGCGGCAAGCCCTGCACGCGCGATCAGGTCATGCTCCTCATTTCCATCACGCGGGGCCAGGGAAATGCCGATGCTGGTGGCGATGCTGATCGCCTCTCCGTCCCAGTGGAAGGGCGCATCCAACTGCCGCCGGAGCCGGTCGGCGAATTCCATCGCCTGATGGTCAGCGCCCGCAATCCGCTTCACGGCCACGAATTCATCGCCGCCGTTGCGGGCGATGAATTCATCTTCGGCCAATTCGGCCCGCAATCGCTCGGCAATGTTTTGCAGGAGCTTGTCCCCAGCCATCTGTCCGTGGAGGTCATTGATGTCCTTGAAACGGTCCAGATCGATGGCGACGACGGCAAGCCGGCTGGTGCCTCCGCTGATGGCGTCGCGTCCTTCCTCGACCTTCTTCTTCAGGAAGGAACGGTTCGGCATTCCGGTCAACGGGTCGTGCAACGCCAGGTGCCGGTAGGTGGATGCAGCCTCCTCCATGCTTCGCTGATCGATGAAAAAAGCCGATCCGACGATCACGATAATGACCATGGTCATGCCGACGACGGCCGCGAGCATGACATCGTCCGAGACGGCCTGCGGCGGCACGTCAATGCCGCTTAAGGGCACAATGGTCATCGCCGTCATGCCGGTGAAGTGCAAGGCAACGATGCCCAGTACCATCATTGCCGTCGCAGCCCACAATCCCGCGCGTTTTCCGTATCTTGCCAGGATCAGGGTGGTTGCCGTGCCGAACAGCCCACCGAGAACGGCAGAAGCCGCGACGAAGCCCTGGTCCCAATGGATAAGTCCCGGAACCAGATAAGCCGACATGCCGATGTAATGCATGGAAGCCGCGCCGAGGCCGAACAGGAGACCGCCAAGTCCGGTCATCAGCCAACCGTCCGACCGGCTCGCGACGAAGAAGCTGAAGCTTGTGGATCCGATGGCTACGACCAGCGACAACAGGGTCAGTACCGGTTCGAAGGTTCGCCCGAACGGCGCGACATAGCCGAGCATGGCGGCGAAATGGGTGGTCCAGATGGTGCTGCCGCCCACCAGTCCGGCCAGCAACAGCCAGAGAAACCGCCGGGATCCGGCGCTGTTCCTGATCCTGGAGAAGAGACTCAATGTGAGAAACGAACCGACGACACAGACAATCGCGGCAAAAGCGATGAACCGATACTCGTGATCAACCGCAATACATGACAGTACAGAAAACATACGACTTACCAGCCGGATCCGGATTACTCGTTTTGGCGCCTCCCGCACGCATTCCGGATTTTCTAACACCCATGTCCTAACAGACCGTGTGCTTTCTACGGGTAAATACGTAATTCATGAGTCATAGGCCCCGAAGCGCCGTCGCAATGCGCCGGAGGAAGACGGCAGACGGTTTTTCCGGCCCGTCAAACCAATCCGCCACGAAAAAGGGGCGGCACCAGGCCGCCCCTTGGTCTGTTAGTGCCGGAACCGGCGATCAGCCTTTCGCAGCCTGGATCGCTTCCCAGATGCGCAACGGCGTTGCCGGCATGTCGATATGGGCAACACCGGCGCCGTCGCGCAGCGCCATCTGCAGCGCATTCATGACCGATGCGCAGCCGCCGATGGTACCGGCCTCTCCCGCTCCCTTGATCCCGAGCGCGTTGGTCGTCGACGGCACATTCTTTGTCTGGAAGTTGAAGAAAGGAAGATCGGCGGCCCGGATCAGCTTGTAATCCATGAGCGAGGCCGTCAGCAGTTGGCCGTCCTCATCATAGACCGTGTTTTCGCAGAAGGCCTGGCTGATCGCCTGGGCAATACCGCCATGGACCTGACCTTCCAGAAGGATCGGGTTCACGGTCACGCCGAAATCGTCGACGATGACGTAGTTTTCGATCGTTACATCGCCTGTTTCCGGATCGACTTCCACCTCGGCGATATGGCTGCCGTTCGGATAGGTTGCCTCTGCCTGCTTGACCTCGTCGCGTCCGGAGAGTTTTTCCGAAGCCTGGGCTGCCACTTCCGCCAGGGTGACCTGACGGTCGGTCCCGACGACGCGCACATTGCCGTCGACCAGCTCCAGATCGTCCGTGCCGGTTTCAAGCTGCTGCGCTGCCTGTTCCTTGATCTTCTGGACAAGGATCTTGGAGGCCTCGTTGACCGACGGAAGCCCCAGCGGAATGGAACGCGATCCGCCCGTACCGCCGCCCTTGCGCACCCGGTCGGTGTCGCCCTGGATCACCTCGACATGCTCCAGATCGAGGCCGAGCTTCTCGGCGATCACCTGGCCATAGGCGGTCACATGGCCCTGGCCGTTCGACTGGGTGCCGATCAGAAGGGTGACCGTGCCGTTGTCGTTGAGTTCGACGGTCGCTTCCTCACCGCCCGGGAAGGCGCAGGCCTCGATATAGCAGCACATGCCGATGCCGCGGTACTTGCCTTCAGCCGCGCTCTTTTCCTGGCGCGCCTTGAAGCCGTCCCAGTCGGCTTCCGCCATCGCCTTGTCCATATGCCCGGCAAAATCACCGGTGTCGTACATGCGGCCGGTCGCGGTCGTGTACGGCAGGTTCTCTGACGGCACGAAATTGCGGCGGCGGATTTCAGCCGAGCCGAGACCGGATTCCAGTCCCGCCTTTTCAATCAGCCGCTCGATCAGATAAGCGGCTTCCGGCCGGCCGGCACCGCGGTAGGCATCGGTCGGAACCGTGTTGTCATAGACCCCGGTCGCCGTCACGGCGAGCGCCGGCACGTCGTAGAGCCCTGTCGACATGGACGTGCCAACGTAAGGGATATAAGGCGCAAACTGGTGCAGATAGGCGCCCATGGCGGCAAGCACATCGATCTTGAGACCAAGGATCTTGTGGTTCGCGTCGAATGCCAGTTCCGCGGTGGTGACATTGTCCCGGCCGTGCGCGTCGGTGATGAAATGCTCCGTCCGCTCACCGGTCCATTTCACCGGCTTCCCGAGGCGTTCCGCGGCCACGAGGCTGAGCGGATACTCGCGGTAGACGAACATCTTGGTGCCGAAACCACC
This sequence comes from uncultured Roseibium sp., assembly GCF_963675095.2. GTDB lineage: Bacteria > Pseudomonadota > Alphaproteobacteria > Rhizobiales > Stappiaceae > Roseibium. The sequence continues at coordinate 6,509 of NZ_CAXXSJ010000053.1, read as the reverse complement.
GCCCACGTCCGGCGTCACCACGCGCAGACGGGACGGATCGATGCCGAGAATGTCGTTGCAGATCACGTCACGGGTGCCATGGCCGCCCTGGGTGCCCGAGGTCAGCGTGTACCGCTCCGTTCCGGCATCGTACTCGGCGATGCAGACGCGGGGTTCCATGTAGTTGGCGACAAGCCGGTTGTTGACGACCTTGATCTTAGTGACATGGGCGGCCTTCTCAAAAGCTGCAGCGCACTTGTCCGCATCGCCATGGCCGAGCGTAAAGGCCTTGTTGGTGCCGAACTCCGGCCAGACCAGCGGCGCGCCATCGGCAAGCGCTTCCTCAACGCCGACGACAACATCGAGCGGCTCGTAATCGACCTCGATCAGTTCGGCGGCGGATTTCGCCGTATTGACGCTGTCCGCCACGATGAAGGCGATCGCGTCGCCCACGAAACGTACTTCATCGCCGCACAGCACCGGCTGCGGCGGACATTTGTGCATGGTCCCGTCGATCTGCTTCATCACCGCCTTCGTCGGCATGGTCTTCAGATCCGGAATATCCGCAGCCGTCAGGATCAGCGACACGCCCGGAAACGCGCGGGCTTCATCGAGCCCCGACACGGAAATCTTCGCATGCGCCATGGCAGACCGCAGCACATAGGCATGCTGGCAGCCTTCCGGTGCGAAATCGTCGGTGAAATGGCCGTGTCCGGTGATCAGGGCTGCATCTTCCTTGCGCCGGACCGGCGCGCCGATACCGAACTTGGCTGGGACCATCTGGTTCATCTGGCTACGTCCTTGATAACGTGATGTGGGCCGCCCTGGGGAGGAGGTTCTCAGGCGAGAGGGGCGGAAATTTGGGCGGAGCTTAACGGCTCCGAGCGCTCAGTTCCAGAGGGGCTAAGCAAAGGACCTTCAATCCTCTGGAACAAAATTTACCGGGCATGGACCTCAGATGATTTCATCCTCATCGAATAGCGGATCGGCAATGTGCTGCGCCGTGAGGCTGTCGACCGTTCCTTCCGGGTCATGATGCTTGCGGACCGCGGCAATGTGGAACAGGCCGTCGCCTTCATAGATGATCGGCAGATTGGTGCGGCCGATGATCAGTCCGCCGTCCGGAGCGAAGATTTCCTTTTCCACCTCGCCGAAGGGATCGGAGACGATCCCAAGAAGGTCGCCGCGCTCAACCACTTCTCCGGTCGACTTGAAAGGCCGGAGCAAACCGCCCGCCGGCGCCCGCACCCAGGAACTGGACGATGTCCGGATCGACGCAACCTTGGGCCTGGTCACGCCTTTGCCGGAAATCATGCCGAGCTTGCGCAGCACCCGTAAAATCCCCGACACACCGGCCCGGATCGCCATTTCGTCGAACCGGAGCCCCTCGCCCGCCTCGTAAATCAGAATATCGACGCCCTTTTTCTGACCGGCTTCGCGCAAGGAGCCTTCCCGAAGCTTCGATGTCAGGATGACCGGGGCACCGAAGGCCTCGGCAAGAGCCATAGTGTCATCCTTGGACGGCGAAACACGGATCTGGGGCAGATTGGTCCGGTGGATCGCCGCCGAATGCAGATCGATGCCGAGGTCGGCCTTGCACACGATCTCGGTCATGAACAGGTTCGCCAGCCGGCCGGCCAGAGACCCCTTCTCGCTGCCGGGAAAGGAGCGGTTGAGATCGCGCCTGTCGGGCAGGTATCTGGAATGGCTGTGAAACCCGAAAGCGTTGACGATCGGGATAATCAGCAAGGTGCCCTTGATCGTATCGAGGTTCGGCGCGCGCAGAACCCGCCGCGCGATTTCGACACCGATCACCTCGTCACCGTGCACGGCGGCACTGACGAAGACCACGGGGCCCGGGCGCCGGCCATGGATGACATGAACCGACATTTTCACCGGCGTGTGGTCGGAGAGAACGCTGACCGGTAGATCCACCGTCTTGCGGGCGCCCGGAGCGACCTTAAAACTGCCGATCTCGAAAGCTCTGCGATCGTCCACGGCCTAGCCCTTGCCCTTGGTTTTCGTTTTTCCGGCCGTGGCGTGTTTCATCAGGAATTCGATGATCTTGCCCGCGACATCGATCCCGGTCGCGTTCTCCACGCCTTCCAGCCCCGGAGAGGAATTCACCTCCATCACCACCGGCCCGTGATTGGATCGAAGCATGTCTACACCACAGACATTGAGCCCCATGGCCTTTGCCGCGCGGATCGCCGTCGACCGTTCTTCAGGCGAAATCCGGATCGCTTCCGCGCTGCCGCCACGGTGCAGGTTGGAACGGAATTCGCCTTCCGCACCGGTCCGTTTCATGGTCGCGATCACCTTGCCACCGACGACGAGAGCGCGAATGTCGGTACCGCCCGCTTCCTTGATGAACTCCTGCACCAGGATGTTCACATTGGCGCCGCGGAAAGCCTCGATCACAGATTTCGCAGACCGTTCGGTGTCCGCCAGAACGACACCGATACCTTGTGTGCCTTCCAGGAGCTTGATCACCACCGGTGCGCCGCCTGCCACTTTCAGAACCTCTTCCGTCATCTTCGGATCATGGGCGAAGGTGGTCACCGGCAGGCCGATACCGTCACGCGCCAGAAGCTGCAGGGAGCGCAACTTGTCGCGCGACCGGCCGATGGCAACGGATTCGTTGAGCGGATAGACGCCCATCATCTCGAACTGGCGCAGAATGGCCAGGCCGTAAAAGGTGATCGAAGCCCCGATACGCGGAATAACCGCGTCATAACCAACGAGCTTCTCCCCGTTGTAGTAGATCTCCGGCCGGCGCGAGGCGATGTTCATGTAACATCGCAGGGTATTGATGATATCGAGCTGCAGACCCCGGTCCTCGGCGGCTTGCTTGAGCCGTTTGTGAGAGTAAAGATCCGGGTTCCGCGCCAGCATTGCGATTTTCATAAGTCAACTCCGATCGGGATAAATGCTATCGGCACCGGCCTCAAAGCCGCCGAAATACAATCTCAGGCGTCAGAACCAGAAGCCTTGGTTGCGGGAAGCATCGGTTCACCGGCCAGAAAGGACCGGCCCGGATTGACCAGCACATTGCGGCCCCGGACAGCTGTCCGGCCAAGGATCATATCGAACCCCATGTTCTCTCTGTTGGCCAGAGAGACTTCCACGTGCCAGTGATGGTGCCCCAGGATCAGCAAAGTCTCAATCACAAGCCGCTGTTCGGGCACACCACTGGTATTCTTGATGTCCCGAGAATCGGCCACCGGCACTTCCACCTGCATATCGCGGTGATAGCGTGAACCGGGCAGACGGAAACGCACCCAGGTTTTCCCGTCCCGATCGTAGATCTCCTGGTCCTCCGCATGCAAGGCAGAGGTCCGCGCACCAGTATCGATCTTGGCCCGGATCGAAGGCAGCCCGAGCTCCGGAAGGGCAACGATTTCGCGCCAGCCGATCACATCCGCCGGTGGCCGCAGTTTTTTGCGTGTAGCGGATTTCATGCGCTCCGGTTCCCGTTGTTCAAGTCGGTTCAAGCACCGGTTCCTGTCCCAACGCTCCCGAGACCTGAATCATAAATACGTAATCGGGCCACTTGCAAAGAGGAAAAACGCGCGATGGCCCAGCGACATTTCGGTCGCCGTTAAGGCCGGTTCGATTGCTTGAAAAAAGAACCCCGGAACACGCACAAAACCCTTTCCGTTTTGTACGTGTTCCAAGGCAGGTTGGGCTGCGGGGGGAGGTTCAAATCCTGTGGATCAGCCTTGCCGGATTATTTTGCCTTTTCGATGTTCAACTTGATCCCGGAATACCATTCGGCAAGCTCGCGGATATCTTCGTCGCTAAGATCGGCCGCAATGTCCGACATGATCTCATGGGTGCGCTTGCCGCCTCTGAACGCCTTGAGCTGGGTATCGAGATACATCACCGTTTCGCCGGCGAGATTGGGCGCGTCCTCCATGGTCGCGATGCCCTCCGTGCCGTGGCAGGCGACACAGGTTTCCGGCGCCTGTGCGTCCGTCTTGCCCGCGGGCAGGGTTGCCGATGCCTTCTGCTCCGCATACCAGGCCGCCACATCGGCGATTGTCTGATCGTCGAGCGACTTGGCAACGACGCTCATCATCTCATGGGTGCGCGCTCCGGCCCGGAACGCGATCAGTTGCCGGGAGATATAGGAGGCCGGTTCGCCGCCGATATTCGGCGCGATCGGGATCTTGGCCAGCCCTTCGATCCCGTGACAGGTCCGGCACATCGTCGCTTTCTTGCGCCCTTCCGCCGGATCGCCGGCCGGCATCTGGGCAAAGGCGCTCTGGTTTAAGACGCCCTGGGCGAGGAAAACCCCGCCCAGAGCCAGTATCACGCTACGCAGCATCAATTGCCCTCGTACCAGATCCGGTAGATGGCACCCGCCAGATCGTCGGACACCAGGATGGATCCGTCACGCAATTCGGCCACATCGACCGGACGGCCGAGATATTCGCCGTTCTCGTCGATCCAACCCTCGGCAAAAGGCTCGCTGGTCGCGGTGCCGTCCTCGTTGACATAGGACACCATCACCCGGGCGCCGACCGGGGTCGTCCGGTTCCACGAGCCGTGCTGGGCGGAGAAGATGGCCCCCTGGTATTTGGCCGGGAACATCTTGCCCGTGTAGAACTTCATGCCAAGGTCTGCGGCATGGGCGACCTGCTCGGCTGCCGGGAACACCACATCCGCCGGCGGCTCGTCGTTCTTGTACTCGTTGGTTCGGACATTGCCGCCGCCATACCACGGGAAGCCGAAGTTCTGCCCGGCAGCCGTCGCATGGTTGAGTTCACCCGGAGGAATGTCGTCACCCATGCCGTCGACCTGGTTGTCGGTGAACCAGACGTCGCCGGTCTTCGGATCGATGTCCATGCCGACGGAGTTGCGGACGCCGGTCGCGAAGACCTCACGGCCCGTGCCATCCGTGTTCAGCCGGATGATGCCGCCGATGCCCCACTTGTTGTAGAGATCCGCCTTCTCCGGTGCCGGGACGTTGAACGGCTGACCGAGAGTGATGTAGAGCTTGCCGTCCGGTCCGATATCGCAGACGCGGGCGGTGTGGTTGTAGCTTTCTTCCGTCGGCGGGATCAGCTCGCCCTGCTTGACCACGTTGAAGGCGGCTACGTCCGGGCTTTCATAGAAGAACTCGGCCGCCGGATAGACCAGAACCCGGTTCTGTTCGGCGATATAGAGGAAGCCGTCCTTGGAGAAGCACGGTCCGTTCGGGATCGCGAACTTCAGCGACGGCGCGAAGTCCTTCACCTCGTCTGCCACGCGATCCTTGTTGCGGTCGGTCACGGACCAGACCTTGTCCTTGCGCGTTCCGACGAAGGTCACGATCCCCTGCGGTCCGACCGCCATGTGACGTGCATCCGGCACGACCGCATAAAGGCCGATCTTGAACCCGTCCGGCAGCTTGATCCGCTCGAGGGTCTTCTTGATGCCGTCCGCATAGTCGCCGGTCTGATCGACGAAGGTGAATTCCGACGTGCCCGTCGTCTGGAAATTCGACAGTTTCTCCAGGTTTTCCGGCACCGGCGCCTGGGCTTGGGCCAATGCTGTTACCGCGAGCAGGCTCGCTGTTCCCAAAAGCAGTCTTTTCATGTCTTCCTCCCAATGTAAGCGCACTGGACGTGCGTTCGGGGCGGCCTTCCCGGGAAGACCACCCCCTTTTTCAAGCAAACGCAATGCAGCCGGCTGTCAGATTCAATCACCCCTGCCCTATAGATTGCCCTTGCTCATTTCCCCCGCGATGTGATCGGCCTGCCGGATGGCAAGGGCGACGATCGTCAGCGTGGGATTCTCCGCGGCACCGGTCGTGAACTGGCTGCCGTCAGAAATGAATAGGTTCGGAATGTCGTGCGTCTGCCCCCATTTGTTGACGACCCCGTCGCGGGCATTCGCCGACATCCGGTTGGTTCCAAGGTTGTGCGTCGACGGATAAGGCGGCGTCGGAAATGTCCGGGTTGCCCCCACCGCGTCGTAGATCGCCTGGCCTCGGGCGTAGGCATGGTTGCGCATGGCGATGTCGTTCGGATGATCGTCGAAATGCACGTCCGGAACCGGCAGTCCGTGACTGTCCTTCACGTCGTGGTTCAAGGTGATCCGGTTGGTTTCCTGGGGCATGTCCTCGCCCACGATCCACAGCCCCGGCCATGTTTTCGTACGAGTCGAGCGCGGGTGGTGAACTCACGGCCCCACGCGCCCGGATCCAGAAACGCCGCCATAAACGGCAGGCCGAGGGCCAGTGTCTCCAACTCGTAGCCGCCGACGAAACCGCGCGAAGGATCGAAGCGCGCCTCGTCCTGGACGATGCCGGCCATGGTGGTGCCGCGCCACATGCGCACGGGCTTGTCGAACACCGCATAGACCGATCCGGTCATGTGACGCATGTAATTGCGTCCAACCTGGCCGGAGGAATTGGCAAGGCCATCCGGGAATAGGGTCGACGCGGAATTCAGAAGCAGCCGCGGGCTTTCGATGGAATTGCCGGCCACGCAGACAAGCCGTGCCTTCTGCATCTGCTGATTGCCGTCCTTGTCCGCATAGAC
>NZ_CAXXSJ010000052.1:0-28622 GCF_963675095.2 uncultured Roseibium sp. | reverse complement strand
TCGGTCGGCCTCCACCCCTAACTACCGTAGGGGATATCTTTCGGAACACGTGAATAAAGAAGACATAAGCGCAAACAACTCAGTTTTGAATCAACGGGGTTGTAATATGCAAGCAATTTCAAGCCGACCCATCAAATTTAACGTTAAATTTTACTTTCAGTTTACCACCATCTACGAACAGTGCTTGAATATGCGTATTGCAACCAAAATAATTTATTAGCCCCGCGAGCAGCCCGGGATATTGCTCGCGGGGTTCATTTTGCGCTAGGTCTATCGCTGATGTGCTTCAGGCGCTTAATTCAAGCCACACACCACTCCAAGGAATCTCAATCGCACCCCATTGAAGAGGATCCTGGTTTTACCGCCTAGACCGATGAAAACCTCACACCGAAGTCCGAACAAGACGACGCACGGCCAGCATTCCGGTCATGACCACGCCGGCCACCACCACCATGCACACGACCACAGCCATGGCCACGGCCATTCCCACGCCCCAGACGTGAATGACAAAAACGCCCGTGCGGTGGCGCTTGCCGGGTTGCTGATCTGTTCCTTCATGTTTGCCGAACTGATCGGCGGCTATCTGTCCAGCTCTCTCGCTCTGATGGCGGATGCGCTGCACATGGTGACCGATGCCGCATCTCTGGGTCTGGCCTGGTGGGCCTTCCAACAGGCGAAGAAGGCGCCGACGGCCGCCCTGAGCTATGGCCGCCACCGGCTGCCGGTGCTGATCGCGTTCGCCAATGCGATCTTCCTTCTGATCGTCACCGGCTGGATCTGCGTCGAGGCTGTCGGCCGCTTCATCACACCGGAAAAGGTACTGGCCGGCCCCATGATGGTCATCGCCGTCATTGGCCTGATCGTGAACATCGCCGCCTTCTTCGTGCTCCGGCACGGTGGCGACAATTCCCTCAACATCCGTTCCGCGATCCTGCATGTGCTCGGCGATCTGCTCGGATCGGTCGCGGCGATCGCGGCAGCCATTGTGATCGCCTTCACCGGCTGGTATCCGATCGACCCCATCCTGTCGGTCTTCGTCGCGCTCCTGATCGTGCGATCCGCGGTCGCCATTCTACGCCAGTCGGGACACATCCTGCTGGAAGGTACGCCGGAGGAGATCGATTGCCGGGACATCATGAACAACCTGCCGCGGAAAATCCCGGGCCTCGAACAGGTTCGTCATGTTCATGTCTGGACGCTTGCCGAAGGCCGCCTCAACGCCACGCTGCACGCAGGGGTACGGTCGCCGGAAGACGGCCCCGTGGTCGTTGCCGCCATTCGCGAGGAACTGTCCCGCGGCTACGGGATCGGCCATGCAACGATCGAATGCGAAATCGTTGGCGCGACGACCGAAGCCCCCGCTTCCGATACCGGGTCCGAAAGCAATCCGTCCTAGCCACCTGGGCAATAGCAAGGCACGAGGCTGCGCCCCTCGTCGGCGCCAATAATCATGCAGGCCGGATTTCGATTTGAAGCCTGAGGTTCGCTACGTCAAGTCGATGTCCAATGCCTGGATGCCCGGTTTCAACTCAACCCAGTTGGAATAGGAAAGGCTTTTACCGTCCTTCTCCGCGAACGCCTCGATCTTCGTCGCACCAGTCGGCAAAGGGTTCAGGGCGAAAGACATTTGTGAGAACTTCGCCGTTTCCACGTTCTCGATCGTAACGCGGATCTCGCCGTCGAATGCGGTCTTGACCGTGACCTTCACGAGGGCCGGCTTTTTCGCCGCTTCTTCTGCTGCCGCCTCCTGCTTCGCCTGCTCCCTGGCGGTCTTCAGTTCGGTGATCGCGTCTGTGAGGCTCTGCTCGACGGAGGTCTTGCCCTGCTGGGCCAGCGTATCGAGCTCGGAAATCGACGTTGTGTATTCGTCCTGCCAGGTCTGCAATTCCTCTCGCGTCAGCTTTCCAAGGTCCGTACAAAACGCTTCAGCAATGGCAAACACCTTTTTCCGGAAGGCTGTTTTCAGGGCCGTATCGCTCTCCGGCAACAATTGCTGCGCCTCCAGTGCCAGATCGAGCAACGAAAACTGAAGTTTGGTCGATAGATCCCGGATCGCCAGGATCGTTCCAAGCGCGCGAAAATAGCGGCTTGAAATATCTCCGGTCTTTTCGGCGATCAGCAGGGCGCCCATCAACGCGTAGAACAGAAATGCGATTGCGAACAAGCCGATGTCCAACTGTTGGTCGGCCAGGGTTTCGACATTCGTAATGCGGACGACAGCAGCGCAGGCCGTCAGGAAACTTGCCGCACTGGCCAGGAAGACCAGGGGACCTGCGGATCTTGTTGGCCGAACTGTTTCTCAGACGACCCTTGTAAAAACCCAGCCGCTGATTCTGAAGATCTTCCAGCCTGGCTTCAACTTTCCCGACCAGCTCGGCGGGATCGCATTCCAAAAAGTCTTCGCGTTTAAAGTCGATCGGCTGGAATGTTGTCCCGTTCGCCATCTCGGTCCTCCCCGGCGAAAATAAGAAAAATTAAACCAGTGCACGATTTTCCCGGCAAGTAAAATCTAAGGGTGTATTGAGGATCCCTGTCAGAATTTCGGGTCTGCCATCCCTCAAAGAATCAATGCGCTCCCCCAGGGCCGACCTGTACTTTCCGTTGAATGGTCGGCGCGTCCGGGAAACCCTAGAATGGAAGCCAAAGAACGCGTGACCGTAATCAGCCCCGGGGAATTTGCTCTTATGAAATTGAGGCACTGCTATAACGCCAGATCCCTGCGTCCGCTCTGGACGCTGGAGGAACTGGGTCTTGACTACGACATCGAGACCCTGCCGTTTCCGCCCCGGGTCTTTCAGCGCGCCTATCTGGAGACCAATCCGCTCGGGACCGTGCCCTATTTTACCGACGGCAGCATCAGCATGACGGAATCGACCGCCATCTGCGTCTATCTGGTCGAAAAATACGGCGGCAACGGCCTGGGCATCTCGCCCGATCATCCGGACTACGCGGACTACCTGAACTGGCTGTTCCAGAGCGATGCCACGCTGACCTTTCCGCAGGCGCTTGTCTTCCGCTATTCAGGCCTCGAGCCTGAGGACCGCCGCCAGCCGCAGGTGGTGACCGATTACGCCAAGTGGTTCCTCGCTCGGCTCAAGCGGTTGAACGCCCACCTGGAAACGCGAAGCTATCTGTGCGACGGCCGGTTCACCATCGCCGACATCGCGGTTGGATACGCGCTCCATTTCGGCGAGATCATCGGTTTCTTCGACTATTACACGCCGCAGGTTCAGGCCTATCTGAAACGGCTGCAGGACCGGGACGCCTTCAAACGCGCTCTAGAAGTGGGCAAGGACCTCGATCCGTTTACGGATTTCACGCCGGACCTTGCGCCTTACCTGACATCCTAGGGTTCGGTTTCAGTTGTCGTCGCGCGGCGCCCGCCTCAGGGCGGCGAGCTTGCGGGTATAGGCGGCGAGCCGGTCGAGCTTGTACTGCGCGGTTTGCGCATCCCGTGCCTCGAGCGCATCCGCCATCGCCTTGTGTAGATCGGCGATGCTTTCCCGGTCGCGCAGGCGATAGACCAGCATGTTCATCAGCGGCTGCATCGCTTCCACCGCGCCGGAGACCTGGAAGCCAAGCAAAGGATTGCCGCTGGCCCGCGCAATAATGGAATGAAAGCGCACGTCCGAGGCGCAGAAGTCCTCGTCGCTCAGGTCCTTGTCCCGCTGCTTGTAGACTTCGTCGCGAAGGGCGGACAGGTCTTCCTCCGTCCGGCGTTTGGCCGCCAGCGGCAGACAGGACGCTTCCAGCGTAAAGCGCGCCTCGATGGCGTCTTCCAGCGGGATGTCGTTCATGCCGATCAGCAGCCGGCAGGTCGAGACAAGATCGTCCTGCGCCTCGTCCCAGGTGATCCGGTTGACGAAGGCGCCTCCGGCTGCACCGCGCTCGGAACGGATCAGGTTCTGGGCCGCGAGCCGTTTCAACGCTTCACGTACTGTCGCTCGCGATACGCCGAAACGGTCGGCGAGCTCCGTCTCGCTCGGCAGCTTTTCCTCAACGGCCAGATGGCCGTCGACGATGGCCTTTCGGATAGCATTGGCGATTTGAGTCGACAATCCTTCCTTCCGGATTGCCTGATATTCGATCGCCAATTGCACCTCCTGAGCCGTTGCTGACAGCCGGTCCCGAAAGCTTGTCCAGGACGGTTTGGGCAAGCCTAAGAAGGCCGGCCACCCAGGTCAACGAGAAACAATCAATTGTCTGACAATTAAATGTTTGACTTTTACCACTTTCCGAACGAGCCTCACCGGAAGGAAAAAACGGGAGGAAACACATGGGCTTGAGCGCGGGCCTGGTGTCCAATCGCCAATCGGGGCACCAATTGGGCCGCCAGCTTGTCTGGGGCCTCTTTTTCGCGAGCATCCTTGCCGCCTGGGGTCTGCTGTTCGTGATGCAGCCCGGTCTCGACCTGCCCGCAGGCTGGCAGGATCTCGGGGCGGACTACCTTGCCTCCCTGTGCCGGAGCACGGCAGGGACGGTTGGCTATGCCCCTGTCCTGGCCATGTGGGCCCTCATGGCACTGGCGATGATGGCGCCGACCACGGTACCCGCGCTGAAGACCTTTACCGACCTCGGCCATGCGGGTGCAGCCTCCGCGTCCGGTCTTGCCGCACTCATCAGCGGCTACCTTCTTGTCTGGCTCGGCTTTTCGGCTGTCGGCGCGGCGGCCCAGGTTTTTCTGTCCGGCCATGGCCTGATCGATCCGCTGGGGCGGAGCACCGCGACCTTTTTGAACGCAGCGCTTCTGGCGCTGGCCGGCGCCTATCAGTTCAGCCGGCTGAAGCAGGCCTGCCTCAACAGCTGCCAGAGCCCGATGATGTTCTTCATGGCCCATTGGAAGCCGGGGGCCTCGGGCGCCTTTCGCATGGGTCTTAAACTTGGCGCCGTCTGCCTTGGCTGCTGCTGGGCCTTGATGCTGCTCGCCTTCGTCGCCGGCACCATGAACCTCGCCTTCATGGGCCTCGCCATGGCACTGATGGCAATCGAGAAGATGCCCGTCATCGGGCGCTACCTCACGGTTCCCGCCGGCGTTGCACTTCTCGCGGGCGCGGCCGTAACCGTCTTTTTCGCACTACCGATAATGAACTGAAAGGGAGAGGCGCCATGAGCGGATGGGCCATTAAGGGAGAACTGATTCTCAACTGCAACTGCACGGTCTTCTGTCCGTGTGTCGTCTCGCTCGGCAAGCATGCCCCCACGGAGGGCTATTGCCAGGCCTGGGCCGGGGTCCGCATCGACACCGGCCACTATGAGGGCGAAGACCTCTCCGGACTGAATGTCGGCCTGGTCCTGGAAATTCCAGGGCTCATGGCCCGCGGCAACTGGAAGGCCGCCGCCTATATCGACGAGCGCGCCTCCGATGCCGCCTATGACGCCCTCCTGAAGATCTTTTCCGGTCAGGCCCGCGGCACTACCGGCCTGTTCCGGGTTCTGGTCAGCGAATTTTTAGGGGCTGAACGCGCGCCCGTTTCCTATACCATGGAAGGCAAGAAGCGCCGGTTGATCGTCGGCAAGGCGATCAAGGGTGAGGTCGAACCGATCTCCGGCGCCAAGCCGGGCGAGGAAGTCATGGTGACGAATACCGAATACTGGATGGGCTCGGACATTACGGTCGCAACCGCCAATCAGGGCCGGGTCCGCGCCTACGGCCGGGTCTGGGACTTCGACGGCCGCAGTGCGGAAATCTGCCAGATCGACTGGTCCGGTCCGTCCGCCGAAATCGCCGCTTAATCCGACCACCAATTTAACAGGAGATTGCCAATGACCTTCAAGGCGTTGCTCGTTGAAAAGGACGATGAGGGCAAGACCAGCGCGTCCGTTCAGGAGCTGGATGACAGCCGGCTTCCTGACGGAGACGTGACCGTCGCGGTGGATTATTCCACCGTGAACTACAAGGACGGTCTGTGCATCGGCCCGGGCGGCGGCCTTGTGCGCACCTACCCCCATGTGCCCGGCATCGACTTTGCCGGCACGGTCGAGACTTCAAGCGACGATCGCTACAAGCCCGGCGACAAGGTGGTCCTCACCGGCTGGCGGGTCGGCGAGGCCTGGTGGGGCGGCTACGCGCAGAAGGCCTGCGTCAAGGCCGACTGGCTGGTTCCCCTGCCCGACGGTCTGACGACCCGGGACGCCATGGCGATCGGCACCGCCGGGTTCACCGCCATGCTTGCCGTCATGGCGCTGGAGGATCATGGCCTGAAGCCCGGCAACGGACCGGTGCTGGTCACGGGTGCGGCCGGCGGCGTCGGCTCGGTAGCAACGGCAATCCTGGCCAATCTCGGCTATGAGGTCGCCGCCGTCACCGGCCGGCCGGAAACCGAAGACTACCTGAAGTCCCTGGGCGCCACGCAGATCGTGCCCCGCGACGAGATCAACGAAACGGTGAAGCGGCCCCTGGAAAGCGAAACCTGGGCCGGCTGCGTCGACGCGGTCGGCGGCGCGATGCTTGCCCGCGTCCTCGGTCAGATGAAATACGGCGCTTCCGTTTCGGCCGTCGGTCTTGCCGGTGGTGCCGGTCTGCCGGCGACGGTCGTTCCCTTCCTACTGCGCGGCGTCAACCTGCTCGGCATCGACAGCGTGATGCGTCCTTATGAGGACCGCATCCGCGCCTGGACCCGTCTGGCCAGCGACCTGCCCATGGAAAAGCTCCATGCCATGATCCAACCGGCCACGCTGTCGGATCTTCCGGACCTGGGCGCCGCGATCCTGAAGGGTCAGGTCAAGGGCCGGGTCGTGGTCGATGTGAACGGCTGACAAAGCTCCCCTCTCCATAGTCATCCCGGAAAAGCCGTCAGGCTTTATCCGGGACCGGAGAGCCCCTTACTGCCGGTTTCGGTCTGAGCACCCATTTTGAACCCGGGCTCCCCGATCCCGGGTCTCGCGACCGTTCGCCCGGGATGACCAAATTGGAACTTTCTCTTATCGTTCCAGCCAGAAATCCGGGGTCAGGATGACGATCCCGGCGATGATCTCCAGCCGGCCGAGGATCATCTGGATCGCCAGCAGCCACTTCGCCGTATCGGACAGGCTCTGGAAATTTCCGGCCGGGCCGATGATCTCTCCGACCCCGGGGCCAACGTTGGCTAGCGCCGTGATCGACGCGCTGAGCGCCGTTTCGAGGTCCATGCCCAAGAGGCTGTAGATGGCGGCGAAGACCGCGAAGGTGCCCGCATAGAGGATGCTGAACACCAGGACGCCCTCGATGACCGAGCTGCCGACCGGTTTGCCGGAATACCGCGTGTTGACCACCCTATGCGGATGGATCATCCGCCGAAGCAGCGTGTGGATGAAGCCCAGAAGCACGGCGATACGGAACATCTTGAAGCCGCCGGCCGTCGACCCGCTGCATCCACCGAGGAATGTCAGCAGGAAAAACACGGCGATGAAGAACGGACCCCATTGGAGATAATCGTCGGTGGCGTAGCCCGTCGTCGTCACCACCGAGACGACGTGAAACACGGAATCGGTAAACAGGCCCAGGGGCGCACTGTCGTTCTGAGCGCGAAGCGAAAGAAAAACGGCGAAGCTCGCGATCGTCACGATGGCGAGAAAATAGAGGATCTGCGAGGTGTCCTCGAGCGGCTTGCGCTCAAATAATCGGATCAGAACCAGGAACGGAACGCTCGAGGCGCACATGAAGATGATCGCCACCCAATAGGCCGCGATATTGTCGAACTGGCCGAAGGACATGTCCGAGGTCGAATAACCGCCGGTCGAAACGGTGGTCATCGCGTGGTTGATCGCCTGGAAGGCGGTCATGCCACACAGGAAATAAAGCAGGGTACAGCTCAGCGTCAGCCCCCCATAGAGGATCAGCAGGCGCGCCAGGAACGGCTCGATCCGGCCATAGGGCTTGGAGGCATTCTCCGAGGATTCGATGGCGAACAGCTGGCTTCCGCCGACCCGTAGGCCAGGCAAGAGCCAGATGCCGATGACCACGATACCGATACCGCCGATCCATTGCAGCAGAGACCGCCACAAGAGAATGCCCGGCGGCATGGTGTCCAGGCCGGTCAGGATCGTGGACCCGGTCGTCGTCAGGCCGGAAGCAGCCTCGAAAAAGGCATCGGCGAAAGAAATATTCAGGCCGCTTCCGTAAAGCGGAATGGCGCCCGCAAGCGAAAAGGCCAGCCAGGCCGCATTCACGAACAGCAGGGTTTCCCGCGACCGGTAGGTGAATTTCCGCCCCGCCAGGGCTGCCACCATCAGGGCGCCGACGCAGGCGATCATGAGCGCAGAGGCCAGAAACACAATCCAGTCCGGATTGCCCGCCACGAGATCGGTGGCAGCCGGAATGAGCATGAAGCCCGCAATCAGGATCAGAAGCCGGCCAATGGGAAGCGCAATCGCGCGATAGTCCATATCAAGTACCCTGCGGAGCCTCGTGAGTAACCGGAACAGCGAAACCGACGACACCGGATAAGCGAGATCATTTCCCTATAGCCGAAGTTTCCGGTTAGACATACCCGCAAAGCGGAGCACCGGGCAATCCGGCCCTTTTCCTTGACTCTTCCGCCTGATTGCTTCATAGAGCGCCAACTCCATATGAGTGACTGACATTTCGATCCGCCGACCGGGACCCGCAAAGGTGTAAAGAGATCCCGGAGGTTCACATCCGACAGCGCGATGCGCCCTCGGGTGTCACACTGCTTTGCGCGGATCGTTGTTCGTTCCCATATGGTCGGGAGAGCCTCCCGAAACCTGAAATGCCAAGGACCAGTTAATGTTCGAAAGCCTGTCCGATCGACTAAGCGGAATTTTCGACAAGCTCACCGGCCGCGGTGCGCTGTCGGAAAACGACGTCAATGAAGCGCTGCGCGAAATCCGCCGCGCGCTGATCGAGGCTGACGTCGCGCTTCCGGTCGTCCGGTCTTTCACCGACAAGGTCCGCAACCGCGCGGTCGGCGCCGAAGTGGTCAAATCGGTCACCCCCGGCCAGATGGTGGTCAAGATCGTCCACGATCAGCTCGTGGAAATGCTCGGCTCCGAAGGCCAGGGCATCGACCTGAATGCCGCAGCCCCCGTACCGGTCATGATGGTCGGCCTGCAGGGCTCGGGTAAGACAACCACCACCGCCAAGATCGCCCGCCGCCTGACCCAGCGCGACAAGCGCAAGGTCCTGATGGCCTCGCTCGATACCCGCCGGCCCGCCGCCCAGGAACAGCTCAAGGTTCTCGGCGAGCAAAACGGCATCGACACTCTGCCGATCATCGAAGGCCAGGGGCCGGTCGAGATCGCAAAGCGCGCCATGTCGGCGGCCAAGCTCGGCGGCTATGACGTGGTCATGCTCGACACCGCAGGCCGTATTCACATCGACGAGCCGCTGATGGTGGAAATGGCCGAGGTCAAGGCCGCGGCCAATCCGCACGAAATCCTGCTCGTCGCCGATGCGCTGACCGGTCAGGACGCGGTCAATCTCGCCAAGAGCTTCGATGAGCGGGTCGGCATCACCGGTATCGCGCTCACCCGTATGGATGGTGACGGCCGCGGCGGCGCGGCCCTTTCCATGCAGGCCGTCACCGGCAAGCCGGTGAAACTGATCGGGACCGGCGAAAAATCCGACGCCCTTGAGGATTTTTATCCCAAGCGGATCGCCGACCGGATCCTGGGCATGGGCGACATCGTCTCGCTCGTTGAAAAGGCGGCCGAAGCCATCGACGCGGAAAAGGCCGCGCAGATGGCGAAGAAGATGCAGAAGGGTCACTTCGACCTGAACGATCTCGCCGAACAACTGAAGCAGATGGAAAAGCTCGGCGGCATGTCGGGCATGATGAGCATGCTGCCCGGCATCGGCAAGATGAAGAAGCAGATCGAGGCGTCCAATCTCGACGACAAGATGTTCAAGCGCCAGGTCGCCATCATCCAGTCGATGACCGCCAAGGAACGCGAAAAGCCCGAACTCCTGAAGGCCAGCCGCAAGAAGCGGGTCGCCGCCGGGTCCGGTGTCGATGTCTCGGACGTCAATAAGCTTTTGAAGATGCACCGCCAGATGGCGGACATGATGAAGATGATGGGCAAGAAAAAGGGCATGCTCGGCAAGATGATGGGCGGCCTGACCGGAATGGGCGGCATGCAGGATGTCGATCCCAAGCAGCTTGAGGAAATGGCCAAATCCGGCCAGTTGCCCGGCGGCATGGATCTGCCCAAGGGCCTTCCCGGCGGCCTTGGCGGGCTTGGTGGCCTCGGCGGCGGCATGCCCGGTCTTCCCGGCCTCGGTGGTCCAAAAATGCCAGGTGGCCTCGGCGGCCTTCCGGGTCTGGGCAAGGGCAAGAAGAAATGAGCATGAGCGACGCGGAAAACCGGCTGGGCGAAAGCTCGGCCATGGCGGAGCTACTGGCTCTGCGGGCCTCCATCGACAACATCGATGCCGCTCTGGTCCACATGCTCGCCGAACGGTTCAAATGCACCCAGAAGGTGGGTGTGCTGAAAGCCACAAACGACCTGCCGCCGGCGGACCCGGCGCGGGAGAAAATTCAGATCGAACGCCTGCGCCATTTGGCTGTGCAGGCCAATCTCGATCCTGATTTTGCCGAAAAGTTCCTGAACTTCATCGTGAAGGAAGTCATCCGGCATCACGAAGCCATTGCCGCTGAAACCGGCAAATAAACACACTGGAGAACTGAAAAATGGCTACCAAAATTCGTCTGGCACGTGGCGGTTCCAAGAAGCGCCCGTATTACCGCATCGTCGTTGCCGACATCCGCTCCCCGCGTGACGGCCGCTTCATCGAAAAGGTCGGTTCCTACAATCCGATGCTGCCGAAGGATTCCGAAGAGCGCATTCAGCTGAATGTCGAGCGCATCCAGTACTGGCTCGGCACCGGTGCCCAGCCGACCGACCGCGTGGCCCGTTTCCTGGATGCCGCCGGCCTCATGAAGCGCGAACCGCGCAACAACCCGAAGAAAGCCCAGCTCGGCCAGAAGGCTCAGGAACGCCTGGACGCCAAGAAGCAGGCTGAAGAAGAAGCAGCCGCTGCCGCCGCAGAAGCCGCAGCCGCACCGGCAGCCGAAGAAGCTCCGGCCGAAGAAGCCGCTGCTCAATAAGATGCAATATCCGGGCTAGTCACCCGAATCTGAAGTTCGTCTCATTTCCCAGCTTGCGCTGATGAAATGAGGCGTATTTCAAATCCACCACACGAGTGCCGGACGGCTTTGAGGAAGACACCGCACAATGGGTGATGTCGGCAAAGACATGGTCCTCATGGCCGTTATCGGCGCAGCCCACGGCATTCGCGGTGAGGTGCGGGTCAAGCCCTATGGCGACGACCCGCTTTCCTTCACCGACTACGGTCCCCTGGTCACCGAAGACGGCAGCCGCACGTTCGAAGTCCTGAACGCGCGGATCCAGAAAACCGTCGTGATCACCAGGTTCAAGGGTATAGACGACCGCAACCAGGCCGAAACCCTGAACGGTCTCAACCTGTATATCCCGCGCGACCGGCTTCCCGAGCCGGAAGAGGACGAATTCTATTATTCGGATCTCGAGGGACTCGTCGTGATTTCGACTGCGGGCGAGGAGCTGGGCAAGATCGTTGCCGTGCAGGATTTCGGTGCCGGAGACCTGCTGGAAGTCCGCCCGAAACGGGGCCGGACCTTCTACATCCCGTTCACGAAAGCCTTTGTTCCGGAAATCGACCTGGAAGCCGGCCTGGTGAAGGCCGATCTGCCGGACGACTACTTTTCCGACGACCGATCGGAATCGGCGGACAGATCGTAATAAATCGGCTGCAGACCCATCTGCTCCAGATCGAGCGGCACCGGCTTTTCTTCCATGACCTGCCGCGTTTCAGACCGGATCAGGGCGATCGCGGTCACGACCATGGCAATCCCCACCCCGTTGGCGAAGGCATCGGCAAGGGAGGATTGATGATTGGGAAGAAAACCCTGAACGATCTCTCCGGCCAGTCCCATGGAAAAGGCAGCCACCGCGGATATCCGCAGGCGGCAACAAAACAGGGCATGGATCGACAGGGTCAGAAGCGCGTAGAAGCCCACGTGGATGATCTTGTCAAAGGGATGCCCGACGCCCGTATTGAAGACCAGTCCGGCCAGGACACCGAAGGTCAGCAGGGCAAGAAGCGGCAGAACGCGGCTCAGCGAAAGATCCAGATAATGCTGGTCGACACGCTGTTGAATGAATTTCGGCAGCTTCAAACGGAACACGGGCATTGGAAAACCTGACGCGAATGCTATCCCTGGAACTAGGGTACAGACCACTATGCCGGGGGAAGTTTAATGCCCCCCTTAAAAGCACCGTTAAGATGCTCAAAAGAATGGTAAATGTGTTTTAACCCTAAGCATTCCCTACGAACGGGAAACAAACCCGCCGGTGACAGGACATGGCCTTCAAGGCAACCGTATTGACGCTCTACCCCGACATGTTTCCCGGTCCCCTCGGCCAGAGCCTGGCCGGCCGCGGACTGGAGCGTGGATTATGGACGCTGGAGACAAGCCAGATCCGGGATTTCGCCACGGACAAACACAGATCCGTGGACGATACCCCGGCCGGGGGCGGCGCCGGTATGGTGCTGCGCGCCGACATCCTGGCAAAGGCGATCGACGGGTCCGTCCCGGCGGATGATCCGCGGCCAAGGCTGCTGATGAGCCCGCGCGGCCGGCCCTTTACCCAGGCCATGGCGCATGACCTTGCCGAGGGACCGGGCGCCATCATTGTCTGCGGCCGGTTCGAAGGTGTCGACCAACGCGTGATCGAGGCGCGGAACCTTATGGAAGTCTCGATCGGCGACTACATCCTGTCGGGCGGCGAAATCGCCGCGATCACCATGCTGGATGCGGTCGTGCGCCTGATCCCCGGCGTGATGGGCAATATGGAAAGTGCCGAAACCGAAAGTTTCGAAACCGGCCTTCTGGAACATCCGCATTACACCCGCCCAGCCGAGTTCGAAGGCCGGACCATTCCCGACGTGCTCACCTCCGGCAATCACCGGAAGATTGCCGAATGGCGCCAGCAGCAGGCGGAAGAGCTCACCAGAAAACGGCGGCCGGACTTGTGGGAGCGCCATCAACGGCGGGAACGGGACTGACCCCCGCCTAACCGGCGCCCGCCTCAGACCCCTCCGGAAGCCGGGCCAGGATCTGCGCGCCCATGCGGACCACGTCTGACTGGGACCGTGTCCCGATCTTGGTGTGAACGCTTGCAAGCTGGTTACGCGCGGTGTTGTAGGCGATCCCGAGACGGTCCGCGGATTCGCGCAAGGTCGAGCCGTAGATCAGTTCCTGTATGAGCGCACTTTCGCGCTCGCTCACCCCCAGCGCTCCGGCAAGAACGCCCATTGCACTTTTCGGCCTGTCTTCCGGATTGAAATAGGTCACCAGGAACGGCGTTCTTGGCCCCAGGAACGGTTCCAGTGATGGATGAACCCGATCGTCCGGAAGAACAGGAAGAACAAAGAAAAACCCGTCTCTCTTACCCGACCGGCACAAAAAAACCGGCCCCACCGGCGCGGAAGTCGACCTGGCACAATCCACCGCATTCTCAAGTCGTTTGCGTATCGTGAGATCGCAGGATGTCAGCTCGGCCGCGGGAGACGTTGTGAACAGTTTATCTCTCTCAAGTGTCCGTTCTGCCATGGCGTTCATGTGGACGATGTGACGAGACGCGTCGACCACGAAAGCGGGTGTCGGAATTTGCTCCAGCCAGAAGCCGTACCGGGCCGTACTGACCTCCCGTCTGCGCACTTCGAGGAGAAGATTGAAGGCCCCCTGGAAATGGGGCCTCAGAAACCGAAGCGTCTCGTTGACGCGTTCTTCGTCATCCGCGCTGTATTCTTTTGGAAAATTGGCTGCGACAAAAGCAGAATCCGCGCCCTTCCGATGCAGGATGATTCCTGTCGCCCTGTTGATGTGGCAATCATCCCGGCAGAACTCGTCATAAAAATCGGTCTTCTCGACCTCTTCCGGGGAAATCACCGACGCGGTACGAACGATATCCGAGACGTCACAGTTGAGGGCTATCGGCGGGAACGGATTTTGTGACTCGATCCGGCTCAACCGTTCCGCCGTATCCGGTCCGTGATTGTAAAAGGCGCAGTCGTAAAGCGCATTCTGATAGACACACTGCGCCTGATAGGAGATCGGCAGATCCGGGAACGCCGCCGCCAGATCGGACAGCACACAGGACAAACCGCCGTCCAGCATGGCAGCGGAATAAAGCTTATGAAGCAATGCTTCGCGATCGAGTTGCATAGGAACTCCAGCCAAACCCAACCTTCATCATACCGGAACGCGTCAAAACATATAG
Organism: uncultured Roseibium sp.; assembly: GCF_963675095.2. Lineage (GTDB taxonomy): Bacteria > Pseudomonadota > Alphaproteobacteria > Rhizobiales > Stappiaceae > Roseibium. The sequence goes on along the minus strand of NZ_CAXXSJ010000052.1, from coordinate 14,360 downwards.
TGCATTTGGATCATTCGGAACTTTTCCCATTGCGATAAAATGAAGGTGCCGTAAGGGAAATAGGATAGTGGTGGGACTACAATTATAGCCTTGCCGTATTGTCTCTCCCTCCGGGGGGCGTTTGCCTTCGGTGGTATTCAAAGCAATTTCACAGGCATCAGCGGCGACCGGCATCCCCGGTCGCCGTATTTTTTGGCATGATCGGCCGCAAAATACTCGGATTTTGTGCTTTTTCCAAAAACCGCATGACAAACGCCGAGTCTTCCTGTATCACGCGCGGCGAATGGTTCCGATGGGAGAATTCCGCCCACCGGCCGGCAAATGTCACCATGGCCCAGAGACGGTGAACCCGTCCCCGCTCAGTTTCTTGCGGAGGACGCTCTGACCGCTTTGTAAATTGAAAAGGGAAAAATGCCATGAACATTATCGAGCAGCTCAACGCCGAAGAAATGGCGAAAATCGAGGAAAGCCGCAAGCTTCCGGAATTTTCTCCCGGCGACACGGTCAAGGTCAACGTCCGCGTGACGGAAGGCAACCGGACCCGTACCCAGGCTTACGAAGGCGTCTGCATCGCCCGTTCCGGCGGCGGCATCAACGAGAGCTTCACCGTCCGGAAGATTTCCTATGGCGAAGGCGTCGAGCGCGTGTTCCCGGTCTACTCCCCGATGCTGGAAGGCGTCGAAGTGGTTCGCCGCGGTAAGGTTCGCCGCGCCAAGCTCTACTACCTGCGCGATCGTCGCGGCAAGTCGGCTCGTATCGTCGAAGCGACCAACGCCCGCGCCAAGCGTCTCAACGAGGAAGCCCGCGCCGATGCCGCTGCCGTCAAGGCTGCTGCTGCTGCCGAGAAGGAAGCAGCCAAGGCCGCTGAAGCAGCAGCTTCCGCCGAGAGCGCCGCAGAATAAGCCGGACACCGGCTTCAAAACCGAGTTTTCAAAAGGGCAGCCCCTCGGGTTGCCCTTTTTGCTTCGCGCACCTCAGATCCCTTACCCGGTTTCAATCTCAGTTGAAGAATACTCAACTCAGACGTCTTGACCGCACGGCCTGCTTTGAGTCATTGAAATGCACAACAATGGGGAGGACGTGAACGCGCGTCGTCCCGACAACAAAGACCGGTCCAGACCATTCAGCAGCGGACGCGATGCCGGCGAATGGATCCTTGATAAAGGCCGGGCCGGTTTCAGGAGAGAACCATGACGAAAGCCAGGACGCTTTACGACAAGATCTGGGACGACCATGTGGTCGATATGCAGGAAGACGGAACGGGCCTGCTCTACATCGACCGTCATCTGGTTCATGAAGTGACCAGCCCCCAGGCATTCGAAGGCCTGCGCATGACCGGACGCAAGGTTCGCCAGCCGCAGAAAACCCTGGCCGTCGTCGACCACAACGTGCCAACCACCGACCGCAGCCACGGCATCGATGATCCGGAATCCGCCCTGCAGGTCGAAACGCTCGCCAAGAACGCCGCTGACTTCGACGTCGAGTACTACAATGAACTCGACCACCGTCAAGGCATCGTCCACATCGTCGGTCCGGAACAGGGCTTCACCCTGCCGGGCATGACCATCGTCTGCGGCGACAGCCACACCTCGACCCACGGCGCCTTCGGCGCACTGGCCCACGGCATCGGCACCTCCGAAGTGGAACACGTCCTGGCCACCCAGACGCTGATCCAGAAAAAAGCCAAGAACATGCTGATCCAGGTGGACGGCAAACTGCCCGAAGGCGTGACCGCCAAGGACATCATCCTGGCGATCATCGGCGAAATCGGCACCGCCGGCGGCACCGGCTACGTCATGGAATATGCAGGCGAAGCGATCCGCGAGCTCTCCATGGAAGGCCGCATGACCGTCTGCAACATGTCGATCGAAGGCGGCGCCCGCGCCGGCCTGATCGCACCGGACGAAAAGACCTTCGCCTATATCAAGGGCCGTCCGAAGGCCCCGACCGGCGAAGCCTGGGACCGGGCCGTCGAATACTGGAAGACGTTGCACACCGAGGAAGGTGCGCATTTCGACAAGGTGGTCGAGCTCGACGCGGCCAACCTGCCGCCGATCGTCACCTGGGGCTCGTCTCCCGAAGATGTCGTCTCTATCACCGGCGTCGTGCCGAACCCGGACGATATCAAGGACGAAACCCGCCGCACCTCCAAGTGGCGCGCGCTGGAATACATGGGCCTGACGCCCGGCACGAAGATCACCGACATTGAGCCCAACGTCGTGTTCATCGGCTCCTGCACCAACGGCCGTATCGAGGATCTGCGCGCCGCCGCTGCCGTCATCGGCAACGGCAAGGTCAAGGACGGCATCCGCGCCATGGTGGTTCCGGGCTCGGGCATCGTCAAGGAACAGGCCGAAGCCGAAGGTCTCGACAAGATCTTCCTGGCAGCCGGTTTCGAATGGCGCGAGCCGGGATGTTCCATGTGCCTGGCCATGAACGCCGACAAGCTGGCACCCGGCGAGCGGTGCGCCTCCACGTCGAACCGCAACTTCGAAGGCCGTCAGGGCTTCAAGGGCCGGACCCATCTGGTGTCCCCGGCGATGGCCGCCGCCGCCGCCATCGCCGGCCACTTCGTCGACATCCGCGAGTGGAAAGCACCCTGATTCGACGCAAATTGGACTAAAACATGCGGGCGCCTGGTAGGCGCCCGTTTGCATTTTGTCGCGGCCCCTCCCCAACGGGTAGGAACAGACAGCGTTTCATTTCGAAAATTCAATTGGTTAATGAGCATTAACACCGGGTCCGGACGGGCGACCCGGAAATGTAGCTTGTGAATTAATCAGGCTTCACAAGAGTGTCACAGCCGCTCTACAATACTCCCATCTCATGAGGTCAGGCCCGCGTCCGGACAGCCGGATGGCAGCCGTCCGAGCAGGCATGAGGAGCGGAAGGTGACGATAGCGGTTTCGTCTGGAGCACACCCGGCTTTGGTGCTCAATGCGGATTACCGGCCGTTGAGCTACTACCCCCTGTCTCTCTGGTCGTGGCAGGATACGATCAAGGCTGTGTTTCTGGACCGGGTGAACATCGTTTCCGAATATGACACCTGTGTCCGAAGTCCGAGCTTCGAGTTCCGATTACCAAGCGTCGTTTCCCTCAAGACTTTCGTCAAGCCCAGCCGTTACCCTGCCTTTACCCGCTTTAACGTCTTCCTCCGCGACAAATTCCAGTGTCAGTATTGCGGCTCCAGGGATGAGCTGACATTCGACCACCTCATTCCCCGGTCCAAGGGCGGACAGACAACCTGGGAAAACGTCATCACCGCCTGCTCCCCCTGCAATCTCAAGAAGGCCAACAAGTCCTGCAAGCAGCTGAACATGTGGCCGATGCACATGCCGTTTCAGCCAACCATCCAGGACCTGCACAACAACGGCCGCGGTTTCCCGCCGAATTATCTCCACGAAAGCTGGCTCGACTTCCTCTATTGGGACACCGAACTCGAACCGTGACGGCTCCAGCCGCGCGGTTTCCCGGGTTTCTCCAATCGAAGTAAGCAACACTTAACCGAGACTGCAGCTTCCTTGGTATTTCTTACAGATTTTAATAAATAAAAATTTGTTTTGGCGGACGCTCCACGCAGGTCTCATCCTGGAGAGTGCGTCATGTTTTCAGCTGCCCGCCGACAGCTTCGGATTTCTGCGGCCCGGTTTGCGAGGAATGCAAACGGTTCCATGCTGCCGATGGTTGCAGTCCTGGCCGTCCTTCTGCTCGTCATCGGCGGCGCGGCCGTAGATTACAGCCGGGCGATCGGCCAGCGCACCACGATGGCAAATGCCCTGGATGCAGCGGCATTGACCATTGCCAGCCAGTTGTCGTCTTCGATCATGACCGATGAGGAAATCGGCGAAAGCCTGAAGGACGCGTTCGCGGCCAACCTGAACAATATGGGCTATTCGGACATCGCCATAGAAAACCTGCAGCATAACGTCGACAGCGATGCCGGAACGGTTCACGTGTCCTCCTCGATCGCGATCCCGACCAAGTTCATCCATATAGGCGGGATCGGCCCCGATACGATTTCTGTCAGCGTTGATACTGAGGTGAACTACTCCAAATTCGATGTCGAACTCGCACTGGTACTCGATGTGACCGGTTCCATGAGCGGCGACATGGAAACCTTGAAGGACGCGGCAACTAGCCTTGTCGACACCCTGATCCCGGATGGCACGTCCGAATCCGACAGTAAGATCCGGATTTCGATCGTCCCCTACAGCCAAGGCGTCAATCTCGGCGAATATGCGCAGGCCGTGACCAACGGCAACAAGGGAACCCGGAACTGCGTCACAGAGCGAACCGGCGACGCCCAGTATACGGACGACCCGTACGACTATGATGAAGACAACGAGGATTCCTACTTCGGCGGCGGATCCAACAGCTGCGCGTCGACACCGCAGATGGAGCCGCTGACCGCCAAACGCAACAAGTTGACCACCGCGATCAATAAACTGTCCGCCAGTGGCGCCACTGCCGGCCAGACCGGCATTGCCTGGGGATGGTACTCCCTGTCACCGAACTGGACGAACCTGTGGCCGACGAAAAGCGCGCCGGGAGACTATGGTGACGACGACATCCTGAAATTCGCCATCATCATGACCGACGGCGACTTCAACACCTATTATGACCTTGAGGAAAACGAGGTCTGCACCGGCAAGAAAAAGAAGAAGACCTGCACGACAGTCAAGGAATGGACGCAGACCCGGGAATCGGAATACGCCACCAATGTCTCCTCGACCCGGGCCAAGGACCTGTGCGAGGCGATGAAGGACGAAGGCGTCGAGGTGTACACGATCTACTTCGGTTCAAACAGCAGCTCGGCCGGCGCCAAGGTCATGAAGTCATGCGCCACCAGCGGATCGACCTTCTATATGGCCTCCTCCGACGAGGCCCTGATTTCCGCTTTCGGCAATATCGCCAAGAAAGTGCAGTCGATCTACCTCGCCAAATAAGGCATTCCGAGCGCTCAACTTGGAAGAACCTCTCGCGTGCGCCTGGATTCATTCCGGCATCGGCATTTATTCCATTTCGGATTTTTACTTATATATTGAAAATAATTTCAAATAATCCGGGAAGATTTATCTTATCCCCTACGAGTATTGGTTAATACACATAATTTTACGGGCTTGATTTAAGAATTCTCGAACTTTTTTAACGTATGCAATGCGTGTAGGCCTCGGAGTCGCCGCGTTGAACTATAAAGCAAGCTTAATACAACTTAAAAAATACAATTCAGACCAGCGCGGCTCGATCATGCCGATGTTCGCCATTCTAGGCGTCATGCTGATGGTTATCGCCGGCGCTGCCGTGGACTACAGCCGCGCGGTGAACAACCGTGAAAAAATGGCCCACGCCCTGGATGCGGCCGCATTGACCCTTGCCACCAAATTATCGACGTCGGTCATGACCGACAGCGAAATCGATACGCTGCTTGGCGAGGCATTCGCTGCGAATATCCAGACGCTGGGACTTGATGATGTCGCCATTTCCAACCTGACCCACAACGTGGATCCCGACAACGGCGTCATCGATATCGCGACCACCGTCTCTGTCCCGACCCAGTTCCTCAGCATGGGCGGCATCGGCCCGGACAACCTGACCGTCCATGTCAAAACCGAAGTGAATTATTCCAGGTTCAACGTGGAGCTCGCACTTGTCCTCGATGTGACCGGCTCGATGAAATACGACATCGACACGCTGCAGGATGCTTCGAATGACCTTCTGGACACACTCATTCCCGAAGGCACTGACGAGTCCGACAGCAAGGTCAAAATCTCCATCATCCCCTACAGCCAGGGCGTCAATCTGGGCAGTGATGCGTCCACGGTCACCAATGGCGACGCCTCTGGCAACTGTGTGACCGAACGCCTCGGCGAAGCCCAATATACGGATGATGCGTATAATTATACGCCTACGGACGCCAGCCTGGTCTCCTCCAGCTATTTCGGCGGCGGGTCGGGAAGTTGTCCCAACAACTCCATGAGCCTGCTGCCACTGACGAACGACCGCGATGCGCTCCAAACCAAAATATCGGCGCTGGACGACGGCGGTGGCACCGCGGGCCAGACCGGCGTGGCCTGGGGCTGGTACACGCTGTCACCGAACTGGTCCAACGTTTGGCCGACGGACAGTGCGCCTGGCGCCTACGACGACGATGAACTGCTGAAATTCGCGATCATCATGACCGATGGCGACAACAACCGCTATTACGATCAGGACATCGAAAAGTGCGGTTGGAAGTACAACTACTCAAAAAATAAATATGAATATACTTGTTACACGGTCACCGGTTGGTCGGAAGTGTCCGAGAGTCAAAGCTACAGCAACGAATCTTCAACGAGACAGCGGGCCCTGTGTCAGGCCATGAAGGACGAAGGCATTACGGTCTACGGTATTTATTTCGGAACCAACACCTCGTCCGCGGGCGCGAAAAACATGTCCGCTTGCGCGACGGACGCGTCGACGTTCTATCAGGCGAACTCCAGCAGCGAGCTGATCAGCGCTTTCGGCAATATCGCCAAGAAAATCCAGGCGATCTACCTCGCGAAGTAGAGAGCCGGCAAGCCATCCCAAACAAAAAGCCCGCCAAAACGGCGGGCTTTCTTTTTTAATGCGGCGGACAGATCAGCCCCGGTTCTGCCGGTTCTCGATCAGGTCGTCGACCACCGCCGGTTCCGCCAGCGTCGACGTATCGCCCAGATTGTCGAAGCTGTCTTCGGCGATCTTGCGCAGGATACGGCGCATGATCTTGCCCGAGCGGGTCTTCGGCAGACCGGGTGCGAACTGGATCAGGTCCGGCGAAGCGATCGGTCCGATTTCGGAACGCACGTGGGCGACGAGTTCCTTCTTGAGCGCATCGGTCGGCTCCTCGCCTTCCATCAGGGTGACATAGGCGTAGATGCCCTGGCCCTTGATGTCGTGCGGATAGCCGACCACGGCGGCTTCCGAGACCTTCGGATGCGCCACCAGCGCGCTTTCCACTTCCGCGGTTCCCATACGGTGGCCCGAGACGTTGATCACGTCATCGACACGGCCGGTAATCCAATAGTAGCCGTCCGCGTCGCGGCGGCAGCCGTCACCGGTGAAATAGAGGCCCTTGTAGGTGGCGAAATAGGTTTGCACGAAGCGCTCGTGATCGCCGTAGACGGTCCGCATCTGGCCGGGCCAGCTGTCCTTGATGACCAGGTTGCCTTCAGTTGCCCCTTCCAGGAAGTTGCCTTCCGCATCGACCACCCCGGGCTGAACGCCGAAGAACGGCCGGGTCGCCGAGCCGGGCTTCAGATCGGTGGCGCCGGGCAGCGGTGTAATCAGGATGCCGCCGGTTTCCGTCTGCCACCAGGTGTCGACAATCGGACAGCGCTTTTCGCCAACCACATTGTAATACCAGGTCCAGGCTTCCGGGTTGATCGGCTCGCCCACGGAGCCAAGCAGGCGCAGCGACTTGCGGGAGGTCTTGGTGACATGCTCGTCGCCGGCCCCCATCAGCGCGCGGATCGCCGTCGGCGCGGTGTAGAAGATATTGACGTTGTGCTTGTCGCAGACTTCCCAGAACCGGCCCGGTCCCGGATAGGTCGGCACGCCTTCGAACATCAGCGTGGTCGCCCCGTTGGCGAGCGGCCCGTAGACGATGTAGCTGTGTCCGGTGACCCAGCCCACATCCGCCGTACACCAGTAGACGTCACCCTCATGGTAGTCGAAGACATACTCATGGGTCATGGAGGCATAGACGAGGTAGCCGCCCGACGTGTGCATCACGCCCTTCGGCTTGCCGGTGGAGCCTGAGGTATAGAGGATGAACAGCGGATCTTCCGCGCTCATTTCCACCGGTGCGCAATGGTCGGACACGCGATCGGCTTCCTCGTGGTACCAGACGTCCCGCCCGTCCTTCATCGAGATATCGCCGCCGGTGCGCTTGACCACGATGACGCTGTCGACCGGCGCCTTGTCGGCCGCCCGGTCCACATTGGCCTTGAGCGGCACCTTGCGCCCGCCACGCAGGCCCTCATCGGCGGTAATCACGCACTTGCTTTCGCAATCCTCGATACGCTGCGCCAGCGAATCCGGCGAGAAGCCGCCGAAGACGATGGAGTGAACGGCGCCGATGCGCGCACAGGCGAGCATGGCATAGGCCGCTTCCGGGATCATCGGCAGGTAGATGGTCACCCGGTCGCCCTTCTTCACGCCCTGGGCATGAAGCACGTTGGCGAACACGTTCACTTCGTGATGAAGCTGCTTGTAGGTGATGACCTTGTGTTCGGAAGGATCATCGCCTTCCCAGATGATCGCCGGCTGGTCGCCGCGCGTCGCCACATGCCGGTCGACACAGTTGGCGGAAACGTTGAGCGTCCCGTCCTCGAACCACTTGATGGAAACGTTGTGATAGTCGTAGGAGGTGTTCTTCACCTTGGAGAAGGGCTTGATCCAGTCGATCCGCTTGCCGTGCTCGCCCCAGAACCCGTTCGGGTCGTCCACGGAGCGCTGGTACATCTCAAGGTACTTGGCATTGTCCACGTGCGCGCGTGCTGCAACCTCCGCAGGCACGGGGAAAACATTATCCGACATGTAATTACCTCCCAAACACCACAGATGGGCACGACCGTCCGTTGGATCGGCTGCCTCTTTGTCGGCGCCATTATGCTTACCCGCCTGCCAAGCGTCCATACGCAAGGGCTGGTACTTTCGTAGGCGTCGACCTTTATCCGGAATCCCTGTCGCGAAACCTAACTAATCAGGCCAATGACCACGCCCTGAATGAGGAGAACGCCGAGCCAGTGCCCGCCATCGATCAATGTGAGGCTCCACGGCGCGCCCTGAAACCGGTGGTTGACGATCTGCGTGGTCGCCACGAAGCCCAGCCAGATCAGGACGGCCGAGATCAGGCCGGTCTTCAAGGTGGTCTCGCCGGTGTGATAGATCACGCCCGCCAACACGAAGGCCATCAACAGCTGGCAAAGGAAAGTGACGACGAAAGTCTTCGGGTTCGGCCTGGTTTCCTCCTTCGTCAGTCCCGCTGCTTCCATCCAGGCCTTCCCAAGCAGGCCGTACCAGACAGCGCCAAAGACAAAGGAGACCACCGCGGCAGCGGCGACCGAGACAAGGTTGATACCATCGAACATCATGGGCTCCGCCCCCCTATAGCCAGACCACCAATGATAAAAAGCGTGATATGAGATCCTTATCACATTTCCGTATCCCGTTCGGCTCTAATTTCCGCGGGCGGACGCGTATCCCATTGGGGGATATGGTTTTATGACCGACTTTTCGTGAAGTGGATTTTCAATGCCTCTAGTTGATCGACGCTTTTTCAGGCGGCTCGGAACTGCGCTGCTCGGCAGCGTCCTTGTCGCCGGCTCGGCCCGGGCGGAGCCGGATTACCTTTTCGTGCTGGACTCTTCGAACTCCATGTGGGGACAGATCGACGGAACATCAAAGGCCGAAATCGCCAAGTCTGCCTTCAGGGATCTTGTTGCCGATCTGCCGGAGAATGCCCATGCCGGCCTCATGGCCTACGGCCACCGTCGCAAGGCCGACTGCGGCGACGTGGAGACTCTGGTACCGATAAGCCAGCTGGATCGGATGCACCTCATGCAAAGCGTGGAGGCCTTGAAGCCGCGCGGCAAGACGCCAATTACCGAAACCCTTCGCCAGGCCGCAGAATTGCTGGCGTCGAAAGACCGTGCCGGACGGCTGGTCCTGATATCGGATGGAATCGAGACCTGCGGCGGTGATCCTTGCGCGCTTGCGGCCGAACTCGCCAAGACGGGGATCGATTTCAAGGCGCATGTGATCGGTTTCGACATCGCCTCCAGGGCCGACCAGGCGAAAATCGCCTGCATCGCCCATCTGACCGGCGGAACCTATTGGAATGCCAGGGATGCTGACGGCCTTGCCAAAGCGCTCAAGGAAAGCGTTGCCGCGGTCGAAGCGAAGGCACCGGCTCCGGTGACGATCCTCAAGGCGGTCGACAAAGACAGCGGCCAGCCCGTAGCCGGACCCGTGGAATGGGTCGTCGCCAGCGCCGAAGACGAAACGGTCGTCTCGTCCGGCCTGACCGGCGGAACAGTCGAGGTGGCCCTCGAACCGGGCACCTATGTCGTCAGCGCGGAACTGGAGGAACGAGCCGGCGGAGCCGAGCTCGTGGTATCCGATAAAGGCGGGTCCCAGATCGTCCTGCTGGATGGCACTTTGCCCGAAGCGATGGTAACGCCGGCCGCGGCGGAAGCACCCGCAACGTCCCTGCTTGAGGTCGCCTTCAAAGGCCCGGAGGCAAGCGATGATTTCCTGCGGATTGTAACGCCTGACGGTCAACGGCTCGAACGGGACCTGTGGGCCTATGTAAGGGATGGAAACCCGGCCAAGTTGCCCCTGCCGACCGAGCCGGGCGCTTACAAGGTCGTCTACGTCTGGACCGAAGGATCGGAACGGGTTCTTGCAAGCGCGCCGCTGACCGTCACAGAAGTCTCCGCCACGCTCACCTATGCTGCCGAGATCGCAGCCGGCAAACCGGTGGAAATCGCCTGGGAGGGACCTGGCGGTCCGGAAGACTGGATCGGCATCGTCCCGAAGGGTGGCACTGCCGATGACTATGACGGTCGTTGGAAGGGCACGGCCGACGGATCGCCCCTCGTGGTCCAGGCTCCCGGCGAGGCAGGCGCCTACGAGGTGATCTATGTAACCGGGGTCGACCAGACCATTCTGACCCGACAACCGCTCAGTGTCGTCGAAAGTGCGGCAAGTCTGAAAGCGCCGCCGAGCGTGGAGGCATCTGCAAGGCTGAAGGTGACATGGTCCGGCCCAAAGGGCAGCGACGACTGGATCGGCATTGCGCCGGTCGGTTCGGATGCCCAGGCCTATGTCACTTACGAGCGGCCCGAGGGCGACAGCGTGTCCATTGTCGCCCCGCTGGCGCGTGGGACGTACGAGCTGCGCTACATTCTGTCGACCACCGACGGCTCCCGGATCCTGGCCAGTCAGCCCCTGACGGTGACGGACCCGGCGGTGTCTCTGGAAGGCCCAAAGGAAGTCCCTGCGGGATCGACAATCCGCGTAAAGGTTTCAGGACCCGCGAACGACAGCAATTTCATCGGTTTCGCCGACCCTTCGCAGGATGCCTGGGGAACCGCGTCCGGAGCCTGGGCGAGCGCCAACGACATCAGAAATGGTGAACTGGAACTCACGACACCCGCGGAACCCGGCACCTACGAGCTGCGTTTCGTCTTGTCAGCGGGGGATGCGGAGATCGCCGCGCGGCAGACAGTAACGGTCCGCTGAAGCGTCGCAGTACCAAAAACGAACCCGGCGATCTGTCGCCGGGTCCCGGTTCAGCCGCCAAGGCCGCCTTTTTCCACGATAAAGCTGACGATCTGGCCAATGCCGTCGCCCGCCCGCATGTTGGCGAAGACGAAGGGACGCTTCTTCCGCATCCGCAGGGAATCCCGCTCCATCACGGAGAGATCGGCCCCTACGTAAGGTGCCAGATCGGTCTTGTTGATCACCAGAAGATCGGACCGGGTGATGCCCGGCCCGCCCTTGCGCGGGATTTCCTCGCCCGCGGCGACGTCAATCACATAGATCGTCAGATCGGCGAGTTCCGGTGAAAAGGTCGCCGCCAGATTGTCACCCCCGGATTCGATCAGGATCAGATCCAGGTCCGGAAACGCCTGGTTGAGATCGTGCACCGCCGCGAGGTTGATTGACGCGTCCTCGCGGATCGCCGTATGCGGACAACCGCCTGTCTCCACGCCGCGGATACGGGCGCTCGGCAGCGCCTGAGAGCGCATCAACGCCTCCGCATCCTCGCTGGTGTAGATGTCGTTGGTGATCACGGCGAGCGAATAGTCGTCGCGCATGGCCTTGCAGAGCCGGTCTGTCAGGGTGGTCTTGCCCGAACCGACCGGACCGCCGATACCGACGCGCAGGGGACCGTTAGGTGAGGTCATTGGGATAACTCCGAAAATACCGGTACCGATTGCCGGATACCTTGGAAATGAGACCGGGGATCATGAACGAAACAGCCTGGAATACTTCGTCTCATGCGCCATGGAGGCAATGTCGCCAAGGAAGGTGCTGGTTCCGAGATCATCAAGTCCGGAGCGAAGCGCGTCCTCGGTAACCCCGGCAACCGCCGGTTCCAGCCTTGCGAGAACCCGCTGGCCGTCGCTCTGGCCGAGTGGAACCGCCCTGACCGCCGCCGAAATCACATTGGCCATGAAAGCATGCAGAAAACCGGTCACGGTCGCCTCGACCGGAATCTCCCAGGCCGCCGCAACCAGACCGACGGCGACGGGATAGGGCCAAAGCTTCGGTCTGTCCGAACTTGAGGGATCGGTCAGCCGTACAAACAGGCCTGCCGCCGATCCTTGTCCCTCCGGCGCCCAGGCCTTCAGAACCGCCTCTATGAAGGCCGAGCCCTGAGCGCTGGTTTCCAGGTGCCGCTCCTTTGACGGCTGCAGCGCGATACCGAGATCGATCAGATGCCGCACGCCCCCCTCGTTACCCTGCCTCGCGGCAGCCATCGTTTCCTTCAGGAGAATGGCATCGCTGCGCCCGGAACCGTATTTCAGTACATCCAGAAGCCAGGCTTCCAGGCTCGCCGCGTCGGAGACGTCGCCGTCCTCGATCACCTGTTCCAGCCCATGGCTGTAGGTGAAGGCGCCGACCGGGAAGGCCGGGGACAGGAAAGCCAGCAGCCGATAGAGCGAAGCGAGAGAAACAGGTTCAGTGGTCATGGGTATGGCTATGACCATGGTGATGACTGTGCCCGTGCGAATGCCCGTGGTCGTGGTCATGCCCGTGACCATGATCATGACCATGGGTCTGGCCATGCCCGTAGGCGCCGCCTTCCGGATCGAACGGAGCCTGCAGGGATGTCAGCCGGCCGCCAAGGCGGACCACCATGTCCTCGATCACATGGTCGCGGCGGATGCGCAGGGTCGTTCCCATAAGCTGGGTCGGCAGGTGCCGGTTGCCGAGATGCCAGGCGATCTTGACCAGGTGTCCCATATCGTCGGCTTCGATTTCGACCAGATCTTCCGGGGCCGCCCGCACTTCCACGATCCGGCCGTCTTCCAGCTTTAACCCGTCGCCGTGATGCAGGGTGACCGCGCTTGGCTGATCGAGCAGGAAGGACAGCCCGCCCGCACCGGTCATGACCGCCCGCCGGCGATGCCGGTCTTCCCGTTCCAGGGTGATGGTATCGGCGGGAGAACCGTCCCAGGTTCCGGCGATCAATATCTCGGCAACGCGGATCATGATGCAGCCTTGACCTTGGCCATCAACCGCTGGAAGGCCGGGCGGGCACGCAGACGCATGAAATAGTCGTAAAGCCGGCCTTCCTGCGGCAGGTCGAACTTGGCGGCAAGCGCCCAACCGGAGCAATGACCGGTGATGATATCGGCGATGGTGAAGGTCTCGCCCATGAGGTAAGGGCCTTCGCCCAGGCGAGATTCGAGCGTTTTCCAGCGCCCGGCTGAACTCCAGCCGGCAAACCGCCTTGATTTCCGGAACCCGCACCTCTTCCGGATGAACGAAGGAGTTCTTGGCCGCCGTCCACAACGCCCCGTCCAGTTCGTCGACGCCGAACTGGGTGAAGCTGTCCTGACGGGCGCGTTCAACGGTGCCCGCCGGGAAGGTCAGCTTGCCGTGCTTGTCGGCAAGATAGGTACAGATCGCCACGGAATCGGTCAGCACCGCATCCCCGTCGATCAGGATCGGGATCTTGCCGGCGGGATTGAGCGCCAGAACGGTTTCCGAGCGCGGTGCAGCCGGATCGTGTTCGTAAGCCTCGCCGAGCTCTTCAAGTGTCCACAACACGCGCATCACGCGCGACTGAAAGGCTCCGATGACCTTGTACATTGCGTTTCTCTCCTCGGATCTCAGTCCGGAGCCGATGGTTTCGGCGCAGCCTGCGCGGCGAAGGATCCACCGCGCCGGTGCACCGGCCTCAGCATTGTTTTCGATGTCGCCGCGGTTTCCGCAAGCGCCTTTTGAACACGGGCGTCTCCGGCCGTGATGGCATCCGCCAGTCGGCTGAATTCCGGCTCGACGGCAGCCTCTTCACCCGTCAACAATCGACCAATCATCCCGATACCCTGCCAAAGGCTCAGGCCCGCATCGAACCCGGTCCAGGAAGCCGCGCCTTGCGAAAGTCGCCCCCGGAAGGCGGCCGCGCACCTGTCCGCAGGCGTGCTGTCCTTTTCCCAGTTTCCGACGGAAATCAGAAGCTCGACAGCACCGCTGGCACCATAGTCCCAGTCGGCGAAATAAATCGCATGCGGCTGCCCGTCCTTCCTGACATAGCCTTGCGGATAACATGCTTCCGGATCGCAGCAGGGGCAGCCGCCGGACGGGTCGCTGCCCAGTTCGAT
>NZ_CAXXSJ010000051.1:0-105195 GCF_963675095.2 uncultured Roseibium sp. | reverse complement strand
TGGGTATCTGCGTATCGTAGCTGACATTAATCAGATCAAGCATTTCGGTGTCTCCCTTGAAATTCCTCCAGCCGGACGATCAGACCCGGCGCATGTCGTATTCACCCCGAACACGGTGCCGTAACGCTGCAGGGCACCGTTCTCACCGACCGCATTCGGGCGCTGGAAAATCCAGTTCTGCCAAGCGGTCAGGCGGCCGAAAATCCGGGTCTCCATGGTTTCCGGACCGGCAAATCGCAGATTGGCTTCCATGCCGGTCATCGCATCCGGCGAGAAGCTTGCCCGCTCCTCCAGGAAGATGCGGACCTCGTCTTCCCAGTCGACATCGTCATAGGCGAAGGTCACCAGTCCGAGATCGTTCGCATCGAACGCTTCCAGCGCTTCGCCGATATGCTCACGCGCAGCGTCGACACGCTCCGGCTCACCGAGGAACCGGGTCTCCAGCCGGGACAGATCGTTAGACATCGGATAGGGGCCGAAATTACCTTCCGTCAGCGTGATGGTCGCAACGGGACGATTGTCGCCTTCGAAATCGCCTTCCATCATGTAGCTGCGGTCGCAGGCAAACAGGATTTCTGCCAGGAAACCGGCAAAGCAGAGCCATTTTCGATCATCGCCACGAGCGAGCGCGACGTCAGGTCGATCCGCTTCAGCACGCGCTTCCAGTAAAGCAGGATCTCGCGGGACAGCCAGTCACTGTCCTTGTTGTCGAGCAGGAACTTCTCGTGCTCGACAACCCGTGCCGGATCGCCCTGGGACTTGAACACGACCACGCCGATTCTCAAGTTCGTTGAGACGCAGATGCAGAATGGCATCGTCCAGCTCCCGCGCCAGGCGGAGGATCCAGGCGGACGCGCCTGCTCATGCAGTGCATCGACCGAAGCCGGGGCATCGCCATCCGGGCCGGTGATCATGATCGTGGCAATGCCCTTTTCCCGATCGACATGGACCTCGACCAGCGAATAGTTGACCGAGCCGTCGTCTTCGAAACGGCGATCGAGCGGGGTCAGTTGAATGCCCTTGGCGCCTGCATTGCGAGACTCTTCGCCGGCGATTTCCTTCGCCCGTTCCGCGACTTTTTCGTCGAACTTGGAATTGGGCACGACTTCATCCACCAGGCGCCAGTCGACCGCACGGCGACCCTTCACACCTTCCTCGGTGGAACAGAACACGTCCGCCAGGTCCCGGCGCACCTTGCGCTTGTCGGTCACCCGGGTCAGGCCGCCGGTGCCCGGAAGAACGGCCAGAAGCGGCACTTCCGGCAGAGCCACAGTCGTGGAGCCGTCGTCGGTCATGATGATGCGGTCGCAGGCGAGCGCCAACTCGTAGCCACCGCCGGCGCAGGCACCCTTGACGGCGGCGATATAATGCTGGCCGGATTCGGCACCTGCCGCCTCGAAGGTGTTGGCGTTTCATTGGTGAACTTGCAGAAGTTGACCTTGTGCGCATGGGCGGCACCGCCGAGCATGCGGATGTTCGCGCCGGCGCAGAAGACATTGGGCTTGCCCGAGCGGAGCACCACGGAAGCCACTTCCGGATGCTCGAACCGCATACGCTGAACGACGTCGGCCAGTTCGATATCGACCCCGAGATCGTATGAGTTGAGCTTCAACTCATAGCCGTCGAACAATCCGCCCTTTTCATCGACGTCCATGTAGAGCGTCGCCACCGGACCGTCGTACTCGACACGCCAGTGCCGGTAACGCGAAGGTCTGTTTGAAAATCGATACGTTTGGTCACTTGTTCACTCCCGCTCCGTCCAAGCAATATGCATTATAGTGCTCTTCGATTGAAACGCAACGCCATAATGCGAATTTTAGTGCATATATTACTTGTTTATTTTCAGATACTTATTTACATAACCGGAAATTTTATCCGTTCTGCATTATATTTCATATTCGATTTCAAGGCACGCGAACCCATTGCCATTCGCCAGAGTCGCGGCAGCCCGCAGCGCGCTATCTTTCTCCAACCCCATCAGGCTTGTGCTCCGGCCTTCCGGAAAGGCCTCTTCGAACGCCGCCCGGCACAGATCCGCTATCCGAAGCCGCGCCCTGGGTTGGCCCATGGCGTCCTTCAACCAGCCATTGGCCAGCTGGATAACCGCCTGAACAAGGCACCGTTCCCGGCTGTTGGGCGCCGCATTGAGCCAGACCTGCTCCAGCACCTCATGCGCCTCCCAGAAGTAGCCTTCGTTCAAAAGCCGGCCCCCGTAACGCCATGCCATGTTTTCAGCGGCGTTTGCCGAAGACGTCACCGCAGGCGCGCGCGCCTTGATCGCGTCGAAGGTCCCATCTGCCGGCCGGACGTTCCGGCCTGGAATGTGCCGGTAATCCGGCAGGGGAAACGCCTCCGCCGCCATCGCAGGCTACAGCGCCGCTTCCGCGGCACGCTCCGCAAGAACGCCAAAGGCAGTCGGCGATGCCTGGATCGCGCTGCGCTGCATGTGCAGCCGTAGGCGCGCAGGCCGCCCAGTTCCTCACCGCCACCGGCCCGTCCGGGTCCACCGTGCACACATTGCGGCATGACGATCGAATGGCCGGTGTGATTGCGGCCGGTTTCTTCATCGACCATCATGATCCGCCCGTGCCAGGGGCCAAGCGTTACCGCTGTCTGCATCCGGGCGTCGGTATCGTTGGAGAACAGGCTCAGTGCCAAGGAACCACCACCCTTGGCTGCGATTTTCAACCCGTCCGCAACCCCGTCATAGGGCACGACCGTTGCGCAGGGCCCGAAAACCTCGACCGAATGCACAAGCTCCGCACCGTGCGGATCGGAACACGCGAGCAATGTCGGCGCGACAAAGGCCCCTGCCCCGTCAAGGGCTGCCGGAACGGCACCGCCGGTCAGGACCCGCGCCTCGCTGCCAAGCCGGGCAATTCCGTCCAGCGCGTCCTGCTGCTGCCGCTTGTTGACCAGAGGACCGACGCGAACCGCATCATCGGCCGGATCTCCGACCGGGAAACGGGAAACCGCCGCGACGACCGCTTCGGAAAACGCTTCGAGTTGGTTTTTGGGCACAAGGATGCGGCGGATATTGGTGCACAGCTGACCGGCCTTCACCGACAGCGCCTTGCCACCTCGCGCACCGCAAGGTCGAACAAAGGATCGCCCGGAGCGACATCCGGCCCGAGGATCGTGGCATTGACACTGTCCGCCTCGATCGTCACCCGTGCGCCACTCTTGAGAACGACAGGATGCGAGCGGATCGTGGACCCGGTATCGGCGGAACCCGGTAAAGGCGACGGAATCCATCGCCCCCAGGCATCCAGCAGGCCTTCGCCATTGCCGCAGACCAGACTGAACACGCCTTCCGGAACCACATTGGCCGCATCGACGTCGCGCATCATCTCGTGGACAGCCAGGCTGTCGCCGTTGCCGGCTTGGCCATGCTCGGCACGCCGGCAATCGTCGCAGCCGCAATCTTTTCCCACATGCCCAGGAGGGGAAGTTGAACGCGTTGATCTGCAACGCGACACCCGGCCGCGAGGTCCACAAATGCCGGGAGAAAAACACAGGGTCCTTGGCCAGCTGATCCTGACCGGCCTCGAGGACCATTGTCGCATCGCCAAGGATTTGCCGATGCGGGAATAGTATTTCAGCGTCCCGATACCGCCATCGATATCAATGGAAGCATCAACCTTTGTGTTGCCACTGTTGATCCGGGCGATTTCCTCGTACTTGGCGCGGTTCTCGGTCAGTACATCGGCCACCGCCTTGAGCAACGCACCGCGTTCGGCAAAGCTCATAACCCGCAGGGCACTGCCGCCCCTTTCCCGGGCGAAGTCCATCGCGCCTACCAGGTCCAGCCCGCTCGCATCTGCGTACGCGACCGGTCTCGCCGGTGACCGGATTGACCAGCGGACGCCCGTCCGCAGCTCCTGCAGTCCATTTCCCGGAAATCAGGCTTTCGAGCTTCATGCAATCTCGACCTCCACGGTTTCGATGCGTTCGAGGCGCGCGCAGAATTCGCAGATCGCCGCCAGGGTTTTTTCAGGCTGTTCGAGGAAAGGCGAATGCTTGCAGTCGGCCAGGATTTCGACATCGACCGGCGAATAGATCCGGTCTTCGATTTCCGTAATCTGCGCCAGCGTGCCGTATTGATCGTCGGCGCCCTGGATAGCGAGCACCGGGATGCGCAGATAGTCGATTGCCTCGGCAATGTTCCAGGACTTGAACCCGGGATCGAGCCAGGCATCGTTCCAGCCGCGAAAGGCGTTGTCGACGTCCTTGTGGTACTTCGCGAGCCTGGCGCGCAGATCACCGGTCTCATAGGCGACCTTCGCCTCGGCGATGGATTTCAGACCGCCTTCCTCGGTAAAGAAATGCGGCGCCATCAGCACCAGCCCGCGGACCCGATGATCCTCCACGCTGCCCGCATAGATCGCCGCAATCGACGCACCGTCGCTGTGGCCGACCAGGACACCGTGTTTGAACCCGATGATATCGAGCACCCCCGGCAGAACATCCACGGCCTCACGAGTCATGTAGTCGAGCGGCCGCGGCAGATCGACCGGATCGGATTGCCCGTAACCGCCACGGGACCACGCGAAGACCCCCGAAGCCCGTCGCTTCCGCCAGCTTCTTCGGGAAGTCGCGCCACAGGGCCAGGCAGCCGAGGCCTTCATGAAGCAGGACAATGGTCGGCGCTTCGTCCGGCGACGGACCGTAACAGACCGCCTCCAGCGTTTGACCGTTCACAGCGATCGTGGATGCAACGCCCTCGCGCCATTCGAACTCAGGCATGGTAATCATCCCGCAGCTTGAAGCGCTGGATCTTGCCGGTCGCGGTCTTCGGCAGATCGGGAACGACCTCCACCCAACGGGGATACTTCCATTTACCGATGTGTTCCTTGACGATATCCTTGAGCTCTTCAGGCAAATGATCGCCGGTGAAACCGTTTTTCAGGACGACAAAGGCCTTGGGCTTCTCCAGCCCCTCTTCGTCCCTCGCCGCCACCACAGCCGCTTCCAGAACCGCCGGATGCGAGACCAGCGCCTGTTCGATTTCGAACGGCGCAACCCAGATGCCGCTGACCTTGAACATGTCGTCCGTCCGGCCGCAGTAGACCAGCCGCCCGCTCTCGGTCACCTCGTATTTGTCCCCGGTCCGGGTCCACGCGCCTTCAAAGGTGGACCGGCTTTTTTCCCGCTGGTTCCAGTAGTCGGCGGCCGAAGACGCCCCCTTGACCAGCAACTCGCCGATCCCGCCCGTGCCAACGTCCTCGCCGTTTTCGTCGACAACCCGGATGTCATATCCCGGAACGGCAACGCCGGACGTTCCATAGACGACGTCGCCCGGCCGATTGGACAGGAAAATGTGCAGCATTTCCGTTGAGCCGACGCCGTCGAGGATGTCGCAACCGGTCAGTTCGCGCCAACGGGAGCCGACTTTTTCCGGCAGTGCTTCGCCTGCGGAAATACACCGGCGCAACGGCGCGGTAATGCTCCCCTGGCCGCTGTCGATATGCGCCACCATCGCGGCATAGAGCGTGGGAACGCCGCAGAACACTGTCGGCTGATAGGTGTCCAGGACCTTGCAGACGGAGTCCGGCGTCGGACGCGCATCCAGCAGCACCGTTGTCGCCCCGACGGACATAGGAAACGTCATCGCGTTGCCAAGGCCATAGGCGAAGAACAGCTTGGCGACGGAATAGACAATGTCGTCATGCTCGATGCCGAGCACCTGATTGCCATAGGTGTCCGCGGTGAATTTCAGATTGCCGTGAACGTGGCGCACGCCCTTGGGCTGACCTGTCGACCCGGAGGAATAGAGCCAGAAAGCACATTCATCCGACGAAACATCGATCGGTTCGCGGAACGAACTCGCCGAGAGTTCTTCCCGAAAGGAGAGATGGTCTCCGCCATCTGAACCGCCGATAACGAATACGCGTTCCAGGCAGGGGCAATCGGCCAGAACCGGTTCGATCACCGGCAAGAGCTGGGCGGACACGAACAGCGCCCGCGCCCGGCTGTCTTTCAGGATCGTCTCGTAGACATCCGATCCGAGCAGGGTGTTCAGCGGCACTGGAACGACGCCGGCCTTCAGGCTGCCCCAGAAGATGACCGGAAAGGCAATACAGTCGAGGACCAGCATGGCCACACGCTCTTCCCGGCGGATGCCGTGGCGCTCGTAAAGGTCGGCCATCCGTCCCGTTTCGTGCGCCAGATCCGCGTAGCTGATCTTCACCCCGGTTTCGCTTTCGATGAAGGCCGCCTTGTCGCTATAGGCCTCATCGGCATGCCGGTCCACAAAGTAGACAGCGGCATTCTCGTTCGTGGTCGTCATGGGTCCTCCCTCGCGCGCGTCTCCTCCTGCGCGCTGATGCATCATCGCGCCCGACCGTCCGTCAGGAAGCGGGCAAAATGGATAGCCTATCGGCCGGTAAACTCGATTGCGCCGTCCGGGAGCAGATAGAGGACATAGGCGTCGCCTCCCGTGACAGTGGGATGGTGATCGGACCCCGGTCCGTAGACATACCAGCCCTCGGGAAAGTCATCGAACTTCGGCGAACCGGAAATCGGCATCACAGCCCCGATCTCGCCCGTCGTATGAACATGATGAGGACCCTTGACGTCCTTCATCCGCACCACGTCGACGCTGAAATTCCGGGCTTCCGCACCAGGTTTCACCGCCCGTCCGAACTTGATGCCCCCCGCCTCGCGGGCCATCAGCCAGCCATCCGCCTCACCTTCCGCGCACAGCGATTTCAGCGCGCCGAACGTCTCTCCGTCGGTCGGAAACTCCGAATTGAGATAGGATGCCAACGAGTCATCGAGCGGCCGGTCGCCGATGCTTTCGGCAATCGTCGATATCGTGTCCAGAAACTGCTGCTGAGACATTCCGTCCTCCTCCTTTTGCCGACAGCGCGTCGTGATCCGCCCTCCGCGTATTATGCATAATAATACATAACACGCCAAAATTAAGCAATATATTTCACTTTTTAAAAGCCAAATTTCCTCAAACGCCGAGCCACTGTCGATGCAGTTTCGTCATCCGCCCGAAGCGCTTCACAAGTCCCGCTCCACACGCACATGCCGCGCCCGAAAACACTGGCCGTATCGGCAAGCCTTGTGGCGAAATGGAAATTCTGCTCGACCAGCAGCATGGTCATGCCCTCCCCCTTGAGGTCCTGCAGCTTGTCGAAGATCTGCCGGACGACGATGGGCGCCAGCCCTTCGGTCGGTTCGTCAAGGATGAGCAGTTTCGGGTTCATGACCAGCGCGCGGCCGATGGCCAGCATCTGCTGCTCACCGCCGGACAGCTGATTGCCGCCATTGTCGCGCCGGCTCGCCAGGTTCGGGAAGAAGTCGAACACACGTTCCACCGTCCACTTGCAGTCCGATCCGGCTGCAAGCCGGGCGGCAAGCTTCAGGTTCTCCAGAACCGACAGCGATCCGAACACGTCACGTGTTTCGGGAACATAAGCGATGCCCATGCGGGCGATATCGAATGGACGGCTCCGGGAAACCGACGTGCCGTCAAACAGGACCTCACCACTGAAAGTCGGCAAAAGGCCGACGATGGTTTTCAGCGTTGTCGTCTTGCCGACGCCGTTCCGCCCCAGAATGGCATGAAACCGCCCTTCATCGACGGCAAGATCGACACCGTGAATGACCTGAGTCTCGCCGTAACCGGCGTGAAGATCGCGAACCTCAAGCATCGCCCTGCCAATCGCCGAGATAGATTTCCCTGACCACGTCGCTTCCCTTTGTTTCTTCGGGCGTCCCTTCGAAAACCACCTCGCCGTAGTTCAGGACAGTGATCTGGTCGGCCACATCGAAACCGAGATCGAGATCGTGCTCGATGATGACGATGGTCAGTTCCCGCGGCAGCGTGGCGATCAGCTTGTGAAAGGCGTCGATCATACCGGGGCCGACCCCAGATGTCGGCTCATCCATCAACAGGAGTTTCGGTTTCGTCGCGAGTGCCAATCCGACCTCCAGTTGCCGCCGGTTGCCGTAAGAGGCATGCGCGACACCGAGTTCGAGCCGGTCGCTGAGACCGACCATTTCGGCGACTTCCTCGACCGTTTCCCGGATAGCCCGACTCTCATGGGCACGGGAGAAACAGGAAAAAGTCCGGCCTTCCGCCGTTGCGGCGGCAAGCGCAAGGTTTTCGCCGACGGTCAGCCCTTCGAACAGGTTGTTCTTCTGGTAGCTGCGCGACAGGCCGCGCCGGGCGCGCTGTTCCACATTCAGATTGGTGATGCGGGTGCCGTCGAGCAGGATCTCGCCGGATGTCGGCGGCAGAGTGCCCGCAAGCAGGTTGAACAACGTGGTCTTTCCCGCACCATTGGGTCCAAGAACCACCCGTCGCTCGCCTTTTTCAAGGCGCATGTGGATGTTGCGCGAAACGCGCAGACCGCCGAAGTTCTTGCAAAGATCGCGCACCTCAAGCATTTGCGCTCCTCCGGGACTTCCGCTGGAGAACATGCTCGATCTGACCGTAGACACCGCGCCCGCCGGCCATGACGGCCGCAATCAGGAACAGCCCGATCACCAGATGCCAATGCTCGGTGTATTCGCTCACCTGATGTTTCAGGAAGACCAGCAGCGCAGCACCCGCAATCGGACCGGCAAGCGTTCCCAACCCGCCGAGAATGACAATGATGAGAACTTCGCCCGATACGGTCCACACCAGCAGCTCCGGCGAAACGAACATCGTATGCTGGGCCGCGAGAACACCGGCCACGCCGGCGAGAAGCGAGGAAAAGGCAAATGCTGCCGCCTTGTGCTTCCAGACACTGAGACCGAGGGCCCGCATCCTGTCTTCGTTGGAATGAATACCGATCAGCGTCCGGCCGAAGCTGCTGCGCAGCACATAGGCTGCCACCGCGTAGACGATCAGCACCAGCGACAGGCAGAACAGTGCGAACTGAATGGAACCGTTCATGTTGAGGACCGATCCCGGAGAGGTCGTAGCGCGAGACCCCCGACAGTCCGTCGTCACCCCCAAGCGCCTTCCACTCGAAGACGACCACATAGGCCATCTGTCCAAAGGGCGAGTGTCGCCATGATGAAGAAGATTCCCGAGATGTTGGCGGTCACGGCGCCGACCAGAAGGCCGAATGCCATCGCGATAACAAGCGCGGCGATCGTCGCGGTAAAGCCGTCGAAACCCATCAGCGCCGTAAGGCCTGCAAAGGTGTAGGCGCCGATCCCGGCGGATGGCTCCGTGACAGAGCGAAACCATCCCGCCGTAGCCGGCAACGAAGTCCAGGCTGATGGCAAGGATCGCAAGAACAGCGATCTCCACGACGATTTCACCGGCGAAATAACCACCGAGGATCGCGTACAAAGCCAGCGCGGCAAGGATCACAGATCACCGTGACCGACTTGAGAGGGCGTCTGATAAAACATGCACTAGCTCCTGGGCCGGCAACAGACCGGCCGGCTTGGCAATGAGGACGATTGCGAGCAGCACATAGACGAGTACGGACGCAAATCCTGGCAGAACCACGGCACCAAATGTCTGGATGAAGCCAATGATCAGCGATCCGACGATGGCACCACCCAGGCTGCCGAGCCCGCCGATCACCACCACGATCAGCGTGGGAATGAGAATGTCTGTCGCCATGGAAGGTGTAGCCGAGAAAACCGGCGCGGCCACGGCGCCTGCAAGCCCGGCCAGCGCGCAGCCGACACAGAAGACCGCGAAGAACAGACGTTCGACGTTGATCCCGAGGCAGGACGCCATGGCATCATTTTCGACACCGGCACGAACCATGGCACCGATCTGGGTGCGAGACAGCACAAGACTGAGTGCAACCAGGACCACAAGTCCGACGGCGATGATGAACAGCCGATAAGCCGGGTAAGTAACCCCGAAAATCTCGGCAGGACCGGACAGGATCGCCGGCTGTTCCATACCAAGCGCAATATCGCCCCACAGAATGCGCACAAGATCCACCAGGACAAAGATTAGGCCAAAGGTCACCAGAACCTGGTTCATCGGCCCCGCCCTGCGCATGCGGCGAATGACGGCGACATAAAGAACGATCCCGACAAGCGTGACGGCCAGAGGCGCTGCGATCAGCGCCAGCCAGAAGTTGCCAAGGGAAGCCGCCGCACTGACCCCGACATAGGCGCCCACCATGTAGAGCGCGCCATGGGCCAGATTGACGAAATGCATGAGACCGAAAATGATCGTCAGACCGATCGAAAGCAGAAACAGCAGCATGGACAGCTGCATTCCATTGAGGAACTGCGTCAGCCAGAAGTCGGCATCCGCGACCATAGTCGCCCCTCCCACCGAATATCTTATGGACAGGGTCCGGCGCGGATGACCGCGCCAGACCGGTGTTTGTCTTACTTCAGCGTGCAGCCGTTGGCCGGGTCACGCACCAGACCGATGGTGCCGATCATCTTCTGTGTCAGGCCGTCACCATCGGCGACGGTTTCATAGACGTAGATGTTCTGCACGACATTGTTGGTGGCCGGATCGATGGTCAGCGGACCGCGCGGACCCGAATAGGACACCTTGGACAGCTGTTCCGTGATCGATTCCCGGTCGGTTGCCCCCGCATTGACCGCTTCGACAAGCACGCGGGCCGGCGTCATAGCCCTGGACGGCATATTCGGACGGCGCACGGTCGAACTTGGCTTTGAAGGCTTCGACGAATGCCTTGTTTTCCGGCGTGTTGATGGTCGGAACGTAATGCAGTGCCGTCGTCACACCGATTGCTGCCGGACCTTCGGCCGCAACATAAAGCGGAGACGTCAGGAAGCCGGAGCCGTAAAGCGGAATGTCCTTCTTCAGCCCGAAGGAATCATACTGCTTGACGAAGGTGATCGCTTCCTTGCCGGCATAGAAGACGTAGATCGCGTCCGGAGATGCGGCCTTTGCCTTGGTCAGGTAGGGACCGAAATCCTGGGTCTTGCCGAAAGGCGTATACTCGGAGCCGACGATCTCACCGCCTGCAGCTTTAAAGGCTTCAGAAAAGGTATCGATCATCTGATGACCGGCCGCATAGTCCGGCGCCATCGTATAGACCTTCTTGATACCGATCCGAGCCATCCACTCGCCCATCGGGCGGTTCACCTGACCGTTCGAGAACGATACACGGGTGATATAGCGGCTGCAGTTCTCGCCCGTCGCCTGATCATTACCGGCGTTGGCCACGACCAGCGGCACTTTCGAGCCATCCACGAAGTCGCGGACAGCACCCAGAACAGCCGAGGACACGATGCCAACCATGGCATCCACCTCGTCCTGAAGCACGAGCTTGCGCGCCTTGGCCACGCCGGTTTGCGGCTTGGCTTCACTGTCTTCGGATACGATCTTGAATTCTTCGGACTTCCCACCCTCTTCAAGGGCCATGGTGAAACCGTCTTCAATTTCCTTGCCGAGCGCGGCATATGGGCCGCTCTTCGGCAGAAGCAGGCCGATCTTGATGTCGGCAGCCTGAGCGGTATTCGCGACAAAAGCCGCCGATGCGCACGCCATGAGCGCGGCCATCAGATGGTTCTTCATGTTTTCTCCTCCCAGAAAAAAGCGGCACGCTATTCATCTGTTCGCGGCCGCACCAAATTTTATGTATTATATTTCCTACAGAGCCTTCCCTCTTCCGAATTTTGCAATTTAATACACATCGCACGCGACGATTCAAGCAATATGTTGCATATTTTAGTCATAACGGGAGAAAGACAGGAAGCTGTCTCCGGAGGGGGCAATGAGCCACCTGCCGCAAGCCGCCGAGGACGCTAGCTCAGACATTCGGACGACACGTTGATCCTATCCGTACAGGTCTTTGAAAGTGAAGCGTTTAATCGGCCCTGAATCCGACATCGGCAGCCAATTAAGCCAAGAGCCCCTCGACCGGGTGGGACAGTGCCGTAATGATGCCGCGCAGTTCGGCAAGCCCCTTGAGACGTCCGATTGCCGGATAGCCCGGCTGGGCATGACGTTCGAGGTCATCCAGAATGTCCAGTCCGTGGTCAGGACGCATGGGGATTGACCAGTCCACCCGACCGTCCGCCTTGCGCCTGCGCTCTTCCCGCAGGACTGCAGCAATGACCGCGACCATATCGGTATCCCCATCGAGATGATCTGCCTCATGAAACGAGCCGCGAACGGTTCCTGTTTCCCGTTTCACGTTTCGAAGGTGCAGAAAGTGGATCCTTTCGCCGAGCCGGTCGATCATGCCCGGCAGGTCGTTATCGGGTCTTGCTCCGAGCGAGCCGGTACACAGCGTGATGCCGTTGGCCGGTGACCGCACCGCATCCATGATTGTCCGGTAGTCATTTTCCGTCGACATGACCCGTGGCAAACCCAGCAGACCGAAGGGTGGATCGTCCGGATGGCAGCAAAGCCGGAGACCGAGCTCCTCGGCAAACGGCACCACTTCCCCCAGAAAATCGATGAAATTGGACCTCAGCCGATCCTCGGATACAGCTTCATATTCGGCAAGGTGCATACGGATATCGTCAAGGGAAAAACCCTCCGCCGCACCGGGGAGACCGAAAACCACATTCCTGGCTAGCGCGGCACGTTGATCGTCATTCATCGCACAATGCCGGTCTTTGGCGGCGTCCACTGTCTCTTCG
Organism: uncultured Roseibium sp.; assembly: GCF_963675095.2. Classification (GTDB taxonomy): domain Bacteria; phylum Pseudomonadota; class Alphaproteobacteria; order Rhizobiales; family Stappiaceae; genus Roseibium. The sequence goes on along the minus strand of NZ_CAXXSJ010000051.1, from coordinate 92,646 downwards.
GGATAGTCCTTTTCGGCGCCGGACCTCTTCAGAATGAAAAGATCGAAGGCAGCGAAATCGGCATAATTGAACCGCATGCATGTTGCGCCGGTGGGCAATTTCCAGCGCAGATCCGTTCGCGTCCAGTCAAGGACAGGCATGAAATTGTAGCACACCACGTCTATGCCGGCTTCTGCGATATGCCTGAGGCTGACCTTGTAGTTTTCAAGGTGCTCACGCCAATCGCCCTTCTGCTTCTTGATGTCTTCGGAGACCGGGAGGCTTTCGACCACCTGCCACTTCAGCCCCGATGGATTCCCTGCCCTGGTGAGAGACAACTCTTCCTGTCGCCGGACGATCTCCTGGGCGGTCCACAAGGCGCCGACCGGCGCATGGTGAAGGGCGGTTACCACACCTTCCGCTCCGGCCTGCAACATGTCGTCGATCGTGACCAGATCTTGCGGCCCGAACCAGCGCCAGGTCTGCCTCATAGTTCCGTCTCCCCTGCCGCGCGTGGTTGTTTTTGAGCCGGTTCCGCGGCCCATCGGTTTTTAGCAATGTTTTCACCTGTTGACTAGTATGGAAGTATGGTGATACCAAATCCGTGGAGGAAATATTCGAGATGGCTTTCCAACAACAGTCTCAGCGCATTCTGGATGTCGCGGCCGCAGTCGGCCCGCAGCTCTATCGAATCCTGAGACAACGGATCATTCGCAACGACCTCGAGCCGGGCACCCGGATTTCAGAGTCGGAAATCGCGGCGGAATATGCCGTCAGCCGTCAGCCGGTACGCGAAGCCTTCATCAAACTGGCCGAAGAAGGCCTTGTGGAAGTCCGCCCCCAGCGCGGCACCTTCGTCCGCAAAATCGCAAAGTCTGCCGTGATGGATGCCCGCTTTGTTCGAGAAGCCATTGAGGCGGATATCGCCAAGGAGCTGGCCGCCGGAAAAGTCGCTGGCCTCGACGCGGAACTACGCCGGCAAATGAAAGAGCAGGCCCGCGCCGCCAAGACCGGCGACTCCGTTCGCTTCATCGAATTGGACGAACTGTTTCACCGGACCCTGGCCGAAGCCGCAGGCAAGGTCTACGCGTGGGATGTCATCGAAAGCGTCAAGGCGCAGATGGACCGGGTACGCCACCTGAGTACCCGACGTTTTCCCATGGACAAACTGGTTGAACAGCATGCGGCTATCGCCAGCGCAATCACCGCTGCCGATGCCAATGCTGCCGAACAAGCTGTGCGAACGCATCTTAGAGAAATTCTCAATGATCTGCCGGCCATTGCCGAGAGCAAGCCGGAATTCTTCGAGGATGCGCGACCTGGAAACAAATAAAGCGGGACAGGGGCGTCAATCCGGACAGTCCAAACCCGCCGTGTCTCAGCAAAAGGGAGGAACTCATGCTGAATCGGAAGACGACCCGGAGGTCGACACTCAAAGCGCTTGGCGCGACCGCCATCCTGACCGGCACCGTACTGTTTGCAGGCCAGGCCCTGGCCGCCGACTACACACTGTCCGTCAACACGGCGCTGGCAACCACCGATCCGCTCTATAAGGGCCTTGAGGCCCTGCAGAAAAACGTCGCTGAAGCCTCCGGGGGCCGACTTGAGGTCAAGCTGTTCCCGAATTCGCAACTCGGCCCGGACGAGGATGTGCTGGAACAGGCCCGCGCCGGCGCACCGGTCGCCGTGGTCGTGGACGGCGGGCGCCTCGCCGTTTTCCAACATGAATTCGGCGTCCTGGGGGCCCCGTTCCTGGCATCCGGCTATGACGGCATCCGCAAGGTCGTCACATCGGACATGTTCGAAGACTGGGTGACGAAGCTGCATGACAACGGCAATCTTCAGGTCCTGTCCTTCAACTGGTGGCAAGGTGAGCGTCATCTCCTGACCCAGAAGGAAATCAACACCCCCGCCGATCTCTCCGGCATCCGCATGCGCACGCCGGGCGCGCCGGTCTGGACCGGAACGATCAGCGCCATGGGCGCCACCCCGACGCCGATGCCTTGGGGCGAGGTCTATTCCGCGCTCTCTTCCCATGTGATCGACGGCGCAGAAGCCCAGTTCCCTGCCATCGTCGGCGCCAAACTGGATGAAGTGATCACCCACATCACCAAGACGGGACACATCAACCTGATCACGGGTCTCGTCACATCCGGCCCTTGGTTCGACACCCTGCCTCCGGATCTGCAGAAGATCCTGCGCGAGGAATCCCTGAAGGCCGGCGATGTCGCATCCTACGGTACGCAGGATTCGCTTGCGTCCATCGAGCAGAAACTCAAGGACAAAGGCATTTCCGTCCGCGAAGTAGACGTCACGCCGTTTAAGGAAGCCACCGCAACCGTCTACGATGATCTCGGCTATGGCGAACTTCGCGATACGCTGCGGGCAATGGCTGCGAACTGAATTTTCCTGCACACTATTCCAAACAGGGACGGAGCACGCACACTCCGTCCCCATCACCCGATTTACGCTAACAGCTGCCGGGCTGAGCAACTATGTCCAGAATATTCGCCAAACTCGAAATCATTGCCGGCTGCGTCCTGCTTGCCGTCATCACGGTTCTGGTCTTCATCGCCGCCGTGATGCGCTTTGTCGGATATCCGCTGATCTGGTCGGTGGATCTCGCGCAGCTCCTGTTCATATGGCTCTGCTTTTTCGGTGCCGCCAAGGCTATGCGCGAACGATCTCACCTCGGCGTCGATTTTCTGACCCGGCTCCTGCCGCCCGGAATGCGTCTCGTTCTCGAAACGCTCATGTCGCTGCTGTTCGCCGCGTTCTTCCTGGTTCTCGCCTGGGAAGGCTACAAGCTGACGATGCTAAACAAGGAACGTCTGTTCGGCGATTCAGGCCTCTCCTACGCCTGGGTGACCATCGCGGTTCCCGCCGGCTGCCTCCTCCTCCTCGGCTCGATGATTTCGAACCTGATCGAGGCCTGGCGTGGACGGATCACTGACGGCCGCTACATCTACTCCCGCGCCATGAGCCCGGTCGAAGCCGGTGAGATCGAGGACATCTGAACCATGCTGGCGATCACCCTCGTCTTTTTCGTGCTGCTGATTCTGGGCGCCCCGGTCGCCTTCGCCATAGGCCTGGCCGGTTTCACCTTCTTCCTGACCTCCGACATCATGCCGGTTTCCATCGGCGTTCAGAAGATCGCAACGGTCTCCCAGAGCTTTCCGCTGCTCGCCGTTCCGTTCTTCGTCCTCGCCGGGCACCTGATGAACGAAAGCGGTATCACCGATCGCCTTTTCAAATTCGCGCACGTCGCAGTTGCCTGGATGGCAGGCGGGCTCGCCCAGGTCTCCATCATCCTGTCCACACTGATGGGTGGCGTTTCCGGCTCGGCCGTCGCCGATGCGGCCATGGAGGCCCGCGTCCTCGGGCCTCAGATGATCAGCCAAGGCTATTCCCGCGGCTATTCCAGCGCCGTCATCGCGCTGAGTTCCCTGATCACCTCCACGATCCCACCCAGTATCGGCCTGATCCTTTACGGCTATGTCGGGCAGGTCTCGATCGGCCGCCTGTTCATGGCCGGCATCGTGCCCGGCCTGCTGATGATGGCCTTCTTGATGATTGCCGCCTACGTGGTCGCCCGCAAGCGCAACTACGTGGTCAAGGACAGCGTAAAGCCGACGCCGAAAGCACTCGCCGTTGCCGCCTGGGACGCCAAATGGGCGCTGCTGTTTCCAGTATTGCTGATTGTCTCGATCAGAGGAGGCCTCTTCACACCGTCCGAGGTCGGCGCCTTTGCCGTCGTCTATGCCATTTTCGTCGGCTGGCTTGCCCACAAGGTGCTCGACCTTGCCGCAATCAGGCGTGCCTTCAACCAGGCCCTGTCGGATATCGGCCTGATCATGCTGATTATCCTGATGAGCGGCATGATCGGCTTCGCCATCATCTTCCTTCAGGTACCGCAGCAGATCGCCGGCACCCTTCTCGGGTCTCTGACCAGTCCGGATGTGATCGTCGGGGTCATCCTGATCAGCCTGTTTATTGCAGGGCTGTTTTTCGAAAGCACGATCCTGGTCCTACTGCTGACCCCGATCTTCGTGCCCGTGATCGAGAAAGTGGGCTTCGACCCGGTCCATTTCGGCATCCTGATGATGACCATTGTGACCCTTGGCTCGATGACCCCGCCTGTCGGGGTCGCCATGTACACGGTCTGCGGCATGCTCGATACGCCGCTGGAGGAATACATCAAGGAATCCCTGCCATTTTTCATGGCCATCTTCGCACTGATCGTCCTGTTGCTGTTCGTGCCCGGCCTCGTGCTGTTTTTGCCGAATCTGATGTTCGGATGATCCGCTTCTTCCCGCCGTTCCAGGTCAGGCGCCCATGTCCTTGAACAGTTTCACGACTTCGTCCCGGGCCACACCAATATGATAGCGCAGGGCTTCGCGTAATTTCGCCCGGTCCTTGTTCTTCAGGGCCTCCAGAATAGGCTCGTGGGTCTCGGCTATCTTGTGGGGATCGTCATAGAGCTTGCCGATCAGCGTGATGCCGGCGCGCATTTCGACGGCAAGATCGTCGTAGACCTTCAAAAGCCGGGCATTTCCCCCGAAAGCGCACAGCATGCGATGGAAGGTAAAATCAGCAAAGATCTGCTCCCCGATCGACCCTTCCTCGGCGAGTTCGTAAAGCTTGTCCGCCTGGGCCCTCAGCAATCCGAACTCACGGTCGCTGATCCGCTGCAGCGCCAGATCGGCCGCATGGATTTCCATTCCGATGCGCAATTCATAGATATCCCGGAGGTCATCGGATGTAAGCGTCCGCACGAAAAACCCGCGTCGCGGACTGGAAACGACAAGTCCCTGGCTTTCCAGCAGCCTTAGCGCTTCCCGTACCGGGGCCCGGCTCGTCCCGAATTCCTTGGATAGCCGCAATTCCGTCAGCCGTTCTCCCGGCTTCAGTTGCCCATCCGCGACCGCATTGATGATCTGTCTCGCGATCTGCTGGACGAGATCCGTTGTCTCAAGTGCTGAAAACATCCCCTGTGGACACCTTGTCTCAATCGCACAAAAAGTCCGCGCGACTGGCCTTGTTGTTCGTCAAAGCGGCAGGTCGATAATGATTGCCGCCCTTCTTCTTCACTCCGTATAACCGAACCATCCGACTGGTCCCGATACCACGAAACGCGTCGTTTTCCAGCTATGGCGCTCCGCTCATCCGACCTATTTGGCAAGCATTAGCCTGCCCAATGCGCATGCAATCGCGCCCAAACCGCTGGTTATTTGCCCCTATCCTTGCTCAAAAATTGATTATTGTCGACAATTGACACAAGCACGCTCGCATGTTTGCGTAGCACGTAATTATACGGAAGCGGATTCTATGGTTCGGACCGCTCAACGAACAGGACGCCGCCCAACAGCGGCATCGGGGCAAGAAGGCAATGACTCAGATCTCAGCGATCCCATCGTCCACCGACCAGCCAGTGGAGCGCATCGACCTTGCTGCTGCCTACAGGCTGATCGCCCACTTCAAGATGGACGACAGCATCTTCACCCATATTTCCGCCAAGGCACCAGAGGGCGAAGGCGAGAACGCTTTCCTGATCAACCCTTATGGTCTGCGTTTTGATGAAGTCACTGCCAGTAGCCTGGCAACGGTCGATGTCGACGGCAACATCCTGCGCGATACCCACGGCGCCGGGATCAACAAGGCCGGCTTTACCATCCACAGCGCTGTTCATGCGGCGCGCCCGGAGGTCCACTGCGTCCTGCATACCCATACGGTAGCCGGTGTCGCCATTTCCTCGATGGAAGAAGGCATACTGCCGCTGAACCAGTGGTCCCTGCAGTTTTACAATCGCACCGCATTCCACGACTATGAAGGCATCGCACTTGATCTCGCCGAACGCGAAAGACTGGTCGCCGACCTCGGGGATCGCAATGTCATGGTGCTCCGGAACCACGGATTGCTGACCTGCGGCCGCACCGTCGGCGAAGCCTTTGCGCTGATGTTCAACCTGGAGCGTGCCTGCAAGGCCCAGCTGGCGATCATGTCCTCAGGCGGGACGCCGAAGAAACTCGACGCGGAGCTCGCGGAAAAGACGGCCCAGCAATACGAAGGCTGGGACAAACAGCATTCCGGCAACAAACCGGATCCTCAGTGGGACGCCTTCCAGCGTCTCGCAATCAAGCATTACCCGGACCTGGTGAACTGACCAGCAGGTCCAACACCTCCCAATCCATCAGCAAACGGCGTGATAAGAGACAAGATCCGTGCGCCGGTCAACGAGGGGAAATCGAATATGCTGAAGAAACTGACCAGTTTGGCCGCGACCTTGATCGTGGCCGCCGGTACGGCCCATGCCGAACCGGTTTCAGGCGGACGTGCAAACGTCGTCATCCAGCCGGAACCGCCCAGCCTGATGCTGGGCCTGGTGCAGAACGGTCCGACCCAGATGGTTGCAGGCAACATCTACGAAAGCCTGTTGCGCTACGACGAAAACCTGGAGCCGATGCCGCAGCTGGCAAAGTCCTGGGAAATCTCCGACGACGGCCTGACCTACACCTTCCACCTCTTCGACAACGTGAAATGGCACGACGGCGAGCCCTTCTCCTCAGCTGACGTGGTCTTTTCCGCAGACGTCTTCCTGCGCGAGACCCATGCCCGTCTGCGTACGTCGCTGGAACATGTGGAATCGATCACCGCTCCCGATGAAAACACTGTTGTCTTCAAGTTGAAGAACCCGTTCGGCCCTTTCATCGGAATCTTCGAAGGCGGCACCATGCCGATCGTTCCGAAGCACATCTATGAAGGCACCGACTACAAGGCCAATCCGGCCAACAATCACCCGATCGGGACCGGACCGTTCAAGTTCGTCGAATGGGTCAAGGGCTCTCATATCCTGCTCAAGAAGAACGAAGACTATTACGTCGACGGTCTTCCCTATCTGGACGAGATCTACTGGCACATCATTCCCGACGCATCTTCCCGTGCCGTGGCCTATGAAACCGGCGTTGTTGATGTTCTGCCGGGCGGCTCTGTCGAGAACTTCGACGTCAGCCGTCTCGCCAATCTGGAAAACAGCTGCATCACCGACAAGGGCTGGGAATTCATCGGTCCGCTGTCCTGGCTGTGGCTGAACAACCGGGAAGGTCCGACCGCTGATGTCCGGTTCCGCCAGGCGGTTATGTACGCCATGGATCGCGAATTCGCCAAGGATGCCCTGTGGAACGGCCTCGGCGCCGTTGCCCAGAGCCCGGTATCCTCGTCCACGCGGTTCTACACCGATGACGTGAACCATTACGACTACAATCCGGAAAAGGCCAAGGAACTCCTGAAGGAAATGGGCTACGACGGCACGCCGGTGCGTCTGCTGCCCCTGCCCTACGGAGAGACCTGGCAGCGCTGGGCGGAAGCTATCAAGCAGAACCTGGAAGAAGTCGGCATCAGCGTCGAAATGGTTGCGACCGACGTCGCCGGCTGGAACCAGAAGATCAGTGAATGGGATTACGATCTCGCCTTCACCTATCTCTACCAGTACGGCGATCCGGCTCTCGGCGTCGCCCGGACTTACATCTCCTCCAACATTGGCAAGGGCTCGCCCTGGAACAATGTCGAGGGATATGAGAACCCGAAGATCGACGAACTGTTCGAAAAGGCAGCTGTTGCGGTCACCAAGGAAGAGCGCCAGAAGCTCTACACCGAGGCCCAGCAGATCCTGACCAACGACGTTCCGGTCGCATGGCTTCTGGAACTCGGCTTTCCGACCATCTACCGCTGCAACGTCAAGGACCTCGTGACCACCGCCATCGGTATCAACGACGGCTTCCGCGACGCTTACATCGAAAAGTAAGATCCATCCCGCGCGGGTCCATCCGGTATCCGCGCGGGATTTCCCAACAATAATAATACACCAGAGGCCCGATGCTGCGCTTCATCGCCCTGCGATTGGTCAAGGCGGCGATCATCCTGATAGCCATCGTCACCTTGAACTTTTTCCTGATCCACGCCGCCCCCGGCGATCCCGCCGCCGTAATGGCCGGCGAGGCCGGGGCCGCTGACGAGATCTTCCTCAACCAGCTCAGGGAACAGTTCGGCCTCGACAAACCGCTCCTGACCCAGCTCGGGATTTATCTGAGCGGCGTCGTACAGCTGGACCTGGGCTTTTCCTACCGGCAGCAGATGCCCGTGGCCGATCTGATCCTGGACCGGCTTCCGGCGACGCTACTTCTGACGATCACCGCCTTCGTGATTTCGCTCGTCCTGGGCGTTCTCGCCGGCGTGCTTGCCTCCGCCCGCGTCGGCAAGTGGTCCGATACGATCATCTCCACTATTGCCCTGCTCTTCTACGCCACACCGCTCTACTGGGCGGCACTGATGGCGGTTCTGCTCTTTTCCGTCGAACTGAACTGGCTGCCCGGCTTCGGATACGAAACAGTCGGCGGCGGCTACACCGGCTTTGCCCGTGTCCTCGATATCGGCGAACACCTGATCCTGCCCGCCTTGACCCTCGGCCTGTTCTTCATGGCGGTCTACATGCGCATGACCCGCGCATCGATGCTTGAGGTCTCCACACTCGATTTCGTCAAGACCGCACGCGCCAAGGGCCTGAAGCCCGGCATCATTCAGTGGCGGCACATCTTCCGCAATGCCATGCTTCCCGTGGTCACGCTCGCGGGCCTGCAGGCAGGCCAGCTTGTCGGCGGCGCGGTCCTGACGGAAACGGTGTTCGCCTGGCCCGGGATCGGACGGCTGATGTTCGAAGCCCTCGCCCAGCGCGACTACAACGTCCTGCTCGGCGTCTTCTTCGTTTCCGCCGCCATGGTGCTCCTCTTCAACCTGATCACCGACATCCTCTACCGGGTCGTTGATCCCAGAATCAGGGCATCGTGATGCGGGACTTCTGGAAACGTTTCAAACGCAACCGCGGCGCCGTGGTCGGGCTGGCTATTCTGCTACTGGTGATGGCGATCGCAGTCCTCGCCCCGGTCCTGTTCCCCCAGTCTCCCTGGAAGATGGTGCAGCGTCCGTTCCTGCCGCCACTGACCATGGAAGCCCTGCCGCTCGGCACCGACACGCTTGGACGAAATGTGCTTGCCGGTCTCGCCTATGGCGCCCAGGTCTCCCTGCTCATCGGGCTGGTCTCTACAGTGGTGTCCCTGCTGATCGGCATTCCGATCGGCGCACTGGCCGGCTACTTCGGCGGCATTGTCGATGACGCCCTGATGCGGTTCACCGAATTCTTCCAGACAGTGCCGAATTTTGCGCTGGCAATCGTGCTCGTCGCCATATTCGAACCGAGCGTCCAGTCAATCATCGGGGCGATCGCCATCGTCAGTTGGCCGCCGGTCGCCCGTCTCGTCCGCGGCGAGGTGCTCTCCCTGCGCTCGCGCGAATATGTCGAGGCGGCGATCCTGTCGGGCCAGAAGAACAGCACCATCATCTGGCGCCAGATCCTGCCCAATACGCTGTCTCCCATCATCGTGCTTGCCTCCCTCATGGTGGCGACCGCCATCCTGCTGGAATCCTCCCTCTCCTTCCTCGGATTGGGAGACCCGAACCTCATGTCCTGGGGCTACATGATCGGGGCGGCGCGCACGGTGATCCGCCAGGCCTGGTGGCTTTCCTTCTTCCCCGGGTTCGCAATCCTGATGACGGTGCTTGCGCTCAACCTCATTGGCGAAGGTCTCAATGACGCCCTGAACCCGCGTTTGTCGAGAAAGGGGAAATAGGCCATGACCCAGTCCAAACCGGTCTTGCGCATCAACGGACTTCAGATCGCCCTTCCCGAAGGAGCCGACCGTCCCTTTGCCGTCGACGATGTTTCCCTTGAACTGAATGCAGGCGAGATCCTGTGCATCGTCGGCGAAAGCGGCTCAGGCAAGTCCATGTCCGCCAACGCCATGATGGGGCTCCTCCCCGATCTCGTGCATCCGACCGCGGGCGAGATCCTGTTCGATCACATGGATCTCCTGAAGCTGTCCGAAGACGAACTCCGCGACCTGCGCGGCCGAAAGATCGCCATGATCTTCCAGGAACCCATGTCGGCGCTCAATCCGCTGATGCGGGTCGACGACCAGATCATGGAAGTCTTCGAGGCCCATAACCTGCTGACACCGGCCCAGCGCCGAACCCGGGCCATCGAGCTTCTGACGGAAGTGGGGATTCCCGATCCGGAGAAAGCGGCGCGCGCCTATCCCTTCCAGCTCTCCGGCGGTCAGCGTCAGCGCGTGATGATCGCCATGGCCCTGGCGCTCGAACCGGAAATCCTGATCGCCGACGAACCGACCACGGCGCTCGATGTCACCACCCAGGCACAGATCCTGGAGTTGATCGCCAATCTTCAGGACCGGCACGGCATGGCGGTGATGTTCATCACCCATGATTTCGGCGTCGTGGCGGAGATCGCCGATCGGGTCGCTGTTATGCAATTCGGCAAGATCGTGGAACAGGGCAACGCAGATGATGTGCTCGACAATCCGCAGCATGACTACACCCGCAAACTGATCGCGGCGATCCCGACGCTCCATACCGGCGAAGCCCAGGAGACGGAAAAGACCAAGCCCATCCTGGAAGTGGTTGGTCTGACCAAAACCTATCGATCCGGCGGCGGGTTCTTTGGCGGTCCGGAACGCGTCGTTCATGCGGTCAACAAGATCAGCTTCGAACTGGGTATCGGCGAAACCCTCGGCGTCGTTGGTGAAAGCGGGTCCGGCAAGTCCAGCGTGGGCCGCTGCCTCGTACGCCTGCAGGATCCGGATGAAGGCTCCGTTCTCCTGAACGGAGAGGACATGGCCACGCTGACCGGAGAAAGGCTCCGGACCGCGCGCAAATCGATCCAGATGATCTTCCAGGATCCCTTCGCCTCGCTCAATCCGCGCAGCCGGGTCGGCCGCATTATCGCCGAAGGGCCCATCGCCCATGGCGTCCCTGCAAAGCAAGCCTATGACCGGGCGGCTGAACTGCTGCAGCTGGTAGGGCTCGATCCCTCGGCCATCGATCGCTATCCGCACGAGTTTTCCGGCGGTCAGCGTCAGCGCATCGGCATCGCACGGGCGCTCGCCCTGGAGCCGAAGATCATCATCGCCGATGAAGCCGTCTCCGCCCTGGACGTTTCCATTCAGGCCCAGGTTCTGGATCTCCTGGATGAATTGAAGCAGAGGCTCAATCTGTCTCTCGTGTTCATCACCCACGACCTCAGGGTTGCCGCTCAGATCTGCGACCGGATCGCCGTGATGCAGAAAGGCAATCTGGTCGAATTGGGAACCGCTGATGAGATCTTCAACAATCCCAAGAGCGACTACACCCGCTCCCTGATCGAGGCCATTCCGGGCCGCGAAAAGGAACTGGCAGCAGCCGGCTGAACCACATGACAGGATGCCTTCAACGTGGATGAGACTTTCCGCAAAGCGATACTGGAGTCCGTGGACGCCGGCTTCGAGGATCAGATCGCCTTCACCTCCGACCTGATCCGCTTTCCGTCCTTGCGCGGACAGGAGAAGCCTGCCCAGGAGTTCATTCAAAAGGAACTGGCGGAGCGTGGCTACGAAGTCGAGACCTTCGCCATCGATATCGACAAGATCCACGACCACCCCGGCTTCTCACCGGTGACCGTCGACTACACGGACGCGGTGAATGTCGTCGCGACCCACACACCGAAGGAAACCAAGGGCAAATCTCTGATCCTCAACGGGCATATGGATGTGGTGCCTGAAGGGCCCCATGACATGTGGGAAATCTCCCCGCCCTTTGAACCGAAATGCGTCGGTGACTGGCTCTACGGTCGGGGCGGCGGCGACATGAAGGCAGGGATCGCTGCCAATATCTTTGCGCTCGATGCCTTGAAGCGTCTCGGTTTTCAGCCGGCGGCCAAGGTTCACATCCAGAGCGTGGTCGAAGAAGAATGCACCGGCAACGGCGCCCTTGCCTGTCTGCTGGAAGGCTATACCGCCGATGCCGCGATCATCCCCGAGCCGGAAGACGAAATGCTGGTGCGCGCCAACTGCGGCGTGCTCTGGTTTGAAATCCTTGTCGCCGGCCATCCGGTCCACGTGCGCGAGGCTGGAACCGGCGCCAACGCGATCGAAGCGAGTTACCGGGTCATTGAAAGCCTGAAACGCATGACCGAGGAATGGAATGCGGAGAAGGTCAACTATCCTTATTTCGAAGAGCTCGATCATCCGATCAATTTCAACGTGGGCAAGATCGAAGGCGGAGACTGGGCGTCCACCGTCGCCGCCTGGTGCAAGCTCCATTGCCGGATTGCCATCTATCCGGGCGACGATCCCGCGGACCGAGCCAAACAGATCGAGGACTATCTCGCCGCCGATCTCGGCAACGACAGTTTCCTCGGCAACCGGCCACCGCAGGTGACCTGGAACGGTTTCTTCGCCCGCGGTTACGTTCTGGAAGAAAACACCGACGCGGAAAAGGCGCTCGCCGAAGCTCATAGGCACGCCACCGGCAACACGCTGGAGAGCTTCGTCACGCCCGGCTATCTCGATGCCCGTGTCTTCGTCATCTATGCCGGCATGCCCTGCCTGGTTTATGGCCCGGTGACGGAAAACATTCATGGGTTTGATGAGAGGGTCAGCCTGTCCTCAATCAAGCGCGTCACCGGCGCGATTGCCCTGTTTATCGCCGACTGGTGCGGACTGGAGCGGATCGGCCATGACGCACGCTGATACAACCTCGACGATCGTGGAAGGCGTCTACCTCGGAGAGCGCTATGATCTGGGGCCTTTCTACAGCCGGTTTTTCGAGCCCTATTCAGACCGGATCCGCCTGCGCAGCCCAAAGGACATCGACGACCCGGAAGCCATCCGCTTCGCATTGACCTGGTATCCGGCGGAAGACGCCTTTGTACCCTATCCCAATCTGAAACTGGCCTGCTCCATTGCAGCCGGGGTCGACAGCATTGTCGGCTGCCCGAGCCTGCCGCCGGAGGCGTACGTCACGCGCGTGCAGGACGACAACCAGGCAGACCTGATGGCCGGCTTCGCAGCCTGGCATGTCATCTGGCATCACAGGAACATGGGCTTCTATCTGAAGAACCAGGCGCAGGGGATCTGGAAACATCAGAATTTCGATGTTGCCCCATCCCCGCGCAATTACACGGTGGGTCTGCTTGGCTATGGCCTGATGGGCAAGGCAATGGGCCAGGCAATTGCCGCCATGGGCTTTCCCGTCGTTGCGGCGGTCCGCAACGCACCTGAAGGAGAACAGCATCCGGGCATTCGTTTCGAGGCAGGAGACGGGGCTGTCATGCGTACCGCCGCTCAGTCCCAGGCCCTGATCAACGTGCTCCCGCTGACCCCGGAGACGAAGGGCATTCTGAATGCGAACCTCTTTGCCGCCATGCCGCGCGGCGCGCGCCTGATCCAGCTCGGCCGCGGAGAGCACCTCGTCGATGCAGACCTGGATGCAGCCTTGAACAGCGGCCAGATCGGCGGCGCATCGCTGGATGTCTTTCACACGGAACCCCTGCCCTCCGACCACCCGTGGTGGAAAGACGAGCGCATTCTGATCACGCCGCATCAGGCCAGCGATTCCTCCCGCCGGCTCATGGCGGAACAGGTCGTTCAGGCCGCCTGCGACGTGGCCGCCGGCAGGAAACCACAAAACACGGTCGACCGGACCAGAGGGTATTGAGGCAGTCTCCCCATGAAAGCGATCTTTGACGAACGTCAACTCAAGCACAATCCGGCCCGCTATTTCCGCCGGGGCGCCTATATCCCCCATCCGGAGCAACCGGAGCGCGCGATCCTTATCCGCGACATGCTTTTGAAAAACGGCTTTGAGATCGAACCGCCGCAGGACCACGGCGAAGAAGCGATAAAGGCCGTACATGATCCGGACTACGTCGATTTCTGGAAGGACGCCTACGCGCGTTGGCGGGAAGCCGCAGGCGATGCCGAACCCATTCCGACCTATCACCCCGGACGCCGCGCCGGCCGCCGGTCATCGTCGATCTACGGCCAGCTCGGCTGGTATGCGACCGACACCTCGGTGCCGCTGACGGAAAATACCTGGGAGGCGATCTACTGGTCGGCACAGACGGCAATCGAAGCGGCCAGCAGGGTCATTGCGGGCGACCGGATGATCTACGGTCTGTGCCGCCCCCCTGGACACCATGCCATGTCGAACGGTGCCAACGGTTTCTGCTTCTTCAACAACGCGGCCGTCGCCGCGCAGGTCCTGCGCCAGGACTACGGCAAGGTCGCCGTGTTCGACATCGACACCCACACCGGAAACGGCACGCTCGATATCTTCTATGAGCGCGGCGACGTCTTCCTGTGTTCCCTGCATGTGGATCCGGACGTCTATCCGACCTACTACCTCGGCTACGCCGATGAGACCGGCGAAGGCGAAGGAAAAGGCACAACCTTGAACCTGACGCTCCAGCCGGGCGCAACGGAAGAGGAGATCCTCGGTCGGTTCCGGGAAGGCATCAAGGCCATTCAGGATTTCGGCACCGAAGCGCTGGTCATTTCCCTGGGCTTCGACATGGCCCAGGACGATCCGCTTTCGGAAGTCGGTATGACCGGATCCGGGTTTGAGACCATGGCGCGGGAGATCGTCCGCATGGGCCTGCCCACCGCCCTCATCCAGGAAGGTGGCTATCTTGGCCCCTCCCTGTCGAACAACGCGGAAATCTTCCTGACTGCCAGCCGCGACGAACTGGCGAAGATGCTGTAATCCGGCAAGCAACAATGGCGGAACTCTGGTCCCGCCCCACATCTCCCAGCTTCAGTCCAGTCGCATCAGCAGCCCGGCCATGAGCTTTGCCCGCTCGACCAAGCTGTCGATGAAGATGTGTTCATCAAGAGTGTGCAGGCCGCGACCACGCGCACCGATGGAATCGAGCGTCGGAATACCCATGGCGCCGGTGAAATTGCCGTCGGAACCGCCTCCCGCACTGCCATGCGTCAGGTCGAAGCCGATTTCCTTCGAGATATCGCGAGCGAGTTCGTACATCTTCATCGTTCCCTCGCTCGGCTCCCAGACTGGCCGCGTCACGCCACGTGTGACTTCGAAAACGACACCGCTTTCCTCGCCGTTCAAGGCAAGCATGCGTTCAACGCCGACATCCAGGTCTTCCTGACGCTTCGCCATGCTGAGGACTTCCGCCTCACACAGCGAAGACACGCAGTTGACCCATTGCCCGCCATGGACGACTCCGACACTGTAAGTACAGTCGGGCGTGGTCATTGCCTCGATCTCCAGGATCTTCTTTGCCATGGCGGCAATAGCTGACCGGCCGTCTTCCAGTGCCCAACTGGCATGGCTCGGCTTGCCCTGTGTCTTCAGATTAAAACGGGCAATGGCATAACGCCCGGTCACCGCACCGCCATCGGCACTGGCCGGCTCAGGCACCAGCACATATTTGTTCTTCTTTGCCTCGGCTTCGATCAGATCCCGGGTAGAGGGTGTTCCAACCTCTTCGTCCGGCGTGAACAGGATCGTCACCGGCAAGGGCGTTTCAATGCCCGCCTGTGCCAGTTTCTTGAGCGCCTCGATTGCAAGGTAGTTCCCGCTCTTCATATCCATGACGCCCGGGCCGTAACACTTGCCCTCCGTAATCCGCCAAGGCAGGACATCCAGCGTTCCGATCGGATGAACCGTATCCAGATGGCCTGAAATCAGGATCCCGGGCTTGCCGGCATCCTTGTGCGGAAAGGTCGCCCGGACGGAACCGCCGAACCCCATGCGTCCAGGGATCCGTTCGATGGACGCGCCCGCGGCAACCAGATCGTATGTCGCCAGATCCATCATCCGGTCGACGGCAGCTGCATCATAGGTCGGGCTTTCGCATTCGACCCAGGGCTTGAGCCCTGCCAGAATCCGGTGGGTATCGAAATCGAAACGATCAAAAGACAAGGCAAATCTCCGGGGTTGCTGGGACGGAAGCTTTAGAAATCATGCGGTTCCGCAGCACCGGTTCGCACGAAAACTCCTGGTCCAATTGTTAAAGCATTACAGCGCCTTGGTCCATCAATGCCCGACGAATTGATGATCTGAAACAAGCCACCGCCTGCAGAAAATGACACCCGCTGTCCGACCCCGCTGCCCACTACGCACTCAGCCAATCCAACCAGCTATCCGCCAGATATGTTTTAGATAATCCGGAATTATCAGGGGAGATCCGAAATTATCCTGACTTTATTGGACCTTTAGCGGGGAATTGTTGCCTCTAGAGGCAGGGCTATCCGGCAGCGATATATCGCCCCTAGTATTGCAGCAACCGGCCATATTTTTCCGGCTTTGCGGAAATCGGATAGCTGGCTTCCCAATCTCGGTTTAACTTGCGCCAAGGAGTTGATTCCTTAGAGGCAATTCAGCTGTGCCCGATACCGGGACCACAGAATCCAAGCCTTTTTTTAAAGCGCTGACAGAAAATAATGCATCCATTACTGGTTTTGAGTTCGCAAG
The DNA here is from genome assembly GCF_963675095.2 of uncultured Roseibium sp. Lineage (GTDB taxonomy): Bacteria > Pseudomonadota > Alphaproteobacteria > Rhizobiales > Stappiaceae > Roseibium. The sequence goes on along the minus strand of NZ_CAXXSJ010000051.1, from coordinate 76,287 downwards.
ACTTCCTCATTCGCCATCAAATGTCATTACCGAGCGCCCGAGCGGTCCGCCGTGCCGCGCTGCTGGCGACGGCCCTGACAGGCTGCCTTTCATTTGTACCGCTGATGATGGCCCCTGCCCTGGCCGATAACATCACAAATACCAATGATAGCGGGGCTGGTTCGTTCCGGGCGGCTGCGGGCTCGAACGCCCTGAATTTCATCGGACTGACCGGAGCCCAGACGATTACACTGACATCGGGGACGGTCACGCTGACCAACCCAGGGACAACAAGTCTTTTACTGACCGGCGGCACGGACGATCTGACCATCGAAGGCAATGACATCGCCCTCGACATCGGTAACAACACTTTAAACATCAGTGGAACCGGGACCCCGCTGTCTCTGACCATCAACTCGAACATTACAGGCAGTGGCGCGCTGCGTATCGGCGATCCCGACTCCGACCTCACGGTCACGCTCGGCGGCACCAACACCATGGTCAAGACAACGGGCGGCGTCGGCAACACCCTGGCGCCGGTATCCATCCGGGTGGAGACGGGTGGTACTGTATCGATTGCCAATAGCGCCGCCCTCAGTAGCGGCAAACTAAGCCTTTCAAACGGCACGCTTGCCGTCACCGGGGCCACCACAATCAGCAATCAACTCTACCTCGACAACAACGGCGGCACGATCAACAACAGTGCCGATGTCACGATCTCGGGTGTCATCTCTGGCTTTGATGGCCTCACCAAATCCGGTGCCGGCATCCTGACCTTGACCGGTAACAACACCTATACCGACGGCACGACTATCACCGGTGGAACCTTGTCTGTCAGTTCCGACAGCAATCTCGGCTCTGGCACTGTTACCTTTAATGGCGGCAACCTTGCCATTACCGGCGCCACGACCATCAACAATGCGATTGCCCTTTCCTCCAACGCCACGATCACAAACAGCGCGGATGCAACCCTTTCGGGCGCGATCTCCGGTTCCGGCAATCTGACCAAGTCCGGCTCAAGCACACTGACGCTGACGGGTAACAACTCGTCTTATAGCGGAACAACGACGATTTCCTCCGGAACGGTATCGATCGACGTTGCACAGAGACTTGGATCCGGCAGCTTGACGCTCGCGGGGGGCACTCTGGCACTGACAGGAACCAGCTCCACGACCATCTCAAACTCGATCTCGACGACGAGCGCGTCAAGCACCATCGACGTTGCCAGCGGGAAAACTGTCGGGGTTGCAAGCAGCATTTCAGGTGCCGGCGGACTGACCAAATCCGGGGCTGGAACGCTGGAGCTGACCAACACAAATTTATATTTGGGCACCACCACCATCAGCGGCGGAACCCTCCTGATTTATAGTGGCAGCATCGACGGGACCAGCGGCCTCACGTTCAATGGCGGTAACCTGGAAATCGGCGGCGCTACAACCATTAACAAGACTTTCGTGCTCAACTCCGACGCCACGGTCACGAACAGCGCGGCTGTTACCCTTTCCAATGTGATCTCCGGCAGCGGCGGACTGACAAAGGCCGGTTCCGGCACGCTGACGCTCTCGGGCAACAATACTTTCAGTGGCACCACAACCATCACTGGCGGCACGCTTTCCGTCAGTTCGGACGGCAATCTGGGGACAGGAGCACTGACCCTGAACGGCGGCAACCTTGCCATCACCGGCGCCACGACCATCGACAACGCCATGGTCCTCAGCGCCAACGGGACGATCACCAACTCGGCGAACGCGGCTATCTCGGGCAATATCTCCGGCACAGGTGGGCTGACCAAGGCCGGCACCGGGATTTTGACCCTTAGCGGCACCAACACGTTTACGGGTGTTGCGACGGTGACGGCGGGGACGCTGAGGATCACCGGCGGCGGCTCGAACAACCTGGGCTTCACGGTCAATGGCGGCACCCTTGACCTGAACAACTCCAATCTCACGGTAGCATCGCTGTCCGGGACAGGGGGCAGCGTTACTCTGGGCAGCGCGGCCATGACCGTCTCGCAGAGCACGGACACAAGCTATGCGGGCGGAATCTCCGGGACCGGCAGCCTGATCAAGTCGGGAACGGGCATGCTCACGCTCACCGGTTCCAACAGCTATTCCGGCGGCACGACGATTTCCGGCGGAACACTGCAAATCGGCAATGGCGGGACAACGGGCAGCATCTCGGGTGACGTCACAAATAATAGCGTTCTCGTTTTCAATCGCTCCGACGCCGCGACTTATGCCGGAGACATTTCCGGCACCGGCAGCCTGACCAAGTCTGGTAGCGGCACGCTCACGCTGACGGGCAGCAGCAGCTATTCCGGCGGCACGACGATCTCCGGCGGAACACTGCAGATCGGCGACGGCGGCACCAGCGGCAGCATCGCCGGCGACATCACCAACAACAGCGCCCTGATCTTCAACCGCTCAGGAACGCTCACCTACGGCGGCGTGATCTCCGGCACCGGCACATTCACCAAATCCGGAGCCGGCAACCTGATCCTGACGGGCGCCAGCACCTATACCGGGACCACGACGGTTTCTGCCGGAACGCTCTCGGTCAACGGCAGCCTTGCCGGCAGCGTCAACCTCCTCTCCGGCGGCACGCTCGGCGGCTCCGGCACGGTCGGCGCGGTGACCACGACTTCCGGCAGCACCATTGCCCCGGGGAATTCCATCGGCACGCTCAACGTCGCCGGCAATGCCGACTTCGCCTCCGGCACCACCTATGCGGTCGAGGTCGACGACGCCGGCAATTCCGACCTGCTTAGCGCAACCGGAGCCGTGACCATCGACAGCGGCGCCACGGTCAGCGTTTCCCCGGAAAACGGTACCGACGACGGCACGACCTATGCTACGTCCACCACCTACACGATCCTCACCGCAGCAGGCGGCTTGACCGGCACTTTCGGCTCGGTCTCCGACAGCTTCGCCTTTCTTGATGCTTCCCTTGGCTATGACGCCAACAACGCCTATCTGACACTCCTGCGCAATGACTACACCTTTACCTCCGTCGCAAGCACTTCGAACCAGAGCGCGATAGCCAGTTCCCTCGACAGCCTCGGCAGTGGCAACAGCCTCTATGATGCCGTCGTCGTGCTCAGCGAGGCCAGCGCACGGGCTGCCTTCGACAGTCTTTCCGGCGAGATCCATTCGTCCGCCAGCGGCCTGCTGCTGCAGGAAAGCCGCTTTGGCCGTGATGCCGTCGGCGCCCGGATCCGCTCGGCCTTCGATGGGCTGGCAGCAAGCGACATGCCGATGGTTGCCTTTCACGGAGACGGCGGCGCGCCAGAGACGGCCAAGGGGGCAGTCGCCTGGGGGCAGGCCTATGGCAACTGGGGCCGGACCGGCAGCGACGCTAATGCAGCAGCTTTGGACTATATCAGCGGCGGCTTCTTCCTCGGCCTGGACGCAGATGTCTTCAACGGCTGGCGCGCCGGTGTCCTTGCAGGCTTCGGCACATCCCAGTTCGACAGCGATGCCCGCGCCTCTTCCGGTGATGCCGATAACTATACGATTGGCGCCTACGCAGGCCGTCAGTCCGGCGCGTTCGGCGTGCACCTTGGCACGTCTTTGACCTGGCACGACGTGTCCACCACGCGCAACGTCACTGCCGGCGCGCTCAACAATACGCTGAAGGCCAGCTATGATGCGGCGACCGCGCAAGCCTTCGGCGAGTTGGGCTATAAAATCGACACGGTCTATGCCCGGTTCGAGCCCTTCGCCGCTGCCGCCCTCATCCATCAGCACAGCGATGGCTTTACCGAGACCGGCAGCGCGGCGGCGCTCACCGTGTCGTCGTCATCGCAGACGCTTGGGGTGACGACCCTGGGGCTGCGGGCGGACCGGCACTTTGCTACCACGGAAAGCCTCTCGGCCTCCTTGCACGGCATGCTTGGCTGGCGTCATGCCATCGGCAATGTCACTCCGGGCATGGAGATGCGCTTTGCCGGCAGCAATGCCTTCACCGTCGCAGGCATCCCGATCGACCGTGACACGGCCCTGATCGAGGCGGGCCTGAAGCTCGATCTGAACGACGGGGCAAGGTTCACCTTCAGCTACCAGGGCGAGCTCGGTTCCAAAACCCAGGACCATGGCGCACGCGCTGCCTTCGCCTTGTCGTTTTAGGACATCCCAGCCGCCCCGGCCCTGGCCGGTGCACTCCACTCAGTTAGCTTTTGCGCCTCTAATGCGGATGGTTACGCCGCTAACGCGTCCTTAATGCTTGCAGAACACAATGAGAACAGGTATGGTACGTTCATGATTTGTACCGGCGCCGGTTCGCACGGGAGACCGACTGATGTTGACGCGCAAGCAATATGAACTTCTGATGTTCATCCACGAAAGGCTGAAGGAAACCGGTGTGCCGCCTTCCTTCGACGAAATGAAGGACGCGCTCGATCTGAGGTCGAAATCCGGTATTCACCGGCTGATTACCGCTCTTGAGGAGCGCGGCTTCATCCGGCGCCTGCCGAACCGTGCTCGCGCCATGGAAGTGATCCGCCTGCCCGATTCCATTGCCCCCGGTCTTGGTGTTCCGCGCGCCCGCGGCAGCTTCTCTCCCGAGGTCATCGAAGGCTCGCTTGGCAAACCATCGGCGCCGGCACAACCGGCTCCCGCGCCGGCCGTCCATGAACAACACTCAGGCATCGAAGTGCCGGTCATGGGCCGGATCGCCGCCGGCGTGCCGATTGAGGCGATCCAGACACACAGTCACTCGATCACCGTTCCCGCCGATCTGCTCGGCAAGGGCGAACACTATGCCCTGGAAGTCCGCGGCGACTCCATGATTGAGGCCGGAATTCTAGACGGTGATACGGTTCTGATCCGCAGGATCGACTCGGCCGACAGCGGAGATATCGTCGTAGCACTGGTGGACGATGAAGAAGCTACGCTGAAGCGATTGCGCAAAAAGGGCGAGTCGATCGCGCTCGAGGCGGCAAACCCCGCCTATGAGACCCGGATTTTCGGGCCCGGACGAGTCCGCGTCCAGGGGCGCCTGGTCGCTCTGTTCCGCCAGTATTGAACCGAAAGCGCTATTTGTGCCACGGGCGTGGCGGCGTCGTTTTCGCCGCCCGCCAATAGGCGATTTGAGTGTGGCCCGGTTTCGGCGACTTCTCCGGCGGCGCCAGCCAGATGGAAATTGCACCAAGGGCATGTCTGTTCCGGCTGTCGATCACCAATCCGGCACGACAGTCATCCGGAACTGTGAGGGCCGTGACAACGACATCCGCGAACCGGCAGTCCAGCTCCAGCGCATCTGCGGTCTTGGGCAGTGCCAGCAGAAGTGGCGGGCTTCCTATGGCCTCTGTGCCCTGTTCTCCGGAATTGAACAAACCGAACAACGTCTGATAAATGGTCTGCGTGCGGTACGGATAGGCCCGATAAAGGCAGCCGGTCCCGTCACAGGCATACTGCCCTTCAGCCATCCTGTGGTCCTGAAAAGCCGTTTCCGTAAGGCCTTCCACCTGGAGCCAGTTGTCCGTCGCAAAACCGGCTCTGCCGGCATGAATGCGCAAGGTGCCGCTGTTATCACGCGCGGCGATCAATCCGCCCTTGTCGGCGATTTGAACGTCCGGCGGCCGCGACAGGGTTCCCGCGATGACGGCTGCGACAAAAGGAATCACGCTGAACCCTTTCAGTTTTCCAGGTAAAAGCAACAGAACAAAGAGCGTTGCTGTCGCGAGGAGTGTCGTGATGGCATCCGGGACCGGTACCGCCCCGCTGTGCGCTCCAAGTCCGGCCGTCCAGTCCGCAATTCTCAAAAGCAAATCGAGGCCGAAGGCCATGATCTGCAACGGCAGGACCGCCAAGCCGAATGGCATCAGGATCAGCGCAAGAACGCCCATGGGCATGACGATCAGTGAGAATACCGGCATGCCGAGCATATTGCCGATGAGGCCGAAGGGAGCGATGCGGCCGAAGTGATAGGCGCCGATCAACCCGGTCGCCGTACCTGCGATCAGCGCCGTCAGAAACAGACCAAACGTCCAGTGAAGAACGAACTTCATTGCCCGCAGAACGGGGGATGCGCTTGGTGTTTTCGGCAAACGCTCCCCCCGCCCATCGCGCAGAGCATCATAAGCCGCCACAAGGCAGATCACCGCGGCAAAGGACATTTGAAAGCCGGGATGGAAAAGCCGCTCCGGCGCCAACATCAAAAGAGCCAGTCCCGCGAGCGCCACACTGCGCAAGGTCAGGCCGCGCCGACCTGTCAGAACCCCGAGAAACACCAGAAAGACCATGATGAAGGAGCGTTGTGTAGCGACCGAGGCTCCCGAAAGCCCGAGATAACAGATCGCTGCCATCAGGGCTGCGACAGCTGCGATGCGGTGGGTCGGATAATGAAGCGCGGCTGTCTGGCTCAATGACAGGAGGATCAGGATGACCGCGTAGGTTCCACCCGCGAAAAGCGCCATATGCAGACCGGAGATCGCAAGAATATGCGCCAGTCCGGCCTGACGCAGCACCTCTTCGCTTTCCGCCGACAGGCCACTCCTGTCCCCGACCAGAAGGGCAGCCGCAAGCGCCGAACCATCGCCAGCTCCCAGGAGCCCGTCGATCCTGTCGGCAATTCCCTGTCGCAAGTCGTCGAGTCGCCGTTTGGTTTTCAAAAGCAGGGTTTCCTCGCCAAGGTCCGCCACTCTTGGCACTCCGTACGAAAACCCGGTCGCTCCGATCCGCTCAAAATAGGCGCGAAAGGAAAAATCGTACCCTCCGGGGCGAACCGGTCCCGACGGCGGAAACAGCCGCGCGCGAACCGAAACCGCATCCCCTGTCCCCGAAGTCGTCGCTTCCGGCACGCTTATCCGGACACGTTGCGGAAATGCGTCCTTTGCCTGATTTCGGGGGAGGTCCGCCACCTCCTCGACATCGATCGTCAGGCGCGGTCCCCTCTGCGTATCCTCACGACTTGTGACCCGGCCGACGACCGTGAACGTACCTGCTTCCTGAAGACGGGGCGCATCTACCGCCGTGGTCCGCAGGTCGGCACAGAGGGCACCGGCGATAACGGCAAACACCAGAACGCCGGCTGATGTCAGGCGAGACTGCCGAAGGGCTCTCAGGACGAACAGGCCGCTTGCGGCGAACAAGACCGATACGGCAAGAAAATTCGGCTCCTCGGGTAGGAGCGCGTACAGGGCGACCCCCGACGCAAAGGCAAATGCGGACCACAGCAGCTTCTGCTCCGCCAGCCTCCGGCGCCATTCAGCATGGGCTTCCCTGCGTTGCGAAAATCCCGATGGACCCGTATCTGCCCGTTTTCTGCGAAACGGAAAACGGCCGGTGGGCCAGCTTAATCGTCTGAAAGCGTGTTTATTAGAAGGACCCTGTGATTGATCCTGCCCCGAAGAGCCAACATCATCGACTAGCGGATTGTTGTCCGCTCCCCCGCTCAAGACCAGCCCCTTTACGCATCACATTCAAGCAGTCTTTGGGCAACGGATCGAACGGAACAGTTTTGCCAGCCGTCCGGCTATGCTAAGACCCGCGCAATCCGGCTTTACGCCACCCCTTATCTCCATATTGGCAGAGACCTTCAAAGAACACCATGGCTCAAGACGTCGTCACCCGTTTCGCTCCCTCCCCGACCGGTTTCCTGCATATCGGCGGCGCCCGCACCGCACTGTTCAACTGGCTGTTCGCCAAGCACCACGGCGGCAAGATGCTGCTGCGCATCGAAGACACGGACCGGGCACGTTCCACCCAGGAGGCGGTCGATGCGATCCTGGACGGCCTGAACTGGCTCGGGCTCAACTGGGACGGTGAGCCGATTTCGCAGTTTTCCCGGGTGGACCGTCATAAGGAAGTCGTCGAGAAGATGATCGCCGATGGCAAGGCCTACCGCTGCTATTCCACTCCGGAAGAGCTCACCGAAATGCGCGAAAAGGCCCGTGCCGAGGGGCGCCCTCCGCGCTATGACGGCACCTGGCGCGATCGCGACCCGTCCGAAGCGCCTGCAGGCGTTGCCCCGGCCATCCGGCTGAAGGCGCCTTTGGAAGGCGAAACCATCGTCGACGATCTGGTTCAGGGCCGGGTCACGTTCCCGAACAAGGATCTCGACGATCTCGTCCTGATGCGCTCCGACGGCACGCCGACCTATATGCTCGCCGTGGTCGTCGATGATCATGACATGGGTGTCACCCACATTATTCGCGGCGACGATCACCTGACCAATGCCGCCCGCCAGACTTTGATCTTCCAGGCCATGGGTTGGTGCGTTCCGGTCATGGCGCATATCCCGCTGATTCACGGACCGGACGGCGCCAAGCTCTCCAAACGCCACGGCGCTCTTGGCGCCGAAGCCTATCGCGCCATGGGCTATCTGCCGGAAGCCATGCGCAATTATCTCGCTCGCCTCGGCTGGAGCCACGGCGACGAGGAAATCATGTCCACCGCAGACATGATCACATGGTTCGGTATGGAGGCCGTCGGCAAGTCACCGGCCCGCTTCGATTTCAAGAAGCTGGAAAATCTCAACGGCCATTACATGCGCGCCACGGCGGATGCCGAATTGCTGCATCACTGGAAAACCTGTCTGAAGCACATCGACGGCGGTGCAGACGTGCTGACCTGGCTCTCGTCGCCGGAACACGAGGCAACCGCCCTCGCCGCTCTGCCGGGCCTCAAGGAACGGGCAAAGACGCTGATCGAACTGACGGATAGCGCCTCCTATCTGTGGCGTCAGCGCCCGCTGGATTGTGATGAAAAAGCAGCGACGATCCTCAACGAGGAAGCCCGCAGTCTGTTGGCCGGCCTGCACGAAACCCTGTCCGCCGTACCGGCATGGGAAGCAGATCCCCTGGAAGTCGCAGTCAAGGCGTTTGCGGAGGAAAAGGAACTCAAGCTCGGTAAGGTGGCACAGCCATTGCGCGCTGCACTCACCGGCCGCGGAACGTCTCCGGGTATCTACGACGTGCTTGTTGCCCTGGGGCGGGAAGAATCCCTGAGCCGGATCAAGGATCAAGCAATTTAGGGCATTATTTCAATTGGTTAAAAACGATCCGGCTAACCGGAAGGTTAATTTTTCGGATTATTTGACCAAAGCGGGAGGACTGCGCCGCTTGCGGCAGTGCGACAAATGGGATACGCAGAACGCGACCATTCCTCCGGTGCCGTCCACCGGCCTTTCCAATGCCTTGAAAACAGGCAGGAAACTGCACGAAAGACGGCACTTAGGGTTCTCAACAAAGGGGGTTTCCTGAATGGCTGAAAACAACGCCAAGCTTAACGTGGGCGGCAACGATTACGCCTTTGACGTTCTTGACGGCTCCATTGGCCCGTCTGTGATGAACATATCCGCGCTCTACAAAGAAACGGGCATGTTCACGTACGATCCGGGCTTCACGTCAACAGCCTCGTGCGAATCCAAGATCACCTATATCGACGGTGACGAAGGAACGTTGCTTTATCGCGGCTACCCGATCGACCAGCTCGCGAACCACGGCGACTTCCTGGAATCCTGCTACCTGCTTCTTTACGGCGAACTGCCGACCAAGGCGCAGAAAGACGATTTCGTGCAGCGTGTGACCTATCACACGATGATCCACGAACAGATGAACCGGTTCTTCTCCGGCTATCGGCGCGACGCGCACCCAATGGCCGTCATGTGCGGCACGGTTGGCGCTCTCGCTGCCTTCTATCACGACTCCACGGACATTTCCGATCCGCACCAGCGCATGGTCGCTTCCCTGCGCATGATCGCGAAAATGCCGACGATCGCTGCCATGGCCTACAAGTACCATGTCGGCCAGCCGTTCGTTTACCCGCGCAACGACCTGGATTACTCCGCCAACTTCCTGCACATGTGCTTCGCGGTGCCGTGCGAGGAATACAAGGTCAATCCAGTTCTGGCGCGCGCCATGGACCGGATTTTCATTCTGCACGCGGACCATGAGCAGAACGCGTCGACGTCGACGGTGCGCCTCGCCGGTTCCTCGGGCGCGAACCCGTTTGCCTGTATCGCTGCCGGTATTGCCTGCCTCTGGGGACCTGCCCACGGCGGCGCAAACGAAGCCGCGCTCAACATGCTGACGGAAATCGGTTCCGTGGACCGTATTCCGGAGTTCATCGAACGCGCCAAGGACAAGAACGATCCGTTCCGTCTGATGGGCTTCGGTCACCGGGTCTACAAGAACTACGACCCGCGCGCCCGGATCATGCAGAAGACCACCCACGAAGTGCTCGGCGAGCTCGGCATCAAGGACGATCCGCTGCTCGACGTTGCGATGGAACTGGAGCGGATCGCCCTTCACGACGAATATTTCATCGAGAAGAAGCTCTATCCGAACATCGACTTCTACTCCGGCATCACCCTGCGTGCGCTCGGTTTCCCGACCACCATGTTCACCGTGCTGTTCGCTCTGGCCCGTACAGTCGGCTGGATCGCCCAGTGGAAGGAAATGGTGGAAGATCCGTCCCAGCGCATTGGCCGCCCGCGCCAGCTCTACACCGGAGCAACCCAGCGCGACTACGTGCCGATCGACCAGCGCTAAGCGCGACGGTTACAGGAACAGAAAAAGGGCGCCCGACGGCGCCCTTTTTTATTCCTGCCGCTCCCCCGGAAGGTCGAACTTAATTCCCGCGGCATCCCCACTCCAGGTCACTGTTTCCCAAAGTCATGCCCCCTAACCCGGCATTTTCGACCGGCAGACCGAACAGGTCAGATCGTCGGTGCAATTCCTAATGCGGATCCTTGGTCAACGGTTTTAGAGAGCCGCATTTCCGGCAAAGATAACGCCCCATGAATAGGCGCAGTCTGTGCTCGTTTTCCGCATCGCCTTTGGATTCCACAAACTGTAGCGCTCGACCGCCAGGCCTCTCATTGGCGATTCCTTCGCATGCTAAAACAAACCCGTCTGCACGGGTTGGCGCGCCTTCTCTGTAATCCAGCATCGCCCTGTCATCTTCCGGGACGCGAGCTTTAGTTCCGCATGGTTCGACTGGAGAGGCATAACACGCCATACGGCGCCCAAATATTATGTACTCATGCTGCCATGCGCAGTTGCCACACTCGAAGCTTCCTTCGTCGCCACTTTCAAGCAGCCGAGCAAGATTTCGATCGCCCATTGCGGCAATGGCACCTGACAAGAAGTACCGCCCCTCGTCAGGGTCTTCTGCGTTTTCATAGGCCTGCCGGCAAAGTTCAGCTATGGCATCCTGTGCCTCCAAGAAAGCACGGCCGATCCGAGCAATTTTCTGAAGGTCTGCCTCGCTTACCGGCGCGCGCGACAACAGCTCGGTGTAGCGATCAAATTCGGTCTGACACGTTTTGCGCCGCTGCATCAACGCTGAACCTTCTGCTTCCCCTTTGACTGCGTTCGGTTCAACTGCCGCTGGGTATTCTGGATCGGCCAGGTCCTTACGCGCGGACTCTCGCAATGACCGATACAGATCGATCTTGCGATCCCATCCATCTTGATCTGACGGCAGTCCTTGCAGCGGGGACGTCCCATCGCTCCAATGGCCATCACCTTCTTGAAAGGCCACCATTGAAACATGTCCCAGGAAATGAGCGATGTCCGCAACAGCTGGCTCCGCTGGGAAACGCTGTGAAATTCGAAGAAGGTAGGGCACTGATGCATAGGTCGCGCCATAGCAGGTATCCTGATGGCACAGGTAATCCCAGAAAAGAGAACTCGCCAACTCCGGATCCCAATCCACCAAAAGGGAATGAAGAATTTCCGGAATGTCCCGGTCACGGTGAGCGTCATCGAGCTTTCGCCACAACGGATCGGAAAGCGGTAACAAAAACATGTGGCGAGCGTACAGTCAGTAAAGTTCCCATTTCAAGGGCACATATAGATTGAATGCCCGGATTTCGAAGCTGATGATGGGAGCCACTCAGCGACTGAAAACTGATGCTGGAGGCTGCACCTCAAGACACCGGTTTGATTTCCCGATCAGATCGAGAAATCAAACGCCGCAGGGTTACCGCCCCCTGGTTTCGCGCCTTTCAAGACACTCCATGACCACATCGGCCGCGGCTGCACTCTGGCAACGGTCATCCGGCAGACGCATCAGATGATCCAGGTCCTTGAACGCCTCGATCTGCTCTTGCCTAGCCTCGCTGTCGGTCAGAAGACCGGCGACCACCGGTTCCAGCCGGTCGGCGTTGACTTCATCGTCCAGGAACTCGGGAACCACATTGCGGCCGAGGATGATGTTCGGCAGGACCATGGATGTGGCGCTGACGATCTGGATGATCTTGTTCAAATCCTTCAGACGGCGATAGAACCAGTCGAGCTTGTAACAGATCGCCATAGGCACACCGGCGAGCGCCAGTTCGAGGGAAACCGTTCCCGACGCCGCCAGGGCCGCATGAGCCCTTCGAAAAGCGGCATGCTTGGCATCCTCGCCGAGGACGATCTCAGGCTTCACCGGCCAGTCGGCCACATCGCGCCTGATCCGTTCGACCATATGGGGGACCGCCGGAAGCAGAACTTCCAGATCGTCAAACCGCGCGGCAAGGCGAGACACGGTGGTTCCGAAATCCGCCAGAAGCCGATCGACCTCACTTCCGCGGCTGCCGGGCAGGACCAGCAAGACCTTTTTCTCTGACGAGACCGGCGTCCGTTCGCCTTCTTTCGGCCGAAAGCGGTCTACCCTCTCGATGATCGGATGGCCGACGTAGTGGGTTCGAGGTCCGCCGAGCCGTTCGTGAACCTCCGGTTCGAAAGGCAGGAGCGCAAGCAACTCATCCACATAGACGCTCATCTTGTGCGCACGACCGGACCGCCAGGCCCAGACAGATGGCGAGACATAACCGATGATCGGAATGTCCGGTGCCCGCTTGCGCACCCGCTTGGCCACGTTATGGGTAAAATCCGGACTGTCGATAATGATCAGAACATCGGGCTTCGCCGCGATCACACCGGCAACCGTCTGATAGACCCTCTTGACGATCAGCGGCAGGCGGGCAAGCACCGCCGTCATTCCCATGACGGCAATGTCCGACATGTCGAAGAAGCTTCTGAAACCGGCAGCCTTCATCCGTTCGCCGCCGACGCCGCAATAGGTCACCTGGTCACCTAGGCGGCCCTTCAACGCAAGAATGAGTTCAGACCCGAGCAAATCGCCGGATTCCTCACCTACAACGATGCAGATGGTTCTGGGACGGAGTGACACGGATGACATCACGACCTGCTCCTCAGTCCTTTTCCGGACGCTCGATGCCGTAGATAAAAAGACCGGCCTCGTCGGCTTTCCTGAAGGTCGCTTCCTGATCGGCGATCAGGGCCCGGCCGGCTTCCACGGCAATACCCGCAAGACCGGCAGCAGACGCCAAATCGATGGTTCTGGGGCCAACGGTCGGCAGGTCCACCCTGAGATCCTGCTTCGGCTTGGCCGCCTTGACCAGCACGCCGGCAGCGCCCTTGGAGCGGATACGGCCGTTCGCCCGCAGGACCGCGCAGCGTTCCAGCATGGCATCGGTGCCTTCGGCCCCTTCCAGCGCGACCACCCGGCCACCGACGGCAACCGCCGCCTGGCCGATATCCAGTTCGCCGAGCCGTTCGGTCGCCTTGAACGCCAGGTCCATGTCTTCCAAAGCGGTTTTGGAAGGAGAAACCTTACCCAGGACACCGGTGCCGGCCAGAAGTTCAGGTGCGATATCCGTCATGCCGACCACCTCAAATCCTTCTGCTTCAAACAGGCCGATCACCTTGGAAAGCAGGCTGTCGTCACCACCCATCAGAGCCCTGGTGATTTTCGGTAGAAGCCTGAGGGTTCCGAAATCCCCGAAGACGGAGGCAAAATCCGGACGCCGGGAAATACCGCCAATGAGCAGCAACCTGGAGCAACCGTGCCGCTTCAAGGTTTTGAGCAGACGGCCGATTTCACCCCAACCCAGTTCGGCCACTGAGCGCACAAGGGTTTCCGGATCCGCTTCGCCCTTGATGGCGACAATCACTGGCGTAATCCCCTTGTTCGCCAGAACATCAGCCACCTGATACGGCAAAGCGCCGTTTCCCGCGACAAGACCGACACGGGCATCAGGTGATGCGGATGCATTGGGAGGCGACGTCATCAGCCGCTCAGTCTCCGCTACGCGGTGTGCAGAACCGGCGGTCTTCCTTTTCCAGAATGAAATCGGTGACGATCTTCACCAGCGGTTCATCGGGATTCGCCTGAGCCACATCCTGGGCCCGTTCCCTCAGCGTGCCTTCCTCGCTTTCGAAAAGCGCCTTGTAGGCCGCCCTGAGCGCATGGATCTGTTCACGCGGGAAATTCTTTCGCTTCAAGCCGATCAGGTTCAGACCCGCCAATCGGGCCCTGTCGCCGATAACCGAGCCGAACGGGATAACGTCGAATTCAACACCGGTCATGCCGCCAACGATCGCCCCGGTGCCGATCCGGCTCCACTGGCGCACGGCACTCAAGCCGCCGAGAATGACGAAATCGGCCAATTCGACGTGCCCGGCAAGGGTCGCGTTGTTCGCCAGGATGGCATGATTGCCCACCATGCAATCGTGGCCCACATGGGACCCCATCATGAAAAGACAATTGTCGCCGACCTTGGTCAGACCACCGCCACCGGCCGTGCCGGGGTTCATGGTGACATGTTCGCGGATCTGGTTGTTCGAACCGATCTCCAGATAGGTTTCTTCGCCCGCGTATTTCAGATCCTGCGGTTTATGTCCGATGCTGGCAAACGGGAAGATCTGCGTGCCCGCGCCGACTTTCGTATGCCCTGCGACAACCACATGGGCTTCCAAGCGTACGCCGTCACCCAACTCCACATGGGGACCAACTATGCAATAGGGTCCGATCTCGACACCGTCGCCCAGTCTGGCGCCGTCTTCAACGATAGCCGTTGGATGTATCTCAGCCATCCGTCCTCACGCGTCCACGAGCATTGCGCTGATTTCGGCCTCTGCGACCTTCGCACCGTCGACCTTGGCGACCGCCTGAAATTTCCAGATGTTCGACCGCTGCTTGATCTTCTGTACGTGAAAGTGAACCTGATCGCCCGGAATGACCGGCTTGCGGAACTTCGCGTTATCGATGGTCATGAAATAGACCAGCTGCGGCGGACTGCCGTCACCGCGGGAATCCACGCAGATCGCACCGGCCGTCTGTGCCATGGCCTCGATCAGCAAGACACCCGGCATGACGGGCTGACCCGGGAAATGGCCGGTAAAATGCGGCTCATTGATGGTGACATTCTTGATGCCGATGGCACTGTTGTCGCCGTCGATCTCGATGATCTTGTCAACCAGCAGAAACGGATAGCGATGCGGCAACATCTCCATGATCCGCATGATGTCGGCACTACCGAGTTCCGTCTTCTCAGTCTGTTCCATTCCTCAGCCCCTTGAGCGACACAGAGCGCCCAGTTTCAATCTCTGTCTAGACAACCCTTTAAGACCCGCTGCCCCGCTCTGCAAGCTTGCGCAAGGCAGCCATCTCCCGGAACCATTGCTTCACAGGCTTTGCAGGCGTCCCTCCGTAGCGCCCGCCGACAGGCACATCCTCGCCGACGACACTGACCGCGGCGATCTGGGCCCCCATCCCGATCCGCACATGCCCGCGAACCCCGGTTTGACCGCCGATCGCGACAAAATCCTCCAGTGTGCAGCTACCGGAAAGACCAACCTGGGACACGAGTACACAGTGCCGGCCGATGATGACATTGTGCCCGATCTGCACCTGGTTATCGATCCTTGTCCCCTCACCCACGATCGTATCCCGGTTGGCGCCCCGGTCGATCGTTGTATTCGCGCCAATCTCCACATTGTCCTGGATCACCACACGACCGACCTGCGGAACCTTCAAATGTCCTCCCGCTCCCATCGCATAACCGAAGCCGTCCTGGCCGATACAAACCCCCGGATGCAGATAGACCCGATCACCCAGAATGGCGTGCTGCAGGGTAGAATTTGCGCCGATAACACAATCCCGGCCGATCGTGCAGCCCGGACCGATGACCGCATTGGGCAGAATGGCAGTCCCCGACCCGATCTGTGCACCGGCACCGATCACCACTCCGGAGCCAACCGCAACGCCGTCTTCCAGCACCGCCGATGGGTCAATGGATGCACGATCCGAAATTCCCTGAAAACCGGCGGGTTTCGGGACCATTGCATCAGGATACAATTTTGCCAGCACCTTGGCCCAGGAGCGATAGGCGTCGTTCGACACCAGAACGGCAACACCTTCCGGCACCTTGTCCACGTGCTTCCGGGCGATGATGCAGGCCCCGGCGCGGGTCTCGCTCAATTTGTCGAGGTAAGCGGTATTGTCGAAGAAGACGAGAACGCCCTCATCGGCATCCTCGATCGGACCGACCCCCGCGATCAACAGCTCAGGCGTTCCGCGAATAAGCTCCGCATCCGCCCATTCGGCGATCTTCTCGAGTGAAACCGGCTCGGCCGGCGGAAAAAAGACGGGATCGGACATGGGTTTTGGCTCCCCCTGAGCATCAGGCACCAATAGCAAACGGCCGCCGGCAATGCGGCGGCCGTAGAGGATTTTTCACGTGGTACGTTAGAAGCGGGTCCCGCCGCTCAGGCGGAACACCTGCGTTCTGTCCACGCTGTTCTTCGCGAGCGGCCATGCGAAGTCGGCCTTCAAAGGACCGAACGGCGAACGCCACCTCAGACCGACACCGACGGATGCCCGAAGATCGAAGTCATTCGAATTCACGGACGATCCATTGTTGTTCACAAGGTTGACCAGTCCGGAGTCCGCGTCCCAAAGCGCACCGGCATCGGAGAAGACCGCGGTGCTCAGGCCGAACTCCTGGGGAACACCCGGGAACGGGAAGGTTGCCTCAGCCGTAGCGGCAAAGAAAACCGTACCGCCGATCGCGTCACCTGTGGCGGAGTCACGCGGACCGATCCCCTGATTTTCAAAACCGCGCACCAGATTTCCGCCGAGCATGAACTGCTCAGGAACCCGCAGACGGTCGCTGCCCAGAGCGGTGATATGACCGCCGGAGACCTTGAGGGCACCAACAATTCCCTGATCCGGCAGGATCTCCTTGAAGTACTTAACGTCGGCCGTGCTCTTGATGTAGAAGGAGTCCCCACCGACACCTGCGAATTCCTGTCCGGCAGCGGCATAAATCCCGTCGGTCGGATCCAGGTTGTTGTCAAGCGTCGTATAGACGAACCGGTAGCCGACAAGAGACGTCAGGTTCTTCCCGAGCGAGTCACAGATCGCGATCGAAAGGCCGCTGCCTGCGCAGTTCGAAATGCCTGTAGCTTTATGGTTGGGGTCTTTCAGCTCGGTCTGGTAGATCTTGTAGAACAACCGCAGCGTCAACTCGTCTTCGCGAAGCGGCAACGAGAACCCGAAACCACCACCCGTGGTCGTTTCGTCATAGGCACGGTAGTCGTTGTTTTCATTGACCACCCTGTAGAGGTCAAGATCGAGGCCGATCCGTCGACCGAGGAAGAACGGTTCCTTGAACGCAAACTCGTAGCTCTGCGTCGAGGAGCCCATCCCGGCACCAAGCTTCACATACTGCCCGCGGCCCAGGAAGTTCTTTTCCGAAATCGAGACATCACCGATGACGCCATCGCTCGTGGAATACCCGACACCGAAGGAAACCTCGCCGGTCGGCTTTTCCTCAACGTTTACGTTGATGACGACACGGTCCGGCGCGCTGCCGGGAGAGGTCGTGATCGCCACCCTCTCGAAGAAGCCGAGGTTCTTCAGACGCCGTTCAGCCTTGTCGATGAGCGCGCGGTTGTAGGCGTCACCTTCCACCAGATCGAACTCCCGGCGAATGACATATTCGCGGGTGCGGTCGTTACCGATCACGTTGATCCGTTCGACATAAGCGCGCGGACCTTCCTCGATATAGTAGGTGAGCGAAATCGTCTTGTTTTCGTAGTCACGAGAGCCGCGAGGACGAACTTCCGCAAACGCATAGCCGTCTTCGGAAATCTTGATCGTAAGATCCTCGACGGTCTGCTCCACACGCAGCGAATTATAGGTATCGCCGGCATGGGTACGCAGCTTCGACCGAAGGGTTTCCGGGTCGACAGCGGAAAGGGATGAAACGACCTCGACGTCAGCAATCTTGTATTTCTCGCCTTCCTCAACGGTGAAGGTCACATGAAACTCATTGTTTTCGCGGTCGAGATCAGCAGTCGCCGAAACGATGTAGAAATCGGCGTAACCCTTCTTGTGGTAGAACTGGCGCAGCAGCTCCTGATCCTGTGCGAGGCGATCGGGATCATAGGTATCCGTGGAACGAAGCCAGCTGAGCAGTCCGCTCTCGCGCGTCCGAATCACGTCACGCAGCTTACCGTCGCTGAATGCATGGTTGCCTATGAACGTGATACGCTCGACGCCGGTCTTCTTGCCTTCGTTGATGTCGAAAACCAGATCGACACGGTTGTTGCCACGATCGATGATTTCCGGATTGACGGATGCGCCATAGCGACCGGACCGGCGATAGGCCTCGAGAATATTCTGAACGTCGGCCTGAACCTTTGCGCGTGTCAGCATCGTACGTTCGGATGAACGGACAGCCGTCTTCAGCGCATCGTCATTGATCTTCTTGTTGCCCTCGAAAGACACCCTGTTGATGATCGGGTTTTCCGTCACGTTGACGACAACGGTACTGCCTTGGGGAACGATCTTAACATCAGCAAACAGACCGGTCGCAAAAAGCGCCTTGAGCGATTCGTCGATATCCGCAGGACCATAGGAGCGTCCGACGGTTATGGTCATGTAGCTCAGAACGGTCTCGTTCTCGATCCGAGTATTGCCACGCACCACAATATTGCGCGCGACTGCCGCTTCCGCGGATGTAACCGAAAGCGGCCCGTATGCATCGGGAAGAACGGAGCCGGTGCAAAATACGGCCGCCGCGAGCAACACGGCACGAGTGAATTTCTGCAATCGCTGCATAAGTGCGCTATGCCTTTGTCTTTTTTGTCCTGTGCGAAAAGCCACAGGCCACCCCAGAATCTCTAGAACCGAAATCGTTTTACAGTCTTTTGCCGATTACGCAACAGTCCCTGACGGGCAAAACAGATTTCAATTGAAGGCGTTGCGTGGATGCCACGGACCGCCGCGCTACAATCGGGTCAGATGAAGCACGTCGTTCCATGTGGCGAAAACCATCAGAAGTAGAACGATGGCTATCCCGATCCGGAACCCGATATCCTGAACGCGCTCGCTAAGCGGCTTCCCCCGGACGGCTTCCGCTGCGTAAAACACCAGATGTCCGCCGTCCAGCATCGGCACAGGCATGAGGTTCAAGAGGCCGATACTGACCGACAACACCGCGGCCAGGGAAAACAGGGGAATGATCCCCTGGGTCGCAACCTGACCCGAGACCTGAGCCACGCGGATCGGCCCGCCGAGTTGGTCCGCCGCCTCGCGTCCGGAGATGACGCCCCAGATATAATCGAGCGTTCGTGAAGCGATGTAATAGGTTTCCTTCGTCCCTTCGAAGACCGCAGAAACCGGCCCGAATTTCTCGTGAATCAGGTCATCTTCCTGCAAGCTGCGCGAAACGCCGAGAAGCCCTATGCGCTGCACGTTGCCGAAACGGTCCTTAAGTTCGCGGTATTGCGGAGTGACCGTCAAGGTCACGGTTTCCTCGCCCCGTTTCACATCGAGGACCAGGGGGACATTCGCACTCACGGACACGATGCGCTGAAGATCGGAGAAGGTTGAAATCTCGTCCCCATCTACGGAAACGATCAGATCGCCCGGTTTCAGGCCACCTACGGCTGCGGCACTGTCAGGCTGAACGACATCCACAACCGGTGCTGTAACAATTCGCCCGAAGAGCATGAAAATCGTAGCGAAAATCGCAATGGACAGAATGAAGTTCGCGATTGGCCCGGCCGCCACCACAGCTGCGCGCTGCCAGACCGGCTTGGCAATGAAGGCCCCGGCGCGCTCTTCTGCGGGCATCGCTGCGATCCTCTCCCAATCCGGAACACTGGCCGCATTTTCATCGCCGGCGAATTTCACATACCCACCGAGCGGAATAAGCGACAAACGCCACCGGGTGCCCTTCTTGTCGGTTCGCCCGAAAAGCTCACGCCCGAACCCGACGGAAAAGGCATCCACCTTCACCCCACACCAGCGGGCGACGAGAAAATGGCCGAGTTCATGAAAGAAAACGACGATCGTCAGAACAAACAGAAACGGCACGATATAGCCAGCCACAAGTCCGAAGGCCGAGGAAAGAAGTTCCATAGAGTGTTCCTGTTTTGATGCGCATTCGCACAGTACGGTGATTTACAGACTACCAGATTACGAGATTACGGCACGTTAATGGTGGGAAACTGAATTTCCCCAGAACGTGATCTTAAGCAATCCAGCCTTATCGCCCGCCGCGTTCGGCAATCCAATCTGCACAAATGACGCGCGCCTCCGCATCCAGTGCCATGACCGTTTCCACATTGTCGGGATGGCCGAGGCACCCGGTGGCTTCCAGCCGGTTGATCGTCGCCTCCACCGCTGCCGGAATATCCAGAAACCGCAGACGTCTGTCTAGAAAGGCGCTGACGGCGATCTCGTCCGCCGCATTCAGGGCGCAGGTTGCGCCGCCGCCGCGCTTGAGGGCCGAAAGAGCCAGTCCGAGCGCGGGAAATCGAACCGGATCCGGCTTCTCGAAGGTAAGCGAACCGATTTCGGCCAGATCAAGCCTTTTGAGTGGCACGGACATCCGCTTTGGCCAGGCAAGACAATGAGCGATCGGGGTGCGCATATCGGGTGACCCCATCTGCGCCAGAAGAGAACCGTCGGCGTACTGCACCAGGCCGTGCACGACCGATTGGGGATGAACGAGAACCCCCAATTGGTCGTCGTCGACCGGGAACAGATGGAAAGCCTCGATCACTTCGAAGCCCTTGTTCATCAAGGTGGCGCTGTCGATGGTGATCCGTTGCCCCATTTCCCAGTTGGGATGCTTGAGGGCCTGTTCCGGCGTGATCGTCGCCATGTCCTCCAGCCGGGTCGTTCGGAAAGGACCGCCGGAGGCCGTCAGGATGATCTTTTCCACTTCGCGCCGGTTTTCCGGCTCGAAGACCTGGAAGATGGCATTGTGTTCGCTATCGACCGGAAGAAGCGTCGCCCCTGTCCGGTGGATCTTTTTCATGAAAAGGTCACCGGCGGAAACAAGGCATTCCTTGTTGGCAAGCGCAATCGCCCTGCCCGGCCTTGATGGCGGCAAGGGTCGGGACCAGTCCGGCTGCGCCCACAATGCCGGCAACGACCATGTCGGCAGGCCGGTCGACGGCGTCCAGAACGGCCTGGTTGCCAACGGCAAACGGCAATCCCGCTTCCAGACAGGGCCTGTGCCAAGGCAGGTCCATGCGCTTCATTGGCCAAAAACGGCCGCATCGGCATTCACCAGACGGGCCAGACGCGCCAGTTCGTCGACATTGTTGTTGGAAACAAGTGCCGTCACCTTGAACCGCTCGGGATTGCGCGCGACGAGGTCAAAGCGTGCTTTTCCCGATCGAGCCGGTCGCCCCCAAGACGATCAGGCGGATCGGCTGTGTCGTACCATCCATGTCCATGTCCATCGGTGAAGACGACGCCGCGTCCATGAAACTATTCCCTTAGCCGAGTGCCAGACCGGAAATCGGATCCGCAACGCTACCGCCGAATAAAACTCCGAGCGCGACCGCTGCAATTGCCGCGGCGACCAGCCCGTCTACGCGATCCATGATGCCGCCATGCCCCGGGATGAGATGACTGGAATCCTTCACGTTGAAACGACGTTTGACGCCGGATTCCAGAAGGTCCCCCAATTGCGAGACGATCGACAAGACTGCCGCCAATAACGCCCAGGCGAAAAGGTCTACTTTTCCGGCAAGTGCTGCCGTAGCGGAGCCGAGCAGGACGGCGCACACCAGTCCGCCAATAGCCCCCGACCAGGTCTTGTTCGGTGATATTTTTCTCCAAAGCTTCGGTCCGCCGAAAGCCCTGCCGGTAAAATAGGCCGCGATATCCGTCGCCCAGACCAGGACAAGCAGGAAAAACAGAAACTCCAGACCTTGCACCCCGCCCCTGATGACGAGCAGCGCATAGAGGGCCAGACCTGCGTAAATCAGGCCTTCGGCCGCCCAACGCCCTGCCCGGCTAAACCCGCTCAGGCCGTAGACGACAAGCGCGCCCCCGACGGGGCAGGCCAAGGATAGTCCGGGATAACCAGAATGATAGGCTACCGCGAGCCCTACAAGCGCCAGATATCCGGCAATCCCGTGCGGTGTCATAAGCCGGGTTCCGGTCATCTCGAACCATTCGTGCAGAAAAAGGATGGCAGCCACCAGCGCAAGCATGCCGAAAGCAGGACCGCCCAACCATGCAAGGCCAAGGACGATCGGCCCGAGTACGGCGGCAGACAGGACCCTCAACTTTAAATCGGACTTGTTCTTCGGGCCCTTGTCCGGTGTATTCCCCTCAAGGCCAGCCATTCTAGAGCGCTTTGGCGGCCAGGCCACCGAACCGGCGCTCGCGCCCCATGAAGTCCGACAGGGCCTGATCGAACGCGGCCTCGTCGAAATCGGGCCAATGGACCGGCGGAAAATGGAACTCCGAATAGGCGGCCTGCCACATCAGGAAATTCGATAGCCTCAGTTCGCCACTGGTGCGGATAATGAGATCCGGATCGGGAATACCCGCGGTATCGAGCCGGCTTGCGATCGCCTTCTCGTCAATATCTTCCGGAGCCAGCCGTCCGGCGGCGACTTCTTCTGCAAGTTGACGGACCGACCTGGTGATTTCGTCGCGCGATCCATAATTGAACGCGACGACAAGGGTCATCCCAGTATTGTTTTTGGTCAGTTCTTCCGCCTCGACCAGCAACGCGCGGATACCGGGTTCCAGCGTAAGCCGGTCGCCGATTACCCTGATCCGGACATTTGCATTATGGATCTCGGTAAGGTCACGCTGAACGAAACGGCGCAGCAGCCCCATCAGGAAGCTGACTTCCGGCTGCGGCCGGCTCCAGTTCTCCGAGGAAAAACTGTAAATCGTCAGATAGCGGATACCGGTTTTGACCGCGTGCCGGATCGTCCGGCGCAACGCTTCCAGTCCATGACGATGACCTTCGGTCCGCGGCAACCCTCTGGCCGTTGCCCAACGGCCGTTCCCGTCCATGATCAAGGCGACATGGCGCGGCAAGGCGCCGGCGGCCGAATCGGGCGCCGTATCCTCGGATTTTCGATCTGGACTGACCGTCATGAGGGACCCTGCTTTCAGCCGAAGCGCTTCAGACCTGGGAGATTTCCTGTTCTTTTTTCTCCAGCATGGCATCGACTTCGCCGATCATGCTGTCCGTCAGCTTCTGAACTTCATCAGACGCGACCCGGCTGTCGTCCTGGCTGATATCGCCGTCCTTTTCCAGCTTTTTGGCCGTGTCCATGCCGTCTCTGCGTACATGCCGGATGGCGACCTTGGCCTGCTCGGCGTATTTGTGCGCAACCTTGATCAGCTCCTGGCGCCGTTCCTGGTTGAGTTCCGGGATCGGCAGGCGCAGCAATTGGCCGTCGACGACCGGATTGAGGCCGAGGTTCGATTCGCGGATCGCCTTCTCCACCGCAGAGACCATACCTTTGTCCCAGACCTGGACCGCGACCATGCGCGGCTCGGGCACGCTGACGGTCGCGACCTGGTTGATCGGCATGGTCTGCCCATAGGCTTCAACGTTGATCGGATCCATCATGCTGGCGGAGGCGCGGCCCGTGCGCAGCCCAGCGAATTCGGTTTTCAGCACCGATAGAGCGCCCTGCATGCGGCGCTGCAAATCGTCCAGGTCAATACCTTCTACGGGCATATTGTCCTCACTTCATTCTAATTTGTTCGTTTTAATAGACTCTCAGCCGGCGCCAAGATGGCACACTCGCGCCGAAACACAAGGGGCAGGCCACGGCAAATAAGGAAAACTGTCAGCCACCGACCACGGTGTAAGTGCCGGTCTCCTGCAAAACGCTGACCAGCGCGCCCGGTGTATGAATGGAAAAGACGATAACGGGAATGGAATTGTCACGCGCAAGGGCGATCGCCGTGGTGTCCATGACCTTCAGATCGCGCTGGATGACTTCCTCATAACCGAGGGTTTCGTAACGCACCGCATCCGGATTGATCTTCGGGTCTTCGGAATAAACGCCATCGACCTGCGTGCCTTTCAAGAAGGCATCGCATTTCATCTCCGCAGCCCGCAGAGCCGCGCCCGAGTCGGTCGTGAAGAACGGATTGCCTGTACCGCCGGCGAAGACAATCACGTCACCGTCTTCCATGTAGCGTTCGGCGACACGCTGGGTGAACGTCTCGCAAATGGAAGGGACCGGAACGGCGGACAGCACCCGTGCCTGAACTTTCAGCCGGCGCAGGGCATCGGCGATGGTCAGGCTGTTCATGATGGTCGCCAGCATGCCCATGTGGTCACCGGTGACCCGGTTGCCGCCCTTGGCGGCGACCGCCACACCCCGGAAGATGTTGCCGCCGCCGACAACGACGCCGACCTGGGCCCCGAGCGCCACCGCATCCGCGATTTCCTTCGCGATCCGCTGCACGATGGCCGGATCGATACCGAAGGATTGGTTCCCCATTAGCGCCTCCCCAGACAGCTTCAGAAGCACGCGTTTCCAGCGGAGCGGATTGGTCATGGCGGAACCCTATTTCTTGTTGTGGCCTCTCAAAAAAAAGCGCCGGTCAATGCCGGCGCTTTTCGAACTTACTGCCCGGTGGCTGCTGCCACCTCTGCGGCGAAGTCTTGCTCTTCCTTCTCGATCCCTTCGCCAAGGGCGAAGCGGACGAAACCGGTCAGCTTGACGGGCGTGCCAAGTTCCTTGGCCATCGCCTCGACTGCCTGTTCGACTGTCTTATCCGGATCGATCACGAAGGCCTGTTTAACCAGCGTGACTTCTTCGTAGAACTTGCGCAGGCGACCTTCCACCATCTTCTCGATGATGTTTTCGGGCTTGCCGGATTCGCGCGCCTGTTCGGAGAACACGCTCTTCTCGCGTTCCACGACAGCCGGGTCGAGCTCATCGGTGCTCAGGGCCAGCGGGCTGGTCGCGGCAACATGCATCGCAATCTGACGGCCGAGACCGTTCAGCTTGTCCTTGTCGCCGGACGATTCCAGGGCGACCAGAACACCGATCTTGCCGAGGCCTTCGGTGACCGCGCCGTGAACGTAGGTCGCGACGACGCCTTCGGAGACGGACAGCATGGCCGTCCGGCGAAGGGTCATGTTCTCGCCAATGGTTGCGATCGCATCGGTGATCGCATCCGCAACGGACTTGCCGCCGATCGTGGCAGCGTTGACCGCGTCCAGCGTACCGTCGGTTGCCACGGCCACAGCGGCCACGTTCTTGACCAGATCCTGGAAGCCTTCGTTACGGGCAACAAAGTCCGTTTCGGAGTTCAGTTCAATGACGGCTGCCTTGCTGCCTTCAGCGGCAACACCGACCAGGCCTTCAGCGGCAACGCGGCCGGCCTTCTTGGCAGCCTTTGCCAGGCCCTTGGTGCGCAGCCAGTCAACAGCAGCTTCCATATCGCCGCCCGACTCGGTCAGGGCGGTTTTGCAGTCCATCATGCCAGCGCCGGATTTCTCGCGGAGCTCTTTTACCATCGCAGCGGTAATGCTCATCGATTGCCTCGTGGATGGGGGTTATTGATAGGACACGGTGTAACGGTAAATCACCCGCGCCTTTATGACGGAGCTGCAACGAATTGCAGCCCCCTCTGCGAATTCAACAGATTTCTGCCGCCACTATTGCAGCGGCAGAACAATTAAGCCTGAGCGGCAGCTTCTTCGGCCGGAGCTTCTTCTGCAGCAACAGCTTCTTCAGCTTCGACCTCAGCCAGAGCTTCTTCGACTGGAGCTTCTTCACCGGCACCGATGTCCATGCCGGAAGCACCCTGGGCGCGGGAAATGCCGTCGATGGCAGAGCGCGCGATCAGATCGCAGTAGAGCGTGATGGCGCGGCCGGCGTCATCGTTGCCCGGTACCGGATAGGTGATTCCTTCCGGATTGGAATTCGAATCGAGGATAGCGGCGACCGGGATACCCAGACGGCGGGCTTCCTGGATGGCAATCGCTTCACGGTTGGTATCGATCACGAAGATCAGGTCCGGGATACCGCCCATGTCCTTGATGCCGCCGAGGTTCCGCTCGAGCTTCTCGCGTTCGCGGTCCATGAACAGGCGCTCTTTCTTCGTCAGCGCGTTGGCGGCATCGGAATTGAGCGTTTCTTCCAGCTTGCGCAGGCGCTGGATCGACTGGGAGATGGTCTTCCAGTTGGTCAGCATGCCGCCGAGCCAGCGGGCGTTGACGAAGTACTGCGCGGAGTTGCGTGCAGCGGTCGCAACGGATTCCTGCGCCTGGCGCTTGGTGCCGACGATCAGAACGCGGCCACCGCCGGCAACCGTGTCGCTGACGGCCTTCAGGGCCTGATGCAGCAGCGGAACGGTCTGGGCAAGATCGATGATGTGAACGTCATTGCGGACGCCGAAGATGTACTGGCCCATGCGCGGGTTCCAGCGGTGCTTCTGGTGGCCGAAGTGAACACCAGCTTCCAAGAGCTGACGCATATTGATATCGGGCAGAGCCATGGCTCTTAAACTCCTGATTTTCCGGTTTGACCTCCGCAAGAGGATTTGGACCGAAGGTGCTTCCAAAGCGAAGCTCCAGACGGTCACCGGATGGAAGGCCGATAAGCTCGGTTTCCGCCCCTTGCGTGTGGAATGGGCGCCTTATAGTTGGACCGCTTTGTGAATTCAAGGCCTGGAGAGCAGTTTTTCGCGCTTAGTTCGTCAACAGAAAGCGCCCCCCTACGGCTGCGTGTGAAACGCCCTTGCCGACAATCCGATCCTCCCCGGTCCTGCCAGACATGATTGCGCCCGACGGACCGCTGGTCTACCAAAACTTCCCGACCTCACGACCTCTTCGCGCAAGGGAGCAGAACTTGACCACCAAAGGTATCAACCACCTCGGCCTGACCGTCCGGGATCTGGACCAGACAACGGCTTTTTTCACCGACCTGCTCGGCTGGACATCACTCGGCCGGGACGACAGCTATCCGCGCACGACCGTAACGGACGGACAGGCCCGCTTCACCCTCTGGCAGGCGGACCGGTCGCAGCCCATGACGGACTTCAACCGCAAGACCAACATCGGCCTCCATCACGTCGCCCTGGAGGTCGCCACGAAAGAAGACTTGTTCGAAATGGCCGACAAGGTACGCGACTGGCCCGGTATCGTCATGGAATTCGAACCCGAACCGCTTGGCGGCGGACCGCGCATGCACATGATGTTCGCCGAACCGGGCGGAATCCGGGTGGAAATCATCTGGCCGGCTGGCCAATAAGAATTGCCTGCAGAAAGATCCGAAAACGATCACGCCATCTGCACGTCGGTCACGCCGGGTACCGCCTTGAGTGCCCCGGCGATTTCCGGCGATAGGCGGAATTTCCCCGGCAACTTGACCTCGACTTCGCGTGTGCCGTTATCGAGAAGCACAACGACGGTCACCTCGCCCTCGCCGCGCACCTGCAGATGCCTGCGGAGACTTTCCACCGGACGCTCGTCCCGCAGAAACACGCGCATGCTTTTCTGCAGCCGCGTGACGACCTTTTCGATCGGGTCAACCTGCTCGATTCGGATGGACGGCTCGTCGTCGCGCATGTCGGCGCCGACCAGCAGAACCACGGACCGGCCGGGCTCAAGCTGATCGCGGAACTGTTCCAGCTTTTCCTTGAAAAGCAGACCTTCATATTGGCCCGTGGCGTCCGACAGGCGCACGATGCCCATCCGGCTCCCGGTGCGGGTCTTGCGTTCCTGCTTGGACAGAACGGTACCGGCCAGCCGTCCCGCGGATGCCCCTTTCTTCACGGCTTCGGCGAATTTCGCCCAGGGCTGTACCCGCATCTTTTCCATGAGCGGTCCGAAGTCGTCGAGCGGATGGGCGGACAGATAGAAACCGATGGCGGCATGTTCGCGCTGGAGCTTTTCCTCACCGGTCCAGGGAGCCGCATCGGGCATCTGCAGCGGCTCCTCGCCGTCGCTGCCGCCGAACAGTTCGTCCTGGCCGAGGCTCTTGTTCTCCTCGGTGCGCTGCGCCAGTCCCATGATCCGGTCGAGCCCTTCCAGCACCCGTGCCCGGTTGGGCTCCAGCTCGTCGAACGCGCCAGCGGCAACCAGGTTCTCCAAGGTCCGCTTGTTGAGGAATTTCGGCGAAATCCGCCGGGCGAAATCGCCCAGGCTCGTGAACGGGGTGTCGCCGCGGACATCGACGATGTGTTCCACCGCCTGTTCTCCGACACCCTTGATGGCGCCCATGGCGTAGATGATCTTGCCGCTATCAACGTCGAAATGGACCATCGAGCGGTTGATCGTCGGCGGCACGATTTCGATCCCCATACGCCGGGCTTCCTGGCGGAAATCGCCGAGCTTGTCGGTATTTCCCAAATCCAGCGTCATGGACGCTGCCATGAATTCGACCGGATAGTTGGCCTTCAGCCAGGCCGTATGATAGGAGACGAGCGCGTAAGCGGCCGCGTGGGACTTGTTGAAGCCGTAGTTGGCGAATTTCGCCACCAGGTCGAAGATCGTTCCGGCCTGCCCCTTGTTGATCCCCCGCTCCACGGCACCGTCAACGAAGCGGGCCCGCTGGATTTCCATCTCCGCGGCAATCTTCTTGCCCATGGCGCGACGCAGAAGGTCGGCTTCGCCGAGCGAGTAGCCCGACAGCACCTGGGCAATCTGCATCACCTGCTCCTGGTAGACGATAATGCCGTTCGTCTCCATCAGGATCGGTTCCAGGAGCGGATGCAGACAGTCTGGGTCCTGCTCGCCGTGCTTCACTGCGTTATAGACCGGGATGCTTTCCATCGGCCCCGGACGGTAGAGCGCCACGAGCGCGATGATGTCCTCGAACCGGTCCGGCTTCATGCCGGCGA
Organism: uncultured Roseibium sp.; assembly: GCF_963675095.2. Taxonomy (GTDB): domain Bacteria; phylum Pseudomonadota; class Alphaproteobacteria; order Rhizobiales; family Stappiaceae; genus Roseibium. The sequence continues at coordinate 47,422 of NZ_CAXXSJ010000051.1, read as the reverse complement.
TGGCGCGGCGCATGCCCTGACTTTCCAGCTGGAACACGCCGAAGGTCTCGCCCTTGGCCAGGAGCTGATAGGTCTTCTCGTCGTCGATCGGCAGAGCCGCGACATCCACCTCGACGCCGCGCCGTTCGATCAGCTTCACCGCCGTGTCGATCACCGTCAGTGTCTTCAGGCCAAGGAAGTCGAACTTCACCAGCCCGGCATCCTCGACCATCTTCATGTTGAACTGGGCGACGGGCATGTCGGAACGCGGGTCGCGGTAGAGCGGGACGAGTTGTTCCAGCGGCCGGTCGCCGATCACCACGCCGGCGGCGTGGGTCGATGCGTGCCGGTAAAGCCCTTCCAGCTTCTGCGCCATCTTCAGAAGCTTGTCGACGATCTCTTCTTCCTGCGCGGCCTCACGCAGCCGCGGCTCGTCGTCAATCGCCTGGGCAAGGGTGACCGGGTTGGCCGGGTTTGCGGGCACCAGCTTGCACAACCGGTCCACCTGACCGTAGGGCATCTGCAGGACCCGGCCGACGTCGCGCAGAACGGCGCGTGCCTGCAGCGAACCGAAGGTAATGATCTGAGCCACCTGCTTGCGGCCGTATTTCTCCTGAACGTAGCGGATCACCTCTTCACGCCGGCTCTGGCAGAAATCGATATCGAAGTCCGGCATCGACACGCGTTCGGGATTGAGGAAACGTTCGAACAGCAGCGAGAACCGCATCGGATCGAGGTCGGTAATGGTCAGCGACCAGGCAACGAGGGAGCCCGCACCCGAACCACGGCCCGGCCCGACCGGAATATCCTGGGCCTTGGCCCATTTGATGAAGTCGGCAACGATCAGGAAGTATCCTGGGAATTTCATCCGCTCGATAATGCCGAGCTCATAGTCCAGACGGTCCCAGTAGTCTTTTTCTTCCAGTTCCGGAGCCAGGCCGTGGGCCTCCAGGCGCGCAATCAGGCCTTCCCGCGCCTGACGCTTGAGTTCTTCCGACTCTGCCTTCTCCGCTTCCTCCGGATCCGCATCCGCGCCGGCGAAACGAGGCAGGATCGGATCACGCCGAAGCGGCCTATAACTGCAGCGCTGCGCGATTTCCACCGTGGAAGCAAGAGCTTCCGGCAGGTCGGAAAAGAGTTCGGTCATTTCCGCACGCGACTTGAAATAATGTTCCGGCGTCAGGCGGCGGCGGTCTTCCTCGATAACGACACGGCCTTCCGCGATGCAGATCAGCGCGTCATGGGCCTCGTAGTCTTCCCGCTTCGGAAAGAAGGCCTCGTTGGTTGCTACCAGCGGCAGATCCAGTTCATAGGCCAGATCGATGAAGGCCGGCTCGGTCCGCCGCTCCTCCTCTGTGCCATGGCGCTGGAGTTCCACGTAGCACCGGCCCTTGAACGCCTCCGAAAGACGGACGAGCCGCGCCCGTGCCAGATCCTTCTGGCCGGAGGTCAGCATCTTGCCGATCGGCCCGAGGCTCCCGCCTGTCAGCAGGATCAATCCACCTGACTTTTCTTCAAGATATTCACCCGTCACGTGGGGAATAAGACCGGTCTCGGTATCGAGGAACGCGCGCGAACTCAGTTCCATCAGGTTGCCGTAGCCGGTCTCGTCCATGGCCAGCAGAATGACATTGGAAAGCGGCGGCTCCCCTCGCCGTCCGCCTTCGGCGCCGTCCTTGAAATCGATGGAAAGCTGGCAGCCGATGATCGGCTGGATGCCCGCCCCCCAGGCCTTGGCGGAAAACTCCTGGGCTCCGAAGAGGTTGCCCGTATCGGTAATGGCAAGCGCCGGCTGCTCATCCGCTTTTGCCAGATCGAGCAGTTTCTTGATCGGTAACGCGCCTTCCAGAAGGGACAGGGCGGAATGAACCCGCAGATGCACGTACCCGACACCACTGTCCTTTTCAGAGGAAGTCTGCTTGGGGGAATCTGGGCTCGTCATCACGCACACCACCGCTCGGTCTGGAATCGCGGTTAAGTGAAACGGTTCGAAGGTCGGCTGTCGAGGCGGGAACGCGGATATTCACCAGTCTTCACTGTTACCGCCGGCAAATTTTCCTGCAGCCAACGCCGCAGTGTCTGCCAAAACGATCCCTCAGCGGAAAACCATAGCCGGTGAACCGCTTAAAAAATGAGGGTCTGATTAGAGCCTTTCTCGGTTAGATTGATCCATTCTGCCGGAGCCGGTTTGGTTCAAGGCCGAGGGATTTGACGAAGACCGTTCTGACCGCACGGTCAAGGCGAAGCCCGACGGCATTGGGCCAAACAGGCCCGGCCCTTTGGGTTTCCGTCCGGCGGACGCCTGCTTTGTCGAGCCGCTTGCCCATAGCCCCGCGATGGGCTGCGCACCTCTCCGCGCACCTCTCCTCGCCGGACGACAAACAGAATGGTTCAATCTAACCGAGAAAGGCTCTAGGCTGTAGTGACAATTTAAGGAATTGGGGATTCCCAAAGGTCGACAAATCAGATTCAACACTGGCTTTTGGAGGCTGGTGTGGAAGGCGAGATACTTCGGGACGATCAATGGGAGCGGCTTCGGGAATTTGTTCCGGGTGGCCGGCAGGGGCGGCGCGGTCCGCGCAGTGACGGACGTCGTTTCTTTAATGCGATCTTATGGCTCGCTCGCTCAGGCGCCCGCTGGAAAGATTTGCCAGAGGACAGGTTCGGTCCCTATCAGACAGCCAAACGGCGTTACTATCGCTGGATTGAAGCTGGTGTCTTTGAGCGCATATTCGAGGCGATCGCCCGTGAGCCGGACATGGAGTGGCTGGCAATCGACGCGACCGTCATAAGAGCACATGCCCAAGCCGCGGGCGGAGCGCGCAAAAGGGGGGATCTGAAGCCCAGGCCCTTGGACGCTCCCGGGGCGGCTTTGGAACGAAGATCCACGCAGTAGTGGACGCACTGGGCTTACCGGTTCGCTTCGATATCGGGCCGGGACAACAAAATGACATGGCTCCCGCGTGCCGTCTCATGAGCGGTCTGCATGCACAGCAGGTTCTTGCGGATCGCGCCTATGACGCTGACAGTCTACATGATCTTATTCTTGAACAAGGCGGCGAGCCCGTCATTCCGCCACGCCGCCATCGCAAGCATCAGCATCACTACGACCAAATCGCATACAAGAACCGGTGGGGAATAGAAGGCTACTTCGCCAAACTCAAGCAATGGCGCCGTATCGCTACGCGATACGATAAGCTCGCTGCAAACTTCATCGGCTTCATCAAGCTCGCAAGCATTATGCTCTGGCTTAAATAATTAAATTGTCACCACAGCCTAGCGCAGAGCCATCAAAACATCGCCCCAAACGGCGAGGGTCGCGCAAAAGCAAACAAGAGAACCGAGTGCGGCAAAATCGCGGGCCATGTAGATCATGTCGTCCTCCAACACGGGAAACTCAACTCGATGGAGAGACTATGTTCCATTTATGTTCTCATTGCAAGCACTTTTTGTTCTCACTATTTGACCTTGGTCATAAAACTTTGCAAAATCTGTGTTCTGGCTTGGTTCTCGTTACCATCCCCTCCGGTCAAAGGGGAACGATCCTGCCCTCTGCCAGGGTGATCGCCCGATCCATCCGGCCCGCGAGTTCCATGTTGTGGGTCGCAAACAAGGTCGCGACCCCGGAAGCCCGGACCAGCGCCTGCAGCGCATCAAAGACATAATGCGCTGTGTGCGGATCGAGATTACCGGTCGGCTCGTCCAGAAGCAGGATCCGCGGCGCATTTGCCACTGCGCGAGCCACAGCGACACGCTGTTGCTCCCCGCCGGAAAGTTCGGAAGGCCGATGCGACGCCCTTGCCCCCATGCGCATGTATTCCAGAAGCTCCTGGGCCCGTTCCGCGGCCACGTCCTTCCTCAAACCCCGGATCATTTGCGGCATCATGATGTTTTCAAGAGCGCTGAATTCGGGAAGTAGATGATGGAACTGATAGACGAAGCCGACATCGTTCCGCCGGATCGCCGTGCGCTGATCGTCGTCGAGCTCGGAACAGTTCCGTCCGCCGATGAAAACATCGCCGCTGTCGGGGTGCTCCAGAAGGCCTGCTATGTGCAGTAGCGTCGACTTGCCCGTGCCGGACGGGGCGACGAGCGCGACCATTTCGCCAACGCCAAGCCGCAAGTTCGCCCCGCTCAGGATCCGCAGCGCATTATCGCCTTCCTGAAAGCATCGCTCGATCTGTTTCAGTTCCAGCGCCGCATGTCTGCTTTGGGCCTGTCTTCCCGGGTCCGTACGCATATCCATCACTCGTACCTCAGCGCTTCAACGGGATCGAGACGCGCCGCGCGCCAGGCGGGATAGAGCGTCGCCAGCAGGGACAACACCAGCGCCATCACCAGCACCATGACCGTTTCACCACTGTCGATATCGGCCGGGAGGCGGGAGAGGAAATAAAGCGTCGGATCGAAGATCTGCGTGCGGGTTACCCAGGAGATGAACTGGCGGATGCTCTCGATATTGAGGCAGACGACAAGGCCAAGCAGAAAACCGGCGATCGTTCCGACACATCCGATACTGGCGCCGGTGATCAGGAAGATCCGCATGACGGACCCCCGAGTTGCCCCCATGGTGCGCAGGATCGCAATGTCCCTGCCCTTGTCTTTCACCAGCATGATCAGCCCGGAAATAATGTTGAGCGCGGCGACCAGCACGATCAGCGTCAAGATGATGAACATCACGTTCCGTTCCACCTCCAGTGCGGAGAAGAAGGTGACGTTGCGCTGGCGCCAGTCGGAGGTATAGGCCGGGCGATTGGCGGCATCCTCGATCGCGGCCTTCATCTCCCCGACCCGGTCCGGGTCGAGCACATAGATCTCGACGCCGGTCACATTTCCGTCCATCCGGAAGAAGCCCTGCGCCTCGGTGATGGGCATGAACACAAAAGTGGAATCATATTCGCTCATACCGATCTCGAAGATCGCCGTTACCGGATAGGCCTTGACCCGCGGCGTCACCCCCATCGGCGTGACGTTGCCCCTCGGCGATATGATGGTGACATTGTCGCCGATGGTAACGCCGAGCTGCTGAGCCATGCGCGAACCGATGGCGACCCCCTTGCCGGAATCGAAATCATCGAGCGTGCCGTGCAGGATATTGCTTGTAACCAGCGGCACCTTGCGCATGTCGCGCTCTTGGAGGCCGCGGACCAGTCCGCCAAGGTTGCCGGCCGGGCCGGATATCAGCGCCTGGCCTTCCACGAACGGAATGGCGCTGATCACATCGGGAACGTTCTCGATCCTTTTCGCCACCTCATCGTAATCTGTCAGGGGCTGGTCGATCGGCTGAAGCAGCATATGACCGTTGATGCCCAGGATCTTGCCGAGCAACTCGCTCCGGAACCCGTTCATGACCGCCATGACGATGATGAGCGTCGCCACGCCCAGCATGATGCCCGCGAAGGAGAACCCGGCAATCACGGAAATGAACGTCTCGCGGCGCCTGGAACGCAGATAGCGTCCGGCGATCATCCATTCGAAAGCCGAGAAGGGCTTTGTGCCGGAAACCGCTTCCACATTGTCGGCGGTCTCTGCTGTTCCTTGCGCTGTCATCACACGTCCACTTGCCGTCAGGCCCCCAGATTCCGTTCACGGAATCACCTCTTCGGAGGATCGGCGAGCAGACTTACGCCGTCAATGCCGCAACGAGCTTGTTCAGCGTTGCTTCTGGGGACAGCATTTCCTTTTCGCCGGTGGCACGGTTCTTCACCTCAAACACGCCATCTTTAAGGCCGCGCGGACCTCCGACCACCTGATAAGGCAGACCGATCAGGTCCATTGTGGCGAATTTCGAGCCGGCGCGGGCATCCGTGTCGTCGTAAAGCACTTCGATGCCGGCCTGTTCCAGCTTGCCGTAAAGGTCCTCGCAAGCGGAATCCGTCAACTCGTCTCCGGCCTTCAGATTGACCAGTCCGACATGGAACGGAGCGACGGACGCCGGCCAGATGATGCCGTCATCGTCATGGCTGGCCTCGATGATCGCGCCGAGGAGGCGCGACACGCCGATCCCGTAGGAGCCCATATGGACCGGAATCTCGGTCCCGTCCGCCGTCGCCACTTTGGCACCCATCGGATCAGAGTACTTGGTACCGAAATAGAAGGTCTGGCCGACTTCGATACCGCGGGCAACAATCCGCTTGTCTTCCGGAACAGAAGCTTCGAATTCGCCCTTGTCGACAACGTCTTCCGTCGCCGCATAATGGGACGTCCAGTCGGCCACGATCGGGCTCAGGTCGCTGTCGAAGTCCACGTCATCGCCAGGAATAGCCTTTTCCAGGTAATCGGCGTGGCAGTAGACCTCGCTCTCGCCGGTGTCGGCCAGAACGATGAATTCGTGGCTCAGGTCGCCGCCGATCGGCCCGGTTTCCGCACGCATAGGGATCGCCGTCAGGCCCATCCGCTTGTAGGTGCGTAGGTAGGCGACGAACATCCGGTTATAGGACTCGACCGCCTTCTCCTGATCAAGATCGAAGGAATAGGCATCCTTCATCAGGAACTCCCGTCCACGCATGATGCCGAACCGAGGACGGACCTCGTCGCGGAACTTCCACTGGATGTGATAGAGGTTCAGCGGCAGGTCCTTGTAAGAACGGACATAGGCACGGAAGATGTCGGTGATCATCTCTTCGTTCGTCGGCCCGTATAGCATGTCCCGTTCGTGCCGGTCGGTGATGCGCAGCATCTCCTTGCCATAAGCGTCGTAGCGTCCGCTTTCCCGCCAAAGGTCGGCGGACTGGATGGTCGGCATCAGAAGCTGAATGGCGCCTGCACGGGCCTGCTCCTCTTCGACGATCCGCTCGATCTTGCGCAACACCCGGTGCCCCAGCGGCAACCAGGAATAGATCCCCGCAGATTGCTGACGAATCATGCCGGCGCGCAGCATGAGACGGTGGGAGACAATTTCCGCCTCCTTGGGCGTTTCCTTCAAAATGGGCAGAAAGAAGCGGGACAGACGCATGAGTTTCACTCTTGGAACGAAGGGTTGATCAATTCGGATCGCAGTCAAAGCGCATGCGCTTGAGAATGACAAGTGCAAAGCTGAGCAACCGGTGTGTTTCTCTCCCCAAATGCCTCAAAATTCGGCACGAAAGACAGTTACTACGCCTGCTAAACTCCTGTGCAAGCAAAAAAAATATGCTTTGCGACACAAATAGGTGACAACCGTCATCTGATCCTATAGTGTCTCTCGTCATAAGAAGAAGGGCGGTCGGCAAATATGCTAACCCCCTTATATAGGCATCGCGGTCTGAGTCTTGGGAGGAAGATCCCTCCGGCGCCCGGTAACGGTCGCAGCCGACCCACTGGAATTCGAATGAATACAGTGAGGCAAGAGGGATATTTAGACGCGGAACTTTTCAGAAGGCAGAGCTTGGCTCTGCCTTTTTTTCTGCCCGTTGGTCAGCCTATATATATATTAGCAGTTTTACTTAAGATTGCAGCGCGACCTTACGCCTCAGTTCGTAGCCGTCTGCGCGGCCCTGCAGTTTGATTCGGCAAACCCGTCAAATCAGAACGGCAGATCATCCAGGCTGAAACCGGATGTTTTCAGAAAATAGAAACCGGCAAAGAGAAGCGAGGTCACGATGGTGGTCAGAATGATCACCCTCAGGAACCTCGGCTTTTCCGGAGCCCCCGGATCCGAACCCGGCACGATCTCGCCTGCTTCCGCCTGGGTCCGGTGAAGTCCGAACGGCAGAAACGCAAACAACAGGATCCACCACATCATGAAATAGACGGCGACGCCGTAGGTCACGCTCATTATGTTCGCTTATGCCTCTTCCGCTTCCGGGCCAGGATTTTCAAAATCTCTTCGCTGATATTGGATATCAGTCAGGCCGACTTGCAGGCCCCGGCATTCGGCCGGTATTTGCCTGCAACACATCCGGTCTCCTAACACAGACGACCGCCTCCGGCCAATTGCTTCCTGCACCGCAGGTTGCCGGACATTGTCGCACCCACGACGTCTTTGGCCGGACGATTTATTCGAAAGGCGGCGACTTGACCGTCCTTACCACCGGTACGGCAATGGCCTCAGGCTGGGCGGGAAATTCGGCCGCCCGGCCTTCTCGCCAGTAAAGCGCAAGAGCCAGCCCCCAGATCGCCACCTCCGCAAGGAATGTCCAGTGCAGGATAAAACTGAACAACCAGTGCGGCTTGGTCGGTCGAATCGTGATGAGCTGGTAAAGCGTGTTGTCCCATGGAGCAAGCCACAGGATGCCGCCGACCACGCTGTCCAGAACCAGATGGAGAAAAGCCGCGGCAATGGCAATGATCACATAAGGGCGAAACCGCGTGCGCCATAAAGCGACGAGGCTCACTGTCCCGACGACGGCCCAGAAGGCCGGAATATGAACCCAATACCGGTGATGATGGATCTGGCGGCCGTCGACCAGGAAAAACCAGATCAGGTCGAAGTCCGGCAGGATTGAAAAAAACAGGGCGACCGGCAGCAGCAGCGGCGGCCGGTCCTTCATCAGTTTTGTCAGGCAATAGCCGGCGGGAAGATGAGCGGTCAGCATAGGATCCGATAATGCAAAGGGTTTCGCCTAATAACGGTTTGACCCAATTGCATAATCGGTTCCGTGGCCCAAAATGGGGCCACAACCTGAAAACAGTATGACCCTTTCAGGGACAACTCCGGACGGCAGATCCTTTTAAGCTTCTTCCAGCTCGGTCAGGGTGCCCAGAAAGTCCTTCGGATGCAGGAACAGCACCGGTTTGCCGTGGGCGCCGATCTTCGGCTCGCCGTCACCGAGCACGCGCGCGCCGTCGGAGAGCAGCTTGTCGCGGGCTGCGATGATGTCATCCACCTCGTAACAGACGTGATGGATGCCGCCGGACGGGTTCTTTTCCAGAAACTTGACGATCGGCGAGTTCTCGCCGAGAGGCTCCAGCAATTCGATCTTGGTGTTGGGCAGGTTGATGAACACCGTCGACACCCCGTGGTCCGGCTGCGCCACTTTTTCAGACACATCCGCACCAAGCGTGTCGCGATAGACCGCTGCCGCAGCCTCGATATCGGAAACCGCAATCGCCACGTGATTTAATCGACCGATCATGAACCTCACTCCCATACCAGTTTCCGGGTTCCATACCCCGGACAGACCTCAAACGCGGGTGACCAGCACCTTGCAGAGCGTCTTCTTGCCCCAAACCTCAAGAACGGCGGATCGCGCTGCCCTGCGGGCGGCCTCACCGATCAGATCCTTGTCCTTGCGCCGGGCCTTCGGAATACTCCGGATCGCACCGATCACCGCCTTCGTGATGATGTCTTCCATGGGCTCGCCTTCATCGTCCGTATCCGGAAGCCCCATCGGCGCGATTTCCGGATCGTCCTGAAGGTCGCCGGCCCGGTCAACCACCAGAGCGACGACTACCGCCCCGGCATAGGACAGTTTGCGACGCTCCTTGACGCCGGTCACTTCCGGATCGTCGAGGATGTTCCCGTCCTTGACCAGGATGCCGGACGGCGCCTCGTCGATGATCCCTGCGGTCCCGGAATTCAACCGCATGATATCGCCATTCTTGCCGCGGACGACTTCCGGCACCTTCTGCGCTGCCGCAAACTCCGCGTGCGCCGCAAGATGCAACGGTTCACCGTGCACGGGAACCACGACTTTCGGCTTGAGCAATTTGTAAAGCTGTTCCAGTTCGCCGCGCCGCGGGTGACCGGAAACATGCACCAGCCCGTCCCGGTCGGTGACGATCTCCACACCGGTCTTGGCGAAATTGTTCAACACCTCACCGACGGCCTTCTCGTTCCCGGGAATCGTGCGCGAGGAAAAGATCACCATGTCGCCCTTCGAAAGGGCGATGTTGCGGTGATCTCCAGACGCGATCCTGGAAAGCGCTGCGCGCGCTTCGCCCTGCGAACCGGTGCAAAGCAGGACCGTCTTGTCGCGGGGCAGATAACCGAAGGCTTCCTCGTCGTGGAAGGACGGCAGTCCCTCCAGATAACCGAGTTCGCCGGCAACATCGATCACGCGGAGCATGGATCGTCCGACAACGACCACATCCCGGCCCGCATCCGCAGCCGCTTCCGCAATCGCCCGGATGCGCGCCACGTTGGAAGCAAAGGTCGTCACGGCCACCCGGTGTTTGGCCGTCTTGAGGATTTTCTTCAACTCGACGGCAACATCCGCCTCGCTCGGGCTTTCGCCGTCCCGGATCGCATTGGTGCTGTCGCAGATAAGCGCCATCACCCCTTCCCGGCCCAGTTCGCCCAGGCGGTCCAGATCGATCGGCCGGCCGATGCCCGGCGTCAGGTCGATTTTCCAGTCGCCGGTGTGAAGAACCAGCCCGGCAGGCGTGCGGATCGCAAGTGCGCAGGGCTCGGGGATGGAATGCGCCATGGCGACGAATTCCACATCGAACGGTCCGATCTTGTGCCGTTCGCCCTGTTCGACGATGGTGACCGGAACCTTTTCCGATCCCGGCTCGCTTTCGTACTTTGCTTCCAGAAGCCCGGCGGTGAAAGCGGTCGCATAGACCGGGACCTTCAGGAACGGCCACAGGTGGATGATCCCGCCGTAGTGATCTTCATGCGCATGGGTGATGACCATGCCGACGATGTTGTTCACTTCCTCTTCGAGGAACTTGATGTCGGGAAGAACGAGGTCGATCCCCGGCAATTCCGGACCGGCAAAGGAAACGCCGCAATCGACGATAAGCCAGGATCTGTCATTTTCAGGCCCATAGCCGTAAAGGCCGAGGTTCATTCCTATTTCGCCTACGCCGCCGAGCGGCAAAAAGACGATATCATTGGCTGCTGCCATTCATAACTCCAAACAGCGGTTGTGTGAGATGCCGAACGAGCCCCGAAAATTCAGGGATCTGAACTCAGAATCCCGAATTCAGGGCTTCAAGCCCGGCAAAAAGACGTCCCCAGCGTAGATGGTCCTTGGTTCACCGCTATCAAGCCTGAGGACCAGATGCCCCTGGGAATTAAGATCCAGGAAGGTTCCCGAAATTTCATCGGATGCGTTGCGCACGGTTATCTTCTGACCGAGATGGGCAGCCCTCGCGAGCCACTCCGCGCGCACCTGTAGAAAACCGTCCGCCTTCTGCCAGTTTTCAAGCCAATGCGCAAGTCGGGCGCTCAGATGGGCCAACAACCCCTCGGCTGTCACCCGGTACCCGAGCGCGGTCAGGTCGATGCTGGGATAAAGCGACAGCTCCGGATGGGAGACGCAATTCACCCCGAAGCCGAGCACGACTGCCAGACGTTTGTCTGCGAGGGTCTCCGCCTCCAGCAGGATCCCGGAAAGCTTGGCACCTTCGATCAGCAGATCGTTCGGCCACTTGAGTTTGGCCAAATGATACGCGCCGGTTTCCTGGTCCACCGCTTCGGCGAGCGCTACGGCCGCCAGCAGTGGCAGTTCGCCGAGACGTTTAACAGGCCCCGGATCGATCAGCAGATGACTGGCAAAGAGATTGCCGCGCGGCGATGCCCAGTCGCGACCGAGGCGCCCCCTGCCCTGCGTCTGCTCTCCGGCCGTAATCCAGAGCCGGCCTGGATCCCCGGACCGGGCTCGTTCAAAAGCAAGTGTGTTGGTCGACCCGACCGTATCGTGATGTTCAAAACGAAGACCCGGCGCGGAGCACGCCGGGTTTCCGGTTTCGTCAGATGAATGACCGCCGGTCAGAAGAGCGATCCCGCGGCCACTGTTGCAGCCTGGACGATCGGACCCGGCAGAACCACGAAGAAGATCACGAACACGCCGGACAGGCCGAGCACGAAACGCAACTCAACCGGCATGGCCTCGAAGGCTTCCGCAGGCTCGTCGAAGAACATCACCTTGATCACCCGCAGGTAATAATAGGCGCCGACGACCGACATCAGGACACCGATCACCGCCAGCGGATAAAGCCCTGCTTCGACCGCTGCGGAGAACACGAACCACTTGCCGAAGAAGCCGACGAACGGCGGAATACCCGCAAGCGACCACATCAGGACTGCGAGCAGGATCGCCATCGGCAGGTTGGTGCGCGACAGGCCGGCAAGCTCGTTGATGTCTTCCACCATGCCGTCCTTGCGGCGCATGGACAGGATGCAGGCGAACACGCCGAGGGTCATGGCCAGGTAGGCGGTCATGTAGAAGATCACGCCGACGACACCGGTCTGCGTGCCGGCCGCAAGCCCGACCAGCGCGTAGCCCATGTGGCCGATCGAGGAATAAGCCATCAGGCGCTTGATGTTGGTCTGGCCGATCGCTGCGAAAGAGCCGAGCGCCATGGAAGCAATCGACACGAACACGATCACCTGCTGCCAATCGGTTGTAACCGGCTGGAAGGCGTCGATGACGATGCGCACCAGCATGCCCATGGCGGCGACCTTCGGCGCGGCTGCCAGGAAGGCGGTCACGGGCGTCGGCGCCCCTTCATAGACGTCCGGCGTCCACATGTGGAACGGCACGGCGGAAATCTTGAAGGCCAGACCGGCGAGAATGAACACCAAGCCGAAGATCAGGCCGATGGATGCCCCCTGATGGGCAAGCACTTCGGAAATCTCGGCAAAGCCGGTGTGGCCGGTGAAGCCGTAGGTCAGCGACATGCCGTAGAGCAGCATGCCGGACGACAACGCCCCGAGGACGAAATACTTCAGGCCAGCTTCCGTCGAGCGTACCGAGTCCCGGTTGATCGCCGCGATCACGTAAAGTGACAGGCTCTGCAGTTCCAGGCCCAGGTAGAGCGAGATCATGTCGTTGGCCGACAGCATCAACAGCATGCCAAGCGTCGCCAGCAGGATCAGGATCGGATACTCGAACCGGTCGAACGACTGGGATTTCGCATAGGCCCAGGACATGGCGATGGCGAAGAACGATCCGATCAGCACCAGGAGCTTCATGAAATAGGCGAAGTCGTCGAGCACGAAGGCGCCGCCGAAGGTTTCGCCCATCTTCGCTCCGAACGGCAGCACGAACAGCGCGGTCGCCGCGATCAGTCCCATGGACATGCCGTTGACCAGGAAGCTGATCCTCGGTCCGCCAAAGGCACCGATCATCAACAAGACCATCGCGCCGATAGCCAGGAAGATCTCCGGCAGGACCGGGAGGAGATCTGGCAAATGGGTCATTTCCGACATGTCTCGTCTCTCGCCTTCGGAACGTTAATGCGCGGCTGCTGCGGCTTGCTGGACCTGGCCAGCCGCCTCAAGCGCTGCGTGATAGGAGTTGATCAAATTGTCGACCGCGCCCTGGGTCACGTCGAGGATCGCCATAGGATAGAACCCGAAGAAAATCGTCAGCACGATCATCGGGACCAGGATGGCCTTTTCCCGAAGGGACAGGTCTAGGATCGATTTCAGGCTTTCCTTCTCCAGCGCGCCGAAGACGACGCGGCGGTAGAGATAAAGCGCATAGGCTGCCGAAAGGATCACGCCGGTGGTCGCGAAGAACGCCACCCAGGTGTTCACCTGGAACGCACCCATCAGCGTCAGGATCTCACCCACGAACCCGGAGGTTCCCGGCAGCCCGACATTGGCCATGGTGAAGATCAGGAACGCGACCGCGTATTTCGGCATCCGGTTGACCAGCCCGCCATAGGCGGAAATCTCGCGGGTATGCATCCGGTCGTAGATCACGCCGACGCACAGGAACAGCGCACCGGAAACGATGCCGTGCGACAGCATCTGGAAGATACCGCCCTGCACGCCCTGGGGCGTCATGGTGAAGATGCCCATGGTGACGTAGCCCATGTGCGCCACGGACGAATAGGCGATCAGTTTCTTGATGTCTTCCTGGGCGAGCGCGACCAGCGATGTGTAGATGATCGCGACCACGGACAGGGTGAAGATGAACGGCGCGAACATGTCGGACGCGACCGGGAACATCGGCAACGAGAACCGCAGGAAGCCATACCCGCCGAGCTTCAGGAGAATACCGGCCAGAATGACCGAGCCCGCGGTCGGCGCTTCCACGTGCGCATCCGGCAACCAGGTATGCACCGGCCACATCGGCATCTTCACTGCGAAGCTGGCGAAGAAGGCGAACCACAGCCAGCCCTGCATTTCCACCGGGAACGGATGGTTCAGGAGCTCGACAATATCCGTCGTGCCTGCCTGCCAGTACATCGCCATGATGGCGATCAGCATGAGAACCGAGCCGAGCAGCGTGTAGAGGAAGAACTTGTAGGACGCATAAACGCGCCGCGCACCGCCCCAGACCCCGATGATCAGGAACATCGGAATGAGGCCCGCTTCGAAGAAGACGTAGAACACCACCAGATCGAGCGAGCAGAACACGCCGATCATCAGGGTTTCCAAGACGAGGAAGGCGATCATGTATTCCTTCACCCGCTTCTGCACACTCTCCCAGGAGGCGAGAATACAGAACGGCATCAGGAACGTGGTCAGGATCACGAACAGGATGGAAATGCCGTCGACACCCATCTTGTAGTTGATCTTGCCGCCGAGCCAGTCGCTGGTTTCCACCATCTGGAAACCGGGATTCTGATAGTCGAAGCTGCCCCAGATGAACAGCGACAGGGCGAAGGTGAACAGCGTCGTGACGAGAGCCACGCCACGGATGTTCTTCTTGCCGCCCTCATCGTCTCCCGGCACCAGGAGAATCGCCAGGACACCTGCCAGAGGCAGAAACGTCGTGGTCGTAAGAATTGGCCAATCGTTCATCAGTGAGCTCCCCCACCGGTGCCCACACCGGTGAACATCGACCAGGTGATCAGGGCAGCCACCCCGATCAGCATCGCAAAGGCATAGTGGTAGAGATATCCGGTCTGCAGCTTGACCACCCAGGTGGTCACGTTCTGGACGCGGGCGGCAACGCCATTGGGACCGAAGCCGTCGATGATCGTCCCGTCACCCTTCTTCCAGAGCTTGCGGCCGATCCACAAGGCAGGCTTCACGAACAGGAAGTCATAGAGTTCGTCGAAGTACCACTTGTTGAGCAGGAACTGGTAGAGGCCGGCATGCCGTTCCGCCAGCCTCTTCGGCGACTCCGGCGAGCGAATGTAGAATTGGTAGGCCACCAGGAACCCGCCAACCATCATGACGAAGGGCGATACCTTCACCCAGGTCGGAACTTCATGCATGGCATGCATGATGTGGTTGTCCGGACCGAGGAAGATAGCGCCTTTCCAGAACTCCTCGAACGCATGACCAATGAACGCCCCCTTGAACACCATGCCGGCAAGAGCGGCCCCGACCGACAGCAGAAGCAGCGGCACCAGCATCACCCAAGGCGATTCATGGACATGGCTCATGACGTCGACCGGCGCGCGCGGCTTGCCGTGGAAGGTCATGAAGGTCAGGCGCCAGGAGTAGAACGACGTCAGCGCGGCGGCTGCGACCGTCAGCCAGAAACCGTAGAGTGCGAAGTCGTTATGCCCTGCATAAGCGGCCTCGATGATCGCGTCCTTGGAGATGAAGCCGGCAAAACCGATCGAGGTGAGCGGCAGGCCAACCCCGGTCAGGGCGAGCGTGCCAATCATCATCGTCCAGTAGGTGAACGGAATGTGCTTCCGGAGGCCACCCATCTTGCGCATGTCCTGTTCGTCGGAAACCGCGTGGATCACCGAACCGGCGCACAGGAACAGCAGCGCCTTGAAGAAGGCGTGAGTGAACAGGTGGAAGATGCCGACACCATAGGCCCCGACGCCGAGCGCCACGAACATGTAACCGAGCTGCGAACAGGTCGAATAGGCGATCACCCGCTTGATGTCGTTCTGGACGAGACCAACCGTTGCCGCGAAGAAGGCGGTGGTGGCGCCGAAGAAGGTCACGACGGTCAGCGCCGTATGGGACAGCTCAAACAGCGGCGACAGGCGCGCAACCATGAACACGCCGGCGGTCACCATGGTCGCTGCGTGAATGAGCGCAGAAACCGGCGTCGGGCCTTCCATGGCGTCCGGCAACCAGGTGTGCAGCAGGAACTGCGCGGACTTGCCCATGGCGCCCATGAAGAGCAGCAGGCAGACAACAGTCAGCGCCCCATGCGGGTCGAGCTGATAGCCGAGGAACGTCATCACCTCGGCGTGTTCGCCCGCCAGGGCGGGCGCATTTGCGAAGACCGTCGACAAGTCGATGCTGTTGAACAGGTAGAAGACACCGAAGATGCCGAGCGCGAAACCGAAATCGCCGACGCGGTTGACGACGAAAGCCTTCATCGCGGCCGCATTGGCCGACGGCTTCTGGTACCAGAAACCGATCAGCAGATAGGAGGCAAGGCCCACGCCTTCCCAGCCGAAGAACATCTGCAGCAGGTTGTCGGAAGTCACCAGCGACAGCATGGCGAAGGTGAACAGCGACAGGTAGGCGAAGAACCGCGGACGGTGTGGATCGTGGTGCATGTAGCCGATGGAATAGACATGCACGAGCGCGGACACCGAGTTCACCACCACCAGCATGACCACGGTCAGCGTGTCGACCCGGATCGACCAGGTCACGTCCAGCGCGCCTGCCGTAATCCAGCGCATGATCTGGATCTGGTAGAGCGCGGTTTCGCCGTATCCGACCGTAAAGAAGGCATACCAGGACATGAGAGCCGATAGGATCACCAGACCGCTGGTGACGTATTCGCTCGCCTTGGCACCGATCGCCTTGCCGAACAGTCCGGCGATCAGGAACCCGATCAGGGGCAGGAAGACAATTGCAGAGTACATTCGCCCCTAGCCTTTCATCACGTTGATGTCTTCCACGGCAATCGAGCCGCGGTTGCGGTGGAACACCACCAGGATGGCCAACCCGATGGCGGCTTCGGCGGCGGCGACCGTCAGAACCAGCATGGTGAAGATCTGCCCCATCATGTCCCCGAGGAAGCTCGAGAAAGCGACGAAGTTGATGTTGACGGCCAGGAGCAGGAGCTCGATGGACATCAAGATGACAATCACGTTCTTCCGGTTCAGGAAGATTCCGAAGATCCCGATCGTGAACAGGATCGCCGCGACCGTGAGATAATGCGACAGACCGATTTCCATGGGCGCCTCGCCGTGCTCCCCCTCGTTTAATCCAACCGGACTGTGGTGCGGAGTGCTTCACCACTGTCCGGATCATCGAATACACGCTGCGAAAGCGCGTTAAATACCCTTGCCGGACTCCACCTTGTGGATCTCGATCGCGGTTGCCTTGTTACGGGCGACCTGCTTGGAGATGTCCTGGCGTTTGACGTTTTCCTTGTGGCGCAGCGTCAGCACGATGGCGCCGATCATGGCCACCAGCAGCACCAGTCCGGCCACCTGGAAGAAGAAGACGTATTTCGTGTAGAGTACATCGCCGATCGCCTGGATGTTCGAGACATCATTGAGCGACGGCATCGGCTCAGCGCCATGGCCGGCGATTTCAGGCGAAATCACCCAGGCGCCGAGACCGAGCAGAAGTTCGATCAGGAGCACCAGTCCGACAAGACCGCCGATCGGCAGGTACTGCAGAAAGCCCTGACGCAATTCGACGAAATCCACATCGAGCATCATCACCACGAACAGGAACAGCACCGCGACCGCGCCGACGTAGACGACGACCAGCAGCATGGCCAGATATTCCGCCCCCAGCATCACGAACAGCCCGGCGGAATTACAGAACGCAAGGATGAGGAACAGCACCGAACTCACCGGATTGCGCGAGGCAATCACCATGAAGGCGGATGCCACCGTCACCCCGGCGAACAAGTAGAAAAAGAGCGCGTTCAGGATCATTTCTAGACCTGCCTGTCCTCTGGCCGGAACCCGGCCCCCTTTTTTGAGGCTTAACCGGCCGGATTGCCGGATAAGCCCCTGATTACGTTCAGCTCCTAACGGTAGGGAGCATCCATATCGATGTTGCGGGCGATCTCCCGCTCCCAGCGGTCCCCGTTCGCGAGCAGCTTCTCTTTCGAGTAGTAGAGCTCCTCACGGGTTTCCGTGGCGAATTCGAAGTTCGGCCCTTCGACGATGGCATCCACCGGGCAGGCTTCCTGGCAGAAGCCGCAGTAGATGCATTTCACCATGTCGATGTCGTAGCGTGTGGTCCGGCGCGTGCCGTCGTTGCGGCGCGGTCCGGCCTCGATCGTGATTGCCTGAGCCGGGCAGATCGCCTCGCACAGCTTGCAGGCAATACACCGCTCCTCGCCGTTCGGATAACGGCGCAGAGCATGCTCGCCACGGAAGCGCGGGCTCACCGGTCCCTTTTCGAAGGGATAGTTCACCGTCGGCTTCGGCTTGAAGAAATAGCGCATGGCGAGAAAAAACGCCGATACGAATTCCTTCAAGAACAGCGATTTGGCGGCCTGATCAAGTCCCATCGCCTGTTGCCTTCCCTTGTGTCTCAGCCGGTCAGTCCTAAACCGGCCCAGTACCCGATTATCGGAAACCCGATCACCGGAACCAAAAATACGATCCAGCTCAGGGGCGTCTTGAACTTCGCGGCGAACCCGCCGTCGCCGCCCCCTTGCCTGTTTTTCATTTCAGCCGCCTGGATCACCCCTTTCAGGATCTTCCAGTCGAGCCAGCCGAGGTAAAGACCAATGGCGGCTCCGATCAGCCCGGCGACCGAAATACTCACCTTACGGCGCCCATCCCATGGCCATCAGCACACCGGCCACGACAACCACCATGAACAGTGACATCGGCAGGAACACTTTCCAGCCGAGACGCATGAGCTGGTCGTAGCGGTAGCGCGGCACCATGGCCTTCACCATGGCGAACATGAAGAAGCCCAGCAGACACTTCAAAATGAACCAGATGATGCCCGGCACCCAGGTGAACGGTGCGAAATCCAAAGGCGGCAGCCATCCGCCCATGAAGAAGATCGTCATCAGGGCGCACATCAGGCAGATGGCGACATATTCGCCGAGCATGAACATCATGTACGGCGTGGAGCCGTATTCCACCATGAAGCCCGCGACCAGTTCCGATTCCGCTTCCGCCAGATCGAACGGCGGCCGGTTCGTTTCCGCAAGCGCGGAGATGAAGAACACCACGAACATCGGGAACAGCGGCAACCAGTACCAGTTCAGGAACGACAGCCACGGCACGCCCAGCATCGTGGCGAGGCCCGTTTGCTGCGACAGGACGATTTCCGTCAGGTTCAGCGACCCCGCGCAAAGCAGAACCGTCACGATCACGAAGCCGATGGAGACCTCGTAGGACACCATCTGGGCCGCGGAGCGCAGGGCCGACAGGAACGGATATTTCGAGTTGGACGCCCAACCGCCCATGATGATGCCGTAAACCTCGAGCGAGGACACCGCGAAGACGAACAGCACGCCCACATTGATGTTGGCGATCACCCAGCCGTCGGCGACCGGGATCACCGCCCAGGCTGCCAGCGCCAGCATCACCGAAATCAGCGGTGCCAGCAGGAACAGGATCTTGTTGGAACCCGACGGAATGACCGGCTCCTTCAGGACGAACTTCAAAAGGTCGGCGAAACTCTGGAACAGCCCCCAGGGCCCGACCACGTTCGGGCCACGGCGGATCTGGACGGCCGCCCAGATCTTGCGGTCCGCGTAAAGGACGTAGGCGACGATCACCAAAAGCACGACAAGCAGCAGCACGCTCTGGAACACCATCCAGAGAAACGGGATGCCGTAGGTCGTCATGAAATCCGACATGTCTGTCCCCTGCCCCTTATTCCGCTGCTTCCGCCGTCCGCGCCTTGGCGAGCGCGGAACATTCCGCCATCACCGCCGAGGCCCGAGCGATCGGGTTTGTCAGGTAAAACTCGGTGACCGCATTGGCAAAGCCGGCGGCCTCCATCTTGCCCGCGCCCTTGGCAAGGGCTGCGACTTCGCCCGCCTCGCCCGGCTTGATGCCGTCGATCTCGAGCATGTGCGGATAGGCTTCGCCGAGAAGCGCACGCAACGCGCCGAGCGTGTCGAACGGCAGCGTCTTGCCGAGAACGGCAGACAGTGCGCGCAGGATCGCCCAGTCCTCACGGGCCTCACCCGGAGGAAAGCCCGCCCGGTCGCCCAGTTGCACCCGGCCTTCCGTGTTGACGTAGATGCCGGACTTTTCCGTATAGGCGGCGCCCGGCAGGATCACGTCGGCGCGATGTGCGCCGCGGTCACCGTGGGTGCCGATATAGACCACGAAGGCGTCACCAAAGGCGGACATGTCCATCTCGTCCGCGCCGAGCAGGAACAGAACGTCCAGCTTGCCCTTCGATGCCGCGTCCTGCATGGCCGTGATGCTCATGCCGCCGTCATTCGGCACGAAGCCAATGTCGAGGCCACCGACGCGGGAGGCTGCGGTGTGGAGAACGCTGAAACCGTTCCAGTCGCCGCTGACCGCACCAACGCTTTCAGCAAGCTTGGCGGCATTGGCCAGAACCGACACGCCATCAACCCGTGCCAGAGCGCCCTGGCCGACGATGATCAACGGCTTTTTGGCAGCCTTCAGCACATCGGCAAAGCTGTTCTTGCCGGCCACCAGATCGGCCAGCGTTTCCGGGCCGGCACCGAGATAGGTGGTCGCATAGGTGAGATCCGCCGCCTCGCCGACAACGCCGACCGGGAGGTCGCCCTGACGCCAGCGCTTGCGGATCCGTGCGTTCAGCACCGGTGCTTCCAGCCGCGGGTTGGCGCCGATGATCAGCACCGCATCCGCATCCTCGATGCCTTCGATGGTGGAATTGAAGATGTAGCTTGCACGACCCTTGGCCGGATCGAGCGCGGCCCCGTCCTGACGGCAGTCGATGTTGGTCGACCCGAGCGAGGACATCAGCTCCTTCAGAGCGAACATTTCCTCGACACTCGCCATGTCGCCGGCAACCGCGCCGATCTTCGCGCCGTCGGAGGCGCTGACCTTGTCGGCAATTGCCTGGAACGCTTCCGACCAGGAAACCGGCTGCAGCTTGCCGTCCTTGCGGGCATAGGGCCGGTCGAGACGCTGGGTCTTGAGGCCATCCCAGATGTAGCGGGTCTTGTCGGAGATCCACTCCTCGTTCACCGCCTCGTTGAGACGTGGCATGATGCGCATGACTTCCTTGCCCCGAGTATCGACCCGGATCGCGGATCCGACCGCATCCATCACGTCGATGCTTTCAGTCTTCACCAGTTCCCAGGGACGGGCGTGGAAGGCATAGGGCTTGGAGGTCAGCGCGCCGACCGGGCAGAGATCAACGACGTTGCCCTGCATTTCCGACGAGAGTGCCGCTTCCAGATACGTGGTGATTTCCGCATCCTCGCCGCGGCCGATCAGGCCCATGTCGGCGACGCCGCAGACTTCGGTGGTGAAGCGGACGCAGCGCGTGCAGTGAATGCAGCGGGTCATGATCGTCTTGACCAGCGGACCGAGGTGCTTGTTTTCGACCGCGCGCTTGTTCTCGTGGAACCGCGAGGAATCGATCCCGTAGGCCATGGCCTGGTCCTGCAGGTCGCACTCGCCACCCTGGTCGCAGATCGGGCAGTCCAGCGGGTGGTTGATGAGCAGGAACTCCATCACCCCTTCGCGGGCCTTCTTGACCATCGGGCTTTTGGTTTCGACGACCGGCGGCTCGCCGTTCGGTCCCGGACGCAGATCCTTGACCGACATGGCGCAGGACGCGGTCGGCTTGGGCGGTCCGCCCTTCACTTCCACCAGGCACATGCGGCAGTTGCCGGCGATCGACAGCCGGTCGTGGTAGCAAAACCGCGGAACCTCGGCCCCGGCCTCTTCACAGGCCTGAAGGAGCGTGTAGTCCGCAGGGACGTCCACTTCATTGCCGTCGATGATCAGTTTTGTCATCACTTCGCCTCTTGTGCCGCGGTATGGGCGGCCAGCAGTTCGGTCACTTCGATGCCATTGATGGTCATGCCATCCAAACGGCTTTGGCTGATGGATGCACCTGCCAGATTGGCGTTGGTGATGTGCATCCCGGCCATGTTCACGTTTTCGTAGCGTCCACCGGAAAGGTTCACGTCATCAAAGCTGCAACCGGACAAATTCACGTCGTGGAACGCGGATCCCGACAAATCCGAGTCAGTGGCTTTCAGACAGTGCTTTTCCTGATGGATGTTCATCGCCTCACTCCGCCGCGACCATTGCCGGGGTTTTTGTCTTGGCGACATAGTCATCGATGCGCTGTTCGATGACCGGACGGAAATTCTTGATGAGCCCCTGGATCGGCCAGGCTGCCGCATCGCCGAGCGCACAGATCGTGTGTCCTTCGACCTGCTTGGTCACATTGAACAGCAGATCGATTTCCTCGCGCGACGCGTTGCCCTTGACCATGCGTTCCATGACCCGCCACATCCAGCCGGTGCCTTCCCGGCACGGCGTGCACTGGCCGCAGCTTTCGTGCTTGTAGAAATAGGACAGACGGGCAATCGCCTTGATGATGTCCGTCGACTTGTCCATCACGATCACCGCCGCCGTACCAAGGCCGGAGCCCAAATTGCGCAGGGTGTCGAAATCCATCGGCGTGTCCTTGCACTGCTCCGCCGTCAGACAGGGCACGGAAGAACCGCCCGGGATCACGGCCAGCAGGTTGTCCCAGCCGCCGCGAATACCGCCGCAATGCTTGTCGATCAACTCACGGAAGGGAATGCCGAGTTCCTCTTCCACCGTGCACGGCTGATTGACGTGGCCGGACACGCAGAACAGCTTGGTGCCGGTGTTGTTCGGATTGCCGAGACCGGCAAACCAGGCCCCGCCCCTGCGCAGGATGGTTGGCGCAACGGCAATGGATTCCACGTTGTTCACGGTGGTCGGGCAGCCGTAGAGACCGACGTTCGCCGGGAACGGCGGCTTCAGGCGCGGCTGGCCCTTCTTGCCTTCCAGGCTCTCCAGCAGGGCCGTTTCCTCGCCGCAGATATAGGCGCCTGCACCGTGGTGAACGTAGATGTCGAAATCGTAGCCGTTCTTGTTGTTCTTGCCGATCAGACCGGCGTCATAGGCCTGGTCGATCGCCGCCTGCAGGCGCTCCCGCTCGCGGATGAACTCGCCGCGCACGTAGATATAGGCAGCAATCGCGCCCATGGCGAAACCGGCGACGAGACAGCCTTCGACCAGCGTATGCGGATCGTGACGCAGGATCTCGCGGTCCTTGCAGGTGCCGGGCTCCGATTCATCGGCGTTGACCACCAGATAGGCCGGACGACCGTCGGATTCCTTGGGCATGAAGGACCACTTCAAGCCGGTCGGGAAACCTGCCCCGCCGCGCCCGCGAAGACCGGAGGTCTTCATTTCGTTGATGATCCAGTCGCGGCCCTTATCGAGCAGGCCCTTGGTGTTGTTCCACTGGCCACGCTTCTTCGCACCTTCAAGACCCCAGTCATGAAGGCCGTAGATATTGGTGAAGATCCGATCCTGATCTTTCAGCATCTCTTCCCCCTACTCTTCGCTTTTGCTCGACGGCACATCGCCGGCGGCCACGCGCTTGGAGAATTCCGTTTCCCCGCCGGATGCGAGGGTCTTGGCCTGTTCGATCCAGCCGTCGCGCTCGATCCGGCCCTTGAACTTCAGCCGGGCGTCGACCCAGGCGATTTCCTCGGGGCCCCAGGCAGCGATCTGGGCGAAATGGTAGATACCCAGTTCGTTGAGCGTGCCTTCCAGCTTCGGGCCGACACCCTTCAGCTGTTTCAGGTCGTCCGCATTGCCGCCCTTCGGGCCTTCCAGCAATTCGGGTTCCTTTTCCGCTGCCAGAAGCGGCAGTTCTGCCGGCTTTTCGAGCGCGGGCACCGCCTTCTTGGCAGCGGCCTTCGGCTTTTCCGCCTTGGCAGGCGCAGCCTTGGGCTTTTCTTCCTTGGCCGGCGCGGGCGCATCGGCCTTCTGCGCGGACTTCGCCGCGAATTCGGCCTTCACCTTGGCAACCGCCAGTTCGGCCGGGACCGGCACGCCATCGAAATCGTTGCCGCCCGCATTGATCGCAGCGCCTGCAAAGGCGTGGGAAGCAGGTTCCGAGCCATCGACCAGATGGGCAACCGGATCGGCGCCCTTGGTGTCGTCCTTGATATCCTTGAGGCTCGTCTGCCCGCCTTCAGGCATGGAAAAGCGGCGGCCTTTCTGCGGCCCTGGCGTTACTTTATTGCCGGCGGCAATGTTGTCGATCAGCTTGTTGAAGCTTTCCGGCGTCAGATCCTCGTAGGTATCCTTGAAGATCTGCACCATCGGCGCATTCACGCAGGCGCCGAGGCATTCGACTTCCTCCCAGGAGAACATGCCGTCCTCGGAGATCTCATGCATGTGCTTGGCAATACGGCTCTGGCAGATCTTGATCAGGTCTTCCGATCCGCGCAACTGGCACGGGGTGGTGCCGCAGACCTGGATATGGGCCTTCTTGCCGACCGGCTGAAGCTGGAACATGGTGTAGAAGGTCGCCACTTCCAGCACGCGGATATGCGGCATTCCGAGCATGTCGGCGATGTAGCGGATCGCCGGCTCGCACACCCAGCCGTCGTGCTGCTCCTGCGCACGCCACAACAGCGGAATGACAGCGGAGGCCTGACGGCCCGCCGGATAGCGATCGATCAGCTTCTGCGCCCACGCGAGGTTCTTCTCGGTGAATGCGAAGCTCTCAGGTTGTTCCGCGGCAAGTCTGCGAACCGCCATGGTGTTATCCCCGTTTCATACGCTTGACCGCAGCCGGAAAGCCGGCTGCTGCGGTCGAAATTGAATGGCTGGCCGTTCCGATCACCGGTCGACCTCGCCGAACACGATGTCAAAGGAGCCGAGGACCGCCGATACGTCGGCCAGCATGTGCCCCCGGCAGATGAAATCCATCGCCTGAAGGTGGGCATAGCCCGGTGCCTTGATCTTGCAGCGGTACGGCTTGTTGGTACCGTCGGCGACCAGGTACACGCCGAACTCGCCCTTGGGCGCTTCGACGGCGGCGTAAACTTCGCCGGCCGGCACGTGGTAGCCCTCGGTGTAAAGCTTGAAGTGATGGATCAGCGCTTCCATGGAGCGCTTCATCTCGCCGCGCTTCGGCGGCACGATCTTGCCGTCGGTCGAAGAGATCGGGCCGGTCTCGATGGTCAGCTTTTCCAGGCACTGCTTCATGATCCGCACCGACTGCCGCATCTCTTCCATGCGGATGAGATAGCGGTCGTAGCAGTCGCCGTTCTTACCGACCGGAATGTCGAAGTCCAGATCGGCGTAGCACTCATAGGGCTGCGACTTGCGCAGATCCCAGGCTGCGCCGGACCCGCGCACCATGACCCCGGAGAAACCCCAGGCCCAGGCATCGTCCAGATCGACCACGCCGATGTCGACGTTGCGCTGCTTGAAGATGCGGTTGTCGGTCAGAAGACCTTCGATATCGTCCAGGGTCTGCAGGAACGGATCGCAGAAGTCCCAGATATCGTCGAGAAGATCGCGCGGCAGATCCTGATGCACACCGCCCGGACGGACGTAGGCTGCGTGCATGCGTGCGCCGCAGGCCCGCTCATAGAACACCATCAGCTCTTCGCGCGGCTCGAAGCCCCACAGCGGCGGCGTCAGCGCGCCGACGTCCATGGCCTGGGTGGTCACGTTCAGAAGATGCGACAGCAGGCGTCCGATTTCGGAGTAGAGCACGCGGATCAGCTGGCCGCGCATCGGCACGGTGATACCGAGAAGGCGTTCGACGCCGAGCGCGAAGGCATGCTCCTGGTTCATCGGCGCCACGTAGTCGAGGCGATCGAAATAAGGCACGGCCTGGAGATAGGTCTTCTGCTCGATCAGCTTTTCGGTGCCGCGGTGCAGCAGGCCGATATGCGGATCCACACGGGTCACCACCTCGCCGTCCAGCTCCAGCACCAGGCGCAACACGCCGTGGGCCGCGGGGTGCTGCGGACCGAAATTGATATTGAAGTTTCGAACCTGCGCTTCGGCCATCGTCGAAAGCCTTAATTCGTGGTTGCTTTTTCATCGCCCGGCAGCACGTAATCCGTGCCTTCCCAGGGCGAGAGAAAATCGAAATTGCGGAATTCCTGGTTCAGGCGAACCGGCTCGTAGACGACGCGCTTCTTCTCGTCGTCGTAGCGGACCTCGACATAACCGGTGACCGGGAAATCCTTGCGAAGCGGATGGCCGTCGAAGCCGTAGTCGGTCAGGATGCGGCGCAGGTCCGGATGACCGGAAAACAGGATGCCGTACATGTCATAGGCTTCCCGCTCGAACCATTCCGCACCCGGAAACAGCGGGGTCAGAGACGCGACCGGTGTTTCCTCGTCGGTTGCCACCTTCACCCGGATGCGCTGGTTCTGCATCGGCGACAGGAAGTGATAGACCACGTCGAACCGCTTTTCGCGGGCCGGATAGTCGACGCCGCAGATATCGGTCAGGTTGACGAACTTGCACGAGCTGTTGTCGCGCAGGAAGCGGCACACATCGATAATGTCCGACGCGCTCACCGTCAGGGTCAGTTCGCCATAAGCGACGTTCCAGGACAAAAGAGACTCGCCAAGACCAAGCTCGATATGCTCGGCAAGTTCCTTCAACGTCTCGTCCATTTTGACCTCACTCCCCCGGGGCTGTGCCGAAGGCGGCAGGCCGCCTTCCGGGAAATTCCAAACTAGCGTTCGATGGTGCCGGTACGGCGGATCTTCTTCTGCAGCATCAGGACGCCGTAAAGAAGGGCTTCGGCCGTCGGCGGGCAACCGGGGACGTAGATGTCCACCGGGACCACGCGGTCACAGCCGCGCACGACCGAATAGGAAAAGTGGTAATAACCGCCCCCATTGGCGCAGGACCCCATCGAGATGACATAACGCGGCTCGGGCATCTGGTCATAGACCTTGCGCAGAGCCGGCGCCATCTTGTTGGTCAGCGTGCCGGCGACGATCATCACGTCCGACTGGCGTGGTGAGGCCCGCGGTGCGAAGCCGAAACGCTCGGCGTCATAGCGCGGCATCGACATCTGCATCATTTCAACGGCGCAACAGGCCAGACCGAAGGTCATCCACATCAGTGATCCGGTGCGCGCCCACTGGATCAGATTATCGGTGGAGGTGACGAGAAAGCCCTTGTCGGCCAGCTCGTCATTGACTTCGAGGAAAAACGGATCGTCGGCGCCGACCGGTTTGCCGGTGTTCGGATCGATGATGCCCTTCGGGCTTTCCGCGATGAGCGGACCGGACGTGGTGGTCAATCCCATTCCAGCGCTCCCTTTTTCCATTCGTAGATAAAGCCGATCGTCAGGACGCCCAGGAAGACCATCATGGACCAGAAGCCGAACCACCCCAGATCACCAAACTTCACCGCCCACGGGAACAGGAAGGCGACTTCCAGATCAAAGATGATGAACAGAATGGAGACCAGATAGAAGCGGACATCGAATTTCATGCGCGCATCGTCAAAAGCGTTGAAGCCGCACTCGTAAGCAGACAGCTTTTCCGGATCCGGATTCTTGTAGGCCAGGAGAAACGGCGAGATCAGCAGCGCCAGTCCTATGACCAGCGAGATCCCAATGAAGACGACGATGGGGATATATTCCCGCAGCAGCTCTTCCATTCTTTCGCGTCCTTAGCATATCGAGGCCGAACCGGAGGAAGGTCCAACTCTCAGGGCCTTGCCGCACTGTTCCTGCCGGGAACAAGCGTCGTAAGGGCCAGTCGGTCAGGTTTTAACCAACATGCGTCCGCACAGGTATCTCACGCTTTGGTGCAACGCAAGACCTCGTGAGGCCAAAGATTTGCCTTCATCTTGCCCGATTACCGGGAACCCTCCGCGATCCGCGCTTTTCAGCGGGGTTCCAGGCAGTCACTCCCTTTTTTCGAACGGAAGAAAAATTCCATCGGAGTTCGCTTGCCACCGACTCAACACGTCAATTCTGCTTAATATTCGATTTTTTGCATATGTTAGAGATGGTTAGCCAGCATCCGGCCACGACTCGTCCCCGCCACACCGAAAACCGCAAAGGGCGTTTAATTGCGGGTCGTTAGCGCTGAAGAGCTTTTACGGCAAACAGCCTCCGGCATGCGGAAACATGTATTTGAATTTCGGGATTGGAAACTTGGAAACCGTAAGTGGCGCGAGTGACGGGGCTCGAACCCGCGACCTCCGGCGTGACAGGCCGGCACTCTAACCAACTGAGCTACACCCGCACACTTAACGGTATTTTGAGGCGCCCTCCCCGAACCAGTCAAAACTGACTTGGGAAGTGGCGCGAGTGACGGGGCTCGAACCCGCGACCTCCGGCGTGACAGGCCGGCACTCTAACCAACTGAGCTACACCCGCTTGGACCGAAACGACATGTCGTCGTTCCAAGGTGGCGCTGATGTACGGTGGCAGCGGATGGAAGTCAAGCACTCTGAAAGCGCTAATATGTCGTTTTTGCGAAACAGATGAAAACCTGGTCCCGACCGGCCTTCCGCTCTGGCCCGGACATGTGGATAAAACACTGGATCCATGAAAGTTTCCACATGCGGAGTGATTTTATCTGCGCCTTACCCAGGCAAAGTGGGTCGCAGCAACACTGACAGTACACGGCTTGACGCAGGTCATACCGCCGACACAGACCATCGCGTTGTAATAGGCCGTAGATCCAGTGACCTATCAAATACGCGGCAGACGGCCTGATGCGGAAATCTCCTGTCTTTTTCGAATCCCCGAAACCCCGACCTCGTCGACTTGCCGGAATTTGGGCGAATTTTCCCCGGTCAACGGCTTGGAAGCGCACTACCGTCGGACTTCTGTCGCTTTTCCTTGGAATCGCATCGGCAACGTCCCCGCTTCGGGCGCAATCGCTATACGATCCGCGGGATACCGAATTCGAAAAGAGAATCCGGGCGATCGAACCGGCCTGCATGCCGGTTCAGCCGCCCCTCATCCTCGACAGCTATGCCTACCGGTTGGGCGCAGAACTGGTTGACGAGTGCGTTTCGCAAAACGTCAACAAGACCCAGGCGGTGAAATATGCGGCCCTCGCGCTGGCCTCCTTCACCCCCCATCCAGCAGCCCCGGCCGCATGGAGCTACGCAGGGGGTGAGGTTTCCTCTGATGCCCTGAAATGCGTCGCAAAGGCGATTGTCGATGCATCGGAAGACCTCACAGCCGCACAGAAGGCCCAACAGAAATCGCTGATTACCGGCGCCTTTGCCCTCAAGGACTGGAATTCCTTTGCAGACAGCCTCAAGGGGATGAGCAGTCCGAAAAAGGTGGAACAGACCAAGGCAATTTTCGAAACGGTCGCGGCGACCTATGAACGCGGCTCTGAATTCGCCGACTTGTTGCAGATGATCAACGACACGATCGAGAGCAACACAAACACTGTCAAGAACTACATATTCGGCGAAGCGGAAACACTCCTGGATGCTTATGACTACGCCAAACGTTCCTGCCGCTATGAAGAGGCCAATCGAAAGTTGGAGGAAGCCCAACTGGCAGCCAAGCGGGAATGCAGAGGCTATGGCGACCGCTACCGGCAGGCAGAACTCAGCCTACGCACGCATATCTATCGATTTCGCCCGGTTCTGACCGATGCCCTCACCGATGCCGTTAAGGCCGTGAATCGCAATGCCGCCGAAGACACTTATGTGAATCTTGCTCAATCCCTGGAGTTCCGCAGGAGGGACCTTGAGAGATTTGTCCCGATCTTCGACCGCCTTAAGAAGGAAAAGCAGAAACTGCGTCGCGAGCGCGCAGATTTCGAGGATCAGCAAAGGGAGTACAAATATCAGGTTCGCCTGATCCGGCGGGTGATGGATACACCCGGCATTTGCGACGACTTCAGCAAGCTCGAAGAACTCGACAAGGCCATCGCACCGGAATGCCGCCCGGCCTTTTTTGCCGGTGCCGGGACAGGCGAGATGTCCTCTGCTGGCGAACTGGGGCTGGAACTTGCCAATGCCTCCAGACTGAAGTCTTCCGCATGGTGGTCCAAGAGCGACGAGATCTACAAGGACTTCCGGGCCTGTCACGTCGATGCGGCCAAGAGCAAGATCGCAGCTCTCAAGGCCGAGATCTCCTCGAACCCGCCAATCATGATCAGCAACGGCGAATGCAAGCCGATCGATCAGCAAGCCCTTCTGACGCGCCTGAACGGCATGAGCGCGCCGTCCTACTGTTTTGAACGGCCTGTCCCCCACATCATCGGGCTCACCTATGACGACGCTGTCGACGACCTCTATGAAGCGGGTTTGCAGCCGGGAGACAAAACCCGCACCGCGGCCGCCAGGGACGGCCAGAAGGCCGGTACGGTCGTCGATGCCGATCCCGCCGAAGGCAGCATGCAGAAGGCCGGCACGAAAGTGATGCTGACCGTTGCCAAGGCGGAACCCGCGGCCGAAACCGCCACCATGCCCGAGGTGATCGGCATTGAAAAAACGGTAGCGGCAGACCGCGTCAGCACAGCGGGTCTCATTCCGGTCGTGGACGACAGCAAGGCTGCAGATAAGCGGGAATATGAACCCGGCAAGGTCTATGCCGCCAGCGCCAAGGAAGGCGATGAGCTTCCGCTCAAGTTCGAGATCACCCTCAGTGCCTATGGCCCGCGCCCCATGGTGGTGATCCCGGGAGTAGCCGGGAAACCGCCGGCAACAGCCAAGAGCCTCCTTGCCGGCAA
Organism: uncultured Roseibium sp.; assembly: GCF_963675095.2. Taxonomy (GTDB): domain Bacteria; phylum Pseudomonadota; class Alphaproteobacteria; order Rhizobiales; family Stappiaceae; genus Roseibium. The sequence continues at coordinate 17,051 of NZ_CAXXSJ010000051.1, read as the reverse complement.
GGACTTTACGGTCGGCGATCCGGTTCCCGGCGATGCCGCGACCGGAGACCAGGTTCCAGGCGACATTTACGGCACCAACCCGCCCGAAGGCGACGAAGCCGAAATGTTCAGCGAGGTGACGATTCTCGCCTATGGCGAACCGAAGGAAGCGGAAGAAGACCTGCGGGCGATTCCCTCCGTGATCGGACAGACGGTAGGTGCTGCGACAGGAACACTTGCAGGCGAAGACAACTTCTTCTCCGTCGGCGGAGTCTATCTCGGCGAGCCGGCTCCGGCGGACAAGAAACCCGGAACGGTCTCCGAAATGGTGCCGGGCGCCGGAAGCATGGAGTCAAAGGGAACGAAAGTGGACCTCACCCTCTATGGCCCCCATTCGGATCAGCCGGTCATGGATGAACCACCCGCAGAAACTCCGCCAACCGAGGGAGCGGAAGTGTCCGGGGATGACGGCGGATGGCTCGGACGCTGGCGAATTCACGGTGTCGTCGACCGCAAGGGCAAACGCAACGAAATCGACGCGATCATGGACATCGCCAACAGGGAAATCGGATTGACCCTCACCCTTTTCAACCGGAAGAACGGCGAATTGAAAAAAACCATTACCCTGCCGATCCGGGTCGTTGACGGTGTCATCCTGGCCCGCGCCGAATTGCTGAAGCAGGGAACTCCGACGGATGACACGCAAGGCGGCATCGTGGCGGGAACGTTGAAAAAGCCGCTGTCGAAAATCGCAAAGATGCTGCAGCAGCTGTTCGAAACGCTCCGGATCACGCGCGAGGGCGAGCAATGTACCCTCACCTTCCAGGATGACACCGGCCAGCAGGTCATGCCCTTTCAATGCGTCCGCATTGCGGACGGTGGGCAATAACGGGAGCGCCGGCACATGACATTTCCGACACGGCTGGTTTGCCTGCTCCTTTTGTTGACGCCTGTCTTGCTCCAACCGGCATTTGCCGAGATGGAAATACGCGCGGAAATCGTGGACGTCGATCAGGGCGGCGAAGTCAGGCTCTCCCTGTCGCCTGATGCCGTGGTCACCGTCGGCGACCGCGTGCGTATCGAAGGCGAAGTCCCGGGGATCGGCTGGCTGGCAATCCGGACGGAGTGGAAAATTTCCTATGTGTCCGAAAAGGTCGTCTGGGCGGCTCCCGATGGAAAGGTAAGCGGCATGCCCCAGGTCGGCTATCGAGCGACCGTCTATGCTACAGCGCCCCAGGTAAAAGCATCAGAACCGGACAAGCCGGCCCCTGCCCCAACGCCGGAACCGAAGATCTATTCCGGTGTCCACGAATGCGATCGCCTCGCGGCCCAGGAGTATGATGACGAAGCCGTCGCTCCGGGTGTGAGTTACACGGACATCAATGCACAGGCCGTCATCCGCGCCTGTACCGATGCGATCGTGAGTTGGCCCGATACGCCGCGCTTCTACACGCAGGTAGCCCGCGGCTACCACAAGGCCGGAGAAATGCAAAAGGCCTATGAAGCGGCCAAGGCCGGCGCAGATCGCGGCAGCGCCCAGGCCATGGCCTTTCTCGCGATTTTCTACAAGACCGGCGCTTATGTCGCCAAGGATCCTGCCCAGTCGCTCCGCTGGTTCGAAAAGGCCGGCAAAAAGGGAAACATCGCGGCTATGGTCTTTGCCGGCAGCATGTACAACACCGGAGAAGGTGCGCCACCCAACCCGTCCCGGGCCGCCTACTGGTACGGCGAAGCGGCCGGTCGCGGCAACGGCGAAGCCATGGCCAATCTGGCCATGCTCCACGATGCCGGCATCGGCGTGCAGCGCGATCCCGGACTGGCCGCCGGTCTGCTTCTGCAGTCCCTGAAACTCGGCAATGACGCCGGTCGCAGGATCCTGTTTGAAAACGCCCAGACACTCTCCCCCGCAACCCGCCGCTCGATCCAGATGATGCTCAGGTCTTCCGGCTACTACACCGGCGCGATCGACGGCAAATTCGGCCCCGGCACCCGCAGAGCCCTTGAAGCGCTCGCAGGTTCCTGAAGCACGATTGCAGCAGAATAAGTACCTTGGGAAAAACACCCGACCCAGCTGGGGCCGCAAGGCCAAAGGCCGCCCGAGCCCATGCGAGGCCCAGACTGTAGCGAAGCGCCCTTGGCGCGACAGCGTGAAGTCAGAAAACCCTGACCCACAGGGGCCACAAGGCGAACAGCCGCCCGAGCCTTTGCAAGGCCCCGACTGGAGAGAAGCACCCTTGGCGCGACAGCGTGAAGTCAGAAAACCCGGACCCACAGGGTCAGCAAGGCCAACGGCCGCCCGAGCCTATGCGAGGCCCAGACTGGAGCGAAGCGCCTTCGGCGCGGCAGCGTGAAGTCAGAAAATCCGGACCCCCAGGGTACGCAAGGCGAACAGCCGCCCGAGCCTTTGCGAGGCCCCGACTGGAGCGAAGCGCCTTTGGCGCGGCAGCGTGAAGTCAGATAATCATGAAGTCAGAAGAATGGTGGGCGATGAGAGACTCGAACTCCCGACATCCTCGGTGTAAACGAGGCGCTCTACCAACTGAGCTAATCGCCCTGAACCGCAACACTTGCGTTCGGAGAGCTGCCTTTTAGGAGCTTCACGGCGACTTGGCAAGAGGCCCGCCCCCGATTTATCCACCTCTGTGGATGGCGGACGCAGCGCCTCCCCATCTCCTGCTAAACCCGCCCCAAAATGCAAAAAGCCCCACGCACCAGTCCGGCGCGCAGGGCTTTCTGAAGGATTTCAGGATTAGCTGTTCACAGCGTCCTTGAGGCCCTTACCGGCCTTGAACTTCGGCGTCTTGGAAGCCGGGATCTGGATCGTGTCACCCGTGCGCGGGTTACGGCCTTCGGTCGCAGCACGCTCAGAAACGGTGAAATTGCCGAAACCGATGATGCGAACTTCGCCACCGCTCTTGAGCGTCGTGGTGACGGCATCAAACGTTGCGTCAACAGCCTCGCCTGCCTGGGCCTTGGTGAGGCCGGTCTTTTCTGCGACTGCTGCGATCAGATCGTTCTTGTTCATAGTAGTTACCTTTCTAAGAAACGGCGGTAAGCCAACGATTCCCGTCAGCGCCGTTGCCGGAAATTCGGGCGAAACGAGCCCAAACGCAAGCCATTTTTTCGCAGAAAACCGCCATTTTTGATGATTATTCAAAAGAAAAGCCCCGGAGACCCCGGGGCTTTGCATTTTTGCAACGGTTTGGAGTGCGCTCAGTGCGCAAGCACCCCCGCCGAATCATCCTCCGAACGGGCCGCTTTCGCGGCCGCATCGGCGGCGGCTTCATCCCATTCAATGGGCTCCGGCAAGCGCGTGAGGGCGGTTATCAGCACCTCTTCCATGCTCGAGACCGGGATGATTTCCAGCGAATTCTTCACTGAGTCCGGGATATCCGCCAGGTCCTTGGCGTTGTCTTCCGGGATCATCACTGTCTTGATGCCGCCCCTGAGGGCTGCCAGCAGCTTCTCCTTCAGCCCGCCGATCGGCAGGATTCGCCCGCGAAGCGTGATCTCGCCGGTCATGGCCACATCACGGCGCACCGGAATGCCGGTGAGCGTCGAGATGACAGCCGTCGCCATGGCGATACCGGCCGACGGACCGTCCTTCGGGGTTGCCCCTTCGGGAACGTGCACGTGGATGTCGCGCTTCTCGAACATCGGCGGCTCGATGCCGAAGTCGATCGCACGAGAGCGCACATAGGACGCGGCGGCGGAAATGGATTCCTTCATCACGTCCTTCAGGTTGCCCGTCACCGTCATCTTGCCCTTGCCGGGCATCATGACGCCTTCGATGGTGAGCAGCTCGCCGCCGACCTCTGTCCAGGCAAGACCGGTGACCACACCGACCTGATCCTCGAGTTCGGCCTCGCCGTAGCGATAGCGCGGCACGCCGAGATAGGATTCGACGACGTCCGTGGTAACGACGATCTTTTCCTTGTCGCTCATCAGGATGTCCTTGACCGCCTTACGGGCAAGGGTCGCCATTTCGCGTTCAAGGTTACGCACGCCCGCCTCACGGGTGTAGCGGCGCACCACGAAGCGCAGAGCTTCTTCCTCGATCGCGAATTCGCCGTCGCGCAGACCGTGATCCTTTTCCGCCTTCGGCAGCAGGTGCCGGCGGCTGATCTCGATCTTCTCGTCCTCGGTGTAGCCGGCAATACGGATGACTTCCATCCGGTCCATCAACGGCGCCGGAATGTTGAGCGTATTGGCCGTGGTCACGAACATCACGTCCGACAGGTCGTATTCGACCTCGAGGTAATGGTCCATGAACGAGGAGTTCTGTTCCGGATCCAGCACTTCCAGAAGGGCGGACGACGGATCACCGCGGAAATCCATGCCCATCTTGTCGATCTCGTCGAGCAGGAACAGCGGATTGGACTTCTTTGCCTTTTTCATCGACTGGATGACCTTGCCGGGCATGGAGCCGATGTAGGTACGCCGGTGACCGCGGATTTCCGCTTCGTCACGCACACCACCAAGAGACATGCGCACGAACTCGCGGCCCGTCGCCTTGGCGATGGACTTGCCGAGCGAGGTCTTGCCCACGCCGGGAGGTCCGACCAGGCAGAGAATCGGGCCTTTCAGCTTGTTCGCGCGGGCTTGCACCGCCAGATATTCGACGATCCGCTCCTTGACCTTTTCAAGGCCATAGTGGTCGGTGTCGAGCACCTTCTCGGCAAAGGCCAGATCGTGCTTGACCTTGCTCTTCTTGCTCCACGGAATGCCGACAAGCCAATCCAGATAGTTGCGCACCACGGTGGCTTCCGCCGACATCGGGCTCATCTGCTTGAGCTTCTTGATCTCCGCATTGGCCCGTTCGCGCGCTTCCTTGGAGAGCTTGGTCTTCTTGATCTTCTCTTCAAGTTCCGCGATCTCGTCGCGCCCGTCCTCGTTGTCGCCGAGTTCCTTCTGAATGGCCTTCATCTGCTCATTCAGATAGTACTCGCGCTGGGTCTTCTCCATCTGGCGCTTGACCCGCGAGCGGATGCGCTTTTCCACCTGCAGGACGGAGATTTCGCTCTCCATCATGCCAAGGACACGCTCCAGGCGCTCAGAGATGGAATCGACACCGAGGATTTCCTGCTTTTCCGGGATCTTGATCGCCAGATGCGAGGCGATCGTATCGGCAAGCTTGGAATAGTCGTCGATCTGGTTGACCGCACCAAGAACCTCAGGCGATACCTTCTTGTTCAGCTTGACGTAGTTTTCGAACTCCGCCAGCACCGAACGAGCCAGGGCCTCGATTTCAACATCCTCTCCATCCCGTTCAGGCAGGACGGTCGCGGTGGCTTCGTAATAATCCTCGCGATCGGTGTAGCCTTCGATGCGCGCACGCGCGCCGCCCTCAACCAGCACCTTGACGGTGTTGTCGGGCAGTTTCAGCAGCTGCAGCACGGTCGCAAGCGTGCCGACCTCATAGATCTGGTCGGATTCGGGATCGTCATCCGCCGCATTCTTCTGCGTTGCGAGCAGGATATGCTTGTCGGTGGTCATCACCTCTTCAAGCGCGCGAATGGACTTTTCGCGCCCGACGAACAGGGGGACGATCATATGCGGGAAGACGACGATATCCCGCAAGGGGAGCACAGGATAGACGGCGGTTTCCGTCACGTCGAAAGAGCGGGTTTCTTCGTCGCTCATTATCATTCCTTTCTTTGCGCGCCCGCACCCCTTGGATTAAGGCGGTTGCTGGCGCTGGAAGCCGGCATCGGGCGGCATCGCCCGCTAAGGCCGGACCGGTCCGTCCCGATGGGCCCGGACCCGGTCCGCATTGCCGGATTGGATCATCTATTAGGTGGACACCTGTTGCCTAAGTGTCAAGGCAGCGGGAACACTTGTAATCCAATCATTGTTGACGAATCCGCAACCGGTGGAAAACCGGAATACCGCAATGCACCACATTGGTGCCGTCAAGACATTACTGGGCCTGAAACGGAAAATGCCGCCCATTTGGGCGGCATTCCGATTTCATTGGCAAGTCCGGCAGTTTACGCCGGATCAGGCGCTGGTCGCGGAAGTCTCTTCCCGGTCTTCGTAGATGTAGAGCGGGCGAGCCTTGCCTTCCACCACTTCAGGAGAGATCACCACTTCCTTGACGCCCTTCAGGCCGGGCAGTTCGTACATCGTGTCGAGGAGAATCGCCTCAAGAATCGACCGCAGGCCACGAGCACCGGTCTTACGCTCGATCGCCCGGCGCGCAATCGCCTTCAGGGCTTCGTCGTGGAAGGACAGTTCCACGTTCTCCATCTCGAACAGACGCTGATACTGTTTCACCAGAGCGTTCTTCGGCTCGGTGAGGATGGTGACCAGAGCGTCCTCGTCCAGATCTTCCAAGGTCGCGATCACCGGTAGACGGCCGACGAACTCCGGAATGAGACCGAACTTCAGAAGATCTTCCGGCTCCAGCACGGAGAAGAGTTCGCCGATGCGGCGGTCTTCCGGAGCCGTTACCTGCGCCTTGAAGCCGATCGAGGTCTTGGTGCCACGGTCGGAGATGATCTTGTCCAGGCCTGCAAAAGCGCCACCGCAGATGAACAGGATGTTGGTCGTGTCCACCTGGAGGAATTCCTGCTGCGGATGCTTGCGACCGCCCTGCGGCGGAACCGAGGCAACCGTGCCTTCCATGATCTTCAGAAGGGCCTGCTGAACGCCCTCGCCCGACACGTCACGAGTGATCGACGGATTGTCGGCCTTGCGGCTGATCTTGTCGACCTCATCGATGTAGACGATGCCGCGCTGCGCACGTTCCACATTGTAGTCGGCGGACTGCAGCAACTTCAGGATGATGTTTTCGACGTCCTCACCCACGTAGCCTGCTTCGGTCAGCGTGGTGGCATCTGCCATCGTGAACGGCACGTCGAGAATGCGCGCCAGGGTCTGGGCGAGAAGCGTCTTGCCACAGCCGGTCGGTCCGACGAGCAGAATATTCGATTTCGCCAATTCCACGTCATTGTTCTTGGATGCGTGGTTGAGGCGTTTGTAGTGGTTGTGGACCGCGACCGACAGAACCTTCTTCGCGCTGTTCTGTCCGATGACATAGTCATCGAGCACATCGCGAATTTCCTGAGGCGTCGGGATCCCGTCCCGAGATTTGACCAACGAGGACTTGTTCTCCTCGCGGATGATATCCATGCACAGCTCGACACATTCATCGCAAATGAAAACAGTCGGGCCGGCGATCAGCTTGCGAACCTCATGCTGGCTCTTGCCGCAGAAGGAGCAGTAGAGCGTATTCTTGGAATCGCTGCCGCTGGCCTTTGTCATTTATTCAACCCCGCGTCTCATGGGAGGAACCTTCCTCCCCAAACTGCCCAGTTGGCGCCAAATTATGGCGAAACTGGCTCGAAATTACCGCCCGGGAGCGTTTTTGTCCGTTTTTCCAGACTCCGATGTCATCATGCTTCGCCTGCAAAAATCAATATAGGTTTAAGGCGAAGGTAAAAAACGGCCCATTTTTACGTCTTTAGGTTACCGGCCCACCGCCCGGCGATCCGGGCGGAAGGGCCGGAAAACGCGTCTTATTTCTCGTCTTCGCCACCCAGGCTTGTGCGATCGGTGATCACACTATCCACAATGCCGAAGCTCTTTGCGGTTTCCGCCGTCATGAAGTTGTCGCGCTCCAACGCCTCCTCGACAGCGTCCAGGCTCTGACCGGTGTGCTTGACGTAGATGTCATTCAGCCGGCGCTTCATCGCCAGAATTTCCTGGGCATGCAACATGATGTCGGCCGCCTGCCCCCGGAAACCGCCGGACGGCTGGTGCACCATCACCCGCGCGTTCGGCAAGATGAAGCGCATGTCCTTCTCGCCGGCCGCCAGCAGAAGCGAGCCCATGGAGGCCGCCTGACCGATACACAGGGTCGACACCGGCGGGCGGATGAACTGCATGGTATCGTAGATCGCAAGTCCGGAGGTCACCAGACCGCCGGGCGAATTGATGTAGAGGGCGATTTCCTTGGTCGGATTTTCCGCTTCCAGGTAAAGAAGCTGCGCGCAGACCAGCGTTGCCACATGATCCTCGACCGGACCGGTCAGGAAGATAATCCGCTCTTTGAGAAGACGCGAATAGATATCGAAGGCCCGCTCGCCCCGGTTGGTTTGTTCAACCACCATGGGCACGAGAGTGTTCATGTAGATGTCAACAGGATCCTTCATACCTTGTCCATATGCTGTGTGATGGCCCCGGAGACAAGGTCACCGGGCGGATACAGGCCACACCGTACTCAGGCCTGCCTCGAAAAAAGCGACATCCCATACATAGGGGATGCCGCTCCATTCGCAAAGCCATTGCAGATGCGTCATGAAAGCAAAGTTAAAACCCTGCCGCATCCACCGATTTTTGCCTGAGAAGACGCTTATGCGTCTTCTTCGTCCTCGGCCACGAGCTTTTCAAGCTCTTCCTTGGTCACCGTCTTGTCGGAGACCTTGGCGAGTTCGAGCATGAAGTCGACGACTTTTTCCTCGTAGATCGGCGCACGGAGGGATGCGAGAGCCTGCTGGTTGTTCTTGTAGAACTCGAACACCTGCTGCTCCTGACCCGGGAACTGACGCACGCGATCGTACAGAGCGCGCTGCATTTCCTCGTCGGTCACCTGAATGTTGTTCTTCTCGCCGACCTCGGAAAGCACCAGGCCGAGACGGACACGACGTTCGGCGATCTTGCGGTAATCCGCCTTCGCCTCTTCTTCCGTGGTGCCTTCGTCCTCGAAAGTCTTCTCGTTACGCTTCATGTCCTCTTCGACCTGGTTCCAGACCACGTCGAATTCGGAATTCAACAGCGCTTCGGGAAGATCGAAGGAATAATGTTCGTCCAGCTTGTCCAGAAGCTGGCGCTTGACGCGCTGGCGGGTCATGGAACCGAACTGGCTTTCGATCTGGCCGCGGACGATTTCCTTCAGCTTGTCGAGCGATTCGAGACCGAGGCCTTTGGCGAACTCGTCGTCGATCTTGGCTTCGCCCGGAGCTGCGACTTCCTTGACGGTGATGTCGAAGGTCGCGGCCTTGCCTGCCAGATGCGCGGCCGGGTATTCTTCCGGGAAGGTCACTTCGATCACCTTCTCGTCACCGGCCTTCACGCCGATGAGCTGATCCTCGAAGCCCGGAATGAACTGACCGGACCCCAGAACCAGCTGGCCGTTTTCATCCGCACCGCCTTCAAAGGGTTCGCCGTCGATCTTGCCCAGATAGGACATGGTCACCCGGTCACCTTCCTTGGCCTTGCCCTTTTTTTCCTCGAACGGAACGTTGTTCTTGGCAATTTCGGCAATCTGGGTGTCGACTTCCTCGTCGGCAACTTCGACGACCGGGCGTTCGATCGAAATCTTGGAGAAATCCATGATTTCGAAATCCGGCAGCAGATCGTAGCTCATGGTGAAGGAGAGATCCGCGTCACCGGCGAGGATCTTTTCCGCTTCTTCGTCCGGAAGATCGATATTCGGGGTCAGCGCCGGGCGTTCGGAGCGGTCTTCGATGGCCTTCTGGCTGGTTTCCTGAATGGTGTTACTCAGGATCTCGGCCATGGCCTGACGGCCGTACATCTTCTTCAGATGTGCTACCGGCACCTTGCCCGGACGAAAGCCTTTGATTTGCGCCTTGGACTTCAAATCTTCCATATAGGCGTCGAGCTTTTCAGCCAGATCGCCGGCCGGAATGTCGATTTTCAGCTCTCGCTTGAGGCCCTCGGCGAGGGTTTCGGTTACCTGCATTGGTTCGTGCTTCGTCCTTGGTATGGAACGACCAGTTCCATTGTCGTGTTTGAAATTCCTGTCCGGCGTCATCAGGAAAGCCCTGTAACGGGCGCCTCACTGAAACGCTCTCGCCCTTGGACATGGTGCGGGCGGAGGGACTTGAACCCCCACGGCTTGCGCCACCAGAACCTAAATCTGGCGTGTCTACCAGTTCCACCACGCCCGCAACGGCCGGTCCAGCCCGAAGCCAGGGCGCGGCCTCTATAGCACCGGGAATTTCCGCATCAAAGGAAAAATGACGTTTTTGCATCATCCCCGGGCATGGTTTTTTCCACAAGACGGCCAATCACCGGCTTCAGCGAAGGGATAAGGTCCTCTGCGGTCAGCCCTGCACCGGCCTCATTGCCCGCCTCGGAATGCAGCCAGACGCCCATGGCGGCGGCCTCGAAGGCTGGAACCGACTGGGCCAGACAGGCGCAGACGATCCCGGACAAAACATCGCCGGATCCGGCAGTCGCCAGCCAGGGCGAGGCGTTGGCATTGATCGCGGCCCGGCCGTCGGGCGCAGCGATCACTGTATCCGCCCCTTTCAGCACGATGACCGCCTGGCTTCTTGCCGCCGCAAGCCTGGCCGCCGTCAGCCTGTCCGCGTCCGCAAGGTCAGGAAAAAGCCGCGCGAACTCTCCGGCGTGCGGCGTCATGACGACCGGCCGCTCCCTTTCGCCAATCAGGAGAAACAGGTCCTGCGGCTCCTTTTCAAAGCTGGTCAGCGCGTCCGCGTCGAGAACCACGGCGCAACCGGGTTTCAGAATCTCCGCAACGTCCTCCCGCGTCCCGGAACCGACACCGTATCCCGGCCCGATCAGCACCGCATTCAGACGCTTGTCCGAAAGGAGTTCCCCGATCTCCTCGCCCCCACTGACCTGCCGGGTCATGACCGCTGTCAGATGAGACGCATAGACCAATAAGGCAGACGGCGGACAGGCAACCGACACGAGCCCCGCTCCGGCGCGAAGCGCGGCACCGGCCGAAAGCCTGGCTGCCCCCGTTGCGCGAACCGGCCCGCCGAAAACCACCGCATGGCCACGGCTGTATTTGTGACCGTCCGCCCTTGGCGGCTGCCATGCGGAACGCCAAAGGGACGGACAGTTCAAGGTTGTATCGGGCCTTACCGTATCCAGGACATCGGCAGTGATGCCGATATCTCCACAATGAAGGTCCCCGCAATAGCCACGTCCAGGATAAAGAAGATGGCCGGGCTTCAGCCGGAAAAATGTCACGGAGCAAGCAGCCCTGACTGCCGTGCCCATGACTGCGCCGGTTGCTCCGTTGATCCCGGTCGGCAAGTCGACACTGAGAACCTTGCACCCGGAATCATTGATTTCATTGACGATGTTGGCCAACGGCCCGGAAAGAGCCCGGTCCAGCCCCGCGCCCAGCATGGCATCGATAACGAGATCGGCCGATGCCAGCTGCGAGCCCAGTTCCCCTTCGCCGATCCGCGCGGGGACAAGCCCGCCTTGCCGGGAGGTCATATCCTGAAACGCCAGAAGGGCGTCTCCGGCGAGCCCGCCTGGGTCCTTCAACAACGCGACGTCGACGGCATATCCGGCCTGTTTCAACAACCGCGCGGCAACAAAGCCATCTCCGCCGTTGTTCCCCGGCCCGCAGAGGACCAGCACGCGGCCGCCCTCCCCCACCATCTCGGCGGCGGCGTCGGCGACATGTCTCCCGGCATTTTCCATAAGAGTGCGGCCGGGTGTGCCGGAGGCGATCGTCAGCCGATCCGCCTCTCCCATTTGAACAGGCGTCAGCAACTCCGGAAAATCGGCGGGTCTCATATCTTTCAAGGCGGCAAGCTCTCCGTTTTCACGTCCAGCCGGAAGCTGGTAAACCTTATGACCGGCACTTTAGACAATCCAAGCTGTTCCTTGGCAACAATGAAGACAGACGGAATTGAAATCCGGCCCATTTGCGGAGAAGCCGCATTCATTGCGTGGACCGTCACTTCAACCGAAAAATGTGATTTGGAACATTTATTAGGCATCTTGATTACTTTTTATGCATATTCACAATGCGGTGCCGGACGCAAATCGAAGCGAGTGATAAAATATGCTCGCTTTTTTGGCGATTTCCGGTCCGGGACACTTTTGAATTCAAAGGGACGAAAACTGGCACACATCGTGCTTTTAGCGCTATGCAACGGCCCATCGGCGTACGTCGGAGGCCTGCGCGTCACGGTCCAGCACAAGGATCGCGCCAGATTTTCCGGCCAATAATTTTGGAGAGAGACAGAAGCTGATGAAAAAGATCGAGGCAATCATCAAGCCCTTCAAATTGGACGAGGTGAAGGAAGCTCTCCAGGAGGTCGGCCTCCAGGGCATCACCGTTACCGAAGCCAAGGGCTTTGGTCGTCAGAAAGGCCACACCGAGCTCTATCGGGGTGCTGAATATGTCGTCGATTTTTTGCCCAAGGTGAAAGTCGAGATTGTACTTCCCTCCGATATGGTGGAAAAAGCCGTTGAAGCCATTCGCTCTGCGGCCCAGACAGGACGCATCGGCGACGGGAAAATTTTCGTGTCCAACATCGAGGAAGCCGTCCGGATCCGGACTGGCGAATCCGGTGTGGACGCCATCTAACCAACCCAGGCCCCACCCAGGGCCCACCTCTTTCGGTTCCGGCGCTTTTTGAAGTATCGATCATCCAAATCGCCCGGCACCGGGATCAAGCCAACCTGTTCACACAACAAATCAAGGGATGGACATAATGACCACTGCTTCCGAGGTCCTTAAGGAAATCAAAGAAAAGGACGTGAAGTTCGTCGACCTGCGCTTTACCGATCCGCGCGGCAAGATGCAGCACGTCACCATGGATGTGGCCCTCGTCGACGAAGACATGTTCGCTGAAGGCGTTGCCTTCGACGGTTCGTCCATTGCCGGCTGGAAGGCCATCAACGAGTCCGACATGATGCTGATCCTCGATCCGGAATCGGCTCACATGGATCCGTTCTTCGCCCAGTCCACCATGGTTATCATTTGCGACATCGTCGATCCGATCACCGGCGAAGCCTATAACCGCGACCCGCGCATGACCGCCAAGAAGGCAGAAGCATACGTGAAGTCCGGCGGTTTCGGCGACACCATCTTTGTCGGCCCGGAAGCTGAATTCTTCCTCTTTGATGACGTCCGTTTCACGTCTGAGCCCTATGACACCGGCTTCCAGCTGGACAGCGTCGAACTGCCGTCCAACATGGGTTCCGAATACGACACCGGCAACCTCGGCCACCGTCCTCGCACCAAGGGCGGTTACTTCCCGGTTCCGCCGATCGACAGCGCCCAGGACATCCGCTCCGAAATGCTCTCCGTGATGGCCGACATGGGCGTCTCCACGGAAAAGCATCACCACGAAGTGGCTGCTGCCCAGCACGAACTCGGCATGAAGTTCAACAAGCTGACCACCTGCGCCGACCACATGCAGATCTACAAGTACGTGGTCCATCAGGTTGCCCACGCTTACGGCAAGACGGCAACGTTCATGCCGAAGCCGGTCTTCGGCGACAACGGCACCGGCATGCACTGCCACCTGTCGATCTGGAACGAAGGCACACCAGTCTTCGCCGGCAACCAGTATGCGGACCTGTCCGAGACCTGCCTGCATTTCATCGGCGGTATCCTGAAGCACGCCAAGGCGCTGAACGCCTTCACCAACCCGTCGACCAACTCCTACAAGCGTCTGGTCCCGGGCTATGAAGCTCCGGTTCTGCTGGCTTACTCCTCGCGTAACCGGTCTGCGTCCTGCCGTATTCCGTTCTCGTCCAACCCGAAAGCAAAGCGCGTGGAAGTGCGCTTCCCGGATCCGTCCGCGAACCCGTATCTCTGCTTCTCCGCTCTGTTGATGGCCGGTCTTGATGGCATCAAGAACAAGATCCATCCGGGCGATGCGATGGACAAGAACCTCTACGACCTGCCGCCGGAAGAACTGGCAGAGATCCCGACCGTTTGCCGCACGCTGCGCGAGGCTATGGAATCCCTCGACGCCGACCGCGACTTCCTGAAGGCCGGCGGCGTGTTCGACGACGACCAGATCGACGCTTACATCGAACTGAAGATGGAAGAAGTCGAGCGTTACGAAATGACGCCGCATCCGGTCGAATTCGACATGTACTACTCCGTCTGATCCTTCCGACGGATGGAAACGGAAAGGCCGGGCATTTGCCCGGCCTTTTTGTTTTGGGCCTACGGTTCCTCGCCTTTCGGACCCGCCAGCGTTATCCCTTGTGACCGGCCCATGTCTCGAGTTGCCTTGCAGCCGGTTCTGGACCAAACATGAGCCTGTAAAGGTCGAAAAGGTCCGGCCGGAGCGAGGCGAGGAAATAGCAAAAATGCAGCCTGAAAAAGCGGAAGCGCAGATAGCGTAATTTCTCTGCGGGCATTCGGTCCGGGATGCAGACGCTGAACCGCCGCGGCTCCCTGGATATGGAGACCCCGTCTGACTTGGACGCATACCGCGCCACAGGCGAAGTCCGCCCGCCGCACACGATATCCTGAGGTCCGTAGATATCGGTCCAATCCACCCCGGCACGAGCGACTGCGGCCATCGCCTCGCCAAATCCCCGATCCGCACCGAAACCGCCGAGGCATTCGAAGGCCGGGCCAAGGGTGACAAAGGCGAATCCGCCCTTGCGCTGTGCGATATCCGGTTTCCGGCGCAACACCGCGGCAACAATGTAAATCGCCACGAACGTCCCGCAGCTGTGCGAGACTAAGACCAGTTCTTCATCATCATCCGCTTGTTCGCTCAACGAAACAATGGTGTCGGCGAATTCCTCGATTCGCGCCAGCATGTCCGGATGAACGTTTCGCGCGAGCCTGGCCATGAAGTACCAACTGTTCACCAGGTACCAGAAATAGGTCCAGGGTTCGATCAGCCGCGTGAAACCGTAGACGGCAGCAATCCAGAGCCCGCTGCCGACAAGCAGGACAAACCAGGAAAGGGGGCTCCTTAGCCCCGCAGGCGAAATTGCACCGACGTTCTCGAGCACAAACGGTGCCAGCAGGAAAGGCGGAAGAAGACTGATGGCGCAAAAAAGGGCAAGACCGACCGCCGGATAAAGAACGAAGATGCTGTGCGCCCAACTGCTCTTGAGCACCGCGCCATATCCGCCGGCCCGTGCATAATGATAAAAAGACCTAAGCGCGTCGGCCATCAGACGCGACCAGGGCCTTTCAAAGTCGGGCCTGATCACGTCCCGCCAGCCCAGTTGAACCAACCGCGTGTCAACCGTGCCTTCCGGCCATTCTATGTGACCGGCCCAGATCGCATCGCCACGAACGGGATCCGATCCTGCGTCGACAGACGAGATCGCCCCGCGAACCTGTCTTATTTTCAGGAAGTTTTGAAATTCCGAGCTGATGAGCGCAAAGCTCTGGCTTACCGGGCGCAAATCGTATCCTGGACAGTAGACGACAAGGCGTTTCAAGTGACGCTCCGCTGCAATAACACTTCTCCGGATGTGGACGGGTTTTCTTTCCTGCGTGTTTCCGTTGTCGCCGAAATCCTGCGCATAGAAAACAGGTAGCCAAAAAATTTCTCTGCACTCGTGAAATTCAACGCCACTTCCGATATAGGGAGCGCGAGAAAAGAACGGACGGCGCACAAAGCCTCACGCACGACACGGAACCTGAAAATGAGCGAATTCAAGTCGGAGTTTTTGAAGACCCTGTCGGAACGCGGGTTTATCCATCAGATTTCCGATCCGCAAGGCCTTGACGAACTCTGCGCAAAGGAAACGGTCACGGCCTATATCGGCTTCGACTGCACGGCGCCCAGCCTGCATGCTGGCTCGCTCGTGCCGATCATGATGCTCTACTGGTTCCAGCAGACCGGGCACCGTCCGATTGCCCTCATGGGCTCCGGCACCACGCGGGTGGGCGACCCGTCGGGCAAGGACGAAAGCCGCAAGCTTCTGACCGAAGACGACATTGAGGGCGAACAAGGCCGGCATCCGCAAGGTGTTCGAAAAGCTGCTGACCTTCGGCGACGGTCCGACCGATGCCCTGATGATGGACAACGCCGACTGGCTGTTAAAACTCAACTACGTCGAGTTCCTGCGCGACATCGGCCGCCATTTTTCGGTCAACCAGATGATCCAGCGCGACAGCGTCCGCCTGCGCCTGGAGCGCGAGCAGCACCTGTCCTTCCTGGAATTCAACTACATGCTCCTGCAGGGCTACGACTATCTGGAGATCTTCCGGCGCACCGGCTGCCGGCTGCAGATGGGCGGCTCCGACCAGTGGGGCAATATTCTTTCCGGCGTCGACATCACCCGCCGCCTCGAAAGCGTGGAGGTCTTTGCTCTGACCTCTCCGCTGCTGACCACAGCATCCGGCGCCAAGATGGGCAAGACCGCCGCCGGCGCCGTCTGGCTCAATGATGAGCAGCTTTCCTCCTATGATTACTGGCAGTACTGGCGCAATACCGAAGATGCCGATGTGGAACGGTTCCTGAAGCTCTTCACCGTGCTTCCGATGGACGAAATCGCCCGGCTTGCGGCCCTTGAGGGGGCGGAAATCAACGAGGCAAAAAAGGTCCTGGCAACGGAAGCCACCGCCCTCATTCACGGACGGGAAAAGGCCGAGGCCGCCGCGGAGACGGCCCGAAAGGCCTTCGAGGAAGGCGAAATGGCGGAAGGTCTGCCGACCGTCGAAATCCCGAAGGCCGATCTCGAGGCGGGCCTTGGCATCCTGAACGCCTTTGTCACCGCCGGTCTGTGTGCCTCGAACGGCGACGTCCGCCGCAACATCAAGGGGGGCGCGGTCAGGATCAACGACAAGGCAGAACAGAACGACAAGCGCCAACTCGGTTTGAACGATGTGACCGCGGATGGCGTGATCAAGCTCTCGCTCGGCAAGAAGAAACACGTCCTTCTGCAGCCCGTATGAGCCGACCGCAAAACACGTCCTGAGATTAAAGGCCGGACGAAATCCGGCCTTTTCGTTACTGAAACATCTTCCGGAAAATGCCGGGCGCGATCGCGGAAATCGGATTGACCGACAGCTTGGGGTCGGACAATTCACCGGTGACGCGGTAGGTCACGCCGATCAGGCCTTCCCCCGATCCGCCGCCCAAGGCAAACCCGAGGATCGGGATTTTGGAAAAGATGTTGTTGAGTGCAAAAATCGGAACGAATGTCCCGGTCAAATCTATGGCCTGAGACGCCAGGTTGACGGTGCCCGACACGGTCCCTCCGAAAACCGCTCCCTTCAGTCCGCCCTTGTGGATGGTCAGAATGTCGCCGGCACGGGTAAACAGGATATCGAGTGTCTGGAACGACGATTCCCCGTTTCGGGCGGAGGCCGGCAAGCGGAAGCCACCATCATTCCT
>NZ_CAXXSJ010000050.1:0-31244 GCF_963675095.2 uncultured Roseibium sp. | reverse complement strand
CATTCATCTTTTCGAAGGGGTCCAGCCTGAGGTTCACAATGCCTGGCCAATCAAGCGGCACCTTCGGTCCAAACCAGCCATCGGGCTGCTCGATGAAGGTGTATTTGTAATCCCCGACACGGGCCGCCGCGAGTGTGGACTCGGTGAAATACCAGAGCTCGTTCCGTGCCGACTTGCCACCCTTGGTCAGCATGTCGAGCTGGTTATAGCCGTCGAGATGGACCTTGTACTCCGTTCCGTTGAGCGTCTTACCCTTGGTCAGGTCAGAAGCGATATCGCCATCATAACCGGCGGCAGCGGCAAAGGTCGGGAACCAGTCCATGCCGGACATCACTCCGTTGATCACCTGGTTGGGCTTGACCTTGCCGGGCCAGCGAACAACCAGCGGAACACGGAAGCCGCCTTCGGTGCCCATGCCTTTCCAGCCCTTGAACGGCGTTGTGCCGCCATCAGGCCAGGTAAAGCCTTCGGCGCCGTTATCCGCGGTTACCGCTACGATTGTGTTATCGGCGACACCCATTTCCTTAAGCTTGTTCATGACGTCGCCGATGATGTCGTCGAACTGCGCCATGCCGGCTTCCTGAATGGTCCAGCCATTCTCGGACGTCCGCATTTTTTCGTACTTCGGCGCCAAATGAGTGAAAACGTGCATTCGCGTGGGATTGAGCCAGACGAAGAACGGTTTGCCGTCCTTTTTGGCCTTGTCCATGAAGGTGAAGGCTTTGTCGCGGATGACCTCATCGACCGTTTCCATGTTGTACTTCACGTCTTTGACCGGATGCGGCGGCAGCGGACCTTCGTCGATGATCTTCTGCTTGCCGACCTTGCCCCAGCGCGGATCGACGGTCTCGTCTTCCGTGTCGGTCGCAAACGTGTGCAGCAGGTTGCGGGGGCCGACCTTGTCTTTCAGGCTCTCCGGATAATTCGGTTTCCAGGGGTCCTCCATGGCATCGAGGTGGTAGAGGTAGCCCCAGAACTCGTCGAAGCCGTGCAAGGTCGGCAGGTACTCGTTGCGGTCACCCAGATGGTTCTTTCCGAACTGGCCGGTGGCATAGCCGAGTTCCTTCATCGCGGTTGCGATGGTCGGTGCCGTTGCCGGCATCCCGACAGTCGCGCCAGCCTGTCCGACGGTCGTCAAGCCAGTGCGGATCGGCAACTCGCCAGTAATGAAGTTGGCGCGGCCGGCGGTGCAACTCGCCTCCGCGTAATAGTCGGTGAAGATCGCGCCTTCCTGAGCGAGCTGGTCGATATGCGGTGTCCGTCCCGCCATAAGGCCGCGGTGATAGGCACCGATGTTCCACATGCCGATATCGTCTCCCATGATGAACACGATGTTCGGCTTTTTCGCTTCCTGGGCGAGAGCGCCGGAGGTGAGTGGACCGGCGAGCAATGCGGCCATGACCGCGGCACCGACCGCGAGGGATCGCGATGGCATTCGCAAAGATGTAGACGGGAGTTTTTCTAGAGTTTTCATCATCAGTCCTCCAATTGGATTGCTGTCCTTTTGGATCACTTGCCGCGACCTCTCGTTCGGTTGTCTTCGCGTTATCGGTTCTCAAACAGAGCAGTGCCGTATCTTGAACCAATTGACAGCAACCGCCGGGAAAGCCCCGGCGGTTGCATTCAGCGTATGGTCAGTTGCCGGATGGCAGGCCGATGTGGAAGCCGTCCTTGGCGAGGGATTCCTGCAGATACTTGAACCTCTGATAGTTCGTGATCGTGATCGGTCCGGTGTAGACGTCGCTCTGCAGCTTGCGCGGCGGATACTTGACGTAGGATTTCATCTTCGCCAGGACCGCGTCATTGGCTGTCGGCAGAGCCCAAGTGCTTTCCGTGAAGGTGGTCATGAAGATGTCGTAGCGCTCCTGCGGGTCGGACAGCAGGTCGAAGACCTGTGGCGCCGCGGCCACGTATTTTTCCGGTCCCTTCCAGCCGAGGTTGGTATCGACCGCAAGGGCTCCAGTCTGGGCACCATCGTCCCCGCGCAGGTTGAAGACATACTTGAAGTTGCCGACGCGAACCGCGCCCGGAGAGAGTTCGTCTTCCGTGTAATAGAACCATTCGTTCCGGTTCGGCTTTCCTTCGCCGGTCCAGATCGGGATCATGTCGTAACTGTCGAAAATGATCGGCTGGTCTTCACGGTCCTTCTCCGGCAGCTTGATGCCGGCGACGGAGGCGAAAGTGGCCATCAGGTCGATCCCGCCGGCAATGTCATCGCTCTTCGAACCGGGCTTCACGTGGCCGGGCCAGCGCACCATCGTGGGAACGCGGCTGCCGCCTTCGCGGACCGTGCCCTTGGTACCGCGGAAGGGCGTGTAGCCCGCATCCGGATAGACGTCCTGCCAGGCGCCGTTGTCGACGGTGTAGAAGACGACGGTATTGTCCTTGAAGCCCAGTTCGTCGAGCTTGTTCAGGACGTTGCCGACGCGCGTATCGAGTTCGACCACCGCATCCGCATAGTCGGTCTTGGAGAGCGACTTGCCCTCGAATTCCGGTGCGGGCATGTTCGGCTGGTGGTTCTTCATGAAGTTGACGTTGATGAAGAACGGCGTGTCCTTGTCCTTGGCGGCATCCTCCAGGAACTCAATCGCATCCTGTTCCACGTATTTGTCCAGGAAAGGTATGCCAACAACGCCCTTGTCCGGCGTATCGACGTATTCGCCGCTGACCTTCCAGTCTTCCTTGGCCGTCTCGCCGGCCTTGCCGGACAAGGACCCCTTGGTCACCTTCTGGAACATCTCGCGCAATTCCGCGCTCATGGCCTTGTGCCATTTCGGATCCGCGTAGGTGTAGGCGTTCAGGTGATACAGGAAGGCGTGTTGCATCACGTCGTAGCCCTGAGCGTTCGGCAGGGCGTAATCGGCCTCACCCAGGTGCCACTTGCCGGTGAAGTAGGTCTTGTAGCCGGCGGTCTTGAGCATCGAGGCAAGCGTCCATTCCGCCTTGGGAAGACCGCCGCCCTGGCCCTGGAAGGCCACGGTGGTCATGCCCGAGCGGTTGGGAATGCGGCCGGTCTGGATCGCGGCACGGCCCGGCGTGCAGCTCGGCTGGCCGTAGAAGTTGGTGAAGAACATGCCTTCATCGGCGAGCTTATCGAAATTCGGCGTCGGCATGCCGCGGGCGGCACCGCCGAGATAGGGCCCGAGATCGCCCCAGCCTGTGTCGTCGGAGACGATCAGGAGGATGTTCGGCTTGTCGGCCGCCTGGGCCGCACCCGGCAAGGCCGCCATGGCGGCAACTCCAAGGCCAACCGCCGACAGCACGGAAAATACCGTGCGTGTCGGAAGCGGGCCCGCGGTTGAAAATTTTCGAAGTATCGTTCTCATCGTGTCTTCCTCCGAAGAGACATGGCGGACTGCGCATGCCGAATGGCGATAGGGGCCGGGGCCTCGATTGAAGCGTCAGGGTCGGAGCCGGTCGGTGCGTACCCGATCGAGCCAGCCCAGGATTTCTGCTTCCAGTTCGCCGATAAGTTCCTGATATTCGGCGATCACCCGGGTATCCGGCTTTCGCCCGCCTTTTTCGATCAGTGTCTGCCAGTAGCGAAGCGCCTCTGCGGCCTCCTCGTAATCCGCGCAAATGGAGCTGAACCCCGCATCGGCCATGCAAAGCCGCCGGATCTCCAGCTCACGCTGAGGAAGTCGTTCCAGGACTGAGCGTTTTTCCCCCATGGCAGACATTCGCTTTGAGCCGAAGATCGGGCTTCAGCACATGGTTGAACCGAGAACCGTCCTTACAGGAGGCACTATCCGGGCTCCTTCACGAGTGGCACAGGTTCGCACGCCACCTTTACGGGTACGAACATGTTCGCACCCGGGAACAGCATCTTCGGTTTCTGGGAAAATGGATTGGCAATTGGCATTTATTACAATTTGTAATTTTGACATAAGTCATGGTTATTCTGATACTTCCAGTTACTATTTTTACGCAGGGTCAATACGACCGATCAATTTCGCACAGGACGGCAGGCGATCACGAATTCGGGAGGGGCTGTTGCAATGCTCGAGCATTCAAACGCGGCAATGCCGCAAACGCCCTGCCCTGCCGATAGCGAGGTCCGTGCGGAACTTGAGCGCATCCTTTCAAGTTCGTGCTTTCAGGCCAGCGAAAAGCGGCGCCGGTTTCTGCGTTTTGTGGTCGAAGAAACGCTCGCCGGCCGGGCGAACCGCCTGAAAGGTTATACCGTCGCTGTCGAAGTGTTCGAGCGCGCCGAAGACTTCGATCCGCAAATCGATCCGGTCGTGCGCCTCGAGGCCCGCCGCCTGCGTCGGGATCTGGACGGCTATTATGCCGCCGACGGACGTGACAACCCGTTGCACATCTCCATCCCGAAGGGTCAATACGCGCCGGAATTCACTGTCCTCGACACGGGTAATGCGGATCACCGGACCGAACATCCGACTCCGGAGGACATCGACGCTTCCGACGCTGCAAAACCCGAAACCAAAAACGAAGCCGCTAACGGCCGGAAAAGCCCTTCGATTGTCAGGTGGATGATGGCCAGTCTGCTTTTGTGCGCACTGGTGATCGTGACTCTCGGATATGAGCTGTTTAAGGACCGTGTTCAGAAACCCGCCCAGACAAAAACCGCCCATGGTCCCAGCCTGATCGTGCTGCCCTTCGAGCAGCGGGACAACGGTCCGGCAACGGCTTTTCTCGCGAACGGCCTGACCGATGAGATCATGGCGGAATTCGACCATTATCCGGACATCCGACTGTATATGGACCCCGCCTTGTTCGAGAAGCAGGCGATGGCGAATATCGTCAGAATGGCTGACAAGTCCGGAGTCGAGTTCCTGGTTTCGGGAAGTGTCAGTTCAGACGCCTCGATGATCCGGGTCAATGCCAAGCTGATCCACGTTGCAACCGATCAGGTCTTGTGGACGGAAACCTATGACAGTCCCCAATCGCCCCCTTCGCTTATGAAGACCCAGAAGCAGATTGCCGAAAATGTCGCTTCGACGCTTGGCCAACCTTACGGAATCATCCGAACCTTCGAGACCGACAAACTGCTGGACAGCCACGCCCGAAGCGAAACGAGCTACGAATGCATTTTGCAGGCATATTCCTACAGGCGCAGCTTCGCCGCGAACCTGCGGGCTCCCGTTCTCGCCTGTCTGAAGGAGGCCGTCCAGCGTGATCCGGGCTATCCGGAAGCCTGGGCCATGCTAGGCTGGCTTTATATGGATTCCGGTCGTTTCGAGTGGGCGCCCGACAGTCCCGAGAAAGCCTACGACCGAGCCTTGAGCGCGGCATCCCACGCCATCGTTCTTGAAGGCAAAAACGTTCTGGCTCTCAAGGTTCTGGCTGCGGTCAATCACTATATGGGGAACTACGAGGAATCCGTGCGGCTCCAGCGGCGGGCGCTGGAACTTAATCCGAACGATCCGGACACAATGGAGCAACTCGGATGGCGGCTGGCTATCCGCGGCAATTTCGAGGAGGGTATTCCCTATCTTCAGAAGGCGATCGATCTCACGGTCTCTCCGCCGGGCTGGTTTTATCACCTGATCGCCATCGACCACTATATGAACGGCCGCTATACGGAAATGCTGACCGCCGCGAAAAACGGCGTTGTCGACGAGCTGCCGACCAGTTGGGCGCTGGTCGCGATTGCCCAGGGCGCACTCGGCAACAAGGCCGCCGCTCAGACAGCTCTGGCAAAGATGACGCAGGCGTCCCCGCTGATGGCGCGGGATCCAGGTACTTTCCTTCGCCGCCATCAGGCCACGGACGAGATCGTCAACGCGTTTATAGCCGGCATGCGCAAAGCCGGTTGGACGGAGCCGGGCGCTGGCTAGACGACAATCTCACGGTTTCGTGACCCCTTTCATCGCGCGCACCAGGTCCGCAGCCTCGGAATTGCCCGCATGCGCCCTATTATCAGGTTTCAGCTGCGTCCGGTCCCGTTTCAATGGCCGGATACACAGAACCCGATGGGAGATGCTCCGATGACCCAAGACCCAATCACCCGTCGCCGCCTCCTCGCCGCCGGTGGAGCCGTCGTGGCGACCGGGCTCCTTGTTCCCGTCAGCCGCGTCCCGGCCAGTGCCAAAGGCCTTGCCCCGACACCCTCCATGCGGGGCGGATCCAACAACTACCGGCCCGGCGCGCCGGTCGTGGACCGGATCGGCCAGGGCGGCTTCTGGATGACGGGCACGGTGCGCCGCGCGGGCGACGGCGCTCCCCTGGCCGGCCAGCGCATCCAGATCTGGGCGCATACCACGGAAGGACACGAGCGGGATCCACAGAGCCACGGGGCCACGCTCACGGACGAAAACGGGGTGTTCCGCCTGGAGATGCCGCAGATCGTGCCGGCCTTCGGCCAGCCGCACGGGCATCTCGCCTATGACAGCGGCGACTTCCAGACCGTCTTCCTCCGACCCGTGATGCGGAGCTCGAAAGACACCAGCCTGGAGGCGCATTTCATCCTTCAACCGGCCTGAGCGGGGTAGATCCTCACGGACATGAGCCGGATCCACTCGACCCTCATCTGGATCGTTCTCGCGGTCGTCCTTGCCGTGCCGATCTTTGCTGCGGCGGCCAGCCCCCTGCTCGCCTGGCGCGACCCGATCTATATCACGGCCGGGTTCGCCGGAATTTTCGCAATGGCACTGATGCTGGTTCAGCCCCTGCTGGCGGGCGGATACCTGCCGGGCCTGCCCGCCCTTCGCGGGCGCTCCGTGCACCGCTGGACCGGCGCCGTCCTGGTCGCGGCGGTGGTTGTCCATGTCGGGGGTCTTTGGATCACCAGCCCGCCGGACGTGATCGACGCGCTCCTGTTCCGTTCTCCGACGCCGTTCTCCGCCTGGGGTGTGATTGCCATGGGAGCGCTGTTTCTCGCAGCCCTCCTGGCCGCGCTGCGCCGGCGGTTGCGCCTGCGGCCCCGAACCTGGCGGTTTGCGCACACTTCCCTCGTATTGGTGGCTGCCGTCGGGAGCGTGGTCCATGCCTTGCTGATCGAGGGAACCATGGAGACGGTGTCCAAGGTAGCGCTCTGTCTGCTGGTCCTTGCTGCAGCGGTGAAGGTTGCGGCTGATCTCAGGGTATGGTCCCTCCGGCAGCGCCGAGACCCTTGAGGCAAACCCCGATTTCGTCCTCCCGGGAGAATGTCAGTGAGACCCCGGATGACGATGGAGAGAATAAGACTTGGTCAGCAGTCCGGAACCGCGACTGATGCCGCGGTTCCGGGTAACGCTCAACGGAAGATCAGTCTTCCTTGTAGCCGAGTGGCGGGATGCCCTGTTCGGCGCCGTAGTATTTGTACGGCAGGAACTTGCCGGACATCTTGATCGCGACACGGTCGCCCTTGGGATCGGGCTGGCGCTCCATTTCGAAGTCGAAGTCGATCGCCGACATGATGCCGTCGCCGAATTCTTCCTCGATCAGCGCCTTCCAGGCCGGCGCATTGACCATGACCAGCTCGTAGAAGCGATAGATCAGCGGATCGGTGGGCGGCATCGGCGTGCCCATGCCGCGCATCGGCACTTCGTTGAGCATCTTCTCTTCGAGCTCACTCAGGCCGAAAAGCTCGGCCGCCTTCTTTGCAAGCGGCTTGACCAGCTTCTGCTGGCCGAGCAGGGCGCCCACCACGAGAACCGGGCTCATGCCGCCGATCTCGTCGGTGATGTATTTCCAGGTCCAGCCCTTCTCGCGCTTGATGTCGAGGATCTTTTCGCTCAGGTCTTCTCTTTTCATTTGGCTTTCCTTTCGTCCTCCGGTTATCGCCATTTGGCCAAGACAGTCCGTTTCGGCGGAAGGCGATCCGCCGATCAGGACACAAGCAAAATCGTGGTTCGGTCTTACATTGTGGCCGCCGCCGCGATGTCCGCGCCGGTCAACCTGGAGACGGGTTTTCCAACCCTGAATTCCTTGCGGCCGCCATCGACATAGATGGCGATCACGGTTTCCGTATCGGGACAGTCGACCTCTCCACAGGACACCTCCGCCACGAAGACCGGAGCGTCCGCGTCGAGATCGAACTGCTTGCGGATCAGGTCCTTCACGGCCCGCGTCTGGGTCGATCGAACCTTCTCTCCACCTGCGTTGCCGAAATCGAAAGCCATGGTCATTTGATCCCCAGGTCGGCCGGCAGCTTCAGCACCGAAACCAGGCCTCCCGCATCGCCTGCGACCAGGCATTGCCCGTCTTCGGACCAGCTCAGGGAAGTCACGGGTTTGCCGGTTCTGGCGCCTGCCACAAGCGCTTCGCCCTTGCCGGTGGCGCCGATCAGAAGATTGCCGGAGGTGAACCCGCCCGCCACCAGCGTCTCGTCCGGATGGGCCGCGACCGCTGAAACGGTGGCGCCGAAGGCAAAGCCGATTTCGACCGGCATCCGGCCCGCAGGCCCCGTGCCGACAAAAGGCCAGGCCGTGATGGCGTCCGTCCCGGAACAGGCAAGGGTCTTGCCGTCGGCGCTCCAGGCCATCTGGTGGATCTTTCTCGGGTAACCGCCGATCCGGTAGTCGTCCATGGTGACGAGATCCCAGATATGCAGCTCCTTTTCCTGGGTGGCGGTGACGATGAAACGGTCATCCGGCGACCAGGTGACGCCGATGTGGGAGCCTTTCCACTCCAGCGCCATCTCGATGTTGCCGGTGTCCACGCTCAGCACGGAGACACCGCCGTAATGGCTGGCGGCAATGCGCTTGCCCAGGCTGTCCGGGCACAGGCCGGTGATGCAGCCGTTGAGCTCGCAGGACCATGTCTCTTCGCCGGTCAGATCGATCACTGTGACCTGATTGCGGACCGCCAGAGCAACGGTTTCCGAGCCTTCGTTAAACACGAGTGCCTCGACCCAGTCCCCGTCGCTTTCCCAGATCACGTCCGGCTCGGGCGCTGCCGGATCGGCAATCAAAACGACCCGGCCGTCCTGGCCGTAGGACAGGAAACCGGCCCCACACGGAACAAGGCCGGTGCAGGCAACGGAGTGAAGCTCCAGTGTCCTGAGGCAGGACCCGGTGTCCGTATCGATCAGGGCGACGGATCCGTCGCCGAAGGACACGGCTGCCAGATCGCTTTCCGACAGCATGAGACAGGCGGTGACATTGGCGTCGAATGTCAGCCTGGTCGCTTCGATCAGCGGCGAAACGATTTCGGCGCCGGCTCCGTTCGGGGTGGATGCTGCTATCCGGGTCATGCTGCTGCGCACGCCTTGAAGGCGCTCTCCAGTTCGCTCTGGTCCAGATTGCGGCCGATGAAGACAAGGCGGGACTGACGGCTTTCCTCAGGTCCCCAATCCTTGCCCCAGTCGCTGTCCATGACCATGTGAACGCCCTGGAAAACGTAACGCTGTTCATAGCCGGCAAGGGCGAGAATGCCCTTGGTCCTGAGAACGTCAACGCCCCGGTTCTGAATGAACTGGCGCATCCAGCTGGAGAATTTTTCCGGCACGATCGGTGTGTCCGAGATCAGTGAGACCGATGTGATACTGTCGTCGTGCTCGTGGTCTTCCGGGTCCTCGTCCAGGAAATCGGGCTCGATTTCCATCAACCGCTTCAGATCGAAAGACCCCCGGTCGAGCACCTCGATCAGATCGATACCGGCCTTTTCGGTCTTGTGCAGCTTGGCGAACTGGTTGAGCGCGCGGATCTTCTTCTCGACGGTTTCGAGTTCCTCCGGCGTGACCAGGTCGGTCTTGTTCAGGAGAATCGTGTCGGCGAAGGCCACCTGCTCTTCGCATTCGTGGGCGTCATCGACCGTGTCCAGGAAATGCTTCGCATCGACCATGGTGACGACCGCATCGAGCGCGATCTGCTCGCGCAGGTCGTCGTCGACGAAGAAGGTCTGGATGACCGGGCCCGGATCGGCCAGGCCGGTCGTTTCGATCAGAACGCCGTCCAGCTTGTCGGCGCGCTTCAAGAGGCCGCTCATGATGCGGATCAGGTCGCCGCGCACGGTGCAACAGATGCAGCCGTTGTTCATTTCGAAGATTTCTTCGTCCGCGTCGATGACAAGGTCGTTGTCGATGCCCTCTTCACCGAACTCGTTGACGACGACCGCGTATTTCTTGCCGTGCTGTTCGTTCAGGATCCGGTTGAGCAGGGTCGTCTTGCCAGCGCCGAGATATCCGGTAAGCAGCGTGACCGGCGTCTTTTGTGTCGTGTTCTGCATTGCTTGTTGTCCCTGTTGACGCGCGCTTTATCCATGACCGAGGTCAGGATGTCGGAGGGGCACATCGCACCCCTCCGGGATCTTGGGTGTCAGATCAAAGGCCTATACACAGGCCCCCTCAAAGACCCATGGCCGTGAAGGCGGCGCCTTCGACATGTTCCAGGGTCAGGAACAGGCCGACACCGGCCACGACGGCACCCGCCAGACGCGGCTGCATTGCGCCGGCTTCGGTTGCCTTGAACAGGGACTTCATGGCCCATCCGGCCGCGACGGAAATGACGTACTGGGTGATTGCGAGGCCGATCAGGTAGCCGACGAGTACGACGGTCGGTGCGGCGGCTTCAGCGCCGGAGATGCTGACGCCGAAGGCCGATCCGTGGAACAGGCCGGCGGCAGCGAAAGCAACCATCGCCACCGGTGCGGACAGCTTCTTGCCGGACAGGACCACGGCGCCCAGGGCCAGAAGGGAAACGGCGATCGCCACTTCGACAAGCGGCAGGCCGAGGCCGAAGGACATCAGAAGGGTGCCGGCCATCATGGCGCCGATATAGGCCAGAGGTGCCGTGAACTGGCGCCCGGTGAAGACCGCGGCAACGCCGACCAGCGCGACGAAGAAGAGGTGATCGAAGCCGAGGATCGGGTGACCCACACCGGAGGCGAGACCATGGGTGAAGGTCGTCATCGGCGCGCCACCCAGGGGGTGATGCGCGAAGGCCGGGGCGGCTGCCAGGCTCGCGGCGGCGGTCAGCGGTGCCAGTTTCAGGATCCTGGAGAATGCGGCGGACATTTTCATAGTGCTGTACTCCTCTGTAGGTGATCGCTTGTTTTGGTCGTTGTTGCCCCGGACCCAATGCGCCGGGGAATGCTCGATTTCCTCGTTCCTATTGGGCGCTTGGCCGGACGACCGGCGGAGCCTTCGGGTTGTAGCTGCTGGACGAGATCTCCTCCTTGAACTGCTTGGAGCGGTTCACCAGGAACTCGATCAGATGGTTCCGCATCGGGTAGTAGTTGTCGTGGGTGTGCATGTCGCTGCGGGTGCGGGTCTTCGGCAGCGTGTTTTCCAGAATCTCGCAAACCCGTGCCTGGGGACCGTTGGTCATCAGCACCACCCGGTCGGCGAGAAGCAGGGCCTCGTCGATGTCGTGGGTGATCATGAAAACGGTCTGCCCGGTGGAACGGCAGATCGACAACAGTTCGTCCTGCAGGCTGCCGCGGGTCAGAGCATCCAGGGCCGAGAACGGCTCGTCCATCAGCAGGATCTTCGGCTCGATGGAAAAGGCGCGGGCGATGCCGACGCGCTGCTTCATGCCGCCGGAAAGCTGCGACGGTTTCTTGTCTTCCGAACCGGTCAGGTGAACCAGGTCGAGATACTTCTGGCAGTGCTCGCGGATCTTTTCCTTGGACCAGTCGGGCCAGCGCGACTTGACCGCGAAGGCGATGTTTTCCATCGCCGTCATCCACGGCAGCAGCGCGTGGGTCTGGAACACCACGGCGCGATCGAGGCTCGGGCCGATGATTTCGTGACCGTCGGCGATGATGACGCCGTCGGTGGCCGTGTCGAGGCCCGCGAGGATGTTGAGCAGCGTGGTCTTGCCGCAACCGGAATGGCCGATCAGGGTGACGAACTCGCCCTCGGCAACCTTGAACCAGACATCGCCGAAGATCTCGGTTTCCGATTTTCCGTCAGGGGTCGGAAAGGAGCGTTTCAGGCCTTCGATGCTGATCATGGCGGCGGATTCGGACACGCGGGTCTCCTCAGTCGTTTCGGCGGCTGGGTTTGATTGATTGGATACGGACGGCATCACGTTCATTCGGCGTACTCCACGAGGCGGGTCGCCTGCGCGAGGATGAAGTCGAGGCACATACCGATGACGCCGATAAAGAAGATGGCGGTGATCACGCCGGTAATGGAGAGGTTGTTCCATTCGTTCCAGACGAAGTAGCCGATGCCGGTTCCGCCAACGAGCATTTCGGCTGCAACGATCACCAGCCAGGCGATGCCGATGGAGATCCGCATGCCGGTCAGGATGGTGGGGGCTGCCGCCGGCAGGATGACGTTCCACGCCATGCGCGAGCGCGACACCTCAAGCGTCTTGGCGACGTTAAGCCATTCCTTGCGCACGCCGGCGACACCGAACACGGTGTTGATCAGCATCGGCCAGATGGAACAGATGAAAATGACGAAGATCGAGGACATGTCGCTGTCCTTGATCGTGTAGAGGGCGAGCGGCATCCACGCGAGCGGCGACACGGGTTTCAGGACCTGGATGAACGGGTCGACGGCGCGCTGGAAAATCGGCGAAATGCCGATGAAGAAGCCGAGCGGGATCGCCACGATGCAGGCGAGGAAGAAGCCGGTCAGGACGCGGGCGATGGAATAGGCAAGCTGAATGCCGATGCCCTTGTCGTTCGGGCCGTTGTCATAGAAGGGGTTGATGATGTGACCCCAGATCGCTTCACCGACCTCGAGGGGCCCGGGCATGGCCGAGCCCCCCTTGGCAGTGATGCCCATCAAGGCAGCGTATTCCGGGTCCATGTCGACGGCCGGGCCCTTCTGCGCTTCCACCCAGACATGCCAGCCGGCAACAAAGACGGCAAACAGGACAAGGGAAACCATCAGCGCCTGGAGTTTGACTTTATTCGACATGAACTCTTCCTGCTCTTGAAGGGAATAGAAAACGTCAGGTCCGCTTGATGGCGAAGGACTCGACGTATTCCTCGGGTTTCATCGGATCGAAGGTCTTGCCCATGATCTCGTAGGACGCGTAGGTCGCATCCGGCGGGGTCTGGCCGACCGCCTTCATCACGTCGGCGGCGTCGGTGGCGAGATAGACCTGTTCGGCCAGCGCCTTGTAGTTGACGTCGCCTTCGAGATAGCCCCAACGCTTCATCTGCGTCAGGATCCACACACCCATCGAGTGCCACGGGAAGGGATCGAAATCGATCCGGTCCGGTTCGTTGCGCACCTTGCCCAAACCATCGGCGAACCGTCCGGTCAGAACCTGCTCGATCACCGTCTCCGGCTGGTTGAGGTAGTTCTTCGGCGCGATCGCCTTGGAGATTTCCTTCCGGTTCGCCTGGTTGGACGAGTAGGCGGTCGCGTCGATGATCGACTTGAACAGCGCCAGGAAGGTGTTCGGGTTTTCGTCGATGAACTGCTGGCTTGCGGCGAAGGCGCAGCACGGGTGACCCGGCCAGATTTCCTTCGTCAGCTTGTAGATGAAGCCAACGCCATCGTAGACGGCACGCTGGTTGAACGGATCCGGTGACAGATAGCCGTCCACGTTCTCCGCACGCAGGTTCGCAACCATCTCGGGGGGCGGAAGAACGCGGATCTGGATGTCCTTGTCGGGATCCAGGCCGGCCTCGGCCACGTAGTAGCGAAGCAGGAAGTTGTGCATCGAGTACTCGAACGGAACGGCAAAGGTGAAGCCTTTCCAGAGTTTCGGATCCTGCTTGTCCTTGTGCTTGTTGTGCAGCGTGATCGCCTGGCCATTGATGTTTTCAATGGCGGGCATGGTCCACGGCTTTGCCACGGAACCGGAGCCTGCGGTGATCGCCAGCGGCATCGGCGTCAGCATGTGGGCCGCGTCGTATTCCCCGGACAGGGACTTGTCGCGGCTCACCGCCCAGCCGGCCGTCTTGATCACATCCACATCCAGACCGTACTTCTTATAGAAGCCGAGCGGATGCGCCATGATGATCGGCGTCGCGCAGGTGATCGGCACGAAACCGACATTGAGCTTGGACTTTTCGAGCGGACCGGTTGCGTCGATGACCTTCGCCTTGACTTCGTCCAGCGGAATGAACTGGGAAACCGCGGCAATGGCCGTGCTGGCGCCGACGGTGCGCAGGAAAGCACGACGGCTCATGTCGGTCGGGAAGAGGCTCTTCATCACGACATTGTCGACGAGACGGGAAACGACTTCCTCTCTGTTTTCCCAGGACGGGATATCTTCGCCCTGAGCGGCTTCGGCGATCGGCGCGCCACCGGGCAGCCGGTCGTCATAAGCCGGAGAGTTGGCCTTCTTGGAATTCACGCAGTAATAGCGCGAATCCAGGGCTTCGGCTTCCGCCTCGGCCACAGCCGCTCTCTGGTGTTCCCACATGGAGGAGTGCAAGCCGCACGGGCAGCCCTGCCACAATATGGAATTGGGATCAAAGGGATCGCTTAAAGCTCCCATGAAGTCTTCCTTTCGCATTCCGGCGGCAAGTCTGCCACCGTTCGCAACTGGCCTTCCTCAGCCGTAGCCAGCGCATCCGCCGTTAGAGACGCTGACGGTTTGAAAGCCGGCCGGTTCACCTTTAAACCGCCGGTTCGGACGACGTTGCCGTCATCCGAGAAGCTCTTTGGCTGCTATGATGGTCTCGGCCACCTTCGGCAGGGGTTCGTTTCGTTTCATCGAGGACGTCTGCAGCTCGCGGAAGGCATCACCCTCGCTGATGCCGCGCTGCTGCATGAGAATGCCCTTGGCGCGCTCGATCAGCTTGCGGTCGCTGAGGCTGCGTTCGGCGTTTTCCGCGCGGCGTTCCAGGGCGGCGAGTTTTTCGTAACCGGCGATGGCCGCGGTCGCGGCCGCCCGGACCCGGTCCGTGGTCATGCCGATGCACAGGACCGAATGGGCGCCGGCACCCGTCAGGGCGGCGATGTGTTCCGGCAGGTCGGAATCCGTCACTGCCAGAACCGGAATACGGAATTTTTCGGAAAAACCGGCGAGCCCCTTGAGGACGTCCTTGTCGTCGGCGCTGGTGACCGCGACCACGAGGTCCGCCTGGGCCAGGTCCCGCAACCCGCAGGCCTCGCCGACAGAGGCGATGCGGTCCACGACGGTCAGGCCCTTGTCGAACAGCAACGCTTCCAGGAAGGCGTCCCGATCGTCCTGGCGGGCGATCAGAATGGCCTTCAGCCGCTGCGGTTCCTTGAGCCAGACATACATGGGCAAAAACCTTCGTAATATTTTACGAGGTTTATCTTTCAAGGACCGTGCCAACTTCACCCGTTTAAGAAACATTCGTAATTACAAATACTTATTTCAAAATCACCCACGGGACTCGTTTTACGAAAAGTTGGAAAATTTATGTTTTCGTAATAAAAATTACGAAATCTCGTCTTGACGCGGTGCGGGACATTTGCAGGAATGACCTCATGGAAGGGGGACTGCGTTCCATGTCCGCACCGAGTATCCTGGTCGATTTCAAGACCAATGAGCAGTGGCATGCCGCACTCGACAGCATCGAGGCCGCGGTCATCGTCATCGATCCTTACGAGGATCGCATACTCCAGTTCAACGACGCAGCGCTCCGGCTGACCGGCATGCGGGGCTACGGTCTCGGCGGCATGGCGCCAAGCCGCCTGTTTCCCGACCAGCTGCCGGCCTTCACCGGGCTGAGCCTGGAATGCCTGCACACGGGAAGCGCCTGGTCGACCAGTCTGGCGATCGCGGTCAAGGAAGGCGAGCCCAAGCCCGTCGAGCTGTACCTGTCCACCTATTCCGAAGGCGACCGGAAACGCATCGTCATGACCTTCTTCGATCTGCGCCTCGTCAAGATGCGCCGCGCGGAAACCGAGGTCCTGCAGTTCTACCGCAACCGGCAGGCGCCGGTGCGCGAGATCGACGACGTGTTCCGCCAGCTGGAGCGGGGCAACCAGCTGATCCTGCATGCGGCGGGCGAAGGGATCTACGGCGTCGATGCGGAAGGGCTGACCACATTTCTCAATCCGGCCGCCGAACGCATGCTCGGCTGGCGCGCCGAAGAGCTGATCGGACAGGCGGCCCACGGGATATTTCACCACAGCCACGAGGACGGCACCGGCTACGCGATCAAGGCCTGCCCGATCTATGCGGCGTTTCGCGACGGTCTGGTCCACCGGGTGACCGACGAGGTCTTCTGGCGCCGGGACGGAAGCTGTTTTCCGGTCGAGTACACCAGCACCCCCATTCAGGAAAAGGGCAAGCTGCTCGGCGCGGTGGTCGTCTTCCGCGACGTTTCCGAACAGCGCAAGGGACAGCAGGACCTCTTGAACGCGCTGGACGAAGTGGAACGCCTGCGGCACCGGCTGGAACTGGAGAACGCCTATCTGCAGGAGGAACTCAGCGAGGACTACGCCCACCGGGAAATCGTCGGCAACAGCCAGGCGGTCAAGCATGTGCTGCGGCAGATCGAGCTGGTGGCTCCGTCGAACGCGAGCGTCCTGATCACGGGCGAATCCGGCACCGGCAAGGAGCTGATCGCCCGCGCCATCCATGATGCCAGCCCGCGCCGCAACCGTCCGCTGATCCGGGTGAACTGCGCCTCGATCCCGCGGGAGCTGTTCGAAAGCGAGTTCTTCGGCCACGCCAAGGGCGCCTTCACCGGCGCGGTGAGCGAACGGGTCGGCCGGTTCGAACTGGCCGACGGCGGGACGATCTTCCTGGACGAGATCGGGGAACTGCCCCCAGAGCACCAATCAAAGCTCCTGCGCATCCTGCAGGAGCAGCAATTCGAAAGGGTCGGCGAAACCAGAACCCGGGACGTCGACGTCAGGGTGATCGCGGCCACCAACCGCGACCTCCAGGCGGAGGTGCAGCAGAAAGTTTTCCGGGAAGACCTCTATTTCCGCCTGAACGTGTTTCCGATCGAGCTGCCGCCTTTGCGCGAACGGCTGGAGGACATTCCCCTGCTCGCCTCCCTGTTTTTGAAACGGGCCAGCTCCCGGCTGAACAAGCCGGGCCTGCAGATCAGCCTGGGCGATGCGGAACGGCTGCAAGGCTATCACTGGCCGGGCAACATCCGCGAGCTGGAAAACGTCATCGAGCGGGCGGTGATCACCGCGACCGACGGCCGGCTGCGCCTGCATGTACCGGTGACGATTTCCATCCCGGCCGAACCGGAAGTGGAGACCGACCTGCTGGAGCCGGCCCCGTCGCGCAAGATCCTGACGGAGGCCGACCGTCTCGACATGGAGCGCGCGGCGCTGGAAGAAGCCCTTCGCACCTGCAAGGGCCGCGTCTCCGGGCCGAACGGAGCCGCCAAGCTGATGGGCGTCAAACCGACGACGCTCTACTCGCGCCTGCAGCGCTACGGCATCAACGCCAAGGCCTTCAAGCTTTAGGGATCTGCGGCCCGTTGCCGGGCCTCCCAAGTGTCTCGCTTGAAAGACTACGGTCCTTCAGCCAGCCGGCTCAGAAACCCGCGCCCCGCTCTCGGTTGTCATCCCGGTTTGACGCGTCAGCGGCAAGATCGGGATCCAGTACCCCGTGCCGCTCGCGATTGAAAACAAAAGCGAATTCAAAAGCCTACTGGATCCCTGCCTGTGCAGGGAGGGCACCGGAATGTTCGGCCGGTCAGAGCGCCAGCTACGCCAGCCAAACCGGACCCAAGCAATCCAGGCCTAACTTTCACAAAGCGGGTCGGTCACGCCGAGACGCCAGGCGAGCAGGTCCAGCCGGTCCTGACCGAAGAACATTTCGCCGTCGAACACATAGGTCGGAGAGCCGAAGACCCCGGCCGCAATCGCCGCTGCGTTGCCGGCTTCGAACCGGTCGGCGATGTCCCGGGTCTCGGCCGTTTCAAAATGCGCTTCGGCGTCAAGGTCGAGCCCCTTCAGAATTTCTTTCAGGGTCTCGGGATCGGAAATGTCCTGTTCCCTGGCATAAACGGCGGAAAGGATCGCGAAGGAAAGCGGGTGCTGCGGGTGGCCCAGGGCGCCGGTCGCGTAGATCAGCCGGGCGGGCAGTCCGGCGGGCACCGGCCAGTGCTTCGGCTTCGGATTGATCGGCAGTCCCAGACGTTCGGCCTGACGTTTCAGATCCATCAACCGGTAGCTCAGCCGCGCCTGCGGCTGCTTGCCCGGCGGCACGGTTTCGGCAGCCTGGAAGATCCGCTGAATGTCGATCGGCCGGAACTCGACCTCGGCCCCGGCGCACCGTGCAATCTCCATCAGGCGCCGTTCGCCCAGATAGGCAAAACCGGAAATCGGCGCGTAGTAATAGGTGATCGTCCTCATCTTCCGTCTCCGCTTGCGCCTGCGCACCTGAAGCCCGTTGTGCGGCGGCGCATAATGGGTACGCGACTCAGGCCGGAAAGCCAATCTCTGAGCGGTCGGCGAAGGGGCTTATCGGGTGAAATGAACGGTTCTGCTGTGCGGGAAGAGATGGGACCGAAAGCAACAGCCCGGTTCAAGCGTCCCTGACATGACCAGCTACAAAAAAGCCAGCGCTGGAGCGCTGGCCTTATCTGGTGCATATCTCAGCTTGTTAACGGCTGGACTGCGTTTTCTGAACATCGTTACATTTGCCTAAATTCTAATTTTCGTCAATCCTGCAAGAAACAACCAGGGGGCGAAATGACAAGATTGACCACTCTCGGCATTGACCTCGGTACGAATTCCCTCGGTTGGTGCCTGATCGAAACGGATGGCGAACCGGGGCGGAAGGATCAGGGGCAGGTAGTCGATATTGGCGTCCGGATCTTTTCGCAGTCGGAAATGGCCGGCCGCGATCCGAAATCGCTGGCCTCGCTTGCCGTCAACCGGCGCGAGGCGCGGGGAGCGAGGCGCAGGCGAGACCGCTATCTGAAGCGGCGCAAACGCCTGCTCGATCTTCTCACAGAGAATGGTCTGATGCCTGCGGACGAGCCGGGACGTAAAGCACTTTTGAAGGAGACATCGGACGGGAAAGGCGGAGATGTCGGCGGTTCGGTCTATGCCTTGCGCGCAAAAGCGCTGGACGAAGCGCTGACGCCGCATGAGCTCGGCCGGGTGTTGTTCCAGCTCAACCAGCGCCGGGGCTTCAAGTCCAACCGCAAGACCGACAGCAACGATGCCGAACAGGGCAAGATCGCCGAGGCCATCACCCGGTTGGAAACGCAAATGATGGAAGAAGGCGCCCGCAGTTTCGGCGAATGGCTGAACAAGCGCCGTCTTGCCGGGCTCTCGGTGCGTGCGCGCATGACCGCCGACGGCAAGGCCTATACCTTCTATCCGTCCCGTGCGGTTCTGGAGCGCGAATTCGACAGGATCGTCGGCAAGCAAAAACAGTTTCATGCCGGCCTGCTCACGGACGACCTGATCAATGAACTGCGCGAAACGATCTTTTATCAACGCCCCTTGAGGCCGGTGAAGCCCGGCAAGTGCTCCTACAATCCGGCGGAAAACCGCCTACCCAAGGCGCATCCCCTGTTTCAGGCTTTCCGGCTGATGAAGGAGGTCAACGAGCTGGAAATCGTCGGCGAGGACCAGCAGCATCGAAAACTGACGCCGGACCAGCGCGATGTGCTCGCGCTCCTGCTGCGCACCAGCCTCAATAAACAGGGCAAGGCGCCGTTTTCGAAGATGCGTAAGGAGTTGAAACTCGGAAAAGAGGTGCGCTTCAACAAGGAAAGCGACAACCGCAAGGATCTGGACGGGAATGTCGTTCATTTCCGCATGTCGCAACCGGAGTGTTTCGGCAATTCCTGGAGCGCCTTTTCCCTCGACCGTCAGGCTGAAATTACCGAGAAGCTGCGCACGGAGCCCGACCGGGACAGGCTGGTGGAATGGCTGCGCATCGATTGCGGACTTGAGAAGGAAAATGCCCGAACGGTCGCCGACACGCCCATGCCGGAGGGCTACGGCCGCATGGGATCGACGGCACTTGCCTCGCTGCTGGACGAAATGACCCAAGGCCGCGACGAGGACGGCTTTGTCATCACCGAAGCGGCGGCGGCAAAGAATGTTTATGGCCGGACCAACGCGGAAAGCGACCCCAACCGGAAAGGTCTGTCCGAACTTCCGAAATATCAGCAGGTTCTGGAACGGCATATTCCACCGGGAACGGGTGGCGAGGCGGACGAAAAAGCGCCCGAATGGGACGAGGTCATGGGACGGATCACCAACCCGACCGTGCATATCGCCCTCAATCAGCTGCGGCGGGTCGTCAACGGGATCATCCGAAAGCATGGCCGTCCGGACCGGATCGCAATCGAACTCGGTCGCGAGTTGAAGCTGAACGAGCAGAAGCGCAACGACGTCAACCGGCGGATCGGTGAAAACACCAGGGCGGCACAGGCCCGCTCCAAGGAACTGCAGGAGACTTTCAGGCAAACCGATAATGGCTACAATCGTTTGCGATTGAAACTATGGGAAGAACTCAATCCGGATCAGCCCCTCGGCCGGGTCTGTGTTTATTGCGGCACGCCGATCAATGCGGAAAAGCTGTTCAACGGCGAGACGGATATCGACCATATCCTGCCCTATTCGAAGACGCTGGACGACGGTCAGGCCAACAAGATCCTGTGCTGTACGGCATGTAACCGGGTAAAGGCCAACCGGCCGCCGGCGGATGTGCCGCAATGGCGGGCAAGCTACGGCGACATCCTTGCGCGCGCCACGGTGCTGCCGAAAAACAAGCAATGGCGGTTCGCCGAGAATGCCATGGAGCGTTTCGGAGACGAGGAAGGGTTCCTGGCCCGGCAGGTAACCGACATGCAGCATATCTCGCGGCTGGCGCTGACCTATCTGGCGGCTCTCTACGATGCGGAGGAGCCGGACATTGACGGCGTGTTCCGCAAGCACACACGGGTGCGCGCCCTGCCGGGGCGCATGACGGAAATGCTGCGCCGGAACTGGTCGCTGAACGACATCCTTTACGATCATAACCTGACGGATGCCGCAAAGCCGAAGAACCGGCTGGACCATCGGCACCATGCCATCGATGCTGCAGTGATCGCCTGTACCTCCCGCTCCCTGATTCAGAAGCTTGCGACCGCTTCGGCAAAGGCGGAGGAGGACGGGGCGGAAAGAGTAGCAAGCCAGGTGCCGGTGCCTTGGCCCGCCTTTCGCGACGAACTGCGGGATCGCCTCCAGAGGGTTGTCGTAAGTCACAAGCCGGACCACGGCACGGTCTCGCGAAAAGACTACGACAAGGGGCGAGGCCAGACGGCCGGCAAGCTGCACAACGACACCGCCTACGGGTTCACCGGCGAGACGGACGCTAAGGGCAACGAACTGGTGGTGCGCCGGGTGGGCCTGTCCCATTTCAAGAAACCTTCGGACTTGCAAGCAATCCGGGGCAACGAACACGGCCATTCGGAATTGCGCGACCGGCTATTCGAGGCTACGCGCGGTCTGGAGAGCAAGGCGTTCGAGGCTGCGGTGCAGGACTTTGTCGAGAACGATCAAAAGTTCGCCGGCATCCGGCATGTGCGGATCGTGGAGCCCAGAAGTCCGGTCTGGATCACCCATGGCAACGGTAAGCACAAGAAGGGATATCTGCCCGGAGACAATCACCGCTTCGAGGTCTGGGAACTGCCGGACGGCAAATGGGATGCGGAAGTGGTTTCCCTGTTCGATGCGCATAATCCGGACTATGTGCCCAAACTGCGCCTGAAGCACCATAACGCGCGCAAGATCATGAGCCTTATGAAAGGGGACATGGTGGCCTATGACGATCCCGATACCGGAGAGCGTGTTGTCGCCAAGGTGCGCAAGTTCGATCAGCGCAACAAGCAGCTTTACCTAGACCCACACCATGAGGCCGGCAATCTGGACGAGCGGGAGAGGCAGAAGACCTACAAGCCGTTCCGCCCAATGCCGAATCCCTTGAAAAAGGCGAAACCGCGTCAGGTTCGCATCGACGAGATCGGTCAGGTTTTCGATCCCGGTCCCTGGTGGGAAAAATAAACGGGTTAACCAAACGTTAAGGTCACGGAAGCCGGTCGCTTCATTCGATGGTATTGTTTCGCCATGCAACGCGTGGTCGATTTATCTTCGGATGGCCTGCATGTCGCTGTCCATCGTGGCTTCCTCACCGTTTCAAAAAACAGGGAGGAGCAGGGTCGTATCGCGCTCGACGATATCGGCGGCGTTATCGCGCATGCCCATGGTCTGACATGGTCCAACACGGTGTTCACGCGCCTTGCCGAGCGTTCCGTTCCGGTGGTGCTTTGTGCCCAAAATCATGCACCGGTCGCCTGTGTCTGGCCGCTTGAAGGCAATCATGCGCAAGGCGCCCGTTTGAACGCTCAGGCGGATGCGTCGAAACCTCTTGCCAAACGTCTCTGGCGCGACATCGTAGTGGCAAAGATCCGGATGCAGGGTGCCATTCTCGCCTCTGCCGGGGGAGAAGCGGGCGCCTTCGATAGGCTGGCCCGAAAAGTCCGCTCCGGAGATCCCGACAATGTGGAGGCTCAGGCCGCGCGCCGCTACTGGCAGGCATTGATGGGAGAAGCGTTCCGGCGCGATACCTCCGGAGAGGGAACGAATGCCCTGCTCAACTACGGCTATACGGTGCTGCGGGCTATTGTCAGCCGGGCGATCTGTGCCGCAGGACTTCACCCGACCCTCGGCCTGCACCATTCGAATCGCGGCAATGCGTTTGCACTGGCAGACGACCTGATGGAACCCTATCGCCCGCTTGTCGACCGACTGGTCTTCAATCTTGTTCGGGACGGCGCGGAGGAGGTTACGCCGGAAACACGGTCAGCTTTGGTGCGTGTCACGAGCTTCGATCTGGAAAGCATCCAGGGCATGAGCCCCCTTTATATGCATGTCACCCGCCTCGCGCAGCAACTGGCGACAATCTTCCAGGCAGGCGCGGGTCAACTGGAGTTGCCATCCGCGCCCTCTCCTCTTGTTTTGTCAGCGCTCGGCCGGCAGCCGGAGGCGACGACATGACGACGCTCTACACACAAGAACGGGGAAAGCGGAGCGAACCGACGCACTTGTCCGCTTACAGGCTGATGTGGATGTTAGTAACTTTCGATTTGCCGGTTGAAACGAAGAAACAACGCGCCGCAGCCACGAAATTCCGCCAGTTTCTGCTGGACCAGGGCTTCGAAATGAGTCAGCTTTCGAATTATCTCAGACTGGTCAACGGTCAAGAACAGTTCGAAACCCATGTACGTCGTATCGAATCAAACCTGCCGGAGCGCGGCGATGTTTTCATCTTCCAATTCAC
Organism: uncultured Roseibium sp.; assembly: GCF_963675095.2. Lineage (GTDB taxonomy): Bacteria > Pseudomonadota > Alphaproteobacteria > Rhizobiales > Stappiaceae > Roseibium. Next base: position 8,214 of record NZ_CAXXSJ010000050.1, on the reverse strand, counting down.
GGACAGGCAATATGAAAACATTGTGCGGTTCAGTGACCAGTCGCGCCGTGCGCGCCGGAAAAACCCCGATCAGATCGCGCTCTTTTAGCAGAAAAGCACCACTTTTTGAGCGCTCAACGGCCCAATTCGCTATTGATATCAACGAATTGGGCCATCAGCGAGTGTAGCTGTTCAGAAAACGCAGGCCAACCGCAACACCGCAACAACTGGAACCATGGGCTACTGGAGTGTAGCTGTTCAGAAAACGCAGGCCAACCGCAACTACGGATGCATCATGGCCGGCGATTGGGAAAGTGTAGCTGTTCAGAAAACGCAGGCCAACCGCAACTTGTCGTGGTCACGGTGGATGAAGTCCGGAAGTGTAGCTGTTCAGAAAACGCAGGCCAACCGCAACGCAGTCGTCCGTTGAGGTTTTTATCGTAACAGTGTAGCTGTTCAGAAAACGCAGGCCAACCGCAACATCGAGCAGCGCAAGCGATGTTCTGTGGTTAGTGTAGCTGTTCAGAAAACGCAGGCCAACCGCAACTTCTGAGTGCCTACCTCACGGAAATCGGAGAGTGTAGCTGTTCAGAAAACGCAGGCCAACCGCAACCGAGCGCCGGACATGTAGATGAAGGTGAGCAGTGTAGCTGTTCAGAAAACGCAGGCCAACCGCAACACTCCGGCGTAGCTGCTAGTTCCATTTTCAAGTGTAGCTGTTCAGAAAACGCAGGCCAACCGCAACTTCCAACCCTTGGCGTAGTTCGCCTTGTAGAGTGTAGCTGTTCAGAAAACGCAGGCCAACCGCAACCGGGACTGGTGGCTGAACTTTACGGCGGTTAGTGTAGCTGTTCAGAAAACGCAGGCCAACCGCAACCAGGGGCGCTCCACATCGGGCGCGCGGGTGAGTGTAGCTGTTCAGAAAACGCAGGCCAACCGCAACCGGGCAGAAACCGGAACGTTGTCCGGTCCAAGTGTAGCTGTTCAGAAAACGCAGGCCAACCGCAACTGGGCAGGCGAACGCCATGCCATGCATGGAAGTGTAGCTGTTCAGAAAACGCAGGCCAACCGCAACCGGATCTGATATGAAAGCCCGCTATCCGTCAGTGTAGCTGTTCAGAAAACGCAGGCCAACCGCAACATGATTACGTGACGATAAGACGATGACCTGAGTGTAGCTGTTCAGAAAACGCAGGCCAACCGCAACTCGACGATGAGCCGGTCGGCACCGAGTTCCAGTGTAGCTGTTCAGAAAACGCAGGCCAACCGCAACGACGTGCTTCACTTCGAGCCATGTGAGAGCAGTGTAGCTGTTCAGAAAACGCAGGCCAACCGCAACCGCTCACCCGTGAGATAGGTCCGCCCCGCAAGTGTAGCTGTTCAGAAAACGCAGGCCAACCGCAACGTCGATGCCCCGCCGCCGCCGGCAAAGCAAAGTGTAGCTGTTCAGAAAACGCAGGCCAACCGCAACTGGGCCGATCCGTAAAGCGTCATGGTCAGTAGTGTAGCTGTTCAGAAAACGCAGGCCAACCGCAACCTGCGGTCAGGAAGCTGTTCGCGATGCGAAAGTGTAGCTGTTCAGAAAACGCAGGCCAACCGCAACTGTCGACGTGTCCTATGACAATTTGACCTGAGTGTAGCTGTTCAGAAAACGCAGGCCAACCGCAACGCCCTTTTTCACTTTACCGTAAACACGGACAGTGTAGCTGTTCAGAAAACGCAGGCCAACCGCAACTGCCGATGCCGAGCGATGCATCAATGACAGAGTGTAGCTGTTCAGAAAACGCAGGCCAACCGCAACTACCCAAAGCAGATCGAATTTCACACGAACAGTGTAGCTGTTCAGAAAACTCACGCTACTTCAAACGCCCAAAACGAAAAAAGCCCCGGAGAACCGGAGCTTTTTGTCGTGTTTCTGGATCATCTGAAACGATCCGAAACCGGATATTGGTGCCCAGGAGAGGACTCGAACCTCCACGCCCTTGCGAGCACCAGCACCTGAAGCTGGCGCGTCTACCAATTCCGCCACCTGGGCATTGAGCCTGTTTTGATGAGACGGCCAAGGTCTTTCGATCCGCGCCGCCAGCCTTCAAAGCCGGGCTCAGGTGGGCGCTTGTAAGGGTCTGTCGGGGACTTGTCAATCACCCTTTTGCAGACAATTTCATTCCCGCACGGGAAGCCTCGTGCGCGTGCCGCTACTGGGCTCTTCACATAGGGCCGGCAAAGGGCTAAGAGACTGTACGGCCCCCGGTTTCAGACCGGCGGGACACAGGATTCTTCTGCAGGTCGCGGCCCTCAGGCACGCGACATTAATACCAGACGTGAGAGGCAAGCGGCCATGTCCACGGCTTTGAATGGAAAACTCGTCACGGTCTTCGGTGCGTCCGGGTTCGTCGGGCGCCATGTGGTGCAGGCGCTGGCAAAGCGCGGCTACCGGGTGCGCGCCGCCGTGCGCCGGCCGGACCTGGCGACCCACCTGCAGCCGCTCGGCGCGCCGGGGCAGATCATGCCCGTCCAGGCGAACCTGCGCTACCGCTGGTCCGTCGACCGGGCCGTGCAGGGCGCGGATGCGGTCGTCAACGCGGTCGGCATCCTGGCTCCGAGCGGCAAGCAGACCTTCGACGCGGTCCAGGACTTCGGCCCGCGCGCCATCGCCGAAGCCGCCCGCGGCGCCGGTCTTTCCGCCATCACCCATATCTCGGCCATCGGCGCGGATGCGGATAGCGCATCCGCCTATGCCCGCTCCAAGGCGGCCGGCGAGGCCGGCGTGATGGAGACCCTGCCGGACAGCATCATCCTGCGGCCGTCGATCATTTTCGGCACGGAAGACGACTTCTTCAACAAGTTCGCCGGCATGGCACGGTTTTCGCCGGCCCTGCCGCTGATCGGCGGCGGCCATACCAAGTTCCAGCCGGTCTATGTCTGCGACGTGGCCGAGGCCGTCGCCAAAGCCGTCGACGGCGAGCTGACCGCGGGCACGACCTATGAGCTCGGCGGACCGGAAGTTCGGACGTTCCGCGAGTGCCTGGAAGAAATGATGGCGGTCACGCGCAAGCAGCGCATGCTGGTGCCGCTGCCGTTCGAGATCGCGTCCGTCCTGGGCAAGATCATGCAGATGCTGCCCAAGCCGATGCTGACGGCCGACCAGGTGGCGCTGTTGAAGACCGACAACGTGGTGTCGGAAGCCGCTGCCAGCGAGTGCCGAACCCTTGCCGGCATGGGCATCAGCCCGACCACTTTGGCGACGATCCTGCCGACCTACCTGGACCGCTTCCGCGAACACGGCCAGTACGACGCCCACCGCATCGCCTGAGGGGGCTGTGCCACTTGCACCCCTCTCCCCCCTTGAGGGGGAGATGTCCGCGAAAGCGGACAGAGGGGGGTGTTGGGCCTCGCGGCATGAGCCGACGCCCGAATATAAAATGACTGCCGTTACCCCCCTCTGTCACCTTCGGTGACATCTCCCCCTCAAGGGGGGAGAGGGGTGCAAAGCTGCGAAGCTATCCTCAATTCGCATGACTGAGTTGGTCGCACCGGACAGGCGATCTTTGCGGCGCCACACACCCCGATTGTCACCCCGGGCGAACGCAGTGAGACCCGGGGCCTACTCGTTTGCAGAGCCGGCGCTCCCTTCACCAAAGCTGCGGCAAGTGGTTCTGCGAGTAGGCCCCGGCTCAGGGCCGGGGTGACGGTGGTGTGTAAGATCATCGCCGTGCCCATCACTGTCATCCGAGACAAGTCAGACATAGCCGAATACTGATCCGGAATGACGGGAGAGAATTGCCGGTCCGGGAACGGCGAATACCCGGAAACGTTTCCATTTCTCCGGGAACCACTCTAGGCTGAACCGGTCTCAATCAGATCCGGGTGCGCCATGTCCGTTTCCGCCAAGGTGACGCTGCTGTTCGTCGTGTTCATCGACCTGCTCGGCCAGGGGCTGGTGTTTCCGATCCTGAACAGCCTGATCATGGAGCCGACCTCGCCGCTACTGGCGAAATCCGTCTCGGATCCGACACGCCATCTGGACTACGGGCTCGTCATCGGCGCCTTCTTCATCGCCTGGTTTCTGGGCGCGCCTTACATCTCCAAACTTTCCGATGTGATCGGCCGCAAGCGCGCCATCCTGATCTGCCTGGCCGGCGCCCTGGCCGGCTACGCGATCACCATCGCCGCCCTTTATGTGAACAGCTTCCTGCTCTTGATCCTCGGGCGGGTGATCACCGGCTTTACCGCCGGAAACCAGCCGATTGCCCAGGCGGCCATGATCGATGCCAGCGCCAACGAGGAAGAGCGCGTGCGCAACATGGGCTATATCATTACGGGCGTGAGCTTCGGGCTGGTGGGCGGGCCGATCATCGGCGGGCTGCTGTCGGACCCAAACCTAATCGGTGTTAACGTGGGCCTCATCGGTGCCGATGCGGGCCTGAAGCTGCCGTTCTACGCCGCCTTCGCGCTGGTGGCCGTGGCGATTGTCATGGTGCTCGCCTTTTATCGCGAGGTCCGGACCGAGACGGCGGCGTTTACCTTCAAGCCGGCTGAAATCTTCGAGCTGTTGTGGCGGGTGAAATCCTATCCGCTGGTGCTGCGGCTGGTCATCGTCCTCGTCTTCTTCCAGATCGCCAACATGACATTCTACGTCTTCGTCGACAATTACATGTCCAGCCGCTTCGGCTACGGCGCCTTCGGCGGCAGCATGATCATGCTGACGATCGGCGTGGCGCTTGCCTTTTCAAGCACGTTTCTGGTCGTGCCCGCCCAGCGCCGGTTCGGCAAGCAGACGATCATCGCCGGGAACCTGATCGTGTGGGCGGTCTGTGCCGCGCTGTTCGTGCTCTCCCCGGTCGCGCTGCTGTGCTTCGTTCCGGTGTTCGCATTTTATTTCGTGTTCGGCATTTCCTATCCGACGTTCCTCGGCCTGTTCTCGGAAAGCGTCAGCGACGAGGAACAGGGCTGGGTCATGGGCATCACCATTGCCGTCTTCACCCTGATTGCCGGCATCGTGTCGCTGGCGGGCGGCGACCTGATGGGCATCAATATCCGCCTGCCGTTCTACATCACGATTGTCGCGGCCCTGACCGGCATCGTGGTGCTGTTCTTTTCCTGGAACAGCCCGGCGATCAAACGGCTGACGCGCAAGGCTTAGAAAGAGCTGCGGGCTCCGGATTTCCCCGGCCCCGCTTCTCCGCATGGTCATCGCTTTTCGTGGTAACGCCAATCCGACGGACCCCGGTCCGGATGCCACGGGGCCAGGATGTAGCCCGTGGACGTCCGGGTCACGCCGATGTCGTCCAGTTCGCGGTCGTTGAGTTTGCTCAGCGCCTTTTCGGTCACGCGCCGGCGGTGGGCGCGGTAGAGCGTCGTGGTGATGGCCTGCAGCACGCGGATGACGAGCGAGCGGCCGCGCTGGCGGCGGCCGAAGGTGGTTTCCAGTGTCAGTGTCATGTCCTGTCTCCTGTCGTTCCCGGCGGTCTGAAACCTGTTGAAACTCCGGGCTTGAGGAGACTTTGACAGGGCATACCTGACAGCAGTGAGTCAGGTTTGATCCGGTTCTGTTCCAGTTAGTTATTTTTTACGGTAGGAAAGATCAGGAGGAAGGAGCGACCCCATGAACCCGATCGAGCGTGCGCTTGGCATTCTGCTGCTGTTGAGCAGCGGCAAGCTGGTCAGCGCGACCACGCTGGCCGAGCGGTTCGACGTGTCGCTCAGGACCATCTACCGGGACATCGACCGGCTGATCGCGCTCGGGGTTCCGGTCGACGCGGAGCGCGGGGCGGAAGGCGGTTACCGGCTCGCCAAGGGCTATCTGCATCCGCCGGTGGCGCTCAGCCGAAACGAGACAGCGGCGCTTCTGTCGGCGCTTGCGCTGATCCGCTCCATCCGCACCACGCCGCTGGCGGCCGACCTGGACGCGGCCGAACGCAAGCTGGTCGCCTCCCTGCCGAAGGCCGTGCACGACCTGCTCAGCCAGGCCGACCGGATCATCGGCATCGAGCCGGTGCCGGCCGATATCTTCCATGCAGGCACCAAGGCGGAGCCAACCGGCGCATGGCAGCGGGCGCTCGACGGCTTCATGCTCGGTCTTCTGGAAAGCCGTCGGGTGCGGTTCGACTATGCCAACCCCAGCCGGCGGGAGATCAGGGCCCATGACGTGGAGCCCTACGGCATCCTGTTCGACCGGGACCTGTGGTATCTGGCCGGGCGCTGCGTCGATACGGATATCCTGAAGATCTACCGGGCCGACCGGGCGAGCGACCTGGAGGTCAGCGGCTTCCGCTTCCGGCCGTCGAAGGATTTTACAGTCCAGTCCCTGCTGGGCGGCGTCTGGCTGGAGCGGGCCATGCGCCGTTGGGAAAAGGAGGGGCCGGTCGCGCGGATCAAGGTCACCGCCGACCAGGCGCGCAAGCTCAGCGCCGACTGGTACTACAAGCACGCGGCCTTCGCCCCGGCGGACGACGGCAGTATCGTGATCGGCATTCCCAACGCCAGCAGCGAGCGCATCCTGCCGCTGGTGCGCTGGCTTGGACCCGGAGCGGAAATCCTCGAGCCGACCGAGTTGCGGCAGGAACTGATTACGGAACTCAACGGCATGGCCGCCGTGCATGGCGGCGACCGTTAAGCGAAAGACGCCCGTTCAGCCGACCAGGTAAAGCCCGGCAAAACCTGCGAGACCGACAAAGATCCGCCAGTAGGCGAAGGGTGCGAAGCCGTGGCGGCTGACGAAATCGAGCAGGCCCCGGACCACGAACACGCCGGCGATGAAGGAGGCGATGAAGCCGACGGTGATGATCGCCGCATCGTCGACCGACAGCACGTTGCGGTTCTTGTAGAGGTCGTAGGTGAAGGCCCCGACCATGGTCGGCATTGCGAGAAAGAAGGAAAACTCCGCCGCCGAGCGCTTGTCCGTGCCGAGCAGCAAGGAGCCCGCGATGGTCGAGCCGGAGCGGGACACGCCGGGAACCATGGCCAGGCACTGGAACACGCCGATCACGAAACAGAGCCAGAGCGGATAGTCCATCACGTTGGTGTAGCGCGGTTTCAGGTCCAGCCGATCGATCCACAACAGGATGATGCCGCCGATCAGCAGCGTGGAGCAGATCAGCGCCGGCGATTCAAACAGCACTTCCTTGATGAACCCATGCGCCATGACGCCGATCACGGCGGCCGGCAGGAAGGCGAGCAGGATGCCGATGACGAAGCGGCGGGCATTCTGGTCACTGGGCAGAGCCGCTGCGATCTTCCACAACCGCGCGGAATAGACCGTCAGGATCGCCAGGATGGCGCCGAGCTGGATCAGCACCTCAAAGGTCTTGCCGGTGCTTTCGAACCCTAAAAAATGCCCCAGCAGGAGAATGTGCCCGGTGGAGGAAACGGGGATGAATTCCGTCAGCCCTTCCACGATCCCGAGGATCAGTGCATCGAAAAACGTCTGTCCGTCCATAACCGCTTGTCACTCCGAATCAATCGATAAAGGAAATCCCGCGCCTATTGCTCTGCTTAAGCAGGCGCCATGTCAAATTCTTGTCGGTACGGCAATATCAATCCCTTGATAACCTTGTTCCAGTCATAATTGACAGCTAGGCGCTGCGTGGTTGCTGGCCTAAAAGGCCAGCCTCCTCTCCCGCCCGTTTCAAGGCCCTGTCAGAAGCCCCATATGCTCACGCTGTATCACCATCCCTTTTCGCCGTCGTCGCGCTTTGTCCGCCTCGTGCTTGCCGAGTACCAGGCTGCCTTCGAGGAGGTGCAGGTCAACCCCTGGGAGCGGCAGCGGGAACTGCTGGAGCTGAACGCGGCGGGCACGGTGCCGGTGCTGGTGGAAAACGGCGGACCGGCGATCTGCGGTCCGGGGCCCATCATGGAATATCTGGACGAAACCCGCGGCTATGCGGTGGGCGACCGGCGGCTGATGCCCGACCATCCGGAAGCGCGTGCCGAAACCCGCCGGCTGGTGGACTGGTCGCTCGGCAAATTCGATCAGGAAGCCGTCGGCCATCTGGTGCGCGAACGGATCTACAAGCAGGCCATGCCGCGCTCTGCCGGCGGCGGCGAGCCGGATTCGGCGGTGCTTCGGGTCGCCCGGGCGAACATTCCCCATCACCTGCGCTATTTCGGCTATCTTGTCGCCTCGCGCCGCTGGCTTGCTGGCGACCGGCTGTCCTTTGCCGATTTCGCGCTGGCGGCCGAGCTTTCCTGCGCGGACTATCTGGGCGAAGTGAAATGGGCGGAAGAGGAAAACGT
>NZ_CAXXSJ010000049.1:0-188304 GCF_963675095.2 uncultured Roseibium sp. | reverse complement strand
TTGACCGGCGAATGCAAGCCGTCCGGCCGGCATCCGCGTTTTCACGCGTTTGATGCAAACAGGAGGCCATGTCCGATTCCCCGCGCACAATAGGACGGCAGCGATCGGTTTCGATCCGCGAGAAAGGATGAATTTCTGGGCGAATGCCTAAAATCGCGCCAATTCTACAAATTTCCTTAGGTTAGTTTTTGCATTCGGCCGGCCGGATCGTTTATGAATGGGCTTGGCCGGGTGCCGACCGACAATCAGGATCTTAAACATAGCTTTAAAGCTGGGGCGTAAAATTGCTTCCGCCCGATACCTGAAATTCGACCGGCAGGCGACCGAAGCCTGAGACCGTGAATCGATCTGCGAGGAAATGGTGTTCGAAAGACTGCTGCACTCCCGGTTCCATCTGCTCGGCTTGGCGTTCGCGCTTGCCCTCATGGCTTTTTCTGCCACCCCCCTTCGCGCGGAGATCGGCACCTATATCCTGATCGATGCCAGGACCGGGGCTGTCCTGGACGAACAGGACGCCACCCGGAAATGGTATCCCGCATCGCTGACGAAGATGATGACCGCCTATGTCACCTTCAAGGCGATCCGCGAAGGCAAGGCGTCGCTGAATTCGATCGTCGTGCAGTCGGCGAATTCGATCAAGGAACCGCCCAGCAAGATGGGGTTCAAGGTCGGTACGCAATTTACCGTCGAGACCGCCTTGAAGATCATCATGATCAAGTCGGCGAATGACATCGCGGTTGCCCTTGGCGAGGCGATCGGCGGGTCCGAACCCGCCTTCATCGACATGATGAATGCCGAAGCCCGGCGCTTGGGCATGAACGACACGGTTTTCGTCAATCCGAACGGTCTGCCCGACAATCGCCAGATCACCACTGCGCGCGACATGGCGATCCTGGCCCAGGCCCTCAGGAACGACTTTCCGCAGGCTCAGGATTATTACAATCATCCCGGCATAAAGTTCGGCAAGAAGACGCTGCGATCCGCCAATCGGGAATTTCTGATGCGGGTCCGCGGCGCGAACGGCATGAAGACCGGTTACATCTGCAACTCCGGTTACAATGTCGCCGCCTCCGTCACCCGCAACGGCCGCACGCTGATTGCCGTTGTCCTCGGCGCGGCTTCCGGTCTGGAACGGATCGCCTTCACCCGCGACCTGATGGACAAGGGCTTCAGGAAACGGTCCGGTAGGTACAACGCTCAAGACACTGCCCCGCCAGGGCGGCAATCCCCCGGCGGACCATTATTGCAAACGCAACGCAAAACCCGGCGCCGAAGGCATCATGGCGCAGTTCGACATGCAGAGCGGCAAAAGCGGCAGCCCGGTCCTGTCCTACGCCTCCTCCGCCCGCAGCAACGACAGGGGACCGGCGATACCCGGCCTCCGTCTCAGCAAGGGAAGCAAATCTGCCGACACAGGCGGAAAGGTAGATGCCTCGGTCAAACTCGCGAACGGAAAAATCGACTGGGGCAAGGTGATGGACCGGACGATCGGACCGCGCCGGATCGCCTATGCGCCGATTCCGATAAGTCTCAATATCCCGAAGGGCGCGGCACCACCTGCCGCCTCGGTTTCGGCCGACACCGATGATGATTCCGATCAGCCGGACGGCGGACTGTCGATCGCGGTCCCGCTTCCGACCCCGAATCCCATCCGGGTTTTGGAAATCAAGCTGAAATCCGCGGCAAAGGCGGCCTCCCCCGGTGCCGTCGCCCAGAAGGATTTCGTCAAGGCGGAAACCGATGCTCCTATGGCGGCCCCGGGTTCCCTGTTCCAGAAGGGCGCTGGTGTCGCCGTACCGGCTCCGAAGCCTTAGGGTCTGTGCCCGCGGGCCGGTCGACATCCGAAAACCCCGCATGTCCCTACGTTAACGTGATGTTAACCGTTAAAATTAACAGTATATTCAGAATAGCATCTGCTGCGGCGCCCTCCTGATCAGCTTCGGGAAAGTCTCAGTGGTCCATGCTGGGCACAAGCCCTTTATTTTATGGAGCATTTCCATGGCTGAACCGAATTCCTCCGCCACGATCCGGGCGCTGGCCGATCTTGCGGAGCTAAGCGCGACCCAGCTGGAAGAAGGCCGCTCCGTCGACGACATCATCGAAATCCTCCGCAAGGCGGCCAGGTCCGTTCGCTCGGCCCTGGATCCCGATGCCGCAAGATTTGATGCAGCGGAAACAGACGATACGGAAGATGACCTTATACCGATCGATCTGAAAGAAGAAATGAAGAAGGTCGAGGACCTGTCTGCCTGATCATCTGCCCGGTTGGGGCTGGATTTTCCTTCCCGTACATCCTAGGTGACAGCCTGAAGGTTCCGGTATCACGCCGGGACCAGATGGTTGGAGCCTGCTGCCGATGATCGAATCCCCCGCCGAGACTGCATCGGAAGCACCGCAACGCGGGCCGAAGCCGCCGATTCCGCTGTCCGTCATCACCGGATTTCTGGGATCCGGCAAGACGACCCTCCTGAACCGGATCCTGAAGGACCCGGCCATGGCCGATACGGCGGTCATCATCAACGAATTCGGCGAGATCGGCCTCGACCACCTGCTGGTCGATCAGGCAAGCGACGGCATCCTGGAACTGTCTTCAGGCTGCCTGTGCTGTACGATCCGTGGCGACCTGGTCACAACGCTGGAAAATCTCCTGAGACGCCTCGACAACGGCCGCATGGACCGGCTGGCACGGGTGGTCATCGAGACCACCGGGCTCGCCGATCCGGCGCCGATTCTGCACACGATCATGCTGCATCCCTATCTGGTCATGCGCTACCGGCTGGAAAGCGTCGTAACCCTGGTCGATGCGGTCAACGGCCTGGAAACGCTCGACACCCACGAGGAAGCCCGCCGCCAGGTGGCCGTCGCAGACCGGCTGGTCCTGACCAAAACCGATCTGATCGAGACGCAGGAAGCCCGCGAACAGTTCGGCGCGCTCAAGGAACGGCTCGCCCATCTCAATCCGGGAGCACGGCTGCTCGACACTCAGGAAGGCGAGGCAACGCCAGACCGCCTGTTCGACGCCGGGCTCTACAATCCGGAGACGAAAATACCCGATGTCGCCAAATGGCTGAATGCCCAGGCCTACGAGGCCGCGCACGACCATGATCATGGGCATCACCACCATCACGGGCACCATCACCATGGACATGACCACGACCATCATGGGCACGACGTGAACCGCCATGATGACAAGATCCGCGCCTTTACCCTGTCTACCGATCGGCCGGTCTCCGCCTCCGCGCTGGAAATGTTTCTCGACCTGCTGCGCTCCGCCCACGGGCCGAAACTGCTCAGGGTCAAGGGCATCGTTCAGATAGCCGAGGATCCGGACCGTCCGGTCGTGATCCATGGCGTCCAGCACGTCTTCCACCCGCCCGCGACCCTGGAAGGCTGGCCGGATGAGGACCACCGCACGCGCATGGTCTTCATCACCTACGATCTTTCGGAAGGCTTCGTGCGCAAGATGTTCGAGGCCTTTTCAGGCGCGCTCCTGCCCCGACACGCCGGACGCCGAGGCCATGACCCAACAACCCGCTGGCCGTCTCGGGCTTCACCAGCCCGATCCGGAATTAATCGGCGTTGGCGCTCACACTTCGGTTCTGAGCCGCATCAGGCCTTCCTGCGCCGTGGAGGCAACCAGCCTGCCGCCCAGGTCGAACAGGGATCCGCGGTTGAACCCGCGCGCGCCGGAACTCGACGGACTGTCGCAGGAATAAAGCAGCCATTCATCGGCCTTGAACGGCCGATGGAACCACATGGCATGATCCAGGCTCGCACATTGAACCCGGTCGCTGAAGACCGACAGCCCGTGCGGATGCAGGGCCGTGTCCAGAAGCGTCAGGTCGGAAGCATAGGCGAGCACGCCATTGATGGATGCGCGGAACGTCCGGCAACGTATCGGTCGCCCGGACCCAGACATGCTGCACCGGCGGCAGCGGTTCCTCGGAAAAATAGTGGGTCAGATCGACGGGACGCATTTCGATCGGGCGTTCCCGCTCCCAGTAATGGCGCACGTTTTCCGGTGCCATTTCAAGGAACTTCCCCTTCAGCTCCTGCTCGCTCGGCAGGTCTTCCGGTCTCGGCACATCCGGCATCTTGATCTGGTGCTCCATGCCTTCCTCGATCACCTGGAAGGAGGCCGACATGGAGAAGATCGCCTTGCCGTGCTGGATCGCCACCACCCGTCGGGTGGTAAAGCTGCCGCCGTCGCGAATCCGGTCGACTTCGTAGATAATCGGCACCGACGGATCGCCCGGGCGCATGAAATAGCCGTGGAGGGAATGCACATGCCGGTCCTCGACCACCGTTCTGGAGGCCGCGACCAGCGCCTGCCCGATGACCTGGCCGCCGAACACCCGCTGCCATCCCACCTGGGGGCTGCGACCACGAAACAGGTTGTGTTCCAGCGGCTCCAGGTCGAGAATTTCAAGAAGTGTGTCAATGGCCGTGTTCATCGGCGCGATCCCTGCTAAATAAGACAGTCGAAGCACATGTTGATCGCCATTTGGGGATGGCGTGCCACTGAGATGGGCGAGCCACGGCACATAAGTCAAGTTGCCCTAAAGGAACGGTCCCGGAGACGGATGATGGTAAAAACCGGCAAGAACACCGAAATGCAGGACGTCGTCATTGCTGGCGGCGGATATGTGGGTCTGTCGCTTGCACTTGCACTCAAACAGGCCGACCCCACGCTGAAAGTCGCCGTTATCGATCCCAAACCGACCGAAACCCTGGCGAAGGACCCAAGAGCATCGGCCATCGCGGCCGCGGCCTGCCGCATGCTCGACCAACTCGGTGTCTGGCAGAAAATCCTCCCCTCCGCGCAGCCGATCAACGAGATGATCGTGACCGACAGCAAGCTGCGCGATGTGGTCCGGCCGGTGTTCCTGACCTTCGACGGGGAGACGGCCGAAGGCGAGCCTTTTGCCCACATGGTGCCGAACGGCGCCATGCTGCCGGCGCTTTACGAGGCCGCCGCCGGCGCCGGCGTCGCCTTTCATGCGCCCGACAGTGCCGAAACCTTCAGCAACACCAACGATCATGTCTCCCTGACCCTGGCGAGCGGCCAGACCCTGTCGACCCGCCTTCTGATTGCCGCCGACGGCGTCCGTTCCAAGCTGCGCGACCTTGCCGGAATCCGCACCGTTTACTGGGACTACGGCCAGTCCGGCATCGTGACCACCGTCAGGCATGAGCGGCCGCATAACGGCCGCGCCGAAGAACATTTCCTGCCCGCGGGCCCCTTCGCGATCCTGCCCCTGCCCGGCAACCGGTCGTCCCTTGTCTGGACCGAACGCACCGCCGACGCCAAACGGCTCGTCGCCAGCGACGACTTCACCTTCGAGATCGAGCTGGAGCGCCGCTTCGGTCATCATCTGGGGAAAATCGAGCTCGACGGTCCGCGCCACGCCTATCCGCTGGGCCTGCGCCTTGCCCGTGACTTCGTCAAACCGCGTTTTGCCCTCGCCGGCGATGCGGCCCACGGCATTCACCCGATTGCCGGCCAGGGCCTGAACATGGGCTTCCGCGACGTGGCCGCCCTGTCGGAAGTCCTGATCGAGGCGCGCCGCCTGGGTCAGGATATCGGTGCGCTCGACGTTCTGGAACGCTATCAGCGTTGGCGCCGGTTCGACACGTTCCAGATGGGCGTGGTCACCGATGTGCTCAACCGGCTGTTTTCCAACGACAACGACATCCTCCGCGGCATACGGGATTTCGGACTGGGCCTCGTCGACCGGATGCCCGGCCTGAAGACCCATTTCATCAAGGAGGCCGCCGGATTTGCCGGTCCTTCCCCGAAGCTGCTATCAGGTGAACCGCTTTAGCTCCCGTTGCGCTTTTTTAATTGCCACCTCCTTTGAAGCGATCGACGCCACCGCATGTCTGACGATGTCTTGATGTTCACGAAGCCGCGGACGCTCCTGATCACGGGTTGCTCGTCCGGTATCGGCGAAGCTGCGGCGCATTTGATGCGGGGGCGGGATTGGCGGGTTTTTGCCACTGCGCGCAAGACCGAGGATGTCGAACGGCTGCGGCAGCAGGGCTTTGAAGCTTTTCGCCTGGATTATGAGGACCCCGACAGCATCATGAATGCGGCCGATTCGGTCCTGGAAGCCTGCGACGGAAAGCTCGACGCCCTGTTCAACAACGGCGCCTATGCGGTTCCGGGCGCCCTGGAAGACATGCCGGTCGCCGCCCTGCGCAGCCTGTTTGAGGCCAATTTCATCGGCTGGCACGATCTGACCCAACGCATCATTCCCTCCATGCGCCTCAACAGGAGCGGCCGCATCGTCCAGTGCTCCTCGGTTCTGGGGCTGGTCGCGCTGAAATATCGTGGCGCCTATACTGCCTCGAAATTCGCCCTTGAGGCCTATTCCGACACCTTGCGCCAGGAACTCTGGGGGACGGGAATTCATGTCAGCCTGATCGAACCCGGACCGATCGACACCCGTTTCACACCGAATGCCCTCGCCAATTTCGACCGCTGGATCGGGAAAGAGACCATGAAGGCCTCGCCCCATCGCAAGTCCTATGAGAAACGGCGCAAGCGCATGAAAAAGGGTGAACCCGGGCCGTTCAAGCTGCCGCCTTCGGCCGTGGTCAAGCGTCTGATTCATGCGCTTGAAGCCAAACGACCGAAACCGCGCTATTATGTCACGATACCGACGACGGTCATGGGTGTGGCAAAACGGCTGCTTTCGACGAGACTCATGGACCGGGCTTGTCTGGCCGCAGCGAAATCGGAGGAATGACCTCACTCTCTCGCCGGCCATATCCCTGAACCGGACACATTTTCGGCCGCGCGCGGCCAGATACAGGAATGGAAATGGAAACTCTCTATAACGCACTGGTGCCGATCGGAATGGCGGCAGTGACCATCGTGCTTCTTCTGGGGATCTGGAACATGCTGCGAGGCGGTCCGGGCAACCGCTCGCAGATGCTGATGCGCTGGCGCGTCGGCCTGCAGTTCATCGTCATCGTCGTCATCATGACCGGGATCTATTTCTTCGGTCCCGCACACTAAAGTCCCGACCCGAACCAAGAGCATCGAGGCACATGGTCGTTCTGAACAAGATCTACACGAAGACCGGCGACGACGGCACGACCGCGCTCGGCACCGGCGAACGCCGGCCGAAGAACGATCTGCGTATCGAGGCCTACGGCACGGTTGACGAAACCAATGCCATCGTCGGCATCGTCCGCCTGCACACCGCCGCGAGCGCAGACGATGTGGATGCGATCCTCGGACGGATCCAGAACGACCTGTTCGATCTTGGCGCCGACCTTGCCACGCCGGAAACGGACGAGGACCTGGGCTACGAGCCGCTGCGCCTGACGGACGGCCAGGTGGGCGCCCTGGAAGAGGCGATCGACCGGCTCAACGCCGATTTGCAGCCACTGCGCTCTTTCGTCCTGCCCGGAGGAAGCCCGGCCGCGGCCCATCTTCACCTGGCACGCACCGTTTCGCGGCGCGCCGAACGCCTGATGGTGGAACTGCAGGCCCGCGAAAAGATCAACCCCTGCGCCATCCGCTACATGAACCGTCTGTCGGATTTCTTTTTCGTCGCCTCGCGATTCCTGAATTCGAAAGACGACGGCGACGTGCTATGGGTTCCCGGTCAAAACCGCTGAACGTCTGAACATGTATTCCTGGCGGTTCTAAGAGGACCGCCGATGTTCATACCGCTGCACGACCACAACACGATCAAGCACGTTTACAAACCCTTCGTGAACTGGACGTTGCTCGCGGCGAATGTCTTTGTCTTTGTCGTCATCCAGCACGCCGGCATTGGTGATGCGGCCACCATTACCGATTACAGCTATGGCCTGATCTCCAGCGTCCTGTTCGACATGAAGGATCTGACGCCGGACCTGCAGGCGGTTCCCGATGCCGCGACCTTGGTCACCTACGCCTTTCTCCATGGCGACTGGATGCACCTGATCGGCAACATGCTGTTCCTGTGGGTCTTCGGTGACAATGTGGAAGACGCCATGGGTCATGTCCGCTATCTGGTGTTTTACCTCGCTTGTGCCGCAGGTGCCGGCCTTGCCTATGCAATCACGTCCTTCGGCTCGGACGCGCCGTTGATTGGCGCCTCGGGCGCGACGGCCGGCATCATCGCGGCATATCTGATGCTTCACCCGCATGTGAAGGTCTGGGTTCTCGCCCTTGGCCGGATTCCCTTGCGCCTGTCCGCCCGCTGGGTTCTGGGCGCCTGGATCGTTCTGCAGGTCTATAACGTGGTGCTCAACCAGGACAGCAATGTGGCCTGGTCCGCTCATATCGGCGGATTGATCACCGGAGCGATCCTGGTCCTGTTTCTGCGCAGGAGAGGCGTGCCGTTGTTCGACAAGAACCTGTGACCGGGCTTCGTAACGGGGGCCGGTAACCCGGACTTGTAGCTGGGGCCTATGACCGGTCATCTCCAATACCTATGAAGGCACCGGGTCGCTTATGCTGCGCTTCACGCCGGTTTTCGAACCGGATACCGTGTTTACCTCCCCATAATGAGGAATTGGCATGCCGGTCCGTCCCGTTTATGGTCGCGGCCGCAGGATCGAATGGACTGGAACGGATGTTTGCATGGGTACAATTGACAGCCACAGGAAGTCAGAATGAAACCCGATTTCGCAAACTTCCGCAAAGCCATCGTTGACACATGAACTACAGGTGATTACCGTCCCGCGTCATGCGCCAGGATTGGCCGAAAACTGCAGTTTATGACCCTTTGTCCCTGCGATGGCGAAGCCGAATGATGCGGTGCGGCATCCCTGCCCACCCAGCGGAGGTTGAAACCTTATGAAAATCCTTGTGCCCGTTAAGCGGGTAATTGACTACAATGTTAAAGTCCGTGTGAAAGCGGATGGTTCCGGTGTCGATCTTGCCAACGTCAAGATGTCGATGAACCCCTTCGACGAGATCGCCGTTGAAGAAGCCCTGCGCCTGAAAGAGGCCGGCAAGGCGGAAGAAGTCATCGTCGTTTCCGTTGGCCCGCAGCAGGCGACCGAGACCCTTCGCACGGGTCTGGCCATGGGCGCCGATCGCGGCATTCTGGTCAAGACCGATGAAACCACCGAACCGCTGGCTGTCGCCAAGATCCTGAAGGGCATCGTCGAAGCCGAAGAGCCCGGTCTTGTCATCCTCGGCAAGCAGGCCATCGACGACGACTGCAACCAGACCGGCCAGATGCTCGCCGCCCTGCTCGGCTGGGCCCAGGGCACGTTCGCGTCCAAGGTCGATCTCGGCGACGGGACTGTCGATGTCACCCGCGAAGTCGACGGCGGCCTGCAGACGATCAAGCTGAAAATGCCGGCCATCGTGACCACGGACCTGCGCCTCAACGAGCCGCGTTATGCGTCCCTGCCGAACATCATGAAGGCGAAGAAAAAGCCGATCGACGAAAAGACCCCGGACGACTTCGGCGTCGATATCGCTCCGCGCCTGACCGTCGTCTCCACCGCCGAGCCGGCATCCCGCCAGGCCGGTGTGAAGGTCGGCTCCGTGGCCGAACTCGTCGACAAGCTCAAGAACGAAGCCGGCGTCCTTTAAGACGCGCCCAGGAGGATAACCAATGACAACACTTCTTGTGGCCGAACATGCCGGCGGCGCGCTCAACGATGCCACCGCCAAGGCCCTGACCGCAGCGGTAGCCCTGGGTGGCGACGTTCATGTGCTGGTTGCCGGCAAGGATGTCGGCCCGGTTGCCGATGCGGCTGCCAAACTGACCGGCGTCGCCAAGGTCCTGACCGCGGACAGCGACGATCTCGCCCACCAGCTCGCCGAGCCGATGGCAGCCCTGATCGTCGACCTCGCAGGCTCCTATGACGCCATCGTCGCGCCGGCCACCGCCAACGGCAAGAATGTCCTGCCCCGCGTCGCGGCCCTGCTCGACGTGATGCAGATTTCCGACGTCATCAAGGTGGTCGATGCGGACACGTTCGAACGCCCGATCTATGCCGGCAACGCGATCCAGACAGTGAAATCCGGTGATCCGAAGAAGGTGATCACGGTCCGGACCTCGACCTTCGCCGCCGCCGAAGAAGGCGGATCGGCTCCGATCGAGGCTGCGTCCGCTCCTGCGGCGGCGGGCCTGTCCGACTTCGTCGGCGAGGAACTGTCCAAGTCCGATCGTCCGGAACTGACGTCTGCAAAGATCATCATCTCCGGCGGCCGCGCGCTCGGCTCGGAAGAAAAGTTCCAGGAAGTCATCATGCCGGTGGCCGATGCGCTGGGTGCCGCCGTCGGCGCATCCCGTGCCGCCGTCGACGCGGGCTATGCCCCGAACGACTGGCAGGTCGGTCAGACCGGCAAGGTGGTCGCCCCGGAACTCTACATCGCCTGCGGCATTTCCGGTGCCATCCAGCATCTGGCCGGCATGAAGGATTCGAAGGTGATCGTGGCCATCAACAAGGACGAAGAAGCCCCGATCTTCCAGGTCGCGGACTACGGCCTGGTCGCGGACCTCTTCGACGTTCTGCCGGAACTGAAGGCAGCCGTCGAGTAATCGGCGGATCGTACTTACATACCCTCCCTTGGACGGAAATGACGAATTCCGCCCAAGGGTTCTTGCCGTTCGGCATTATACTTGCCAAGAATAGCCCGGCTGGGCTTCCGGACGGATTGTCACTTAAGGATCGGAATGGACGATGGTGGTCGAAATCAAGAAAGTCGGTGTGATTGGATCTGGCCAGATGGGCAGCGGCATCGCTCATGTCTGCGCACTGGCCGGTTTCGACGTGGCCTTGAGCGATCTCTCCATGGAAAAGATCGAATCGGGTCTCGCCTCGATCAACGGCAACATGGCCAAGCAGGTCCAGAAGGAACAGATTACCGAAGAGGCGCGGACCGCCGCCCTCGACCGGATCACGCCCGCGGTTGACCTCGACCTGTTGAGCGAAGTCGATCTCGTTATCGAATCGGCCGTCGAAAACGAACAGGTCAAGCGCAAGATCTTCTCCCAGCTCTGCCCGATCCTGAAGCCGGAAGCCCTGCTGGCAACCAACACCTCCTCCATCTCCATCACACGCCTGGCGGCCTCCACGGATCGCCCGGAACGGTTCATCGGAATTCACTTCATGAATCCGGTGCCGCTGATGGAACTGGTCGAACTGGTGCGCGGCATCGCGACTGAGGATGAAACCTTCGAAGCGTCGAAGACCTTCGTCGACCGTCTCGGCAAGCAGATCGCGGTCGCGGAAGATTTCCCGGCCTTCATGGTCAACCGCATCCTGCTGCCGATGATCAACGAAGCCATCTACACCCTTTACGAAGGGGTCGGATCGGTGGAATCGATCGACAAGGCCATGAAACTCGGCGCCAATCACCCGATGGGTCCGCTGCAGCTGGCCGACTTCATCGGTCTCGACACCTGTCTGTCGATCATGCAGGTCCTTTACGAAGGCCTCGCCGACACCAAGTACCGGCCGTGCCCGCTGCTGGTGAAATACGTCGAAGCCGGCTGGCTGGGCCGCAAGACCCAGCGCGGGTTCTACGACTATCGCGGTGAAACGCCGGTTCCGACCCGCTAAATCATAAATGAATCTTGCCCGCTATTGCCTGACCAACGCGTCACCCGCCCCCGAGGCGGTCGCGTTGGAGGTGGTCGGCCCGAACGGCGTCCAGAAAGAACGCTGGACTTACGGCGAGATCGAGAGGGTCATCCTTTCCGTCGCCGGCGGACTGACCGAAAAAGGCCTGAAGCGCGGCGACCGTATCCTGGTGCGGCTCGGCCATTCCAGCGACTTCCCGCTGGTCTTCTTCGGCGCGATTGCCGGCGGTTTCGTTCCGATCCCCACATCCGAAATGCTGACCTCGGCAGAGACGACCGCTATCCTTGAAGACAGCGGCGCGGCCGCCGTGATCCATGACGGACGCACGGCCCTTCCTCAAGGCGCTGCCCTGGTTCTGGGCCCGGAGGATCTGGCGGCACTCAAGGTATTCGAGGGTGGGGAATACGCGGATACGCAAGCCGACGATCCGGCCTTCCTGATCTACACCTCCGGCACCAGCGGCACGCCCAAGGGCGTCCTCCATGCGCAACGCGCCGCCATTGGGCGCACGCCGATGTACAAGGGCTGGTACGGCATCTTCTCCGCCGACCGGCTGCTGCATGCCGGCGCATTCAACTGGACCTATACGCTCGGTGTCGGCCTGATGGACCCTTGGGCCAACGGCGCCACGAGCCTGGTCTATGACGGCCCCCGTGACCCGGAAATCTGGCCGGACCTCATCGAAAGCTGCAAAGCGACCCTGTTTGCCGCCGTTCCCAGCCTGTACCGGCGCCTTCTGAAATACGGCGATGTCGACACGGGATCGTTTCCCTTCCTGCGCCACGGGCTGACCGCGGGTGAAGCCCTGCCGGCGGGTCTTCATGACGAATGGGTCGAGCGCACCGGACGCCCACTCTATGAAGCGCTCGGCATGAGTGAAATCTCCACCTACATTTCCAGCGGCCCCGCGGTCCCGACACGGCCCGGATCGCCCGGAAAACCCCAGACCGGCCGGAAGGTCGCCATCCTGACCGAAGACGGCGAAGGCGAGGAATTCGCCGCCATCGACGAGCCGGGCCTTCTGGCGATACACGAAAGTGAAACCGGCCTGATGCTCGGCTACTGGAACCGCCCGGAGGAAACGGCGGCCGCCTTCCGGGCCGGTTGGTTCCTGACCGGCGACCGGGCAAGAAAAGATCAGGACGGCTATTATTGGTACGAAGGCCGCGCCGACGATCTCATGAACGCCTTCGGCTATCGCGTTGCCCCGGAAGAAGTCGAACGGACACTCAGCGCGCATCCGGACGTCCTTGAAGTCGCGGTCACGGCCGTGCTGGTGCGCGAAGGCGTCAGCCTGATCACCGCCTTCGTCGTCCCCAGGACGCCGGGCTGGCATGACGAAACGGCCCTGGCCGATTGGGCGCACGACCGGCTCGCGGAGTACAAACGCCCGAAAGCCTACCGCTTCGTCGCATCCCTGCCGCGCACGCCCTCGGGCAAGATCCGCCGAAAGGCGCTTATTTAACGTTTCCGCTAAGCTTTTGTTTACCCTGTCTTAACGGCTCTTAACCTAAAAACGGGACAACCCGTTGGAGACCGGAATGGACAGTACTGGCATCGCCGCGACCTACGCGGTCACATCGCAGGCGCAAACACAGCAGGCCCTTCAGACGCAAATGATGAAGATGGCCGTGGCCCAGGATGCCAGTGTCGTCGCGTTGCTTCAGTCCGGAGCCGAAAGCCTGGCGCAGACGACCAGTGCTCCACCACCCGGCATGGGCAATACGGTCGACGTCACCGCCTGATACCAATCGAGCTGAAAAAACATCAAAGCCGTTCAAATGAGCGGCTTTTTTTATTTGCTTATGATTGAAGTTATTGTCCTTCAACATCAGAAGCTTACCCAAAGTTCGATAAATTTTTATTTAAATACATTTTATGTAAAAAACATCATTTAAAGCCTGAAATCCAATTAAAGAGAAGATTTACTTTTATTTACTGTTGCTCGCTTTAAATATCCGGCAAGTCGGTTCCAAGAAGTGGAAAGAACGATGCCGGAAGGAATTGGATACGGCCAGCAGGCCGCTTCCGCCTCTTCTGCGGCGACGTCGCAACGCCAGAAGGTGGCGGAACAAATTGAACGCATCAGTGCCCGCAAGGAAAGAACTGTTGCGGAAGTCGTCCGGAGACAGGCGGATTTCAGCGCCAACAGGGCTGAAAACCTGACGCGGCAGGCCGAGCAGGCCCAAAACCGCGTCGAGTCCCGCGAGGCTCAACAAGGCCTGGGTCTCAGGCTGGACGTCAGCGTCTGAATGAGAGCGCGCACTCCCTGCGCGCCGAACAGGAGAAGAAACATGGATAGCGTTTCCAGCGCAGGCTCGTCCGCCGCTCAGGCTGCCAATATCCGCAGTGAATTGGCAACGAACGCCATTCGCGATGCGAATGAACAGGAACGGGCGGTCGCGGACCGGGTCGAAGACGCACAGTCGACCGAACAGCAAGCCCGCCGCGAACAGCGGCAGATTCCCGGGCTCGGCCAGGCAGTCGATATCACCGCCTGACGTGACCGTGGCTACTCGGCCTTCGTCTTCATCGCGGCCGATATGAGAGATTTGGCTTCGCCGGATGCCCATTCGGCGGGGCCATACATTGTTCCGATCTCGCATCCCGAGGGACCGACGAGAATCGTTGTCGGCAGGCCCGTCGCCCTGGCCTTTGCCTTGAGATCCTTGAGGATGCCATTGCTGGCGTCGCTGTAGTAATCGAGGCGGCTCACGCCGATTTCCTTCCAGAAGGCCTTTGGCTTCTCCGGTCCGCCCCGATCGACGTTTACCGCGACCACCTGGAAATCCTCGCCCCCCATGTCCGCCTGAAGCTCGTCGAGCGCCGGCATTTCCTTCCGGCAGGGCGCGCACCATGTCGCCCACAGGTTCAGCAGAATTGTGCGGCCCTGGAAATCGCCGATGCTGACCGGATTTCCGTCCGGGTCGTTGAAAGTCAGCTCAGAAAGCCCGAGGGGACGCTCCGCGGGACGAAAGGCGGCGACCTCGCCGGTCGCGAACGGCCCGGCCTTTTCCGCCAGCTCCATTTCCAGCGCGCAGCTTTGCGTATCGTCCGTGTTGCCATGCGGCCCGACGATCACGTATACCGCCGCAAGTACGGCGGCTGTGCCGGCAATGCCTGCGGCGATCAGACGCCGATTGGGGCGTTGTCCGGGTTCGGTCGGCTTGGTCATTCTACAAAACCTCGCAAGGGGCGTGATTAAAGGGACAGGGCATGAGCAATCGCATGTGGGGCGGCCGGTTTGCCGAAGGACCGGATGCCATCATGGAGGAAATCAACGCCTCCATCGATTACGACCGCAAGCTATATAGGCAAGACATTGCCGGATCTAAAGCCCACGTGCTCATGCTGGCGGCTTGTGAAATCGTCACGCAGGACGATGCGGACAAGATCGTTCAAGGTCTAGACACGATCCTGTCAGAAATCGAACGCGGCGAGTTCAAGTTCTCCCGCGCGCTCGAAGATATCCATATGAACATCGAGGCGCGTCTGGCCGAACTGATCGGCCCGGCGGCCGGCCGGCTGCACACCGCCCGCTCCCGCAACGACCAGGTGGCGACCGATTTCCGGCTCTGGGTGCGCGACACGCTCGACACGCTCGACGAACAGCTGACCGACCTGATGCAGGCGCTCGCCGAAAAGGCGGAGACCCATGCCGGCGACGTCATGCCCGGCTTTACCCATCTCCAGTCCGCTCAGCCGGTCACCTTCGGCCATCATCTGCTGGCTTACGTGGAAATGTTTTCCCGCGACCGCGGCCGGGTCCGCGATGCCCGCAAGCGCATGAACGAAAGTCCGCTCGGTGCGGCCGCGCTGGCCGGCACGTCTTTCCCGATCGATCGTCATGCGACCGCTGAAGCCCTCGGCTTCGACCGGCCGACGGCCAATTCGCTGGACGCGGTTTCCGACCGGGATTTCGTGATCGAAGCGCTTGCCGCGGCCTCGCTCTGCGCCATGCACCTGTCGCGCCTGGCGGAAGAAATCGTCATCTGGTGTTCCGCCCAGTTCGGTTTCATCAAGCTGTCCGACAAGTTCTCCACCGGCTCCTCGATCATGCCGCAGAAGAAGAACCCGGATGCCGCCGAGCTGGTGCGCGCAAAGACCGGGCGCATCTACGGCGCGCTGCAAGCGCTGTTGACCATGATGAAGGGCCTGCCGCTCGCCTATTCCAAGGACATGCAGGAAGACAAGGAACAGGCCTTCGACGGTCTGGCCAGCATCTCCCTGGCCCTGGCCGCCATGACCGGGATGGTGAAAGACCTGGAGCCCGTCACCAAGGTAATGAAAAAGGCCGCCGGTTCCGGCTATTCGACCGCGACCGACCTGGCGGATTGGCTGGTCCGGGTTCTCGGCCTGCCGTTCCGCGACGCCCACCATGTGACCGGCCGGATTGTCGCCATCGCGGTCGACAAGAACATCGAACTGCACAAGGTCTCGCTCGAAGAGATGCAGGCGGTGGAACCGAAAATCACGGACGAAATCTATTCGGTTCTGTCTGTCGACAAGTCGGTCAGGAGCCGGACCAGCTACGGCGGAACTTCTCCCGTCAACGTCCGCAAGCAGGCGCGCCGCTGGCTGAAGGACCTTGCCCGCGGCAAATAACGCACTGATGGGTGAAATCGGCCTTGCCGAGCGACAGCGCTCGTGCGAGGAAACAGATGGAATGCACGATTTGAGCAAAGGGGCGACCATAACCATGCATCGCGGATCCAAGGCGCTGTTGTTGTGTGCGCTTGCGCTCACGCTGGCACTGGGCGGCTGCGGACGGCGTGGCGCCCTGGATGTCCCGGGAGCACCCGCGGCGACGGGTACGTCCGATGAAGCCGGACAGATCGACCCGGCCGGTCCGGCACCGGAACAGCAGGACGTCAAACCGGCAAGAGACAGCTTTCCGCTGGACTTCCTGATCAGGTAGCCGCGGCAATCACGCACTGCCCCTGCGCCTTAGGTTAAGGACCCTAGTGCCCCTGATTTACTCGAGGACATCCCTTGCACCATTTCGATTATAAAAACGGCGCTCTCCACGCCGAGGACGTGCCGGTCGAAAAGATCGCGGCCGAAGTCGGCACGCCGTTTTACTGCTACTCGGCGGCAACGCTGACCCGTCACTACAACGTCTTTGCCTCTGCCTTTGGCGATATTCCCTCGCTTGTCTGTTATGCCATGAAGGCGAATTCGAACCAGGCCGTACTGGCGACCCTGGCGCGACTTGGCGCAGGTATGGATGTCGTCTCCGAAGGCGAGCTGCGCCGGGCGCGCGCCGCCGGGGTTCCCGGTGACAGGATCCTGTTTTCCGGTGTCGGCAAGACCGAAGCCGAGCAGGCCTATGCGCTCGACCAAGACATCCTGTGCTTCAACGTGGAATCCGAGCCGGAACTGGTCCAGCTGTCGCGGGTGGCAAGCGAAAAAGGCAAGACCGCCCGCGTATCGCTGCGCATCAATCCCGACGTTGATGCCATGACCCATGCGAAAATCGCTACCGGCAAGGCGGAAAACAAATTCGGCATACCCTGGCAGCGCGCCCGTGAAGTCTACCACGAAGCCGCTGAATTGCCGGGCATCCAGGTGTCCGGCATCGACATGCATATCGGCTCGCAGATCACGAAACTGCAGCCGTTCGACAATGCCTTTGCCCTTCTTGGCGAGCTGATTACCGATCTGCGCGCGGAAGGTCATGCCATCGATCACGTCGACCTCGGCGGCGGTCTCGGCATTCCCTACATGACCGACAACGAGCCGCCACCCCATCCGGACGCCTATGCCGAGGTGGTCAAGAAACACGTCAAGCGCCTCGATTGCCGGGTTATCTTCGAGCCGGGCCGGCTGATTGCCGGCAATGCGGGCATTCTCGTCACCAGCGTCATCTATGTGAAGGAAGGCGCGGACAAGACTTTCGTCATCGTCGACGCAGCGATGAACGATCTGATCCGCCCGACCCTATACGACGCCTATCATGAAGTCCGCCCGGTTCAGGACCTGACCGCCCGGACCCGTCGAATCAAGGCGGATATCGTCGGACCGGTGTGCGAAACCGGGGACTATCTCGCCCATGACCGGGACATGCCGGAAATTCGGGCAGGGGAAATGCTGGCGGTCTATTCCGCCGGCGCCTATGGCGCGGTTCAGGCGGGCACCTACAATTCGCGTCTACTCATTCCCGAAGTGATGGTAAATGAAGACCAATTCGCTGTGATCCGGCCACGGCCGAGCTACGACGAGCTGATCGGTCTGGACCACCTTCCCGACTGGCTCAAGAATTCGTGATCCCCGGGTTTTCCACTTAGTTGTTTCGACAACTTGCCGGAGCCCCTCATTTGCCTCAGTCTAGACTTTAACATGTCCCTGCGCGGAAAGAGCGTATGGTCGGGGTTCGATGGGGGGACAAACCGGAGGCACCCTGTTGGAGCATAGCGGCAAACCGGAATCTGAAACCCGTCCGGCGGATCAAGGCCTGACGAGGGCTGAGGTGGATGCGAAGCTGAACAGGCTCGTTTTCCGCAGCCGGCTGGCGCTGCTCGTCGAAACCGTCTGGCGCGCCTCCCTGCCTCCGCTCGTGGTTCTTGGCTTTTTCATCGGCCTGTCCTGGCTCGGTCTGTGGCTCTATCTGCCGTTCTGGGCACGACTGATCGGCCTCGTCGGCTTTGCCGCCCTGTTCATCTGGTCCTGCCGCGATCTTCTCGCCGTGAATTGGCCCACCCGCGAGGCCGCGCTGCATCGCATTGAGCGCGACAGCGGCCAGTCGCATCGGCCGCTGACGGCAATCGAAGACGACCTGTCCTCCGGCGAAAACAATCCGGAAACCGCAGCGCTCTGGGCTCTGCACAAGAAACGCATGATGCGCGCGCTCGCCGCCATGCGGACCCGTATGCCCGATCCGCGGGCCTATCGGCGCGACCCCTATGCCCTGCGCGTCATGGCCCTGATCCTGGTAGTCATCGGCTTTGCCGCGACCAGCGGTCATCGCTGGGACCGGCTCGGTTCCGCCTTCCGCAGTCCGATCGACGCAGAGGAAATCGCAAGCCGGCTCGATGCATGGGTCACCCCGCCGCTCTACACCAGTGAACCTCCGGTCTACCTGACAGGAGACAGCGCCGCGCTCAGGGATCCCGGTTCTGCCATCGGCATTCCGGAGGGCTCCATCCTTGTGGTCCGTTCCCAAGGCGAAACCGGGCTATCCATGCGTTTTGTCAGCGATGCTAGCGGCGAGGCGCCCATTTCGGTGAAGCCGGAGGCGGAAAACGGCGACCCGGAATCCGGTCTGCCGGTCGAGCGGCGGCTGACACTGGCGGACTCCGGCCGCGTCGACATGCTGAAGGACGACACCCTCGTGCAAAGCTGGACCTTCCAGGTCAAGCCCGACGAACCGCCGATGATTCGCCTGGACAACGATCCGGAAGAACAATTGAGCGGCGCGCTGAAGTTTTCCTACCTGGTCAAGGACGATTACGGCGTGGTGGCCGCCGAAGCCGCCATCAGCCCGGTTCCGGGCAAATCCGCCGCCACGAAGACACCGCGTCCGCTGGTCGAAGCACCCCAGTTCCCCCTGTCCCTTCCGGCCTGGACCGGGACGGCAAAGACCGGGGAAACGATCCGGGACCTGACCTCTCATCCCTGGGCGGGCTCAGAAGTCGATCTGGTACTGACCGCACGCGACGAAGCCGGACAGGTCGGAACCTCCGCGCCGCACCGCTTCAAGCTGCCGCAGCGGCTCTTCCGCAAGCCTCTGGCGCGCGCGGTGGTCGAACAGCGCCGCGATCTGGCTCTCGACGCCAACAACATCGAACGGGTGCTGATCGCCTTCGATGCCCTGATGCTTGCGCCGGACGTGTTCAACATGGAAACGCGCACCTATCTGGGGATGGACTTCGCCTACCGGCAACTGGTCAAGGCCAGGTCCGACGCGGAATTAAAGGAACTCCTGCCGCTTCTTTGGGATCTGGCGCTGACCATCGAGGACGGTGATCTGTCCGTCGCCGAACGCAATCTCCGCAACGCCCAAGAAGCGCTGCGCAAGGCTTTGGAAGAAGGTGCCAGCGAGGAGGAGATCGCCAAGCTTACCCAGCAGCTGCGCGAGGCCCTCAACGAATACATGCAGGCACTGGCGGAGCAGATGCGCCGCAACCCGCAGGTCATGCAGCCGTTCAATTCCAATCAGCAGACGCTCAGCCAGCAGGACCTGAACGAAATGCTGAACCGGATCGAGGAACTGGCCCGCACCGGATCGCGCGACGCCGCCCGCGAATTGCTCGCCCAGATGCAGCAGATGCTGGAGAACCTGCAGGCCGGCCGGCCGCAGATGATGCAGGACCAGATGACCAGCGAAATGATGCAGATGCTGAATGAGCTCGGCAAGATGATCCAGCGCCAGCAGCAGCTTATGGACCAGACCAACGAATTCAACCGCGACCAGCAACGGGGCAAGCAAGGCCAACAGGGTCAACAGGGCCAGCAGGACGGCCCGGGCCAGCGGATGACGCAAGAACAGCTGAGCAAACTCCTGGAGCAATTGCAGCAGGGTCAGGGCGATCTCGCCGAGCAATTGCAGGAACTCATGGACCAGCTCGCCCAGAACGGCATGGGCGAAAACAAGGAACTCGGCGAAGCCGGGGAAGCCATGGGCGAGGCGGAACAGTCGCTCGGCCAGGGTCAGGGCGAGCAGGCGGTGGGCGAGCAGGGCAATGCGCTCGACGCCCTGCGCCGCGGAGCTCAGGGTCTTACCGAGCAGATGATGAACCAGGGCCAGGGCCCCGGAATGGCGGAAGGTCGCGGGCCGAGCGATGAGGATCCCCTCGGCCGTCCACGACGGACCGATGGCGCCGATTTCGGCAATCGCGTGAAGGTTCCCGACGAGATCGATGTCCAGCGCGCCCGCCGCATCCTGGAAGAGCTGCGCCGCCGCTTTTCCGATCCGTCACGGCCGAAGCTCGAACTTGATTATCTGGAGCGGCTTCTGAAGCGGTATTAGAACGCGCGGTATCCAGAAAAACAAAAAGCCCCGATCAGCGATGACCGGGGCTTTTTCAATTCAGATTCTGAATTCAGGCGTAGCGTCGTGTTTCCTCATGCGCCGACCCGGAGAGCGCATCGCGCACCGCACGGCGGATATCGGCCAGAGAAAACGGCTTGGTCACCACGTCGCGAACAAGTTCGTCGAGACCGTTCGCCCGTTCCCGCTGATCGGCAAAGCCCGTCATCAGGAGGATCGGCATGTCCGGCCAGTCGCGTGCCGTATGCAGGGCCAGTGCGATCCCGTCCATGACCGGCATCTTGATATCCGACAGGAGCAGATCGAAGTTGCCCTTTTCCCGGGTGAGGACTTCGACCGCCTCACCACCGTCTTCAACGGCTTTCACACTATGGCCATCCAGTTCCAGAGCCCGTTTTACAAAGCTCCGGACGGCTTCGTCATCTTCCGTCAGAAGGACGCGAGCCATGGTCACTCTCCTCTGGTTTCGCCGGCCGACGTTTCGCCGTCCGGAACGACATATCCGATAAACGGCAACTGCCGCCACGCATGCCCCATATCCATGCCATAACCGACAACGAATTTGTCGGGACATATGAACCCGACATAATCCGCGGAAATGGCGGCTTTGCGGTTTTCCGGCTTGTCCAGAAGCGCCGCGACCCGTACCGATCGGGCACCGCGCTTCGCAAGCCGCTCCTTGGCGAAGCTCAGGGTCCGTCCGGATTCCAGGATATCATCCACCAATATTATATCCCGCCCGTTAACGTCGCTTTCCACATCCCGCAAAATACGGACCTCGGACCCTTGGGTGCCTGCGCCGTAACTCGACAGGTGCATGAATTCCATCTCCGGGGTCAGTCCCACCCGGTGCATCGCCCGGACAAGGTCTGCCGCGAATATGAAACTTCCCTTCAGGACCGCCACCACCAGAAGGCGTTCAGGCCTCGTTTCTGCGATCTCTCTGGCCAGGGCGTCGACCCTGGCGGCGATGGTGTCTTCGTCAAAGAGCGTGTTTATAGTGACAGTCATCTTACTCAAGTATTACCTGTTTCCGGCCGCGGTCGATAAAGCGAACCATGATATCCGACGCACCATCCGGCGGGTTCGACAGGATGGTCCTGAACCGGGTTTCATCCAATCCTTTTAGCATGGTTGTCCGCGGTTCGACGGTCCAGGCATAAATTTCCTGCAGATCCGTCCCGCGGATCGACAGCCGGACAGCAGGAACCGGCATCTGTTCCTCGCCGATGTTGCGGATCGTTCCTTCCACGACAAGCACCTGTCTTCCTTCGGCGACCTCCGAAAATGTTCTCAGATCCCGGAATTCAAGCCCACGCAGATTGACATCCAGGCCGACGAATTCAAACAGGCTCGCCAGATCCGGCGCATCCCGGACGATCTGATCGCGGATCAGCACCAGGAACGCACAGATCGCGAGAGCCGCACCGAACAGGCCAACTCCGGCGATGCGCCTGTAATTCCGTCGTGCCAGCCATTTAAGGACCGGACCGATCACGCTCCGCTTGAACTTGTTCGGATTGACGACGATCTTTGGGCGCTTTGCCAGCGTTTCGATGTCCGTCGGCGGCTTGGACGGTTCCTGCTTATCGTCCTCGTCCTCGTCTTCGTCGTCATCAAGGGCCTGGGTGTTCCGCGGTCCCGGCGCGGGTTTGAAATCGGCTGGCTCTTCCTCTTCCTTCTCCTCGTCCTCATCTTCTTCGGAAAAGTCGCCGCCGGCAGCGCCGCCGCTCAGGTCAGTGTCCCGCTCGTCGCCCTCATCCTCGTCGTCCGCAGCGTCTGCCGCAAACCCCTTTTCCTCGGCTACGCGCTTTTCATCGGCCTCGTCCTCCGCCCAGTGGGCTTCGTCCGCATCCTCGGCATCGGCGGAAGGCGAATCGGCTTCCAGCTTAAGGTCTTCCTTTGATTTCTTGGGGCTGACGAACCAGCGAACGCCGCAGCGCGCGCATTTGACGCTGCGCCCTTCTTCGCCAAGAATCTCGGGCTTGATGTCGTAGGCAGTCTTGCAGTCGGGGCATTTGATCTTCATCCGAGAAGACCCTTCGCCTTGCGTGTCATGGAGACTTTCAAGTGTAGCCGATCTGGTCGAAATTCCGGTACAAATTCCGGTCAGGCAACATATTCCATACACTCCGACCTTTGCCGTTTCTAAAGGACCTTTATATGTTTAATGAAGCGTTAACGGGACCGCGGTAGCGTCTGGCGGTTTCAGGAGGTAACGGGTGATCCGCTTTGAAAATGTCGGACTAAGATATGGTATGGGGGCCGGAAATCCTTCGGGATTTGACCTTTGAGATCGAACCTCAATCGTTCCAGTTCCTGACCGGTCCGTCCGGCGCTGGAAAAACCAGCCTGATCAGATTGCTTTTCATGTCCCTTCGGCCCACGCGCGGCCTGATCAAGGTTTTCAACAAGGATCTGTCGGTCATAGCCAAGCAGGAACTGCCGGAACTGCGCCGCAAGATCGGCGTCGTGTTTCAGGATTTCCGCCTGCTCGATCATCTGACCACTTACGAAAACGTCGCCTTGCCGCTGCGTGTGCTCGGCAAGGAAGAATCCGACTACCGGGCCGACGTGATCGAACTTCTCAAATGGGTCGGTCTTGGCGACCGGATGCATGTGCTCCCACCTGTCCTGTCAGGTGGGGAAAAACAGCGTGCCGCCATCGCCCGTGCGCTGATTACCCGGCCGGACATGCTTCTGGCGGACGAGCCGACCGGGAACGTCGATCCGCCTTTGGCGCGCAGGCTGCTGCGCCTCTTTATCGAACTGAACAAGCTCGGCACGTCCGTCGTGATTGCAACCCACGATATTGCCTTGTTGGAACAGGTGGACGCACGGCGTATGGTACTGGCGGATGGCCGTCTTTCCATATTCGATTAACACGAGCTCCTGAATGAGGCCTGCCGAGATGGCCACGGTGAAAAAACAAACGGCGCGGAAAAAGATCCGGAACGCCGTCAAGGCGCCGCGCAAACCCATGCGCCCGAAGCTGCCGCCCAAAAACGCCGAGGCCGGCGGCCGTGTTTCCGCCGACGACCGGAAGCTGCGTCCGACAGCCGCGATCGTGCCGCCGCAATCCGTCGCCGGGCGCGCGCTGACCCTCGTGGTCGCCATCATGAGCTTCCTCGCCTGCCTGACCGTTGGTGCGGTTTCCATCGTCTGGGACGCCGCCGATGCATGGCAGAACGACCTGGTGCGCGAAGTCACCGTCCAGATCCGCCCGGCCGACGGTGTCGACATGATGCGGGAAATCGACAAGGCCGTCGCCCTTACCCAGGAATTCGCCGGTGTCGGCTCTGTCCGTGCCCTGTCGGACGACGAAACGAAGGCCCTGCTCCAGCCCTGGCTCGGCGAGGGACTGGAGTTGGACAGCCTGCCGGTTCCGCGGCTCATCGAAATTACCGTAGACGACCCCTCCGCCCTTGATCTCAACCAGCTTCGCCAGACCCTGGAAAGCCAGGTCGCGGGAGCAAGCCTCGACGATCATTCGGTCTGGACCTCGCGCCTGTCAGCCATGGCCGGCGCGGTCGTCATTGCCGGTTTCGCGATCATGGCTCTGGTCATGGCCTCCATGGTGCTGAGCGTGGTCTTTGCGACCCAGGCGGCCATGGCCGGCAACAAGGACGTTGTTTCCGTTCTCCACTTCGTCGGCGCAGAAGACAGCTTCATCGCGCGGGAATTTCAGCGCCATTTTCTGCTTCTCGGCCTGAAAGGCGGGGTCACCGGCGGGGCGGTCGCATCCCTTTGCTTCGTCCTGCTCGACATGTTCACCCGCGAAACCGCCGGGCAGGCGAGTTCCGACCAATTGTCGGCTCTTTTCGGTTCCGTTTCAGTCAGCCTTCCGGGCTATCTCGGGGTCGTCGGCATCGTCTTTCTGGTCGCCGTTCTGACCGCTCTCACATCCGGTCTTGCGGTGAAGGCCCATCTGGCGAAGGCGGATTGATAAAATGGTCTTCGACTTTTTCCCAAAAGTGACCCAATTTGCCCGCAAAAACGCCGAATCATCTATGATAATGCCGTTATGAGCAGTATGCGGACTGCCGATGACGATCGGGCGGAAGCCTGCAAAGTCAGCGGCATGCAGACACAAGCCGAACCGTATACGGACAGCGGCATCACGACACCGGCCGGAAAGACCCGCCGGCGCAGGATGGGTTTACGCCTTATCCTGCCGCTCCTGTGCATCCTCCTGCTGATGGTCACGACGGTTTCCTTCATCCGCTTCGCGGACAAGGTCGCCTCGATGTCCATGCCGAATAACATCAGGGCGGATGCCATCGTCGTTCTGACCGGGGGAACCGAGCGCGTTTCTCACGCGGTTCGCCTGCTGGAGGAAAATCGTGCCGAACGTCTGTTGATCTCGGGCGTGCACCCGGGAACGACCGTGGCCCAGATCTCCACCATGACCGGCAGCGACACGGCGCTGTTCGATTGCTGCGTCGATCTCGACCGTCTTGCGCTGAATACGGAAGGCAATGCCATCGAAACCGCAAGCTGGGCCCACAAGCATGCGTTTTCTTCTCTGCTGCTCGTGACCAGTGCCTATCACCTACCCCGCGCCGAAGTGGAACTGCAGGGAGTGTTACCGGATGTGCGGCTGATCCCCTATCCGGTGCAGCCCGCCGGAATGGATCTGAAGTCCTGGTACCGCCAACCGGCGACAATCCGGCTTCTCTTGCGCGAATATGTGAAGTATACCCTCGCAAGCTTTCGGATCCTCGGCCAGAACGCCCTGCGCTCGCTTCGCTCCTGACGGAGGTGACCGGCAGGGCCCGCGCTCCTCAATGCCCCAGGTACCATGCTTTTTCTGCGTTCCTCCATCTTCCAGATCCTGTTTTACACGATCACCCTTGCCCTGATGCTCGTGGGTTCTCCCGTGCTCCTGCTGCCGCGCAAGTGGGGCTGGTGGGTCGTTCCGTTCTGGGCCAACATTTTGCTGTTTCTCTTGCGCATCATCGTCGGCCTCAAGGTCGAGGTCCGCGGCAAGGAGAACATCCCCCAGGGCGGCTATATCGTTGCGTCCAAACACCAGTCGGCGTGGGAAACCTTCGCGCTGATCCCGCATGTGCCGAACGCAACCTATATCCTGAAGCGGGAACTGCGCTGGATCCCGATTTTCGGGTGGTATACCGCCAAATACCAGCAGATCCCGATCAACCGCGGCAAACGCGCGGCGGCCCTGGCGGCCATGGTCGAGTCCGCCAAGCAGACCATTGCCGACGAACGGCAGATCATGATTTTTCCCGAAGGCACAAGGCGCCCGGTGGGCGCGGAGCCGCAGTTCAAGTTCGGCATCGCCCATCTCTACAAGGACCTGAACTGCCCGGTTCTGCCCGTCGCGCTCAACGCCGGGCTCTACTGGCCGCGTGCGTCCTGGATCATCTATCCGGGAACGGTGCTCGTTGAATTTCTGCCGCCGATCGCACCGGGCCTCGGGGCCCGTGCCTTTCATAATACCCTAGTCGACACCATCGAAACCGCTACCATCCGCCTGTGCGAAGAAGCGCGGACCGCCGAGAGCCCGACACCCATGCTCGCCGTCTATGACCGGAACCGGAAGGCAGCCAACGCGAAAGCGTAAGGCCAGAGTCTTAGGATTGCGCTGAATCGTTTCGATTCCCATATGAAAGAACAAGCGGCGAACGCGCTCAATTCGCGTTTGTCAATGTTCCCCTTATGTTCTAAGATGCGCTATGTCTACGACGTCAGTTACCGGTTCCGGTTCCTCTCCCGGCTTTCTGAGCGGGCTCGCCCAGGCGGAGCGCTATCGCTATTTCGCCGGCCGTAGCGGACAGCGCTACATTTTCACGAAAATGTCTGTCGCCGATCTGGAGGATTGCCGACAGGCCGTTGTTATCCTGCTTGCGAAACCGGATCCGCGATCAGGAAAGAGAAAGAGCGATTGCCCGATCTGGCTCGGCGAGATTGACCGGCACGGCAAGCGTCACGGCCCGCGTCTCACCAAGGGCAGGCTGGCACGGTCGGACGTATTTGTGCATCTCCTGGCGGAAAATGCCGGAATGCGCCGTTCGATCCTGAACGATCTGTCGTTTCCGGAAGAGGGCGAATAGGCTGCGACCGCAAGTCAGCCTTTTAGCTGCTCGGCGAGCCAGCCGACGTTATGATCGACAATCCCCAGCTCTTCCAGGTGTGCCGCCGTGCTCAGCACGTAATCCGGATTACGGCCGGATTTGCCGACGGCACCGGTGACGATGCCAAGCTGATCCGCCAGCGGCAGGGCGCCGGCATATTGCGGATGCCTTCGGTCGACGACATAGGTCAGCGCTTCAACCGTTTCTCCACCACCAAGGGAGACCTTGCGCCAGCTTTCCAGGTAAACGCCGGTCACCTGTTCGCGCGCTCGCAGATAGGCGACGGTCTCTTCCCGGTTGCCGCCGTGAACCCGAAACGCCATCCCCCGGCAGGCACCGCCGTGATCCAGGCCGAACACAAGACCCGGATTTTCCTCCGTTCCCCGGTGAACCCAGGAATAGACACACAGCGATCGATGCGCCCCGCGTAACAGGGCCGGCTGCGCCATAACGTGGTCGAAGCCTGGATTCCACATCAAAGACCCATAGCCAAAGACCCAAAAATCGCTCATATCCGTCCGTTAAATCGTCATTGTTGCCGCTCACATAACAATGGCCGACGGCCCGTGCAACGGGCGGCACCCGGCCACGACCGATTTTTGAAGCAGGATCGCAGGAGACCGCCTTGGGCGCCGGACAGAAAAAAAATCTGAAATTCCGCTACACGCTGATGGCCGCAACGGTTGCCGTCGTGATCGCGGCATGGTCCGGGGGCTGGTTTTATATTCGCGGCATCGTGGATCAACGGATCACCGCCGAACTCAGCGTCCTCAACGGTTCGGGAAACCGGGTTGCCTGCGACAAACGGGAAATCGGCGGATTTCCCTTCCGGTTTGAAATCGGCTGCCTCGAACCGGTCATCACCGATGCCTCCGGCCTGTCGATTTCTCTGAAGCGCCTGGAAGCTGTCGCCCTCGTCTACAATCCGTGGCACGTGATTTTCGAAGCCGACGGCCCGGCCTCCGCGGGCATCCCATTCCAGGGAGAAGCCCTATCCGCCACATGGGCATCGGCACTTTCAAGCGTTCGGGTTTCGGGCAACGGCATTCGCAAGGTCGATGCCTCGATCGAGGATTTCGATCTCGCGTCGACCGACTTCGATTTCGGAGGCCTCAAAGCCAAAACGGTCGAATTTCATGCCCGGCCGGTTCCCGAGACGCCCAACACCATCGAGGCCTTTGCATCGGCGGACGGGCTTCAGGTCGGGCAGCCCGACGGGCTCGGCGCTCCGGTCGATGCCCGCGCGCACCTGCGCCTGGAAAATGGCCTGGACCTTTTCTCCGGCGCGCCTTTGTCGGCAATACCGCATGATGACGACGGATCCTTGCCGATCGACCTTGTCTGGATGTCGTTGAAATCAGAACTGACCGAAATCACCACAAGCGGCCAACTCCGACTGGCGGCTGATGGCAGCTTGTCGGGGAAGGTCGATCTGTTGATCAAGGGCATCGAGCATGCGGACGACCTGCTCGCGCGCCTGTTTCCCGCCGAAACCGGCATCCCGGCAACATTGAAGGGAACTGCCATGGCCTTCGGCGTCCGGGAAACGGGCCCCGAAGGCGGAGAAGTCACCCGCCTGCCGCTGACGATCGACAACGGCGCGCTCCGGGTCGGGATCGTGCCGCTCGGCATCGCGATCCCGCCGCTCGCACCAGGAATGTCCTGAGTTAAGGACTTTAGTCGCCCGCGATCCGGTCGATCGGAATGACATAGCTCTTGCGGTGATCGGGCTCGGCGAGCTTTTCGTAAAGCGTCACGGCAGGAACGTTCTTGCCCGGAACCAGCCAGCGCAGATGCAGCCAGCCCCGGCTCTGGCCTTCCGCCACCAGGGTTTCGACCATCTTGCGGCCGATACCCTGCTTCTGGAAATCCGGATGCACGTAGATATCCTCGAGCTGGCCGATGCGCAGACCCGTGATCAGTTCCGGCAGATCGAAGAAGACCGCGAAGCCAATGAGCTGATCCTCCTGAAACGCACCGATCACCTCAGCCGTCTTGTCGGCGAGAATGCGTTCCGCATAGTAGTCGTCGGGACGCCGTGGCGCGCCCCGTTTCAGAGCCTGGGCATTTTCGGCAATGAGCGGTGCAAGTTTATGGGCCTCGTCGGACCTGATGGCCCTGATGTCCGTTTTGCTCATAAGATCTCCGGGAGTTGATCGGTATGTGTGAGCGCAAGATGTCCCGAAACGCGACCGACAATCAAGCGCCCCGGCAAAATTCCGGTTGCGAATTGATAAGCATGTCCCCCATATGCCCGTGAATTGAACCGGACGAACCCGAAAGCGGAAGGATTGGTAACCCCATGTCAGCTCACGCCGATCGGCTGCGTGCCACGCTTATCGGGCTGAGCGCCATCTTGATGTGGGCCACGCTCGGCGTATTCGGCGCGGGATCCGGGCAGGTTCCACCGTTCCTTCTGAATGCCCTGTGTTTCGGCCTCTCCGGCGCGCTAGCCATCCTTTGGCTGGCTTTTAAGGGAAATCTTCATCTGCTGCGCCAGCCCCTGAAGGTCTGGGCCTTCGGCACCCTGGGTCTCTTCGGCTTTCATTTCTTCTACTTCACGGCGATCCGCAACGCGCCTCCGGTCGACGCCAATCTGATCAACTACACCTGGCCGCTGCTGATCGTGGTCTTTTCCGCCTTCCTGCCCGGCGAAAGGCTGAGACTGCATCACGTCATCGGAACCGTTCTGGGTCTGGGGGGCGCCGCCCTGCTGATCACCGGCGGCGAAGGCCTGTCTCTCGATGGCGGCTCCGCGCTCGGCTATGGCGCAGCGGTCACGTCGTCCCTGTTTTGGTCGTCCTATTCGGTCTTGTCCCGCCGGCTCGGCAATGTCCCGACAGAAGCGGTGGCCGGTTTCTGCCTGATGACCGCCCTTTTGTCCGCCCTGTGCCACGTCTTTCTGGAACAGACCATCTGGCCGGCCGGCACGACCGAATGGCTGTCCGTTGCAGCCCTCGGCCTGTTTCCGGTCGGACTGGCCTTTTTCACCTGGGATATCGGGGTCAAGCGCGGCGATATACAGGTGCTCGGAGCCGCGGCTTATTCGGCGCCGCTTCTCTCCACCCTGCTCTTGATCCTGTTCGGTTTCGGCGCCTTTACGCTTTCAATCGTACTCGCCTGTATCGCCATTACGGTCGGCGCGGTCATCGCGGCGAAGGACATGATCTTCGGCAGGTCGTCCCGATCCGAACCGGCACCTGAAGCCTGAACCTATTGCGACGCCCGCACACCTTCCGGCGGAAGCGGGGCGTAAAAATATTTTCCATCATCCCGGACGGTCAGGCCGGTCCGATAGGTCATGTGGATATTTTCCGGCGCACTCCCGGTCTCGTCCTTGAACAGGTAAAGCGTCACCGAGACATCTTCGGCAGGTTGCTCGCGGTAATGCGTCAGGGGAAGAACGACATCCAGCCGCTCTCCGGCCTCCACCTGAACCTGCGGCTTCAGCTCGCCGGCAAAAGTCTGCATATCCTCTGCTGAACGCCCTTCGATATGGGCCGCGAATCGCCCGAAGGCCTTGAAAACAAGGATCAGCCGGGCTCGTTCCGGCGTTCCGTCCGCCGGCTCCAGCTTCCATTCCACCAGCCGGACGGCATCCGCATAGCCCGCGCGCGCATCAAGGCGCGCCTGCCGGGCGTTTCCGGCGAGATAAGAGTCGACGCCGGAATAGATAAAGAAGCCCGCGATCACGAGAACAATGGCGATCGGCGCACCCAGAACATGCACCCAGACCGGCTTTGGCTCCTTCAACACCAGCAGGAGAGAGGTGGAAACCACGATCTGGGCAAGCAGCCAGAGCAGATAGACCGTGATAAAAGCGCCGCGCATATCGACCGGCAACGGCCCGCCGCGCGGCAGCAACAGATATCGGTCAAGCAGCAGG
Organism: uncultured Roseibium sp.; assembly: GCF_963675095.2. Taxonomy (GTDB): domain Bacteria; phylum Pseudomonadota; class Alphaproteobacteria; order Rhizobiales; family Stappiaceae; genus Roseibium. The sequence goes on along the minus strand of NZ_CAXXSJ010000049.1, from coordinate 157,784 downwards.
ACCGCTCCGGCCAGAAGTGCCAGAAGCCCTAAAATAATCAAATGGGTCCGCCACATACCGCCGTCTTCCCTCGCCCTTGAACTGTCTCGCCACAACAGGCGGCGGAACTGGAGCCCCGCGCCCTAATGCCTCCCCTGATACAGCGCGGGCATGCGGGAAACTGTGATGTGGAACAAGCTTTTACGCAAGCCGATCCAATACCCTCTCCAGCACGCACCTCTTCCACCCTTAGGTGAATTCCATCCGGCATCGCCTTCCTCTAAGTTGGCTGCAAACAGTTCCGGAACCGAGAGACCCTCCGATGACGACATCCATCCGCCCGCGCCGTTCAGCCCTTTACATGCCCGGTTCCAATACCCGTGCTCTGGAAAAGGCCAAGAGCCTCGACGTTGACTGTCTGATCCTCGACCTTGAGGACGCGGTCGCACCCGACATGAAGGCGGAGGCCCGATCCCAGATCGTGACGGCGGTTCAGGGCGGCGGTTACGGCGACCGGGAAGTCGTCATCCGCATCAACGGCCTGGATACGGCCTGGGGCGAGGACGATCTCAAGGCGGCCATCGACGCAAAGCCCGACGCGATCCTGATCCCGAAGGTCAACAGCCCGGCAGATCTGGAGCGGGCCGCGCACAAGCTGGCGCTCGGCAACGCGCCTCAAAGCCTCAGGCTCTGGGCGATGATGGAAACGCCGCTTGCCATGCTCAATGCCGCCGCCATCGCCGCCTGCGGCCGGGACCCGGAAGTGCGCCTGTCCTGTTTCGTCATGGGCACCAACGATCTCGCCAAGGAGACCCGCGCCAAGCTCAATCCGGGCCGGGAGGTGATGATGCCCTGGCTGATGACCTGCGTCGCCGCCGCCCGTACCGGCGGCATTGATATTCTCGACGGCGTCTACAACAACTTCTCCGATCTCGACGGCTTTGCCGCGGAATGCGCGCAAGGCGTTGAAATGGGAATGGACGGCAAGACCCTGATCCACCCGAAGCAGATCGAAGCCTGCCATGCGGCCTTCAGCCCGTCCGAGGAAGAAGTGGCCTGGGCGCGCAAGATCAACGAGATCTTCGATCAGCCGGAAAACGCCAGCAAGGGTGCAATTCAGGTGGACGGCAAGATGGTGGAACGGCTACATGCGGACATGGGTCTGCGCGTCATCGCCATCGCCGATGCGATCGCAGCCCGTTCCGAAGCCTGACAAGAGACGGATATCATGAGACTTTACCGCTTCATCACCGGTGTCGATGACAGCGAATTCTGTCATCGCGTGACGCAGGCGCTCAATAAGGGCTGGGAACTGTCCGGCTCGCCCTCGCTCACCTATGACGCGACCCGCGGCCGGACCATGTGCGGGCAGGCGGTGACCAAGGACGTTCCCGGCGAATACACGCCGGACATCAAGCTTGGCGATTATTAAGAAGCCAGCCTTCGGGCAAGCGCATCGAACACTCGGCTATAGGCGGCTTCGGCAACGGCTGCCTGTTCGGCTCCGAGCCGATGCAGCTGGTTGAGGCCCGGCGCGGCGTTGACTTCCAGAATGGTGTAGCCGCCCGCCGGATCGGACAGATCCGGCACCAGCATGTCCACGCCGAAATAGGTCAGGCCAAGGACCTCACCGGCCGAGACGGCAATCTCCTTGAACGCGCCGCAAAGCGCATCGGTCACGATCGATCCCGTCCCCCCGGACGACAGATTGGCCGCCGGCAGAAGCCGCACGCTTTGACCCGTTTCCGGAACGGACTCAAGGGTCAGACCCTGTTCGGCAAGTTCGCTGAGAAGCCGGTAATCCGCCCGCGTCTGACCGGGCATATGCTCCAGCAGCGCCTCGACCGTACGCACCCCGTCACCACGGACTTCCGCCGACCGGCGCTCGACAGCGCAAAGCACCTTGCCTTCCAGAACGACGATCCGGATATCCCGGCCAGAAACCGCTTCCTGGACGAGCAGGTGATCGTGGTGCCCGAACAGGCGGGCCAGACCGGTTTCAAGCTGATAGGGGCTTGAGACCTTGACCACATCGATCCCTTCCTGGCCGTCGTTGGGCTTTATGAAAACGGGAAACCCCGCCTTTTCGGCGAAGCTCAGCGCCTGATCCGGACCGGTCATCTTCCCGGCACGGGCCGGATTTTTCCGGCAGATGGCGTCGATCATAGCCGGGGCGCTGACAAGAACGCCGCGCGGAACATTAAAACCCGCCTGTTTCAGAAAATGCGCGGCATAGGCCTTGTCGTTCGCGATCTCCGCGGCGCCGAGGGGATTGAGATCGAAATGGGTTCCCTTGAACCAGGACCGCCGGCCGTTCGGCGCCTCGATATAGCCCGCGTGGCCGATCTCAGGATCGATTTCGAGCCGCAGGCCGTTCCTGGCGCAATACTCCGCCAGGAGCCGGGCCACGAGCGAGAGCGGCCCGGAGGCGGTTTCTGCAGCCTGCTTCGACAAGGCGGAGATGTCCCGTCCGAGATCTAGTTGCGGTCCTGCCGCGCATTCGCCAGATAGTCGATCTTGAACAGATCCGGATTGGTCGGGCCGTTGGCGACGACGTTATAAACGGCCACCGAGGTTTCGTAGCCCTGCGCATCGCGCACCGTCCACTGCTTCAACGCATAGTTTTTGGCATCGAAGATCAGGGTCAACACACCGGAATTGAAGGTCGTCTGGTCGGTCAGCGTCACCGTGACCAGGTCGTCTTCGACCAGGACGTTGGTGATATTCGTGTCCTTTTGCAGATCGATGTCGTCCGACAGAAGGAAACGCAACGGCGTCTGGCTCAAGGGCCAGATGTCCTGGGTCGCCATCTTCCGGTCTCTGACCGAAACGGACTTGCCGTCGGCGATGATGTCGAGCTTCGCAGGCGGATTGTAGTAGAAGCGCACCTTGCCGGGCCGGGCGATATAGAATTTGCCGTCCGACTGGCTGCCTTCGGGGCCGAACTGGACGAAGTCGCCGTGCATGGTTTTGACCGAATTGAAATAGGCGTTCACGTCCTCAAGGGTCTTTGCCTCGTCATCGCTGAGCGCGAGGGCGGGGCCGCCGGCAACAAGCGCCAGACCGGCGGCAACAATCAGCGTCTTCAGGACAAATGCGAATTTGCGGATCGGCATGTCGTTTCCTGCATCGGTAAAGTGAGTCGTTTCACCCTGCCTAGCCTGTTCTTGTGGCAAAGCTTGGGCATTCCCGGACCTAAAGATCGTCTTCCACCCCGTTCTGCACAAGGATTTCGCGTTTTCCGGCATGGTTTGCCGAGCTGATCAGGCCTTCTTGCTCCATGCGCTCGATCAGCGAGGCGGCACGGTTGTAGCCGATCGACAGCCGGCGCTGGACATAGGAGGTCGAGGCCTTCTTGTCGCGCAGGACGATGGCGACGGCACGATCGTATAGATCGTTGCCCTCATCCCCTCCGGCAAGGCCGCCGTCATAAGGGCTGTCCGATTCGTCCTCTTCTTCTGTGACCGCTTCCAGATACTGCGGCGTTCCCTGAACTTTCAGGTGCGCCACGATCTCTTCCACCTCCTCGTCGGACACGAATGGCCCGTGGACACGCTGGATCCGGCCGCCGCCGGCCATGAACAGCATGTCACCCATGCCGAGCAGCTGTTCCGCGCCCATTTCACCGAGGATCGTGCGGCTGTCGATCTTGGACGTCACCTGGAACGAGATACGGGTCGGGAAGTTCGCCTTGATCGTACCGGTGATCACGTCCACCGACGGACGCTGGGTCGCCATGATCAGGTGAATGCCGGCCGCGCGGGCCATCTGGGCGAGCCGCTGGATCGCGCCTTCGATGTCCTTGCCCGCGACCATCATCAGGTCGGCCATTTCGTCGACCACCACGACGATGTAGGGCATCGTTTCGAGCGGCAGCTCCTCTTCCTCGTAGATCGGCTGGCCGGTATCCCGGTCGAAGCCGGTCTGGACGGTGCGGGTGAAGCTTTCGCCCTTTTCGAGCGCCTGTTTGATGCGCGTGTTGTAGCCGTCGATATTCCGAACGCCCACCTTGGACATCTTCTTGTAGCGGTCCTCCATCTCGCGGACGGTCCACTTCAAGGCGACGACAGCCTTTTTCGGATCGGTCACCACCGGTGTCAGCAGGTGGGGAATGCCGTCATAGATCGACAGTTCCAGCATCTTCGGGTCGATCATGATCAGTTTGCAGTCGTCCGGCGTCAGCCGGTAGAGCAGCGACAGGATCATGGTGTTGATCGACACCGATTTGCCCGAACCGGTGGTCCCGGCCACCAGCAGGTGCGGCATGCGGGCGAGATCGGCAACGACGCTTTCGCCGTTGATCGTCTTGCCCAGCGCGAGCGCGAGCTTTGACTTGGATTTCTCGAAGTCCTGCGCGGCCAGAAGCTCTCGCAGATAGACCGTTTCGCGGCGTGAGTTCGGAAGTTCGATCCCGATCGCGTTCTTGCCCGGAATGACCGCGACACGGGCCGATATGGCGCTCATGGACCGGGCAATATCGTCCGCCAAGCCGATAACCCGGGACGACTTGATGCCCGGCGCCGGCTCCAGCTCGTAGAGCGTCACCACCGGGCCGGGACGAACCTCGATGATTTCGCCGCGCACGCCGAAATCTTCCAGCACACCTTCCAGGATCCGGGCGTTCTGTTCCAGCGCGTCGGGCGAAAGCCCGGGAACCTTGCCGCCGGATTTGGGCTCGGCGAGCAGCCGCAAGGGCGGCAACTCGTATTCTTCCGGTGCGCCGAGGAACGACGGCTGCGCTTCCGCGATCACCCGCTTGCCCTGTTTCGGCCGGGGTGCCGGCGGAATCACGCGGCCGGGTGCGACCTCCGGCTTCGGCCCTGCAATACCGACCGGCACCGCGGCCGGACGGTCGGAAACCGGACCCTTGTCGATCAGAAGTTCGTCCGGCTCGAAACCCTCGCCTTCGTCGTCCTCGAAGATGTCCTCGTGCGGATCGTCATCGGGAGCCGCGCGGCCGCGCTCGTAGAATTCGGACAATCCATCATCGTCGTCGGGCATCAGCTTGCCCGCGAGAGCGCGGCGGAACGCATGCAGAGTGCCCCTCTGGCGCGTATCTTCCGGTTCGTAGACCTCGTCTTCCTCGTCCCAGTCTTCCTCATGCGCCTGCCGGCCCATGGACCGTCCGGTAAGGCGGCGGCCAAAGGAGAAGGCCATCAGCGACCAATGGCCGAGCAGGCCCACGGTGGCCGCCATGAAGAGCCCGATGCGCGAATCGCCACCATCCTCGTCATCGAGCCCGAGATCGTCTTCCAGCGACTTGCCATGACCCGTTGCCTTGGCCTTGCCATCGGCCATTTCCATTTCCGCTTCCGTACGTCCGAACAGCCCTGTCGCGGAAACCAGAAGGAAGATGGCGGGCAATCCGAGCCCGAGCACACCGATGATGGTCGCAGCCCCTTCGGTAAAGTTGTCGGTGATCATTCCCGGAACGGCATGGACCGCATCGCCGAAAAATCCGCCAAGTCCGGTCGGCAGCGGCCAGCTTTCGGGAACCGGCAGGGCGGCGAGCGCGCCTGCCGCCAGAACGGACCCGGCAAACCAGTAGACGAGCCGCTTACGGCCGATACGTAGCGCATGACCGGCCAAGAGCCGCCACCCCCACAGCACGACCGGCACCAGAAACACGGCAGTGGCCAGTCCGATGGTCTGCATCAGGATGTCGGCGATGACCGCCCCCGGCGTGCCGAGCGCGTTGCGAACCGGCTCTTCCGTTGCATGGTTCAGGCTTGGATCCGTAACCGACCAGGTCGCCAGGGCAGCCGCCAGCGCAGCGGCAAATGCAATCACGCAAAGTCCGCAGAAACCGGCAACATTGCGTTTCACAAAGCGCTTGATCGGGCTCTGCGTGTCCAGGAGGTCGATGGAGGCGCGCCGCCCGTTGCCGCGCATGGCCGTTGCCCGTCTCATGCCCCGTTCCCCGTTGTCGTATGTCTCAGTGTCTTGTCTCCGAGCCAGTTCGCCAGCCGTTCAAGAGCGGTTTCCGTAATTTCCAATGGCGCACACAGCCCGACACGGATGTAGTTCCGACCCGGATTGGTGCCATCGGCCTGATCGGAGGCCAGGTACCCGCCTGGAAGAACCTTCACCCCCACATCGCGCCAGAGATCGCGGGTGACGGAGACCGAATCGCCCCAGCGGGATATGTCGAGCCACAGGAAGAAGCCGGCTTCGGGCGTCACCGGTCCCAGGATCGGCGCGAGATACCGTTCCGCGGCGGCGAATTTCTCGTTGTAGAGCCTGCGGTTTTCGATCACATGCGCCTCGTCGCCGTAGGCCCTGACCGCAACCGCCTGGTTGGGCAGCGGCACCTGGGGTGCTGCGAGACCTCGGAACTTCGCCCATTTCTCCATGAAATCCGGATCTCCGGCTGCAAATCCGCAACGCAGGCCGGCCAGGTTCGACCGCTTCGACAGGGAATTCAGGACGATGATCTTGTCGAGCCCGCCACCGAGATCCCTGGCGGCCTCCAGAATGCCCGGCGGAGGCGTATCGCGGTAGATTTCCGAGTAGCACTCGTCGGCAAAGAGGAAGAAGCGATGCTTGCGGGCAAGGCGGATCAGCCGTTTCAGGTAGCCGATATCGGCAATCGACCCTTCCGGATTGGTCGGGGAGGCAACGTAGAAGGCAACTGTCTGATCCAGAAGATCCGGATCGAGACTGTCGAGATCCGGCAGGAAACTGTGTCCCGCCTCCGCATCGAGCAGCAGGCTGCGCGCATCCGCGATATGGGCCGCCGCCGCATAGGTCTGGTAGAACGGATTAGGCAGGATCACCACCGGGTGATCGATGTCTTTGCCCAACTGGTCCCGTGCCGCGATCGCACCGAACGACAGGCCTTCCCGCGATCCGTTGAGCGGCAGGACGCCCCGATCCCGGTCGATCATGCCCTCCAGGCCATAGCGCCGGTCCAGCCAGTCGGCCACCGCGCTCCGGAATTCCGGCGTTCCGTTGATCGGCGGATACCGGCGGAAATCCGCCAGATTCTCCATGAGAACGCTTCCGGTGAAATCCGGAATCGCATGCTGCGGCTCGCCGATCGTCATGATGATCGGCGGCATGCCGGGCTCCTCGCCGTCGAGCAGGGCGGCAAGGCGCTGGAACGGGTTTGAGACCGGCAGGGCGGCGCCGCGCCGGTAGCTGGCAATGGAGGCAGTCATGAATGTCCTGGCCATTCGATACGCGTAACTGCCCTACCCTAGCCGCTGCTTGGTAAAGCGCCTGTTAACCACGGCCTTTCCGTAAAACAACTGAACAGGAAATTTCGCTGCCTTGCTGGCCGGTTCCCGGCTCATTAAGGTCAACCGCAATTGATTGTCAGAAGAAGGTCTTTTCGAATGAGCCAGTCCGGCAAACCGGTCAGCGTCGTCTGTTTCGGCGATTCCCTGACCTGGGGCTTCAAACCGGGTGACCGCACCCGCTACGGTCACGACGTCCGCTGGACACGACTTCTGCAGAAAGAACTCGGCGACGAATTCTACGTGATCGAGGAAGGTCTCAACGGCCGGACCACGGTTTTCGAAGATCCGGTGCGCGGCGACAAGAACGGCCTGGCCCATCTCGCGACCGTCCGCAAGACCCACATGCCGATCGATATTCTGATCATCATGCTCGGCACCAACGACCTGCAGACCCGTTTTGGCCTGAGTGCCGGTGCCATTGCCCACGCCATGTCGCGACTTCTGGACTACGCCCGCCAGCCGACCGACGATCCGGAAGGGCGTGCGCCGAAGGTGCTGTTGATGGCGCCGCCGCCACTCGGTGATTTTTCAAAGTCACCGCTGGAACCGATGTTTTCCGGCGACGCGAGCCGGGCCGAATCGGAAAAGCTGAAGGACGAATACAAGCGCATCGCCGCCGATTACGGCGCCGCCTTCTTCGATACCGGGTCCGTGGTCACGGTGAGCGAAGTGGATGCGGTCCACCTGGATCCGGACATGCAGCAACCGCTTTCGGAAGCGATCGCCGGCGTCGTCCGGACGCTTGCCTGGAAAGACAGGGATTAGCTTTAAAAATCCGAGGTCAGTCCCTTGATTTCCCAGTCATCGTAGCGGGTCGGTTCCAGACCGCCGCGGCCGTTGATTTCCTTCGCCATGGCCGCCTGTCTGGCGTCGATGTCCTTTCGGCGCGCTTCCGCTTCCTTCAGCGCCCGTTGGGCGGCCGGCGGCAGGTCTTCGAAACGGCGCTTCGGCGCCTCTTCCACCTGCGTGCGCAGAGACGGCGCATCGGCGGCAACCTTGAATTCCGGATTTGCGTCGCTGTCTCCGGCCATCGCGTTACTCCCGATTTCTGCGGATCTGCCCCGCCTGCTGCTTGCAGGAATTGCGGAACATCCCCATTTCTAACTCGACATGAGGCTATATAAGGCCTCGCTCCCAATTGCAAAAAGGACCGTGCCCACAAAGCACGACGGGAAAGACGAGATGAACTACATCAAGACGGCAATGCTCCTGGCGGCGATGACCGCCCTGTTCATGGGCATCGGCTACATGATCGGCGGCCAGAGCGGCATGGTGATCGCGCTGGTGATCGCCGCCGGGATGAACATGTTCAGCTACTGGAATTCCGACAAGATGGTCCTGCGCATGCATCATGCGCAGGAAGTGGACGAGCGCACAGCGCCCGAATACTACCGCATCGTCCGGCAACTGGCGGCCAACGCCGGCCTGCCGATGCCCAAGGTCTATCTGATCGATAACCCCCAGCCGAACGCTTTTGCGACCGGACGGAATCCGGAGAATGCAGCTGTCGCGGCAACCACCGGCCTGTTGAACATCCTGTCGGCTGAAGAGGTCGCCGGTGTGATGGCCCACGAGCTCGCCCATGTGAAAAACCATGACACTTTGATCATGACCATCACGGCGACCATCGCCGGTGCGATTTCCATGCTGGCGAATTTCGCGTTTTTCTTCGGCGGCAACCGGGACAACAACAACCCGCTCGGTTTCGTCGGCGTGCTTCTGGCGATGATCGTCGCACCGCTTGCCGCGATGCTGGTCCAGATGGCGATCTCGCGAACCCGCGAATATGCCGCCGACCGCATGGGCGCGGAAATCTGCGGCGAACCGATGTGGCTGGCGTCCGCGCTCCACAAGATCGCGGGCGGCGTGGAACGCATTCACAATCCGGACGCGGAACACAATCCGGCGACCGCGCATATGTTCATCATCAATCCCCTGTCGGGCGAACGGATGGACAACCTGTTTTCCACCCATCCGAACACGGACAACCGCATCAACGAGCTGCGCAAGCTCGCGGCTTCCGGAATCGGCGGCGGCGGATACGGCCGGACCCGCGGCGGTTACGATGCCGAACCGGCGTCCCGCACCTCCGGTCCCTGGGGGGCCGCTCCTCGGGAGCCCCGTCGCCCGAAAGGCCCGTGGGGCTAGAAGCCCGCCGGAAAATACCAGACAAGAAAGCGCTTTTACGAAACGAAGCCTGCGCTTATGATCAATGTATGCACGCCGCGGCCGGCAATCGGTCGCGGCGCTTCTCTTTTTCGCTTCAAAAGCACAAATACCGGAAACGTCCTTGGCAAAGCCAATCCGCCCAAAACAAAAACAAGGCGCGCAAAACAGCGCTGACAACCGAGAAAAGCCCGGATTTGCCGCGCGAAAAGTCGCCGCGGACATTCTCGGCAATGTGGTTCACAAATATCGCCCGCTCGACGGGGAGCTGGACACGGCGTCGGGCCATTCCGGCTTTCGCGCCCTTGCCGCCAACGACAGGTCTCTGGTGCGCGCCATCGTGGGCGCCGCCCTCCGCCACCGGGGGGAAATCTCCGAAATTCTACACCGTCTGCTCGACCGGGATATTCCGGAGAAGACCGGGCGCGTCCTCGACATTCTCCATGTCGCCATCGCCCAGATGCTCTATCTCGATGTTCCCGACCGGGCGTCTGTTTCCTTGGCCGTCGATCACGCCTCCGTCGACAAGCGCGCACGTCCGTACAAAGGCCTCGTCAACGGCGTTCTGCGCCGGCTTGGACGGGAACGGGAGGATGTCACCGCCGATCTCGATGCGAACCGGCTGAACACGCCTGACTGGCTGTTCGAAAGCTGGACAGAAACCTACGGCGAAGACCGGGCCCGGGAAATTGCCGCCGCTCACAAACGCGAAGCCGCGCCCGATCTCACTGTCAAACAGGACCCCGAAACCTGGGCTCAGCGCCTCGAGGGTACGGTTGTCGGGGCCGGAACGGTGCGACTGTCGAAGAAAGGCGCCGTCGACAAGCTGGATGGTTTCGAAGAGGGCGCCTGGTGGGTGCAGGACGCGGCCGCCTCCCTGCCGGCAAGGCTTCTTGGCGACGTATCGGGCAAACGGGTCGCCGACCTGTGCGCGGCGCCCGGCGGTAAAACGGCACAGCTTGCCTCAGCCGGCGCAAACGTGACCGCCGTCGACATTTCCAAAAGCCGCCTGAAGCGGGTGAGCGAGAACCTCGCCCGGCTGAACCTGACGGCGGAAATCGTCGCATCGGATCTGCGCGAATGGGAGCCGTCCGAGCCTTTCGACGCGATTCTCCTCGACGCGCCCTGCAGCGCGACTGGAACGATCCGCCGCCATCCGGACGTTGCCTGGATCAAGCGGCCCAGAGACATTGAGAAACTGGCCGAAATCCAGGCGGAACTCCTGCGCCGGGCGGCGGGCTGGCTGAAACCCGGCGGCTTACTCGTTTATTGCACCTGTTCCCTGGAACGGTCGGAAGGGGAGAGCCAGATCGGTGCATTCCTGTCGGAAGCGACGGGTTTCGAGGTGGTCCCGGTCCTTGCCGACGAAATCGGCGGGCTTTCCCAGTGTATTACGCCGGACGGCTACCTGAGAACGCTGCCCTCCCATCTGACCGATACGGAAAACATCCCCGGCGGGCTGGACGGCTTTTTTGCCGCACGATTGAAACGGTTTTAACGGCACTTAAACCGTTCGTTCCCTCATAATTGAAATGATTTGATAACCTTACCGTTTGGTATAGGCCTCCGTTGAAAGGGATATCGGTATTCGCGCGTGCGTTCATAGAGTTGGCGGGTTTCCCCCATGACCATGGATACCGTCCTGGAAAAAAGCCGCATCTGGCGGCTGATGGCGCATTATGCCTGGCAGCGCGGCCTCAGGTGGCTGCACGGCGGGCCTTTCTTCCGCCTGCAGCCCATGTCAAGGACCCCGCAACGGCTGACGATCGCGCCCCAGGACCTGCGCACGACAGATGCCACCAACGCGGCCGACATTTATGGCGGGCGGTTTCTGTTTTCCGGTCACCTGATCGAAACCCAGGGCCTTTCCCCGTTCGAAATCATGCCGGCGCACCCCGACTGGCAGCGCGAGCTGCACAGTTTCGGCTGGCTGCGCGATCTGAGAGCTTCCAACAGCCAGGTCGCACGGCAGAACGCCCGTGCGCTTGTGGACGACTGGATCAAACACTGCGGCCGGCGCCACGCCATCGGCTGGGAAACGCCGGTCGTGGCCCGGCGGGTCATGTCCTGGCTCGCCCAATCGCCGTTTCTCCTGGAAGACGGCGACCATAGCTTCTACGAGCGCTTCCTGCGTTCCCTTGGGCGGCAGGTCAAATTTCTGCGCAAGACGATCAACGAGGCCGATGAAGGCGTCGAGCAACTTCATGTCGCCATCGCCATCACCGCCGCCAGCGTTTCCATGGCCGGGCAGGGGCGCTTCATTCGCCAGGCCGTCCGCCGGCTCGATCAGGAACTGAAACAACAGATCCTTCCCGACGGCGGACACATTTCCCGTAATCCCAGGGCCATTATCGACATCCTCACAGATCTTCTGCCGGTCCGGCAGGCGCTGGTGTCGCAAGGTCTGGAATTGCCGGCGACCATGCTCCAGTCCGTCGATCGGATGATGCCGATGATGCGGTTCTTCCGCCATGGTGACGGCGCCTTCGCTCATTTCAACGGAATGGGATCTACGCCGAACGACCTTGTGGCGACGATCATGGCATATGACGATGCCCGCGGCGCGCCACCGTCAAACGCCCCCCATTCCGGTTACCAGCGGCTGATGGGCGGAGAGACGATCGTGCTCGCGGACACGGGCAAGCCGCCCGAGCTTCTCTTGAGCGAGGACGCTCATGCCGGTTGCCTGTCCTTCGAATTTTCCAGCCGTCTCAACCGGATCGTCGTCAATTGCGGCGTCTCGCCCAAATCGAACGATATCTGGCGCAAGGTGAGCCGCTCGACCGCTGCCCATTCCACGGCAACAATCGAGGACACATCCTCCTGCCGCTTCCTGTCGGACAGGTATCTGAACAACTGGCTGGGCGCTCCGGTCATGTCGGGTCCCAAATCCGTGGAGGTCGACCGTTCCGACGATGATGCCGGCATCCACATCACCGCCTCCCACGACGGATACGCCCGGGAATTCGGCGTCATTCACGCAAGGGACCTGCGGCTGGCCGGCGACGGAACCGTCCTCGACGGTATCGATACGTTTACGCCCGTTGGTCACGTCGAGCCCGGTAACCACTATGCAATCCGCTTTCACTTGCATCCGCAGGTGCGGGCCAACCTGCTGCGCAGCGGAACATCGGTGCTTCTGATCTGCCGGGACGGCGAAGCCTGGGAATTCGATGCTCCGGGCTCCGAATTGTCCCTGGAAGAATCGATTTATCTTTCCGACGTTTTCGGCCATCGCAAGACGATGCAGATCGTGCTGTCTGGCCGGCTGGGAGAAGCGCCCGCCCAGTCCTGGCAATTCCGCCGGACCGCGGCCGCCAAACCCGGCACGCTGGAAACGGAAATGGAACCGGAAGCCGAGCTTCCCTTCGAATAGAGCAAGCGACGCAACACAGCCGATGGGCTGCTTTCGGCCATCAAATGTTCCAAAGTTATCGCCTGATGCTCTAGGCGTCTTTCGGTTTGCCGGCTTTCGTGATAGGGCGACGCCAAATCCCACATCACGAGGCAAATCGATGGCCATTGTTTCCAAAAGCGTCCCCGTTCCGCCGCTCGTTCCCGTCAAGCGCGCGCTTCTTTCCGTTTTCGATAAGACCGGGCTGATCGATTTCGCCAAGGCGCTTGCGGACCGGGGCGTGGAACTGGTCTCAACCGGGGGCTCCTACAAGGCGCTGAAGGATGCCGGTCTTGCCGTCCTCGACATTTCCGAGGTCACCGGCTTTCCGGAAATCATGGACGGCCGGGTGAAGACGCTGCATCCGGCCGTTCACGGCGGCCTGCTCTCGATCCGCGACGACGCCGACCACCAGAAGGCCATGGCCGACCACGGCATCACCGGCATCGACCTGTTCTGCGGCAATCTCTATCCGTTCGAGGATGTCGTCGCCAAGGGTGCGGATTATGCCACCGGCATCGAGAATATCGACATCGGCGGCCCGGCCATGACCCGCGCGGCCGCCAAGAACCACGCCTATGTCACGGTCGTGACCGACCCGGCCGATTATGACGAGGTGATCGCCGAACTGGACAAGAACGGCGGCCAATCGCCCATCGAGCTGCGCAAGAAGCTCGCCCTGAAGGCCTTCGCACGGACCGCAGCCTATGACGCGGCCGTCTCCAACTGGATGGCCGATCAGCTCGGCGAGGAAACGCCGTCCTACCGTGCCGTCGGCGGCAAGCTCGCCGAAGTCATGCGCTACGGCGAGAACCCGCACCAGACCGCCGGTTTCTACAAGACCGGCGAAGAGCGTCCGGGCGTCGCGACTGCCCGCCAGATCCAGGGCAAGACGCTTTCCTACAACAACATCAACGACACCGACGCCGCCTTCGAGCTTGTCAGCGAATTCGATCCGTCGCGCACCGCCGCCGTTGCCATCATCAAGCACGCCAACCCCTGCGGTGTCGCCGAAGCGGCAACGCTCCGGCAAGCCTACGAACTGGCCCTGCGCTGCGATCCGGTTTCCGCCTTCGGCGGCATCGTCGCCCTGAACAAGACCCTGGATGCCACCGCGGCCGAGGAAATCGTCAAGATCTTCACCGAGGTGATCATCGCGCCGGATGCCGATGAAGCAGCCCAGGAAATCATCGCTTCCAAGAAGAACCTGCGCCTGCTGCTCACCGGCGGCCTGGCCGATCCGCGCGCCAAGGGTCTGTTCGTCAAGTCGGTCGCCGGCGGCCTGCTCGCCCAGTCCCGCGACAATGGCGTCGTCGATGATCTGGATCTCAAGGTGGTGACCAAGCGCGCACCGAGCGACCAGGAACTGGCCGACCTGAAATTCGCCTTCCGCGTCGCCAAGCACGTCAAGTCCAACGCCATCGTCTATGCAAAAGACGGCGCCACGGTCGGCGTCGGTGCCGGCCAGATGAGCCGGGTCGATTCCGCGCGTATCGCCGCCCGAAAGGCGCTCGACGCAACGGAGGCGGCCGGCCTGTCCGAAGCCCTCACCAAGGGCTGCGTGGTTGCCTCCGACGCCTTCTTCCCCTTTGCGGATGGATTGCTGTCAGCCGCCGAAGCCGGCGCCACGGCGGTCATCCAGCCGGGCGGCTCCATGCGCGACGACGAAGTTATCGCGGCAGCCGACGAGGCGGGTCTGGCCATGGTGCTCACCGGCATGCGCCACTTCCGCCACTGATCACGCGCGAAGTTTTTCGAATATAAACCGCGCCGTCTGATCTCAGGCGGCGCGGTTTTCCTTTGTCAGGAAGAGCAGATAGCCGCCGACGGCGAAGAACCCCAGGATGACGGACATGCCCGCCGCCTGGCTGCCGCTCCACGCGGTCATCAGGCTGACCGACAACGGCGCCATGAAACTGGTCACCTTGCCCGACAGGGCAAGCAGACCGAAGAACTGCGTCATCTGTTCCTTCGGCGCGATTGCGACCAGTAGGCTGCGCGAGGCCGCCTGAAGCGGGCCGGCCGCAGCCCCGATCAGGGCACCAAGCCCCATAAACAACTGCTCGGGTAAGGAACTGAACAGACTGCCCGGCGCGCCGGGTGTCGCCGGTATCACGAACAGCACGGTGTCCCGGTCGATTGAGATCAGACCCAGGCCGGAGATGATCAGGATGCCCAGCGCGCCGAAGAGAACCGTTTTCGGGCCATAGGTGTCATCCAGGCGCCCGCCGACGACTGCGCCGATCGTTCCCGTGATCGTCAGCAGAATGCCGAAACTGCCGATCTGGATCGACCCCCAGCCAAGCTGGCCGGCGGCATATATCCCGCCAAAGGCAAAAAGCGCGACCAGTCCGTCCTTGTAGATCATGTTGGCGATCAGGAACGTGAACAGCGCCTTGTTCGACCGCGCCTTCCGGAAGGTCGTTGCCAGATTGCCAAGACCGGCGCGCACGGCCGGTGCGAGCCGCGCCTTTTTCGGAGCATCCGGCACGAACAGGAACAACGGCAATACGAACACAAGATACCAGAGCCCGGAGAACGGACCTGCTGCCCGGTCGCCCTCCCGGGTGACCGGATCAAGCCCGAACAGGGGATCCAGTCCGAGAAGCGTATGTCCGGTTTCCGGATTGGCCGCCAGGAAGCCGAGCGCAATGACGAGGCTCACCAAACCGCCCGCATAGCCCGTCGCCCAGCCGGCGCCGGACAGACGTCCGATCCGCTCCGGCGGCACCAGGTCGGGCATCATGGCGTTGTTGAAGACGGTCGCGAACTCGATCGACAAGGTGGCGATGGCAAATGCAACGAGCGCGGTCGTAACACCCGACGGCTCGCCCGGTGCGGCCTGCCACAACATCATGCAGGCCATGACGAAGGGGACGGAAAACGCAAAAATCCAGGGCTTCCGGTGTCCGGTCGCATCGGCGACAGACCCGAGGACCGGCGCCAGGATCGCAATGGCGAGACCGGCGGCGGCCGTCGCATAGCCCCACAACGTCTGGCCCTCGGCCGGAGTCGCCGCCAGCGCGGACGCGAAATAAGGCGCGAACACAAAAGTCGTGACCAGCGTGAAAAACGGCTGCCCGGCCCAGTCGAACAGCGCCCAGGAGACAACGGCGAGGCGTCCTGCCCCTTTGCCCGTGATAGTCATAATTCAAACCTTCGGCAGGAAAAGGCCGGCATTGCCGGCCTCTTGAAGCGGATCGCCCTACTTGGACACCTCGGCCAGAAGGCTTGCGGCGACGGAGAATTTCGACACGGTCAGATCGCCGTCCAGGATTTCGTTGACGGTCCGGATGGTCCGCTCGACGACTTTCTCATGGGTCGAAAGCCAGGTCTCGAAACCGCCTGCGGAAATCGCCTGAACCGCCAGATCCCGATGCGCAAAGCCCAGCGCGGACCGGGCCCGGTCGAGGGCAAGACCGTCGTAGTAATCATTCAGCAGGAGATTGCGGGCGAGGGAATGCATGTCCTCGATATGGAAGAATTCCGCGACCTCGAAAAAGGCCTTGGCGGCAACATCGAGCGCCGCCTCGGTTTCTTCCGCCACCATGATGATGTCCGGAATGGCGATTTCGACCGGCTGCCAGCCGATCCTCTGCGCAAGGGGTTCCGGAACCCCGGCTTCCTGATACCGCTGGGCTTCCGCATCGAGCCCTTCAGCCAGAGTGCCGCTAACCGCCGTCTTCAACCGGGGCCGCAGATCGGCAATCCCGCGGCTGAAGCGGTCGACGACATCGGCCATACCCTGCTCGAACGACACATGGCGCTTGAACCAGATCACCCGTTCCAGAAGGAGATCCTGCACCTTGGCATAGAGCTCAAGCTGCAGAGATCCGTCGATTTTCGTGTCCAGCGCATCGATCTGGTTGTTGAGATCCGTTAGATCGAAGCTGTTGCGGACGGCGACAAAACAGTTGGCGATGTCCTGCGTCGTTGCCCCCGTCTGATCCTTGAGCCGGGTGAGAAAGGTCGGGCCGCCCCGATTGACCATCGAGTTGGCAAGCATGGTGGCGATGATTTCCCGCCGCAGCCGATGGCCCTTGATCTCGTCGCAATAAGATTCCGCCATCTCGTCCGGGAAATAACGGAACAGCTCCCGCCCCAGATAATCATCGTCGGGAACGGTGCTTTCCAGCAATTCGTCGAAAAGCGGGATCTTCGCATAGGCGAGCAGAACACCCAGTTCGGCGCGGGTGAGCGTCTGGCCGCTCTTCGCCATTTCCGCCAGGGTCGCCTCGTCCGGCAGCTGTTCCACCTGACGATCCAGATGCCCGGCCTGCTCGAGCCGGCGCATCATGCGCACCTGGAAGCCGAAGTCTTCCGTTCCGCGCCGTTCGGTCATCGAAATGGCAAGCGTCTGCAGATAATTGTTTCGCAGAACCAGGTCGGCGACCTCGTCGGTCATGTGCGCGAGCAGCGTGTTGCGCTCGTCGATCGTCAGCTTGCCGGCCTTCACCGCCGCACCCAGCGCGATCTTGATATTGACCTCCATGTCGGAGGAGTTCACGCCGGCCGAGTTGTCGATGGCGTCAGAGTTGCAGCGCCCGCCCTTTCGGTGGAATTCGATACGCGCCAGCTGGGTGAGGCCCAGATTGGCGCCTTCGCCGATCACCTTGGCCCCGACATCCGGCGCCGTGATCCGGATCGGATCATTGGCCCGGTCGCCCGCATCCGCGTCCGTCTCGGTTGTCGCACGGATATAGGTGCCGATCCCTCCGAACCAAAGGAGATCCACCTTCAGACGCAAGATCGCCGACATGACCTCCTGCGGCGTGGCCTTGGCCCGGGCGATACCGAGCAATTCCTGAGCCTCGCGCGAAAGATCGATCGACTTGGCGGAGCGGGAAAACACCCCGCCGCCCTTTGAAATCAGCGACGTGTCATAGTCCTGCCAGGACGACCGGCCCATATCGAACAGGCGCTTGCGTTCCACCCAGGTTGTCGCGGGGTCCGGATCCGGGTCGATGAAGATATCCCGGTGATCGAAGGCCGCCACCAGCCGGGTGACCTTGGACAGGAGCATGCCGTTGCCGAAGACATCGCCGGACATGTCGCCGACGCCGGCCGCCGTGAACGGTTCGGTCTGGATGTCGCGGTCCATTTCACGGAAATGCCGCTTGACCGCTTCCCAGGCGCCGCGGGCAGTAATGCCCATCTTCTTGTGGTCGTAGCCGGCCGATCCGCCAGAGGCAAAGGCATCGCCGAGCCAGAAATCGCGGCCTTCCGAAATCCCGTTGGCCGTATCGGAGAAGGTGGCCGTACCCTTGTCGGCGGCAACGACGAGATAAGGATCGTCATCGTCGTAGCGCTGAACGTCCTTGGGCGGCACAACCTTGTCGTCGACCAGGTTGTCGGTGACGTCGAGCAGCGCGTTGATGAAGGTCTTGTAGCTTTCGGTGCCTTCCTTGAAGACGGCCTCCCGGTCGCCGCCTTCCGGAAGGTGCTTGGGCACGAAACCGCCCTTCGCGCCCACAGGCACGATCACCGCGTTCTTCACCTGCTGCGCCTTCACCAGGCCGAGCACTTCGGTGCGGAAATCCTGGGGCCGGTCGGACCAGCGCAATCCGCCGCGGGCAACCCGTCCGAACCGCAGATGCACGCCTTCCACACGGGGGCTGTAGACGAAGATTTCCCGGAACGGGGCGCGGCTGCGGCAGATCGATGATCTTGCGCGAATCCACCTTGAAGGCGAAGGTCGGCTTCGGTTGGCCCTCCGCATCCAGCTGGTAGAAATTCGTGCGCAGGATCGAATCGATCGCGTTCTGGAACCGGCGCAGGATCCGGTCGTCATCCAGGCTGGAGACCGCTTCCAGCGCATTGTTGATGTCGCTTTCGAGGCGTGCGGTGCCGAGCGTGCGGTCGTCGCCGTTCGTCGACGGGGTGAAGCGCAGATGAAACAGCTCGACCAGTTTGGAAGCGATATCCGGATAATTGTTGAGCGTGGTCCACATGTAGTCTTCGGAAAACCGGACACCCGCCTGCCGCAGGTATTTGGACAGCGCGCGCACCACGGCGATATCCCGCCAGGCGAGATCCGCGGACAGAACGAGGCCGTTGTAGCCGTCGTTTTCGGCCCGGTTCTGCCAGACGGCCATGAACAGGCGCTCCAGGCGTTCCTTCAGATCGGCGTTTAAGTCGATCTCTCCGCCACGGCTTGCCTCAAGCGTCATCTCGTGCAGATAGGAAAGGGTCCGGCCGGTCGGCGTGATCCGGTAGGTCCGCTCGTTGATGACCTTGAAACCCATGTTTTCCAGAAGCGGCACACGGGCCGAAAGCGGGATCGGCGCACCCTGGTGATAGACCTTGAGCGAGAGCCTTGTGTCCTTGTCACCTTGATTGCGGAAGAAGGTCACCGCCGTATTGCGCTCTTCCGACAGGGCCTCGACCTTGACCACATCCGACAGGGCGCTTTCGGAGTTGTAGACCTCCTTGTAGCCGCCATGGAAGGCAAGCGCATAGCGTTCGGCCAGATGCCGGGCCGTGACCGGATCGAACCGGGCCCGCATCGCATCGCGCAGGCTGTCCGGCCAGGTCCGGATCAGATCGGCGACCGCGCGTTCCAGCTCCTCCTGGGGCGGCGTCGGCGTCTTGCCCTTGTCGCGGCCGATGATGAAATGCACCCGCGCCAACGGACCTTCCAGATAGGTCACGTACCAGGCTGACAACCGGCCCTCGTAGACCCCGGACAGATAGGTGCTGATATTGAGACGCACTTCGGTGGTGTAGCGGTCGCGCGGCACGAAGCAGAGGATCGAGACATAGCGGTCGAACTTGTCGGCGCGCGGCAGGACCCGGACCCTGGGACGTTCGTCGAGCTGCAGGATCGCAATTGCGAAGTCGAACAGGGTGTCCTTGTCGATCTGGAACAGCTCATCGCGGGGAAAGCCTTCCATCACATTGATCAGCGCCCGCCCCGAATGGCTGTCCTGATCGTAGCCGGCGAGCGCCAGGACGCTGGCGACCTTCCGGCGCAGGAAGGGAATCGTGCCGGTCGGTTCCGTATAGGCCGTCGACGCGAACAGGCCGACAATGCGCAACTCACCGACCATGGTGCCGTCGTCATCGAAGATCTTCGCACCGACATAGTCCATGTGAACCCGGCGGTGCACCCGGCTCTTCACATTGGCCTTGGCAATGATCAGCGGTTCAGGCTTCAAAAGGAATTCACGGATTT
The DNA here is from genome assembly GCF_963675095.2 of uncultured Roseibium sp. Lineage (GTDB taxonomy): Bacteria > Pseudomonadota > Alphaproteobacteria > Rhizobiales > Stappiaceae > Roseibium. Next base: position 137,830 of record NZ_CAXXSJ010000049.1, on the reverse strand, counting down.
CCGGCGTGATCTGAACGAATTCCGATCCCCGGCGCAGGACCCGAACATCCGGGTCGGCCAGAAGCCCTAAGCCCGTTCCCACATGGGGGGAAAGTTCACCTTCTTCCACACCGCCTTCGAACTTGTACTCGCGCATGCCAAGGAAGATGAAGTTGTTCTTCGCCATCCATTCCAGGAAGTGAATCGCCTCCCACATCTCGTCATTGCTGCCGGCAATACCCGTGGTCTTGTAGGTATCGATCGCCTCCGCGAGACGTTCCTGCATCGGCTTGAAATCGCGAACCGCGGACCGGACATCCTTGAGAACCTGGTTGAGCCGCTCTTCCAGTGCATCCCTTGCCTCTTCGGAATCCATGCGCGCCACATGGATATGAATGAGACTTTCCTGCCGGTCGGAGCGTTTCGCCTTCCGCTTCGGCGCGACGGCGGTTTCCAGCTTTCCCTTCTTGTTGCGCTCGACGATATAGGTCGGATGCAGCACCAGATGGACTTCAAGCCGGCTTTCCTGCAATTCGTCCATGACCGAATCGACCAGGAACGGCATGTTGTCGTTGACGACCTCGATGACGGTCAGTTCGCCGGCCTTATCGCCCGGTGCGTCGAAGTCGGGATTGGTTATGCTGACCCGATGGGTGCCGAGGTCGTGGGACTGGAAATCCCGCCACGCCAGGTGCGCGAATCCGCACAACTCCTCGCAGGTATAGGCAACAAGGTCTTCCGCGGCGCCTCGGGCAAAAAAGGCATCAGCGAAGTCGGCGAGCGCCTGATCTTCCTTGGCGAGAGAAGCATGAACTTTTTCAATGAGTTGTTTCTTCTCGGCTTCGCGCGACTCCGGCATTTCCAACCCTTTCGTATTTTTATCCCTTTCGGGACGCCCATGCTAACCTGATATGGTGAACCGAATTAAAACGACGTCTGCAACGGGGAGATAAACGTGACAGAAAAACCGACGGCTCTGGATATTGAGGCAACTGCACCGCTGAGCGAAAAGACACAGGCCCTACTTCGATCTATGCCAGGAAAAGCTCGGCCTGGTTCCGAATGTTCTGAAAGCCTATGCCTTCGACGAAGCGAAGCTCAGGGCCTTCACGGATATGTACAACGACCTCATGCTGGCGGAATGCGGACTGTCGAAACTCGAGCGTGAAATGATTGCCGTTGCGGTATCTTCCGTCAATCGTTGTTTTTATTGCCTGACCGCTCATGGTGCCGCCCGTCCGCGAACCTCTCCGGAGATCCGGTCCTCGGCGAACTCATGGTCATGAACTACCGGGTGGCCGATCTTTCCACGCGCCACCGTGCCATGCTCGATTTCGCTGTCAAGCTCACCGAAACGGCCCGCGGAAATTCTGGATGCCGACCGCCAGGGCCTGCGCGACGCAGGATTTACCGACCGGGACATCTTCGACATCGCCTCCGTCACCGCTTTCTTCAACATGACCAACCGGGTCGCCGCGGCAACCGACATGCGGCCCAATCATGAGTATCACTCAATGGCCCGTTGAGTTCGTGCACCCCTAATATCGGTGACATTTTCACCGATTGGGTGTATGAGGCACGGGTTTTCGCGAGAAACGCAGGAGAGGGAGCCGGGACGATGGTCGCGCGTGTATTCATTGATGGCGAAGCAGGTACGACGGGTTTGCAGATCCGTGAGCGCCTCGCCACGCGCCCGGACATCGAACTTCTGTCGATCCCGGACCACCTGCGCAAGGATTCGAGCGCCCGCGCGGATCTCCTGAATTCCGCCGATGCGGCCATCCTGTGCCTGCCGGATGACGCCGCTCGGGAAAGCGTGTCGATGATCGAAAGCGACACCACCCGGGTCATCGATGCCTCGTCCGCCCATCGGGTGGCAGAGGGCTGGACCTACGGCTTTGCTGAAATGGACAAGGACCAGACCGAAAAGATCAAGTCGGCCAAGCGGGTGACCAACCCCGGCTGCTGGCCCCAGGGTCTGATCGCCCTGGTGCGTCCTCTCATTGAGGCCGGTCTGCTGCCTGCGGACTACCCGCTGACCTATAACGGCATTTCCGGCTACTCCGGCGGCGGAAAGTCCATGATCGCCGACTATGAAGCGGCCGGCACCGGCGCGAACATGTTCGCGCCTTACGGGCTGACCTTCAATCACAAGCATCTGCCGGAAATGCAGCGTTATTCCGCGCTGACGTCCACGCCTTTGTTCACCCCCTCGGTGGGCAACTACTACAAGGGCATGCTGACCTGCGTGCCGCTACAGCTGTCGACGCTTCCCAAGGTGCCGACCGGCGCCGACCTGCATGCGGCCATCGCCGACCATTTCGCCGGCATCTCCGGCGGCTTTGTCGAACTGGCGCCGCTGGCCCAGCTCGACCGGATGCCGGAGCTTGATCCCCAGGCGCTGAACGACACCAACAACATGCGCCTGCATGTCTTTGCCAATGACGCGCGCGCGCAGGCCTGCCTGATCGCCGTCTACGACAATCTCGGCAAGGGTGCCTCCGGTGCCGCCGTACAAAACCTCAACCTCATGCTGGGTGTCGACGAGGCCACCAGCCTGGCCGCCTGAGCGCAGGACCCGGCCGAACAACGACAAGAAACCACTGGAGTAATCGCCTTGGAAAAGTTCGAAACGCTGACCGGCGTCGCCGCACCGCTGCCGATCATCAACATCGACACGGACATGATCATTCCGAAGCAGTACCTGAAGACGATCAAGCGCACCGGCCTCGGCACCGCGCTGTTCAGCGAAATGCGATACAACGAGGACGGCTCGGAAAACCCGGATTTCGTGCTGAACAAGCCGGCCTACCGGGATGCCAAGATCCTGGTCGCCGGTGACAACTTCGGCTGCGGCTCCTCGCGCGAACACGCGCCGTGGGCACTGCTCGACTTCGGCATCCGCTGCGTGATCGCCACGTCCTTCGCCGACATCTTCTACAACAACTGCTTCAAGAACGGCATCCTGCCGATCCAGGTCTCTGAAGACGAGCTGGAAAAGCTCATGGATGACGCCTCGCGCGGATCCAACTCCACGATGACGGTCGACCTGGAAAACCAGGTGATCAAGGGACCGGACGGTGGCGAGATCTCGTTCGAACTCGATCCGTTCCGCAAGCATTGCCTCATCAACGGCCTGGACGATATCGGTCTGACCATGGAAAAGGCGCCGAAGATCGACGCTTACGAATCCAAGATGGCCGAAGCCCATCCCTGGGCCTGAGTAGAGACACAAAACCTGATTTCGTCATTGCACGGGTTAGGTGATTTACAAACTACCGCTCCCCTTGCTCCATTCTCCCCCCTTGAGGGGGAGATGTCCGTGAGAGCGGACAGAGGGGGGTGTTGGGCCTCGCGGCATATCGCGACGCCAGAGCGTGACGCTCGCATCGTTACCCCCCTCTGTCACCGGCGGTGACATCTCCCCCTCAAGGGGGGAGACGGGGTCTGTGCCTTTCCCAGTCTTTGATTTTTAAAGCTGCTTCAAGCTCCGAACACCGGATCCTCACCGAGGCTTGATCGTGCGTTAGGTGAAAATTCGCCCATTGCCCTCTAAATGCAGGACATGACAGCCGCTTCGATCCCATTCCGCCATGCGCCCTGGACCGACCGCAAAGGTCAGCTTTCGCCGTTGCGGCTCGTGGTCTTTATCGGCCTCTTCCTGCCCGCGATTGCAATCTTCGCCGATCTGGCCTTTGGCCCCATGCGTCCGGAACCCTTCGAATATGCCCTTCATGAAAGCGGCAAGTGGGTCGTTCGCTTCCTGTTGCTCTCCCTTGCCATCACGCCGTTCCGGCGCATCCTTGCCTGGAACAGGCTGATCGGCGTCCGGCGGATGATCGGTGTCTCCGTTCTCTGCTATGCACTGCTGCATCTCGGCTTCTATGCCGCCCAGGAAAACTGGCACCTCGGCAAGGTCGCCTCCGAAATCGTCCTGCGCATCTACCTGACCATCGGCTTTGCCGCCCTCCTTGGGCTGATCGCACTCGGCGCGACCTCCTTCGATGCGGCCGTGCGCAAGATGGGCCGCAACTGGACCCTCCTGCACAGGCTGACTTATGGGATCGGTGTGCTTGCCCTGATCCACTTCTTCCTGCAGGCAAAGTCGGACGTCACCGAGCCGACCCTGATGGCCGGACTGTTTATCCTGCTGATGAGCTACCGGGTCGCCAGCATTGCGAAACTGGATATTTCCCGCAGCTGGGTCCTCGCCCTGTGCGCTGCCATATCCGCCGCCCTGACCGCCGGTGTCGAATACACCTGGTACGCCCTTGCCACCGGCATTCCGCCCAAACTGGTTTTCCTGGCGAATTTCGACGTCGAAACGGCCATCCGCCCGGCCGTCTGGGTCGCGATTATCGGCGGTGTCGTTGCCCTGCTGCCGCTGCTGCGCCTGCTCTATACGGGCTTCGCCCAGCTTAGGCCGGTGAAAGCTTAAACAGACCATTTACGCCGGGATCGAGTGCAGCTTAGCTGTCTTTGGTGCCGCGCAGGCCGCGGGATTGGGAAATCTTTTCCAGATCCGCCATGCGTTCGCCGATCGGGGCGAGGGCACTGGCCGTCGTCTGGAATCGGGCGGCCTGGACTTCGAACAGGCGCCGGGCGAGTTCCGGAAATTCCATGATCATGCGCTTGAACAGGGCCCGGCGAATCCGGATGACGCGCACGTCGCCGATCGCCACCGCGCGGCACGGACGGATGGCATCCACCAGCAGGGCGCTTTCGCCGAGCAGGGTGCCGGGGCCGGCGACATCCACATCCTCGTAGGTCTTCTTGGCGCGCTTCTTCTGTAACGCAACCTCGCCGCTCGCGACCAGCAGGGCTCCGTCGGCCCGGTCGGCCTCGTCGAACAGCAACTGTCCGTCCCGGAAATCGGCACTTTCCGCGCTGAAGGCAAGCAGCCGCAATTGTTCGTCGGCAAAATCCGACAACATCGGGACTTTCTGTAATATCGCGATATCTTCAGCGAGACTCATGCCCCAGATTTACGACCTTTCGCGGTCAGGGCACAAGCTTATATCCACCGGCTTCTGTGACCAAAAGCTCCGCATTGGACGGATCACGTTCGATTTTCTGCCTGAGACGGTAGATATGTGTCTCCAGCGTGTGCGTGGTGACCCCGGAATTGTAGCCCCAGACTTCGTGCAGGAGAACATCCCGGGTGACCGGCTTTTCGCCTGCCCGGTAGAGGAATTTCAGGATCGAGGTTTCCTTTTCCGTCAGCCTGACCTTGGAACCCTTCTCGTCGAGCATGAGTTTCGCGGCGGGACGAAAGGAATAGCGGCCAATGGAAAAGGTCGCATCCTCGCTTTGCTCGTGCTGACGCAAATGCGCCCGGATCCGCGCGAGCAGCACCGCGAACTTGAACGGCTTCGGCACATAATCGTTGGCGCCGGCTTCCAGGCCGAGGATCGTGTCGGAATCCGTGTCGTGGCCGGTGAGCATGATCACCGGCGCCTTGAAGCCGTTCTTGCGCAGAAGCTTCACCGCTTCCCGGCCATCGATATCCGGCAGGCCGACGTCCATCAGCAACAGGTCGACATGCTCTTCCTTGGCCATGGCGATCCCGCTTGCGGCCGAATCGGCCTGGATCGTTTCGAATTCGTCGTAAAGCGACAGCTGTTCGACAAGCGCCTCGCGCAGTTCGGTATCATCGTCGACAATCAGTATCGTGCGCGCGGTCATCGCCTAAGTCCTCGCCAATCAAGCCTTTTTGCCCCGTAGCCGGCGGCAAGATAACACATGGGGTGTGCTGACGCCTTTGTGAAAGGGAATTTTTCGACAAACAAGCGTTTGCTCGTCAATTCTTGTTCACGCGGGCTTTAATCCCGGTTTATCAAGACTTTGCCTCAGACCTCGCGGCAACGAAAAACCGAAGGGCACAAACATGAAAAACGCGGCGCAATGCTTGGAAGTCCGCCAGTTGCCGTGGCTAAAGACCCGGGGCGTACTCACTCTCGGCGGGATCACGGTTCCGTGTGCGTTGGGGAGATCCGGCGTGACCCATGCAAAGCGCGAGGGCGACGGAGCAACGCCAACGGGCACCTTCGAGCTCATGAATGTTTACTATCGTGCCGATCGCCAGTCCCGTCCGCGCACCGCCTTGCCGATCGAAGCGCTGGAACGGCAAGACGGCTGGTGCGACGATCCCGGCCATCCGCGCTACAATCGTCCAGTGGAACTGCCGTTCGGCGCAAGCCACGAGAAGATGTGGCGGGACGACCGGCTCTACGACATCGTCGTCGTCCTCGATTGCAACATGTATCCGGCGGTCCCGGGCAGGGGCAGCGCCATCTTCTTTCACATCGCCCGCGAAGGCTACACACCGACCGAAGGCTGTGTCGCCGTTTCTCCCGCCCATATGAAGCTGATCCTGTCGAAGGTCCGTATCGGCGACGTCATGACGGTTTCCTGACCCGAAGCCGTCTCACGCTGCGTCTTTTTGAATTCAAGACACCCGACTTTCCTGCTATCCAGAACGGGCTCGACCCCGAAATGCAGGTGGAAAACGGATATGCGCTGGAAAGGCCGTCGCCAAAGCAGCAACATCGATGACCGGCGCGGCATGGGCGGTACGCCGCGCCTGCGGCTGCCGTCGGGGCGACGGGCCCGGGCTGGCGGCGGACTTGGACTGACCGGGATCCTGGTGGTTCTGGTCATTGCCTGGATCACCGGTATCAATCCGCTGACGCTGCTCGGCAGTCTCGATGGCGGCGGCTACGACAGCCCGTCCTATGACACCGGAACACGGCAGACACCGGCCAACGACGAAGGGGCTCAATTCGTTTCCGTCATTCTCGCCGATACCGAGACCACCTGGACTGACATCCTCGCCAGGCACAATGCGGACTATCCAGAGCCGACGCTGGTGCTCTTCTCCGGTTCGGCGCCGTCTGCCTGCGGCTATGCAAGTGCTGCCACCGGTCCGTTTTATTGCGGCGCCGACCGGAAGGTCTACATCGACCTGTCTTTCTACAAGCAGCTCGCCGGCCAGCTGAATGCGCCGGGAGACTTTGCCCGCGCCTATGTTCTGGCCCACGAGGTCGACCACCATATCCAGAACCTGCTCGGCATCCTGCCCGAATACCAGAAAGCCCGGCGCACCATGAGCGAACGCGAAGCCAATGCGCTTTCCGTCCGCGTCGAGTTGCAGGCCGACTGCTTCGCCGGGATCTGGGCGCACTTTGCCGCCCGCCAGAAGGGCTTCGTCGAAGAAGGCGACATCGAGGAGGCGCTGAATGCGGCAAGCCGCATCGGTGACGATACCCTGCAGAAACAGGCGCAGGGCTACGTGGTTCCCGACAGTTTCAACCACGGAACCTCCGCCCAGCGCGTCCGTTGGTTCAAACAGGGCTTCCAGACCGGCGACATCCGGTCGTGCGACACCTTCAACGCAAAGAGCCTTTGATCGAGGCTTTACCGCAATTCAACCTCGGTCGTGTCTGCTACTGGTAATTTGCCCGGCTTTCCGCCATATAGGGGAAGAAAGCCCGGTAAAGGGCCGAACCCCCTGATCTTTTGACGAAACGAAACCGACATGGCGCACAGGCCATTTTTGAAAATGAACGGTCTTGGCAACGACTTCCTGGTCTGGGATGCGCGTGACGAGCCGTTGCGCCTGACACCGGATGTCATCGCCGCGCTCGGCGACCGGAAAAGCGGGATCGGTTTCGACCAGATGATCACGGTGGAACGCTCGACCGCGGGCGTCGACGCCTTCATGCGGATCCACAATTGCGACGGCACTCAGGTGGATGCCTGCGGCAACGCCACCCGCTGCATCGGTCGTCTCCTGATGGAAGAAGCCGGCAAAGATGTTGCCTCCATCGAGACCAACGCCGGCCTGCTGCATGCCTTTGCAGGCCAATCGCCGCGTATGGTCACCGTTGACATGGGCAAGCCGCGGCTGAACTGGGACCAGATCCCATTGGCCGAGGAATTCGCCGACACGCGCGCCATCGAATTGCAGATCGGCCCGATCGACGAGCCGATCCTGCACACGCCGGCCGTCGTCAACATGGGCAATCCGCACGCGATCTTCTGGGTCGACGACATCGAAGCCTATGATCTCTCCCGGGTCGGCCCGCTTCTGGAACGGCATCCGATCTTCCCGGAAGGCGCCAATATCTCGCTCGCTCACGTCTTTGCCGAAAACCAGATCCGGGTGAAGGTCTGGGAACGTGGTGCCGGCCTGACCCGCGCCTGCGGCACGGCCGCCTGCGCCGTGGCGGTTGCGGCTGCGCGCGACGGCAAGGCCGGACGCAAGTCGACCATTCATCTGCCCGGCGGACCGCTGGAACTCGAATGGCGCGAAAGCGACGATCACGTCCTGATGACCGGGCCGACGGAAGTGGAATTCGAAGGCGACATCGACCTCGACACCCTTCAATGGACCAGGACCGCCTCGGGCGATCCGGCCGAAGGGGCCGCCGCCTCATGAGCATTGACGTCGTCACCTTTGGCTGCCGGCTGAATTCCTACGAATCCGAGGTCATGAAGCGCGAGGCGGAAGCCGCAGGACTGGAAGACGCGGTCCTGATCAACACCTGTGCGGTGACCAACGAGGCGGTACGTCAGGCCCGTCAGGCCGTGCGCAAGGCGCGCCGCGACAATCCGAACGCCCGCATCATCGTCACCGGCTGTGCCGCCCAGACGGAAACCGAGACCTTTTCCGAAATGGAAGAGGTCGATCTGGTGCTCGGCAACACGGAAAAGCTGGAACGCAACTCCTACGCCCAGGTCGCGAATTTCGGCATCGAGGCCACCGAAAAGGTCCGCGTCAACGACATCATGAGTGTCGAGGAAACCGCAGGCCACCTGATCGACGGGCTGGAAGGCCGCGCGCGCGCCTTCGTCCAGGTCCAGAACGGCTGCGACCACCGCTGCACCTTCTGCATCATTCCCTACGGCCGCGGCAATTCCCGGTCCGTGCCCATGGGCGTGGTGATCGATCAGATCCGGCGTCTGGTCGAAAACGGCTACAACGAAATCGTCCTCACCGGCGTCGACATCACCTCTTACGGCGCCGATCTGCCCGGCGCGCCGAAGCTCGGCACGCTGACGGCCAAGATCCTCAAGCTGGTCCCGGACCTGAAGCGCCTGCGCCTGTCCTCGATCGATTCCATCGAGGCCGACGAGGAACTGATGCGCGCGATTGCCGAGGAAGAGCGGCTGATGCCGCATTTCCATCTCTCGCTGCAGGCCGGCGACGACATGATCCTGAAGCGGATGAAGCGCCGCCACCTGCGTGCCGACACGATCCGCTTCTGCGAAGACGTGCGCCGCATGCGCCCGGACGTGGTCTTCGGCGCCGATATCATCGCCGGCTTTCCGACCGAGACCGAAGAGATGTTCGAAAACTCTCTGCGGATCGTCGACGAGTGCGGCCTGACCCATTTGCATGTGTTTCCCTTTTCGCCGCGCCCCGGCACGCCGGCGGCCCGCATGCCGCAGCTGCCGCGCCAGCTGGTCAAGGAACGCGGCGCCCGGCTCCGGGCAAAGGGCGAAGAGGTCCTGGGCCTCCATCTGGCGGGCGAAGTCGGCAAGATCCGGCCGGTCCTGATCGAGAAGGAAGGCCTGGGCCGGACCGAACAATTCACACAAGTGGAACTTTCCGGCGGCAGTGCCGGTGACATCCTGACCACCCGGATTACCGGACATACCGGCCGCCATCTCCTGGGCAAGGTCCTTTCCAGGGCGGCCTGACGGCTCAAACAGATCAAGGCGGGGAAATGAGCGAAAAGAAACGCGGGTTCCTGGGACGGCTTTTCAGCGGCAAGGACAAGAACGAGACGCCGGAAGCCGAAGGCATTAAACCCTCCGCCGAAAACCCCGTTGTCGACGCACCCCAATCCGAACCGGAGCCGGCCGATACCGGTTTCGATGCGGCACCCGATCTGACGGAACCGCCCGCTGAACCGCCGATTGCGGAAGAAACGCTTTTCACCGGCATCGGCGCCGAGGAAGCGCTCGAACCGGATCTCTCCGAAGGCCTGAGCGACACGGTGGAACCCGAGACAGTGGTTCCGGAAACGCCAGTCATTACGCCCGTCACGACGGACATACCGGCGGAAACACCACCGGTCGTGCCGGACGACCAGCCGAAACGCTCCTGGTTCCAGAAGCTGAAAAGCGGTTTGTCCCGCTCGTCCTCCGCGCTGACTGACGGCATTTCGTCGATCTTCACCAAGCGCAAGCTCGACGCCACCATGCTGGAAGAGCTGGAAGACGTGCTCATCCAGGCGGACCTCGGTGTCGATACCGCCATGGCCATTACCGACCGCCTGTCGCAGGGCCGCTACAACAAGGAAATCGAACCGGAAGAGGTTCGCGCGATCCTGTCGGAAGAAGTCGAGAAGGTACTGGAACCGGTCGCCCATCCGCTCAACCTCGACACGGGGCGGAAGCCGCATGTGGTTCTTATGGTCGGGGTCAACGGCACCGGCAAGACCACCACCATCGGCAAGCTGTCCCAGAAACTCGCCACTGAGGGCAAGAAGGTCATGCTCGCCGCCGGCGACACGTTCCGCGCGGCGGCCGTCGAACAGCTCAAGATCTGGGGCCAGCGCACCGGCGCCGAGGTGATCGCCCGCGATACCGGCGCGGATGCCGCCGGCCTTGCCTTCGATGCCATGAAGGAAGCCAAGGAAAAAGCGGTCGACGTCCTTCTGATCGATACCGCCGGCCGGCTTCAGAACAAGGCCGAGCTGATGGACGAGCTGGAAAAGGTCATCCGCGTGATCAAGAAGCACGACCCGGAAGCGCCCCACACGGTGCTCCTGACCCTCGATGCGACCACAGGCCAGAACGCCCTGAACCAGGTGGAGATCTTCGGCAAGGTCGCCGGCGTCACCGGCCTGGTCATGACCAAGCTCGACGGCACCGCCCGCTGGTGGCATCCTCGTCGCCATCGCCGCCAAGCACGAGATGCCGGTACATTTCATCGGCGTCGGCGAGGGCGTCGACGATCTGGAACCGTTCTCGGCCAAGGATTTCGCCAACGCGATTGCAGGGCTGGCCTGAACCAATCGATCTCGCGTTTCAGCCTCGGCCCGGCTCCCAGCCTTCCGGCGCCATCTCGAAGCCTACGAACTGAAAGCCCGGGGCGACCGTACAGCCTACAAGGGTCCATGCCCCGAGAGACCGCGCCTGCTGCCAGCCGTCCCGAGGCACGATGCCTTGCGGGCGCTGACCGGCGGCGAGATCTGTGCCCAGGGTCAGGACATCCACCGCCTTGCCATCCGTACTGATCAAAAGCTCCAGCGGCGCGCCGGCGTAATGGTGCCATGTCTCCACCGCATCGACCTTGTGCCAGCGTGAGGTCACACCCTCCGGCAGTAAAAAATAGATCAGCGTGGAGGCGGCTCGCCCGTTCGTATCGGTGACATCGTCCCGAAACGTCTCGACGTAAAACCCGCCTTCAGGATGCGGCTGCATTTTCAGAAGATCGACGACCTGATCGGCCATCAGATCGCTTTTTGTCGGGCCCGGCATCGGATTACGCGTTGTCCTTGCGTGTCCGGATTTCGGCGAAGACATCGGCATCGGACGCCTCTTCCAGCCCCAGGGTCTTCCGGACACCCGGATCGGCCGCGCGCAGGAACGGGTTGGTCGCCAGTTCCTGACCCATGGTGGTCGGCAGGGTCGGCTTGCCTGCGGACCGTAAGGAAGCGACTACGGCGGCGCGCTTTTTCAGCGCCTCGTTGTCCGGGTCGATAGTCAGCGCGAACTTCGCGTTGGCCGCGGTATATTCATGGCCGCAATAGATCGTCGTGTCAGCGGGCAGTTTTCGAATCAGCCGCGCCAGCGACGCCCACATCATTTCCATGTCGCCCTCGAACACCCGGCCGCAGCCGAGCGAAAACAACGTGTCGCCGGTATGGGCGAGTTTGAGGGAGGGGATGTACCAGGAAATCTGGTCGAGCGTATGCCCCGGCGTGGCGATCGCCTTGATCTCGAACGGTCCGGCCAGAATGTCGTCGTCGTCCTCTACCGTTTTGTCGAGACCGGAAATAACCTCCCGCGACCGCTCAGGCCCGGTCACCGTCGCCATGGTCTTTTCCTTCAGCTCCGACAGCCCCTGAACGTGATCCCAGTGGTGGTGGGTGATCAGGATATCGGTCAGTTTCCAGCCGGTTTCCTCAAGAACGGCCAGGTAGGGGGCCGCGTCCGGAACGTCGATCGCAATGGTCGTGCCGCTGTCCGGATCGTGGATCAGGACGCCGTAATTGTCGGACAGACAGGAAAACTGGCGGATTTCAACGTTGGATGCGGACATGAAACGAACCTTTGTCAAACGGTTGTCTGGACTTTGGCCAACAGTGACAAACTGCGCCGGACCCGACAAGTGCGAAACCCTTGCGAAACGATCCGGTTCACGTTTCAATCGCGCGGCGCCGGGTTTGGTGAGGAATCGGCGCTGAAACGGAAGCCTGCATGTATCTCGACGTTGCCGATCTGAGAACCTTTTACGATCTGCCCATCGGCCGGCTTCTGCGGGTGCTGATCGGCGGCCAGATCCGAACGTTCTGGCCGGACATGAACGGTCGGAGCCTGCTGGGCGTCGGCTATGCCGGTCCTTTCATGCGACCCTATCTGCCAACAGCCGAACGCTGCATTGCCGCCATGCCCGCCCAACAGGGCGCCGTTCCCTGGCCGCGGGAGGCGGATAATGCGGCAGCCCTGGTGGAAGACGACCGGCTACCGTTTTCCGATGCCGCCTTCGATCGGGCCCTTGTGGTTCACGCCCTCGATCATTGCTCCAATCCCGGCGAACTGCTGCGGGAAACATGGCGTGTGCTGGCCCCCGGCGGCCGGATGATCGCTGTCGTTCCCAACCGGCGCGGGCTCTGGTCCCAGTCGGAACTGTCACCTTTCGGATATGGCCGGCCCTATTCGCGCAGCCAGTTGAAGGCGCTTTTACGCGGATCGCAATTCGAGGTCATGGGCGACACGGAAGCGTTGTTCATGCCGCCGACACGCGCGCGCTTCGTCCTGCGCTCGGCGCGAACCTGGGAAGGCATCGGCCGGCGCTTCTGGCCGGCCTTCAGCGGTCTTCTGATCATGGAAGCGGAAAAGCAGGTTTTCAGAGGTATCCCGGCCGACGGCAAACGCAACCCGTTGCGGGTTCTCCGTCCGGTCTTCATTCCCGATGGCGCACCAGCCGGCATGAAGCCGGTCCGGCATATGACCGGAAATCGCGACCTCCTGGAAAAAAGCTGATCAGCGCTTCAGCAGGAAAACCGCCTGCTCGGCCACGATGTTCCACACCCACCACGGCGCGCGGACCGGAATTTCGTCGCCCTGACCATTGAGGACGACCGTGTCCACCACCGTCGCATCCAGCTCCCGGCAAAGCGCCACGAAATCGTTCAGAGAGCAGAAATGGATGTTCGGCGTGTCGTACCATTCATAGGGAAGGTATTTGGTCACCGGCATCCGACCCCGGAACAGAAGCTGCATGCGATTGCGCCAGAAGGCGAAATTCGGGATCGAGACGAGGACTTGGTCGCCGATGCGCAGCAGCTCCTTCAGAACGCCTTTCGGATCATGGGTCGCCTGCAGCGTCTGGCTCATGATGACCACGTCGAAGGCGCCGTCGGGATAATCGGCGAGATCCTCATCCGCATCGCCCTGCACGACGGACAGTCCCCGTTCGACGCATTTGTTCACGCCTTCCTGGGAAAGCTCCATGCCGCGTCCGTCCACACGGCGTTCCCGGACCAGGATATCGAGCAAGGCACCGTCGCCGCAGCCGATGTCGAGTACCCGTGCACCTTCCGGAACGAAGTCGGCCACCACGCGGTAATCGCCGCGAACGTCATTTCCGATCGTCAGTTGGGATGTCAGCGCCATGTCAGTCGCTCCCTCCCGGTGCCGGAATGCCGCGCGCGGCAGCCGCCCCGGTCACAAAACCGCGAATGGTCGAAAACATTTCCGGCACATCGAGCAGGAAGGCGTCATGGCCGCGGTCGCTCTCCACCTCGACGAAGGAGACGTTGGCCGCCGCTGCGTTCAGCGCCTTCACCACCGCCTTGCTCTCCGACGTCGGAAACAGCCAGTCCGAGGTGAAGGACATGATGCAGAACCGGGTCTTCGTGTCCTTGAACGCCTTCGGCAGGGTGCCGAATTCCTTTGCCAGGTCGAAATAATCCATCGCCCGGGTCACGTAGAGATAGGAATTGGCATCGAACCGGTCGACGAACGTCATGCCCTGGTGCCGCAGGTAGCTTTCGATCTGGAAGTCCGCATCGAAGCCGAAGGTCAGGCTGTCCCGATCCTGCAGGTTACGGCCGAATTTCTGATGCAGCGATTCATCGGACATATAGGTGATATGGGCCGCCATGCGCGCGACCGCCAATCCCTTGGTCGGCCGCAGCCCCTGGGAAATATAGTCGCCGCCGACCCAATTCGGATCCGCCATGATCGCCTGCCGGCCAACTTCGTGAAACGCGATGTTCTGCGAGGAATGGCGCGCGCCGGCCGCAATCGGAATGGCCGAAAACACCCGCTCCGGATAGCTCGCCGCCCATTGCAGCACCTGCATGCCGCCCATGGATCCGCCCGCAACGGCGAACAACGTGTCGATCCCGAGGTGATCGACCAAGCGCGCCTGTGCGCGAACCATGTCGCGGATGGTGACCACGGGCATGGCAAGGCCGTAGGGTTTTCCGGTTTCCGGATTCGTGCTCGCGGGACCCGTCGTGCCGAGGCAACCGCCAAGCACATTGGAGCAGATCACGAAATACTTGTCCGTATCGATCGGCTTTCCCGGCCCGACCATGAGGCTCCACCAGCCGGACTTGCCCGTGATCGGATTGGTGGAGGCGACATACTGGTCGCCGGTCAGCGCATGACAGACCAGGACGGCATTGGACTTGTTCGCATTCAGCGTGCCATAGGTCTCGTAAGCGATCTGCCATGGCCCGATTTCGCTTCCCGAATCCAACGGCAAAGCCTGGTCTGCTCCGAAGCGGACACATTTGCTCGAAGGCGAATTCACCTCAGTCAGAGGATCGGGTGTAGCGTCGCTATCGGGTATTTCCACGGCCATCTTAGCTGTTGCGAACTCGCTGTCTGGGTTTGCAATGATTGTCAGAAACGGTCACGCGCATTCATCGGAGCGAACCGGACCTTGTATGGATCACATGACTATCCGGCATCACATGATGCAAAAAGCGGTCCGCTCAATAAGGCGCGGGGTGGAGCCTCGGTCAGATGTAGCAATCCGAACTCAACTCGCCATAGACCAATCGATACCAAGGACGTATGGGTGCCTTGGGGTCGGTGTCAATGTTTTCTTTTGCCTTTGCAGCGGCAGATGCCTATGACTATGCGCCCAAACGCTGGTTACAAACGAGTTTCAAAGAGGTTTCAGGCCTGTCATGAGCCAGACGCACGATCGCGTGACATCGCTGGATACGCTTCGCGCGCGGATCGATGAAATCGATGCGCGTCTGCATGAGGGGCTGATGGAGCGTGCCCGGATCATCGACGGGATCGTCGCGGCGAAGCGGGCAAGCGGCGCCGACGGCGTCATGTTCCGGCCCGACCGGGAAGCCGACATGATGCGCCAGCTGGTCGAACGTCATGAAGGCTCCCTGCCTCTGTCGATGATCGAACATCTCTGGCGCGACATCATCTCCACCTGCACCTTGCTGCAAGGGCCTTATGCGGTCCACCTGGACGGCAGTGCCGATCTGGCCGAAATGCTCGATCTGTCCCGCTTCTATTTCGGCTTCACCGTCGACCTGGAGCCCTGCGGCGATGCGGCCGATGTGGTCGGCTCGGTTGCCGCCTCTAAGGGCGATCTCGGCCTTGTCGCGCTCGAAGAACGGTCCGAGCTGCCCTGGTGGCGCGGCCTGAGCGACACCGGTGCGCAGATCATCGCCCGCCTGCCGTTTCTGGTGCTTGAGGAACGTCCCGCGGACCTGCCGGCACTGGTCATCTCGCGGGCGATCCCGGACGGCTCGGTCGCCGATACGCTCGTCTTCGATGCCCGCTGGAACGGCGCCCTGCCGGGCCGCCTGATGAGCCACGGCATCGAAGTCATCAGTTTCCATCGCTCGGCGAGCGGTGTCGATGCGCTGCTCGCGGTCTCTTCCGATCTGGACGAAGCCGCAATTCTCGCAGCCTGCGCCGAAGCCGGCGCGGAACCGGATGTATTGAGACAGGTCGGCGGTTACGCCTCACCGATCGATGTGGAGGGAGACACGGACGAGGACTTCGCCTCCGAAGAGCCCACCGTCTCCGAAGGATGAACACAATGACTGACGCAGCGATGGAAACGGAAAACGAGTCTTCAAACCGGCCGATGCCGCGCCCCGGCGTACTGGATATCGCACCCTATGTCCCAGGCAAATCCAAGGCGACCGGCGGAGGGAAGCTCTACAAGCTGTCCTCGAACGAAACCCCGCTCGGCGCCAGCAAAAAGGCGCAGGACGCCATCGCGCGCATGGCCGGAACCCTGGAATTCTATCCGGACGGCGCCGCCGCGGCGCTCCGTGAAGCCATCGGCGACGTCTACGGCCTGAACCCGGACCGGATCATCTGCGGCGCAGGGTCCGACGAAATCCTGAGCATGATCGCCTATGCCTACCTGGGCCCGGGCGACGAGGCGATCTATTCCCAGCACGGCTTCCTGGTCTACGAGATCGCCATCCGCGCCGCCGGCGCGACCCCCGTTGTTGCGCCCGAGACGGATCTCAAGACCGACGTCGATGCGATCCTGGCCAAGGTGACCGACAAGACCAAAATGGTCTTCATCGCCAACCCGAACAACCCGACCGGCACCTATCTGCCGTTCTCGGAAGTCCGCCGGCTGCACGAAGGCCTACCGTCCAACGTGGTTCTGGTGCTGGACGCCGCCTACAGCGAATACGTTCGCCGCAACGACTACGAAAGCGGCATCGAACTGGCGGCCACGACCGAAAACGTGATCATGACCCGTACGTTCTCCAAGATTTACGGCTTGGCGAACCTGCGCCTCGGCTGGGGCTTTGGTCCGGCCCATGTCATCGATGCGCTGAACCGCATCCGCGGACCGTTCAACGTCTCCGGGCTTGCGATTGCCGCCGGCATCGAAGCCGTCAAGGACCGGGCCTTTGTCGAAAAGGCGGTCGACCACAACGAACAGTGGCTCCCCTGGGTGACGAAAGAGCTGGAAAAGCTCGGCCTGACCGTGACGCCCAGCGTCGGCAACTTCATTCTCATCCATTTCCCGGAAGTGGAAGGCAAGAAGGCGACCGATGCGGACGCGTTCCTGTCGTCGCGCGGTTGCGTGCTGCGTCTGGTCGGCAATTACGGTCTGCCGAATGCGCTACGCATGTCGATCGGCAGCGAAGAGGCCAACAAGGTGGTTGTCGACAACCTCGCCGAATTCCTGAAGTAACAATCAAAACCGTACTGTCTGTTTCATGTCCGAACCGCTGTTTGATCGCATTGCCCTGATCGGGATCGGCCTGATCGGCTCCTCGATTGCCCAGGCCGTCCGCGCCCGGGGTCTTGCCCGCGAAATCGCAATCTCCACGCGCTCGCCGGAAACCCTTGCCCGCGCCGAGGAACTGAACCTGGGTGACAGCTATTCGCTGGACGCGGTGGAGGCGGTGGAAGGGGCGGATCTGGTCATCCTCTGTGTGCCAGTCGGCGCTTATGGAGCCGTGGCCAAATGGATTGCGCCATCCCTGAAGAAAGGGGCGATCCTCACAGACGTCGGCTCCACGAAGGCTTCCGTCGTCCGTGACGTCGGCCCGCATGTTCCCCAAGGCGTGCATTTCATTCCTGGCCATCCGATTGCCGGGACCGAACATTCCGGCCCGGACGCCGGTTTTCCGACCCTTTTCGAAAACCGCTGGTGCATCCTGACGCCACCGGAAGGAACGGATCCGGACGCGCTGGCGCGGTTGACAAAATTCTGGGAAGCCTGCGGTTCCAATGTGGACGTCATGGACGTCCAGCATCACGACCTGGTGCTGGCCATCGTCTCCCATCTGCCGCAGCTGATCGCCTACAACATCGTCGGCACCGCGGACGACCTGGAAACGGTCACCAAATCGGAAGTGATCAAATATTCCGCCTCCGGTTTCCGCGACTTCACCCGACTTGCCGCCTCCGACCCGACCATGTGGCGGGATGTGTGCCTCAACAACAAGGACGCCATCCTGGAGATGCTGTCGCGGTTCTCAGAAGATCTGTCGGCGTTGCAGCGGGCGATACGCTGGGGTGACGGGGAAGCTCTGTTCGATCTCTTCACACGGACCCGCGGCATCCGCAAGTCGATCATCGAGGCCGGCCAGGACACCGCCGCACCGGACTTCGGCCGTTCACACGGTTCGAAATAATCCGGGCTCTATCGGCACATGTCCAAGGCATTCCCTTAAGCGATCACGTTTGCCGAAACGCTGATCTGAGGTGTCGACAGGTTGAGGCTCGTACCGGCATCGATTGAGACAGCCGGTGCAGCAGTATTTCCAACGACCGTCGTATCGGATGCAGGTGCCGTGTTTTGGATGACTTGTGAGGCGCCGTTTGCGGACTGTTGCTGCCGCTGGAACTTGTCGAGCTCTTCGCTTCCCTTGCGAAGTTCCTTTTCCGCCGCCTTCAGTTCCTTTTCGGCGTCCTTGTCGTCCCGTTTGGCGAGGGCTTTGATCCGCGCGGCAATGTTTTTGAGCTCCTGCTCGATCTTCCGCAATTCCTCAAGCTGCGCCTTCTTCACGGAATTTCCGTCGTAGCCACCTTGGCTCTGGGTCGACGCGATCGCACTGGTATAGGCATCGATCGCCGCTCCAAGGGTCTTGTCGTCAACCGACGATTCCCCGTCGTCCTGGACATCATCGGCCGGCGCCTGAGCGGAAGGGTCGGATTC
Source organism: uncultured Roseibium sp. (assembly GCF_963675095.2). Lineage (GTDB taxonomy): Bacteria > Pseudomonadota > Alphaproteobacteria > Rhizobiales > Stappiaceae > Roseibium. Next base: position 118,989 of record NZ_CAXXSJ010000049.1, on the reverse strand, counting down.
ACCCGGTGCGGGAACAACGACTTCCGCCTGAAGCGCCGTAGCGCTCGCCGTGTCAGCCGGGGTTTCTGACACACCGGTCACAGCCGATGCCGTAGCGATCGATGCGATCTCCCCTCCAGCTGGAACGGCAGTCAGTGATTGGTTCAGCGATGCGGAACTGACGTCCGACGTTGTCGAGCCGCCACCCGAAAGAGACGCGGCCGCAGCCTTGAACTCCTTGCCGAGCCGTTTTAGTTCTTGTGCCAAGGCGCGCGCCTGCTCGGGCGTGGCGTATTTCAGCCGCTCCTTGAGCTGTTCGATACGCTCCTTCAGCCTGGAAATTTTCTGTCCGCGCTCGCTGTCCTTCTGGCTCTCGACGGCGTTCTTCAGAGAACTGGCAACCTGGACGCTGTCTTCCAGTTCTTTGAGGAAGTCGTCGACCTTGCCTTTGGACGCCTCGTCCCCGCTCCTCGAAAGCAGGGTTTCCGCTGCCGCCCGCAGGTTGGCGATCATTGAGTCTGCGCTGCTTTGCCCGGTGGCACCGGATCCTCTGGCATACCCCGTCCGGCGATCGAAATTTCCAAATCCGCTGGCAAACGACGCAACCATCGTCTCAGCCTCCACCGCAATAAATAGCATCCGAATTCAGGACGGAAACAAAGCGCAAATCAGGCTTGATCTTGCAGCAGAAGGGTAAAGGGAATCTAAACGGACAGGGTCGGCAGTCAGACTTTGTTAACGATCCCGCCGCACCACGAAGTGGGCAATATCCGATAGCATCCCCGCTTTGGCGCCAAAAGGCGCAAGCAGTTCTCCCGCCTGGCCGAGAAGGGTATTGAGCTCTTCGCGGGTCTTTTCCACCCCGAACAAACCCACCAGCGTCGCCTTGCCGGCCGCCGCGTCCTTGCCCGTAGCCTTTCCCGTAATTTCCGGGCTGGCTTCGACGTCGAGCAGATCATCCGCGAGCTGAAAAGCAAGGCCGATAACCTCACCGAAACGCGTCAGCCGGTCGATGTTTTCTTCCGAGGCATCTGACAGGATCGCACCGGCCCGGCAGGCGTAGCGCAGCAACGCACCTGTCTTCATGGCCTGCAGTTTCCGGATCTCGGCTTCGCTCCGGTCACGGCCTTCAGATTCCAGATCGAACATCTGGCCGCCCGCCATACCGCCAATCCCCGCCGCCCGCGCCAGTTCCCGATTGAGGCGGAGCCGGACAGAAGGATCCGGATGAACCTCCTCATCGGTGATCACATCGAAGGCCAGGGTCAGCAGCGCGTCTCCGGCAAGAATGGCTGTGGCCTCGTCGAACGCCTTGTGAACCGTCGGCAGGCCCCGGCGGAGATCGTCGTCGTCCATGGCCGGCAGATCGTCATGAACGAGGGAATAGCAATGGATCATCTCCAGTGCGGCAGCGGTCAGGGCCACGCCCTGATCGTCCCGGCCGAAAAGCGCCGCGGCCTCGATCACCAGGATCGGACGCAGCCGCTTGCCGCCTCCAAGTGCTGCATGCCGCATAGCGGCAAGGAGACGTTCCGGGCGCTCCGTCTCGCCATCACGGACCTCCGCGGACAGGATATCTTCCAGGACCGTTTCGACCCGATCGGCCGACTTCGCCAGATGCGCCTGAAACTCGTCCGTCAAATGCCCGTTCCAATCCTGCTGCTTCTGACCGCAGCGCTACAAGGGCCGGGCGGTCGCGAAAGGGGTGAGATCTTCACCGGTTCCCTGTCCTGAAAATCAAGTCCCGTCAAGCCGTCCCGACAGGATTTGTTAATAAGCATGGTTGCATTGTTAAATATAGCAGTATTAAGCTAGTTCCTTCTCCATAAGGGAACAGTGATCATGCGTATGCTAGCAAGCTTACTGAAGTCCTGCATCAAGCGAGGCCGTCTCCGGATTGTCGATGCGAATGGAAAACAGCATGAATTCGGCTCAGGTTATGACGGGCCGGAAGTATTCATTCGCTTTCACGATCCCAAACTCCATTGGAAGCTGGTACTTCATCCCGAACTCGCGGCAGCGGAAGCCTATATGGACGGCACGCTGACGCTGGAAGAGGGCTCAACCTGTCTCGATTTTATCGATCTGTTTTTTGTTAATCCTGCGCCTGAAGGCCTCTATCCCCTTCAGGAACAGATTGCGCGCATCGGCAACAAGCTGCACAGGTTTCACGAAAAATCGCTCGTGTCGAAGACAAAGCGCCATGTGCAGCATCACTACGACCTCTCCACGGAGCTTTACCGGCTGTTCCTCGACGAGGGTCTGAACTACAGCTGCGCCTATTACCAGTCGCCCAAAGACAGCCTTGAAAAGGCACAGGCCGCGAAACTCGACCACCTGATTGCCAAACTCGATATCGAGCCGGGCATGCGCGTGCTGGAAATCGGCGGCGGTTGGGGGTCGCTCGCCATGCACATGGGGCGCGCAGGCGCCGATGTGACCTCCCTGAATGTTTCGGGAGAACAGATTGCCATCGCCGAACAGCGGGTTGCGGCCGCCGGGCTGGAGAAAAATGTCCGCTTCGTCAAACAGGACTACCGGGAATTCACCGGCAAGTTCGACCGGATCGTCTCCGTCGGGATGATGGAACATGTCGGCGTCGGCAACTACGACGGCTATTTCGGCAAGGTGCGTGACTGCCTGAAACCGGACGGATATGCGGTCATCCACTCCATCGGCCGCATGGCGCCTCCGGGCACGACCGGACCATTCATCCTGAAATACATCTTCCCCGGCGGCTATTGTCCGGCCCTGTCGGAAGTCATGCAGTCGATCGAGCGGCTCGGGCTTTGGGTCTGCGACACGGAAATTCTGCGTCTGCACTATTACTACACCCTCAAGGCCTGGCGGGAACGGTTCGAGGCCAACTGGGACAAGGCAGCCGAACTCTACGACGAACGCTTCTGCCGCATGTGGGAATTTTACCTTTGCGCCTGCGAAGTGAGTTTCCTGCATGGCAACAACATGGTGTTTCAGCTAATGCTGTCGCTGGAACGCGACGCGGTCCCGATCGTGCGCGACTTTATTGTCGATAATGAAAAGGACCTGCGTGAAAAAGCCTCGAAAATCCGGAAAACAGCCTGACGGAACGAAGACCGCTTCGAAGCCCGCCAACAAGGCACAGCCGGTTACGCTGAGGCGCATAAGGCGCTGGACCTTAAGAGGCCTCGCGGCCGTGATCATACTGCCGCTTGTCCTGACCGTCCTCTACGCGGTCGTGCCCCCGGTCAGCACCCTGATGCTTGCCCGCTATGCGCAACTGCTCTGGGTCGACCGGCAGTGGCGCCCGATTGACGAAATCTCTCCGCATCTGGTGCGCTCGGTCATCACCTCCGAGGACAGCAGCTACTGCGAGCATGGCGGTATCGACTGGTCCGCCCTGGAAAAACAGATCGACACACTCGTCAATGAAGGGGAATCTCCGCGCGGCGCCAGCACCCTGACCATGCAGACCGCGAAGAACCTGTTTCTCTGGAACGGCCGCAGCTATATCCGCAAAGGCCTGGAATTGCCGCTGGCCCTCATGATCGACGGCATTCTCACCAAACGGCGCATCATGGAAATCTATTTGAACATCGCCGAATGGGGCGAGGGGATCTTCGGTGCGGAGGCCGCCGCCCAGGCCTGGTTCGGCAAATCCGCGAAGGATCTGACCCGCGTCGAGGCGGCACGGCTCGCCACGGCCCTGCCCAATCCGCTCGTCCGAAACCCGGCAAAACCGTCGTCCGGCCACCGGAAACTCGCCGCCACCAACCTTGCCAGGATCAAATCCGCCGGCCCCATATTCGATTGCGTCCTCAAGCCCTGACCGGATGCTTCGATCGGCTTTTTTGGCCCTGCAAGAAAATTTGCGCTTTGGGGTGGCAAAACGCCTGGGTTCCCTGTATAACGCCGCGCATTCCAACACACTGCGTGATGCCACGCCCCGGGCTTTCCCGGTCCGGGCCGCGCGACGATGGACCACGGAGAAAAACAAAATGGCCGTTCCGAAGAGAAAAACCTCGCGCATGAAGCGCGGTTTTCGCCGTTCCGCGGACGCCCTGAAGCAGCCGGCTTACGTTGAGGACAAGGATTCGGGCGAACTGCGTCGCCCGCATCACGTTGACCTCAAGTCCGGCATGTACCGGGGCCGTCAGATCCTGAGCCCGAAAGACGACGTCTGAGCTCCGGATTGCCGCACGGCAAACAGATTTAGGCCGGCCCTCACGGGGTCGGCCTTTTTCATGCCTGCAACTGCAATTTCAATGACACTTATGATTCTGCGGCCCGATTGGATATGCGCCGCAACCCGATTTTTGGCTAGGCTGGCCTCAACCGGTCCGTCCTTGCCGTTTCCCGGAGGCCTTTATGAGATTTCTACTGTCCCTGCCGCTCACCATTCTGCCGCTGATCGCCTACAACATTCTTGCCTTCTCCAATGGCAATGCTCCGGCGGGCGATCTCTGGAGCACCATCGTCTTCGAATTTTCCATGGTCTCGGGCGCGAACTTCGCCATGGTCACAGGCGATGTCATGATCACCGCGGCGCTCTTCCTGCTGTTCATCGAAATGTTGAAGGCAACGCGCACCGGTGTCGTCGCGCTGACCGACCATATTTTCTCAATGGTGGTCTTCGTCGCATACCTGGTGGAATTCCTGGTGGTGCGCGAAGCAGCGACGTCCGTATTCTTCATCCTGATGACAATTGCCCTGATCGATGTGATCGCGGGCTTTTCGATCACCATCTCCGGCGCCCGCAGGGACGTCAGCTTCGCCCATGGCGAAGGTCATCACTGACGGGCGGAAAACCTTCCGTCAGTTTTCGTCGGTTTCATCGCTGAGGGCGTATTTCTGGATCAGCGGCAACTGGGTCATCGTGAACAGGATAGTGATCGGCATGATGCCGAACACCTTGAAATTAATCCAGAAATCGGTCGAGAAATTGCGCCAGACGATCTCGTTCAGCGCGGCAAGCACGAAAAAGAACAGGCCCCAGCGGAAGGTGAGCTTGCGCCAGCCTTCGTCGTTCAACCGGAAGGCACTGTCGAAGACATAGCCGAGCAGGGACTTGCCGAACAGCAATCCGCCCAGAAGCACGGTGCCGAACAGACAGTTGACGATGGTCGGCTTCAGCTTGATGAACAGGTCGTCGTGCAGCCATAGCGTCAGCGCGCCGAACACGAGCACCACGGCACCCGACACCAGCGGCATGATCGGCAGCCGCCGTGTCAGCCAGAGCGACGCGATCAGGGAAATCGTGATCGCGACCATGAAGGCGGCGGTTGCGACAAAGATCGGCTTGCCCAGCGCCTGAAGCATCGGAAAGGCATTGGCGATCTGCTCGCCCCTGGCATTGAACAGGAAGAAGACACCCAGAGGGCCGAGTTCAAGCGCGAGTTTCAGGAGCGGTGAAAGCTCCTTTCGCGTCGGATCGTTCGGGGCGTGTTCAAATTCCATCGGCTCTGCCTGCTCCTAGAAGGGTAGGTCCGGGCTGGACCACACCGCCCCGAGATAGGGGCATCCCATGGCAACGGTCAAGGCCGGTGCGGCAATTCGGTACCCGGAACGAAAAAAGGCGCCCCGAAGGACGCCTTTCTCGCAATTCTCTTGAGTCACAGAATTAGCCGTTGGCGATGTACTGGCCGCCGTTGATGGTCATGACCGCACCGGTCATGAACGCCGCAGCGTCCGACGCCAGATAGACAACGGTTGCGGCGATCTCTTCCGGATGACCGAGGCGGCCGACCGGAATGCCGGAAACGATGGAGTCCAGAACCTTCTCCGGCATGGCGGCAACCATGTCCGTATTGATGTAGCCCGGGCAGATCGCGTTGACTGTGATGCCCTTGAAGGCATTTTCCTGGGCCAGCGCCTTGGAGAAACCGATCACACCGGCCTTCGCAGCGGAATAGTTGGCCTGACCCATCTGACCCTTCTGGCCGTTGATGGAGGAAATATTGATGATCCGGCCGGCGCCACGGCTGCGCATGCCTTCGATCACGGGCCGCGTCATGGTGAACATGCTGTCGAGGTTGGTGGACAGAACTTCGCGCCAATGTTCAAACGACATCTTGTGGAACATACCGTCCCGGGTGATTCCGGCGTTGTTGACCAGCACCTCGACCGGACCGAGTTCTTCTTCCACCTTGGCGATACCCGCCGCACATTCGTCCGGATGAGCAACGTCCCACTTGTAGACATGAATGCCGGTTGCGGCTTTGAAGGCTTCCGCCTTTTCCGTGTTGCCATGATAGGTAGCGGCAACCGTGTAGCCTGCATCCTTGAGCCCTTTGGAAATGGCCTCGCCGATGCCACGCGTTCCGCCGGTGACAAGTGCAACCTTACTCATGATTCCGCTCCTCCGATTTTTTGAGCGCTGCCGGTCCGATTAGCCGGACCGTTTCCAGAGCCTATATGCATATCTGCCATGACAAAGCATTGAATGCCCCGCCATGACAGATATCAATTCTGGCTAATCCGAACGGATTAGCGCTCCACGCACATAGCAACACCCATGCCACCGCCGATGCACAAGGTGGCAAGGCCCTTCTTGGCGTCCCGGCGACCCATTTCATGCAACAGGGTGACCAGAATACGGGCACCGGATGCACCGATCGGATGCCCGATGGCGATCGCGCCGCCATTGACGTTGACGATGTCCGGGTTCCAGCCCATGTCCTTGTTCACCGCGCAGGCCTGGGCGGCGAAGGCTTCATTGGCCTCGACCAGATCCAGATCGCCAACGGCCCAGCCGGCCTTTTCCAGCGCCTTGCGGGAGGCCGGGATCGGACCGGAGCCCATGATCGAGGGATCGACGCCGGCGGTTGCCCAGGAAGCGATGCGAGCGAGCGGGGTCAGGCCGCGCTTTTCGGCTTCCGCCGCACTCATGACGACGAGAGCAGCCGCCCCATCGTTGATGCCCGATGCGTTTGCGGCCGTCACGCTGCCGTCCTTGGTGAAGGCCGGACGCAGCTTCTGGACGCTTTCCAGGGTCGCGCCGTGGCGGATGTACTCGTCGTCTTCCACGACCGTGTCGCCCTTGCGGCCCTTGATCGTGACCGCGGTGATTTCGTCCTTGAACTTGCCGGCCTTCTGGGCGGCTTCGGCCTTGTTCTGGGAACCGACGGCAAACTCATCCTGCTGGTCGCGGGAGATCTGCCACTTTTCGGCGACATTTTCGGCCGTCTGGCCCATGTGGTAGCCGTTGAAGGCATCCCAAAGGCCGTCCTTGATCATGGTATCGATCATCTTGTAATCGCCCATCTTGTAGCCGGCGCGCATCGGAGCGCAGTGCGGAGAGAGCGTCATGTTTTCCTGGCCGCCGGCAACCATGATGCTGGCATCGCCGCACATGATCTGCTGAGCGGCGATGGCAACGGTGCGCAGACCCGAGCCACAGACCTGGTTGAGACCCCAGGCGGTCGCGCCTTCCGAGATGCCGGCAGCAATCGCCGCCTGCCGGGCCGGGTTCTGGCCCTGACCGGCGGTCAGCACCTGGCCGAAAACAACTTCATTCACGTCATCGCCGCTGACACCCGCCTTTTCCATGGCGGCTTTCATCACGATGGCCCCAAGCTCGTGAGCAGGGGTATTTGCAAACGCACCGTTGAAGGTTCCAACGGGCGTGCGCGTTGCACTGACAATAACGACGTCGGTTGAAGCGCTCATGTTTCTCTCCAGGCTTTCGACCATATTTCACCGGACCGAACGGGCACTGAAACGGGTGCGCATGCGGACCGGTTGTTTCGCTCGCGACTAGAAACTCTGGTTAACCGGGAGTCAACCGGAATGGCCCTTACAACGATCAAGTTTTAGCACGCGCAGCATCCCCGTTTCATCGCTCTGCACAAAAACGCTGGCAAGATGCGCTCCAATTCGCTTAGTCTGGAATTTGGGAGAGACGGCACGTGACTAAGAACACATTGTCGTCAAACGGGAACTTGCCGCGAGGCTCCTTGCAACGGAAGACGAGAATGGCAAAGACCAACGAGCCAACGATCATTAAAAAATACGCCAACCGGCGGCTCTACAACACGGGCACCAGCACCTACGTGACCCTCGAGGATCTCGCGGTGATGGTGAAGGGGGAAGAGGACTTCATCGTCTATGATGCGAAAACGGGCGACGACATCACCCGTTCGGTCCTGACACAGATTATCTTCGAACAGGAAGGCAAGGGGCAGAACCTGTTGCCGGTTACGTTCCTGCGTCAGCTGATCCGTTTCTACGGCGACAGCATGCAGGGCCTGGTTCCGAGCTTTCTGGAATATTCCATGACGTCGCTGACCCAGGAACAGGAAAAGCTACGGTCTCAGATGAGCGAAGCCTTCGGCGCAACCGCGTTCGAGGCCATCGAGGATCAGGTCAAGCGCAACACCGAGATGTTCGAGCGTGCCATGAAGATGTTCATGCCGTTTTCGGCTGGCGATACGTCTGCGCCCACGGCACCGTCCAAACCGGCCCAATCCGGTTCGTCCGATCTGGACGACATGAAGCGCCAGCTCACGGAAATGCAGGCCAAGATCAACGCGCTGTCCGACAAGAAGTAGGCCGCGCGTCTTTCTGCTGACCACCGCTTGCCCGGCCTTGGCCGGGCAAATCCGGTTACGTGTCAGCCGCAATCGGCAACGAGATTGACAGCCTCGATACCGGCAACGGCCGCGGCTTCGTCATTGTCTGACGTATCGCCGGTCACACCGACGGCGCCCAGAACCTCGCCATCCGCGTCCTTGACCAGAACACCGCCTGGAACCGGGACGATCTGACCGCCTGAGGCACCATTCAGGGCCTGAACGAAATGGGGGCGGGTTTCCGCATTGGCGTTCAGCCAGCGTGTTCCGGTCCCGACGGCAAGCGCGCCGTAGGCTTTGCCGCCGGCTATCTGCGGCCGCATGATCGACGAGCCGTCCTGACGGGCCATCGCAATCATGTGTCCTCCCGCATCGAGAACGACGACGGTCATGGGTTTCAGTTTGAGATCCGCGGCTTTTTCAAATGCGGATGAAATGATTTTCTCGGCGAGAGAAAGCGTTAGTTTGCCCATTGATCCGGTTCTCCGTAATGTGCTGCCTCTGGCGAAGCTTGCTATCAGAGTGACCCGCCTTTCGCCAGAAACCAAAACAGGTAAGGATTTCCTCCCTGGAGGAAAAATTCTGGAGACGCCCCTTGAGACGTGATTTTGAGGCCCCGGGCCGCTCCCCGGTCTATGCCCGCGAGGCAGCCGCAGCGACCTCCCATCCGCTTGCCACCAGCGCTGCGCTGGAAGTCCTGCAGGACGGCGGCAACGCGGTCGACGCGGCCATTGCCGCGGTCGCCGTTCAATGTGTTGTCGAACCGCACATGACCGGGATCGGTGGCGACTGCTTTGCCATCGTGACCGAACCGGACGGACGCATGACCGGTTTCAACGGGTCCGGTGCTGCTCCGAAGGCCAGCTCGCCGGAAGCGCTCGCCAATCTCGGTGTTTCGGAAATCACGCCCACATCCGCCCATGCGGTGACCGTACCCGGTGCGGTCCGCGCCTGGGAAACGCTCCTGAAGGCCCATGGCACCCGCGGGTTCGACACCCTGTTCAAGCGGGCCATTTCCTATGCAAGGGGCGGCTTTCCGGTTGCTCCACGCGTGGTCCGCGACTGGGAAAAGAACGTCGACAAGCTCGCCGCCACTCCGGCCACGAAAGCCGCTTACCTCGTCGGTGGCGCCGCGCCGAAAGCCGGCACGATTCTGAAATATCCGAAGCTCGCCGACACCTTGAGCGCCATTGCCGAAGGCGGCGCGGAAGCTTTTTATACAGGTGCCGTCGCCGAGGATATCGTTGCGACCCTCAGTGCCCTCGGCGGCCTGATGACCGAAGAGGATCTGGCGGCCTGCCACACCACCGCCGTCTCGCCGGTCATGCGCGATTATCGCGGCCATACCATCGCCGAGTTACCCCCCAACGGGCAGGGCATCATCGCGCTTGTCATCCTTGGTCTTCTCGAGCGCTTCGACCTGGAAAGCCTCGACCCGCTCGGGCCCGAACGCTTCCACCTGGAAATGGAAGCCGCGCGCATCGGCTATGCGGTCCGCGACAAGTTCGTGACCGATCCAGGCTATATGGACGTCAGCCACCCCCGGCTGATCGCCGAGGATTACCTGGATCAGCTTGCCCGGATGATGTCGCCGACAGCCCGCATGTCCGAAGTGCCGGGAACCGGCCTCGCGCCGCAGACGGATACGGTCTACCTGACCGTCGTCGACAAGGACGGACTGACCGTTTCCTTCATCAATTCGATCTTCAACGAATTCGGCAGCGGCATCCTGGCCGCCGACAGCGGCGTGCTGCTTCACAATCGCGGCGCCGTCTTCAAGGCAAAGCCGGGTCACGCCAACTCTATCGCCGGCGGCAAGCGTCCGATGCACACGATCATCCCGGCCATGGCACTGAAAAACGGTCAGCCGTGGCTGTCCTTCGGTGTCATGGGCGGGCACTACCAGGCCTGCGGCCATGCCCATGTCCTGTCCAACATCATCGACTACGGCATGGACGTTCAAGGCGCGATCGATTTCCCGCGCATGTTCTTCAACATGCAAGACCATGCCCTGGAGGCTGAAAAGCTGGTCCCGCGCACAACGATCGAGGGTCTGGAAAAACTCGGCCATGAGGTTCGTGCCGCCGCAAGCCCGATCGGCGGCAGCCAGGCAATCATGATCGACAGGAAAAACGGACTGCTGATCGCGGGTTCCGACCCGCGCAAGGACGGCCACGCGGCCGGCTATTGATCGATCCGGTTCCGATTCGAGACTGGAAAACAAACGGGAAGCGTCCTTTTGCGGGGCGCTTCCTGAGCTTCAGGCTGTGAAGGTGGTCGTGGCGACCGGTGCCGGGGAAACAGCGCCGCGGGCATAGGCCTGGGCAGCCCGGGTCTTCAGGTCCTGCTGATAGGCATTGCCTGCTTCGAAATCATCCTGAGAGGACAGCTGGGCGTAGAAGGACGTGGTCGCATTTGCGCGGGCGGGCTGCCGGGTAACGACTTCAAACTCGTTCCGGGCCGCCTCGCGCAAGTTGCTGAACGGCGAAACATGGGTCTGGCGCTCGCTTTCAGTTTCACCCATCGAGGCCCGCTTGGGGCGAACGACGCGGTAGGAAATGGAAGAAACCGGATTGACCTGCATTTTCGTCTCCCTGGGTGGCCGTTCAGCGGCCTGTCGGGGTTTCAGCTAACTTGATACCTTTCTAAGACAATGTCGGTACCGGCGATGTGTTCCAGATCACGGTTTGCGCATTTGGCGATTTTCAAGCGCCACGGGTCGATTCAATAGTCGGTTGAGATCACATGACCGACTTCGCGCTTGCGCGGCAGGGCGGCCGTCGCCCGATAAGCGGCCGTGCCGAACTGCGGCACCGTCTTCCAGCCATGAGGGGCATGGCGTTCCGCATCGCGGGTCGCAATCAGATGGGCGAGAAAAACCGAATTCGGATGGTAGCGATCCGGAAACGGCACATCCTGCGCGGAATGAACCGGTTGCACCGGAACCGGCAAGTTCGGCTGTGTGACGGCGCGTCTTTCACCCTCGGCATCCCCCGAAGAGGGACGCTTGCGCTTCACATTGGAACGCCCGAAGGCCGGAACCGGGGTAATTTGCACTGGATACGCCTCAACATGTTTCAGTTCGGGACGCCGATGGCGTTCCACACCGAAACCACGCAACAGGTATGCCAGCGCAGGAGGTTTATTAACCTTTGCTCACGCAAACGTGGGCTTTTGACACGCGTTGGTTAACGCGGGTGAGATTGTTTTACAGATTGGGAGGAGCGTTTTCAGGCCGTCAGGCCTCAGCCGAGCTTCAACCAGATATAGGAAATGAGCGCAGGCACCAGCAGGAACGGCAGGGCGATAGCGAAGGCGTAGACGATCCACATATCCGACTGGACCACGCACCAGCCGAACAGGCATTCAATCCCGAAAAACGGCAGTCCCTGAAGGACCACGACGGCTGCCACCCAGATCAGGAGCGGCCAGGGGCCATCTTCCGTCGGACCGCCGCCATCGTTGGGAAATTCGGGAAGGCCACCGTACATGGGATATGCCCTCAATCGATCCGGGACGGATCGAAATCGCTTAGGGTAAGCCGCTTGGCATGCAGCATCTTCTGCAGCGTGAAGGCGATCGACAGGGCATCGTCAAGCGCATCATGGCCGTTGAGGGGCGGGTGATCGATCCCGAAATAATCCGCGAGCTGGCCGCTGTTGGTCTTCTGGATGTCTTCATAAGGCATACCCGCCTTCAGAAGCAGACGGCTGGCGTTTCCGAACCTGTCGGCGGGCAGGACCGGATCGATACCCGCGACATAGCAGCTGATGCCCATCAGATTGAGTTCGTCCTTGCCCCATGCCCACATGCAGGCATCACCGGCAAATCCGGACAGACGGTCGATCGCCGATTTGAGTGATATGCCCTCAGCCATGACCGTTTCCTGGGAAATGCCGGTCAGATCGATGAAATAGGGGTCCAGTGCGCATTCACGGCCGAAGCGGTCGACCGGCGTCACGTAGATCTTTTCCGTCTCCAGGATCGGGAAATCCCCTTCCAGGCCCAGCTTGACCGCGCCGATCTGAACCACGATGGGATCCGGGTCCAGCGGACCCGCCCAGTAGCGTCTCTGGGCCCCTTCCATCGTCAGATATTCGCAATCATACAAAACGGCGCATCGCATCGTCATTCTTCCCATCCTGCGGCGACGTGAATAGCAGTAGTAGTAGTGCCTGGACGCAATCGGCATATGAAACAGCGTGCGGCTGACTCGTCCGTCTCACACAACAAAAAAGCGCGCTGCCCTGCGGAAGCGCGCTTTTTCATTATCCGATTATTCAAAACCGCTTAGGCGAGAGCGCCCTGGGCCTTGTCAACCAGTGCCTTGAAGGCATCCGGCTGGTGGATCGCCAGATCCGACAGGACCTTACGGTCGACTTCAATGCCGGCCTTGTTCAGGCCATCGATGAACCGGCCGTAGGTCAGACCGTGCTCACGGGTGGCGGCATTGATACGCTGGATCCAGAGCGAACGGAAATTCCGCTTCCGGACCTTACGGTCGCGATAGGCGTACTGCCCGGCCTTTTCGACGGCCTGCTTGGCAACGCGGATGGTGTTCTTGCGGCGGCCATAGTAGCCCTTGGCAGCCTTCAGAACCTTCTTGTGACGTGCATGGGCGGTTACGCCCCTTTTAACGCGCGACATATGTGAACTCCTTCAAAGACTGGCTAATTACGCGTAAGGCAGGAACTGCTTCACGATCTTCGCATCCTGATCGCTCAGCGTGGTGGTGCCACGGGCGTTGCGGATGAACTTGGTCGTGCGCTTGATCATGCCATGACGCTTGCCGGCCTGCGCGGTCTTCACCTTGCCGGACGCGGTCAGTTTGAAGCGCTTCTTGGCTCCAGACTTGGTCTTCAGCTTGGGCATTTTGCATCCTTTCATTGGCGCGGACCGGTTACCCGGCCGCTTCGTTTTTGGTGCATCGAGATGTCGCCACGGCATGCCCTGTGTTTCCGGGATCGGATTGACGTTCCTGTCCGAAGACCTGAACACGCAAAGCCATGCCCCGAAGAGCCGGACGACTCTGGACCGGGGGCTTATAAGCGCGGTTCCCGTTTCATGCAACCGGATTCTTGTGAAAAAGACGCGGTAAATCGAGGCTTCAGGCCGGATAGTCCCGATGGCCGAAGATGGCCGAGCCAACGCGAACGTGAGTCGCCCCGAAACTGACCGCCGTCTCGTAATCGGAGGACATGCCCATGGAGAGCTGTGTCAGCCCGTTGCGCTCGGCGATCTTTCGAAGCAGCGCGAAATGCGGGCCCGGTGCGTCCTCAACCGGCGGGATGCACATCAGGCCGATGATGTTCAGACCGACCTCATCCCGGCAGAAGGCGACAAAGGCATCGGTATCCTTCGGCGCGATACCGGCCTTTTGCGGTTCGTCGCCGATGTTAACCTCGATGAAGCACGGCAGGTGGCGGTCCTGCTTGTCCATCTCCACCTTGAGCGCCTTGGCGATCTTCTCCCGGTCGACCGTATGGATGACGTCGAAGGTCTGAACCGCTTCCTTCGCCTTGTTGGATTGCAGCGGACCAATCAGATGAAGCTCGATGCCCTCATAGTCTTCACGCAAGCCCGGCCACTTGCCCATGGCTTCCTGTACCCGGTTTTCGCCGAAGACCCGTTGGCCGACATCGAGGACGGGACGGATATCTTCCGCCGGAAAGGTCTTGGACACCGCGACCAGGGTCGTTTGCCCGGGCGTGCGGCCGAATTCCTCTTCCGCCATGCGAATGTCGGACAGCACCTTCTCTAAACGGTCGCCGGATGTTTCCGTCATTCTGCTTCTCCAAATCAACCATACGCGTTGAAGTCTGATAGGCGCTGCGGGTGTAAAATTGCAAGCTTGACGGCCGCCGTCGCCAAGAACAGCCCATTTCCGGCCCGTTTTTATCGTAGCATGTTGACCGGAACAGAATTTTCTGGTGACTGTCCGGCAACCACTTTCGAAGAACCAGGCGCCCTCCCAAGCAGCGCGAGAAAACGGCAATATTGATGGCAACGGAACGCTATAACGCACGCGACGTCGAAGCGCGCTGGCAAAAAACATGGAACGATAAAGACGTCTTCGTCACCAACAATGACGATCCGCGCGACAAATACTACGTCCTTGAAATGTTCCCGTATCCGTCGGGCCGCATCCACATGGGCCACGTGCGCAACTATGCCATGGGCGACGTGGTCGCCCGCTACAAGCGCGCCAAGGGCTTCAACGTTCTCCATCCCATGGGCTGGGACGCCTTCGGCATGCCGGCGGAAAACGCAGCCATGCAGAACAAGGTTCATCCCAAGGACTGGACCTATGAGAACATCGCCTTCATGCGCGACCAGCTCAAGATCATGGGCCTGTCCCTGGACTGGAGCCGCGAGTTCGCGACCTGCGACGTCGAATACTACACCCAGCAGCAGCGCCTGTTCCTGCAGTTCCTGGAAGCGGGCCTGGTCTACCGCAAGAACGCCAAGGTGAACTGGGATCCGGTCGACATGACCGTGCTCGCCAACGAGCAGGTGATCGACGGCCGCGGCTGGCGCTCCGGCGCCCTGGTCGAACAACGCGAACTGACCCAGTGGTTCTTCAAGATCTCCGATTATTCGGAAGATCTGCTGGAAGCGCTCGACACCCTCGACCGCTGGCCGGACAAGGTCCGCCTGATGCAGAAGAACTGGATCGGCCGGTCCGAAGGCCTGCGCGTGCGGTTCGAGTTCACCGCGCCGGCCCCCACCGGCGACAAGGCGCTTGAAATCTTCACCACCCGTCCGGACACCCTGTTCGGCGCCTCCTTCATGGGCCTGTCGCCGGATCACCCGATCTCGACGAAGCTGGCGGAGACCAATCCGGATCTCAAGGCCTTCATCGAGGAATGCCGCCGCGTCGGCACCTCCGAGGAAGCCATCGAGAAAGCAGAGAAGAAAGGCCTCGATACGGGCCTGCGCGTCAAGCACCCGCTGGATGCCAGCATCGAGCTGCCCGTCTATGTCGCCAACTTCATCCTGATGGACTACGGCACCGGCGCGATCTTCGCCTGCCCAGCCCACGACCAGCGCGACCTGGACTTCGCCCGCAAATACGGCCTGCCCGTAAAGCCCGTGGTCCTGCCCAAGGATGCCGATCCGGCAACCTTCGAGATCGGTGACGAGGCCTTTACCGACGATGGCGCGATCTTCAATTCCGGTTTCATGGACGGCATGTCGATCGCTGATGCCAAGGAAGCCGTGGCTCAGAAGCTCGAGGCCATCACGGTCGACGCCGCGCCACAGGCTGCACGCCAGATCAATTACCGTCTGCGCGACTGGGGCATCTCCCGTCAGCGCTACTGGGGCTGCCCGATCCCGGTGATCCACTGCGACGACTGCGGCGTGGTTCCGGAAAAGGACGAGAACCTGCCGGTTCAGTTGCCCGACGACATCAATTTCGACAAGCCGGGCAATCCACTCGACCGTCATCCTACCTGGCGCAACACCACCTGCCCGAAATGCGGCAAGGCGGCCCTGCGCGAGACGGACACCATGGACACCTTCGTGGATTCGTCCTGGTACTTCGCCCGCTTCACCGAGCCGCACTGCGACCGGCCGACGGATCCGAAGGCTGCCAACGACTGGCTGCCGGTCGATCAGTATATCGGCGGCATCGAACACGCGATCCTGCACCTGCTTTATTCGCGCTTCTTCACCCGCGCCATGCAGAAGGTCGGGGCGCTGGACCTGAAGGAACCGTTCAAGGGCCTGTTCACCCAAGGCATGGTGACCCACGAGACCTACCGTCTCGGCGAGGGCGCAAACGGCCAGTGGGTGTCTCCGGCCGAAATCAGGATCGAAGACGTCGACGGCACCCGTACCGCGACGATGCTCTCGTCCGGTGAACCGGTCACGATCGGCTCTATCGAAAAGATGTCCAAGTCGAAGAAGAACACGGTCGATCCGACGGATATCATCGAGACCTACGGTGCGGACACCGCCCGCTGGTTCATGCTGTCCGACAGCCCGCCCGAGCGTGACGTAATCTGGACCGAGGAAGGCGTCCAGGGCTCCTGGCGTTTTGTCCAGCGTGTCTGGCGCCTGATCGGCGACATTGCCGAAAAGACCGGTCCGCTCGGCAGCGCTCCGGACTTTTCCAGCGCGGCCTCTGATCTGCGCGGCGCAACCCACAAGACGCTCGCCGCCGTCTCCAAGGATCTGGAATCACTCGGCTTCAACCGGGCGGTCGCCCGCATCTATGAATTCGTCAACCAGATCGGCAAGGCGCTTCATGAAGGTGTGGACAGCGCGGACATGGCTTATGCGGTTCGCGAGGCCGGCGAATACCTGATCCAGATGATGGCGCCGATGATGCCGCATCTGGCCGAGGAATGCTGGACGGCGCTGGGTCAGGAAGGCCTGATTTCCGAAACCCCGTGGCCTGCCGTCGACGAAAGCCTGCTGGTCGACGACACCGTGACCCTGCCGATCCAAATCAACGGCAAGAAGCGCGGCGAGATCACCGTTCAAAGAGACGCTTCCAAAGAGGCGGTCGAAGCAGCTACTCTGCAGCTGGATTTCGTGCAGCGTGCGCTGGAAGGCCGCGCGCCCCGCAAGATTATCGTGGTGCCGCAAAGGATTGTGAATGTCGTCGCCTGAGGAAATTGATCGAAGCCGCCGCAGCTTCCTGCACGTCGCACTCTCCGCGGCATTGGTCGGCGGCTTTGCGGCCGGTTGCCAGGTCCGCCCGCTCTACGGAACCATGACCACCCCCGGCGGGCAGGCGGTTCCGGCCGAGCTGGCGGCAATCGATATCGATCCGATCAGCGACCGCTACGCGGACGAGGACGCGGCTCGTGTCCTCTACAATGAACTGACGTTCAATTTCGAACGCGGAGCCGACCGGGCCGAGAAGCTCTACAGGCTCAAGATCCTGATGGATCTGGCCTCTTCCGAAGTCGGTGTGGAACAGCTGTCGGACGTGCCGGCGGCCTATACCATGACGATGAACACCACATTCGTCCTGAGCGATATCGCCACCCGCAAGACGCTGATGACCGGCAAGTCGTTCGCCACCGCGTCCTATGACTTCTCCAACCAGCGTTTTGCCAACCTCCGGGCGAAAAGGGATGCCGAAGAGCGCGCCGCAAAGGCGGTCGCCCAGGACATCCAGGCCCGGATCGCCGGATATTTCGCAACCAGGTCGTAGGTCATGACCGCACTCAAGGCGACCGACATCGACAGGTTCCTTGCCAAGCCGCCCGCCCATGGCGGCGTCGTGCTGATCTACGGTCCGGATACGGGTCTTGTATCGGAACGGGCCACCAGCCTGGTCGCAAAGGCCTCCGAGGGCGATGACGATCCGTTCAATCTGATCAAGCTCGACGGCTCCGATGTCGCCTCCGATCCCGACCGGCTGATCGACGAAGCCCTGACCATTCCGCTCTTCGGTGGTCGGCGGATCATCTGGATCCGCGACACCGGCGGAAAGTCGCTCGACAATGCCCTGAAACCAGTGCTGAAGCTTGATGACTGCCCCTCTCTGATCGTTCTGGAGGCGGGTGACCTCAAAAAGGGCGCCGGCCTGCGCAAGCTGATCGAGTCCGACCGAAAAGCTTACGCCCTCCCCTGCTACGCGGACACCGAACGCAGCATCGATCACCTGATTGACCAGGAAACAAGGGAAGCCAACCTGACCATCACACGCGAAGCCCGGGCATCCTTGCACGGCCTTCTCGGCGGAGACCGGATGGCCAGCCGAGGCGAACTGAAGAAACTTTGCCTCTACGCCCTTGGAAAAGGAAAGATCGACAGCGACGATGTGGAGGCCATTATCGGCGATGCCTCCGCCTTTGAGCTGTCGGAACTGATCGACGCCGCCGCCATCGGCGATCTTGCAACGCTCGATCATGGACTTGAACGCCTGACGGCCGCCGGCTCCAACGCCTCCGTCATCGCCGGGCGGGCACTGAAGCATTTCCAGGACCTACATCGCATGCGCGCCGACCTCGACCGCGGCAAGAACGCGACCCAGATCGTCGACAGCCAGCGCCCGCCGGTGTTTTTCAAGCGAAAGGCCGGACTTGCCCGCCAGATTCAGACCTGGTCGTCGGCGGATCTGGAAAAGGCCATGGAGCGCCTTGCCGAGGCTATGCGGGTCTCCCGCCTGAACGCCAATCTCGGCGTTCCCGTTCTTTCCGAAACCCTCCTGGTCCTCGGCCGCGTCGCCGCCATCCGCGCCCGGCGTCGGTAACAGCAAACCAGCTGTATATGACCGTCGCTGCTTGGCCTGCTGGCATCAGCCAAATTCTTCGTCGTCATGCCCGGACTTGATCCCACTGCTGTCCGGTTTGAGTATTACTGAATATGGCAATCCGCTTGATCTGAGAGTTTGTTGTCATCAACTCTGTTTTGCGAGTCCGTCTCTGAGTTTTGCATTTAGGATGACGATGATCTTTCGCATGACGGCGGATATGGCGACGATCGGTTTCTTACCGTTTTCGACCAGGCGTTGATAGAACTGACGTAAAGGTCCCTTAGCGCGGCTAGCGGCCAGGGCTGCCATGAACAGGGCGGTTCGGACATTCGCCCGCCCGCCGCGCATTTTCCTGTAGCCTTTGAGCGTTCCGCTGTCTCTTGGGTGCGGGGCCACACCGGCCAGGGAGGCGGCCTGCCTGCGGGTGAGGGTTCCCAACTCCGGCATGGTTGCGGCCAGGGCCACGGCCGTGCGCGGCCCGACACCGGGCAAAGATAGACAGATTTGGACCCTCCGCTTGAGGGACTGACAGCAGTCGATCAGTGCGTCGATCTCTTGATCGATACGTTCCAGAGCTCGGGCAAGGCTTCGCAACAAGACCCTGCAGGAGGCCTGGATCACGTCCTCTCCTGGGGCTTTGAGACGGTTGGTCTCCGCCACCTTGAGGTCGATGAGATCCTGACGCCTGGCCACCAAGGCGGTCAGTCTTTTCTGCTCAGCCTGGACGGGAGCGAACAGGGGCAGCGATGCCCACCGCTCCTGGCCGTAGCGAGCCAGCGCCCTGGCATCGATGGCATCGGTCTTGGCAAGCGTGCCGTAGGAGCGCGAAAAGGCTTTGACTTTCAATGTATCGGCCCGGTGACAGGCAATGCCGGCAGCCGTCAGCGCGTCGATAAGCCAGGCCTCGTGACCTCCGGTCGGCTCACAGACCGCCAGGCTGTCGGGCTCGAGGCGGGCAATCAGTTTACGCAAGGAGCTTCGGTTGTTGTCGACCGTGTTCACCTTGCCGGCTGCACTGTCGAACACGGTGATCGTGTCCTTGGCAACATCGAAGCCAACAACACGCACAGGAGCTTGCTGCAAAACCGCCATGACGATGGTATCCTCTGCATGCTTCGGATTGTTTGCGGGCGTGGTTCAGGCCAGAGGCCCAATCAACTCTCCAAGCGGGAAAAGGAAGCGACAGGGAACCTTGATGACTACGGGTGAAAGCCCGATCCCAGCACGGTCGCCTGTCACTGGTCTCCCGGAATTCCGCTCCGGGAGACCAATCCCATCATAACATCGCTCAAAACAAACAATCCCAGCGAAGGCTGGGATCCAGTAATCTATTGAATCTGCTATCTTTTCCACTCGCAGGCCACACGGAGTACCGGATTCCGGTCTTGCCGCTTCCGCGTCAAACCGGAATGACAAGTGGGCAGACCATCGCGTGTCTCTAAGCCGAACGATCTGAAATTCTTCAATCTTTCAAATGGGATATAGGAGAGGTTCAACATTAAAATGGACAGCAGTGGACTTGATCCGGGCATCCATGCCAATTCCTCGCCACAAGGCGAAGCTGTTATGGTGGATAGGTAACGGCATGGATGCCATGGTCGAGCCATGGCAAGACGGTGGTATTGGATGGGGCTCGTCCGAAACCCAAACCAACCGCAGAGCATTAATTACGGCTGCGAATCGAGCCTTGGAAACCGAGGCCTAGCGGGTTTCGACGCCCAGCTTCCGGCAGATCTCGTCAAGTTGCTCAAGCGAGGTGTACTTGATCTTGAGATCGCCGGATTCCTTGCCCGGCTTATGGCCGACGGAGACCTTCAGCCCGAGCGTGTCGGTCAGGCGTTTTTCCAGCGCCTTGGTATCCGCATCCTTGTCCGCCTTGGCAGCGGACGGCTTCGCACCGCCCTTCAGCTTCGTCAGGGCTTCCGGATCCTGGGCAAGCTTTTCCGCGTCGCGCACGGTCAGACCCTTTTCAACGATGATCTCGGCAAGGGCGGCCGGGTCATCCACCGTGATCAGCGCTCGGGCATGACCGGCGGTCAGCAGACCTTCGGCAAGGTAATCCTTCACCGAGTTCGGCAGCTTCAGAAGACGCATGGTGTTGGCCACGTGACTGCGGCTTTTGCCGATTACCTTGGCAAGCTGTCCCTGGCTGTATTCGAATTCCGCCGTCAGTTGATCGTAGCCCATGGCCTCTTCGATCGGATTCAGATCGGCACGCTGGACGTTTTCGATGATCGCAATCTCGAGCGCTTCCTGGTCGGTCACGTCCCGGATGATGATCGGCGCCTCATGCAGCCCCGCCCGCTGCGCGGCCCGCCAGCGGCGTTCGCCGGCGATGATTTCATAGCGGTCCGTCTTTCCCGCGGCCGGACGCACCAGGATCGGCTGAATGATCCCCTTCGCCTTGAGGGATTCCGCCAGATCGCCCAGATCCTTTTCGGTGAAGGTCTTGCGCGGGTTGCGCGGGTTCGGCTCCAGATGCTCGATCGGTACCTTTCGGGTATCCCGTGGCGGCGTCCGTTCAGGTGCGGAGCCCTGACTGGGAGCCGCCTCGCCGATCAAAGCCGCGAGACCGCGCCCCAAACGTTTGTTCTTGCCGCCTTCATCCGCCATGACGCACCCGTTTTTCTTTTTATCTCAATTAGTTAGTTATATATCTGCCGTTTATCCCGAGAGCTTTTGCACCCTCGGGTCAATTCGGATCCGATTCGTTCAGCCCAAGGATCAGGCCGCAACCCGCCGCAGTTCGCGCTCGCGCTGGATAATCTCCGACGCAAGGCGCAGATAGGCCTGGCTGCCCGAACATTTCAGATCGTAGAGCAAGGCCGGCTTGCCGTAGGACGGTGCTTCGGAGATACGCACGTTGCGCGGAATGATCGTCTCGTAGACCGCATCTCCCATGGTTTCGCGCACATCCGCGACCACCTGGCTGGAGAGGTTGTTGCGGCTGTCATACATGGTCAGCACGATGCCGTGGATCGTCAGTTCCCCGTTCAGCGCGTTACGCACCTGTTCCACGGTGCTGAGCAGCTGACTGAGGCCTTCAAGGGCGAAGAATTCGCACTGCAGCGGAACCAGGATGGAGTGCGACGCTGAGAGCGCATTGATCGTCAGCAGGTTCAGGGACGGCGGGCAGTCGACCAGAACATAGGTAAAGCCAACGTCATGAAAAAGATCCGACTGGGCGAACCGTGCAATGGCGTTGCGCAGGCGATAGGCCCGGTCGCCACTGGAGGCGATTTCCAGTTCGAGGCCCAGCAAGTCCATGGTCGACGGCGCGACCCAGAGGCGCGGCACGGCCGTATCCTTGACCGCCTCTTCCAGCGAGCAATCACCGCTCAGGACATCGTAAGTCGAAAGACCGCGGTCCCGGCGCTCAATCCCCAAGCCGGTGGAAGCGTTGCCTTGCGGGTCGAGGTCGATGACCAGCACCTTTTCACCGATGGCGGCAAGCGCTGTTCCGAGATTGATGGCTGTGGTTGTTTTCCCGACGCCACCTTTCTGGTTGGCAAGAGCAAGCACACGCGGAGACTCTGGAAGCATGCTCATGTGGCGACGCCTTCCTGGTTAGGCCGGGCAGAAATGTTGGAAAGAAGAAGCATCCGGCTCGTTGGATCAATGAGACTTTTCTTTTCTACCAGATCGAATGTCCAAGTGTGAGACGCTTCGTTAATCTCCCGTTGAAAATCTTGGCCTTTGTGGAAAACAGCCCTCGCCCCGCGCGCCGTAAACGGTTCTGAAAGCTTCAATAACAGCTCCAGAGAGGCTAGAGCCCGTGCGGACACGGCATCCACCGGACCTTGGCTCCATTCTTTCGCTACCGATTCGATCCGTCCCGGATAAACCGTCCCCTTTGATCCCGTCTCGCGCAGGACTGTACGCAGGAACGCCGCCTTGCGCTGGTTGCTCTCGATCAGGTGGACATGGGCATCCGGCACATCCGCCAGCAGGATCGCCGTCACGATACCGGGAAACCCGCCGCCGCTACCGATATCGACCCAGGTCCTAGCATCCGGCAAGGACCACTGGGTCTGCAAGCTGTCGACCACATGTCGAACCCAGATATCGGGAATGGTCGAGGGCGCGATGAGGTTTTGCGCCGGCTGCCACTTCAAAACCAGGTCGACGTAGATCTGCAGGCGTTCCACAGTTTCACGTGAAACATCCCCATACTTATGCACAACCTGTGCAGTGTCTTTCAAAGGAGGCACCTTCGCCATCAAGCCGCCCCCTTGCGCGGTTGAAGGCGTTTGACGTGAGACAGGAGCAGGGTCAGTGCCGCCGGCGTCATCCCGTCCATGCGCGAGGCCTGGGCCAGTGTCGATGGCCGGACCGTTTCCAGCTTCTGCTTCACTTCATTGGAAAGACCAGCCAGCGCATTGAAGTCGAAATCCTCAGGAATCGCCAGAGCCTCGTCCCGCTTTAGCGCCTCGATGTCCGCTGCCTGCCGTTCCAGATAAACCGCATAAAGCGCGTCCGTCGCCACCTGTTCGGCAATATCCTTATCGATCCCGCCAAGCTCCGGCCAAATTGTTGTCAGCCGTTCGTAACCCATATCCGGATAGGACAGTAGGTCGAATGCGGTCCGGCGGATGCCGTCCTGGTTGATCGGGATCCCCTTCTTCACGGCTTCAGCCGGCGTGACCGACAAGGACGTCAACAAGGACCGGGCTTCCTCAATCGCGCGCATCTTCGTTTCGAAAGCGACTCGACGGGTCTCCGAGACACAGCCAAGTTCCAGACCCAACGGTGTCAGTCGCTGATCTGCGTTGTCCGCCCTGAGCGACAGCCGGTATTCGGCCCGCGAAGTGAACATCCGATACGGCTCGGTGATACCCCGCGTCGTCAGATCGTCGATCATCACGCCAATATAACCCTGGCTGCGATCGACAATGAACGGCCCGCTGCCGGATGCCTTCCGCGCCGCATTGAGCCCTGCAACGAGCCCCTGCGCACCGGCTTCCTCGTATCCGGTCGTGCCATTGATCTGGCCCGCCAGAAACAACCCGTCGCACTTGTGCAGCTCCAGCGTCTGCTTCAGCTCACGCGGATCGACGTGGTCATATTCGATGGCATAGCCCGGCTGTATCACAGCGACGTTCTCCAGACCCGGAATGGTCTTCAGAAACGCCAGCTGAGCGTCTTCCGGAAGCGAGGTCGAGATCCCGTTCGGATAGACCGTGTGATCGTCCAGACCTTCCGGTTCCAGGAAGATCTGATGACCGTCCCGATCGCCGAAGCGGACAATCTTGTCCTCGATCGACGGACAGTAGCGCGGCCCCCGCCCCTTGATCTCGCCGGAGTACATGGCGGAGCGGGAGAGGTTCTCCCGGATGATCCGGTGGGTTTCCGGCGTGGTCCGGGTGATGTGACACGACACCTGCGGGATGGTGATCCGGTCGGTCAGGGTCGAGAACGGAACCGGCTCCTCATCGCCGGGTTGTTCTTCCAGGCGAGCCCAGTCAATCGTCCGGCCATCGAGCCGCGCCGGCGTGCCCGTCTTCAGGCGGCCGAGGTCAAGTCCGAGTTCTTCCAAAGACAGGGACAGGCCCATGGCCGGCGCTTCGCCCGAACGTCCCGCCGGGATCTTCTTGTCACCGATATGGATCAGCCCACGCAGGAAGGTGCCGCTGGTCAGCACCGCCGCGCCACAGGCGATCTCACGACCGTCGGCGAGCACAACGGCGACGATACGTCCGTTGTCATAAATGAAACGATGCGCCTCGCCCTCGACGACTTTGAGATTGTCGGTCTCGGAAATCTCCGCCTGCATGGCTTCGCGGTAGAGCTTGCGGTCGGCCTGGGCCCGGGGTCCGCGAACGGCCGGACCCTTGCGCCGGTTCAGGAGACGGAACTGGATCCCTGCCCTGTCGGCGACCCGACCCATCAGTCCATCCAGCGCATCGATCTCACGGACGAGATGTCCCTTGCCGAGACCGCCGATTGCCGGATTGCACGACATGACGCCGATGGTGTCGAAGCGATGTGTGACCAGAGCCGTCCGCGCACCCATGCGCGCAGAGGCCGCAGCTGCCTCACAGCCGGCATGGCCACCGCCAATCACCACCACATCATATGTCAGAATCTGTTCGCTCATCATGACCACCGCATCCGAGATCCATCTGCTCTCGAACCACCATACACTTTCTGTTTTGAAACCATCCTGCGTGCCTGGAATTCACCACAGGCCGGACAGGGAATACATGCACCTTCACCGGGCGCCGATCTTTGGCGATCTTATAAGGGTCCGGGGAAGGCAGGTCAAAGGCAAACAGCATCTGTCGATGCGCCCTCAAATCGGCCGCCGCAGTATCACGCAAAGACCTTAAAATGATTCACGTGAAACATGTTCCGGTTCTGAATCGATCCTCGGATTCCCTCGCAAAAAGGATTCACGTGAAACACCTCACTTGCCGATACAGAAGTCCCGGAAGATCACGTCGAGCAGATCTTCCACATCAATCCGACCGGTGATCCGCCCGAGTGCATCCGCCGCCCGGCGCAATTCCTCCGCCCGAAGTTCCAAAGGCAGGCTGGCGCTGGCCAAGGCATCGGACAGGGCCTGCTGGCATTCGATCAGGTAGTGGCGATGCCGTTGACGGGTCGCCAATGGCTCCTCGCCCACGGAAATTGTTTCTTGAGCGAAACTGGAAAGATGGCCAATCAGGCCTTCCATTCCCTCGGTGGATTTAACGGAGCAAGGGATTTCAAGGATTGTTCCGGAAGAGTCTCGTTTCGAAAGAGTCTCAAGATCGCTCTTTGTCCGAACCGTCCAGACCGGCACCCAGTCCTGGATTGTCTCCGGCAGTCCGCTTTCCGGGTCATCTGCCTCCACCCCTCCGGGTTCGACCGCCCATAAGATAAGGTCGGCCGTTTCACCGCGTTCACGCGCCCGGCGGATCCCTTCCCTCTCGACCACAGCTTCCGTCTGCCGCAGACCCGCGGTATCGACCAGCGTGACCGGATAGCCCTCCAGATCCAGATGCACCTCGATCACGTCCCGGGTGGTCCCCGCCTCTTCCGTGACGATCGCCACGTCCCGGCCGGCGATCGCATTCAACAGGCTCGACTTGCCGGCATTCGGCGCGCCCATCAGGACGACCTGCAAACCGGACCGCAGCCGTT
This sequence comes from uncultured Roseibium sp., assembly GCF_963675095.2. GTDB lineage: Bacteria > Pseudomonadota > Alphaproteobacteria > Rhizobiales > Stappiaceae > Roseibium. The sequence goes on along the minus strand of NZ_CAXXSJ010000049.1, from coordinate 93,120 downwards.
CGCCGCTTCTCGACCGCGCCAGATGATTGCCAATCTCATTGATCAGGATCTGGCACTCTGCCCAGATCTCGTTGGCCACACTGCCGGGGACATCTTCCTCGTCGGCGAAATCGAAGTCCGCTTCGATCATCGCCCGCATATGGATCAACCGGTCCCGCCAGTCGTCGTAAAGCTCACCGAGCGCACCCCCCATCTGCCGCAGCGCCTGGATCCGCTGCGCTTCGGTTTCAGCTGCGATCAAATCGGCCAGGCCCTCGACCTCGGTCAAGTCCATCCGCCCGGCCTCGAAGGCTCTGCGGGTGAATTCGCCTGCTTCGGCCGGCCGGCAGTTGTCCATGCCTGACAGCACCTCGAGCACGGCCGCCACAACAGCCCGTCCGCCATGGCACTGCAGCTCGACCACATCCTCTCCGGTAAAGCTCGCCGGCCCCTCGAAGACGAGAACCAGGGCCTCGTCCAGCATCTCGTCGGTGACCGGATCGCAAAGTTCCCTGACAGCGGCAAATCGCGGCTCCGGCACGTCTCCACAAATCAGGCGCAAAACATCGATGGCATCGGGTCCGGAAATCCGGATCACCGCAACCCCGGACGGAACCGCACCGCTTGAAAGCGCAAAGATCGTTTCAGCCATTCACCACTCACCTGCCCCGTAACGGCAGCAGACCTTTCTCTGCAAAACGGCTTGCCCTGCCGGTCCGCGTCATTACCTTCTTAGTCCAGAGAGCTTCCGCCTCATTCCGCCAAACAGAAAGATCTCCTTCCCGATGACCGAAAACCGCCTGGCCAGTTCCACCAGCCCCTACCTTCTCCAGCACAAGGACAACCCGGTCCACTGGTATCCATGGGGTCCGGAAGCCCTTGCCGCGGCCAAGGCGGAAAACAAGCCGATCCTGTTGTCGGTCGGCTATGCGGCCTGCCACTGGTGTCACGTCATGGCCCATGAGAGCTTTGAGGATGCCTCAACCGCGGAAGTCATGAACCGCCTCTTTATCAATATCAAGGTCGATCGGGAAGAACGTCCCGACATTGACCAGATCTATATGAAGGCCCTGCATGTACTCGGCGAACAGGGCGGCTGGCCGCTGACCATGTTCTTGACGTCAGACGGCGAACCTTTCTGGGGCGGCACCTATTATCCGAAGGAAGCCAAGTGGGGACACCCCGCCTTCGTCGACATGCTGGAAGCCGTCTCCCGCACCTATCATACGGATCGGGACCGAATCGAAACCAACCGCTCCGGCCTGCTGGAGGCCCTGAAGACCGAGATCACCCCCACCGCCCCCATCGATCGCAGCCTGATGATGGCCGCCGGAGAACGGCTCCTGTCGCTCTATGATCCCGAACACGGCGGCATCAAGGGCGCTCCCAAGTTTCCGCAAGCCTCCATCCTTGATCTTATCTGGCGCACCGGGCTCAGGGCCGGAAGCGACAAAGCCAAGGAGACCTTTCTTCACACCCTGCGACAGATCAGCAATGGCGGCATCTATGATCACCTGAAAGGCGGTATCGCCCGTTATTCCGTCGATCATCTCTGGCTCGTGCCCCACTTCGAAAAGATGCTCTACGACAACGGCCAGTATCTCGACCACCTCGTCACCGCCTACCTGGCAACTGGTGAAGACCTGTTTCGAAACCGAATCGAGGAGACCGTCGGCTGGCTGCTGGACGAGATGCGTATGGAAGGCGGCGCCTTTGCCGCCAGCCTGGATGCGGACAGTGAAGGGGTCGAAGGCAAGTTCTACGTCTGGACCGCGGAGGAAATCGCCGAGGTTCTCGGCGACGACGACACGGCTCTTTTTGCCAAAGCCTATGACGTTTCGCCTGAAGGCAACTGGGAAGGTGTCACGATCCTCAATCGCCTCAAAGCCCCAAGCCTGTCCGCAAAGGACGAAGCCCGCCTTGCCCGCTTGCGTAAGAAGCTCCTGGAACGCCGCAGCACCCGCATCAAGCCGGGTCTCGACGACAAGATCCTCGCCGACTGGAACGGCCTGACGATCGCTGCCCTAGCCCGTGCAGCGCGTTTTGTTTCACGTGAATCATGTCTGGAAGCAGCGAAGACCGCCTATGGCTTCATAATGGAGACGATGAACCGTGACGGCCGCCTGGGGCATTCCTGGCGCAAAGGCCGCCTGCTCCTGCCCGGCTTTGCCTCCGACTACGCCAACATGATGAATGCCGCCCTGGCCCTGGCTGAGGCCATTCCCGATCAGGCATCCGGCTACATTGCCGATGCCGAGAAACTCGGCAAGGTATTGGTCCAAGACTACCAGACGGAGGAAGGTGCCTTCTATCTGACCGCTGCCGACGCGGAAGGCCTGATCGTTCGGCCTGTTACCTCCGCGGACGAGGCGACACCCAATCCCAATTCCATGGCAGCCCTCGCCTTTGCCAAACTCTACATTCTGACCGGAAAAACCGAGTATCGGGATCTGGCGGACAAGGTTCTTATAGCCCTTTCCGCCGACATTCCAAAGAACGTCTTTGCGACCGCATCTCTGCTGACCGCCTTCGACACCCGTACCAATGGCCGTCTTGCGGTGATTGTCACACCAAGCGGTTCGGATCCGAATCCTTTCCTCAAGGTCCTTTCCAAAGCCGTCGACCCCGCCCTTCATTGTCTCGTTCTCGAATCGACGGAAGACCTGCCGTACGATCATCCGGCCAAGGGCAAGAATGCACTCGAAAATAAACCAACCGTCTATCTCTGCCGCGAAGGCACCTGTTCCTTTCCGATCACAAGACGCAAGGATCTGGAGGAAGCTCTCACCGTTATCGCGTAGGGCCCTGCGCCCAATCGTTCCGGGCGAGCCGGTAAAGCACATGCGGTTCCAACGGATGTCCCGGCTCGATAGCCGGATGGAGAAAGTCATCGGCCGGATTTCGATGCATGCCGAGGCGCTGCATCACCCTTTGCGAGGGCTCATTCGTTACCGTGGTGAAGGAAACGATTTCATCCAGCCCCAAGGTTTCGAAACCGAATCCAATCCAGGCCCGTGCCGCTTCCGTGGCAAAGCCGTGTCCCCAGGCATAGCCGGCCAGCCGCCAGCCGATTTCCACACACGGATCGAACGGCAGGAGCTTAGCGTAGCGGGGCCGGGAAAGTCCGACGAAACCCAAGAAGGAGCCGGTGGCCTTTTCCTCAATGGGTGAAAAGCAGAAGCCATCGGTCCGTGTTCGCTCCCTGGCAATGTCGATCATTGCATCGCTCTTTTCCCGGGTCAGGACGGACGGGAAATACCGCATCACTTCGGGGTCTGCATTGAGCATGGCAAACGGTTCGCGATCCTCCTCCTGCCAGGGACGAAGGATCAGCCGTTCGGTTTCCAGATACATGTTCGTCAATGCCTTTGAACCGGGTCCGAATCAATGAAGCAATTCTGCCTGATTCACGTGAAACAGGTCGTTAACAAATAGTTAAGGCGCGGCTCCTTCCGGAGACCGCGCCCTGACAATTTTCTGACCGGATCCGAATCGGATCAGGCATTCATGCTGTCGAAGAAATCGTCGTTCGATTTGGTCTGCCTCAGCTTGTCGAGCAGGAATTCGATCGCATCGACGGTTCCCATCGGATTGAGGATACGACGCAGGACAAAAGTCTTCTTGAGCTTCTCGGCCGGAACCAGGAGCTCTTCCTTACGCGTCCCGGACCGCTGAATATCGATCGCCGGATAGACGCGCTTGTCGGAGATCTTCCGGTCGAGGATGATTTCGGAGTTACCCGTACCCTTGAACTCTTCGAAGATGACTTCGTCCATGCGGCTGCCGGTATCGATCAGCGCCGTTGCGATGATCGTCAGCGAGCCGCCCTCTTCGATGTTACGGGCCGCACCGAAGAACCGCTTCGGGCGCTGAAGGGCGTTGGCGTCGACACCACCGGTCAGGACCTTGCCCGACGACGGCACCACCGTGTTGTAGGCGCGACCCAAGCGGGTGATGGAGTCGAGCAGGATGACCACGTCACGACCATGTTCGGTCAGGCGCTTGGCCTTCTCGATCACCATTTCCGCGACCTGGACGTGACGGGACGCCGGTTCGTCGAAGGTGGAGGACACCACTTCGCCGTTCACCGTGCGCTGCATGTCGGTCACTTCTTCCGGACGCTCGTCGATCAGGAGAACGATCAGATAGCATTCCGGATGATTGGTGGTGATCGACTTTGCGATGTTCTGCAGGAACACCGTCTTACCTGTCCGCGGCGGAGCGGTGATCAGCGCACGCTGGCCCTTGCCGAGCGGAGCCACCAGATCGATCACGCGGGCGGAGAAATCCTTGTTGGTCGGATCTTCGATTTCCATCTTGAACCGCTCGTTCGGATAGAGCGGTGTCAGGTTGTCGAAATGGACCTTGTGGCGAGCCTTGTCCGGATCTTCGAAGTTGATCGTATTGACCTTCAGAAGAGCGAAGTAACGTTCGCCTTCCTTCGGGCTACGGATCTGGCCTTCCACCGTATCCCCGGTGCGCAGGGAAAACCGGCGGATCTGGGACGGAGAAACATAGATGTCATCGGGGCCCGGAAGATAATTCGCATCGGGCGAGCGCAGGAAGCCGAATCCGTCCTGCAGCACCTCGACGACACCCTCGCCGATAATATCGACATCCTGGGCGGCAAGGTTTTTCAAAATAGCGAACATCAGCTCCTGCTTGCGCATGGTGCTGGCGTTTTCAACTTCAAGCTCCTCCGCAAACTGCAGAAGTTCTGTCGGTGTTTTTTCTTTTAGGTCTTTGAGTTTCATTTCCCGCATCAAGTTGGGGTTCACTTATGGTGTTATGTTGGGAAGGTACTTCTATGGCTGTGGCTGGAAAGCGCAGTCAGAAGAATAGTGAGGGAACTGCCGGATTTGTCTTGAGGAGACGACCGCTGCCTGAGGAATCCGAGAATTGTCCTGGCGCCGGTTGGAAGTCGCGCAGAACATAAGGCGTTTCGCAGGAATTCGCAAGCCCGCAAATTCCCGTAGGTGACGGTGCGTTTAAAATCGCACCGCCAACTTCATTTTGGATCCGAATCTTCAGAACGGTTTGACGATCACAAGGATGACGATACCGATCATCAGAACCGTCGGTACCTCGTTCAGCATCCGGTAGAACCTCGCCGGCCGGGTATTTTCATCCCGCGCGAAGGCCTTCACACAACGCGACAGAAATCCATGTGCGCCCGACATGAGCAGGACCAGGGCGAATTTCGCATGGAACCAGCCCGCTTCGTAGAAACCGCTGTCATAGGCTAGCCATAGGCCGAATATCCAGGAAGCGACCATGGCCGGGTTGATGATGGCTTTCAGAAGCCGCCGTTCCATGACCTTGAAGGTCTCGGACTGTTTCGATCCCGGTTCCGCGTCGACATGATAGACGAAGAGCCGCGGCAGATAGAGCATGCCGGCCATCCAGGCGATGATCGAAATGACATGCAGCGCCTTGATCCATGAGTAGAGATCCGTCGCCATCGCCCTTATCCCTTCCTGACCCGCTCGACCATACGCGCGACATTCTTCGGATCCGCGTCCGGTGTAATGCCATGGCCCAGGTTGAAGATCAGCGGCCCCTTGTCGAAGGTCTTCAGGATGTGATCGACCCCCTCGTCCAAGGCCCTGCCGCCGGCCACCAAGCGCATCGGATCAAGATTGCCCTGGATCGGGACTTGTCTCTGGATCTCCAGCGCCAACGCATCCGGTGCCGTCCAGTCGAACCCGACCGCATCCACACCGGTACCTTCGATGAACTTGGCCATCCGCGCCGAAGAGGCTTTCGGGAAACCGATGATCTTCGCGCCGGGACGCTCCGCTCTGACACCGTCGACGATCGCCCGCGTTGGCTTGATCGACCAGCGCTCGAAACCGGCATCGTCGAGCACGCCGGCCCAGGTGTCGAAAATCTGAACCGCATCCGCACCGGCATCGAGCTGGCGGATAAGATAACGGATCGAAGCGGTCACGAGCTGATCGATAAATCTCTGCATCAGGTCCGGATCGCGATAGGCCCCGACACGCGCGGCAACCTGTTCCTGGGTGGTATGGCCGGCAACGGAATAACACGCCACCGTCCAGGGAGCGCCACAGAAGCCCAGGAGCGTGGTTTCAGTGGGGAGCTCCGCTCTCAGGCGTGAAACCGTCTCTATGACCGGTTTGAGATGATCCTCGGCCCGATCCTGTTCCAGACGATCCAGGAGATCGGAAGACAAAGGTTCTAGAACCGGACCACGTCCCTCTTCAAAGCGAACCGGATATCCGATCGCGTCGGGGACGACGAAGATGTCTGAAAACAGGATCGATGCATCAAAGCCATACCGGCGGATCGGCTGGAGAGTGACTTCCGTTGCTAGGTCCGGGTTGTAGCAGAAGTCCAGAAAGTTCTTCGCCTTCGCCCTGACTTCCCGATACTCCGGGAGGTACCGTCCCGCCTGACGCATCATCCAGATTGGAGGTGGCCAGAGCTTCTCTCCGGCTAACACACGCATGACGGCACGGTCTTGAGACTTCATGAGGCAATGACCCTTTCACACATTCCAGCTCTTAAAGAATCTTATATTTAGATTCTGATTTTTCTTATTGTGCGTGGATTAGCTGGATCATTTGATATCCACAATCGTTCAAGCGCACATTCGGATCGGGATAAATCGTCTCAGATTCTGGACAACGTATCCTCCACAGGAGTCGATAAGTCAGAAAATAAATGAAATACAGTAACTTATCGGAAAGTTTACGATTGGTTAATAATTATGGCAGCGGTGAATCACTTGTCAATTTCTCTTGGTCATTCTGTTAATTCACATGAGCCTGGAATCGTTTCGCCGGGAGTCAGCGCAAATTAACGGTCTGTTCATAAATCCGGCTCAGCGGGTACAAACACCATGACGAGAACTCCGGCCGCCCTGTCGGCCACAAATAATCAACAGCCCTGGGGATGATACCGTGAACAAGTCCAGACACTATTTTCATCTCCATCTGGTCTCCGATTCCACCGGCGAAACCCTGATGACCGTCTCCCGCGCGGCAACGGCCCAATATGAAAACGTGCAGGAGATCGAGCACGTCTATCCGTTGGTCCGGACCCAGAAGCAGCTTGACCGGATCCTCAGTGAAATCGAGTCAGCACCGGGGATTGTTCTCTACACCCTGGTCGATACGGAGCTGGCCTCCAGACTGGAACGGAGCTGCATGGAGCTGGGTATTCCCATCGTTAACATCCTTGCGCCGGTTTTTGCCGTCTTCCAGTCCTATCTGAACGTGACCCAGACCCACCGGATCGGCGGCCAGCACGAACTGGATGCGGAATATTTCAAGCGCATGGAAGCGCTGAACTACACCATGATGCACGACGACGGGCAGATCTGGGAGGATCTGGAATCCGCCGATATCGTCCTGCTTGGGATCTCCAGAACCTCCAAGACGCCGACCTGCATCTATATGGCGAACCGGGGCATCAAGGCGGCGAACGTGCCGCTCATTCCGGATATTCCCCTGCCGCCCGCGGTCACGAACCTAAAGAAGCCTTTGATTGTCGGATTGATTGCGTCGGCGGAACGAATCCAGCAGATCCGCAGGAACCGGGTTTTGTCGCTCCATTCGGAAAACTACAACGAGACCTATGTGGACCGGAAGGAAATCGCCCGGGAGATCACCATGACCCGGCGCCTGTGTTCGGAAAACGACTGGCCGCTGATCGATGTTACGCGCCGGTCGATCGAGGAAACCGCCGCGGAGATCATGGGCCTTTTCCGTGAAAAAAAGGCACGCGAGGAAGGGGAAGCCTGATAGGACTTCGTCCAACAGCAAGCAGATAATTTCCGAAAGGATAGCAATGGCACTCGTTCTGGCAAGCGGCAGCCGTATCCGCGCCGAACTTCTGGAAAATGCCGGACTGTCGATTGAGATCGATCCGGCCGATATCGATGAGCGCGCCGTGGAGGAGCCGCTGCTGAAGGCAGGCTTTTCCCCCGAGGATCTGGCATTGGTCCTTGCGGAAGCCAAGGCGAATGACGTCAGCGAACGCCGGCCGGGCGACCTGGTGATCGGCGCCGACCAGATCCTGGCGTTCGAAGGCGAACGCCACACCAAACCGGAAAACATGGAAGCCGCCCGCCGTCAGCTTCTGGCCTTTTCCGGCAAGACCCATGAACTTCTCTCCGCCGTGGTGATTTCGAAAGACGGTGAGGCGATCTGGCGCCATGTTTCGACGGCAAAGCTCACCATGCGCAAGCTGACGCCCGCTTTCATCGGTCATTATCTGGCGCAGGTCGGTGACGTCGCGCTTTCCAGCGTCGGCGCCTACCAGCTGGAAGGCCCGGGTGTTCAGCTTTTTGAAAAAATCGAAGGCGATTATTTCACCGTACTCGGACTGCCGCTGTTGCCGCTTCTCGCCGAACTCCGCAATCTGAACGTACTTGAAACATGACCGGAAAAATGAAGGCCGAAAAGATCAGGGCCGGCGTCACCGGCTGGCCTGTCGCCCAGTCCCGCTCGCCCTTGGTTCACGGCTATTGGTTGAAAAAACACGGCATCGACGGATCGTATGAGAAGATCCCCGTCTCGCCGGAAGAGGCCGAGGCTTTTTACGGCAACCTGGCAAGCTCGGGCCTGACGGGATGCAACGTGACCATCCCCCACAAGGAAACCGCCGCGGCTGCCTGCGATGTTCTGGACGACGCGGCGCAAAAAATGGGGGCCGCCAACACGCTCTGGCTCGATGAAACCGGCCGGCTTTGCGGAGCCAACACCGACGGTCTTGGTTTTCTGGGAAATCTGGACCAGATGGCCCCCGGCTGGGACGACAAGCGCGACTGCGCCATCGTCCTGGGCGCCGGCGGTGCCGCCCGCGCAATCGTCTGGGCCTTGTGCTCCCGGAAATTCACAGAAGTGCATATCTTCAACCGAACCGCTGAAAAGGCCAGCCGGATTGCGGATCAGTTCGGCTCTACTGTTCATGCTCATTTGTGGGATAAGCTGGGGACATTCCTTGGAAAAGCCGATCTGTTGGTCAATACCACGTCTCTGGGTATGGCGGGAAAGGCGCGGCTTGAAATCGATCTCGGTGATCTGCCGAAAGAGGCGCTTGTAACCGATATCGTCTATGTGCCGCTCATGACCGATCTGCTGAAACAGGCAGCCGAACGGGGAAACCGGACGGTCGATGGTTTGGGCATGCTTCTGCACCAGGCCGTTCCGGGTTTCGAAAAATGGTTCGGCGTTCGACCGCAAGTGGACGACGATTTGCGCCGGCTTGTGCTTCAGGATCTGGAGCAAGTGCCATGATCAAGCTCGGCCTGACCGGCTCCATCGGCATGGGCAAGTCGACCACGGCGAAGATGTTCGCCGCCAGGGGTATTCCCTGCCATGACGCAGACGCGATGGTGCACCGGCTCTATGCGGGCCGCGCAGTGCCCTTGATCGAAGCCGAATTCCCCGGAACGGTGGTTGACGGCAAGGTCGATCGGACCCTGCTCTCGCCCCACGTTATCGGCAAGCCTGACGCGATGAGGCGCCTGGAGGCGATTATCCACCCTTTGGTCCACGAGGAAGAAAAAACCTTTCTTCAAAAGGCCAGGGCGGAAGGCCGAAGGATCGTTGTCCTCGATATTCCCCTTCTGTTTGAAACCGGCGGGGAACGCCGGGTCCATGCGTCGGTTGTGGTAACGGCCGATGCGGCAATTCAGAAAGCCCGCGTGCTGGCTCGGGACGGCATGACCGAGGAAAGGTTCAATGCGATCGTCTCAAAACAAATGCCGGATCACGAAAAACGCCGCCGGGCGCATTTCCTGATCGATACCGGTTTGGGGCTCGAAGCGGCTGAACGCTCGGTCGCCGCGGTCCTGAGAGCCGTTGCCGGCATGGTCTGAGTGGCGAACCGGGGGACAAGTGTTTCCCGGACCTTGCCCAGCGTAAAACAATCGGCAGACTCAAAACGCCGGATAATTTCGAAAAAGACCTGAAGACATGCGCGAAATATCGTTCGATACGGAAACGACAGGCCTGAACCCGCGCGGCGGCGACCGTCTTGTTGAAATCGGCGGCGTTGAGCTGTTCAACCACGTTCCGACCGGAAATTTCTATCACGTCTACATCAACCCGGAACGGGACATGCCGATCGAGGCCTTCAACGTTCACGGGTTGTCTGAGGAATTCCTGTCCGACAAGCCGCTATTTGCCCAGATCGCGGATGAGTTTCTGGAATTTGTCGGCGACGCGACGCTGGTGATCCACAACGCGGCCTTCGACATGGGCTTCATCAACATGGAGCTGGAACGCGCCGGCCGGCGTGCCATCCCCAATTCCCAGGTGCTCGACACGCTGGATCTTGCCCGCCGCAAGCATCCGGCAGGGCCCAACTCTCTGGATGCCCTGTGTTCGCGCTACGGCATCGACAATTCCAGGCGCACGAAACACGGCGCGCTTCTCGATTCCGAACTGCTGGCGGAAGTCTATATCGAGCTGATCGGCGGCAAACAGGCAGCGCTCAGCCTGACACCGGAAGAGGATCTGTCCGACAGCAACGCCGGAAACGGTTCCGGGGAATTCGGCAGCCTCGGTAGCTTTTCCGCCCGGCAAAGACCCAAACCGCTTCCGCCCCGGATCCGCGATGATGAGTTCGCGGCCCACAAGGCCTTTATCGAGGGCATGGGTGAAGGCGCTATCTGGAACAAGTACCGCTGAATAAAAAAACCCGCCGAATTGGCGGGTTTTCTGATTGGAACGGATCCGAATCCGTCAAAGCCCAAATTCGTCAGAGCATGGACGGCAGGACACGGTCCGGCGGACGGTGACCGTCCATGAAGGTCTTGATGTTGATGATGACCTTTTCGCCCATCTCGATACGGCCTTCGAGGGTTGCCGACCCCATATGGGGCAGCAGCAGGACGTTTTCCATCTCGGCGAGCTTCGGATTGACCGCAGGCTCATGTTCGAACACGTCGAGACCCGCACCGGCAAGATCGCCGGATTCCAGCATCCGGATCAGTGCGTTTTCGTCGATCACTTCACCGCGGGCGGTGTTGACCACATAAGCGCCCTTCTTCATCAGCTTCAGACGCCGGGCAGACAGCAGATGGAAGGTTGCCGGCGTGTGCGGACAGTGGATGGAAACCACATCCATACGCGCCAGCATCTGGTCGAGGCTGTCCCAATAGGTGGCTTCCAAGGCGTCTTCCACGTCCGGAGCGACCCTGCGGCGGTTATGATAGTGGATCGACATGCCGAACGCCTTGGCGCGACGGGCAACCGCCTGGCCGATTCGGCCCATGCCGATGATGCCGAGGCGTTTTCCCCAGATCCGGTGACCGAGCATCCAGGTCGGAGACCATCCCGTCCATTCGCCGGATTCGATTGCCTTGATGCCCGCAGCCAGTCGGCGCGGCACGGCAAGCATCAGCGCCATGGTCATGTCGGCGGTGTCTTCCGTCAACACGCCCGGTGTGTTGGTGACGTTGATGCCCCGGTTGTTGGCGGTCAGCACATCGATGTTGTCGACGCCGTTACCGAAGTTTGCGATCAGCCGGAGATTCGGTCCGGCCTGGGACAGAACCGAGGAATCGATCCGGTCGGTGACCGTCGGAACGAGAACATCGGCGGTTTTCACCGCTTCGACGAGTTCGGCCTGACTGAAAGGCCGGTCGTTTTCGTTTAGCCGCGTCTCGAACAATTCGCGCATGCGGGTTTCAACGACATCCGGCAATTTCCGGGTTACGACGACCACAGGCTTCTTTTTCGCCATCCCAAACGCCTTTTGCGTTTCGTTGAGGTCACATTAACCACAACAGTCCAACCTTGACGCAACCGTATCCGGGAGCGCCCGCCAATACTCCCTTCTCCTTACCAGATGGCCCGGCAGAAACAAGTAGACGGAAGCGCACGGTGTATAGCCTTTCGGGGCATACTGGTTTTTCAGCGCCGATTTCGCTACAGGTTTTGCATGAAGTCAGGCCCCTTTGAAATTGGACAACCGAATAATATGGCCCGCTTGATGACAAGACGTCAGACCGGACTCCTCACCCTCTTCGCTTTTCTGCTCCTTGTGGGGCTTCCGCTGCAGGCCCTGGCCCAGGCGAGCCAGACCGGCGCGAGCGGATTGACCGTTCCTCGCTTCGTCAGCCTGAAGTCGGACCGGGTCAATGTCCGCGTCGGCCCGTCGCGCGAACACAACATCGCCTGGACCTTTGTTCAGGCCGGTCTGCCGGTCGAGATCATTCAGGAATTCGAGAACTGGCGCCGCATCCGCGATTGGGAAGGCAAGGAAGGCTGGGTATTTCACTCGCTCCTGTCCGGCCGCCGGACCGCGCTGGTCACGCCATGGGAAACGACCGGCCGGACGCCGTTGCGCGCCCGCTCCAAATCCGATGCGGATATAGTCGCGGAACTGGAGCCGAAGGTTCTGGCAACCGTCGAGGAATGTGCGGGTGGTTGGTGCAAGGTCAGCGGCGAGGGTTACGAAGGATGGCTGGATCAGACGCGCCTCTTCGGGGTCTATCCGGACGAAGTGATCAACTGACGCGGGCTTTGAGGCTCAAACAAAAAGGGCGGCCGAAAGCCGCCCTTTGTCGTTCTGGAAAAGGCCGAACCGTTAGTCGGTCGTGTGTTCCTGAACCTTCAGTTCGTTGAGCCGCGGCATGGAAATGATATTGTAGCCGCTGTCGACGAAATGGACTTCGCCGGTCACCCCGCCGGAAAGCTCCGACAGAAGGTAGAGCCCGGTTCCGCCGATTTCTTCCAGAGAGACCGTCCGGCCCAGCGGCGAATTGCGTTTCTGGTAGTTGAACATCAGTCGTGCATCGGACACGCCCGAACCGGCCAGGGTTCGCACCGGACCCGCCGAAATCGCGTTTACGCGGATGTTCTGCTCGCCGTAGTCGACGGCAAGATAACGCACGGAGGATTCAAGCGCCGCCTTGGCAACGCCCATGACGTTGTAGTTCGGCATCACCCGCGTCGATCCGCCGTAGGTCAGCGTGATCATGGATCCACCGTCCGGCATGAGCGTTGCCGCCCGTTTTGCGATCTCGGTGAAGGAGAAGCAGGAAATCAGCATGGTCCGGGTGAAGTTTTCCCGGGACGTATCTGAATATTTTCCACGCAGCTCCGACTTGTCGGAAAAGGCGATGGCATGAACGAGAAAATCGATCGTGCCCCATTTTTCCTTCAGGGTGTCGAATACCGCATCGACGGTGGTGATGTCTTCCACGTCGCACGGCAGGAGAATGTCGGCACCGATCGATTCGGCCAGCGGCCTTGTCCGCCGTCCAAAGGCGTCGCCCTGATAGGTGAACGCCAGTTCCGCACCGTGTTCCGACAGCGTTTTGGCAATGCCCCATGCAATGGAGTGATCGTTGGCCACGCCCATGACGAGGCCGCGCTTGCCCTTCATCAAACCCGACATTCAGGGCTCCTCAACCGTGATAACGCGACAGGGCAAGAGAGGCGTTGGTACCTCCGAAGCCGAAGCTGTTGGAAAGCACGGTGTCGAGGCCGGCATTGTCGACCCGCTCGGTGACGATTTCGTCCTTGTGCAGGGCGGGGTCCAGTTCGGTGATATTCGCCGAAGCCGTGATGAAGTCGTTCTGGAGCATCAGCAGGCAGTAGATGGCTTCCTGAACGCCGGTGGCGCCGAGGCTGTGACCGGTCAGGGACTTCGTGGACGAAGCCGGCGGCTGGTTGTCGCCGAACACGCGGCGGATCGCCTGGATCTCGCCAATGTCGCCGACCGGGGTCGAAGTGCCGTGGGTGTTGATGTAGTTGACCTTGCGATCGCCCAGGGTGGAAATCGCCAGTTCCATGCAGCGTTCGCCGCCTTCGCCGGACGGTGCGACCATGTCATAGCCGTCGGAATTGGCGGCATAACCGGTCACTTCCGCATAGATCTTCGCGCCGCGGGCCTTGGCGTGTTCCAGTTCTTCCAGGACGACGACACCGCCGCCGCCGGCGATTACGAAGCCGTCGCGGGTCGCGTCATAGGGCCGGGAAGCGGTGGACGGGGTATCGTTGTACTTGGAGGACATGGCGCCCATGGCGTCGAACAGGCAGGACAACGTCCAGTCCAGTTCCTCGCCGCCGCCGGCGAACATGACGTCCTGCTTGCCCCACTGGATCTGTTCCGTGGCCGCACCGATGCAATGCGCCGACGTGGAACAGGCCGAGGTGATTGAATAGTTGATCCCCTTGATCTTGAAAGGGGTCGCCAGGCAGGCGGAATTGGTCGAACTCATGCCGCGCGTGACCATGAACGGCCCCATGCGCTTCGGCGAACCCTTTTCCAGAACGATCTGATGGGCCTGGAACAGGTTCTTGGTCGACGGACCACCGGATCCCATGATCAGGCCGGTCTTCGGGTTGGAAACGTCGGCTTCCTCCAGACCGCTGTCGGCGATCGCCTGCTGCATGGCAATGAAGTTATAGGCCGCGCCGTCGCCCATGAAGCGCAGCTGGCGCTTGTCGACCAGAGCGGGAATGTCCACGTTCGGCATTCCGTGAACCTGGCTTCGGAAACCGTGTTCGGCATAGTCGGGCGCAAAGACGATCCCGGATTTGCCTTGCTTAAGGCTTTCCAGAACTTCCTGGGTATTGGCGCCGATCGACGACACGATCCCCATTCCGGTGACGACTACCCGCCTCATTACGGTCTCCTGTTCAGTGTGTAGCCGGTTCGGCGTGCACGAGCCGTCCGGTTTATCCATTTTTGAAAATAGGTCCGGCGCCGGCCGGATGCCAGGCAGTCAGGTGCCTGAACGCCTCATCGGCGAAGCGGATCAGGTTTGAGCCAGACCGACCCGCAGGTCCTTCGCCTGGTAAATCTGTTTGCCGTCGGCCTTGAGCCAACCGTCCGCGATGCCCAGGACCAGACGGCCTTTCATGACGCGTTTGAAATCGATGCCGTATTCAACCAGTTTGACGTCCGGCGTCACCATGCCCTTGAATTTAACTTCCCCGGTGGACAGCGCCATGCCTTTGCCCGGCAGGCCGAGCCAGCCGAGGAAAAAGCCCGTCAGCTGCCACATGGCATCCAGGCCGAGACATCCCGGCATGACCGGATTGCCCTGGAAATGGCAGGGGAAGAACCAAAGGTCCGGCTTGATGTCGAACTCCGCGCGAATGAACCCCTTGTCGAATTCGCCACCGGTTTCGGAAATTTCCGTGATCCGGTCGAACATGAGCATGGGCGGCAGCGGCAGTTGTGCGTTGCCTGGTCCGAAAAGCTCACCGCGTCCACAGGTGAGAAGATCTTCGTAGTCGTAGCTGGAGCGCCGCTCGGTCATTCAGGGTCCGTTTATGTGCTTTGCATCTGGCTCTCGCCGAAGCGTCAGGCCAGAGGTCGGTTTTCATTTGGTATTCGGCGCCTTCCTAACACAGGGTTACCTGCTCTGGAAGTCCACGAAGGCGGTAAGTTTCCGCCGTTTGCGTCAGTTTTTTCACAATTCCTGCGTCAAAATGACAAAGCTGTGTATGAGAGGTGGATTTTATCCTTCAAGGAAAAACTTGCATCTTTGGGCCAAGAAATGGCAGAAAAGGGCGAGAGGTGGTATGATTTCTCCCAAAGCGGCCCTTTGGAGCACAATCTGTAAGGCCTTTGAGGGTATCGTCCGGGACGACACGGAAGACAGGACTTAAGACGCGGAAATGACAGACATCACGCCGATTCATCACACCGATACGGATGTCTCCGATATTTTGCGCCGTGCAGGCCTTCGGCCGACCCGTCAGCGCGTATCCCTTGCCGAGATCCTTTTCTCCAAGGGCGACCGGCATGTTTCCGCGGAATTGCTACATGAGGAAGCCGTGGCCGTCAGCGTCCCGGTTTCTCTGGCAACCGTCTACAACACCCTGCATCAGTTCACCGAAGCAGGCCTTCTGCGCGAAGTGGCGATCGAGGGTACGAAAACCTACTTCGACACCAATGTCTCCGATCACCATCACTTCTTCATCGAAGGTGAGAACGAGGTGTTCGATATTCCGGGTGAAGGTGTCGGCATCGGCACTCTGCCGAAAGCGCCGGAAGGCATGGAAATCGTCCGTGTCGATGTGGTCGTTCGCCTGCGCCCGAAACGCTGATTTCGGCTCTCCGCATCGCCGGCATTTTCTGACTTAGCGTTGACGCTCTTCGGGCTTCGATCCAGTCGGGCGGCTTTTCGCCTTGCGAACCCTGCGGGTCCGGATTTTCTCCCCAACCCTTCGGATTCAGGAAACGGCGGCTTTTTGCCGTTCGATTTGCGCCCTGGTTCTGACCGCGATTTCCGGAATGGAATCCAAAGGTTCTTTTTCCGGGCTCTTGCACAGATCGTAGATGACGCAACGTCGGCATTCAGGCTTGCGCGCCTTGCAGATGTAGCGCCCGTGCAGGATCAGCCAGTGGTGCGCATGGCGGCCGAATTCCGCCGGAACCGCCTTCTCCATCGCCATTTCCACGTCGAGCGGCGTCTTTCCCGGGGCGATGCCGACCCGGTTGCCGAGACGGAACAGGTGGGTATCGACGGCGATCGTCGGATGCCCGAAAAAGATGTTGAGCACCACGTTGGCAGTCTTCCGGCCGACGCCGGGCAGCTTCTCAAGCGCTTCCCGGTCTTCCGGGACCTCGCCGCCGTGATCGCGGATCAGCTGTTCCGACAGAAGAATGACGTTCTTCGCCTTTGTCTTGAAAAGGCCGATGGTGCGGATTTCCTCCCGAACCTTGTCCTCGCCGAGCGCGAGCATTTTTTCCGGTGTGTCGGCGATCTGGAACAGATGCTTTGTCGCCCGGTTGACGCCGACATCGGTCGCCTGCGCCGACAGGACCACGGCGACCAGAAGCGTGTAGGCATTCACATAATCGAGTTCCCCTTCCGGCTCCGGATTGTCCGCGTGGAAGCGCTCGAAGATCGCGTAGGTTTCCGCCTTCGTGTAACGGGATTTTTTCAGGACGCGGCCCGGGTTGCCCACCGAGGGCGTCGCGCGCTTTTTCTTCTTTGCCGGTTTTGCCGCAGATTTCCGCGGCGCGGGGGTCTTTGCTTCTGCCATGCTCTCTCTATAATCATGCCTCATGAGCGATCACAATCCGAAACACGAGCGAGACGCGCAGGAGACCGGGGACGATGCCCCGTTTTTTTCCGCGATCCTGACGCCGTACCGGTCTTTGGGGCCAAACGGCTTTCTGCTCCTGATGCTTTTTGTCGGAGCCGTCAGCTTCGCTTCCGGGCTGGTGTTTCTGCTGATGGGGGCCTGGCCGGTGTTCGGATTTTTCGGTCTGGACGCGTTACTGATCTGGCTGGCCTTCCGCCTGAATTACGCTTCGGCGCAGGCCTATGAGCAAGTGATCGTCTCTCGCACGGAAATCATCATTCGCAAGGTGGGTCCGGGAAAACGCCGGCAGGAGTACCGTTTCAATCCCTTCTGGGTCCGCCTGTCGATCACGAAGCTCGAGGATGAGGGGGTGACCAAGCTGTCACTGACATCGCGCGGCAAAAACGTGGATCTCGGCAATTTCCTCAATCCGGAAGACCGTACCAGCTTCGCCGGCGCCATGGCGAACGCTCTTGCAACCGCCAAGGCGGGTGGAATCTAACACAACTATAGATTTCTTGTAGCGCGGAGGCCTATTTTGCGTCGCAATAAACGCGGCCCGATGGGCGAATGCATTCATGTGTCCGTTTTGAGAAGGAATTGCCCCATGCCGACTTTCAAGCTTCCTTTGTCCGGCGATGTGATGCAGTCGATCAACCCCTGGTCCGACATGTTCAAGGCCTTCGGCAGTCAGTTCGGTCTGATCAATATAAACCTCGGCCGTTCGTCCGCTCCGGAAATCGAGCAGGACATCCTCACTGAAGTTGGCAGCTACGGCCGCCAGATCGGCCGGATCGGCGAGGCGCTCGAGGTCTTGATCGACCACCTGGACCTCAAGTCCCTGACCCCGAAGCAAGAGGCTGCCCTTGCCGCCTTCAAGGCGATGCAGGGTGAAATCGCCGAGATCAAGGCCTATCATCAAAAGGCCGAGAGAGTGGCTTAGTCGGATTTCGACGCGGCCTCGATGGTCAAAACGGCGCCCCATTTGTTGTCCGGGGGATACCGGGCTTCGAGCACGTCGCCGATCTCGATGGTCTTTGCCAGCTCCTTGTCGAGTTTGCGGGTCGACTGGGGAACCTCTCCGGTCTCGCCGGGCTCCAGCTCGATGAAAAAGCTGACTTCCACGCGTCCGAGACCCAGCCGGTCGATCAGGTCCTGGCTCGGCATCTTGCGGTAGATCTCCACCTTTTCCGACCGCCAGTCGTCCGGAATCACGACCTCGGCCTTCGCCACGTGCATCGCCAGACCGTACCAGAACAGATAACCGACGACGGTCAGGATGCCGGCCCCATAGGCGCCCTTGCGGGCTCCGCCTGAGAACCGGAACAGCGACGAGGAAGGCCGGATCTTGTAGCAACTCTTCTTCGGATCTTCCGGCAGATAGAGGATTTCAATCGGCCCCTCCTCCGGAGCCTGGTCCCAGTCCGACTCGCTGAGGTATTCATTTTCCCGAACCGTGTCGCCCTGTGGGGTCCGGTACTCATATTCGACATAGTGGGAATAATCATAAGCGAGCGTGTCCTCGTTCCGCCGCGTTCTGGTCACGTATTTCCGCAGGACCTGCGCCGTGGTCGGAACGCCCCGCTTTTCGAAGGCCAGCATGTCCGCACCGTAATTCCAGGCCACGACCGATATGCCGATGAGCAAAAGCGCTATGCAGGACAGGGCGTTCGCGCCGTAAAACAGGTAGTCGATCATTGATCCTCCGGATGCGGGAGGCCTTCATGAGGCCCGAATGAATAGCCGGAGATCTCATTGCCTGACCGCGACCGCCCAAGATGCGATCCGGATCACAGTCTGGCGGTTTATTTCTGCAGGGACTTGAGCCGATAAAGCGCTTCGAGCGCTTCCCGTGGCGTCATGTCGTCCGGATCCAGATCCTCCAGAGCCTCTGTAAGCGGATCCGGTTCGCTATCGGTCCGGGCGGCGCTCGGCGCAGGCGTCGGTATCGCGGCAAAAAGCGGCAGCTCATCGATCAGCGCTTCTGCGGGTGATCGCCGGTCCTGTTCCTCCAGCTGGCTCAGCACCTGCTGGGACCGCTGGACGACGCTTGCCGGAAGACCCGCGAGCTTGGCGACCTGAATGCCGTAGGACCGGTCGGCCGCTCCGGGCACGATTTCATGCAGGAACACGACCTCGCCGTTCCATTCCTTCACCTGCACCGTTGCATTCGACAGCCGGTCGAGCTTGGCCGAAAGCGCGGTCAGTTCGTGGTAGTGGGTGGCGAACAGGGCGCGGGACCTGTTGACCTCGTGCAGGTGCTCGATGGTTGCCCAGGCAATTGAAAGCCCGTCGAAGGTGGCCGTGCCGCGGCCGATTTCGTCCAGGATCACCAGCGACCGGTCGCCGGCCTGATTGAGGATCGCCGCCGTTTCCACCATTTCCACCATGAAGGTGGAGCGGCCGCGCGCCAGATCGTCGGCGGCCCCCACACGGGAAAACAGACGGTCGACCACGCCGATATGGGCGCTTGCCGCTGGAACGAAGGCGCCCATCTGGGCGAGAACGGCGATCAGCGCGTTCTGGCGCAGGAAGGTCGATTTACCGGCCATGTTCGGCCCGGTGATCAGCCAGATCCGGCCGGTCTTGTCTTCGCCTTCCGGTCCGAGATGGGCGTCATTTGCAACGAAACTGTCGCCACCGGCCGCTTTCAGGGCGTGTTCGACCACCGGATGACGGCCGCCGGAAATGTCGAAGGCCCGGGTGTCGTCCACGACCGGGCGTACGTAAGCATCTTCCTGGGCAAGCTTAGCCAGCGCGGCGGACACGTCCAGAATGGACAGGCCGTGCGCCGCGGCCTTGATGGCGTCGCCGCTTGCAACGATCTCGTTGGCCAGCCGGTCGAAGATTTCCAGCTCGATGGCAAGCGACCGCTCGCCGGCACTTGCGATTTTCGATTCCAGATCCGCCAGTTCCGTGGTGGTGAAGCGCATGGCGCCGGCCATGGTCTGGCGGTGAATGAAACGGCCCGGATCCGCGGTCAGCTTTTCCGTCTGGGCGCTGGGCGCCTCGATGAACCAGCCGAGCACGTTGT
Source organism: uncultured Roseibium sp. (assembly GCF_963675095.2). Classification (GTDB taxonomy): domain Bacteria; phylum Pseudomonadota; class Alphaproteobacteria; order Rhizobiales; family Stappiaceae; genus Roseibium. The sequence goes on along the minus strand of NZ_CAXXSJ010000049.1, from coordinate 73,077 downwards.
TGTGCTTGATTTTCAGCGAGCGCAGCCCGAGTTCTTCCGCGTAATCGGCCTGGAGCTTGGCGATTACCTTGCGGGATTCGTCGCGCAGCGCGCGCAATTCGTCGAGGGTTTCGTCATAGCCGGTGGCGACGAAATTGCCGTCGCGCTTCATCAGCGGCGGTTCTTCCTTGATCGCGCGGGTCAGTTCCTGCCCGAGATCATGAGGCGCCTGCTCGAGGCTGGCGCGGGCCGCCGCGATTTCCGCCGGTACGGTCGCGGCCATGCTGATCTGGTCTATCACCTGGCTTGCGGCCTGCATGCCCTGAGCAACCGCGAGAATGTCCCGGGGACCGCCCCGCTGAAGGGCAATCCGCGACAGCGCACGGGCCATGTCCGGCGCGCCCTTCAGGGTCCGGCGGAGGGCTTCGCGCATCATCTCGTTTTCCAGGAAGACCTCGACGGAATCGTGCCGCCTGGAAATTTCCTCCGGATTGACCAGCGGGCCGGCGAGACGGCTTGCCAGCAGTCGCGAGCCGCCGCCGGTCACGGTCCGGTCGATGGTGGCAAGCAGGCTGCCCTGTTTTTCGCCGCCGAGCGTTCGGGTCAGTTCCAGATTGGCCCGGGTTGCCGGATCGATCAGCATCCGTCCCGCACCCGCTTCCCGCGTCGGCGGATCGAGCGGCGGGCGTTCGCCGAGTTGGGTCTTTTCCACGTAGGCGAGGATACCGGCGGCGGCCGAGAGTTCGGACCGTGAGAACGTCCCGAAACCGTCGAGTGTCTTGACCCCGAAATAGTGCGCCAGCCGATCCGTGGCCGTGGAACTGTCGAAGAAGGCCCTCGGTACAGGCGACAGCGCGGCGCCCGATTGCTCGGCCACCTGCCGGATCTCGGCTTCCTGCAGCAGATTGTCCGGCAGGATCAGTTCGCGCGGTGAAATCTGGGCAAGGTCCGCCGCAAGGCGCTGATCGTCGGTTTCGGATACCTGGAACGAGCCGGTCGACATGTCGATCCAGGCAAGACCGTAGACCGCATCGCCGGTCAGCGATCCGCCCCTGAGCCGGGACATGGCGGCCAGAAAATTATTCGCCGACGAATCGAGCAGCCGTTCCTCGGTGAGGGTTCCCGGCGTGACCAGTCGGATCACGTCCCGGCGGACGACAGACTTCGAGCCGCGTTTCTTGGCTTCGGCCGGGTCCTCGGTCTGCTCGCACACCGCCACCCGGTGCCCGCGGGCGATCAGCTTCTGCAAATAGTCGTCCGCCGCATGTACCGGCACGCCGCACATGGGGATGTCCTCGCCCAGATGCTTGCCGCGCTTGGTCAGCGTGATTCCCAGCGTCTGCGAAGCGATTTCCGCGTCTTCGAAAAACAGCTCGTAGAAATCACCCATCCGGTAGAACAGCAGGCTGTCCGGATTGGCGGATTTGATTTCCATGAACTGCGCCATCATCGGTGTGACGCGATGTTCGGCCGGCTCGATTTTCGACAGGGCTTCTTTGGACATTGGCGGAAGTTAGCAAACCCTTTTGCGGGTTTCACAATCGCTATGCCTTTTGATGGTCTTGAGCCGGTAATTTTCAGGGGATAAGGTCTCGGTCCCGCAAAGCCGGTAAAACCATAAAACGTTTGCCATCAGAGGAAACGCAGAGAAGATGCCCGCCACAGACAAAACGTCCAAGACCGCCCTCAGTTTTACGGAACAGGAAGCGCTGCAATTCCACCAGGAAGGGCGCCCGGGCAAACTGGAAATCAGCCCGACCAAGCCGATGGCCACCCAGAGGGATCTGTCGCTTGCCTATTCGCCGGGCGTGGCGGTTCCGGTGCTGGCAATCGCGGAGGATCCGAGCCGGGCCTTCGACTACACGACGCGTGGCAACATGGTCGCCGTCATCACCAACGGGTCGGCGATCCTCGGTCTCGGCAATCTCGGCGCCCTGGCGTCCAAACCGGTCATGGAGGGCAAGGCGGTGCTCTTCAAGCGGTTCGCGGACATCGATTCCATCGATCTGGAAGTCGACACTCAGGATGTCGATGCATTCATCAATTCGGTCCGCTATCTCGGCCCGTCTTTCGGCGGCATCAATCTGGAAGACATCAAGGCGCCCGACTGCTTCATCATCGAGCAGCAGTTACGCGAGATGATGGATATTCCGGTCTTTCACGACGACCAGCACGGCACGGCGATCATCGCAGCGGCAGGTCTCATCAACGCGCTGCAAATCACCGGTCGCGAGATGAAGGACACCAAGGTGGTCTGCAATGGTGCGGGAGCCGCCGGGATTGCCTGCATCGAGCTGGTCAAGGCCATGGGCATCCCGCACGACAACGTTATTCTGTGTGACACCAAGGGCGCGATCTACAAGGGCCGCACCGAGGGCATGAACCAGTGGAAGTCCGCCCATGCGGTGGAGACCGATGCCCGGTCCCTTTATGACGCAATCAAGGGCGCCGACGTGTTCCTCGGTGTTTCGGTCAAGGGTGCGCTGACCCCGGACATGCTGCGCGCCATGGCGCCGAACCCGATCATTTTCGCCATGGCCAACCCGGATCCGGAAATCACCCCGGAAGAAGCGGCCGAAGTGCGCGACGACGCTATTGTCGCCACCGGCCGGTCCGATTATCCGAACCAGGTCAACAACGTCCTTGGTTTCCCTTACATCTTCCGCGGCGCGCTCGATGTCCAGGCGACGACCATCAACGACGAGATGAAGGTCGCCTGTGCCCATGCGCTGGCCGAACTGGCGCGTGAAGAGGTGCCGGACGAAGTTGCCGCCGCTTATCGAGGCAACCGGCCGAAATTCGGCCCGGAATACATCATTCCGGTTCCCTTCGACCCGCGACTGATTTCCGCGATCCCGCCGGCGGTGGCCCAGGCGGCGATGGATTCCGGTGTTGCCCGCCGGCCGATCGTCGACATGGATCGCTATCGCGAAGAGCTGTCTGCCCGGCGCGATCCGGTCGCAGGCACCTTGCAGCGGATCTTCTCCAAGGTCCGCCAGATGCCGAAGAAGGTGGTCTTTGCCGAAGGCGAGGAGGAGCCCGTCATCCGCGCGGCCGCGAGCTTCGTGGCCCAGGGTCTGGGCGAGGCGATCCTGATCGGCCGCGAGGACGAGATCAAGCACGTGGCCCAGAGTGCCGGTGTCGATATCAACCGTCCCGGCATCACTTTGCAGAACGCGCGGCTGTCCGACCGCAACAAGGATTATGCCCAGTTCCTTTACGGCCGCCTGCAGCGGAAGGGTTACCTGCAGCGCGACTGCCAGCGCCTGGTCAACAACGACCGCAACTACTTCGGCGCGATCATGGTCGCCCGTGGCGATGCGGATGCCATGGTGACCGGCCTGACCCGGAACTATTCGGTCGCTCTCGACACGGTGCGCACCTGTCTCGACGTCAAGCCGGGTCACCGGGTGATTGGCGTTTCGCTCTGCCTGGCCCGCGGCCGGACGGTTTTGATCGCCGATACGGCGGTGATCGACATGCCGAATTCGGAAGAACTGGCGGATATCGCGGAAGAAGCAGCTCATGTGGCGCGCAAGCTCGGTTACGAGCCCCGCGTGGCCATGCTCGCCTATTCCACCTTCGGCCATCCGCGCGGCGAGCGCTCCGAGCGGGTTCAGGAAGCGGTCAAGATCCTCGACCGGCGCCGGGTGGACTTCGAATATGACGGCGAAATGGCCGCCGATATCGCGCTCAACATGGACAAGATGGGTGCCTATCCGTTCTGCCGCCTGACCGGTCCGGCGAATGTTCTGGTGATGCCGGCGTTCCACTCCGCGTCGATTTCGACCAAGATGCTGCAGGAACTGGGTGGTTCGACCGTGATCGGTCCGCTGCTCGTCGGTCTCGACAAGCCGGTCCAGATCGTGCCGATGGGAGCGAAGGACAGCGACATCGTCAACATGGCGGCGATCGCGGCCTTCAATGTGACCTGACCGGCTTCATTTGGAATTGGGCAGAAAAAACACTAGATATCGGGGGCGAACGCTTGTTTGCGGGCGCCCCTGAAAGCGGAAGACCATGAACGACCTGATGATCAAGATCTGCGGCCTGTCGAGCGAGGACACCATGCAGGCAGCCCTGGATGCCGGCGCGGATATGGTCGGTCTGGTGTTCTTTCCCAAAAGCCCGCGCCATGTGCCGCTGTCGGCTGCCTGCAAGCTGGCGGACATGGCCCGTGGCAAGGCGGAGATCGTGGCCCTCACGGTCGACATGGACCTGGACGGACTGTCGCGCATCAACGAGCTGGTGAACCCGGACTGGTTTCAGTTTCACGGGTCGGAAACGCCCGAAGCCTGCGCGGCGGCCAAGGTCATGTTCCAGAAGAAAATCATGAAGGCGGTGGCGGTCTCTGAACGGGCCGATCTGGAGCAGGCGCAGTTCTATGCGATCGTCGCTGACCGGATCCTGTTCGATGCCAAACCGCCGAAAGGCTCGGATCTGCCGGGTGGAAACGGTGTTTCCTTCGACTGGACGTTGCTCAAGGACCTTGACCTTGCCAAGCCCTTCATGCTTTCGGGGGGACTGGACGCTTCCAATGTGGCCGAGGCGATCGAAAAGAGCGGTGCGACCGCTGTCGATGTGTCCTCCGGCGTCGAGCGGGAAAAAGGCGTCAAGGATTGTGATCTTATCCGCGCATTCGTGGCAGCCGCCCGGGGCGCAACAGTGGCAGGGGAGTAACTTGCGTTGACCACGATGGCAAACAGCATGCGCAACGGACCGGACGAGCGCGGCCATTTCGGCATTTTCGGCGGCCGCTACGTTGCCGAAACCCTGATGCCGCTGATCCTCGACCTGGAAAAGGCCTATGAGGACGCCAAGAACGATCCGGCCTATGCGGCGCAGATCGAGGATCTCAACACCCATTACACCGGCCGGCCGTCGCCGCTCTATTTCGCCGAGCGCCTGACCGAGCACCTGGGCGGCGCGAAGATCTACTTCAAGCGCGACGAGCTGAACCACACCGGTTCGCACAAGATCAACAACTGCCTGGGCCAGATCCTGCTGGCCAAGCGCATGGGCAAGACCCGGATCATCGCCGAAACCGGCGCCGGCCAGCACGGTGTGGCAACGGCCACCGTCTGCGCCCGCTTCGGCCTGCCCTGCGTGGTCTACATGGGCAAGACCGATGTGGAACGGCAGAAGCCGAACGTGTTCCGGATGAAGTTGCTTGGTGCCGAGATCGTTCCGGTCACCGCCGGTGCCGGCACGCTGAAAGACGCCATGAACGAGGCGCTGCGCGACTGGGTCACCAACGTGGACAGCACCTATTACCTGATCGGCACCGCCGCGGGCCCGCACCCCTATCCGGAAATGGTGCGCGACTTCCAGTCGGTGATCGGCAAGGAAGTCCGTGAACAGATGATGGCGGCGGAAGGCCGTCTGCCCGATGCCCTGGTGGCCGCCGTCGGTGGTGGCTCCAACGCGATCGGCCTGTTCCATCCCTTCCTCGATGACCCTGAAGTGAAGATCTACGGCGTCGAAGCCGGCGGCCGCGGCCTGGAAGGCGAAGAGCACTGTGCATCGCTGACGGCCGGCAAGCCGGGCGTTTTGCATGGCAACCGGACCTATCTGCTTCAGGACGACGACGGCCAGATCCTCGAAGGCCATTCGATTTCCGCCGGCCTCGATTATCCGGGTATCGGCCCGGAACACTCCTGGCTCAAGGAAACCGGCCGCGTGACCTATGTTCCGGCCATGGACGACGAGGCGCTGGAAGCCTTCCAGTTGCTGACCAAGATCGAAGGCATCATCCCCGCGCTCGAGCCGGCCCATGCGCTCGTCCACGTGATGAAGCTGGCACCGCAGATGGACAAGGACCAGATCATCGTCATGAACCTGTGCGGCCGGGGCGACAAGGACGTCTTCGCCGTCGGCAACATGCTTGGTTTTGATCTCTGACAGGAATTTTGCGCGGCCAGCTTATTGGCCGCGCATCAGCCCGTAGGCCGCTGCGGGTGAAATCCTGAAAATCAGCCGGAGGAGCTTCGTCTTTTCCACCCAGACCTCCGGTTTGCCGGCGGCAAGGCCCGTCAGAACGTCGGCAGCTGCCTGCGCCGGTGGGTATTTTTTCATCGACCCGGCTCTGGAAAGCGTCGTATCGACCAGAGTCATAATCACGTCGGTGACCTGAACCGGAAGGCCTTTGTGCCGGCATTGGTCGCGCAGGGATCGGGTGAAGCTCGACAGACCCGCCTTGGTAGCGCAATAGACCGCCGCATCGCGTTTGGGCGCGATCGCCAGCCCCGACGAGATATTGGCAATGACGCCTCCGTCCGGGGCCTTTGCAAGCATCGGCAAAAGCGCTGTGCAGAGTTGCAGCGGCGCGACGAGATTGATTGCGATTTCGTGGGCGATCATCTCTTCCTGCCCTTCCGTTCCGACGGTCAGATCATCATGGCGCATGATCGCGGCATTGTTGATTACAACGCTGCAGTCCGGGTGCTGGTCCTGAACCCATTCCGCGACCGCCGTCGCGCCGCGCGGTTCGCCGAGATCGGCGGTGAATGTGTGAACCTTGCCTGGAAACGCAATGGCCAGCCTGTCCAGATGCGCCTTGTTGCTGCCGACGGCCAGCACGCTTGCGCGCTGACCGATCAGTTGCCGGGAAAGTTCCAGGCCGATACCGCGGGCGCCGCCGGTGACGAGCACCTTGCGACCGTTAAAGTTCAGTCTTTGAGCCATTCCTGCCTCTTGAAATGCGAGAGTTACATTAAGTGCGGCGCCGTGCTTTACTTATGTGAGCTTTTGCTCGCATTACACAACTCGCATTCGGAAACAGCAATGAATCAGCGCCTGACACCCCGGAAACAGCCGCGCCAGAAGCGCAGTCAGGAAACTTGTGCCGTTATTCTGGAAGCCGCTGCTCGCATTCTGGAAACCGACGGTCTGGGTGGATTGACCACCAACCGCGTCGCGGTGACCGCCGGCGTATCGGTCGGCTCGCTGTACCAGTACTTCCCGTCAAAGGAGGCAATTCTGGCGGAATTGATCCGCCGCCTTCGGCGCAGTCTGCTGGCGGACTGCCAGATTGCTGTCGAATCGGTGCGTGGCAGGCCGCTGGAGGATGCGGTCGATGCCCTGGTCCGGGCCAGCCTGCAGCATCATCTGGTCCGTCCCGCACTTGCCCGTGTTCTGGAGCGGGCCGAGGACGAACTGCCGCTGGAAGAGGATCTGAGGGCGATCAAAGGCGAATTGATGAAGCTGGTGATCGGGGCGCTGAAGGATCGGAATGTCGCAAATGCGGACCAGGTTGCCTTCGATCTGGTCGCGCTGGGCCATGGTCTCGCCTCGGCTGCAATTGCCAGCGGCGAAACCGATCTTGAAAGTCTGTTTTCACGTCTGCGGCGGGCGACCCTGGGCTATCTTGGATTACCTGTAAGCCTGCCGGAACCGGGCGCAGGAGGCGTTACCGCCGCCTGATCGGTTTTGCAGAAAGGGCGGCTTGCAGAAAAAGCTGTCTGCCACGCGCATCCAGGCTTTCTGCCTGCCCGGGCGTACTGTCGATCTCGTGAACAGCAGGTCTTTCAACCGGAGCCGGACCGGACTGCGGACCGATATGCAGGTGTTTCATCTTGCGCCAGAACCTGGACGAAAACGGTTCCGGTGGAGCCTCGAAGAGCGAACGGGCCATTTCCTACCTCATTATTGTATTTGTTGCGGCAAAAAGTGCACTGAGTGCTACATAGCAACGCGCTCACCGCTCTGCAAGTCATGGTGTGCATTCCGGCTATGCAATTTCTATTGAGCTCTGCCCATTTCGACCCCTTTTTAGCCGGCTAGCTATTCCAAAGCTGCAGAGCTGCGTCCCGTTCTTGTATGTTGCAGTGCAAAAAATCCGGTCTATCTTATTGGAATAACAAGAAAGCAGCGCACCATTTCGGTTCGACGCGCTTCAGCCCCGACCATTCAAAGGAACAGTAAAAATGGCCGCCACGACATCCGCTTCCGTATTGGAACATGCCTCCCACGCCCTCTCCTCTGCCGGCAAGGGTATCCTTGCGTTTCTGGAAGAATTCGGCCGGGCTCGCGCAGCAAGAGCGCTTTACACCGAACTTTCTGCAATGAGCGATGAAGAACTCGACTCTCTGGGTCTGGTTCGCAGCGATATTTCCCGCAAGGTTTACGCCAAGGTTTACGATCTCCGCTAAGCCGGATCGTTCCCGGATCGTTCGATGACCCGTACCGGCGCGCGAAATCACGCGCCTATCCGCAAAGGCGGATTGACAGGGGGCAATGCAGCCCCCTACACCCTTCCGGGATTGAGGTCCGGCCGAAGATTGCCGGACTTCCCTGTCGATTAGGGTAAAGACGCATGACGGAAACGCGTATCGATCGCCGGTTCAAGGCTTGTGCCGAAAAGGGCCGCCCGGCTCTGGTGACCTTCATTACCGCAGGCGATCCTGACCTGGAGACTTCCCAGGCGATCCTAGAAGCGCTGCCCGCCGCCGGCGCCGATGTCATCGAGCTCGGAATGCCGTTTTCCGATCCCATGGCGGAAGGTATTCCGATCCAGCTGGCCACCCAGCGCGCCCTCAAGGCGGGTCAGACCATGAACAAGACCCTGCAGATGGTGCGGGATTTCCGGGAAAAAGATCAGGACACGCCGATCGTGCTGATGGGCTATTACAATCCCATCTATGTCCGTGATCCGAAGAATTTCGTCATCGAGGCCAAGGACGCTGGCGTTGACGGTCTGATCATCGTCGATATTCCGCCCGAAGCCGATGACGAGCTTTGCCTTCCCGCTCTGGAGGCCGGCCTCAACTTCATCCGTCTGGCGACACCGACGACCGATGACAAGCGCCTTCCGGCCGTTCTCGCCAATACCTCCGGCTTCGTCTACTACGTCTCGATCACCGGCATCACCGGGTCCGCGAGCCCGGACGCCAACCGGGTTTCGGCAGCGGTCAACCGGATCAAGGGTCATACGGACCTGCCGGTCGCGGTCGGTTTTGGCGTGAAAACCGCAGACCAGGCGGCGGAAATCGGGAAGGATTCCGATGGCGTCGTGGTCGGTTCGGTTCTGGTGACGGCCATCAGGGACAGCCTCAATAATGCCGGAATGGCGACCGATAAGACCGTATCGGCGGTGACCGACCTCGTCTCCGACCTCGCAAGCGGTGTTGCGCGTGCACGTTCGGCGTAATGACGCTAGGATGCAGCAGACCGTAATCGTACCGAGTAACAGTTTTTAAAAACGGATACGCCTCTCGTGAACTGGATCAACTCCCTCGTCCGGCCCAAAATCCGCGATCTCCTGAAGAAGCGCGAAGTCCCAGAGAATCTCTGGATCAAATGCCCGGAAACGGGCGAGATGGTGTTTCACCGGGATCTGGAGGCGAACCTCTGGGTGGTGCCGAACTCCGGCCATCATATGCGCATGCCGGCGGTGAAGCGGCTGGAAACCCTTTTCGACGGCGGCGACTACGAGACGGTGGAAACGCCGGAAGCCCATGCGGATCCGTTAAAGTTCCGCGATACCAAGAAATATGTCGATCGGCTGAAGGAATACCGGAGCAAGACCGGTGAAACCGACGCCGTGCGGGTTGCCCGGGGCAAGGTGAATGGTGCGCCGCTGACCGCCGCAGTCCAGGATTTCGCCTTCATGGGCGGATCCCTTGGCATGGCAGCCGGCGAAGCGATCCTGACCGGCATGCAGACCGCTGTCACACATCATACGCCGTTCGTGCTGTTCGCCGCGTCCGGCGGTGCGCGCATGCAGGAAGGGATCCTGTCGCTGATGCAGATGCCGCGGACCACCGTCGGTGTCCAGATGCTGCGCGAGGCCGGCCTTCCCTATATCGTCGTTCTGACCAATCCGACCACCGGCGGCGTCTCCGCATCCTACGCGATGCTGGGCGACGTCCATATCGCGGAACCGGGCGCACAGATCGGCTTTGCCGGCCGGCGTGTGATCGAACAGACCATTCGCGAAAAGCTCCCCGACGGCTTCCAGAGCGCCGAGTACCTGCTTGAACACGGTATGGTCGACATGGTCGTCAAGCGTCACGACATCAAGAACACCATTGCCCGCATTTGCGATATTCTGATGAAGCGCAAGATCGAAGTCCCGTCCCTGGCGCCTCCCGAACCTGCGGGCGACACCGTTAAGACGGAAAACGCCGAGACAGATCAGAAGGCAGCCGCCGGCTGACGGGTTGAACCCGCCGGTCAATACGCCAGCATGTGTTCAAAAAACGACAAACAGAGGCCCGTTCGGGCTCTGGGGGGTTGTTTATGTACGCATGACTTCTTATTCCGGAAGTTGACCAGCAAGTATTCTCCGGCCTGGGGATTTGATCCGGGAGGGAAATTTGGACCAAATCACAGCGATCCTTGACCGCCTCCTGGCGCTTCATCCCAAGGAAATCGATCTGTCGCTCGGCAGGATGCACCGCCTCCTGAAGACGCTGGGCTCCCCGGAAAAGCGCCTGCCTCCGACAATCCACATCGCCGGAACCAACGGCAAGGGATCGGTGACCGCGACGCTCCGCGCCATTCTGGAAGCGGGCGGCAAGCGCTGTCACGTCTATACATCGCCTCACCTGGTTTCCTTCAATGAACGCATCCGGCTCGGAACCGATGGGAAATTCGTCTCCGATCCCAAGCTGTTCGACGCGCTCTACCGCTGCGAGGAAGCTAACGCGGGCGAAGAGATCACCTTTTTCGAGATCACGACGGCCGCAGCCCTGCTGCTGTTCGCCGAAAATCCGGCAGATGTCCTGCTTCTCGAGGTGGGCCTCGGCGGCCGGCTCGACGCCACCAACGTGATCGATACGCCGGTCGCATCGGTGATCACTCCGATTTCCATGGATCATGAGAAGTTTCTGGGCGGGTCGCTTGAGGAAATTGCCGCCGAGAAGGCTGGAATTCTCAAGCCCGGATGCCCGGCGGTCATCGCTCCCCAGGAGGAGGCCGTACAGACGGCAATCGAAAGGGTGGCAAAGCGGATTGGAGCGCCGCTTTTAAGTTTCGGCCAGGATTTTGTCGCCATGCAGGATCAGGGTCGTCTCGCCTATCAGGACGAAACCGGCTTGTGCGACCTGCCGCTATCCAATCTGCCGGGGGCCCACCAGGTGACCAACGCGGCCCTGGCGATTGCCGCCTTGAAGGCGGCCAACCTGTGGCCCGGTGAGGATATTGCGGCAAAGGGTCTGAGAGCCGTGAACTGGCCGGGCCGGCTTCAGATGCTCACCCATGGTCCTCTGGTCAGGAAATGCCCGAAGAATTCCGAAATCTGGGTCGATGGCGGGCATAATCCGGGCGCAGGCGTATCCATCGCCGCCTTCATGGGTGAGCAGGAAGAACACAATCCCAAACCGCTTTACCTGATCACGGGCATGCTGACGACCAAGGATCCGGTCGGCTTTTTCCGTCCCTTCGAGGGACTGGCCCGGCATGTGGGAACGGTTCCGATCACAACGTCGACGACCGCACGGGATCCTTTCGAACTCGCTGATTTCGCGCGGGGCGCGGGTCTGGAGGCAACACCTTTTGCCTCGCTGGACGACGCGATTGCGGATATTGTTGCCTATGCCGGGAAGGATGGCGAGCCGCCCCGTATCCTGTTTTGCGGATCGCTCTATCTGGCCGGAGAAATTCTGGCGCGAAACGGGATGGCACCCAGATAGCCGGGTCCGGTCGACCGGGTCTCGCGCACCAATGAGGACGGTATGCTGAGACGAACCAACGTTGTTTTTGCCGCTTTTGCGGTGTCCATTTTCTTTCTGGCAAGGGCGGCAGCATTCTCGGACAATTTCGAGACGCCCCCCGAACAGGATCCGAGGGCAGTCCTGGGCAATCTGGCATCCGGTCCCGGATACGGTGTGCTGACCCCGGTGCGCAGTGACGGCTTCCTGAGGGTCTATGACCTGAAAACGGAATTCGGAACGGAACATGTGGTCGGCGATGGCCTGCTGAAACTCCGGATCCACGAAATCGCAGCTTACACAGCTCTCAAAAGCCTGGAATCACAGCAAAGCTTCGTCGACGGCCTCAAGGAGGCCGCCAAGAAGCCGGCGGAATTCGTCGAAAGCACGGTGACCGATCCTCTGGGAACGGCCAGGTCGACGGTGTCGGGTGTCGGCAGGCTGTTCGGCCGGATCTCCAAGGGGGTGGAGAAGGCGGTAACCGGGGAAACCACGTCTCCGGGCGAACTGGCGGCTATCGTGACCGGAAGAGACCGGGCTAGAAGGGAACTTGCCGTCAAGCTTGGCGTCGATCCCTACACCACCTATCAGCCCCTGTCGGAGCAGCTTGATCGCGCCGCCACGGCCTCGACTGCCGGAAACCTCAGCGTTGGTGTAATCATGTCGCTGATCCCCGGCGGCATGATCACCAACGTGGCCAGTTCCGCGGAAAGTCTTCGCGATCTCATCGTCGACAACACCCGTTCGGAACTGGAGGAGCGCACGGTGACCGTGCTGCGCGGCCTGAATATTTCCGAAAAGATCATCAGCGAACTGGCCGCGAACGCGAACTACACACCTACGGAACGGGCCATTATCGCCTACCAGCTTCAGGCCATCAGCACCGTCGATGGCCTTGAAATCCTGGTTGACAGGGCAGCGGACACCAAAAACCGCGAGGAGGCCTATTTCCTTCTGCGCCGGATCGTCCTGACCGAGCACTACAGCAGCACGGTTGCCGGCATTTCGCAGATCCGCAAGATCGCCGATTTCCCGATCGCGATCCGGCGGGACGGCGGAGCAGCACTTGTCATGCCGCTGGATATGCTGTCCTGGACGGATGCGACCGGTAAGGCGTTTTCAGGCCTTCAGGAGGGGCTGTCCAGGCTGCCGTTCCCTCCGACCGGGGTCGATTTCCAGATCACCGGCGACATCACGTCCGATGCGGCGGAACGGCTGGCCTCCTTCGGCTGGGACGTCACCGCCGACTTGCCCATGCCCAAGGGGCCGGTCTTCTAGGATGCGACTCTAGTCCGTCGCCGAACCGGTCAGCCCGGTTTCCCAGCCGATAATGGCGCGTTTGCGGGTCAGGCCCCAGTGATAGCCGCACAAATTCCCCGTGCGTCCCAGCACGCGATGACAGGGAACCACGAAGGAGATCGGGTTCCGGCCAACCGCGGTTCCGACAGCACGGGCCGCACTCGGCTTGCCGAGGGTGCGGGCAATGTCCGAATAGGTCGTCGCCCGGCCCATGGGGATCTTCAGAAGCGTCTGCCAGACCCGGATCTCGAAATCGGTCCCGATCAGAACGATGTTGAGCGGCGTTTCTTCCTGCCACAGCGACGGATTGAATATCCGCGCTGCGTAAGGAGCGGTTGCCTTCGCGTCTTCGACGAATTCGGCTGCCGGCCAACGGGCACGCATATCCTCGAAAGCGGCCTGTTCCTCGCCCGGATCGGCAAAGGCAAGCCCTGCCAGGCCCTTGTCGGTGACCATCAGCAGCACTTCGCCGAACGGGCAGGGATGGACACCGTAGGAAATGGTCAGCCCCTCGCCCCGGCTGCGGTAGGCGCCGGGCGTCATGGCTTCGTGGGTCACGAACAGATCGTGCAGCCGGCTTGAGCCGGAGAGCCCGACCTCGAAACTTGCATCGAGAACGCTGGCCGAATCCCGCAGCAACGCCTTGGCGTGATCGAGCGTGATCGCCTGCAGGAATTGCTTCGGTGTCAGACCCGCCCAGCGGGAAAAGACGCGCTGGAGCTGGATCGGCTGCAGCCCGGCCTCCCCGGCGAGCTGTTCCAGGCTCGGCTGGTCGCGCCAATGCTCAGTGATCCGCTCCAGCGTCCGGCGGACGACCAGGTAATCCTGTTCGGCCTGTTTGCCGACGGCAATCGGTTGAGGGTCGGGAGCGAGGCTGGCGATGTCGAGTGGCTTGGTCATGGCAAACACGGCTGTTTCTTGCTGATTGCCTGAAACTCTAGGCGCCTTGGATGCCGATCGCTACCCGATTTGCGAGCGGTTGCGAATTGCGTTTTCAGGGCGCACGGTCGAAATCGGATGCGGAAACCGCGGGCCCCTTGCGGGTGGACAGGAGGAGATTGCTTTCCGAGCCGGCAATACCTTCGATCAGCCTGATGCGGTTCAGAACGTCGTCGAAGGCCGCCAGGTCCCGGGTCGCGATGTCGAGCACCAGGTCCCACTTGCCGTTGGTGGAATGAATGGCACGAACCTCGGTCAGGGCCGTCAGGGCGCGAACGACCGGTTCGGCGTTGCGTCCGGCCACTTCGACCAGCATGACCGCGCGGATCGGCAGATCACGCCAGTCGTCGCGTAAAACGGCGGTAAACCCGAGAATTTCGCCGCTTTCCTGCAAGCGCTCCATGCGGGCACGGACGGTCGCCCGCGAGATCTTCAGATCCTTTGCCAGATCCGACACCGACCGGCGGCCATCGGACCGCAAGGCGGAAATCAACTGAAGGTCCAGATCGTCCATTCGAGGCTCGACTTATCATTATGAAAAAGAAGATTTATCAAAATGATAAATCAGAGCTCAAATTTGCGCAACCGATCGGATTTATTCCGCCATTTCTTTGCGGCATTCTGAAGCACTCAGGATTTGATCGCTTTGGAGGGCACATCGGTTGGCACCGCAGGATATCGTTTTGGTTGGAGCGCCCATAGAGGCGGGCGCCGGACGGCGTGGCTGCCTGATGGGCCCGGATGCCTATCGCACCGCCGGTCTTGCGGAAAACCTGCAGGCGCTGGGCCACAGGGTTCAGGATCTCGGCAATCTGGTGCCCGAAACGGATGCGGGTGCCCGCTCGCCGAACGGCGTGGTCCGGAATTTCGCCGAAGTCGTGGGCTGGACCAGGGCCCTGCATGATTGCGCGCAGCAATTGGGCAGTGAGGCGGCCTTCCCGATCTACATGGGTGGCGATCACGCCCTTGCCCTTGGAACGGTCACCGGTCAGGCGGCCAGTGCCGCCGCCAGGGGCCGCCCGCAGTTTGTGCTGTGGCTCGATGCCCATTCCGATTTTCACACCTTCAGTTCCACCGAAAGCGGCAATCTGCACGGAACGCCGTTGGCTTACGCCTGCGGCCTGCCCGGTTTTGACGCTCTTCTCGGCCGGCCGCTGGAGCATGTCGTCGATCCGGAAAATGTCGAGATCCTTGGTGTGCGTTCCATCGATCCGGAAGAACGAGAACTGCTCGTCGCCCATGGTGTCGGCGTCAGCGACATGCGGGCGATCGATGAAGAAGGCGTGGCCGTCCTGCTGAAGCCGTTCCTGAAGCGGGTGGCCGACGCCAACGGGCTGCTCCATGTCAGCCTCGATGTCGATTTCCTCGACCCCGGCATTGCGCCCGCGGTCGGTACAACCGTGCCCGGCGGCGCGACCTTCCGCGAGGCTCATCTGGTCATGGAACTGCTCCATGACAGCGGCCTGGTCACCTCGCTCGATCTCGTCGAACTCAACCCTTTCCTGGACGAACGCGGCCGGACCGCGCGTCTGATGGTCGAGCTGACCGCGAGCCTCTTCGGCCGCCGTGTGTTCGACCGCCCGACCCGGAGTTTTTGATCATGACAACAAAAGAAAACGGCCTCGCCCCATCGGCCACCATTCTCTCCGGCCCGGCGCCTTCAGACTTGGCTCCCTCGGATTTGGCCTATGTGCCCTTCGTCAGCGTCGACCACATGATGAAAAATGTGCTTGCCAGTGGCGTCGAGGAATTCATCGAGGGCCTCGCCGGCTATATCGAGGAGGATTTCCGCCGCTGGGAGAGCTTCGACAAGAAACCGCGCATTCCGGCCCATGCGCCCCAGGGCGTGATCGAACTGATGCCGACCAGCGACGGCAAGACCTTCGGCTTCAAATACGTCAACGGTCATCCGGACAACACCAAGAGCGGCCGGCAAACCGTGACCGGTTTCGGCGTCCTGTCGGATCTGTCGACCGGCTATCCGCTTCTCTTTACCGAAATGACGATCCTGACCGCCCTGCGCACGGCGGCGAATTCCGCCCTCGCCGCGAAATACCTGGCGCGCAAGAATTCCCGTACCATGGCGATCATCGGCAACGGCGCCCAGTCCGACTTTCAGGCGATCGCCTTCAAGGCGCTGCTCGGCATTACCGAGATCCGCGCCTATGACATCGATATCCAGGCAAGCCTGCGCCTGTCGCGTAACCTGGCCGGCTCCGGCATTGAGGTGACGGTCTGCAAGACGGCGGAAGACGCCATCGAAGGCGGCCGATATCATCACCACTGTGACCGCTGACAAGCGCTACGCCACGATCCTGACCGACAACATGGTCGGACCGGGTGTTCACATCAACGCGGTCGGCGGTGACTGCCCCGGCAAGACGGAGCTGCACAAGGACATCCTGTTGCGCTCCGACATCTTCGTCGAATTCCCGGACCAGACCTGGATCGAGGGCGAGTGCCAGCAATTGCCGCGAGACCATCCGGTGACCGAGCTGTGGCAGGTCTATACGGGCGCGGCCGCTGGCCGGACATCGGAAGACCGCATCACCCTTTTCGACAGCGTCGGCTTTGCCGTGGAGGACTTCGCCGCCCTGCGCTACGTCCATGACCTCTTGCCGAAGACCGGCCATTTCGAAAAGCTCGACCTACTCGCCGACCCGGACGATCCGCGCGATCTGTTCGGCATGGTGCTGCGGTCGCAAAAAGCCGAAGCGGCCGCCTGAACACCCCTTGCCGGGAACCCTCCGGACGCGTAGGACGACGAGACGGGCTGGCGAAGCCTGTCCCGGTTTCGCCTGATCGAAGCGCTGTTCGTGAGGGGAAGACATGCCGATAAGCCGCACGGCTTTTGAACTGACAAAACAACGGCTTGCGCTGGCCGTAATCGTCATTGTGCTCGGTCTGGCCTTGAGGCTGATCGGTTACCGCATCGGGCTTCCGTTTTTCATCGTGAAATACGGCGGGTCGATGCTGTGGGGCATGATGGTCTTCTGGCTGGTCGGCGCGGTCCTGGCCGGGCGCGACGGGCGTCTCCTGCTCGCAGCCTCCGCGGTCTTGGCGATCGCAGTCGAACTGGTCCGGCTCTACCACACGCCCTGGCTCGATGCCTTCCGCGCTACCCTGTTCGGCGCATTGCTGCTGGGCCGGATCTTTTCTCTCTGGAACATTCTGGCCTATCTGATCGGCATCGTCCTGGCCTTCGGGCTGGAGTACGGGATCCGAAACTCCAGCCGCCGCACCGGTTGAAACTCCCGACTCAGCCGGCGACCTTGGCTTCCAGCACGTCCCAGACCCTGGCTGCGATATCCGGCCCGCCAAGGTTCCGGATGGCGCGGATACCGGTCGGGGCGGTGACGTTGATTTCCGTCAGCCAGCCGTCGATCACGTCGATGCCGACCAGGATCAGGCCTTTTTCCCGCAAGGACGGGCCGAGCCTCTCGCAAATGTGCCGTTCGCGGTCTGTCAATTCACTGTCCGTCGGCGCACCGCCGCGCACCATGTTGGACCTGAGATCCCCCTTGGCCGGCACCCGGTTGACCGCGCCGGCAAACTCGCCGTCGACGAGCAGGATGCGCTTGTCGCCATGCTTCACGTTCGGCAGGAACTGCTGGATTACCCAGGGTTCACGGAAAGTGGCGGCGAAGAAGTCGTAGAGGGAGCCGTAATTGAGATCGTCGGCTGTAATCCGGAACACCGCCGCACCGCCATGGCCGAACAGCGGTTTCATGACGATATCGCCGTATTCGGCGCGGAACAGGTCGATCTCGGCCTTGTCGCGGGTGATCAGCGTCGGCGGCATCAGGTCGGCGAATTCGGTGACGAACAGCTTTTCGGGCGCGTTGCGCACTTCGACCGGATCATTGACCACCAGCGTCTGCGGATGGATTTTCTGCAGGATGTGGGTCGCCGCGATATAGGACAGGTCGAACGGCGGATCCTGGCGCATCAGCACCACGTCCATCTCCGCCATGTTGAACCGCTCTTTTTCACCGAGAGTGAAATGGTTGCCCTTCTCGTCACGGACCGTCACCGGTTCCAGGGCGCAGAAAACGGCGTCGCCGATCATGGCCAGCCGGTCAGGCGTGTAGTGATAAAGCGCATGGCCGCGGGCCTGGGCCTCCAGCATCAGCGCAAAGGCACTGTCGCCGGCAATATTGATCGAGGAAATGTGGTCCATCTGGACCGCGACCTTGAGGGTCATGAGGAGGTCTCCCGGCGGGCGCGCTTGATCGAGCGCATTGGGACGAGTGTCTGTTGTATAGATGATATGCGACTGCCCGGGTCATTTGTCCAGAAGGACCGGGTGAACAGCTTGTTCAGCCGAAGGCCTCGAAGGCGTTGGCGATGCGTTCCGGCCAGCGCCACGGCCGCACGATCACGACATCGAAGCGCAAGGTGCAAAAACCGGCCTTCGGATGCTCTGCCACGAAGATCTTTGCCGCATTCGCGATCCTGCGCCGGCTGGCGGGGGTGACCGCGTCGAGGGCTGCTTCCCGTGTCTTTCGTGCCTTGACCTCGATGAAGGCGACCGTCTTGCGCCGCTTGGCGATCAGGTCGATTTCGCCGGCCTTGGTCTTGTAGCGGATTTTCAGGATGCGCCAGCCGGTGAGCCTGAGCGCCCAGGCTGCCCGGGTCTCGGCGGATAGACCCAGGGCATGGGCCTTGCGCCGTCTGTTTTGCCGGTCCTGACCGGACCCTGACCCGGTTCGCACGATCAGCCTCCGTCCGCTTTCAGGTCCAGCGCCAGCTTGTAGAGGTCGTTGCGGTCGAGCCCGGTCTGTTTCGCGACCTGTTTGGCTGCCGCACTGACCGGCATTTCCTTGAGCGCCTGGCGAAGCAGCTCTTCCGCGTCCTCTTCGCTGGCCTCCTGGCTGTCCTGCGGCGGACCGAGCAGAATGACGATTTCCCCCTTGGGCGGATCGCCAGCGAATTTTTCGGCAAGTTCGGCAAGCGTACCCCGCTCGAAGGTCTCGAACCGCTTGGTGAGCTCCCGCGCGACCACGGCTTCGCGCTCCGCTCCCATGATCTCGGCCATGGTGGCAAGGGTCGCCCCGAGGCGTCGGGGCGATTCGAACAGGATCACGGTGGCCGGAATGGCGGCCAGTTCCGCCAGACGCGTTTTCTTCGGGCCGCCCTTTTGCGGCAGGAACCCGGCAAACAGCACCGTGTCGCTCGGCAGGCCGGACCCGACCAGACCTGCGAGCGGCGCCGAGGCTCCGGGAATTGGTATGACCTTGTAACCGGCCTCCAACACGTCCCGAACCAGCCTGTAACCCGGATCGGAGACCAGTGGCGTGCCCGCATCACTGACCAGGGCAACCGCTTCGCCCTTTTCCAGCGCGGCCAGGATCTTCGGCCGCTGCTTGTCCGCATTGTGCTCGTGATAGGGCATCAGCGGCGTCTTCAGGCCGAAACGATGGGTCAGGGTGCCCGTGACGCGGGTGTCCTCGCAGGCAATCACGGACGCCGCAGCCAGCGTTTCCAGCGCGCGCACCGTGATATCGCCCAGGTTGCCGATGGGCGTGGCGACGATATAAAGCGCGGGCTCCAGCCGTGGCGCGTTGAAATCGTGTTCGCCTATGATGAACCGCCGGCTGGCCCGCTCGTCGGCTCCGGTCCCAGCCCCGGCCCCAGTCTTGGCTATGTCTTTGGTCATGCAGCCTCTCGATCCACCGGCCGCCGCGGCAACCGCGTTGCAGCATGTCGGAACCCTTGCGCTAATCGTGCCGCAGTGCCGTTGCAAGTGCAAATCGGAGGGTGAGCGATTCCCAGAGGTCGGCTATGTGCCTAGAATATACGGACTAAACTGGACAGAGGCCTGGTGAATCCGTAAGTGTTAACCAACAAGCGGCGAGGAGGCTGATTTGAATATCAAGCGGGTATTTCAGGTGAGAAAACGCCCAAATGCGATTGCTCGCGCCGGTATTCTGCTGGCGGCGGCCTTCACGCTGGCCGGTTGTCAGGGTTCCAGCCTCGGATCCCTCCCCGCCTCGCAGATCACCACGGGCCAGGGTCCCGCCGTGACCGGTGAAGTTGTGGGAACCGGATCTGTCCGGGTCGGCCTTCTGTTGCCGTTGGGTGCGGGCGGCGGCGGCCAGTCGATCGGAACGGTTTTCCGGAACGCCGCTGAACTCGCCCTTGCGAATTTCCCCAATTCCGACATTCAGCTTCTCATTAAGGATACCCAGGGAACGGCGGATGGCGGTCGTGCGGCGGCCCAGTCCGCCATTGCCGAAGGCGCGGAATTGATTCTCGGCCCGGTCTTCGCGCCGGCCGTTTCCGGCGCCGGGGCGGTGGCCCGGTCTTCCGGCATCCCGCTCGTAGCCTTTTCGACCGATGTGTCGGTCGCATCCCGTGGCATTTATCTCCTGAGCTTCCTGCCCCAGGGCGATGTGTCCCGGATCATCGGCTATGCCGGGACCCAGGGCAAACGGTCCTTTGCCGCGCTGGTTCCAGACAACACTTACGGCGCTGTGACGGAAGCCGCCTTCCGCCAGGAAGTCGGCCGGATCGGCGCCCGGATCGTCAGCATTCAGCGCTACAAGCTGAACGGCTCCGATACATCCGATCTGATTGCCAAGACGAATGCCCTGGCCGGTTCCATCGGCCAGATAGACAGCCTGTTCATCCCGGCCGGGGGCGGCGTCGCACCGCTGGTCATGCAGACCCTGGCGCAAAGGGGAGCGACCAACGGAGCGGTCAAGGTTCTCGGCAGCGGCCAGTGGGACGAACCGAACATGAAGAACAATCCGATCATGGCCGGCAGCTGGTATCCGGGCCCGGACGACACCGGCTTCAAGGCCTTTGCCGCCCGTTATCAGTCCGCCTATGGGTCCGCTCCGCCGCGCAATGCGACCCTTGCCTATGACGGTGTTACTCTGGCGGCCGGCCTGGTCCGCTCGGCAGGGCCGCAACGCTTCTCGACCGGCATTCTCACCAATCGTGACGGCTTTATCGGGATCGATGGCTTGTTCCGGTTCCGCCCCAACGGGCAGAACGAACGCGGGCTGGCGGTCTATCAACTGACTGGCTCGGGCGTGCAGGTGATTTCGCCGGCACCGCGTGATTTCCGTTCAGGGACGTAAGTTAAGGACCTGACGCGCAATTCGGCCTTCTTTTCGGCCCGCAGGGCCGCCTTCTGGAGAAACGGGTAATGCTCGCGGACAAGCGGATCGTCCTGATCATCAGCGGCGGAATTGCCGCCTACAAGGCGCTCGACCTGATCCGGCGGCTGCGCGAACGCGGCGCGCAGGTTCTCCCGATCATGACTCGCGGCGCCAGGGAGTTCATCACGCCTCTGGCGGTCGGTGCCCTGGCGGCGGAAAAGGTCTACACCGACCTGTTCGATCGCGAGGCCGAACAGGATGTCGGCCACATCCGTCTTGCGCGCGACAACGACCTGATCGTGATTGCACCCGCAACGGCTGATCTCATGGCGAAGATGGCCCATGGCATTGCCGACGATCTGGCGACCGCGGTTCTGCTGGCCACCGACAAGCCGGTCCTTGTCGCCCCTGCCATGAACCCGAAGATGTGGTCGCATCCGGCAACCCGGCGCAATGTTGCTACCCTGGAAGCCGACGGCCTGTATTTCGCCGGTCCGGGCAAGGGTGAAATGGCGGAAAGTGGCGAGGCGGGCGTCGGGCGTATGGCCGAGCCGTTGGAAATCGCGGCTGCCGCCGAGGCTGTCCTTTCCGGCAAAGCCGTTTCAGCACCGGTGGAAAAGCCGCTCGCCGGCCGTCACGTGGTGATTACCTCTGGGCCGACCCATGAACCCATCGATCCGGTGCGCTACATCGCCAACCGGTCGTCCGGCAAGCAGGGACACGCGATTGCCGCCGCCGCCGCCGCCGCCGGGGCTAGGGTGACCCTCGTTTCCGGCCCGGTGACCGTTCCCGATCCGGATGGCGTGACCGTGGTCCACGTGGAATCGGCCGCGGAGATGCTCCAGGCGGTCAAGGCCGCCCTGCCCGCCGATGTGGCCATCATGGCTGCTGCTGTCGCCGATTGGCGGGTGGCCGGAGAGAGCGATCAGAAGATCAAGAAGGACGGCTCGGGCAAACCGCCCGCCCTCGAACTGGTGGAGAACCCGGATATTCTGGCGACCATCGGCCATGATGACGCCCTGCGGCCGCCATTGCTCATCGGCTTTGCGGCGGAAACCCGGGATCTCATCGCAAACGCCCAGTCGAAACTGCAGCGCAAGAATGCCGACTGGATCGTCGCCAACGATGTCAGCCCGGAAACCGGGATCATGGGTGGCGACGCCAACACCGTGCGCATCGTCACACGTCAGGGAGTGGAAGACTGGCCGGCCCTCGACAAGAGGGAAGTGGCTACCCGCCTCGTTGCCCGGATTGCCGGGCAACTGGCTCCTGAATAGGGTCAGGCGGCTTCTGCAGCGGGGAAGCTGTAGTAGCTCATGCTGATCGAGCCGTGGGAATAGCTACGGTGCAGGAGCTTGGCGGGTACGTCTCGCCCTGCCGCGCCCATGGCGAAGAACAGCGGCAGCAGATGTTCCTCGGTCGGATGCGCCCGGCGGAATTCCGGTGCTCCATTCAGGTCTGCGAACCAGGAAATATCTCCTTTGTGCAGTCCGTCATCGATCCATTCGTCAAAGCTCTTCGCCCATTGCGGCGCCGGTGCGCCTTCGCGGTCGATCAGGCGCAGGTTATGGGTCGTGCTTCCTGAGCCGATGAGGAGAATTCCCTGTTCGGCAAGCGGAGCCAGGCTGCGGCCGAGCGCATGCACGCTTTCCGGTGTGCTGCCATGGGGCAGGGAAAGCTCGACCACGGGGACCGAAAGCTTCGGATAGACAAGGGACAGGGGTACCCAGGCACCATGATCGAGGCCCCAGGTCGTATCTTCCGACGCGTCGATTCCGGCTGTCTGCAGCAGGTTCATCACTTGCCCGACCAGCTCGGCGCTGGCCTGTGCGGGGTAGTCGATATCGTAAAGCGGCTTCGGGAAGCCGTAAAAGTCATGGATGGTCTTCAAGGCGCCGGGAGCCGAGATTTTCTGGCCATCCGTCTCCCAGTGCGGAGACAGGATGACGACGCCTTTCGGGGTGGGAATTTTCCCGCCGAGTTCTTTCAGGAATCGCTGGGCCGGAATATCGGTCAGGGCCAGCATGGGCGATCCGTGGGCCAGGAACAGGGGGGAGATGGTTTCCGATCCGATGGTCATGAGCATTTCTCCACGATGCATACGGAAGCGATAGCACCGTATTGCTTGTGTCTTCTTGAACAACAATGGTTCGATTGTCTCAAAGATGGATCTGAAGCCTGTTCAGCAGAAGTGAGATAAATTTCAAAAGGCCGTTCAATATTTTCGAACAATAGCACATATGAAGCGTAACTATCTGAATTATCGTGTGAAACAAAAAAATGCGCGGCCATCTGAACCGCGCATTTCGCAAACGAATCGAAGTTTTAGTGGTCAGTAGCCGACGTTGATCAGCTGGACCCGTCGGTTGATTTCGCTGTCCGGATGGGCCGGATCGCGCAACTGTTCCTCTCCTAGCCCGACTGCTTCAAGCATCTCCGGGCGGGACCCGGAAAGTCGTGATCAGGGCATCCCGGATGGAATCCGCCCGTCTTTGGGACAGTTTGAGATTGTATTCCCGGTCGCCCTTGGCGTCGGTGTGTCCGACCACGAAGAATTTCTGGCCGAAGAGATAAGGCGTGTGCAGGGCGTCGGCCATGAATACCGACGGTCTCATAGGATTCCGGACGAATACGGGCGGAATCGAAGTCGAAGGTAATTTCGACCACGAACTGGCGCAGCTGGGCCAGCTTTGCCGCGAGCGGCAGAGCCTGGGAGGCATTGTCTCCCGGATATTTCTGAATGTTCTCAAGGGCCTGCTTGCGCAGTTCGTCGGCGCTGATGTCCACCTTGTTCTGCGCCCCTTGCAGGGACTGGATGATTTCATCGCGGGATAACTTGGTCTGGGCCGATGCGGGCGCCTGCAACAGGAATGCGGCTATGCCGGCAGCGGCAAGGAAAGACATGATTCTCATGACTTGCTCCATGAATACTTGAAAATTACCGGTAGCCGGCGAGATCAATGGCTTCGTTGCATTTGTTGCTGACGGTGCGCTGGGCTTTCAAAAGGCAACGGAGAATGTAGCCGCTGCCGGCCTTGACGCCCTTGCACTTTTGCGCGGCGTCGCGGGCGCAGATCTTCGGAGCAGCCGCCTGTGCGGCAAAGCGGGCTTCAAGCAGCGCTGCCACCTTCACCCGGTCGGTATTGCACTGGGCCGAGACCTTGGCCTGGTTCTTTTCAAGACATTGGCCGATTTCGTTATTGGCGAGATGCGCGCTCTTGCAATAGGTCTCGATGTCCTTGCCGCAGCTTGCGCCCAGGATCTTGATGGCATCGCCGAACCCGACGGTCTGTGCCATGGCGGGCATCGCCAGTCCTATTGCGAAGGCGGTTGATAGTGCCAGAAACATTCCACGCATTGACGTCTCCCTCGGTTGCTTCAACGGCGGATTGCAGCTTTTCATCCCGGCATTAGTACCGCAAGGGGAAATTCGGCAATTGGGGCAATGACAACCGGCAGCCTTGACAAGACGTCAACGAAACGTCTCTGTCCCGGCAATGCCTTTCCATTCATCCGACAACGGGAATTTCCATGACCGCACGCCTTGAACTGAAACGCCTTTCCCATGGCGCCGATCTGCCGCTTCCCGCCTATCAGTCGGATCTCGCAGCCGGTCTGGACCTTCAGGCGGCGGTCGACGCACCGCTGGTCCTGGAGCCGGGCAAGCGGGCGCTGGTGCCCACCGGGCTTGCGATGGCGATCCCGGCAGGGTTCGAAGGCCAGGTGCGGCCGCGTTCCGGACTGGCCGCGAAAAACGGCATCACGGTGCTCAACACGCCGGGGACGATCGACGCCGATTACCGTGGCGAGGTGAAGGTCATCCTGATCAACCTCGGCGAAGATGCCTTCTCCATCGAGCGCGGATCGCGAATCGCACAGCTTGTGATCGCGCCGGTCCACCAGGCGGACATCGTTGAAGTGGAAGTGCTTTCGGAGACAGAGCGTGGGTCCGGCGGCTTCGGATCGACGGGCACGAAATGATAGTGGCAGGGGCGATCCGGATAATGGTTTTGCCGTTACGGGTATGAAATTGCCAATTGCATTCTTTTGCCAGGCAGCCGGCGTGTCTATGATGGCGCCGGATAATTTTTGAACAAGGCTGAAAGCCGTTCAGGGGAGATGCTTATGGCTGACAGGAAACCGGGCCGCGGAAAGATCTATTCCTCCATCATTGAAACCATCGGCGACACGCCGCTTGTCCGGCTCGACCGGCTGGCGGAGGCCCATGGGGTCAAGGCCAATCTGCTGGGCAAGCTGGAATTTTTCAATCCGCTCGCCAGCGTCAAGGACCGGATCGGCGCCGCCATGATCGAGGCGATGGAGGCCGACGGCAAGATCGAGCCGGGCAAATCGGTTCTGGTCGAGCCGACCTCCGGCAATACCGGCATCGCGCTTGCCTTCGTCGCCGCGGCCAAGGGCTACCGGCTGATCCTGGTCATGCCGGAAACCATGTCCGTCGAACGGCGCAAGATGTTCAAGATCCTGGGTGCTGAGCTTGAGCTCACCGATGGCGCCAAAGGCATGAAGGGCGCGATTGCCCGTGCCGAGGAACTGCTGGCGGAAATCCCGAATTCGGTCATGCCGCAGCAGTTCGAAAACCCGGCCAACCCGGAAATTCACCGCCGGACGACGGCGGAGGAAATCTGGAACGACACCGATGGCGCTGTCGACGTGTTCGTCTCCGGCATCGGCACCGGCGGCACGATCACCGGCGTTTCACAGGTGCTCAAGCAAAAGAAGCCCGATCTTCACGTGGTCGCCGTCGAACCGGCCGACAGTCCGATCCTGTCCGGCGGCCAGCCCGGCCCGCACAAGATCCAGGGCATCGGCGCCGGTTTCGTGCCTGGCGTGCTTGACACCTCCATCTATGACGAGGTCATCACCGTTTCCAACGACGAGGCTTTCGCCACCGCGCGCGAAGTCGCCGCATCCGAAGGCGTTCCGGTCGGTATTTCCTCAGGAGCGGCCCTGACCGCGGCCATCAAGGTCGGCCAGCGCGACGGCATGGCCGGCAAGACCATCGTCGTCATCATACCGTCCTTCGCCGAACGCTACCTGTCGACGGCGCTGTTCGACGGGCTGTAGGCGCAGCAATGGTTGTCGCGATCGATCCGGAAAAGCGGAAATTCTCGTTCAAATGCGCCTGTTGTGGCGAGATTCACGAAGGCGGCCCGTCATTCAGCTATGACAGGCCGCCCTCCTATTTCGGCATTCCGGAAGAAGAGCGAGATGACCGGATCAAGATCAACAGCGATCTTTGCGTCATTGATGGCGAAGAGTTCTGGATCAGAGCAACCCTCTCGGTTTCGATCTTGGGGACCGAAGATGCTTTTCTCTGGGGTGTTTGGGTCACCCAGAGCAAGGAAAGTTTCGACCGGTATGTGGAGACCTACGAAACCGATCAGTCCGGCGACGGATCGTTCGGCTGGCTGATGGTTTCAATGCCGGGCTACGCCCCGGACGACCAGCCCATGATCAGCCTTCCGGTCGATGTTTTCTGGGGTCCGGAACGGCCGGAGGTCCGCATTCATGACGACCAGGATCATCCCCCTGGCAGTCGATCAGCGGGACGGGATCAGCTGGGGACAGGGCGGTCGAGCTGGTAACGCTTCTCCTGCATCCGGAGTGAAGCGCGGGCCAGCCGCCCGCGCTATCCGAAGCATCTTCCTACCGCACGACCACGGCCGTACCCGTGGCGGTGACCATCAGCATGGAACCGTTCTGTCCGACGGTTTCATAGTCGAGATCGACGCCGATGACCGCATTGGGCGCCCATGGACTGCGCCTGGGCCTGCATTTCGCTGATCGCGATATGGCGGGCATTGGCCAGTTCCTGCTCATAGGCGCCGGATCGGCCGCCGACGATGTCGCGGATACCGGCAAAGAGATCCTTGAACAGGTTGGCGCCGAGGATCGCCTCGCCGGGTGACAAGGCCCTTGTAGTCGGAAATTTCCATGCCTGAAGCGTGTTCGTCGTCGTGGTCAGCATGCTTAAGTCCTTGTTTTCAAAATAGCGTTGAAACTAACCGTTTGTAGATGGGAAGAGTCGCAGACCGGAACAAGTGGTTTGCACCTCTTCGTTCAACGGTGATGCAGGATACGTCCGATTGTGTTCATCAGGATCTGGGCGGCGAGAATGCCGGTCGAGCCGGTCGGATCGTAATCCGGTGCCACTTCGACCAGGTCCAGGCCGACGATATCGCCGCGTTTGACGAGGCCGTCGATGAACTCCAGGACTTCGTAATAGAGAAAGCCGCCATGGCTCGGCGTTCCGGTACCCGGCGCGATCGACGGGTCGAAGGCGTCGATGTCGATGGTGAGATAATAGCGTTTGCCTTCCGGGATCCGGGCCAGCATCCCCTCAACTCCGAGCTTGCGGAAATGGCGCACCGACTGGATATCCGAGCCCATCTTCCGGGCATCTTCATAGCCGTCCCGGGCGGTCGAGGACACGTTGCGGATGCCGATCTGGCTCAGTCCCGTCACATAGGACTTTTCCGCGGCGCGGCGCATGGGATTGCCATGGCCGTAGCGCACGCCGTGGCGTTCGTCGACGAAATCGAGATGGGCATCGATCTGAACCACATGGATCGGATCCTCGCCGTCAAAGGCGTTGATGCAGGGAATGTTGATCGAATGATCACCGCCGAGCACCACCGGTAACGCTCCGGCGGCCAGGATCTTGCGGACGCCTGCTTCGATATTGGCGTGGCTCTGGGTTGTGTCGGTGTGGACGATGTCGGCGTCGCGATATCGACGATCCGGGTGGTGTCCGCCGGCAGATAGGTGATGTCGTCCTCAAAGTCATAGGCGCCGGCATGGCCGAAGGAAAACAGCGTCGAGCTTCCCGGATGCCGCGCGGGCCCATGCGGGCGCCGGAGCGCCACTGGGTGCCGAAATCGAACGGCGCGCCCATGACCGCAACATCGGCGTCGATGGCATCCCAGTCCGGCTGATACGGGGACTTGCCGAAGGTGCAGATCCCGACAAAGGGCAGGTTCAGACGTCCCGATTCATATCCGTGCGATGCCAAGGCCTGAGTCTCCGTTCGTGTGCGTTTGGATCTCAGCTTAAGCCGCAGGCGAGCCGGAATTTCACCCCCAATTTCGAACGCTTCGAAGGGAATAAAAGAAAACGCCGGTGCGTTCACCGGGCGTTTTGCCGTTTCACGTGAATCCGGACGGTTCAGGCCACGTCCAGAAACCCGATGATCTTGCGGACATCCTTCAGGATCGGGTCGGCGATGGCCGAAGCTTTTTCCGCACCGTCCTTGAGGATCTGGTCGATTTCCGCCGGGTCAGAGGTCAGACGGCGCATTTCCTCCGTCATCGGCGCAAGCTTGGCAACCGCGAGGTCGGCCAGGGCCGGCTTGAACGCGGAGAACTGTTCGCCACCGAAGTCCTTCAGCACCTCTTCCTTGGTGTGACCGGCAAGGGCGGCATAGATGCCGACCAAGTTATCCGCTTCCGGGCGGCCTTCCAGGCCCTTGATTTCGCTCGGCAGCGCGTCCGGGGTCGGTCTTGGCCTTGCGGATCTTCTTGGCGATCGAATCGGCGTCGTCGGTCAGGTTGATGCGCGACAGGTCCGACGGATCGGATTTCGACATCTTCTTGGTGCCGTCGCGCAGGGACATGATCCGCGTCGCCGGGCCGGTGATCATCGGCTCGGTGATCGGGAAATACAGTTCCTCGGGCAGTTCCGGAGACGGCGTCGGGTTCGGCACGCCGACACCGAGGTCCTTGATTCGGTCGGCGAAGTCGTTGTTGAACTTCTGCGCGATGTCCCGGGTCAGTTCCAGGTGCTGCTTCTGGTCGTCGCCGACGGGCACATGGGTCGCCCGGTAGGCGAGGATGTCCGCTGCCATCAGGTTCGGATAGGCGAACAGGCCGACGGAGGCGTTTTCCCGGTTCTTGCCGGCCTTTTCCTTGAATTGGGTCATCCGGCTGAGCCAGCCCATGCGCGCGACGCAGTTGAAGATCCAGGCCAGTTCCGCATGGGCGCGGACCTGGGACTGGTTGAAGATGATCGATTTCTTCGGGTCGATGCCCGGCAGCCATATAGGCCGCGGTCACTTCGCGGGTCGCGCTCGCAAGCTCGCCCGGTCCCGGGATGCTTGCGGTAATGGCGTGCAGGTCCACGACGCAGAAGATCGTTTCCATCTGGTCCTGCAGGGGCACCCAGCGGGAAACCGCGCCGAGATAGTTGCCGAGATGGAGATTGCCGGTCGGCTGAACGCCGGAAAAGACACGGGGCTGGAACGCCGTCATGATAAGTCCCTGGTTTTTCAAAGGCCGGTTGGAAGGGCCCGGGTACGGGTTGTTGTGCGGGGGCTACTTAGGTCAGACACAGGCGCTTTTGCAAGCGGCGATGACAGCCAGGGTGTATTCCGCGGCTCAGGTGTTGCGCCGCTTCAACGATTTCGCATGGCCGATGAGATTACTGGCGCCCGTCACCTGCGCAAAAACCGCGAAACTCGCCATGCCGACCCCGACGAGACCCCGCAAGGCGCCGCCGCCCGAATCGGCAGGGCCGAACCGAACAGCCATTCCGACAGGCCCACAGCGGAATAATGCAGGATGACGCCCATCAGCAGGCTTGCGACGAGGATCAGACCTACCTTTCGCAGAATGCGGGACGTCGGGGAGAAAATGTCCCCGGCGCCAGAGCACGAACCCGAGCAGGCTGGTGTTTGACCCCAGCCGGCGACGGTGGTCGCCAGCGCAATGCCGGACATGTTTGAACAATGGAAACAGCGCAACCGACAGCGCCACATTCACCACCATGCCGATGGCCGCGAACCACATCGGCGTCTTGGTGTCCTCGCGGGCGAAATAGCCGGGCGAAAACACCTTGTTGAGCACGAAGGCCGGCAGCCCGAAGGCAAAGGCGGCAAGCGCCATGGCCGTACCTTCGACGGCAACCGCATCGAACTTGCCGCGCTGGAACAGAACCGAGACGATTTCCCGGGGAATGACCGCGAGCGCGACCGCCGCCGGAAGCGTCAGAACGAGCGAAAATTCCAGGGCGTTGTTCAGGCTGCGCTGATACTGGTCCTCGTGTCCGCCCCCGCAGCTGCCGGGTCAGGCTCGGCAAGAGCACGACGCCGATGGCGATGCCGATGACCCCGAGCGGCAGCTGATAGAGCCGGTCGGCATAGTAAAGCAGGGCGTTGGCGCCATCCTGCATGGAGGCGATGATCTGGCCGACAGCCACGTTGATCTGGGTAACACCGCCTGCCAGGACGCCGGGAATCCCGAGCGCCAGCAGCCGCCTCGCCGATTTCGTATAGCGCGGGCGGAACACGGGGATGGAAAAGCCGAGGCGCTTCAGGTCCCAGGCGACGACGGCAAGCTGCACGATGCCGGCAACCGCGACGCCGCTGCACAGGATGATGCCGAGGAGGCGGTCGTTGTCGACGCCGATCATGAGGACAGTGCCAATGACACCGGACATGACGATATTCAGCATCACCGGGGCGAAAGCCGCCGCTGCAAACCGATGATAGGTGTTGAGAATGCCGCTGATGAAGGCCAGCAGCGACATGAAGATCAGATAGGGAAAGGCGATCCGCGCCATGAGCACGGTGAGATCGAATTTCTGCCCGTCGTCGATAAAGCCCGGTGCCAGAACCCAGACCACCGCCGGCATGAAGATCTGTGCCAGGGCGGTCAGGATCAAAAGGCAGAACAACAGGGCTGCGGCGATTTCACCGGCCAGTTTCCGCGCACCCGCTTCGCCTTGCTCCTCGACGGCACGGCCGAACAGGGGCACGAAGGCGGAGTTGAAGGCGCCTTCGGCAAAAAGCCGCCGGAACAGGTTCGGCAGACGGAAGGCGACGACGAAGGCATCGGCGACCGGGCCCGTACCGACCACCGCCGCCAGCATCGTATCACGCACGAAGCCGAGAACCCGGCTTGCCATGGTGGCGCCGCCGACAGTGGCGAAATTCTTCAACAAGCTCATCGGGCGGGGCTCCGGGACACAAACGGGCTGGTGATCAGGAAGCCCGGCGCGAAATGGGGGCGGCCGGATTGGTCTCCACATCTCCGTTGACGGCGGCGATCAACCGTTCGCGAATGATTTCCTGCCTGCCGACATTGGCAATTTTCTGACCGGTCAGGTCGGTGACGTAGAAAACGTCGACGACACGTTCGCCGAAGGTCGAAATATGCGCGGAGCCAATGTTGAGGTTCAGGGTCGCGATCGCCCGGGTCAGGTCATAAAGCAGGCCCGGACGGTCGAGGCCGGAAATTTCCAGCACCGTGTAGTCGTCGGACCAGGAATTGTTGACCAGTGCATCCGCTTCGACATTGAAGGCCTTCATGCGGCCCTTGACCGGGTTTTTCGTGGCCACGGCCTTCGGCAGCTGCGCTTCGCCTGTCAGCGATTTCGCGATCAGCCCGGTGATCCGCTCGCCGCGCCGGCGTTCATCCTCATCGCCGGGGAGTTCGCGGCTGATGAATATGGTGTCCAGGGCAAAGCCGTCGGTGGTGGTATCGATCTGGGCATCGACGATGTTGCCACCTGTGGTGAAACAGGCGCCCGCAATGGTCTGCAGCAGACGCGGATGGTCCGGCGCCAGCACGGTGATTTCCGTGACCCCTTCAAACGAGTGCGGCCGGACGTCGAAGGCAAGTGGTTCTCCCGCCTCGTCCGCCTTCCGGATCAGTTCCGCATGGTGCAGCCGGCGTTCCGGCGCACACCGCAGCCAATAGGCGGCATAATGCCGGTCCGCATAGGTTTTGCGCGCCTTTTCGGGCCAGTGGCCGATCTGCCCAAGGAGCTCCTGCTTGGCCTGTTCGACCGCCTGATGATGGGAGATCTTGCTGTGACCACCGCTCAGCAGCGGTTCGCACTGGTAGTAGAGCGTCCTCAGCAGCTGGCCCTTCCAGCCGTTGAACACACCGGGACCGACGGCGCGGATGTCGGCAACGGTCAGGATCAGCAGCAGCTTCAGCCGCTCCATCGACTGCACCAGCTTGGCGAAGTCGTTGATGGTCTTCGGATCGGAAAGATCGCGGGACTGGGCGATCGTGCTCATGTCCAGATGATGTTCGATCAGCCAGGCGACGGTCTCCGTTTCCGCGCCGTTCAATCCGAAACGCGGGCACAATTTGCGTGCGATCCGGGCGCCGGCGATCGAATGGTCTTCCGGCCGACCCTTGGCGATGTCGTGCAGGAACATGGCCACATAGAGCAGTTTCCGGCTCTGCAGCGTCCGGATCAGGTCCGTTGCGAGCGGATGATCCTCGCCCGAATCGCCGCGCTCGATCTGGGCGAGAATGCCGATGGACCGGATCAGGTGCTCGTCCACCGTATAGTGGTGGTACATGTTGAACTGCATCATGGCGACGACCTTGCCGAAATCGGGCACGAACCGCCCGAGAACGCCGGTCTCGTTCATTTTGCGCAGGGTCTTTTCCGGCGAGTTGCGCGAGGTCAGGACCGAAAGAAACAGCCGGTTGGCTTCCGGATCGTTACGCAGATTGCCATCGACGAGCTTGAGCGACCGGCGGATCAGCTTGGTCAGTTCCGGATGCAGGTAGTAGCCGTGCTTGTCGGCAAGCTGGAATACCCGGATCAGGTTGGTCGGATCGTCGACGAAGACCTTGTCCGAAACCGCATTCAGCCGGTTGTTCTCGATAATGAAGCTGTTCGTTCCCTCCACCGGACGGGGCGCATCGCTCGGCCGGCCAGTGCGCAGCCGCCGCATCAATCCGGTGAAGCCCTTGCCCTCCGGTTCCTTTACGTGCTGGTTTTCCAGCGCCGCGCACAGGATGCGGGTGAGGTCGCCGACGTCCTTGGCCACCAGGAAGTAGTGCTTCATGAAGCGCTCGACATCCTTCATGCCCGGATGCTGGGTGTAGCCGAGCCGGATGGCGATTTCCCGCTGCACGTCGAACGAAAGTCGCTCCTCCGCGCGCCCGGTCATGAAATGCAGGTGGCAGCGAACCGCCCACAGGAAGTCTTCCGATTTGATGAACCGGCGATATTCGCCACGCGAAAGCACGCCCTTTTTCACCAGATCTGACTGCTGGCGGACCCGGTAGTGGTATTTCGCGATCCAGAACAGAGTATTGAGATCGCGTAACCCTCCCTTGCCTTCCTTGATGTTCGGCTCGACCAGGTAACGCGAGGTTCCCTGGCGGCGGTGCCGCTCGTCGCGCTCCTGCAGCTTGGCCTCGATGAACTCCGAACTCGTTCCCTTGACGACTTCGTCGTCGAAGCGGGACACGAGATCGTCGAACAGCGGTTCGTCGCCCCAGATATAGCGCGCCTCCAGGATGGCGGTGCGGATGGTCATGTCGCTTTTCGACAGGCGGATGCACTCGTCGATGTTACGGGTCGCGTGGCCGACCTTCAGCCCGAGGTCCCACAGCATGTAGAGGATATACTCCACGACCTGCTCGCCCCACGGAGTCTGCTTGTAGGGAAGGACGAACAGCAGGTCGACGTCCGATCCCGGTGCCAGTGTTCCCCGTCCGTAACCGCCGACGGCAACGACCGCCATGCGCTCGGCGGTCGAGGGATTCTTGATCCGGTAGACGTGATAGAGCGCGAAATCGTAGATGACCCGGATCAGCTCGTCCTGAAGAAAGGACAGGCGCTGGGCGCATATCATGCCGCCGCCGTCCTCGTTGAGGCGCTCTTCCGCGACGGCCCGGCCGGCTTTCATGGCCTCTTTCAACTCGCCGAGAACGGCCGAACGGGTCTTCAGATCCGACCCGTCGCCGTCACTGGCCTTGGTCAGGTCCGTGAGTTTCTGGCGCAGCGCCGTGGAATCGATCAGGCCGGCGAGGTCGTCTTTGGTCAGGGTCATTGTTTTTGTGGGTCCATGCCCGTTCTTGGTTTCGTCGGCGGGAGCAGCGGAAGGCCGGCTCTCTCAGGCATCTTATAACGCAGTGGCGGATAACGCCCTGTAAAGACCAGGGCCTATTCACACAACAGGAATACGACCTAGATCCCGTCTTTTGCGGCGACAACACGCAACTGGTGCAGGAGATGGGCAAGGGATTCCGGTGACAGGCCGCCGATCTTAGCAGCGAGCTGGTTGGACAGTTCGGTCGCCTGCGGATCCATCCCGGCGGTGTCGATCGTCACCTTCGGATCGGAAAGCTCCGCGAGGCGCTGGATCTCCTCCGCCTCGTCCCAGATGACGTTGAAATAGGTAATGATCCTCTGGACCAGAAACCAGGTCGGCTTGCCGCGCTTGCCGTGCTCGAGAGCCGAAAGATAGGCACTGGAGACCGACAGGGCTGCGGCCATTTCCTTGAGGGAAACGCCGCGTTTGGCCCGCAATTCCCGAATTTTTGCGCCCAGAGGTGTCACGGATCTCACCTTTTCCTGCGAATTCGGACATAAAGCGCGCCGGAGCCGCCATGGCTCGCGTGGGCTTCTTCATAACCGATAACCACCGACCGCATGTCTGGCATGGCAAGCCATTGTGGCACAACCCGCCTGAGAACGCCGCGTTCGTCCATGAAACCTCCGCCGCCCTTGCCGGTGATCACCAGGACCACCTTGTGACCTTGCGCCTGCGCCGAATGGAGGAAGTGGCGCAGGCGGCCATGGGCCTGATGCTGGGTCAGGCCATGCAGGTCGATCCGGCCGTCGATCGGTTTGACCCCGCGCACGAGCTTTTTGCGGTACCGGTGTTCCAGGGTATGCAGCGGCGGCGGCGGGGCGGGTTTCGGCTGCGCCGGCGGCGTGCGGATCGCTGTTGCCGTTTTTGCCTTGCGTTTCTGCTTTTCCGCTTCGGGTGGGGAAAGCCCGGCATCGTCCAGCTCGGGCATGACCTGTCGTTCGGGATGCAACGGGGTGAGGGTCTTGGTCACCTTGGCCCAGATTTCCCGGTCCTCCGGGGAAAGCTGCCCCTTTTTCCGCCGTTTCTCGGAAGTCATCGAGACTTACCCCTAGGCAGGAGCAGGATCATTTCCGCCTGGTGACGGATTTCCCCGGCGATCTCTCCGGCCCGGTCGCCGGAGCCGGTGAAGATATCGCCGCGAGCAGGACCGCGAATGGCGGATCCCGTGTCGTCCGCGATCAACAGCCGGCCGAATTGTGTTTCCGGCCTTTCCGGATCCGGAATTCCGGCGGAGACGAAGACCGGCATTCCATAGGGGATGTGGCGCGGATCGACCGCGAGGCTGCGTCCGGCCACCAGCGGCAGCTCGGCCGCACCGATCGGCCCGTCCTCCGGGTTTTCAAGCGTCACTTCCCGGAAAAAAATGAAGGACCGGTTTTCCTTGAACAGCGCGTCCCGGCGGTCCGCGTTGTCCTCCAGCCACTTGCGAAGGCCGGACATGGTGAGCTCTTCCGGCGTGCCCTCGCCGCGCTCCACCAGGACGCGGGCGATGGACGTATAGGGATAGCCCGCCTTGCCCGCGTATCCGACCCGCATCACCGAGCCGTCGGTCAGGCGCAGCCGCGCGGAGCCCTGGACGTGAACGAAATAGGCATCGATGGGATTGGCCAGCCAGACCAGTTCCAGATGCTCATCGGCAAGCGCGCCATCCATGATCGCGCCCCGGTCGGGAAACGGAACCAGACCTTTGTCTGTCCGCCGGCCGTGGCTCAGGCCGTCCGGCCAGTCTTCGGGACGATTGGCGTCGGTAACGGCCTCAAGTCCCGCAGGCGCTCTTAGCAGGGGAACGGAAAACTCTGGTGTCCGGACGCGCGAGGCGGGCAGTTCCGGTTCGAAATAACCGGTCACAAATCCGCTTGCATCGATCCGGAAGGGGGTGAACCGGGTCTCGAAAAACGATCGGGCCGCATCCCGGTCGGATGCCGGCACCTTTGATGCGTCCCAGCAGAGATCTGCCGCTTTTTCTTCCGTAAGCCCGAACGGCTCTGCCTTTAAAAAAGGAAAAGGCGGCGCGCAGAAGCGCAAGAAGGCCGCAAGCGCTTTGCCCTGATCGTCCTCTTTCCAGCCGGGAATGGCGCCAAAGGCAATCTCGGTCATCGTCGGCAGGGAAGCATGGTCAGGGGACATGGCGGCGGCTTTACCGGTCAGGGAGCCCGGGACGTTCGGATCGCAAAGCGCCAGCAGCAGGCCGAGCGTGGCCAATCCGGCCTTTCGTCCGCAACGGCAGCCGGCCACGTCCTCACTCGGCGGATTCGGTTGCCACCAGTTTCCAGTTCGGATCCCGCGAGGTCGTGTCCCGGGCGAAGGTCCAGATATCGACCACTTCGGTGACCTTGTTCGGGTCGCCGTCGATGATTTCGCCGGACTTGTCTCGGGTCGCGGAAATCAGCTGGCTCTGCACCTTGACGGTGACTTGGGCCGTGTTGCCCTTCAGCGCGGCTTCGACGATTTCGGCGCGATCGATGCCGACAAACGTGGATTCGATGGTTTCGCCGCGCTTTTCGCGGTCGTCGATGGCCGAAACGAAGCCTTCGTAGACATCCTTGGAAAGAAGCGACTTCAGAGCCTTCCGGTCGCCTTCCGCAAACGCCATGACGATCATTTCATAGGCGCCACGGGCCCCTTCAAGGAAAGGCTCCGGTTCGAAAGTGCGGTCCACGGACAGGATCTTGCGCAGCGCGTCGTTCAGTGCGGTGCCGGCCGGGGCGACCTTTTCGATCACCATGTCTT
Source organism: uncultured Roseibium sp. (assembly GCF_963675095.2). GTDB lineage: Bacteria > Pseudomonadota > Alphaproteobacteria > Rhizobiales > Stappiaceae > Roseibium. The sequence goes on along the minus strand of NZ_CAXXSJ010000049.1, from coordinate 36,505 downwards.
CGCTCGGCCGTTCGTTGAAATCGGCAGGAGCAGCATCGGCCGGACCAGGCATCGGGATGACGTTGTCGCCCTGGGTCTGGCCAGCCTGCGGCTTCTCCTGGCGTTCCGTCTTGGAATAGGGATCGAACGGCGGCCGTTCCTTGCCGGTGCGTTTGCCCAGAACCGAGCGCAGCCGGAAAATGATGAACACAGCCAGTGCGAGGAAGATAAGATTATAAACGTCGAAGATTTCGTTCATTTGCTGCTACCGGCTTCATCCTTGGAGCCGACCCCGCTGCGAACCGCCCTTTCAGCGCCCTGTGCCCGGTCAACTCCCATCTCAAATATATGTAGGGGGTCCTTGAACCAGCATCCAGTGCAGAGAGCAAGAAGGTTTTTACCCAAAACGCCGGTCAATTCGTCACGACCGCTCGCAATCCCTATCCCAGATGCTTACCTTAGGCTAGGCCACACCCTCATTAAACAGGCCGAAATGGCGCAGCAAACGGCGATGAGCTGCAAGGAAAAGCGCGAAAAGCGGGCTTTCTGCCCGGTTGAGCGGTTTGACGCGGCAGATCGAAGCCGTTTTTGCGTCCCTTCAGGATAGGGTGAATTTGACCGGCTGCATCGTTGCAAAACTTTGCCACTCGTCAGAGGGCGGAACGCCAATACCGGATGGTTTCCTGCAGTTTCGCGCCTTGTATCCGAACAAATTCATCCCTACCATTTCAGCCTGTTTAATGACGGTGTGGCCTAGGGTCCGTACCCTGGAGTACCAGCAAAAAAGATGGAGTTTCCGTGATCCTTTACATCCTGGCGGCGATCATTTTGCTGCCTCTGATCGAAATCTCGGTGTTCATTTGGGTCGGTAGCGCCATCGGCGTCCTGCCGACGGTTCTGTTGACCGTCCTCACCGCCGTGGCCGGAACCCTGATGCTGCGCCAGCAGGGCCTGTCGCTCGTCATGCGGATGCAGTCGGAACTCGATGCCGGCCGCGTGCCGGGCAAGGACATGATGCACGGCGCGATGATCGTGATCGCAAGCCTCCTGCTGCTGATCCCGGGTTTCGTGACCGACGCCATCGGTCTTCTGCTGTTTATCCCGCCGGTCCGCGACATGCTGGCCCGGTTTATCATTTCCCGATCCGACGTGGTCGTCGTCCAGGGCGGCTCCCGCTATCGCCGGGAGGAGGGCGTGGTTGATCTGGACGAGGAGGACTGGTCCAGGACCGACGGAGAACCTTCCGCCAAGGGACCGACAAACCGCATCAGCCCCTGGTCATCCGAGGACGGGCGGTCCTGACGCCGCAAAACTGCCCGATACAAAAAAGTTAAAGCCGGGCCACGCCCCCTGAGGAAAGTGCGGATTTCCCCTTTCCTCCGCCGTCCCGTGCGGGCATGATCCGCCGCATGTCGACGAACAGCTCCGCCCCCGCCCTCACCGCCGATGACCACCTGATCCTGGTCGACGGCTCCACCTTCATCTTCCGCGCCTATCACGCGCTGCCGCCGCTGACGCGCAAGCCCGACGGCCTGCCGGTCGGCGCGGTCGCCGGCTTCTGCAACATGCTGTGGAAGCTGTTGCAAGAGGGGCTGACCTCGGAAAAGGGCGACGAGCCGACCCATTTTGCCGTTATATTCGACCATTCGGCAAAGACCTTCCGGACCGATATCTATCCCGAATACAAGGCCCACCGGCCCGATCCGCCGGAAGACCTGGTTCCCCAGTTCGGCCTGATCCGCCGGGCAACGGAGGCGTTTTCGGTTCCCTGCATCGAGCAGGAGGGCTTCGAGGCCGACGACCTGATCGCGACCTATGCCCGTCAGGCCGCCGAAATGGGCGCACGGGTGACCATCGTTTCCGGCGACAAGGACCTGATGCAGCTGATCGGGCCGAAGGTCGGCATGATCGACACCATGAAGAACAAGATCTTCGGCGAGGCCGAGGTGTTCGAGAAATTCGGCGTCGGTCCGGACAAGGTGATCGAGGTTCAGTCGCTTGCCGGCGACAGCGTCGACAACGTGCCCGGCGTTCCGGGCATCGGCCTGAAGACCGCCGCCCTCCTGATCAACGAGTTCGGCGATCTGGAATCCCTGCTGGCAAAGGCCGACACCATCAAGCAGAACAAGCGCCGGGAAAACCTGATCGAATTCGCCGACCAGGCGCGTATTTCCAAAGAGCTTGTGACGCTGAAACAGGACGTTCCGGTCGAAGTGCCGGTCACCGATTTCGCCGTGACGGAGGTCAACGGGCCGAAGGCGGTAGGTTTCCTGAAGGCGCTGGGCTTCAGCACCCTGACCAAGCGCGTCGCCGAGACGACCGGTGCGGAACTCGCCAATATCGAACCCGCCGATTTCGAGGTTCCCGGCTGGGATGTGCCCGACCACAAGGGCCGGCTGATGGAAAATTCGCCTGCGGCGGGCGGCGGCAAGGCAGCCGCTGCCGCGAAAGACGATGCACCGGCGGACGGCGACATGATGGTGCCGCAGACCGTGGCCGATGCCCGTGCCGAAGCGGCACGGTCGTCGGTGATTGACACCAGCGCCTATGAAACCGTGACCACGCCGGAACGTCTGAAGGAATGGGTCGCAGACGCCTATGAGGTCGGCTTCGTGGCCTTCGACACCGAAACCACGTCGCTCGACGCCATGCAGGCCGACCTGGTCGGCGTCTCGCTTGCGACCGCGCCGGGCAAGGCCTGCTACGTTCCGCTTGGCCATGTGGACGGCGAAGGCGATCTGCTTGGTGGCGGCGGACTGGTCGAGGGCCAGATCCCGCTGACCGAGGCGATAGACATCCTCAAGCCCATGCTGGAGGACCGCGCCGTCCTGAAGATCGCGCAGAACCTGAAATATGACTGGCTGATCATGACCCGCTACGGCGTCGACGTGACCGCCTTCGACGATACCATGCTGCTGTCCTATGCGCTCGACGCCGGCAAGGGCGGCAACGGCATGGACGAACTGTCGGAACGCTGGCTCGGCCACAAGCCGATCCCGTTCAAGGAGATCTGCGGCTCCGGCAAGTCGATGATCACCTTCGACAAGGTGGAAATCGGCAAGGCGACCGCCTATGCCGCCGAGGACGCCGACGTGACCCTGCGCCTGTGGCAGGTCCTCAAGCCGCGGCTTGCTTCCGAGCACATGGCGACCGTCTACGAGACCCTGGAACGGCCCATGGTGCCGGTGCTGGCGCGCATGGAAAAGCGCGGCATTTCCGTCGACCGGCAGATGCTGTCACGGCTCTCCGGCGATTTCGCCCAAGGCATGGCGGCGCTGGAAGACGAGATCTACGAGCTTGCCGGCGAAAACTTCAACATCGGCTCGCCCAAACAGCTCGGCGACATCCTGTTCGGCAAGATGGGCCTGCCCGGCGGCAAGAAGACCAAGACCGGCGCCTGGTCCACCTCCGCCTCCGTTCTGGAGGATCTCGCCGCCGAAGGCCATGAACTGCCTTCGGGGATCGTCTCCTGGCGCCAGCTCTCCAAGCTGAAGTCGACCTATTCCGACGCCCTGCCCGGCTATATCAATCCGCAGACGAAACGGGTTCACACCTCCTATTCGCTGGCGGCGACCACCACAGGCCGCCTGTCCTCGTCGGAACCCAACCTGCAGAACATTCCGGTCCGGACCGAGGAAGGCCGCAAGATCCGCAAGGCCTTCATCGCGGAAAAGGGCATGAAGCTGATCTCGGCCGACTATAGCCAGATCGAGCTACGGGTGCTCGCCCACATGGCGGACATTCCGCAGCTGAAGAAGGCATTCGAGGACGGGCTCGACATTCACGCCATGACGGCGAGTGAGATGTTCGGCGTTCCGATCAAGGACATGGACCCAATGGTCCGCCGCCGCGCCAAGGCGATCAACTTCGGCATCATCTACGGCATTTCCGCCTTCGGCCTTGCCGCCCAGCTCGGCATTTCGCGCGGCGAGGCCGGCGACTACATCAAGACCTATTTCGAGCGCTTTCCCGGGATCAAGGACTACATGGAAGCGATCAAGAAGGAAGTCCACGCCAACGGCTACGTGACCACCATCTTCGGCCGCAAGGCTCATTATCCGGACGTGAACACCAACAACCCGAACATGCGTGCCTTCTACGAGCGGGCGGCGATCAATGCGCCGATCCAGGGGTCTGCCGCCGACATCCTCCGCCGCGCCATGGTGCGGATGGAGGACAGGCTGCAGCATTCAAAGCTGGACGCCCAGATGCTCCTGCAGGTGCACGACGAACTGATTTTCGAGGTGCCGGAGGACCAGGTCGACAAGACCATCCCCGTCATTACCGAGGTTATGGAGAAAGCGACCGAACCGGCCCTGAAACTCTCTGTTCCCCTCCAGGTCGACGCCCGCGCCGCCGACAACTGGGACGAGGCGCACTAACCGCCTTGTCTCCGTTTCGGCGATTATCGTTCAGACTGCAATAATGTTCCTCTTCTGTTCTTGCTATCTCCCGTAGGCTGTCTTATCGTTGGCAACATCTTAGGGTGGAGTGAACGCGATGGTCAGCCGAGTAACGACTGTGGCCTTTCAGGGCATCGAGGCCCTTCCTGTCGATGTGCAGGTGAAGATCGGGCCGGGCATGGTCGCCTTTACCATCGTCGGCCTGCCGGACAAGGCGGTGGCCGAAAGCCGGGAGCGGGTGCGCGCCGCGCTTCATGCCTCCGGACTGGCGCTTCCCGCCAAACGCGTGACAGTCAATCTGGCCCCGGCCGGACCTGCCCAAGGAAGGCTCCCACTACGATTTGCCGATTGCGCTGGGCGTGATGGCGGCCATCGGCGCCATTCCGGCCGACATGCTGGCTGACTATGTGGTGCTGGGGGAACTCGGCCTCGACGGCATGCTGGCCCCGGTCGCCGGCGTCCTGCCTGCCGCCATGGGGGCGAATGCCATCGGCAAGGGCCTGATCTGCCCCGCCGCCTGCGGCTCGGAAGCCGCCTGGGCCGCGGAAGACATGAGCATCCTCGCGCCTCGCTCCCTGATCCAGCTCGCCAATCACTTCAAGGGCACCCAGGTGCTATCGCCGCCGGTGCCCAAACTCCAGGGCACTCCGGCCGGCCTGCCGGATCTGGCGGAGGTCAAGGGCCAGGAAAGCGCGCGCCGCGCGCTCGAGATCGCCGCTGCCGGCGGCCATAACTTGCTTATGGTCGGTCCTCCCGGCTCCGGCAAGTCCATGCTGGCAAGCCGCCTGCCGTCGATCCTGCCGCCGCTGCAGCCAAGGGAACTGCTTGAAGTCTCCATGATCGCCTCGCTGGCCGGCGAACTGGCCGATGGGCGGCTCTCCGACCGGCGCCCGTTCCGCGCGCCCCATCACTACCCGCTTCCATGGCCGCCCTCGTCGGTGGCGGCATGCGCGCGAAACCGGGCGAGGTCTCGCTTGCGCACCACGGGGTTCTTTTCCTGGACGAACTGCCGGAATTCACGCCGCAGGTGCTCGACAGTCTGCGCCAGCCGCTGGAAACCGGCGAGGCGGTCATTGCACGGGCCAATCACCGGGTCGCCTACCCCGCCCGCATCCAGCTCGTCGCCGCCATGAACCCTTGCCGCTGCGGTCATGCGGGTGAACCGGGCCACCAGTGCCGGCGTGGCACACGATGTGCCGCGGATTATCAGGCCCGCGTCTCCGGCCCTCTGCTCGACCGGATTGATCTCAGGATCGAGGTCCCGGCCGTCACCGCCGCCGACCTGATCCGCCCGGGCACGTCGGAACCCTCCGCCACGGTCGCCGAACGGGTGGCTGCTGCCCGCGAGATCCAGCGCGACCGCTTCCGTGCGCTGGGGGTGAGTGCCGCCACCAACGCCCAGGCCCCGGCTTCCGTCGTGGAACAGATCACCGCCCCCGACGCCAAGGGCCTCGCCTTCCTTCGCGAGGCGGCGGAAACCCTGGCCTTGAGCGCACGCGGCTACCACCGGGTCCTGAAGCTCGCCCGGACCCTTGCCGATCTGGACGGCGTCGACACCGTCGGCCGTATCCATCTGGCCGAGGCCCTGAGCTACCCGTGGCGAGGACATGGCCCGTCAGGCGGCTTGAAAACGGCGAACCCTGGAAATCGCTCGGTCGCCAGCTTGCTCGTCCGGCCGGCCTGATGCATCCTGCCGGCAGCCAATTTTCCTTGTCGGATCGACGATGCATTTCCGTTTTTGTAGCTCACCAATGTGCGGCAAGGCCGTTTGCCTGCTCGCTCTATCAATCCTGTCCTTGATCGTTTTCATGGCACCGTCCCGCGCGCAAACGCTCGATCAGAAGCTGCAAGCCGGTTTCAAGGCGAACGAATTGCCCGGCCCTGCATGGCGCAATCGTCGACTTTAGGGGCCGGCGGCTGGCTGAAGTCTATTCCCGGGCGAGGATGAGCGTTGGGGTGAGCCTCTGGGCGTTCACGATCATGGTCCGGATAACCTGCACGACCTGCGTTCGGTGACGAAATCGGTGGTGGCCTGCTCTACGGAATAGCCTTGGCTGAAAACAGGTTCCGGGGCCGGAGGCGCTACTTTATGCGCAGTTCCCGCAGTAATCCCGATCTGATGGAGCAGCCCGGGCGGGACCGCATCCTTGTCGGCCATGCTCTGTCGATGCAGATGGGGCTGGAATGGAACGAAGACCTTCCCTATAGCGACCCGCGCAATAGTGAAATTGCCATGGAGCGGGCGACGGACCGCTATCGCTACGTACTGGAACAGCCGATCCGCGAAGCGCCCGGACAAAGCTGGATCTACAGCGGCGGGGCGACGGCTCTGATCGGCAAGCTGATTCGAAAACGGCACGGGCCTGCCGCTGGATACTTACGCGAAGGAAAAGCTGTTCGCCCCTCTGGGAATCGCAGACATTTGAATGGATTGCTGGTGCGGATGGGGAGCCCTCGGCCGCATTCGGGTTTGCGTTTGACCCTACCGGATCTGGTGAAGATCGGGCAGGTGATCGCCGATGGCGGAGACTATGGAGGACGCCAGCTGGTTCCGGCCGACTGGCTGAAGCGCTCATTTGAGCCGCGTGTGAAGATCAAACGATTTCACCAGATACGGATACCTCTGGTATCTCGCGGGCAGCGGCGATCACACCATCGCGATCGCCGTCGGAAATGGCGGCCAGAGGCTGACCGTGCAGCCGGACCCCGGCTTGGTGGTTGCGTCCTTTGCCGGCCGCTACAAACGACCCCGAGAGCTGGCAGGACTTCGCTCAAGGTCGTGCTTGAATTCGCCGTCCCGGAAGCAAAGCGCCTGCTTGGGAAATGATCCGACGGACGCGTGGACGGAGCGAAAGAAACCTCATTCCAGAAACGGTTTATCAAAGGTTATCGGTAATTCTGACCGGGACAATGACGCCAGTTGCGAGTATCCGTCTTGGTCCTGAAGAACGAAAGCCGTGCCCGGCAGAGGGTGAAGCCGTCCGAAGCGGAGCCGGTATCCGATGGTCACATCGGGGCTGCCGAAACGGCGCACGAGTCGGCCTGAAACCCCGCCAAGCGAACCCGGAATCCGATACCGGAACGCAGGATTGGGTTTGAGAGCGACGGGCGAGAGCAGCCGGCTTCCGAGACACCCTCCAGAGCCCTGATGCTTATCGCGGTGATCGGCGCCGTTGCTGGGTGATCGGGGGCCTTTTTGTTGGCGGCCGGTGGGTCCTATGCGTCGCTTGTCTCCGTGTGCCTGGCGTTTTTCGCCGGCGGCCTCGCCGTCTGGCGTCTGTTTGCCGACGACAGGGCGCGCGATGGAGGCGGCCATTGCGGTCAGGGACGTCAAGATCCGGCGGCTGATGCAACGCTGCGAGGAACTGGAAGGGACCGCACCTGGGGAACTGAGAGAATCCGATGAACGCAACGCCAGCATCCTGAGCGCGCTCGGCGATATTGTGGTGCGTCGGGATGCGGACAGCGCCGTGGTCTACGCCAATGCGGCGGCCGCAATGCGTTCGGGGCAGATCAGTCACCGGTGATCGGCGAACCGCTGCGCCTGCCGGTTATCGGCGACGGCGACAAAACCCAGGAAAAAGGCATCGGAGCACGGAATTGCCTTCGGTGATCTTCATCTGCAGACGGTCGATGGGCCGCGCTGGTTTTCCCGCATCGACGTCAGCGTGCGCGACACCATCAGCGACCAGCCACTGACGCAGACGGTCCTGCGCGACGTCACCGAACGCCGGCTGATTGAGGAAGAGCTCCTGGCCGCGCGTCAGTCGGCGGAAAGCTCCAACGAGGCGAAATCCCGCTTTCTGGCGACCGTCAGCCACGAAATCCGCACCCCCCTGAACGGGGTTCTCGGCATGGCGGCCCTCCTGCGCGATACGCGCCTGACCCGGGAACAGACGGCCTATAATCGAGGCGCTCGAAACCTCCGGCGAAAACGCTCCTCATGTTGATCGGACGAAGTGCTGGACTTTTCCAAGGTGGAGGCCGGCAAGCTGGAAATTCAGGCGGCCCCCGTGCGCCTGGCGCCGCTGGTGGAAAGCGTGGTGGAACTGCTGGCGCCCAAGGCTCAGGCGAAAGGCTTGGAAATCGGCGCCCGGTTCCATCCGAGCCTGCCGGAGACCGTCACCCTCGACGCCAGCCGCGTCCGCCAGATCCTGTTCAACCTGACCGGCAACGGCATCAAGTTCACCGATGAAGGCGGGGTCGCCATCCGCATCGACGGCCGGCGAAATCCGGACGGCGGCAGTTTCCTTGAATTTTCCGTCATGGACACCGGTATCGGGTTCGACAAGGCGGAGGCCGATCGCCTGTTCCGGGAGTTCGAGCAGGTCGACCACGGTCCGGCCCGAAAATTCGGTGGCACCGGGCCTTGGCCTTGCCATTGCGCAGCGCCTGACGCGCCTGATGGGCGGATCGATCGAGGCGACCTCGGAGAAATCCAGGGGCGCCGTGTTCAAGGTGGTCGTGCCGGTGCCGGAAGACCTTGTCTTCCGCGATATGGCGACCGCCTCGAGCGTCGCCGGCAAGTCGATCGTGATCGTCAGCGCCAGCGGATTGGAAGGTGCGCTTTTGCGCGAGCGGCTGGAATTCGAGGGCGCCGAGGTGGCGTTGCGGATGCCGGGGTCTGCCGATCTGACCGAAACATATGGCCACGGCCGATCTGATAATGATTGACAATGGCTCGGTTGCCGACAGCGGTGGCTGGCTGGTGAGCGCGCGGCTGGCGGGTTGCCAGGCGCCGGCCGTCGTCATGATTGCCCCGCCCGAGCGGGACAGGCTGGAGCGGCTGCGCGAAGCAGGTTTCGCCGCCTATCTGATCCGGCCGGTGCGGAATGAAACCCTGTCCCAGGTCATTGGCGGCCTCCTGGAAGAGGCCGGGCCGGACCAGCACCTGTGGGAAGCAGGCGCCGAAGCCCATTCGGGCGATCTGGAAGTCCTCCGGAGCAGGACGCCGGTTCGCCCGCTCAGGCTGCTCGTTGCCGAAGACAATGATATCAATCGCCTTTTGAGGCGAGGCGCTGCTGCGCAAGCTGGGTCACGAGCCGACCGTGGTCACCGATGGCGAAAAGGCCGTCGAGGCGGCCGCATCGACCGATTTCGATGCGGTCCCTGATGGATCTGCATATGCCGGGCCTGGACGGGATCGGTGCCATCCGCAAGATCCGCGAACAGGAGCAGCAAGGGGGGAGACCTCCGGTGCCGATCCTGATGGTCACCGCCGATGTCATGCGCGATGCGCGCGAAAAGGCCGCTAAAAGAGGGCGCCGCGGGGCTATCTGACCAAACCGCTGTCGGCGGATGCCCTGTGCGATGCCCTGGTTCGCCTGAAAACTCTGATTCCGCCGTCGCCTCGCGGAAATCTGATTCGCACCACTGCCCGATTTTGAGCAGGACGGTCCTTGTCATTTGTGATAAGGAAATGGGTCAAACAGGGCGGCAATCCTGCTGAATTGATCAAGTGTCATCCATTTGTCGGAAAACTGTGTTTTACGGCAGGATCAGTTATAGTTGCAGCGTTCTCGCAGCTACTGTCGTGGCAAAGTCAAAACCGCAAGTGAAACAGAGTTCAAGCCGTGAAACACTTGCGGCTTTAGGAAACAACGATATAGGGGCCGAACATCCATGATGCGGTCGGGCATGTTTTCGCCGAGGAAACTCGTTCAAAAAATCGCACCGGCAGGTTTGCCGATGCAGATCCGCTCCGTCGGGCTGCAGTCGGAAGCCGCCGGTCTGGACGTGCTGCGTTTCCGCCTAAGCCTCGGCCGGATCGGATCGCTGGAAGTCCGCCTCGCCCGCAGCTTCCGCGAAGTGAAGATGGCGCAGCGGTTGCGCTACAAGGTCTTCTACGAGGAAATGTCGGCCATTGCCGATGCGCAGACCCTGGCGACCCGCCGGGATGCGGATCCCTATGACGCCTTCTGTGATCACATGCTGGTGGTCGATCATTCTTCGCTGAAGCGCAACAAGCTTGGCCGCCTGAAACCGGAAATCGTCGGCACCTACCGCCTGCTGCGTCAGGAAATCGCCGATCAGCACGGCGGGTTCTACACTTCGGGCGAATTCAACATTCAGAAGCTGATCGACGCCAATCCGGGCAAGCGGTTTCTGGAGCTCGGCCGCTCCTGCGTGCTCAAGCCCTACCGCAACAAGAAGACGGTCGAACTGCTGTGGCACGGCATCTGGTCCTATATCCTGATGCACAAGATCGACGTCATGCTCGGTTGCGCCTCGATCGAAGGCACCAATCCGGAGTCCATCGCGGATCAGCTTGCCTTCCTGCACCACAATGCCCGGGCGCCGGAAGACTGGCGTGCCGCGGCCCTGCCGGAGCGCTATGTGGAAATGAACCGCCTGCCGGCGGACGGCGTCAATCCGAAGGAAGCGCTGCGCGCCCTGCCGCCGCTGGTCAAGGGATACCTGCGTCTCGGCGCCTTCATTGGCGACGGCGCCGTGGTCGATCACCAGTTCGGAACGACCGATGTGCTGATCATCATGCCGGTGTCGGAACTGAATTCCCGCTATGTGAACTACTATGGCGCGGACGCCAGCCGCTACGCGGCCTGACGGTCAAGTCAGATACGCCTGAAGGCAAGGCGTCCGTCAGCCCCACTGGAACGATCAGTCCGAAGGCTGCGGTCCGTCGTAGCCTTCGACAATGACCAGATCCCCTTCAGAGGCGGCATCGCGCAGAGCCTTTGCCCGGGCATATTCCGACGACTTGTAGCAGGCCATCGCCTGGTCGTAGCTGTCGAACTCGATCACCACATTGCGGGACCGGGAGCTGCCTTCCATGGTCTCGAACCGCCCTGCGCGCACGAGGAAGCGGGCACCGTATTTCTTGAAGGCCTCGGCGTTTGCCGCGACATAGTTCTTGTAAGCGTCCGGGTCCTGCACGTCGACGCGGGCGACCCAATAAGCCTTGGCCATAAAACCGTTCTCCCAATTGATTTTTCAGCGTCTGTCCTAGCCGCTTTTACCGGACCCTGCCAGCGCCCATTCCGACCGTCTGCACGCCCCCAACCTTAACGCCCCCTTAAATTGCCGCAATCTATGGTCATTGCGGGGACCAAGGGCAGAAATGCCGATGGTCGGTACGGGATGTTCGTGTGCCATGACACGCAAGGCGAAAAGCGCAAAGCGGATCGAGCCGATTTTCGGTGACGATCGCGGCGGCATGCTCAACCTGCGCCCTTCGGCGCGGGATCGCGCTGCGGCGCCTTCGGCGAAGAAAACCGCTCCGAAACCGAAAAAGGCACCGGCGAAATCCAGTCAGAAGGCAGCAAACCAGAAACCGGCAGGCAGAAAGCCAGCCGGCCGGAAACCTGCTACCGGTCGCAAGGGCGGCGGAAGCAGAAGGTCGTCTTCACGGAAAAGGAATTTCCGGTCCCGGATGGGGGCCGGTACGGCCCGGTTCTTCAAACGCGCCTTTTACTGGAGCTGTGTCCTCGGCATCTGGGCCGGTATATTTGCCGTTGGCTTCATCGCCTACTACGCCGCCTATCTGCCGCCGACCTCCGAATGGAAGGTTCCAGCCCGCCCGCCTAATGTGAAGATCGTCTCCGCCAGCGGTGCGCTGATCGCCAACCGGGGCGATACCGGCGGCGAGGCCGTCCGGCTCGAGCAGCTGCCGCCTTACGTACCGAACGCGGTTATCGCCATCGAGGATCGCCGGTTTCGCTCCCATTTCGGCCTCGATCCGCTCGGGCTTGTTCGGGCGGTCTATGTGAACCTGACATCCGGCAATCTGGTCCAGGGGGGCTCCACGCTGACCCAGCAGCTTGCCAAGAACCTGTTTCTGGAACCGGACCGGACCCTTAAGCGCAAGGTGCAGGAATTGGTGCTCTCCATCTGGTTGGAGGCGAAATTCTCCAAAGACGAGATCATGGAGATGTACCTGAACCGGGTCTATTACGGCTCCGGGGCCTATGGCATCGATGCGGCCGCCCGGCGTTATTTCGGTAAATCCGCACGCCTCCTGACCATTGCCGAGGCCGCGACGCTGGCCGGCGTCCTGAAAGCTCCGTCGCGCTATTCTCCGACCCGCAACCCGGATCTGGCAGAAGCCCGTGCCCAGCTCGTGCTCACGGCCATGAACCAGGAAGGCTTTATCTCCGACAAGGAAGCCGCGAGTGCGCTGGCGGCACCGGCAACCGCCGTCCGCCGCTATGTCACGGCCAGCGAAAACTTCGCCGCCGACTATGTCATGGACATGCTGCCCCATTACGTCGGCTCCTTCGACGGCGACATCATTGTCGACACCACCATCGACCTGAACATGCAGCATGCCGCCGAGGAGGCCTTGCGCACGGCGATTTCGGAAAACCGGACCAAATACGGCGTTTCCCAGGGGGCCGTCGTCACACTCGATACCGCGGGCGCGATCCGCGCCATGGTTGGCGGCGCCGACTATGCCAAGAGCCAGTACAATCGTGCCGTCTATGCCAAGCGTCAGCCCGGCTCGGCGTTCAAGCCGTTCGTTTATCTGGCGGCTTTGGAAGCCGGTATGACCCCGGAGACCGTCCGCCAGGATCAGCCGATCCGGTTCAAGGATTGGACGCCGCAGAACTACACCAAGAAATACTACGGCCCGGTCACGCTGACCCAGGCGCTCGCCATGTCGCTCAACACGGTGGCCGCCCGCCTGGCCTATGAAGTCGGGCCCAAGACTGTCGCCAAGACCGCCAAAAGGCTCGGCATTACCTCGGACATGAAGCCCAACCTGTCGATTGCGCTGGGAACCTCCGAAGTCACGCCGTTGGAAATCGCAGGCGCTTATGTGCCTTTCTCCAATGGCGGCTATGGCGTGCTGCCGCATATCATTCGACGGATCAAGACGGTGGATGGCAAACAGCTTTATTCACGCAAGGGTGACGGGCCCGGCCGGGTCGTCGACCGCCAATACGTCCGCCAGATGAACGCGATGATGTCGGAAACGCTTCTGACCGGGACCGGCAAAAAAGCCCAGCTTGGCGATCACCGTCCCGCTGGCGGCAAGACAGGCACGAGCCAGGATTTCCGCGACGGGTGGTTCATCGGGTACACCGGCAATCTCACCACGGCAGTCTGGCTCGGCAACGACGACAATTCGCCGACCAAAAAGGCCACGGGTGGATCCTTGCCGGCGGTGATCTGGAAAAACACCATGGAAAAGGAGCATGAGGGCCTGCCGGTCGCAAGCCTCTCGGGTGTTCCCGATCCGGCCCTCAATGTGGCAACCCCGGTCGCCAAGGCGGGGGCGCCTCTTCCGCCCGGCAACGTGGGTGAAAACGGCAGCTCTGCCGAAGACGACCGGCGGCCGCGCGGACCGCTCAACCTGCTCAAGTCGCTGTTCGGCGGTTAGGCCATCGCTCGGAGGCATGACCATGCGCGTGTTGGAAATCTGGATCAACTGTCCGGACGATGAAACGGCGGACAGCATCGCCGAGTCCCTGATCGACTTGCGGTTGGCGGCCTGCGCCAACAAGCATCAGCCGGTCGAAAGCAGCTACCGCTGGAAGGGCACAGTCGAGTTTGAGCCTGAAATTCCGCTGGTCGTGAAAACGCGGGAAGACCTGTTCGACAAGATCGTCGAAGCCGTGCGCTCCATCCACCCTTACGAAACTCCAAGCATTCTGGGTGTTCCGGTGGACTTCGTGAATGCGGATTACCGGGACTGGGTGATGGCCGAAACGGCCTGACCGCCGATTTTATCGAAACCGGACCTATCCGTATCCGTGCAGCCGCTGCCCATTTTCCTTCAGCCAGGCGCGGGCCTGGCGGGTATGCGGGGCAAGCTCTTCGCAAATGCGCCAGAACCGGGCGGAATGGTTCATTTCCCGTAAGTGTGCCACCTCATGGGCGGCGACATAGTCCAGGATTTCCGGCGGCGCCAGAATGAGCCGCCAGGAAAAGGACAGGCTGCCGTTAGACGCGCAGGAGCCCCAGCGGCTTTTCGTATCCCGGATGGTGATCGCCTTGACCGGCCTGCCGATTTTCGCCGCATGCAGGGTGACGGCGGTGCTGAGATCCGCTTTCGCCTGGCCTTTGAGCCATGTGGTCAGCTTGCGCGGCATGTGCTCTTCCGCTCCGGGCACCCGGAGTTCCGGATGACCGTCGTCATTTCGGACCGGTTCGACAAGGCCGCGCAGCTTTCCGGTCGGGACGATGCGATGGTCCTGCCCGCGCAAGGGAATGATGTGTCCCGGAAGCAGCGGCACATGGTCCGGCCGGGCCTCCATCCGCTCCAGCAGCCAGCCGATATGCTGGCGGGCAAACCGTTCGGCCCGCTCCAGATCACCGCCGCGCGGCACGGTCAGCACCGGGCCGGAGTAATCGGACGGCAGGCGGAGCAGATAGCGCCTGGCGCGCGGGTCCGCTCTCAGCCGGATGCGCAGAGGCATGCCGTCAGCCTGAAGCTCGATGTGGTCCGGCAGGGGTTTCTTGCGCGCGCGCAACAGCATTAGGGTTCAAGGTTCCGATGACAGGGACGAATCGGCAGATAAGGCAAGAGTAACCCGCCCTCCAAACGGACGAAAGCGGCGCTTTGGGGCGCCGCTCTCGGTCTGTGTCGGGACGGTTCGGATCCCTCAGGCGGGATCGGAGCCCGGGGTCCGTCCGCGGTTCGCCATGAACCGGTCGAACTCTTCCTGGTCGCGGGCGCGGCGCAGTTCGCGGAGGAAATCGTCGAAGTCCGCACGCATGGCATCAAGCTTCGCGCGTTCTTCTTCCAGCCGCTTCAGTTCACGTTCGCGGTAGTCGTCGAACGCCACGTTGCCGGTCCGGCCATAGGCCGTTCCCTGTGCCATGTTATCCATTGCTCCCTTGAATGGGCTTGCCCGCCACTGGTCACGCGCATCGCGAGCCATTCCGTGGAAGCGGTCGCCCCACAGGATATAGGCCAGCATGGCAAGGCCAAGCGGCCAGAAGGCCACGAAACCCAGCACCATCAGGCCGATGGTCACCGGGGTCCATGCAGGTTTGATCGAACAGTTTGCAGTCGTCATTGTCCTATCCATGGTTGACATCCACCTCATTCAGATGGGGGGTGACGGCCCTGCATTCAAGGAAACGTGCCGAAAAGTGATCGGTGCTGCCGGGGTTGATCGTCGCATGAGGATGAAACCGACAAAAAAGCCGTCCCCGCCGGAAGGCCCGGTGGGAACGGCACTTTTGGCCCGGCGGTCGCTCGCCGGTTATTCCGCTGCCACGCTTTGCGCGGGCGATGCGATCTCGTCCTCGAATGGACCGTCGATGACGCGTTGCAGGCTGAAATCGCTCAGGAATTTCTCCCGATGCCATTCGCTGGCCATGGGGGCGGTCGCATATTCGTGGAAGCATGGCGTACCCAGGGTCCAGTGCAGCAGCTTGGCTTCCGGGTTGGGGCCGAATTCATCCGGCAGCCAGTTCCAGACCTTCGGGATTTCGCCGACGAGGTCGTCTTCCAGCCAGGTGAACCGGTGCAACTGCGCGCCGGTCGAATTCATGACGAATTCCGGCGTGACCACCTTGTTGGCCGGGTGGCCGCAGTTCCAAAGCACCACGCTCGACCAGTTCTTGCGCGGGTAATTGGCGTTCGTCGAGCCGAGGTACTTGGTCGTCGCCTTGGTCTTGTAGTCGTGATGAACGCACATCACGGCTTTTGATTCATCCCGCAAAGCCCAAAGCTTGGCGATGTCGTCACGCAGAAGCATGTCGCCGTCCATGAACAGGGCCCAGCCAGAATAATTCATGAGATGAGGCAGCAGAAATCGGCTGTAGATGAATTGGTTGGAGCCGTCGCTGTGGGTCTCCTGGTAGCTTTCAAGATTCTTCAGTGCCAATGGCGTGATCGCAAGAACTTCGCTTGAATGCCGGACAAGACTGTTCGCACACACATGATAGGCAATAGCTTCGCGAGGATCGTATCCAATGAATATGTTGATCATAACGTCACCTCCGCATCCTGCTTGTGGTTTGGAGGCGCCGGCGGCCTTGATCTGAATCAATCAGATTACGAAGTTGTGCGGATTAGGTCGAAACGCCACAGGAAAAAGTGGAGTCGATACCTCCACAAATGTTTTCGGACCCGAATCCGGCCGGATTTCTTCCAGCCTGATTCGGGTCCGATCAAAAAAAATCCCGGATAATCAGCCGACCGCTTCAGACAGCTTGCGGGCCTGATCGATCCAGTTGTCGCGGGCAATGCGTCCCCGGAAATCCAGCTTGGCATCAAGGGATTCGATCTGCTTGTCGGTCAGGCCGGCGATCTGCCAGTAGTGGAAGATCCCGGCCTCGTTGAGCGCGGATTCCAGCTTTGGGCCGACTCCGGTGATCGCCTTCAGATCGTCAGCGACGCCATCCGGCTTGCTCAGCAGGATCGCTGTCAGATCATCGGTCTTGGCAGAGGGTTTTTTCGCGGGCTTTTTTGCCGCGGACGATTTGGCCGCAGGCTTTGCCGGTTCGGACTTCGCCTGAGCCGGTTTGGGCGCTGCCGGCTTTGCCTGCGCCGGTCTGCTCACGTTTTTCATGTCCCCGCCCCGATTGGAGCGGATGAAGTCGAGAACCCGCGGCGCGATCTCGGCCCGCCAGCGCGAGCCGTTGAAAACGCCGTAATGGCCGACACGCGGCTGCTCGTAATGGGCCTTCATGTCATCGGACAGGTTGGTGCAGAGTGCGTGGGCCGCCTTGGTTTGGCCACGACCGGTGATGTCGTCCTTTTCGCCTTCCACGGTCAGGAGCGCCGTACGGCGGATTTTCGAGCAATCGACCGGGGTCGAGCCGTGCATCATCGTGCCCATGGGCAGGGAATGCTCGATGAAGACGGTTTCCACGGTCTGGAGATAGAATTCCGCCGTCAGATCCATGACCGCCAGGTATTCGTCGTAGAAATCGCGGTGCTTCTCGGCATTGTCGCCGTCGCCATCCACCAGGTGCTGGAAGAAGTCGCGGTGCGCCGTCATGTGGCGGTCCAGGTTCATGCTCATGAAACCGGTGAGCTGCAGGAAGCCCGGGTAGACCTTGCGCATGAAGCCCGGATGCGGGAACGGCACCGTCATGATGACGTTGTTCCGGAACCAGTCGATGCCCTTGGACATGGCCAGATCGTTCACGGCTGTCGGCGCGACGCGGGTGTCGATCGGGCCGCCCATCAGGGTCATGGTCGACGGCACATAAGGGTCATCGCGGCCTTCCATCACCGCGACGGCCGCCAACACCGGCACCGACGGCTGGCAGACGCCGATCACATGGGTATCCGGCCCCAGGAAGTGCAGCATGGAAATGATGTAGTCGATGTAGTCGTCCAGATCGAAGTCACCCTCCTGAATGGAAACCATGCGGGCGTCGATCCAGTCGGTGATGAACACTTCCGCACTCGGCAGCAGCGTTTCCACCGTTCCCCGCAACAGCGTCGCATAATGGCCGGACATCGGCGCGACGATCAGGATCTTCGGATCCTTGGGGCGGGCAGAGGTTGCGCGCTCGAAGTGGACCAGGTCGCAAAAGGGCCGTTGCCAGACGACGTTTTCACGGACGGGCACATGGACACCGCCCACGGTGGTTTCGTTCAGTCCGAATTCCGGCTTGCCGTAGCGCCGGGTCATGCGTTCCAGGACTTCGCAGCCGGCGGCAACCGACTTGCCGATTTGCGTGTGGGTGAGGGGATTAAGCGGATTCTGGAAATAGAGCCGTGTCATATCAGCGGCCGCGCGTACGGGGCCCATCACTGCATGGTTCATTTCATAGAGCTGATAATAAGACACCTGCGTCTCCTTGCTTGCCCGTTCCGTCCGTTGGACGCTGACGCCGCTTTTGCATCGCAACAGAATAGGACGAAGCGCTAGGACCTATCAATACCGTAAAGTTCTAAGACTTTCGGCGCATAAACAAGGCGTTAGCCCTCGCGAAAAGGGAGGAGCCGCACTACATTGCAGTGCAGAATATGAATTTTATGTGAAAAAACAGCCTGCTATCAGGTACACGTGTCTCAACTGGAGAGCCGGCTAAGCCGCCAGATCGGCCACGACGGCGTCGAGCACAAAAAAACCATCGCGCGTGGCGCGGACCCGGTTATCCCCCAGCCGTTCCACCATTCCGTGTTCCAGCAGGTCGGAAAGCCGCTTCGGATCGACGGAGCGGTGGGCCAGGGCCTCGTAGCGGTTCAAATCGACCCCTTCCACAAGCCTGAGCCCCATCAGCAGGTATTCGTCGCCGAGTTCTTCTTCGCTCAGCCCTGTGTTTTCGACCATGCCATGGCCGTGGGTCTCCACGGTTTCCAGCCAGGTTTCCGGATAGCGTTCGATGGCTGTTGCCCGTTTCGTGGCGCCGACCGAAATCCGTCCATGGGCACCGGGGCCGACGCCCACATAGTCGCCGTAGCGCCAGTACACCAGGTTATGCCGGCATTCGGCGCCCGGTTTCGCATGGTTGGACACCTCGTAGGCCGGAAGCCCGTGGGCCTCGGTGACATGCTGGGTCAGGGCGTAGAACTCGGCTCCCAGATCCGCATCCGGGACTTTCAGCTTGCCGGCCTCGTAAAGGCCGAAGAACGGCGTGCCTTCCTCAATGGTCAACTGGTAAAGCGACAGGTGATCGGCGGCGAGCGCGATCGCCTGTTCCAACTCCTGTTGCCAGCCGTCCAGGGTCTGGTCCGGACGGGCATAGATCAGGTCGAAAGACAGGCGCGGAAAGGTCGAGCGGGCCGTGTCGATGGCCTTCAGTGCGGTCCTGGCATCGTGCAGGCGGCCCAGAAGCTTCAGATCCCGGTCATGCAGGGACTGGACACCGAGCGACATGCGGTTGACCCCGGCGCTCCGATAACCCCGGAAGCGCTCCGCCTCGACGCTCGAGGGGTTGGCTTCCATGGATATTTCGGTCTTGGCGTCCACGGACCAATGGCCTGCGATGCTGTCGAGAATCCGTCCGACGGTGGTGGGCTCCATGAGGGAAGGTGTTCCGCCGCCGAAGAAGATAGAGTCGACTGCCCGGTTGCCGGTCATCTCCGCGAAATGGGCAAGTTCCCGCTCGAACGCCCGGACATAGCGGTCCTGGTCGATCGCATGATGTCGTACGTGGGAGTTGAAATCGCAGTAAGGGCACTTGGCCGCGCAAAACGGCCAATGGACGTATATCCCGAACCCGCCATCGGGCGCGTTATTCGACGGTTGCGGCATCAAGTCTCCAGGCAGGCTTTGGAGAACAGCTGGAACGCCCGCGCCCGGTGGGACAGGGCCTGGGTTTCCCGCGACCAGCCGTGCTTTTCCTCCGAGGTCATTTCCCCGAAGGTCTGCTCATGGCCGTCCGGCTGGAAGATCGGGTCGTAGCCGAAACCCTTTTCGCCACGCGGCGGCCACACGATCTGGCCTTCCACTTCACCGCGGAAAAATTCCCGGTGACCGTCCGGCCACGCAAGGCACAGGACCGCAACGAAAGACCCGCGGCGCTTGTCCGGCGTGGTTGCGCCTTTCTGCTGCAGCATCTCCTCCACATTGCGCATCGCCATGGAGAAGTCCTTGTCCGGACCGGCCCAGCGCGCGGAATAAATCCCCGGATCGCCACCAAGCGCCTCTGCGCAAAAGCCGCTGTCGTCGGCAAGCGACGGCAGGCCGGACGCGGTCGCGGCGGCAACGGCCTTCAGTTCCGCGTTCGCCTCGAAGGTCAACCCGGTTTCTTCCGGCTCCGACAGATCGAGGTCTCCGGCGGACACCACGTCGAAACCGTAATGGGCCAGAAGTTCGTTGATCTCGCGGATCTTGCCCTTGTTGTGGCTGGCGACGACCAGCTTGCCGGGCTCGAGTTTGCGGTGAGACATCAAGTGGTCCTTAGAGGGCGGTCCTTAGAGGATTGCCATTTTCTGCAGGTCGATCAGGCGGTTGACGCCTTTTTTGGCAAGTCCCAGCAGATGGCCGAATTCTTCTTCCGAGAACGGAGCGCCTTCCGCGGTACCTTGGATCTCGACGATGCCGCCCGATCCGGTCATGACGAAATTGGCATCGGTTTCCGCCGTGCTGTCTTCCGCGTAGTCGAGATCGAGAACCGGCGTGCCTTCGTAGATACCGCAGGAAATGGCGGCGATGTGGTCCTTCAGGACGTCCTTCTTCACCATGTCGCGGGCCTTCATCCATTCGATGCAGTCGCGCAACGCGACCCATGCACCGGTGATGCCTGCAGTCCGGGTGCCGCCGTCCGCCTGGATGACGTCGCAGTCGACCGTGATCTGGCATTCGCCGAGGGCTTCCAGATCGACAACGGCACGCAGAGAGCGGCCGATCAGGCGCTGGATCTCCTGGGTGCGGCCGGATTGCTTGCCCGCACTTGCCTCGCGGCGCATGCGGTCGCCGGTGGCACGCGGCAGCATGCCGTATTCGGCCGTCACCCAGCCGCGCTGCTGGCCGCGCAGCCACGGCGGAACACGCTCTTCCAGGCTTGCGGTGCAAAGCACATGGGTATCGCCGAACTTCACCAGGCAGGAGCCTTCGGCATGTTTGGAAACGCCGCGTTCGAGCGTGACGGCACGCAGCTCATCGGCTGCACGTTTGGACGGACGCATCAAGGACCTCTCGTCATTTGCAGGTTTCGAAGCGGAACGCCCCGGTCTCTTGCGCGCCTTGTAGACCCTCAGGCCAAGACAGGTAAAGTCCTGCTTGTGCAACGGACCCATTTTGCGCCTATATCTTTAATATGAACATTGCCGGGGCCCGCAAGACGGATCCGGCGGGCACAATAACGGAGAGAACGGCCTTGAGCCTGAGCGATCTCGATAAAAGATCCCGCGAAATCTTCCGGTCGATCGTGGAGACCTATCTTCAGACCGGCGAACCGGTCGGTTCGCGCAACGTGTCGCGCAGTCTGTCCATGTCCCTGTCGCCGGCTTCGGTGCGAAACGTCATGGCCGACCTGGAGCACATGGGCCTTTTGCATTCGCCGCACACGAGCGCCGGCCGGCTGCCGACCGAAATCGGCCTGCGCTTCTTCATCGACGCGCTTCTGGAAGTTGGCGATCTCAGCCAGGAGGAGCGCCAGCGGATCGATGTCCAGGTCAGGGCGACCCAGAACTACAATTCCTCCGAGCAGGTGCTGACCGAAGCCAGCCAGATGCTGTCGGGCCTGTCGTGCGGTGCGGGCGTGGTCCTGACCCACAAGACCGATATGCGCATGAAGCACATCGAATTCGTCCGGATCGAGCCGCTCAAGGCCCTGGCCGTCCTGGTCGGTGAAGACGGATCGGTTGAAAACCGCATCATTGACCTGCCTGAGGGTCTGCCGGCGTCGGCCCTGGTGGCAGCCACCAACTACCTGAATGCCCATCTCCAGGGGCGCACGCTGAGCGAGGTGCGAAAGGAACTGGAAAAGGTCAGGGAGGCCGATCAGGCCGAACTCGACCTTTTGAGCCGCAAGGTGGTGGACGAAGGGCTTGCCCTGTGGAGCGGCGCGGGCGTGGACGATCCGGGCACTCTGATCGTGCGCGGCCGATCCAACCTTCTCACCGATCTGGAGGCCGCGGAGGATCTGGAGCGTATCCGCTTGCTGTTCGACGATCTTGAAAACAAGCGCGACCTGATCCAGCTTCTGGGTCTTGCCGAAAAGGGCGACGGGGTGCGGATTTTCATCGGCTCGGAAAACAACCTGTTTTCCCTGTCAGGCTCGTCGCTGGTGGTGTCTCCTTACCGCGACCGAGACCAGCGCATTGTCGGGGTGCTCGGCGTCATCGGCCCGACGCGGCTGAACTATGCCCGCGTGATCCCGATGGTGGACTATACCGCCAAGCTGGTCAGCCGAATCCTGGGGTAGACTGATCGGGGGGAAAGCAGCCCGTCGTTTGCATTAGGCGGCCGGCGATCCGATATGATAGGGATCCGGCGCCGAATTGATCGATCTGGAAAGAACCCATGCTGACACCTGCCGAACTGGAGCGCTATGCCCGTCACATCGTGATGCGGGAGATCGGCGGGCCGGGCCAGCAGAAACTGAAGAACGCCCGGGTGCTGGTGATCGGCGCCGGCGGTCTCGGGGCGCCGCTGCTGCAGTATCTGGCGGCGGCCGGCGTCGGAACACTCGGTGTCGTCGATGACGATACGGTTTCGCTGTCCAATCTCCAGCGGCAGGTCATCCACGACACCGACCAGCTCGGCGAGCCGAAGGTGGCGAGCGCCGCTGAAGCCATCGCAAGGCTCAATCCGAACGTGAAGGTCGAGCCCTATCCGACGCGGATCGCGGGCCACAATGCGATGGCGCTTGTGTCCAACTACGACATCGTTGCGGACGGTTCGGACAATTTCACCACCCGTTATCTGGTTTCGGACGCCTGCTTTTTTGCAAAGAAGCCATTGGTCACGGCCGCTGTCGGCCAGTTCGACGGCTCGATCACGACCCTGAAGCCATTTGAAGCCGATGCAGAGGGCAATCCAAACCCTTCCTATCGGTGCCTGTTTCCGGAAAAACCGCGCGACGGACTGTTGCCGACCTGTGCGGAAGCCGGTGTGCTCGGCGCCCTGACGGGGATCATCGGCACCATGCAGGCGATGGAGGTGATCAAGGAGATCACGGGCGTCGGCGAAAGCCTCGTCGGCCGGCTGATGATGTTCGATGCCCGCTCGTTCCGGATGGAAACCGTCCGTTACCGACGGTCGCCGAAAAACCCGCTCCATGGCGACAATCCGAAGACCTGGGCGGATCTGCTGGAAGACGCCTGAAAAGCAAAACCGCGACACCTTTCGGCATCGCGGTTTCTTGAATTCAGAAACTTGAACGGCTTTGGCCGGCTCAGTTCGGCTTTTCCTGCGAGCCCGCAGCCTGCTGGGCAGCGGCCTGCTGGGCCATGTTCTGCCGGTAAAGCTGGGCGAAATCGATCGGATCGAGCAGCAGCGGCGGGAAACCGCCATTGCGGGTGGCGTCGGCCAGGATGCTGCGGGCGAACGGGAACAGCATGCGCGGGCACTCGATCATCACGAACGGATGCATATGCTCCTGCGGCACGCCGGTGATACGGAAAACGCCGGCATAGACGAGTTCGACGGCGAACATCACCATATCCGGGCGTTCGGCCTTGGTGCTCAGCGTCAGGATCACTTCGAACTGGTCTTCGCCAAGAGGAGCTGCGTTGACATTCACGTTGATGTCGAGCTTCGGCTGTTCGCCTTGCTGCAGCGACATGGGCGCATTCGGATTTTCGAACGAGAGATCCTTGATGTACTGGCCAAGGATATTCATGCCCGGTGCTGCGGCTTGTGCGTTCTCCGGCTGCGGCTGTGCGCCGGCATCATTCGTATCGGTCATCGTGTCTCATTCCGTTTCGCGGTGCTGGTCGGACTGACAGGGTGCCAAATATCGAAACACCCGGCTGGCGGCCCGCGGGCGCCGCGCAGCTCCTTTTTCGGGGCTGGCTATCACTTAGGGCCGCGTCACACAAGGGCATCGACCTTGCCAGACGCGGGAAAGCGCTTCAAAAGGGGAGGCCATGCCAGAATTGTTCGACACCGCCACCCCGCTGCCACACCGCCGATTGAAGCTCGATACCCTGGTCCGCCTGCGCTGGCTTGCGGT
This sequence comes from uncultured Roseibium sp., assembly GCF_963675095.2. Taxonomy (GTDB): domain Bacteria; phylum Pseudomonadota; class Alphaproteobacteria; order Rhizobiales; family Stappiaceae; genus Roseibium. The sequence continues at coordinate 12,626 of NZ_CAXXSJ010000049.1, read as the reverse complement.
CGGCGGGCAGACAGCGGCACTGCTGGTGGTCAATATCGGTCTCGGCTATCCGCTGCCGATCGGCGTTGCCTTTTTCCTGGTGGCACTTTCGGCGTGGCTGAATGTCTTTCTGAAGATCTATTATCCGTCGCCCTTGCGGGTCTCGGAAGGCGCGGCCGCCTTTCAGCTCGCCTATGACGTCCTGCAGATGAGCGGCCTGCTGTTCCTGACCGGCGGGCTTGGCAATCCGTTCGCCTTTCTGCTGCTTGCGCCGGTGATGGTATCGGCAACGGCGCTGTCGGCTTTCGACACGATCAAGCTCGGCGTGCTCGCGACGCTCTGTGCCAGTCTCCTTGCCGTATTCCACTATCCGCTTCCCTGGCCGGGGCAAGAGGAATTCTCGCTGCCCTTCGTCTATTCTCTCGGCGTCTGGGTGGCGCTGGTCTCCTCGCTGGGGTTCATGGCCACCTATGCGTTCCGGGTGGCCGAGGAAGCCCGCCAGCTTGCCGACGCTCTCACGGCGACGGAGCTGGTCATGGCCCGGGAGCAGCATTTGAGCGCCCTGGACGGATTGGCGACGGCCGCCGCACACGAACTTGGAACGCCGCTTGCGACCATCTATCTCGTCGCCAAGGAACTCGCCGACGAACTCCCGAACGATGGCGACTACGCCGAGGACATCGCCCTTATCCGGTCTCAATCCGAACGCTGCCGGGAAATTCTGCAAAAGCTCAAGTCGCTTTCCAGCGATGAGGACCGGACCTTCCAGCGCATGCCGGTGTCGCAGCTGATGGAAGAGGTCGCCGAACCCTTGCGCGGCTTTGGGGCCGAGATTTCGGTAAAATCGGCCGGTGAGGGTCCCGAGCCGGTCGGGTCGCGCAATTCGGCCATTCGTTATGGATTGGGCAACATTGTCGAGAACGCGATTGATTTCGCGGAAAAAAGCGTCGAACTCTCAGCAACTTGGGATGCCCGTGCGGTCAGCATTTCAATCCGGGACGACGGACCGGGTTTTGCGCCCGAGGTCCTGACAAAGATCGGGGACCCTTATGTCTCGGTCCGCAGCATGATACCCGGGCGCCGGTCGACCGGCGGGGGGTTGGGGCTTGGTTTTTTTATCGCAAAGACGCTGCTTGAACGCACGGGCGCCAAGCTGTTCGTGGAAAACCGGGCACCGCCTGAACACGGGGCTCATATTCGTGTGACATGGCCGCGCAGCGCGATTGAATCGCTTGACAATGTGGACGCACCAGATTTTTCCCGGCATAAAGATTGATACATAGCGGTTTCGCAATAAATGGAGTCTGGGACGACATCGGTATCCCAACTCAGATGCGAACAACAAAAATGGGATCGTTACAATGTCCGACCCAGCACTCGGGATGGAAAACGTCGAAGATAAAAGTCTTCTGATCGTCGATGACGACAAGGCATTCCAGCAGCGCCTTGCCCGCGCGATGGAAAAGCGCGGGTTCACCACGGAAACGGCAGACGGCGTGCGTGAAGCCGTTGCCAAGGTCGGAGCCCATGCGCCGGCATTTGCAATCGTCGACATGCGCCTTGAAGACGGCAACGGCCTGGATGTGATCGAAGCCATCCGTCAGCGCAGGCCGGACTCCCGGGCGATTATCCTGACCGGATACGGCAACATCGCAACGGCAGTGACGGCGGTGAAGCTCGGTGCGGTCGACTATCTCGCCAAGCCGGCCGATCCGGACGATATTGCCGCCGCACTCGGGCGCAAGCCCGAGGAGAAGGCGCCGCCGCCGGAAAATCCCATGTCTGCGGATCGTGTCCGTTGGGAGCATATCCAGCGTGTCTACGAGTTGTGCGACCGGAATGTTTCGGAAACGGCGCGCCGGTTGAATATGCATCGCCGGACGTTGCAGCGCATCCTGGCCAAACGCGCACCGCGCTGAAATCGCAAATCCCGAAAGACTCTTGCCCTTTCCCTGCCATTTTGACTAAGTACCCGGCAAATTGACGGTCCTGAATTTGGCGATCCACGGAGACTGCCCATGCGGCTGCAGGCTGCCGGCCCCTTACACCAATCGGTTTCCAATCTGACTTCGGCTTTAGGAGTGGCCGCCTTTGCGTTCGTGGTCATGGCCGCGACGCAGCTTCACGCGCAAACCCCGCCGGAAACGATGCGGATCAATGTGGTTCCGCCGAAACCTGCCATCCGTTCGATCACCCTCGGCAAGCGATACAAGCCGATCATCAACCGGGACGATGAAGGCGTCATCATCGATACGCTCGGCAGCGCGGATACGGCGCCGCCGTGCGAGACCGAGCTTGAGGTAACGCTGGAAAACAGCCGTGTTCTTCACCGGAAGGTGAATATCTGCACGGGCAATACGCTGTCGGTGGATGTCGCATCCGATGGAAAGCCCGGTAGCGCCCGCGTGATCGAGGGGACGGCTGGGCAGGCCTATACGCCGAAACCGTCCGACGAGACGGTCACCCCTGCCTATAACACCGATACGGCAACGCCGTCTGGAACCGGCAACGATACCGCATCCGGCCGCGGGACCGATTCCTTCGAGCCGCTGACGCCCGACGAAACAACGGATCCCGCGTCTGACGACGCGTTTTCGAAGGACGGCGTCATCGGCCAGGATCTTCCGGTGCTTGGATCGGAAACGCAGCCGGGCCAGAGCCCGGATGTTGCGGACACGCCCTCCGATGTTCCCGGCATTGTCTCGTCACAGCAGGATGTCCTGGTCACACCTTCCGAAGACCGGGTCTGGAACGCGGTACCCGGAAATCTTCCGGGCGCAAGAACAAGCCTGACCCATGGCGTGCCTCAAACTGACGACAACGACTTCTTCGCGGTCTGTCAGACGCAATCCGGCAATGCGACCATCGTCTTCAGTCAGACTTCCGCGAATACCCGCGAAGGGGCCTATCAGACGGTTCGGGTGAGTGCGGGTGGTTTCGACCAGACCTTTGAGGCTGTCGGGTCGTCCACCAGCAACCAGTATGGCCAGTCGTTCCCGCAAGCCGTGGTGCCGATGACGGATCCGTTCTGGGAAACCTTGATCCGGGAATCGGAAATCCACATTGAGATCGAAGGCGTGCCGCCCTATTCGGTGTCGCTCAAGGGCAGCGCCAACCCTGTGAAGCTGTTCGTGGCCACCTGTGGTCAGCCGCAACAGATCGTTTCCGACGATGGAATTCCCGTCAACACCGGCGAGGAGGCTGGCACGGACGCGCCTTGCAGCGAACTTGGTCGGATCCGTTCCATCGAAGGTGTCAGGCCGGGGCAGATCGTGTTCCGCAACATGAGCCGGGAACCGGTCGAAGTACACTGGATCGACTATTCGGGAGGCGAGCGGCCTTACGCCCGTCTGGAGCCCGGCCAGATCCTGGAGCAGCAGACCTATGTGACCCATGCCTGGATGGTTCGCAGCGCATCAGGTCAATGCCGGGGCATCTACGTCACCCGAACGCCCTATCGGGAAGTGGTGATCAATGGCGCGCCCCAACCGATGGCGCCGAACCCCAATTTCGGCTTTCCGAATGAAACGACGCCTGCCGGTCCGATTCCACCCGGCAATGTCGGGGGAGGCTTTCAGCCTTCGGACGGCAACTACTCCGTTGGCCCGCAAGCCGGCGTGGGAGGGGACGCCGACTATCTCTGCACGGCAGGCGTGGACCTGCATGTGACGTTCTCGCCAGACGGGCGCACCGCGACCGTCGCCGAGATGGGATATGGCGTTGCGACACTGACCAGGCAGGGGAACGGGTTCTACTATGCCGGCCAGGGACAAGTCCTTAAAGGAGATCTTCAGAATGCGACCTGGTCCCGTCCCGGATTGGCCGATGTCTTCTGCGCGAAGCGATAGGGTTACCTCAAACCCCAGGGAGCTTCGGAGGTAACTTGAGGTTGAAGTGGCTGATTGTGCAGCCGCTCGAAATTCGCTAATGTGTAATGATGGACGGGAGGATCTGTCGTTGCGCTGTATTTTTCTGACATTGGCGGCTCTCGTTCTTGTTGCCCCTGCATATGCGACCACCCTCGGGGTCATGCCCATCAAGATGCTCGATACATCGGGGGAGGTCCGTGATCAGAGCGCCGCGCATAGCACAAGAATCGTTGCTATCAATAAGGCCCTGGAACGGGATCTGGCCGAGCAATACAGCAAGATCGTCATGATCCCGGCGCAGGATGTAGCCTCTGTCTGTCCGGTGGAAGATCCGCAATGTCTGCTCGATATCGCGGCAGCCGCCGGCGCCGATAAGGCGCTTTTCGTGTCGATCGTGAAGACCTCGACACTCATCATGCGAATGTATGTCCAGATCGTCGACGTCCCGCAAAAGGCTGTCGCACAAAAGCGGGAACTTAATTTCCGCGGTGATACCGATGAGAGCTGGCAACGGGCCGAACGATTTCTGGTGCGAAATCTCAAGGAGCCGTAAGATTTCCATGCGGCGAAATCGGCAAACGTAGAATCGTTGTGTGTCGATTCAAATCGCTCACGTCCGCTGGAATCGAACGGCGCGTCAGTTTCCTTGTGTTGTGGAACGTCAACGCTTCAGAATCGGAAACGGTGTATTTCTTAGGTATAAATAACAATTCATCAGCGTCATTCCGTAAGTAAAAGCGCTATAAGAGCCGGTTTTTAATGCCTTTTTAAAGCATTCGGGACTTTCTTCAATTCGAAACCCGGAAACAAGGTGTTCGAATCATGTCCTTTGCACGTTGGCCCTTCGCGTGGAAAATTGCCCTCCCGGCAGTGACGGTATTTGTTTTTACGCTCGTTATCGCAGCCATCAGTCTTTCTTCGCTTTATTCAACCATGCTTGATGAGCGGTTGAAGAAAGTTGAGCAGATAACCGAAACGGCTGTCTCGATCGCGGCTGGCTATCACCAGAAAGAAGTCAGCGGGGAGATGTCCCGGGAAGAGGCCCAGGAAGCCGCCAAGGCTGCTATTGGGGCCATGCGGTTCGAGGGCAACAACTACATTTTCGTATACACCAATGATTCCGTTACGCTGGTCCATCCGAATGCCGACATGATCGGCAAGGATCTCAGTGATTTGACCGATGCCAACGGTGTTCACATCATCGATGGTCTCGTCGCAGCCGCAAAGGCAGGTGGCGGTTCCCTGCTTTATCAGTGGCCTCGCGCCGGCAGCACGGAGCCGATCGATAAATACGGCTGGGGTGCTTCGTTCGAACCTTGGGACTGGATGCTCGGTTCAGGCGTTTATGTGGATGATCTGAATGCCGCCTACTGGCAGCATGCCGGGCTTGTGATCCTCATTATGCTGGTCGGTGCCGCCGTCTCGGCAGGTGTTGTGATCTTTGCGGTGCGCAATACGGTTCGGCCGCTGACGGCGCTGACGCGCAACATGAACAGTCTTGCCGACGGTGACAGTAATATCGAGATCTCCGGCACCGACCGCGGCGACGAAATCGGCCAGATGGCCATCGCGATGGAAGTCTTCGTCCGTAATGAAAATGCCCGGAAGCGTCTGGAGGAGGAACAGCTTGCCGTCCAGAAGGATGCCGCGCGCCGGGGTCAGGAAATCCAGGAGCTGAGCGGTGACTTCGATCGCCAGATCATGGAAATGATGGGTATCATCGATACCTCGGTGGCAAGTCTGCAGGACGCGTCCGCGGATATGACCAAGGGTGCGGCCCAGACGAACGAGCAAAGCGGACTGGTCTCCAACGCGTCTTCCCAGGCTGCCCAGAATGTGGAAACCGTGGCCGCCGCGGCGGAAGAACTGTCCGCATCGGTCAATGAAATCAGCCGCCAGGTCCATGCGTCCAGCGATATTGCCGCGAAAGCAGCGTCCGAAGCCGGCTCGACCAATGAACGGATGAACGGCCTGTCGGAAGCCGCCGGCCGGATCGGTGAGGTGGTCACGCTCATTCAGGCGATTGCCGAACAGACCAACCTGTTGGCCCTCAACGCGACCATCGAAGCGGCCCGCGCGGGCGAAGCCGGCAAGGGCTTTGCGGTGGTGGCCGCCGAAGTCAAGGAACTGGCGAACCAGACGTCCAAGGCGACCGAAGAGATTTCCAGCCAGATTTCCGCAATCCAGGGCGAAACCCAGACTGCGGCAACCGCCATTTCCTCCGTGACGGAAATCATCAACCAGATGAATGAGATCGCCCACTCGATCTCGGCCGCGGTCGAGGAACAGGGGGCTGCGACCCAGGAAATCGCGGTCAATGCGACAGAGGCCTCCCGCAGCACCGTGGAAGTGACCACCAGCATAGAAAGCGTCGCCGAGGCTGCGGAGAACACGCGTAACACCGCCGAAATGGTGGATGACGCAGCTCAACAGCTGCACAAGAACGCGGATTCCCTGAGGTCTCAGGTCGCAACGTTCCTGGAAGAGGTCAGGAAGCGGTCCGCCGCCTGATCCGGCTTATCTGGAAAGCAAAAGGCTCTGCCCGGCGGGCAGGGCCTTTTTTTATTGCAGCTCAGATCTTGCGCAGCGCGACCTTCGCAATCCGGTGGCTGGCGTCCTTGGTCAGGATCAGATCGGCGCGCGGGCGGGTCGGCAGGATGTTTTCGCGCAGGTTTTCCAGGTTGATGTCGTTCCAGATCTGGTAGGCGGTCTCCAGCGCTTCCGCGTCGGAAATCCGGGAATACTTGTGGAAATAGGAGCTGGGATCGCGGAAGGCGGTTTCCCTAAGCCGCATGAAGCGTTCCACGTACCAGTTCACCAGAAGCTCTTCGTCCGCGTCGATATAGACGGAAAAGTCGAAGAAATCGGACACGAACGGGACCGCGCGGCCATCCTTGGGCAATTCGCGGGTCTGCAGCACGTTCAGGCCTTCCACAATCAGGATGTCCGGAGTGTCGACCGTGACCGTGTGGCCCGGCATGACGTCATAGTAGAAGTGGGAATAGACCGGAGCCCGGACGTGGCGTTTGCCGGCCTTGATGTCGGACAGGAATTTCAGAAGCCGCGGCCGGTCGAAGCTCTCCGGAAAGCCCTTCTTGTGCATGATGCCTTCGGCTTCGAGCACCGCGTTCGGATAGAGAAAGCCGTCGGTGGTGATCAGGTCGACCTTCGGGCTCGCCGGCCAGCGGCCCAACAGCGCGCGCAACACGCGTGACGTGGTCGATTTTCCGACTGAAACCGACCCGGCGACACCGATGATGAACGGCGTCTTGTGGTCCCACAGGCCCAGAAAGGTCTGGGTTGCCTGGTGCAGGCTGACGGTCGCCTCGGCGTAATAGGCCAAAAGGCGCGACAGCGGCAGGTAGATCTTCTCCACCTGCTCGATGGACATGGGGTCGTTGAGGCCCTGAAGTTCCGCCACTTCGGACGCCGTCAGCGTCATGGGCGTATCGGCTCTGAGCCGCGCCCATTCCTTCTCGGTGAAGACCCGATAGGGAGACAGGTCCATGTCTCCGTTCGCAGCCACTTTCTGATCCATGTGCAGTTGCAGTCCGTGCTGCGTGAGATCCGTGGGCCCCGACTCGTTCTAGTCCTGAGGCCTCGACGCCTTTTCTTCAAGACCGGTCTGTCCGGTCCGGCTTGCCAGTTCCGCCATCACGTCTTCAAGCGGCACATCGGCCACCTTGAGGACGACCAGCAGATGATAGAGAACGTCCGCGGCTTCAGCCGTCAATTCGTCCTTGTCGTCCCGAACCGCGGCAATGGCCGCTTCGACCGCCTCTTCTCCGAGTTTCTGGGCACATTTGGCCACGCCCTTGCCGACTAGCTTGCGCGTATAGGACTTTTCATCGTCGCTGTTCGCACGTGCAGCAATAATTGCGTCGAGATCGGCCAGAGTGAAATTCGTCATTCGTCTAGTCTTTTCCGAATTTGAAAGCAGACCGGTCACGCATCGAGCCGCATGAGGATACCGGCGTCATTCATATACGCCTTTGTTTCATGAATTGTGTACTCCCCAAAATGGAAGATAGAGGCGGCCAGAACAGCGGTCGCATGCCCGTCCCGAATGCCTTCCACCATGTGATCGAGGTTACCGACGCCACCGGAGGCGATCACCGGCACCGGCACCGCATCGGCAATCGCCCGGGTCAGGGCGATGTTGTAGCCCGATTTTGTGCCGTCCCGGTCCATGGAGGTCACCAGCAGCTCGCCCGCGCCCAGCTCCACCACCTTTCTGGCGAATTCGATGGCATCGATCCCGGTCGGCGTCCGCCCGCCATGGGTGAAAATCTCGAATTTTTCCGGCTCGCCTTCCGCGTTCACCTGCTTGGCGTCGATGGAGACGACGATGCACTGGGATCCGAATTTCTCCGCAGCCTCGCGCACGAAGTCCGGGTTCTTCACCGCAGCCGTGTTGATCGACACCTTGTCGGCACCGGCAATCAGCAGCTTGCGGATGTCCTCCACCGTGCGCACGCCGCCGCCGACGGTCACCGGCATGAAGCAGGCCTCCGCCGTGCGCCGCACCACGTCATAGATCGTGTCGCGGCCTTCGTGGCTGGCGGTGATGTCGAGGAAGCAGAGCTCGTCGGCCCCGGCCGCGTCATAGGCCTTGGCCGCCTCCACCGGATCGCCGGCATCGACAAGGTCGACGAAGTTGACGCCCTTGACGACACGGCCGTCCTTGACGTCGAGACAGGGAATTACGCGGGCTTTGAGGGTCATGATGCCTCCTTGCGGGCAGCACGGATCAGGTCCATTGCCTCTTTCGGATCGAGACGCCCGTCATAGAGCGCCCGGCCGGAAATGGCGCCTTCCAGAATGGCGCAGTCGGGTTGCAGCAGCCGCTTGACGTCCTCGATCGAGGCCAGGCCGCCGGATGCAATCACGGGGATCGAGACAGCATGGGCCAGTTCCAGCGTCGAGGGAATGTTCAGGCCCTTGAGTACGCCGTCCCGGTCGATATCCGTATAGATGATGGCGGAGACGCCGGCGTCCTCGAACCGTTTGGCGAGATCAACCGCTGTCAGTTCGGAGGTTTCAGCCCAGCCCTCGACGGCGACGTAACCGCCCTTGGCGTCGATCCCCACCGCAATCTTGCCCGGGAACCGGCGGCAGGCTTCTTTCACCAGCTCCGGATCGCGCACGGCGACAGTGCCGAGAATGACCCGGGTGATGCCTTTTGAAAGCCAGGCTTCGATGTGCTCCAGCGTCCGGATGCCGCCGCCGAGCTGAACCGGGTTCTTCGTCGCCTGCAGGATCGCGTCAACCGCGTCGCCGTTGCGGCTTTCGCCGGCAAAGGCGCCGTTCAGATCGACCACATGCAGCCACTCGAAGCCCTGGTCCTCAAAGGCCTTGGCCTGGGCGCCGGGATCGTCGTTGAAGACGGTCGCCTGGTTCATGTCGCCCAGCTTCAGGCGTACGCACTGACCGTCTTTCAGGTCGATGGCCGGGAAAAGAAGTGTCATTCGGTCTTACATTCCTTCGGAACCGGCGTGGCCGATGCCGTCATGTTCTGTGGTGTCGGTGCCGGTCAGGCGCCTTCGACAATCACCAGGTTGCCGTCGGCACAGGACTGGCGGATTTTCGCGGCCACCTGGTATTCCGGCGAGTTATAGCAGTCGAGCGCCTGCTGTTTGCTATCGAATTCGATGACCACGTGGCGGTTGCCGACGGTGCCCTCGATTTCGGAAAAATCACCACCGCGCACCAGAAAACGGGCGCCGTATTTCTCGAAGGCCGGCTTGGCCGCGGCGACATAGTCCGGATATTTCTCCGGATTATGAATGGTGACGTAGGATATCCAGTAGCCCTTTGCCATGATGTCCTCCCCTCAAGGCGTCCAGTCCAGGAAATTGGCAATCAGCGCCAGCCCGAGCCGCTGGCTCTTTTCCGGGTGGAACTGGGTGCCGACCATGTTGTCCTTCGCCACCATCGCCGTGAACGTGCCACCGTAGTCGAAGGTCGCCAGACGGTCGGCCTCGCTGGTGCAGGCAAAGTGATAGGAATGGACGAAATAGGCGTGCAGCCCGTCCGGTCCGGTATCGATATCCTTCAGCACCGGATGACTGCCGGCGCGGACATCGATCGTGTTCCAGCCCATGTGTGGGATCTTCAGGGACGGGTCGGACGGGGTCATCTCGACCACGTCGCCCTCGATCCAGCCGAGCCCGTCCACGGTCTCGAATTCCAGCCCGCGAGCGGCCATCAGCTGCATGCCGACGCAGATGCCTAAAAACGGTTTGCCCTGAACCCGGACGGCCTCTTCCAGCGCGTCGATCATGCCGTCGACGGCGGCAAGGCCGCGCTTGCAGTCGGCAAAGGCGCCGACGCCCGGCAGGACGACACGATCCGCCTTAAGGACGTGATCCGGATCGGCCGTGACCACAACGTCCGGATTGAGGGCATGATCGCGGGCAGCGCGCTCGAATGCCTTGGCCGCGGAACGCAGGTTCCCCGAGCCGTAATCGATAATAGCAATACTCATCTTCGGGTCTCCTGGCCGAATGTCAGGCCGACGACATGTTCGGTTCCGATCCGGGGAATGATCGGGTGTGCGGTCGGATGCGGCGGGGCCGGCGTTTCCGGGGCTTTCGGTGCCTCGTCTTCCAGACCGCGGAAGAACCGCAGTTCGGCCTCCTCGACATCGGCGCCGCAGGCAACGGCGATCATCCGCCAGCCTTTGCGCTCGAGTGTCCAGCGGCGCAAGCCATTGGCCTCGAAGGCAAACAGCAGCGAAATCGCGAGGGTGGCGACCGCGGGCGCGGCATCGCCGATCATTGCTGCCGCCAGTTCCAGGGCGGTTGCGACGACCAGATAGCCGAGCAGAACCAGCCACATCCTGTGCCACAGCAGGTAGATCACGGAAAAGCCGAAGGCGAACCAGGAAAAGCGGTCGGCAATGAAGACAAGCCGATCCGCCGCTTCCGGGCTAGCCGCGGGATCTCTCACGTCCGGCGGTGCCATGACCATGTAAGTGCTCATCAGCCGGTCCGTCCGTTAGCCGCCAAGCTGGCCCTTGGTGGTCGGCACCCGGTCGGCCTGGCGCGGATCGATCTCCACGGCCTTGCGCAGGGTGCGGGCGACCGCCTTGAAGCAGGTCTCGGCGATATGGTGGCAGTTGGCGCCGTACAGATTGGCGATATGCAGCGTGATCCCGGCGTTCATGGCGAAGGCGCGGAAAAACTCCTCGAAGAGTTCCGTGTCGAAGTCGCCGACCTTGTCCCGGTCGAAGGTCACGTCCCAGACCAGGAACGGCCGCCCGGAAACGTCGAGCGCGCAACGGGTCAGCGCCTCGTCCATGGCAAGGTGCGTGTCCGCGTAACGGGTGATGCCGGCCATGTCGCCGAGGGCCTGGGAAATCGCCTGACCCAGCGCGATCCCGGTGTCTTCCACCGTGTGGTGGAAGTCGATATGGGTGTCGCCTTCGGCACGGACGGTGATGTCGATCAGCGAATGGCGCGCAAGCTGCTCCAGCATATGGTCGAAAAATCCGACGCCGGTCGCCACGTCATAGGCGCCCGTGCCATCGAGATTAATGTCGACGGAAATGCAGGTTTCCTTGGTGTTGCGCGAGATTTTCGCTGTGCGCATCTGCTTCCCTTTCATACGGGCTTTCTCGGGCGTGCCGGTCATCGTTCCGGCAGACCGGCGCCGTTTTAGCAGGCAGACCGGCCCATGGGAACACTTATCCGGACAAGGAAAACACGGAGTAGCCGATGACGGTGTTTCATCTGGCCCATCGGCGGCTGCGGTGTTAAGCACTGCGTGCTTCCGCCCGCATTGCCACCGAATCGAGGATCCGCCCATGACCGTGAGCCCTTTCAAGCCCGCAAACGCCCGTGAACGCCTAATGCTGCCGCTGGATGTACCGACGGTCGAAGAGGCAAGGGCCCTGGTCGACAAAACCGCCGGCGCGGTCGGGATCTACAAGATCGGCATGGAGCTACAATTCGCCGGCGGACTGGAGCTGGCGCGGCAACTGGCATCGGAAGGTCACCAGATCTTCCTCGACGTGAAACTGCACGATATCGACAACACCATCTACAGCGCGGTCCGCAATGTCGCCAAGATGGGCATGCGCTTCATGACGCTCCATGCCTATCCGAAGACCATGCGCGCGGCGGTCAAGGCGATCCGGGAAGACGGTGTGACGGATCTCTGCCTGCTTGGTGTTACGGTGCTCACTTCCATGGACGATGACGACCTGCATGAGGCTGGTTACCGGGGTCGGGTGGCGGAACTGGTGGCAAAACGTGCCGCCGATGCGCGCGTCGCCGGCATGGGCGGTATCGTCTGTTCACCGCAGGAAGCAACCGCCATGCGTCCTATCCTGGGTGATGAACTGGTCATGGTAACCCCAGGCATCCGTCCGGCAGGCAGTGCGGCGGGCGACCAGAAGCGCATCATGACCCCCGGTGACGCCATTCGGGCAGGCAGCGATTATCTCGTCGTCGGTCGCCCGATTTCGAAAGCCGACGATCCTCGGGCCGCGGCGGAGGCGGTCGTCGCGGAGATTCAGGAAGCGCTGGCCTGATTTAGGGTGTTAGCGCTCTGCGGTCATTTCCTTCACCGGTAGGGGACGTTGTTCTTCAATCGCTTCCATGGCGAAATAGGACGTGACCGAATCCAGCTCCACCCCGGCAATCAGCCGCTGGTAGACCCCGTCATAGGCGGTCATGTCCTTCGAGACGACCTTGAGCAGGTAATCGTAGTCTCCGCCGATACGGAAGAAGTCGATCACTTCCGGAATTGATGAAACGTGCCTGCGGAAGGTCT
>NZ_CAXXSJ010000048.1:0-114261 GCF_963675095.2 uncultured Roseibium sp. | reverse complement strand
GCGCAGGGCGATCATCAGCGCGCCATGGCCTCCCATGGAATGGCCGGTAATGCCATGACGGCCTGTCAACGGCAGCCGGTCGTCCAGCAGGGTCCGCAATTCGCCGATGACGTAGTCATACATCCTGAAATGCGTATTCCAGGGCGCCTTGGTCGCATTCACATAAAACCCGGCCCCCTGCCCGAGATCATAAGCCTCGTCATCCGCAACCCCCTCACCGCGAGGACTGGTGTCCGGGAAGACCAGCGCCAGACCATGCCCGGCGGCATGGGCCTGGAGTCCGGCTTTGGTCATCGCGTTTTCATGGGTACAGGTCAGTCCGGACAGGTACCACAGGCACGGAACCGGTCCATCCTCGGCCTGCGGGGGCAGGAAGACAGCGAAGGTCATGTCGACACCGCAGACCTCCGATCTGTGCCGATAGACCGTCTGTACTCCGCCGAAACACCGATTTTCAGAGACGATTTCCATTCCTGGCCCGTCCTCAGTAAAGCACGACGGAGCGGATCGACTCGCCGGCGTGCATCAGGTCGAAGCCCTTGTTGATGTCTTCCAGCGGCATGGTGTGGGTGATCATCGGATCGATCTCGATCTTGCCGTCCATGTACCAGTCGACGATCTTCGGCACATCGGTGCGACCGCGCGCACCGCCGAAGGCCGTGCCGCGCCAGGACCGGCCGGTGACCAGCTGGAACGGACGGGTGGAGATCTCCGCACCCGCCGCAGCGACACCGATGATGATGGATTCGCCCCAGCCCTTGTGAGCGCACTCGAGCGCGGTCCGCATCACGCCGACATTGCCGGTGGCGTCGAAGGTGTAGTCGGCCCCGCCCTTGGTCAGGTTGACCAGATAAGGCACCAGGTCGCCCTCGACCTCCTTCGGGTTGACGAAGTCGGTCATGCCGAAACGTTCCGCCATCGCCTTCTTGTCCGGGTTCAGGTCGACACCGACGATCTGGTCCGCACCCGCAAGGCGCAGGCCCTGGATCACGTTGAGGCCGATGCCGCCCAGGCCGAAAACGACCGCGCGCGACCCGATTTCCACCTTGGCGGTGTTGATCACGGCACCAATGCCCGTGGTCACGCCGCAGCCGATGTAGCAGACCTTGTCGAACGGTGCGTCCTCACGGATCTTCGCCAGCGCGATCTCCGGCACCACCGTGTAGTTGGAGAAGGTCGAGGTGCCCATGTAGTGCAGGATCGGGTCGCCATCGAGCGTGGTAAAGCGTGAGGAGCCGTCCGGCATCAGGCCCTGGCCCTGGGTGACGCGGATCGACTGGCACAGGTTGGTCTTCGGGTTGAGGCAGTATTCGCAGGTCCGGCATTCGGGCGTGTAGAGCGGAATGACGTGGTCGCCCGGCTTCAGGGTCGTGACACCCGGGCCGACTTCCACGACGACACCGGCACCTTCATGGCCGAGGATCGCCGGAAACAGACCTTCCGGGTCCGCACCCGAAAGCGTGAACTCATCAGTATGACAGATACCTGTGGCCTTTATTTCAACCAGGACTTCAAAAGCCTTGGGGCCTTCCAGGTTGACGGTCGTCACTTCGAGCGGCTTGCCTGCTGCAACTGCGATGGCTGCACGTGTCTGCATAAAACAGTCTCCACATTGTCCCGGATCCGCCATCATTTCACGCACGGGCGGACGTTATCCTTCGACTATAAGTGGACGGACTCCTCGAGCAATTGCGACCTTAGTGTGTGTTTTTCGACATGGACAAAACTTCGAGACCAGATAACCTTTCAGACTGGGAGGTATGTCATCATGCGGAAATATTTATACGCACCGTTTTTAATACTTACGTCTGTATTCCTGGCCGCGAATTCTTCGCACTTCGCCGAAGCGGCCACATTCGACGACCCGACATGGCCCTGCCAGCAACGGAAGGTTGAGAAGCTCTCTCTTGCGCTGATGTGGCCCATCCCCCTGCCGGACAATGCCGATAGCGGGAACCAGGCCGAATTACCGCCGGATGCGCAGGAACTTGCCGGCAAGCTCGAGCTCAGGCGCGTTTCCCTGGAAGATGCTGACAAGCTCGTTGCGGCCTTTGTTAAAGATCATCCGGATGTGACGGCGGACCTCATGGGCAAAATCTTCGCCGACGTCTTCGACCGCCTCGGCAAGACCCGGCACAAGATCATCACCGGCATCGGACGCTATTCCGAGAAGCAAATCGTGCTGTCGGAGAAAATCGATGCGACCCGGAGCAAAATGGACGCTCTGATGGCCGCGAGCGAACCGGACTTCGACAAGGTCGACAAGCTGGAAGAGGAACTCGACTGGGACCAGAGGGTTTACGAGGACCGCTCCAGATCGCTGACATATGTCTGCGAGACGCCGGTCCTGATCGAAAAGCGGCTTTATGCACTGGCCCAGATCCTGATGAAGCACGCGCCCGAATAAACCGCGCCGAAAGGCCGAACCGGCTTGGGACGTTACTCCCACTCAAGTTCGGTATAGGCCTCCGTCGCATTCCGCGTATTGAAGAGATCGAACAGCTCCCACGCATCCGTTTCGCTCTTCCCCACATGATTGACGGCCTCGCCGAGCCGCTCTCCATTCTCCAACGCCTGACGCGTATCGGCTTCCAGCACGCCCAGATACCGGCGCATGGGCATCAGTGCCTCCTCCATGGTCAGAACCGGCCCGCCATGACCTGGCACGATCCGGGAAGGTTTCAGGTCCGGCAACAACTCCAGAACGCGAAGCCAGCCTTTCAATGATCCGTCGAGCGCCGGCATGTGCCGGTGAAAAATGAGATCGCCGGCAAACAGCGTGCCCGTCGCCGAATCCATAACCGTGAGATCCGTCGTCGTATGCGCTGCCGGCCAGATATTGAGCGTCAGCACCCGACCTCCAAGGTCGATCTCCTGGGGAGCCGTTTCAGGCCGGACCGGCCAGGTCCCCAGAAAGCCACGCCGGCCGATCAGGTCCTCAAATCCGGTCAGATAGGACTGTTCCCGATCCAGAAGTGCACGATGCAGATCCGGATGACCGTCGACTTTCGCCCCCGTCTCCGCAAAGACAGAAGCGCCGAATATGTGATCCGGATGAACATGGGTCAGGATCACATGGCTGATCGGCAGAGAACTGCGCTGGCGGATCGCCCTGTAAAGCGCCTCTCCGACGGCCCGAGAGCCCCCGGTATCGATAACAGCAATCGAGGTTTCCCCGATGATCACACCGATATTGGACACATCACCGAGATTGGCCGGATCGGCTTCGGCAATCCTGCCGAGATGGACGAAGATATTATCCGCGATCTCCGTCAGCTGAAGGCCGTCGGCCATCGGTCGACAATGGGTTTCCCGGAAAACGAGCCCGTCGGCCATCTGCATCCGGTTCCGGATAGTGTCGCCCGTAAGCACCGCCTCACAGTCTGCGCGCGCACTCGTTTCGAAACCCGGCGCGAGTTGCTGCCGGCATATGTCCGGTTCCGTCATGAGACAGAGGGTGACGACAATCTCGAACATGGATCGATGGGATCCCGCGCAGTTCCGGACCCATGCCCATCGGGGCAATCCGGTTTTCAGGGTCCGGCCACGATCCCAATCCCGATCCCGTCAGGCAATACATCCTAAAGGCTCGGTTCGTGGGGATGACGTTACGTGATATCATTTCCGTTCCTGGGGATCGCGAAACAGGGCGCTGACTTGATATGACGGCTCTTCAAAAATTCACATTCCGCTCAGGGACGCTCTTCGCCCTGGCAGTCGCTTTACCGCTGGCAATGCCTTCGGTCGTCGAGCAGGCAAATGCGGCAGAGGAAACCGAACAGGGCAATCCCCTCACAGACAAAGGTAGCTGGATGGACCTGCGCGCTGACATCGTCGGCGACAAGGATCCGGCAAGAGCCGACGGGATTGTCGATCTTGCTGCCCCCTACCGAGCCCATGACGCGGCAACGGTTCCGATCAGCATAAAGCAGCCAGGGCCAACAGCTCCTGCAATTGACAGCGTCAAGCTGGTCATCGACGAAAACCCGGCGCCGGTTGCCGCTGAAATGACCTTCGGGCCGGCCATGCACCCGCTCGATCTCGAGCTGCGTGTCCGCGTCAATCAATATTCCAACGTGCGTCTGATCGCCCATACCGCGGAAGGGCCGGTGATGACCGGGCGTTTCGTCAAGGCATCCGGCGGCTGTTCGGCGCCGGCCACGAAAGATCCGGAGGTTGCCCTGTCAACCATGGGTCAGATCCGGGTCAAATACTTCACCCCGGCAAACGAGTCGGCGAGCACACGCCGCGAAGCCCAGCTCATGATCCGGCATCCAAATTATTCCGGCCTGCAGCGCAACCAGATGACCCAGCTGTTCATCCCCTCTCATTTCGTCGACCAGATCGAGGTAAAGCAGGGCGACGAACTGCTGTTTACCGTCAATGGCGGCATTTCCCTTTCGGAAAATCCGGTCATCCGCTTTGCCTACACGGACAACGGCGCAAAGGCGCTCAACGTCCGCGTGGAGGACACGGAAGGCAATGTCTGGAACAAAACCATCCCGAAGGAACCGGCAAGCTAAAGTCACCCCAGACCTGGCTCGGGAACGGTATCGTCCGTGTTCACGTGACTTTGCTCTAGAAACAGAGGATATCCGCTTCGGCCTGGGCCCGGCGCACGCTCGCGACCAGCTCCTTTGCCATCGCCGTCGTACGGAAGATGGACATGCGCTCACCGCCCACTTGCTGCAGCGAAAGAACGGTCTCCGCTTCCACGTATTTGTCGTAAGGGACGATGGACGCAATCACGTCGATCGAGCAGGCGCAGCGGCGAAGCACATCGCTGCTTCGCCCGTTTGTCGCCATGCACCCGAACACGTAGTCGGCCCGGGCTTCCGTGGGGTAGTCGTTAAGCCGGTCGGCAGCGCTTTGCGCCTGCGCCTGACCGGTCGCACAGACCGCAAGTACGATGAGCGCGGTCAGGATTACAGCGCGCATTTTTCGCACTCCTTCTGTCCGCCAGAGATGGAAGCAAGATCGGTTGATTTACGGCCGCTCACTGCAAAGCCTCCGATGAGGCAAGCACGATCGAGCTTGAATAAACCGGCACTTCGCCCTTTTGGGCCGTGTCCGCGCCCTTTTCCCCTCCGGTTTCCGCCTTTAGCTCGTAATACCAGCCGGGCACCTGGTCCGACATGGTGATCGTCAGCGCAAGGTCCTCAAAGCCACGCATTCTATCCCGATTGGGATCGCCTTCGAACGGATACAAGGTGACCGAGCGCGCCGGGATGTCATGTCCGTTGACCCGGATGGTCTCTTCGCGGATCGGTACCTTTTTCACCAGCGCCGCTTTGACCCGGTTGCGAATATAGTACGGGCTGCCGCCCGCTGTGCTCGCCATATCCCTGATAACGGTTTCGACAAAATACATGATCATCGGATTGCCGACCGTCGCCGGAAAAGACCCGAGGGTGCGGTGCTTGTCTCCCTGCCTGAATTGCAGTTCGGCCATTTCATCCGGCCCGAAACTCAGGCTGATGGTTCCGCTCTCCCGGGCGGAAAGCTCCTTGTTGTCCCGGGCAGAAACCTGGCGCTCATAATCGAGAACCGACGTCCGGGAAACACCATCGAGCGTGCCCATCTTGAAAAGTAGGTCGTAGACCTCGGCAGCAAAGCCCGGCGCCGTCATTCCGACGAGGACCAGCCAGGCCACGAACAGACCGAGGGCCTGTTTCCGCCTCACCTGAAATCGAACCATGGCTTCCTCCCAGTGCCATTACCGGACCGTCTCTCGGACCTTGATGATCCGGGCCGCCCCTGATGAAAGCCTATCCGGCTCTCCCGGTCTGTCACTGCAGACTTTTGTCTGCGTTTTGCCGCACATTTACACCTGCGCCAGCCGACGCGTCTTCCAGTCGATGAGCGGACGCAGCCGGGACAATTTCACCGGCTTGGTCAAGACCGTGAAATTATGACGCCGGCTGTCCTCCGTCAGTGTCTCCTCCCGGCTGGCGGTAATCATGATGGCCGGAACCTCCGTGCCTGTTTCCTGCCGGACGGCCAGGATCGTCTTGATCCCGTTATCGTCCCCATCAAGCTGGTAGTCGGCCAGAATAATGTCAGGCGCCATGCCGATTTCACGGACCTGCTCCAGGGCCTCATCGGTAGACGCGGCGGTCAGAACGCTGCCGCCCCAGCTTTCGATTTTCCGGGCGGTTGCAAACAACACGTCCGGATTGTTTTCGATGATCAGGACGATCAGATCCATATCTTCAGGCAGGGCATGCGGGTCATCGGTCTCCCGGCTGCCTTGCTGATCCAGAGCGGCGACAACGGGAAGCGTGATCGAGAAAACGGACCCCGTGCCCGGTTCGGATTGCACGACCACCTGATGTCCCAGCCGGCGGCAGGCGCGATCGACAATGGACAGACCAAGCCCCATCCCGAAGCCGCCTCCATTCGACGATGCTCTTGTGAATTCAGAAAAAATCCGCTGCTGATCCTCCATGGAGATACCGACCCCGGTGTCCCAGACCTCCAGGACCACTTCCGCGCCTTTCCGGCGGCACCCGGCCAACACACGCCCTTTCTCGGTATACTGGATGGCATTGACCACCAGGTTCTGGAGCGAGCGCAACAGGTAGCGCTGGTCGCTTGAAACCCAGAGACTGCAGGGAACGACGTCGAGGCGGATATCCTTTTCCTCCGCCAGCTGCGTGTAGTCTTCCTTGACTGAATTCAGCAGGTCGCCGATGCAGAAGCTGGTAACGGTCATTTCCGTCCCGGTCGATTCCAACCGTGAAATATCGAGCAGCGCATGAAGCAGGGATTCGATCGAGTTGAAGGACCGTTCCAGACGCAACACATTGTCGGCCAGGGGCGTATCCTGAGCGCCTTCGCTCATGGTCGAGATCAGCAGCTTTGCCGCATTGATTGGCTGTAGCAGGTCGTGACTGGCAGCGGCGAAAAACTTCGTCTTCGACGACATCGCCTCCTCGGCCTGTTCCTTCGCAAGCCGCAACTGTTCGTCGACGATTGCCTGCTCTTCATTCTGCCGGCGCAAGCGCTCGTTCGCCTGGGTCAGTTCCAGTGTCCGCTCCCGGACCCGCTGTTCAAGCAAAGCCGTCGTCTGCGTTTCAGCGGTAATGTCCATCACATTCATGATGAACCCCCGGTCGGGCAGGCCATGAACCCGAATGTTCAGTATGTCGCCACTGATATGGCGCACCTTCTTCTCCAGCCCCTGTCCGGCGCGAACGGTCGCCACCCAATTGTCGAGTTCCTCTCCCGGCGTCATGCTCTCCAGGAGCTTGTGCTTGACGATAAATTCCAGGGTCTGGTTGAAGGCCGTTCCCTTGCGCACGAGAGACATCGGCAGCCGGAGAAGCTCCCGGAAACGCTCGTTATGGATGAGCAATGTGCCTTCGGCGGAAAAGGTACACACGCCCTGTGTCATATGATCGAATGCGCCTTGCAGAAAGACCGCCTGTTCGTCGATCAACCGGTCCTTTTCCAGACGGTTTTGCCGGACGATGCTGGTGATCTCGGTCGAAAGAAGCACGATCTTGCTCGACGACGCTGTTTTATGAGTGATCTGAAACCAACGGTCGTTTCGCAGGCCCACAACGGACGGATAGGTCGTGTTGATGCCGTTCCCCGACCGGACGGACCTCCGGTCCGCCCCGTTTTCCGACGTCGCGCGGGAAACCACGTCCTTGCTCAACCGCAGGGCCTCGAAATAGTCGCCGATATCCAGACCCGCGAGGATTCCTTCGGCGATGTCGGGCACCATGGCCTTGAACTGGTCGTTGCAGATTTCCAGCCTGCCTTCGGTGAAGAGCGCAAAGCCGCCTTCCATCGAATCCAGCGCATCCGCGAGATTGCGTTCGGTCTGCTCGCGCGCGTATTCGGCAATCTTCAGCTGGCTGCTGGCACGGCCGAGCGTATCGAGCGCCTTTTCCAGATCCCTGGTCTTTTCCCAGACCTCGCCTTGCAGGGTGATGGCCGACTGGAACAGGGAATAGGCCGAACTGCCCACGTCGTGCTCCCGGCTGGCACGCTGGATGAGCGCCTCGATGATCTTTTCCTGACGCTCGACCTGCTGTTCCAGAGGTTCGCTCGGATCGATCAAAACAACATGTCCCCTGTCGGCGGATAAAACGCCACACCCACGAAAGTCTGGTTCACATGAACACCGAGATGCTGTTCGCCGTAGGTGTTGAAGCCGAAGACACGATGCTTACACAGGACATCGGATGCATCTTCGACCAGGTCGTTCTGTTCGATTTCAAGCCGTCTCAGGTAACAATCGAAGCCGAGGATGAAATCCGGGCTGTCTCCCTTGCTGCACCTGACATCGAGACCGGTTTCCAGCGTTTCCAGGATCTCTGTGCCCTGTCCAAGGGTCAGGACCAGCCCGTCATCGATTGCCGACAGGAACCAGAGACCGCCATTGTCGGCAACCTGCTGGATGGCGCGCACATGCCAGCTCTTTCCGTTGCGGACGAGCACCGGATTTTCGGCAAAGACCTTCGGCGACAACTCCGAAACCTGGCACCCCACGTAGCGTGCATATTCGCGAGCTGCCGGCGCACCGTTGATTTCCACAACGAGGCGCTCCTCAGGAATGGCCCTCGTCACCACCATGCGCTTGGACGTCGGCAGGAAATGGTCGAAACCGAGAGCCCGGAAGCACAGATCCGTTTCCAGAAGCAAGAGGAGTGCCGCATCGCTATGGGCCTCTCCCTCATGCAGCACAAAGGTCTCGTCGAAAGCCAGACCGTGTCCGGCGGATCCTCCGAAGACCGGGACATCGCCCAGCCCCGCGTTCAATGCGGCAACGAGCAGATCTTCCTGCTTGGACAGGCCGTCGGCAAAAACGAGCGCAACCCGTTTCCAGTTGGCAGTGTGCGGAAACCGGGACGCCAGCATGCGGGCCTGGGTGGCCGTCCGTTCGATGGAGGCACGCCGCAGCGGCTTGATCAGGGTTGACGAGCACCGGAAATGCCGCCTCGGGAAGGCGATCATCATCAGGGCCTCGTTTTCATAACCCTGGGTCGTGATCTGCCCGGCCGTAGAGCAGCCGAAAACGGTGGTCGACGGCAGCAGGCTCGCCATTTCCCGCGCGACCGCGGCCGGCTCGAGATGATCGGGGACGAAGACCAGAACAAAACACGTCGCATGGGTGGCAAAGCCCATGGACGCTTCGCGAACGGCCTCTTCCGGGGTTCTCGCATGAGATACCCCGACCTTGGCCGTGAGTGGCTGGCCGGACTTGTTGAGCGGCAGGATGTTCATTGCGGCCCGCCTAGCTCAACAATGCCCGGGCGTCGCCATTCGAAAGTTGGGCTCCGCCGTCCAGGCTCGCGCTTTTGACCAGGATGGCCGCTTGTGTCCGGTTGTTGACGCCAAGGCGGCGCAGCAGGGCCGTGATATGCGCCTTGACCGTGGCCTCCGCAAGCGACAGTTCGTAGGCGATCTGCTTGTTCGGCTTACCCGCGCAGATCAGTTTCATGATCCGGTTCTGCTGCGGCGTCAGATCCGCAATCTTGTGCGCGATCTGCTGGACGGTCGGATCAGACTGGTTCAGGCGCTTCGGCAGCGCATAGCCCGGCGGCAGGAACCGGCGGCCTTCCCGGATCTCCATCAGCGCCTGCTGAAACACCTTGTGCGACGCATCTTTCGGAATGAAGCCGGCCGCACCCGCCGTCATGAGTGTCGCAACGGTTTCTTCCGAAGATTCCGCGGATATCATGAGGACCGGAACATCGGGCAAGCGGTCTTTGACCTTCAGAATGCCGCTGAGACCGGTGACGTCCGGAAGTTTCAGATCCAGCATCACCAGGTCCGGCTGAAACCGCGCACCCACAAGGCGCAGCCCTTCCTTTAGCGACGTGGCCTTCTTGACCGATCTGGACCGAAAGAGTTTTTCCAACGTTGCCGCAAGTGCATCGCAATATAACGGGTGGTCATCGATTACTAAAATCGATTTAATAACCACGTGTTCTTGCGGATCGCATTTTTTGCTCATCCGTCTGCCTCCTCCCAAGAGGAGATAACAGTAACAATCAGAAGCAAGCCTGCGCAAGACAACGACAATCAATAATGCCCGATCGAAATAATAATTGATCTCAACATTACGACTTAAGTATCGATTTCCGCGCAACCATCGGCCGTATTTGCCGGATTTCATCAGCATATACGCTCCGAAGAGGAGCACCCTGAAGCTCTCCGGCCCGGACAAAGATCAAACTTTCGAAGGAATCATAGCTTCTTGTCTCCGCCCTGGGCAGGATCGCATCATTCCCCCCGAAACCCGTTTTTTGCAGAGTATGCATCTGCTTCGCGATATCGATGAACGGTACCGTCCGGCTCAATCCCTAATAATGCCGAGACTTTTAAACCTCGAGCACGATCGCCCCTGTCGTGCGGCCGGCCTCGAGTTCGCGGTGAACCTCGGCGACACTTTCCAACGGCGCGACCTGCGGCTCAGGGATCGTCAGGAATCCCTGATCGATGGCCTCAAACAGCCGCTCTGCCTGCAGGGTCATCATCGCCCGGTCGGCGATGTAGTGGCCGTAGTTGGGCCGCGACAGGGTCATGGACTTGCTCGCCATCGGACCGATTTCGCGCGGGCCGATGTCGCCGGAGGCTTGGCCGAAGGATACGAGGTGGCCGCGGATGGCAAGGGCTGCGACCGAGGCATCGAAACTGTCGCGGCCGATGGCATCGAAAATGACGTCCGCGCCGCCGTCCGCCGGTCAATTGCCTGACCCGGTCAATGAACTCCGCACCGCGACCGATAACGACCTCGCTCGCGCCATTCGCCTCGGCGACCCTGGCCTTCTCATGATCCGACACAGTCCCGATCACCCGCGCGCCCAGAGCGGTCGCCCATTGGGTGATCAGGGTACCGACCACCGCCGGCAGCGGCATGGACGACGACCCATTCGCCCCGTTCGACGGCATGGACGTCATGAAGCAGAAACCCGGCAGTCACCCCCTTGAGCAAACCGGCGGCCGCATGGGCGGTATCGAGCCAGTCAGGAATGCGCACCACAAGGTCGGCGCCCATCGTTCGAACGGAGGCATAGGCCCCGGTTGGCGGACAGGCATAGGCCACCCGGTCGCCGGGCGCGAGGTGGGTCACGCCGGGTCCGACGCTTTCAATGACACCGGCCGCCTCCATGCCCGGAACGCCCGGCAACGACACCAGGTCGAAATAGCCGGTCCGGCAATAGATATCGATGAAATTGACCCCGATATGGGCCTGCCGGATCCGCACCTCACCGGGTCCCGGCTGCGACACGTCGATCTCGCGCAGGGACAGCACCTCGGGACCGCCATACTGGTCCATCACCACCGCGCGGGCCTGCAGACTGTCCGTTCCCTGAACAACCGATGCGGACGAGGTCTGCGGGCTCCGCGCTTCGGTCCGATCCTTCGTCGGCTCATACGGGCGTTGGTTATCCGGAGCGCGGGCGACACGCAGGACACCGTCACCGCCGCCTTCCGGCCCTTCGCGCAACCGCCGTTCAAGGGCGCGCATGCCGGCAAGGTAGATGTCGTTTGCGACCAGAGCTTTCAGTTCCCTCGCGCGCTCTGCCGGCGGATTGAATTCGCTTTCCCACTGCCAGAACGTGGCGCCGGTATCGGTGACCGGCTTGAGACGGATGGTCGCCACATAGTCATAGAGCGGCAGCGGGGATTCGATCAGGCAGTAGCTGAGTTCGTGGGTGTCGTCATCGAGGCTCAGGAGCTGCTCACGCAGAAAGCCGCCGTCCTGGAGGGTGAAGGCGCGCACACGCACCGACGCTGTCCGCAGGCAGGCCGTTCTCGATCTCGCTCTCGGCAATTGCCGGATGCCAGTCCCAATGGCTGTTGAAGTCCCTCAGCCAGCGCCAGACCTCCTCGATCGGGACGTCGACGATCGCACTCTCACAGACGCGCGCCACGGCCATGCCCCCGGAAGCTGGCGGGCTGACAAGCGATCCGCCATTGTCATCGTCCGCCGAAGGATTGCTTGAGCGCGTTGAAGGCGGTCTGGAACACGCCCTTGCCGATCTGCTCGATCAACGCCTGCTCCCGCTCCGGCGCACATTCGAAATCCGCCTGCCACTGGGCGAAGGTGACATTGCCGTCGGTCACCGGCCGTCAGCGACAGTTTGGCGATGTAGTCCTCGACGCCCATGGGGCTTTCCAGGATCGAGTATGTGCAGCTCATGTCGTAGTCCGACAGGGCCAGCAGCTGTTCGCGGATCTTTCCCCCGTCGGTCAGGGTGAAGTTGCGGATGCACCCCACCTTGTCCGACGGGCAGGCCCTGTTCGATCCGGCTTTCGGCAACGAAGGGCGTCCACTGCCGGCAGGCCGTTGAAATCCCGCACGCGCCGCCAGACATTGGCGGCCGGCGCAGGGATGACGCTGGAGACATAGACGCGGGTCATGTCCGCCCCCGCCTGCTGCAACCGGTCATGGCGGCTTTAGCGGTCGCGGTCACGGTCGTCGTCATCGTTCGAAGCGTCCTTTCCCTTCCCCGACTTGCCCGAAGCCTTGTCCACCAGAGAAGCCATGTCCTTGGCGTCCCTGAGAACGTCGGTCATGCGTCCCATGGACCCGCCCTCGATGCCGATCTCCTTCATCAGGTTGTCGATCATCGGCGCCTGGACCCGGTAGCGAAGCGCGGAGTCGATCACCTCGTCGGTAACGTTCTTGCGGTTGCCGTCATGCCCGTTCATGCCGTCGACATGGAGGATCTTGATGCCCTCGATTTTCTCCATCGGACGAACGCTCTCACGGACGATGCCTTCAAGCCGTTCAAGCAGCTTCTCGCGGATGCGGGCCTGGCGCGCATCTTCCGACAGGGCGTTCTCGCTCTCGTTGAGAGCGCGCTGGCCGTCGGCATCGACCTTGTAGCGCTCGCTGGCGGCAAGGGCGGCGATCTTCTCCGCTTCCGCCTTGGCAAGGGCTGCGATCTTCTGTGCCTCGGCCAGGCTTTTGGCCGCTTTCATTTCCGCGTCGGCACGGCCAGTCACCTTCAGCGTCTCCCTTGCGACCTCGCGTTCGGTGGCGATCCGCTCGGTCAGGCTGCGCCGTTCGGCAACTTCCTTCTCGCGCACCGTGAGCGCCTGTTCCTCGGCCTGCACGGCCTTGGACCGGACCGCTGCAGCCGCGGCCAATGCGGACGACCTCTCCTGGGATTTCTGGGCCAGTTCCACCGCCTTCTCGATCTCGGCGATCTCGACGGCGCGGTCGCGATTGACCCGGGCGGTGGAGATTTCGCGCTCGTTGACGATGCGCGCCTCGGCGACAGCCCGTTCCGTGGCAAGACGCGCGCGTTCCACCTCCTCGGACATGGCAAGTTCGGCTTCCTCGAAGGCCTGGCGCTTGGCGATCTGCAGCCCGTCGAGACGGCGTTCCCGCTCGATCCGGACTTCGTCGAGGGCCCGTTCCTGGGCGACCCGCTCCGCCTCGGTCATCTGGTTCTGGACGATCTCGTTGCGCTGCTTCTCTGCCTCGGCCTTGGCGACCTCGACCGCCTTTTCCGCTATGGCGATCTGGCGTTCGAGCGCATGGATCTCGATTGCCTTCTCGCTGGCGATCTCCCGTTCCCGGCGTTCCAGGTCCCGTGCGATCCGGACCTTTTCGATTTCGAGTTCAAGCGTGATCTGCTCGCGTTCGGTCTGTTCGCGGCTCTTGATTTCCGCCTCGTCGATCGCCCTGCGGCGCGCGATTTCCCGGCGCTGGGTCTCTTCTTCCGACTTGATGCGTTCGTCGGTGATCGACCGTTCCTGGGCCAGGCGCGCCTTTTCGACCGCCTCGCGGGAGGCGAGCTGCGCCTGCTCGCTTTCCTGTTCCTTCAGGGCACGTTCGCGCACCAGTTCGGCCCGCTGCGCCGCGCGCCGGATTTCAAGCTCCCGTTCCTGTTCGAGCCGGGCATATTCCTGGTCCCGGTCGATGTCGAAGACCTGCTTCTGGGCGGCCAGGTTCTGGGTCCGGATCTCCACCAGCGTCCGCTGCTCGATCTCGTTGCGCATCTTGCGCCGCGCCTCGATGGACTCGGTGATCTGGGTCAGACCTTCGGCGTCGAATGCATTGGACGGATCGAAGAACTCCAGGCCGGTCTGGTCCAGGTCGGCGATCGCGACCGCATCCAGCTCAAGACCGTTGCGTGCGAGCGCCTGGGAGGCAACTTCCCGCACCGCTTCGGCATATTCGCCGCGCTGCTCGTGCATTTCCTCCAGGGTCATGCGGGCGGCAACGGTGCGCATGGCTGCGGCGAACTTGCCTTCGAGCAGAGAGATGAGCCCGTCTTCCTGCATGGTCCGGCTGCCGAGCGTCTGGGCGGCGGCTGCCGACCGCCGCCTTCGACGAGCCGACCTGGACGAAGAACTCCGCGATGATGTCGACGCGCATGCGATTGCGGGTGATCAGCGCCTGTTCGTCGCGGCGCGGTACCTCGATGCGCATGACGTTCATGTTCACCGGTGTGATCTCGTGCAGCACCGGGATGACGAAGGCGCCGCCGTTGACGACCACCTTTTCGCCAAGGAAACCGGTTCGAACGAACGCCACTTCCTTGGTCGAGCGCCTGTAGAGCCATCTGAGTATGTAGACGGCCACCACGATTGCGATGACGACCACCACCAGCCAGATCAGCATCTGACCAATCATTTCGCCTGACATGTGTTTTCCTCCCTTCATGCGATGGTTCGGGCCGTCCGGTCTCAGAACGTCACCGCCTTGAATTTCTTTGTCTGTTCGGTCAGTGCGGTTTCCGTCGGCAGCCGCTCCATCGAGGAGGCGCCGTAAAAACCGTGACAGTTCGTGGTTTCGGTTGAGCATGTAGGCCGCGTCCTCCGGTGAGGACACAGGACCGCCGTGCACGAGGATGATCGCGTCCTTGTTGACCTTCAGCGCTGCCTCTGACCACTCGTCGACAAGTGCCGGGCACTGCTCCAGCTTGAGGGACGTCTCCGCTCCGATCGAGCCGCCGGTCGTCAGCCCGAGATGGCAGACGATGATATCGGCGCCGGCCCTTTGCCATTGCCGTCGCGTCGTCCGGCGAGAAGACATAAGGCGTCGTCCAGCAGGTCCAGCTCGCGGGCCATGCGGATCACGTCCACTTCCTGGGCGTAGGACATGCCCGTCTCCTCCAGATTGGCCCGGAAGGTGCCATCGATCAGGCCGACGGTCGGGAAAGTTCTGGATGCCCGCGAAGCCCATGTCCTTGAGCTGTCTGAGGAAGGGCTCGAACACGCAGAACGGATCGGTGCCGTTCACCCCGGCAAGCACCGGTGTCTTCGTGACGACAGGCAGGATCTCATGGGCCATTTCGACCACGATGTCGTTGGCATTGCCGTAGGCGAGCAGGCCCGACAGGGAGCCTCGGCCGGCCATCCGGTACCGGCCGGAATTGTAGATGACGATCAGGTCGATGCCGCCGGCCTCTTCGCACTTGGCCGACAGGCCGGTGCCCGCACCGCCGCCGACGATCGGCACCCGGTCGCGCTTCATCTGCTGGAATTTCTCGACCAGTTCCTTGCGTTCAAATCTGGGCACTAGGCGGACCTCCTGACCGGACCGGCGACCGCTGCAAACGCGCTGACGAGCGCGTCTGAGAATGCCGGATCGTTGATGTTTGCGTTTACGCGAATGATTTGGCGCGCGCGCAGTCTGGCGCACCGTTGCTTCAATGGCGTCGAACAGCGCCTTGTCGGCAGCCGGATCGAAGAAGGCGCCGCCCGGCTTGTCCAGGATCGACACGCCGCCTTCAGGAATGAGGAAGCGGACCGGACCTTCCATCTGGTTGATCCGCTCGCCGATCCATTCGCCGAAGGCGCGGTTCTCCTCGGGCGTCGTGCGCATCAGGGTCACGGACGGATTGTGAATGACGAATTTTCGGCTGTTGAACTTTTCAGGCACCGTGTCGCGCGGACCGAAATTGACCATGTCGAGCGCCCCGCAGGATCCGACCCACGGCAGCCCGGTCGCGATTGCCGCGCCGAAACGGTCCCGGTCGCAGGGGAACACCCCGCCGACGATCATATCGGCGACTTCTGTGGTGGTGATGTCGAGAAAGCCCGTCAGCAGTCCGGAAGACCCGAGCGTTTCCATCGCCTTGCCGCCGGTGCCGGTCGCGTGGAAGACGAGGCAGTCGTAATCCTGCTCCAGAGATTTCTGCACGGCCTGAACGCAGGTCGTTGTTACGCCGAACATGGTGATGCCGACGGTCGGGCGGGCCTTGGCCCGCGATGCCGCCATGTCCTCGCCGCTCGGCAGGCGCGCGACCATACCGGCGAGCGCGTGGGCTGCGTTGGCGAGCACCCGTTCGGAGATCAGGTTGAGCCCCTGAACATCGGTCACCGAATGGAACATGTTGATGTCGGAGGCGCCGACATAGGCGCGCGTGTCGCCGGACGCGACGGTGGAGACCATCACTTTCGGAATACCGATGGGCAGCGCTCGCATGCCGGCGGTCGCAATAGACGTGCCGCCGGATCCGCCTGCGGAAATCAGGCCGCCGACGCCGCGCTGGGCGGCCATAAAACGCGCAAAAGCCTCGGCCATGGCGGCGACCGATGCGCCCCGGTCGTCACTGAACACCGCCGTGGATCCAAGCGGATGATAACCGGCCACCTGGAGCGGCGTGACATCGGCGCGCGACGGCTTTTGAGAGGTGGAAAGATCAATGGTGCGGACCGGGATTCCGAGCTTCTTGATACAATCGCGCAGGTAGCCCAGTTCCTGGCCCTTGGTGTCGAAGGTGCCGGCGATATAGGCGGTCTTGCCGATCCGCTCCGAATAGGGGATCTGGAAGACTTTCTTGCCGACATCCTCAGCTTGTCCGCCGCGCGCGCCGACCATTTCCTCGCGCAGGCTGGTCGCCGGCAGGTTCCAGCGGTTCGGCATTTGCGTGACGGTCCGGATGGCGCCGGAGGAAGACGGTGCACCACTCCCCTCACCACGTTCGACCACATAGACGTCGGCCAACCGCTCGCGCGCGCTTTCGCCGGCCGCCGTCGTGTCTTCCGCCGGTTCAATGTCATCCTCGGCATGGCGCCCGACCCCCAGCAGGCGCTGCTGGAGGTCCCGGTCGGCGGCGAGCACGCTCGCCTCCAGTGTCCGGTTGATCTGGCCGTTGACCATGATCGCCACCGTGTCGGACACGGAGGTCGCGACCCCGATATTCTGCTCGATGACGAGGATCGCCATGTCGCCTTCATGGCCGAGTTGCAGCATCATGTCGGCGACTTGATCGACGATGACCGGGGCAAGCCCTTCGGTCGGTTCGTCCATCACCAGGAGTTTCGGATTGGCAAGCAGCGCGCGCGAGATCGCCAGCATCTGCTGCTCGCCGCCCGACAGTTGAGACCCGCCATTGCCGCGGCGCTCGTAGAGCCGTGGGAAGGTCTGATAGACACGGTCGAGCGTCCAGGCGGCCTCCTCGCCGCCGGTCGCGGCAAGCCGCAGATGTTCGTCGACGCTCAGGCTCGGCCAGACCCGGCGCCCCTGAGGAACGTAAGCAACACCGGCGTTGTGGATCTGGTGCGGTTCGAGGCGCGAGATTTCCCGGCCGTGAAGCCGGATCGAGCCGGAGCGGACCTCCTTGAGCCCGGTGATCGCGTTGCAGAGCGTGGTCTTGCCCATGCCGTTGCGGCCGACGACGCTCATGACGCCCGACGGGAGCGAGAGCGACACGCCCTGCACCACATGAGCCTCGCCGTAATATACGTGTAGGTCGTCGATCTGGAGTGCGGCGCGCGGCTTGTTCTCGGAGGATCTAGCCATGCCCGCCTCCCAGATAGATTTCCTGGACCGTCGGATCGTTCTCGATCTCCTCAGGCGTGCCTTCGGTAAAGAGCCGGCCGTTGTGCATCATGGAGACGTATTCGGAAACGCGCAGCGCCACGTCGAGATCGTGTTCGATGATGATGTAGCCGATGTGCTTCGGCAGGGCGTTGAGGATCTCGATCAGGTCCCGGCGTTCGGTCGGCGACAGGCCGGCGGCCGGCTCATCGAAAAGGATAAAACGCGGCGCACCGGCAAGGGCAAGCGCGATTTCCAGCTGCCGCTGCTGGCCGTGGGACAACATGCCCACCGTGGCGTTTCCGGTCGTCATCGAGATGGACGGCGTGCACGATCGATTCCGCCTGCATCATCGCCCCGTCGGAAGGGCTCGGCCTTAGCAGCGAGAACCGGCGGCGGGAAACGCCGCGGCAGGCGAGATAGACCGATTCCAGCACGGTGAGATTGGTGAAAAGCTGCGAGATCTGGTAGGTGCGGCGCAATCCGCGCCGGATCCGTTCGTGGGCCGCGAGCGTGGTGATGTCCTCGCCGAAAAAGCGGATGGTGCCGCTCGTCGGATTGAAGTCGCCCGTGATCGTGTTGAACAGCGTGGTCTTGCCAGCGCCGTTCGATCCGAGGACCGCGCGCCGTTCCCCGGCCGCGATCCTCATCGAGATGCCGGAGAGGGCCGTCAGGGCGCCGAACTGCCGGCCGACGTCATCCAGTTCCAGCGCATTGGCGCCGGTTCCCTGCAGACGTGATGCGGCGACATTCGTTGCCATGATCAGACCCTCTCCGGTTGGTTTCGCTTACGGGCAGCTCGGGTTTTCGCGGCTGACCGCGCCGAGGGCCAGGAACTCATCCTTCGGAATGCCGAGGGTCTGGTTGACCTGCGGCGTCACCTTGATGAGCTTGTTGACGAGCGTTCCGTCGGCGGCCTCGGACACTTCCGTGAGGAACATGTCGGCAACCGCGTTGCGGTTCTCGTCCAGCGACACCTTGCCGGTCGGGGTTTCGAACTCGAGCTTGGAAAGAGCCTCGCGGAACTTCTTGCCACCGTCGGAGAGATCGCCGTTCACTTCCTGAAGAGCCAGGAGCGCTGCCTTCATGTTGATGTAGTAGGCATGGGCGAAGAGCGACGGAGACGGGAACGCGCCATCCTGCTTCTTGTAAGCGGCCGAGAAGTCCTTCCAGGCCTGGGCGTCATTGGTGTCGGCGGTCGGGCCGGCCGCCGGCGTGCCGATCAGCACGTCGCGCATGCGTCCCTTGGCCGTCAGCACGGTCTGGTCGACGGTGATCGATCCGCCGATGAGCGGCGCCTGACCGCCGGCATCGTTGTACTGGGACAGGAAGTTGACGGCATCCGCACCGCCGAGGGCGACGTAGATCGCATCGACGTCATCCGGAATGGCGGCAATCACCGAGGAATAGTCCTTGTTGCCGATCGGCACCCAGGACTTCGACGGCACGGTACCGCCTGCCTTGCAGAACTCCGCCATGAAGCCGAAGACCTGCGTGTAGGGGAAGGAATAGTCTTCCGCCACGGTCGCGACCTTCTTGTAGCCCTTCTCGTTGAAGGCATAGTTGCCGAGGCCCGCCATCCACTGCGCACCGTCCGTCGAGAAACGGAAGAAGTTTTCCGCCGGATTGCGCAGCGTGGTGTCCTGTGCGGCGGAGCTGCCATTGAGGAAGGTCACATCGGGCTGGGTCTTGGCATAGTCCTTGACGGCGATGCCCTCGTCACCCGAAAGCGGGCCGATGAGAACCTTGACCCCGTCCTGCTCGACCAGCTTGCGGGCAGCCCGCACCGCGCTGTCCGGGGAAGCGTCCGACGAGCCCTTGATGATCTCGATGTCCATACCGGCGACCTTGCCGCCGAATTCGTCAACGGCGGTCAGGGCGCCACGCTCACTGTCCTCACCGAGAACGGTGAAGGCGCCTTCGAACGTGGCGAGCACCCCGATCTTGATGGCGTCTGCCTGGGCCACGGAAAGCGTCGGCGCGGTCAGACCGGTCGCCAGCGCGAGGGCCAGCATTGTACGTCTGTTGATATTCATGCATTCCTCCCTTTCTTTTCAGCTTTGTTCGCGGCCTTTTGAACGACCGCCAATCGTCCCTGCCCGCTTGCGGTTTGAACCGCTCCCACAGGCCGAGAATTCCATCCGGCGAAATGAATACAATCAGAAGAAACACGAGACCGATGAGCGTGTTGAACCGCTCCGCACCGATGATATCGATCGCGAAGGTCTGCATCAGGGTGACGACGACGGCGCCGATGAACGGCCCGATCGGGTGGCGCAGCCCGCCGATGATGGCGATGACCAGAATGTTGATCGATGGCCCGACCGCGATCGTTCCCGGCGAGATCCGACCGTTGAACCAGACGAGCAGGATGCCCGCCGCCCCGGCGATCAGGCCCGCCAGCCACCACGCAAACACCTTGTGCGCGGTGACGTTAAACCCGATGGCGCGCATCCGGCGCGGATTGTCACGGATCGCCTGCAGGGTCAGGCCGAAGGTCGAACGCGCACCGTAGAGGACGGCGACATAGGCAACGACCGCATTGGCGAGACACAGATAGTAGAACGGCACCGCGTCGCGCCAGTAGACGCCGAAGACCTCCGGCGCCCTCAGACCGTTGTAGCCCGGGAAGCCGTTGAACAGCGCGTAGTTCTGCTGGGCGAAGTAGAAGCACGCGGTCCGCCACGGCCAGCGTGATCATGATGGTGTAGATGCCTTCGGTCCGGACCGCGATCCAGCCGATCAGCGCCGACAACAGCGATGCAATCATGATGGCGAGCGGGCCGTAGATCCACCAGGGCCAGCCGAAACCGTAGACGCCGGAATTGTTCTCGCCGAAGATCGCGACCACATAGCCGGCGGCTCCCGCGACCGTGATCTGGGCGAGCGACACCATGCCCCCGTAACCGGCGAGCAGCATCAGCGACAGGGCGATCATGCCCAGGACCAGCGAGTAGCCGCCGATCTGGGTCAGGAAGAAGTCGCTCGCCATGACCGGATAGATCAGCAGGAAGAAGGCCAGCAGGACGTGGCCGATGCCGACCTTCTCGATCCAGCTTCGGGACGCGGTGTGGCTGGCAGCCGGATTGAGGGAAAGATCCGTCACAGCGACCTCCCCATCAGGCCCTGGGGCCGGATTGCCAGCGTGATCACCATGATGACGAAGGTCAGCACCACGCCGTAGGTCGGGAAATAGACGAGCCCGATCTGCTCCGCGAGACCGATGATCAGCGCTCCGATGGCAGCCCCCACGATCGATCCCATGCCGCCGACGATGACCACGACCAGAGAGGCGAGCAGATAGCGGATGTCCTCGCCGGGCGCCACGGAGAGCGCCGAACCGCCGACGACACCGGCCAGGCCCGCAAGCCCCGCCCCAAGCGCGAAGACGATCGCGAAGACGAAGTGAACATTGACGCCGGAGGCCGCCAGCATGTCCCGGTCATCGACGCCGGCCCGGATCATCGATCCGATCCGCGTGCGGTTGATCAGCAGCCACAGGCCGACACCGATTACGATGGCCGAAAGAAGGACGATCAGCCGGTAGAACGGATAGACAAGGAACACTTCCGTACCGTTGGACCGCACCGCCGTGACCACCGGCAGCTTGATCGCACCGCTCAGCCAATGAGGCGTCAGGATCTGGTAGGTGGTACCGCCCCAGTAGGCGAGCATCAGGTCGGCCGCGACCACCGAAATGCCGATGGTGACCAGCGTCTGGCGCAAGTCCTGGCCCTCGAGCCGACGGAAGACGAGGATCTGCATGACCAGACCGACGACCGCCAGAACGAGAAAGCCCGCAGCGACGCCAATGAGCCAGTAACCGGTCCATTCCGCAAATTCATAGCCGATATAGGCGCCGAGCAGATAAAGAGACCCGTGCGCGAGGTTGACGTTGCGCATCAGCCCGAACACCAGCGTGAACCCGCTGGCGACCAGAAAATAGAGGCCGGCGAGCGTCAACCCGTTCAGGATTGCCGACAGGAAAGCCTTCTTGGAGATCAGGATGGCGTTCAGCCAGTCCGGCCACTGGGCGAAGACCATCCAGATAAAGACGGCCGCAACCACGAGCGCGACCAGGCCCCAGGCCTGACGGCGGGTCATGCCCTGGCCCTGGGCAAGCGGATTGTAACGGCTGTCGGGCGTATCAACCATGGTGGATCATGCGGTCAGCCGGCGGCGGGCTTCACTGGCGCGCGGCGCCTTGTGAAACTTGCCGTCCTTCATGATGGCGAGCAGGCGTTCATGGTTCTGCAGAATGCGGACATCTGAGAGCGGATCGCCGTCGACCAGAAGTAAGTCGGCGAGATAGCCCTCCTTGATCATGCCCAGCTCGTTTTCCATGTTCATGATCTGGCCGCCGTATTTCGTCGCGGCCAGGATCGCCTCCATCGGCGAGAAACCGAGCATGTCGACGAATATCTGAAGATCCTTGGCGTTGGTGCCCTGCGGGGTCCAGGCAAAGCCGTAGTCGCCGCCGATACAGATGCGAATGCCCCGGCGATGCATCTTCTTCATGGTGTCGATGCACATCTCCAGTTCCCGCTCGTAAAGCATGGAAACCTCGGACCCGGGCTTGATGCCCCATTGCTCCGCATGGCGTGCCGTGTTGATCAGCCAGGCCATTCCCGGCGCCACGATATGCCGGTCGCGGGCTGCCTCCAGCGCATCGAGCGCTTCCTCGTTGGCAAAGGACGCGTGGTAGATGTTCTGGATGCCATGGCGAATGCACTGCATCACCGACCCGGACGAACGGGCGTGAGCGGACAGCACACGGTTGCGGCAACGCGCCTCGGAGGCGGCCATCGCCACTTCCTCTTCGGCCATGGGCGTTTCTTCCGCGCCCATGCCGGTGATTTCTTCGCCGGAGAGATTGAGCTTGATGGAATCCACGCCGTATTTGATCAGCGTGCGGACCACGCGCCGGACTTCCTCCGGTCCCGAGACGACGATACCGAGGTTCAGCCCTTCGTGGGGGATATGCGACGGCGCGGCATCGCCCAGACCGCCGACCGTGGTGATCTCCGGACCGGCTGCGAGATAACGCGGTCCGGGGAAGCGGCCTTCGTTGATGAAGCGTTTGGCGACCACGTCGAGACGCGGCTTGGCGGCCGCGGCACCCCGGCCCGCGGTAAACCCGGCATCGAGCACCAGCTTCGCCATCTCCATGGTGACGAGCATGTGCTCCTCAAGTTCCATCATCTGGATGGGGTCGATACCGGGCGCATTGTTCCATGACAGGTGCAGGTGGGCATCGATCATGCCGGGCATCAGCGTTGCACCCATGCCGTCGATCACCGTCGCGCCGGAAGATGTCATCGGCTGCGAGAAGCGGGACGATCCCCGCGTGATCTGCTTGATCCGGTTGCCCTGAACGAGAACCTCACCCGAATAGGGCTGTTCGCCGGTGGCATCCAGAATGCGCACATTGGTGAACAGGACGGATCCGCCGCCGTTCAAGCCATTCGTGTAACCAGCCATGTGTTCCTCCCTTGCGCCGTCGGCCCTCCCAAGCTTCCGGCAAACTTCAATTCGCGTCGGTCATGCACTCCCGACGAATTCGGATAACAGCCGCCGGCAGTCGGCCGGCTTCTCGATCGGCGTCCAATGTCCGCAGCCCGGCAGGATCACCGCCTTACTGCGCCCAACCTCGTCCGCCAGTTGATGGGCGACCGAAGGCGGACCAACCGCATCTTCATCGCCCGTGACGACCAGCACCGGCATTTTCAGCGCCTTGGCATCGGCACGGCTCGCACCGGCCAGGGCCTCGCAGGACTTCGCAAATCCTTCCGCGTCCTGGCGCATGTGGCTTTCGCGCACGAAGGCGACCGCCGCCGCGTTGGTTTCGTCGGATCCGGATGCAAGTCCGGCTGATGCCACCTGCTCGGCGACAACGGCCATGCCCTCGTCGCGGGCCAATTGCGCCCTGCCCTTCAGGCGTTCGCGCGCGGCGTCCGCCGGTTCGATGATCGGACCGAAAAGGGTTAGCGTGCGGGCCAGTGCCGGCCGCGCCTGGGCGACATGCTGGGCGATCAGAGACCCGAAGGAATGTCCGACCAGATCCGCTTCCGCGATGCCGAGATCGCTTGCGGCTTTAAGGACCGCGTCGACGAGCAGACGCACGTCGATCGGACCGCGCGGCGTGGCCGACCGTCCGGCACCGGGCAGGTCCGGGCGC
Organism: uncultured Roseibium sp.; assembly: GCF_963675095.2. Taxonomy (GTDB): domain Bacteria; phylum Pseudomonadota; class Alphaproteobacteria; order Rhizobiales; family Stappiaceae; genus Roseibium. The sequence continues at coordinate 90,337 of NZ_CAXXSJ010000048.1, read as the reverse complement.
ACGACGCGCCGTCCCCGGAGTGCCGGCATCAGCGGCTGAAAGGAATTCGACGTGGCGCCGAGCCCGTGGAGCAGGATGATGGCCGGGCCTTCGCCCTCCTGCTCGATGGTCATGCCGGCGGTCATCGTCGTGGTCATGGGCGCCGCTCCGTGACCCGGTTTTCGAGCGTGCCGATGCCGGAGATGTCGATCCGGACCACGTCGCCGTCGCGCAGGTATTTCGGCGGCTTGAAGCCGATGCCGACACCTTCCGGCGTACCTGTGGCGATGATGTCGCCGGGCTTGAGCGTGACGCCTGCTGATATGGTCGCAATAATGGTGGGCACATCGAAGATCAGATCGCGCGTATTGGCGTTCTGGCGCTCTTCGCCATTGACCCACGTCATCACGGCAGTGTCGGAAATATCGATCTCGTCGGCCGTCACCGCGAACGGACCCATCGGGCAGAACGTGTCCTGGGACTTGCCGATCAGCCACTGGCTGTATTTGCCCTGCAGATCGCGAGCCGTCACGTCGTTGACGATCGTGTAGCCCCAGACGTAGTCCATCGCGTCCTCGGCACGGATACCGCGTCCTTCCTTTCCGATGATGACAGCCAATTCCGCCTCGTAATCGATCGCTTCGGAAATCGCCGGATCGATGATGACCGGTGCGCCGGTCGCGACCACTGTCTCGGGAACCTTGGAAAAGATGATCGGGTGCGCAGGCACCTCGCCCTGGGCGGCGGAAGAATCGAAGCCGCTGCGCGAAAATTCGCGGGCATGGGCATGATAATTCTTGCCGACGCAGAAGATATTGCGGGACGGCCGCGGGAATGGCGCTTCAAGCTCGACTTCGGAAAGTGGCAGCGAAGAAAGGGTCTCGAGCGTTGCGAGGTCCTTGCCGACCAGCGCCGCGACGCCGTGCTCGGCCTCATCGACCGAAAGCGCGATCGGGGCAATCGACTGCCCGTCCTCGCTCACGATACCGACACGCCTCTCCCCGGCATGCCTAATCGAGGCTACCCGCATAATCCACTCCTCCCATATGCGCCAATTTAATATTGGCTTATATTTGACATCAGCGTATGAGGACTATTCGGCCCTTGCAAGAGTATTTTTCTTGAATTTATTGAACCAATATGCAGAAAGTTGTCTGAATTGGTTCTCGTTATGTGAACCTTTGAAATAATTGGATCACGTAAAAAGAGACAATATGCCCGTCAGAAAAGCATCTGCACTGGGATCCGATCTGCAGCAACGGCTGGAAAGCGGCGAATGGCAGCCGGGCGAACTGATGCCCAACGAAAGAGCGCTGGCAACCGAGTACGGCGTGGCGCGCAATACGGTGCGCAAGGTCCTCACCCAGATGGCGGAGGAAGGACTGATCGAGCGCCAGGTCGGCCGCGGAACCGTCGTACTGGACCGGCCGGACAACCAGTTCACCGACATCCTGGATCACTTCCTCGACGCCAGCCCGCTGGACATCCTGAACCTGCGGATCTTCATTGAGCCCCACAGCGCTGAGGCGGCAGCCCGCAACGCCTCGTCTTCCGAACTGGATGCCATTATCGAGGCGAACGCGAAATGCGTGGAGGCCATCGATCTCGACCGGCATGAATACTGGGACAGCCAGTTTCACAAGCGGATCCACCAGGCGGCAAACAACGCCTTTCTTACAGACCTGTTCGACCTCCTCTCGATTATCCGCTGCCAGGCGCCGATGATGGAGCTGCGCCGCCGGACCTTTACCGAAGAACGTCGCCTTGCCAATGGACGCGAACACGAGGAAATCCTGATCGCCCTTAAAAACTGGGACGGCAAGGCAGCGGCGCGCGCCATGCGCGACCACCTTATGTCCCGACGCCGCAACTATTTCGGCCAATAGGCCGGTTTCAGGAAATCAGTCCCATGGCCACACAGGCAAAACTCCGCAAGATCGTCTCGACCGCCGGCACGACGCGCGACTTCATCGACATCCTGAAGCGGCTGAGCGGCGCAAGTCCCGCCGACATCCTGGCCGTTCGCCTGATCATCGAACCCCAGGCGGCGGCCTCCGTCGTCTCGAGCGCGACAGGCGCCGACATCAAGCTGATCCGCGAAGCCCACGAGCACGCGGTGAATGCGGATGATCTCGCCAGTTTCGAGCGCTGGGACGCCGAATTGCACAGCCGCATCTATGCCGCCACGCGCAACGAACTTCTGATCAGCCTGAACAACCTTCTCGGCGACATCCGCAACCGCGCTCCCTGGATCCGGCTCAAGAAGAAGGTGATCACCGACGCCAAACGCCGCGAATACTGCGGCCATCACGAGGAAATCGTCGAGGCGATCGCCCGGCGCGATTCCGAAGGCGCCTCGGAAGCCATGAACCGACACCTCACGATCATCATCGAGGATCTGTTCCCTCGCTGATGGTCCTATCCCACTCCAAAGCCATTGCCTGGCCTGCCAAGCAGCCTGAGACCGCTACCCGACAGATGGCGACCACAGGGGGTATTTTGCGACGCCTCAGAAGAGGTCCGGCGACATTACCAGGTGGCGGTCGATGTAGTTTTCCATATGAACGACCGTTGCCGTGTCATCGCTCAGAACGACCGCGAGCTGGCCGGGGCCTTCCCGGCGCGGAACATATCCTGCCGAACGTTCCTGTGTCGGCGCCCCCAATGTCGGCTCGATACTGTAGTGGCCGCCGGAGATCGTGCAGAACGGCACGCCCCTGAAGTTTCCGGACACGCTCATGTGCACATGGCCTGAGAGGACGTAGCGGATATTGCGATTGCCGCTGACCAACTCGGCAAAGGCTTCGCCGTTTTCCAGGATGATGCCGTCGGTCGGAACCCCGAACAGCGTGATGTTGTGATGCATCACGATGATCACCGGTTTGTCGGCGGCTTCATTCAGTTGTTGTTCCAGCCACGCGAGTTGCCCCTCTTCAAGGCGCCCACCGGCCTGGCCCTCAACGGATGTGTCGAGCACGATGATCCTGTGACCGTTCCTGTCGATGACATGATCGACCTTGCCCGTCTCGGCATTGACATGCTCCTTGCCGAAGTGGTCGACAAAAACCTCGAGACTGTCATGGTTTCCAAGGGTCAGGACGGGAGCTTGCGCGAACTTTCCGAGCGACGTCTGCAGCCGCTCATAGGCCGCCTTCTCACCGCGGTCGGCGAGGTCTCCGGCAATGACGATCAGGTCCGCGTCGTCATGATGCCGGTTCACGAAGTCAATGCCGGTTTCCAGCCGTTCCGTCGTATCGAGACCATGTGACAGATCCCCCTCAGGTACGATGTGAAGGTCGGAAAGCACGATAAGCTTAAGCATTCTGGTCTTGCTTCTTTTCTGGAGATGGAGCGGCGTGAGGGGGCGTTACCCTTTGATCCCGCTCATGGTGATGCTTCGGATGAAGAGACGGCGGGCGAAGAGGAAGATAACCACCATCGGCAGGGTGACCACGGTCGCGGACGCGAAGGTCCGGCCGTAGTCGTTGTCGAACTCAGACTGGTACTGCAGCATGGAGAGCGCCGCGGTCATTTTCTCCTGGCTCTGGACGACGATCAGCGGCCAGTAGAGGTCGTTCCAGTGAGCAACCACCGAGAACACCGAGAAAGCCGCGACGGCTGGAATGGCCGCAGGCAGGATCAGGCGCAGGATAATCTCGATCTCGCTGAAACCGTCCACGCGGGCTGCATCGATGATGCTGTCCGGATAGTCCTTGAAGAACTGCCGGAACAGGAAGATCGCGAACACCGACACGAAGAACGGGAACATCAGCGAAAAGTAAGTATCCAGCAGGCCGACCTTGACCAGCCCGAGGTAGATCGGGATGGACGTCACGTTGATCGGAATGGTCAGCGAAGCGACGACGAATCCGAACAGGATCGTCTTTCCCCTGAACTTCAGCTTTGCCAGCGCATAGGCCGCTGGCACCGCCGTGACGAGCTGCACGACCAGAATGCCGGCGCAGACGATGAAACTATTGGCCAGGAACGTCAGATAAGGCTGATCGAAGAGAACACCGTAGTAGTTGACGTCCCCCCTGAAAGTCTCAGGCCAGAAGTGAAAATTGGAATCGTAGACCTCATCTGCGGGTTTCAGGCTGGCCGACAGCATCCAGATGAAGGGAAAGATGACGAGCCAGGCGCCGAGGAACAAGAGACCCGTCCCCACGGCATCCGCGATCGACTTCGGCTTGAACGATGCGAGGAAGCGCAGCCAGGAGGCCTGCGGCTGTTCGATCGAGGTGACACTCATGCGTGGGTCCTCCTGCGATCGCCCATCCGTGTCTGCAGCCAGGCAACAAGGAACAGAACCGCCAGAAAGACGAGAGACAAAGCGCAGGCATAGGCCATGTTGAAATTCTCGAAGCCTTCCAGATAGGCGAGATAAAGATAGACCTCGCTGGCCCGGTCCGGTCCGCCGTGGGTGAGCACCGCGACCGTGTCGAACAGCTTGAAGGCTGTGACCAGGGTGTTCACCGAAACGAACAGCGAGGTCGGCGCCAGCAGCGGCCAGGTCACCTGGAAGAAGCGGTCCAGCGGATGGTCTGCGCCGTCGATGCTCGCCGCCTCGTAGAGGTTCTGCGGAATGGCGGTCAGCCCTGCGAGAAACAGCACCATGTTGAAACCGATGATGCCCCAGATCGACACCATAGCGATGGAGATCAGGACGATATCGCCGTCGCCGAGCCAGTTGACCTTGTCCAGGCCGAGACTGACCAGCATGTTGTTGATCGCCCCCTGATTGCCGTCGAGCAGCGCCCGCCAGACCAGCGTCATGGCGGTTAGCGTCGAGGTGACCGGCATGAAATAGAGCACTTCCAGTATGGAGCGGAACCGCCGGCGCCGCTGGATCGCGATCGCCAGGACCAGCGGAAGGAAGAAGGCGCCCGGAATGAAAATCGCCGCATAGATCAACGTGTTCCGGAACGCTTCGGCGAAATGCTCGTCCGTGAGCATCTGCTTGTAATTGTCCAGTCCGACGAAATTGAAGCCGTCATAGACAAGCGAATAGTCGGTGAAGCTGATCACGAAGACCGCAACGATGGGCAGGACATAGATCAGCAGGATGAGGAGCGATGCAGGCGCGGACAACAAATAGGCAAGCCGGCGCCGTCCCCACTCTTGCTTTGGAAGAGCGGCTGCGCTCATTGGGCTGCCTCCCGAACCTCTGCAACGATCGCCGCATCGCGCAGGCGCTCGCCATCGGCATTGAAGAAGAGCAGGCTTCGGGCATCGAAACCGACGTGCAGCGCCGTATCGAGGCTGGTGCCGGACAACAGGTCCGATGTTTTCGGGAGACGCATGCGGAACCTGGCCTCCGGCAGGGCATCGAGGGTGCCGTGGAGCAGGACTTCATGCCCGAGGTCTTCGGTCAGGTGACGTGTGAAACCCAGCTTGAAGTCGGTCGACGTATCGTGCCGGTCGACCAGCCGGGCAGCTTCCGGACGAAGGGCAAACAGTGTGGAGCCGTCCATGTTCACCGCACGGCCCGGAACCGTCGTCTCGCCGAGCCGCGCAATGCCTGAACTCACGTCCACCGGCAGGATGTTGATTTCCGGGGAACCGATGAACCGGGCAACCGCAACCGAATGCGGATCGGCATAGAGCGCGCTCGGTGTTGCCAACTGCAGCAGATGGCCCTTTTCCAGCAAGGCGACCCGGTGAGACATGGTCATGGCTTCGGTCTGGTCGTGGGTGACATAGACAAAGGTCAGACCGGTGCTTTGATGCAGCTCGGTGATTTCCTTGCGCACCTCGACGCGCAGCTTCGCATCCAGGTTGGAAAGCGGCTCGTCCATGAGGAACAGTTTGGGATGGCGCACCAGCGCCCGGCCGAGCGCAACACGCTGGCGCTGGCCGCCGGAGAGTTCCGCCGGGCGGCGGTTCAGGAGATGCTCGATGCGCAACTGCTTCGCGACGGCTTCCACTTCGGAGGCGATTTCCGGCCGGATGGCGCGTGCGCTCGGGCTGATCTTGTTGAGGAGCGGCAGCCGCGCATGCAGAGGCAGACGCGCCATGATCAGCGGCATCGAGATGTTCTGGGCCACACTCATGTGCGGATAAAGGGCGTAGTCCTGGAAGACCATGGAAATGTTGCGGTCCTTCGGAGAGGCCGCGTTCATCACCTCGCCGCCGATCAGGACTTCGCCGCTGTCAGGCGTTTCCAGTCCGGAGATGATCCGCAGCAGGGTCGATTTTCCGCAGCCGGATTCACCGACGAGCGACAGGAATTCTCCGTCGGCAATCTGAAAGGACAATCCCTTCAGCACCTGCGTATTGCCGAAAGACTTTCGGATGTCTCTGAGTTCCAGACCTGCCACGGCACGCCCCTGTCGTCTTGAATGAGGAAAAGGCAGGCAGGCCCAGAGCCCGCCTGCCGTGATTTTTCTGAAATCGCTTATTTCTCGGAGAGCTTTTCCGCGATGGCTTTGAGTTCGGCAGCGCCGTCTGCCGGAGAGGTCGAGCCTTCCATGACAGCCTTGATGACCGAACGCTGCTCGCTCCAGATCTTCTGGTTCTGGGTGCCCGGGTAGCCATACCAGGGTCCTGCGCGGTCATACTGCTTGATCGGCGTCGCGTAGTACGGGTTTTCCGCGTAGAACTTGCCGAGATACTCGTCGTCGAGCGTGCGGCGGTTGGTCGGCAGGTAGCCGGTGATCTGGGCAGCAACCTGCTGGCCACGCGGACCGGTCACGAACTTCAGGTATTCCCAGACGGCAGCAACCTTTTCCGGGTCCTGGGTGGTGATGATCGCGGCATTGCCACCGGTCGGCAGCGTGCCTTTTTCATCGTTCCAGACAGTGAAGGTCGTGGAGCGCAGATCGAAGGCATCGCCAACGCGTTCCTGCATGTCACGAGCGCCGGCCGGGGAAAGACCCCAGATGCCCATCTTGCCTTCGGTGAAGGCGGTGAACTGGGTGCCACGATCCTGATCGGTACGCGCGCCACCGTCGGTCACGAGACGGCGTGCCATCTGCATGGCTTTGAGAGCATGGTCGTTTTCGTCGAAGACCACTTTCTGACCGTCTTCGGAAACCATGGCGCCGCCCTGCATTTCGATCAGGGTCTGGAAACCCCAGTCATCGCCGTTGATCATCCACATGAACATCGGCGTGATGTCGTCGCCAAGGGCTGCGATCTTCTGCGTGGCGGCAAACAGGCCGTCCCAGTCTTTGGGGAAGTTATCCGGGTCCAGACCTGCCTTACGGAACAGGTCGGCGTTGTAGTACCACTGGATGACGGAGGCGTTGAACGGCATGCCGTACTGCACGCCGTCGACGCGGCCCAGGTTCAGCATGTTGTCGGTGTAGTTGAGCTCTTTCCAGCCTTCGCCTTCGGCCTTGATCAGCGGCGCAAGGTCGACGATCTGACCGCGCTTGGCCATGGCACGGGCCAGCGCCGGCAGCTGGTTATAGGCTTCGAAGGCACAATCCGGCAGGGTGTTGGTCGCGGAAGCGCGCATCATCTTCAGGTGAGAATCCGCATAGTCCTTTGCAGGAGCTGCGTACTTCACTTCGATCTGGTCCTGCATTTCGTTGAATTCCTTCACCAGCGGCTCGTGCTGGCGGGTCAGGTGACCGGAATTCGTCAGGCAGGTGATGACGGTTTTGGCTTCGGCAGCAACGACACTGACGCTGACCATAAGCATTGCAAGGGAGAGTTTCTTAAGCATGTCTTCAAGACCTCGTTTCGATACTCGATTGACGGCGCGAAGGAGGACCCGCGCTCAGTCACGTCAGAGGCGCCGCGTTGCCGCAAGCACGAAGAGGCTAAAACCAAGTTTGAATGACACTCGGGTGACAAGATCGCCAGAGGGACCGGGTGTCACGAAATCTTTGCACCAAGTGCGGGATTTGGTGCGATAAATGCATAGAATGCCTAAGTTGGTAGCATCCTAGATATCCAGCCTGATCCGGTCGCCGCGAACGATCGCCTCGGTCACTTCGAGTGGCTTCTGGTCTAAGCTGACGTTCAGGCCGAGCAGAACGAAGAGCGGCTGCTGGCGCGGGATCTCCAGAAGATCCGTTTCCCGTTCGCTCGGCATCCGGACCCGCACCATGGTCCGGGTCCGGAAATAGTCCTCGATCCCGATCGCGGCATAGGCATCCGCAATCTCGCCAATCTCCTCCACCCTCTGCAGGATATCGACGGAGACGGATGGGTGGATAAAGTGATGGCCCAGCGCGATGGGAAGCTCATCGGCGATCAGCAGGAACTCGATGAACGGAAGCTTCTCCCGCAGGGAAACGCCCAGCAACTGGGCCACGTCCGGCGACGGGCGCTTCTTTTCAAGCGTCTTGAGCACCTTGATGCACATCCGCGCGCCGGATTCCTGCAGGCTGAGATGGATACGCGTCCGGCTGGTGATCGGATAGGGCCATTCCCGCCCCCGAACGACCGATCCGCTGCCCTGCCAGCTGGTGATGAGGTGCCTTTCCTCCAGAAGGCCCAGCGCCTTCCTGACCACGTGACGCGAAACGCCGTATTCCTTCATCAGTTCGGACTGGGACGGGAGCTGTGTGCCCGCGGAAAGAGCACCGTCTTCGATCGTCTGAGTCAAGACACGGGCGAGCTGTCTCGCATCCATTCCAAAATCCATTTCCCGACAGGTCGCTTCATCAGCCGATTATTTAGCCGGCGGACATGTCAGAACCATGTCTGATGTGCGCAATGGTGCGATCGCGCTTGGCGGAGGTGTCGCTCCTCCGCTACCATCTTCCTGCTCCCCATGGACAGGATGCAGTCCGGGGCCGGAGCCATACATGTGGGCCGGAGCGATGGCCGAAAACGAACAGACAAGGGATGGAACAACGATCATGATCCGTGAAGTGGCAGAACTGCGCATCAAGGAAGGCACCGACGAAGAGTTTCTGGCAGCGGTCGAAAAGGCTGTCCCCCTGTTCAAGGCCGCTGAAGGCTGCCAGGGCATGCGCCTGGAAAAGGTCATCGAGACGCCATCGCTCTATCGCCTCATCGTCCAGTGGGCGACCCTGGAAGACCATACGGTCAAGTTCCGCGGCTCCGACGATTTCCAGAAATGGCGCGCCCTTGCAGGCCCCTTCTTCGCAGAGCCGCCCAGCGTGGATCATTGCGAAACCTGTGTCAGCGGGTTTTGAGAACGCACAATCGTCCGCGGTCGCTTTCCCCCTGGCTTTCATCCACTCGCCGGAAACGACCTGCCAGACATTACGCGCTCCGTAACCGCCTTTAGAAACTTCGGTTTCTGAAAAAGAGCACCTTTCGAAATGACGGGATCGCAGGAAATGTCCGGAATGCTTCGAATGAACCGTCAGAATTTGTAACCCAGTTTGAAACTGACACTGTGGCTCAGCGTCTCCGCGCCCAACTCTCCATTGTACCGCAACTTTGCCTCGAAGCCGTTCGTTCCCAGCATATCCCAGCCGACACCCACCGTCCCGGAGACGTCTTCCCGTTCGAGCGAAAGGACGACCGGATCGGTGCCGAACACGCTGTCCGGCAGGGAACTGGTCATGGTGCTGTCGTTGAGGGCAAATCGGGCGCCCACTTCCAGATAGGGACGCAGGACGAAATCGCCGTCCAGTGCGAGATCCGTCCCTAAGCGTAGCGCCGGCCGGAGATCGAACAGCGCATGGTCTTCCTCTTCTACCATCAGGTTCAGGGCCCCGGCACCGGTTTCCCTGTAACCGAAATCGTGAACCCAGTGCGCGTCGAAATCGACCAGCGGTGTCAGTTGCAAGGCTCCAAGCTCGAACAACCTGGCAAGACGCAGCCGGCCGGTCAGCGACGCCGCACGCTGTTGCGAAGTTGCCGTATACCTTCCGCCACTGGTGGTGATCCGCCGGGATGCGTCCGCTTCGGAATAGACCCCGACGATCGTGGTGGCGGCAAGCCACGGGCCTTCGACATATTTCAGAGCGGCACCGCCAAGATACCGATCGCCTTCGCTGTTGATACCGCCACCGCTGAGCCACGCCCCCTGATACCCCGCCGAGAGACCGAAGCGCCAATGATCGGCAATGGCTACCTGACGCCCCAGGGAAAGGCCTGATGTGCTGATCTTGCTGCCGGTTTCAAAGTTTCTCTCAACCGAGAAAATCGACTTTGCCCAGGAACATTCGCCTTCGTTGATGGCTGCAAAGGCTCCGGTTGCCACACCGCAGCTCAGCAGCGTCGTCGCACCGGCAGAGCCGACCGACGCCTGGGACTGCGTGGTGTGGAAATGCTGGCTCGGATCCAATGCCGAGAGCGTTGAGGACAGTTCATCGGATGTATGGGCGTTCGCGGCATCGAGCGCCAGCTCGTAGAAGGCCTGGTCCCCCGAAGCAATTGTGCCGCCGACAACCCAACTATCGACCGAACTCGAGATCCGGCCGAGGATCTTGCCTTCGTTGCCGGTCGCGTTGGCCCGGCCAAAATCGATGTCGACGCCGTTCAGAACCAAATTTTCACCGGCTTTCACAACGCTGTACTGGGTGATGAGCGAATTGGTCACACGATCGACGTCGCCATCGAGCGAGAGGCTCGCGCTCAGCAGGTTGGCGCTCCCGGAAAACCTGCCGAAGGATGTGAGGACCGGCCGGATTTCGCCCTTGAGCTTGGCCGTTTCCGTGGCTATCGCCGCAACGGTATTCGCCCGGAGATCGACCGGCAGGTAATGAAGCCCACCTGAATTCAGATTGTAGAGCGACAGGCCGGACGTCTTGCCCCGTATCGTACCGGAGTTATTCAGGTTGACGGTGCCGCCCGATCCGGTGATGGTTCCAATGACGGAGCCGCCAGAGGCAACATCGATCGACCCCGTGCCTTCGACCCGTATCGCGGACTGATAGTCCGTGATCCCATCGCCCTTGGTCTCGACCGTCCCCTTTACGGTTATCTTGATATCACCGATGCGGTCTTCGGCATAAATACCGTCCCCCTCAAGCGCATCGCCGGTAAAGGCAACTCTGCTGCCTGCCGCGACATCGATTTCGGTCGTTGTCTTCCCGGATGCGGAACGCGCGGAAACGGAAAAGCCGTTGACCGTTCGGATGGCAGCGCTCGCCAAACCGGAAACATCAAGCGTCCCCCGTGTCGTGACGGAAATTGCCCCCTTGAACGAGCCTTCGGAACCCGATGAGGAATAATCCTTTGCCGCGACCGCATAAATGCCGTGGGATTCGTAACCGGTGGTTTTGATGGTACCGGACTGTTCCACATCGACGATGCCGGAAGTTCCCTTGCCCGAAAGAATGGTCAAGCCGGAATCCGTTGCATGGACCAAGGATCCCCCACCCGCCGACTGGGCAAGAATGCCATAGGCCTTCGTCCCCGAAGTCTGCAGGCTACCATGGGAAATAACCTTGACCTCGCCACCGACGCCACTCGTGGCAGACGCCGGAGCGTGGTAGTCGACGCGGGTGTCATCATTGTCCACATAGACCACAAATCCGCCGCCACCGCCGACTGATTGGGCGAAAATGGCATGTGCCCCTTTTCCCGATGTGGTGACGTTGAGCGGCGTCGAAAGGCCCTCATCGGAAACCGTGACGGTTCCGCCGGCTCCACTTCCGCCTGAATCGAGGTGGATGTTCTGATCCAGGCCGACCCCGACCGTCAATTCTCCGGTTCCGACCAGACCACCGCCACCGCCGACCGACTGGGCAAGCACACCAATGGCATGCGCCCCTTGCGTCATGACGGACCCGCCTTTCGTCACCATCACGGTGCCGCCATCGCTGCCGGACCCGCTGCCGCCGCCGAGATGAACGCTCGCTCCGATAGACAGTCCCAGAACACCACCGGACGATGCGCCGCCAATCCCGCCACCGCCGCCGACCGACTGGGCGACCAGACCATGGGCCTGTTCGCCGGTCGTGTGGATGGTGCCACCGCCGGCGATGGTAACACTGCCTCCTGCGCCGCCTGCACCGCCATCGCCGCCTAGGGAAAACGACAGGGCTCCGCCCCCGTCCGAAGCCCCGCCATGGGATGCGGTTCCGCCGCCGCCGCCAACCGACTGGGCGACAATCCCGTGGGAATTTGCCCCGGACGTCGCGATGGCTCCATCCCGCGTGACGCTGACGACGCCGCCATCCCCGGAGGTGCCCGCCTTTCCGCCCAGCGCCGTGGTAAAGGTCACGCCCGAGACGCCCGGGATGCTCAATGTTCCTGCGCCCGCGGTACCACCATCTCCACCGCCGCCGCCAATCGATTGCGCCAGAATGCCGTGGGACTGGTCGCCCTTGGTGGCAATCATGGTCGTGCTGTCGACAATGCCCAGATCGCTGATGGTGACCTTGCCGCCATGATTGCCGGATCCGCCTTCACCGCCGATAGTCAGGCCGAGACCCACGGTTTTATAGCCTGCGATCGCAATGGAATGCGCCACGCCCCCACTGCCGCCGCCACCGCCGATCGACTGCGCCAGAACACCGTGGGAATGATCGCTCCTGGTTTCGATCGCCGCCGATCCGTCCAGTTTGACGTCCACGATCCCGCCGGTCGCCCCCTGGCCGCCTTTCCCGCCGACCGCAGCCGAGGCGCTGTAGCTTTTGCCCGGGTCGTTCGTTCCCGGGTCGTCCCAGGGCGCATCCGGAAATTTGGAACGCAGCCAATTGAGGACCCCGTTATTGACCTCGGTCCGGTTTGAAACAAGTGTGGCGGCGGAAATCGATTGCGCATGCCCGCCCGCGCCGCCGCCGCCGCCGATCGACTGAACGACCACGGCGCTGGATTCCTGACCATCGGTCAGAATGCTGGATCTGGCACCTGCTTCAAAGGACGCTGTTCCGCCGGTGCCTCCGGCTCCGCCACTGCCGCCGACAGCAACGGATGCGCTGACGGATGTTCCCCCATAGCTGTCGCTGCCGGAACTGCGGTTGAGCGCAGCAGCGACAGAAAGAGACGAGACGTTGCCTCCTGTCCCTCCGCCGCCACCGACGGACTGGACGACAACGCCAAAGGAATTGGCGCCGTATGTGGCAATCGAGCCGGAATTGGACAGAGATGCGATCCCGGCTTTTCCACCGACGCCGCCGCTGCCGCCCACGCTGACACTGGGCGAAAACGCCTTGCCCCCACTGCCTCCCGCCCCGGTCGCGGCCGAAACCGAATAGCTGTGCACGTTGCCGCCCGCGCCACCGCCGCCGGCGATCGATTGAACGACAGCGCCATGAGACTGGGCGCCCTGGGTGACGATCGTGCCCCCCTGGACAACAGAGGCCATCACCGACGTGCCGCCACTGCCACCGCTGCCACCGACGCCGACACCTGCCGATGCCGCATTTTCTCCAAGAGCGGCTGCGACGTCGACGACATTGCCGCCATGACCGCCGCCGCCGCCGATCGACTGCGCCAGGATCCCGAGAGACTGGCTGGACCATGTCTCGATCGCACCGCTGTTGCCCCCGATCACAGTGCCGCCGTCCCCTCCGGACTGGCCGTTCCCGCCGATCCCGACGGAGACCGCGCCCCCGATTTCGCCCGCACCGGCCGCGACTGTCGTCGACGAACCACCGGACCCACCACCGCCGCCGATCGACTGCAGCACCATCGCGGTACCCTGGCGGCCATAGGTCGTCAATTTGCCGGCATTATTGATCGTGACAGCCCCGCCGGATCCACCGGTCCCTCCGGTGCCTCCGACCCCGACAGCGACCCCGACGGACGCTCCGGACGGGTTGACGCCAGCCGCAACGGAAACCGCGTTTCCGCCCTTGCCGCCACCGCCGCCGATCGACTGCGCCAGGACTGCATAGGAATGATTGCCTTTGCTCGCATCCGTGGCCGATTTGGACACATCCGCCGGCGTAAGCGTTTTGCCGCTGCTGTCGTCGATGAAGGCTTCCTTGCCGGTGATGATTGCAGAACCGGACCTGAGGTAACCGATGACCGCTCCACCGCTGCCGCCGGAGCCACCACTGCCACCGACGGAAACATTGACAGCCACAGACCCGAGCGAAACGCCCTTCGCCGAACCGCCATGACCGCCGCCGCCCCCGATCGATTGCAGCACCAGCCCGTCCGAATGCAGTCCTTCGGCCGCAACCGACCCTGTAACGACTGACTGGACAACACCGCCATTGCCCCCGGCTCCGCCGCTTCCCCCGACCGAAACGCTGACGGGTCCGGCTGAAGATGCATTGCCGCCGCGCCCGCCGCCGCCACCGACAGATTGCCCAACGACCCCATTGGCGCTGATCCCGGTGGTTTTAACCTTGCCCGATATGCCGATCAGGACTTCGCCGCCGTGACCGCCCTTCCCGCCGGAGGCCCCGACCGCGATGATCGAAGAGCTGCTGCCGCCATCGCCACCGTTGCCGCCGGTGCTTGATGCAAAAATACCGACCGAGGAATTGCCGGACGTTTGCACAGATCCGGAATTTCCCACCGCGACCGTTTTTCCGGCGTTTCCGTTGCCGCCATCCCCCGATCCACCGAACCAGCCGCCTCCCGAACCGGCGCCGCCGCCACCTCCGATGCTCTCCGCATCGATCCCCGTCGCATTCCTGGCCGTCGTGGTGACGATGCCGTCATTGTCGACACTGACGATACCGCCATTGCCGCCGACGCCGCCATCATTTCCGGAAGAGACAATGGACGAACCGCCGGCCGAACCGCCTTCCCCTCCGATGGATAAGGCAAGAATACCTGACTGATTTTCAGCGGCACTGGAAATTGTGCCCTGACCATTGAGGCCATTGACAACGGTGACAATTCCGCCATTGCCGCCCCGGCCTCCGGCGCCGCCATGTCCGCCAGCAGCAAGCCCCCCGGCCTTTCCGCCATGGCCGCCGTTACCTGCGGCGGAAATGACGGATACGGTTCCAGCCCTGTCAAACCGTCCGACATAAGCGGTGGTGGCACCCTTGCCTTCTATGGAGCCACCATTCCGGAACACAACATTGCCCCCCGTCTGTCCGGGCTTGCCGCCGCCTCCGGAATGGGTCGATAAATGCCCCTTGTCTGTTCCGTGTGCTCCATCCGTACCGAAGGAAGCGATCAGGACGGTAGTTCCCTGACTTTTCAGACTGACCGAACCGGTGTTTGTCAGGTCGATCAGCGCGCCTCCCTTTTTGTCGGTCAGCTTCAGGCCTGGAAAGGCATAACTTTGCAGGAAGGTCCCGATACCATACGTTCCCCCCTTCGCCCGAAAGCTCCCCTCCTCGATCAAGTGGAAGAAATCCTCGGAGTCGGAATATCCGTTCGTTTGTATGGTGATCGGGATCACACTCGTCAGGTCGTAATTGACCGAAGTAGACCCCGTAAGCGTGAAGGGACGGCTCGCGCCAAAACCATAATTCGCTAAAAAGGTCAGGGTATCGAGCGAAGCACCCGGATGCTGGTCGATCGGGCCGGATTCGACCTTGTACCGGTTCCGGCCCTCAGAGTCTTTTCCCAGATCGGTGCGCCACCATCCATCCTCGGCAAACGCCGCAGACGTCACAGGCACCAGGCCGATACAAGCAAGAACAGCTGCCCTGCCCCATTGGAGCACATAATCGGCCAACTCCAACCGGCCTGTTTTGGCCGCACCGCCGTCTCCGCGAAATTTGAAAAAATGTCGTTCCGGCCGTGCATCAATTCGTAAAACCGGAAGACCAGACTTGGTCGTATTGTTCAAAACAATCCCCGCCGCCCTGAAATAAATTCTTAAACAGAGGCCTGGCTTTTGAACACCAATACTGAAAACGAATACGAATCAGACCTTTAAACAAAATCAGTGGAGCAGATAATTCTCAGTTGCAAAAGCGTTTTTGGCGTATTCGGCACCATCGCCCGGTTGACCGGTCCGGTAAGACACCCGGAAAGCTCTGCGCTGAACCTAAGGTAAACATCTATCGAAATACCCAACGATATCAGATACCTGGAAAGAGTAACGATCGTCATTTCTACGCATAATCACCGGAGCCAGGGCACAGGAATTTCGGACAATCTTAGGCACACCAGAGCAGACCCGCACAAACACAAAGAAACCGGTTATCGCCGGTCAATGCCGATCTTTTTGTGCCTTCATTTCGGACATCTGCCCGAGTTTTACAGCGGCAAATCTCAAAACACCTGCAATGGTTGCAAACCATGCAACCAGAATGACTTCTGTTTACGAAATCTCCAAAAGTCGGTTCAGGCAAAAATAACCAGACATGAAAAGAGATACACAAAAATAATATAGTGCACATGAAACATATTCGAGCGATATATCATATGATTTTCCAACAACTTAATTATAAGGCAATGACATCTACGTAACGTTCTCCATACAATTATCGTAAATTTGACAATATTGCTGGAATCACAAAGTTCCCATTCTATTCTTTAAAAGCTGCCACTCATGGAAGATGCATCACAGAGAATAAATGTGAGCGTCGCTGCTACAAAATTCCCTGAGAACAAACGGCAGATCGAACGAAACTGGCATTGCCCTCTTTCAGGAGTGCAACCGGAATCTTTTTATAATCATGGGCCACGGCAGCCCGACAGCTTGGCGGGAATATAACAATACAGATCATCGTGACCGCCCGAGCTGAAATCCCTTGAAGCGCGTTGCCCCATCGACCGCCCTTCGAGACACTGGAACGGCCCCGTTCCCCGGCAGCCGCAGGGCTGCTTTTTTTGTTTGCTATTTCGGAAGCCGGCACGCTTTGGCCGCGCCACAGCATCCCCGGCAAAAGGCAGAGCGTTTTTCTCCTACGCTGTGACACTCAGTAGAAATCACGAGCATAAAACGCCAATTCAGCATACATCCCCCAGAGAAAAACTCTGAAAATACATATTGATTAACAAAACGTGATCAAAATCGCAGGGTTTTGTGATTCATATTACACCTTTTGTCCGGTTTGTGGTGCAATAATGACCAAATAGTGACGACGGACAATGGAACCCGGAAGCCGCCAGGCGGTTATATAAGCAGACATTCGGGACAAGAGACGTCGTAACGGTCATAGCTGCCTTGGGAGGCGCAAATGTACCAGTTGATAAAAAGCGTTGGACTCGCTGTGTGTCTCGCTGCCGGTTTTACCGTTGGTGCGAGCGCAGCCTCACTGCCGCAGGAAACCTTCAACCTGCCGGATGATAATCTTGCCGTGACGGTGGCCTCTGCCACGCCGGAAGAAGCAGATCCCCTTGAGAGCGAACTCACCATCTGGGTTGGTGAGATCGAAATCCAGGGCCGGAAGACCGTCTGGGTCGAATTGATCGATTCCTACGGAGAAGTCATCTACGACTCGGAAGTCGGCACCAATGAAACCCACCTCCTGCCGGACGGTCGAGCGATTGTGGTCAGTTCCACAGATCCCGCGACGACAGTCGCCAAGACGGATGAGTCCCGTGTCATGACAGACGGCCAGTTGGTCTTCACCCGACGTGTCGTTCACGAGGGCAATCAGGCAACTTCCATCGAGTTCATCGAGGCAAAGCCCACGGAAGAACAGACTTCGACGGAAACGATGGCCAGCCTCGGCGAAACGATCTGGGATAAGATCACGGCCTTCTTCCATGCCGCCGCCACCCGCGTTCAGGTCGCCTGGAACTGGCTTTTCGGAACAGCCCAGGCCTGACGATCTACCTACCTCCATCCCCCCCCGCGAAACGCGGCCTGACCTACGGGTCGGGCCGCTTTTTTTTGAATTTCGATCCAGCCTGAAAATAGGGATGTTTTTTTGTCTCTTGGCCGATTTCTAGTGTCGGATTACCGTCTTTCGCGATTTTACATCGATCCCGGACAAGCGATCAGGCCCGACAGTAGAATGATTGCCGACCGGATAAAGGACGATTTGTTCCGTTAAGTTGCGCGGCAAACTTGAACAAACACGACTGGCGGATTAGGTCATGAGACGAATAACAAGATTTGGGAACGCCTCATGACTGTGTGTCCTTCCGTTGTCGATGCCATCGGCAACACGCCTCTGATCCGGCTAAACCGCCTTTCAGATGAAACCGGCTGCGAAATACTCGGCAAGGCGGAGTTCATGAACCCCGGGCAGTCCGTCAAGGACAGGCCGGCCCGGCAGATGATCCTGGAGGCGGAAGCCCGTGGCGATCTGAAGCCCGGCGGCCTGATCGTGGAGGGAACCGCCGGCAACACCGGGATCGGGCTTGCGCTCGTGGCAAGTGCCCGCGGCTACCGGACGGTCATCGTTATTCCCGAAACCCAGACACAGGAAAAAAAGGACATGCTGCGCCTGTGCGGCGCAGAACTCCTGGAAGTCCCGGCCAAGCCCTACTCCGATCCGAACAACTACCAGCATGTGGCCCGCAGGCTGGCCGAAGAGCTGGCGAAGAGCGAACCCAACGGCGTTCTGTTTGCCGACCAGTGGAACAACCTGGATAACCGCAAGGCGCATTACCTGACCACCGGTCCTGAAATCCTGGAACAGACCGACGGCAAGGTCGACGGCTTCATCTGCGCGGTCGGGTCCGGAGGCACGCTGGCCGGCGTCTCGACCTATCTGCGCGAACAGAAGCCGACCATTGCCATTGGCTGTGCGGATCCGCTGGGCGCAGGCATGTATCACCTGTTCAAGGACGGCGAGGCAAAGGCGACGGATGGCGGGTCCATCGCGGAAGGGATCGGCCTCGGCCGCTCCACCCCGATCGTCGGCGATATCACGGTCGATTATCCCTATGCGATCCCGGATGAGGAGGCATTGCCCCTGGTCTTTGACCTTGCGGAGAAGGAAGGCCTGTTGCTCGGCGGCTCGACAGCAATCAATCTGGCCGGAGCACGGCGTCTGGCGAAAGACCTGGGCCGCGGGCACACCATCGTCACCATCCTGTGCGATCATGGCACCCGCAGCCAGTCGAAGCTCTATAATCCGGAGTTCCTGCGCTCGAAGAACCTGCCCGTGCCCGGCTGGCTTGAACGATCGGGCACTCTGACGGCGCCTTTCGTCTGAGGGTGGCCGACAAGGACCAATAGATGGACCCGACCCAGGATGCCAGACTGATAACCGACGCGGTCCACGATGTAACGGTCGTGGACACCGTCGCCAACAATCTCGGTATCGTCGCGGCCATCGTTTTTTGTTTCTATGTCGCCGCCATTGTCTGCGCGGTGCGGGAAATCATGAACAGCCGGACCGCTCAAGGGTCCATCGCCTGGTTGCTCTCGCTTTTTTTCCTGCCGATCCTGACAGTTCCCCTTTATCTTGTCTTCGGCTGGAAGTCCTTCAGTGATTATCTCCGGATCCAGTCCGATCTGGGCCGGCTCGGGCGGCACAAGCGTGCCGAACGCATGTCCCTCACCGACCAGGAGGAAACGCGCCAGTGGCCTGTGCTGTCGAAGATAGCCGGACTGCCGTTTCTCGCCGGAAACAGCTGCGATTTGCTGATAGACGGAGAAGCGACGTTCAATTCGATCCTGGACGGAATTGCCAAGGCCAGACATACGATCCTGGTCCAGTTTTTCATTTTCCGGGACGACACTCTCGGCCGCCAGTTCGCCGATGCCTTGATTGCGCGCGCAAAGGACGGACTGACCATCTATCTGCTTTACGACGAAGTCGGCTGCAATGGCCTGTCCAAGGCCTACCTGAACCGGCTGAGCGAGGCCGGCATTTTCGTCAGCGGCTTCAACGAACAGCATCGATACCTGCGCATGCTCGGCCCCATGCGCCTGAATTACCGCAACCACCGCAAGATCGTCGTCACCGATTTCGCCAGTGCATGGGTCGGCGGTCACAACGTCGCCGACGAATATATGGGTCGGCTGGAGAAATTCGGCCGCTGGCGCGATACCCATGTCAAGGTAACGGGTCCGTCTGCGCTCGCCTGCGCCTTGTCGTTCCTGGAGGACTGGAAATGGGCCAATGGCGAGGAAATCTCGTTTGAGAGACTCGATCATATCGACCAGCCGGGAGACGAACCGATTCTGGTGATGCCGACGGGTCCTGCCGACGACATGGAGGATTGCTCCATCGCCTTCGCCGAAGCTGCAGCGCGGGCCCGGAAGCGGCTCTGGATCACCTCTCCCTATTTCGTACCGTCCATGGACATCCAGACCGCCCTTTATGCTGCGGCCATGCGCGGCGTCGACGTGCGTATCCTGTTGCCGGAAAAGGCCGATCACACCACCGTCTGGCTCGCCAGTCACGCCCATGCCGACACCATGGTCGGCCGGGGCATCAAGGTCTATCGCTACACGGACGGCTTTCTGCACCAGAAGGTGACCCTGGTCGACGACGACCTGGCATCGGTCGGCACGGTCAACTTCGACAACCGCTCCTTCCGCATCAACTTCGAAATCACCCTGTGGTTCACCCATGAACGCATGATCGAGAAGATAAGCCGGATGCTGGAGGAGGATTTCGCCAGCGCCCGGCAGACCGGCCCCGATGACCTGGACAAGCGCAGCTACGCCTTCCGAGTGATCGCCAAGGGCGCCCAGCTCCTTTCTCCGGTGCTTTGACCGTATAGAGCAACCAATCGGATCAGCACCGGCAATACGTCCGACGATGGAACAGGCGGTACGGGCCCAAAATCAACCCGAATTATAACAATTTTAACGCGCAACCCTGAAAGATACGCTTGATATTTTTTAGGAGGCTGCGATGAAAAAGCTGATTTTGTCGATCATTTTGATTGCATTGGGTCCTGCCCTCTTCTTTCTCGACGGCACAATCATTCAGGACTTCAATCTTCGCAGCGAGCAGCTCCGCCCCGCTCTCGTTCCGACCACGGACAGGAAATGCCGGTCCAAGGTCTATCTGTTTCATCAATGCAGTTTTAAATACGAGGTCAACGGTCAGAAAATCCGCCAGGATTACGACTTCTTCGCATTGGGGGCCCCGAAAACCATAATGCTTCTCAAGAGCAGCGAAAGCGGAGCAATTACCTCCGACGTCGGCATGGCCTATCTCTGGAATCGTGTCCTCACGATTTCTGCTTTATCGCTGCTGGGGCTGCTTGTTCTCTACTCCGCGGCGCGCCGTATGTCGGGACTTAATCCCCCATCCGTGACAGCCCGGAACATCGGGATCGACTTGCCTGAAGCAGCGCCGCCGAGAAACCATACCGTTTCGGGGAGTTCCGTAGGCACACCCCGCCGAAAAGCATTCGGCCGCCGCTGAAAGGATGCGGCCGGACGGGGCATAAATGTCTGCTCTTCCGTGAAACGGAGGTTTGGGAAGCGGAGTGGCGAGTTGCCCACGGCGGCCATATCCTGCAATGTCAATTGATCCGTTCACTCCCTTCCGGAAATCGCAATGACCTTCGTCCCCGACCTGTCCGTCCTTCTCGCCTTTACGGCCGCTGCCGTGGTGCTGATCCTCACCCCCGGTCCGGACATGATGTTCTACATGAGCCGGACGCTGATGCGCGGTCGCAAAGCGGGCACGGTTGCAGTCCTCGGCGCATCGACCGGTATCACGATCCACGCGGGTCTGGCCCTGTTCGGCGTAGCGGCACTCTTGGCCGCTTCGGAAACCGCCTATACGGTTCTGAAGGTGATTGGCGCCGGGTATCTGTTCTGGCTCGCTATTCAGGCAATCCGCCGCGGTTCCTCCTTTTCCATGGAAGCCGCCGCCCCTTCCCGACAGCCGTTGCGGCGCGTCTGGCTGCAAGGCCTGGGCATCAACCTGCTGAACCCGAAGATCGCCCTGTTCTTCATGACCTTCCTGCCGCAGTTCGTCAGCGCCTCGGACCCGGACGCGACCGGAAAGCTCCTGTTTCTGGCGCTTTATTTCATCGTGCTCGGCTTCAGCGGCTGCATGGTGATCATGCTCGGCGCAAGCGCTGTCTCCCAATTCCTCAAGCAGTCTCCGCGCGCCATGCGGATCTTCGACTGGACCCTCGCAGGCCTGATGGGCACCTTCGCTGTCCGGCTTCTCGCCTCCCGCGCGACGGCCGGTTAGTTCGAAGCAGCTTCACCGATCCAGGGCGACACTTTCGCGGCGAAAGGCGCTTGCAACGGTGCGCGTTCATTGCTCAATTGACCACCCGATCAATTTCATTTCCAGGAGAGAGCGATGACCGAGCCCCTGTTCCGCGACGACGCCTATTTGCGGACCTGCGAAGCGGAAGTGGTAGGGGTCAACGACCGCGGCGGTATCCTGCTCGACCGCACCATCTTCTATGCGACCGGCGGTGGCCAGCCCGGTGACGCCGGGCATCTGGAACTGCACGACGGCAGCCGGATCGAAATCGCGACCACGGTCTATGACGCGGACCGGACCGAGATCGTGCATGTTCCGGCCGAAGGCCAGACCCTGCCCGCACCGGGAACCAAAGTCGTTGTCCACCTGGACTGGTCTCGGCGCTACAAGCTGATGCGCATGCATACGGCCCTGCATCTTCTGTCCGTCGCCCTGCCCTATCCCGTGACCGGCGGCCAGATCGGCGATTCCGAAGGCCGGCTCGATTTCGATATGAGCGACGGTCAGATCGACCGCGATGCGCTGGTCGAAACCCTCAACACCCTTGCCGCCGGCGATCATGAAGTCACTTCCGAATGGATCACCGACGAACAGCTGGATGCCAATCCGGGACTGGTGAAGACCATGTCGGTCAAGCCGCCGCGCGGCTCCGGCAAGGTCCGGCTGGTGCGCATCGGCGGCGATGTCGATCTTCAGCCCTGTGGCGGCACCCATGTCCAGCGCACATCCGAAATCGGCCGGCTCGAGCTCGGCAAGATCGAGAACAAGGGCAAGCAGAACCGCCGGGTACGCATTCGCCTGACGGACTGAACATTCGAGCAAAGAAACTTCGAACATAGCACGCATGCGCTCAAGTAAGCCGAAGGCTGGTAGCGCTTAAAAAACGGTACGGATCCATGAAACTCGAAGGAAGCTGCCAGTGCGGCGCCGTCACCTTCTCGCTGGAGAGCAAGACGCCCTACCCCTATATGCGCTGCTATTGTTCCATTTGCCGCAAGACCGATGGCGGCGGAGGCTATGCCATCAATCTCATGGGGGAAGCGGCAAGCCTCGAGGCCCGCGATAAAGGCGCCATGAAACGCTCCTATCATGCCGTGATCGACGGAAGAGAAAGCGTTGCCGAACGACATTTCTGCGGCAGCTGCGGTAGCTCGCTCTGGCTGTGGGATCCCCGCTGGCCGGAGCTGATCCATCCCCTTGCCTCTGCCATTGATACACCTTTGCCGCAACCGCCGGAGACAGTGCATATCATGCTGGAGTACAAACCTTCCTGGGTGGAGGTTCCCGAAGGACCGGGGCATATTCATTTCCAGCGCTATCCGGAGCTCTCCATCGAGGACTGGCACAAGTCCCATGGGCTCTACGAAACTTGAAAAACAGGAAACGCCATGATCGAAAATCCGCTTGTCAGCACCGAATGGCTCGCAGAGCACCTGGACGCGCCAGACCTGGTTCTCCTGGACGCCTCGATGTACCTGCCCAACGCCGGGCGTGACGCCAATGCGGAGTACCGGGCGGAACACATTCCCGGCGCCGTCCGCTTCGACATCGACGACGTCAGCGATCCGAACTCCGACCTGCCGCACACCCTGCCCGCTCCGCATGTGTTTTCATCGAAGATGCGCAAGCTCGGCGTCGGCGACGGCCAGACCGTGGTGGTTTACGATTCCGCGGGTTTCTACTCCGCACCGCGCGCCTGGTGGATGTTCAAGGTCATGGGCGCCGAGCAGGTTTTCATTCTGAACGGCGGACTGCCGAAATGGAAAGCCGAAGGACGTCCGGTGGAAGACGGCACGGTCACCCGCCCGGAACGGCACTTTACGGCGCGCTTCAATCACGGCGCCGTCGCGGATCTCTCGGACGTCAAGCAAATGATCCAGGAAAACAGCCGACAGATCCTCGACGCCCGGCCCGCCGCCCGGTTCAAGGCGGAAGTTCCCGAGCCCCGTGCAGGCCTGCGCGGTGGCCACATGCCTGGCGCCTTCAACACGCCTTCGACCGGCTTTACCGCCGAGGACGGCACCTTCCTGGCGCCGGACAAGCTGAAAGCAATCTTTGCCGATGCCGGTGTCGACCTGGAAAAACCGGTTACGACCAGTTGCGGCTCAGGTGTGACCGCAGCCGTCATTACCCTCGCCCTCACGCTCGTGGGCCACAAGGATCACACGCTTTACGATGGATCCTGGACTGAATGGGGTGGACGGGACGACACCGAGGTCGTGACGGACTGACACTGTCGGGGCGATTATTTGACTGCGGACAATTGGACGACCGCATCGCCCGAACCATTCAACAGCAGAAGCTGCTGGTTATCCGCTTCCAGCCGGAAATTGCGGACTGCGGAAATGGCCTTGATGAGGGCCTGCTCCTGGCTGAGGACAGTCGGCGGGCAGGCCTTCCGGGTCACCGCCAGCGGCCCGATCTTGAAGCCGTCTTCCATGCTGTAGGGACCGAACAGGGAATTGCAGCCGCCGGAACCATCAACGGTGCCGGCGCCTTCGAATTCCAGGTTGGCCATGACACCAGGATCCACCGTTTCGCCGGAAATTGCCTCGACCTTCCAGCTTCTGATGAGCTCTGCCGGAACATCCTGTGCCGATGCTGCATTCGCCAGAACCGGGACCAGAAAGGCGCACAGCGCGATCCGGACACGTACGGCCATTAATTGATCCCGGATGATCCGCATGAATTTCTCCTGAGGCTGTAATCACAACCTCAGCAATACCGCCCCGAAAATAACGTTACGTAAACATCGAAAAACACCCGTCGGCGGCAGAAGAGTAAGCCGACCGGATCGGTCACCTCAATTATGCAGATCGATCGACCAGAGAAGTCCCTGGGGAAGCGGCGTCCACCAGCCGGTCGTCAGCCCCGCCTGCCGCAACATCCGCGCGGTCCAGGTGTTGCAGCCGTTCAGGGCATTGAACGTTCCCTTCGCCGGAAAGAAGGCGTCATGGGCCGTGTAGCTCACGCCTTCGATCGCCTTGCGGGACCCATCCCCTTCGGGCGCAAAGTCCTGCCGGATCGCCTCAACCATTTTCCGGAAGCCGTCGACTGAAAGGGTCAGGCTGCGCACTTCCGGCGTCTCCGTGCCGATATATCCGGCACGGGCGACATGCATCACCGAACTGTCGAGCGTAAGCGCGGCGACAACCGGTCCCGGCTTCAGATCCGCCCAGCGGGGTGTCTCCACGTAAAACCGGCGTGAGCCCCAACCGAATATGACCCATTGAACGCCGGGGTAATCCAGTTCCAGGCCACCTTCACTGACGAAGCCGAATTCCTTGAGCACATCCGGCGTTGCCGGCAAGGCGATATCGGTATGGATCGGATTGGACAGCAATAGGATCGTGCGGGCAACCTCCGGAGCGGCAGCTTCCGCTTGCGCCCCGCCGGATGCCCCACGCGGAACCACAATCCCGAGCAGGCCCAGGATAACAAGGCCCGAAACGAAAATTGCGAGGCCCGTGAGGCCTCGCAATATCCATGAAACGATGCCGCTTCGGTGCAACACCCGTCCTCAGTGATGCAGGATCTGGCTGAGGAACAGCTGGGTCCGCTCGTGCTGAGGATTGGTGAAGAACTCTTCCGGCTCGTTCTGTTCGACGATCTGCCCGGCGTCCATGAAGATCACCCGGTTGGCGACCTTGCGCGCGAAGGCCCATTTCGTGGGTCACACAGAGCATGGTCATGCCTTCCTCGGCGAGCCCCACCATCACGTCGAGCACTTCCTTGATCATTTCCGGATCGAGAGCCGACGTTGGCTCATCGAACAGCATGATCTTCGGATTCATGCACAGCGACCGGGCGATCGCGACGCGCTGCTGCTGACCACCGGAAAGCTGCCCCGGATATTTCGCGGCCTGTTCGGGGATCTTGACCCGCTCCAGATAGTGCATGGCGATGTCTTCGGCTTCCTTCTTCGGCATCTTGCGCACCCAGATCGGGGCAAGCGTGCAGTTCTCGAGGATGGTCAGATGCGGAAACAGGTTGAAGTGCTGGAAGCACATACCGACTTCGCGGCGGATCTCATCGATCTTTTTCAGGTCATCTGAGAGTTCGTTGCCCTCAACGATGATTTGGCCGCTCTGGTGTTCCTCCAGCCGGTTGATGCAACGGATCATGGTCGACTTGCCGGACCCGGACGGCCCGCAGATGACGATCCGCTCGCCGCGCATCACCTTCAGATTGATGTCGCGCAGCACGTGGAAGTCGCCATACCACTTGTTCATGTTGATGATTTCGACAGCCACATCCGTTTCCGAGACCGTCATTCTCGAACGGTCGGCCGCCAGTTCTTCATTGCTTACAGCGTTCTCACTCATGAGTGTCTACTCCATGAAATTCGTTATCGACGGAACGCGGCAGCCGCGTTCCGTGAGCTGCCGTGCGCAGCTAGCGTTTGTGACCGGTGTGCAGCTTCTTCTCCATGAAGATGGAGTAGCGCGACATGCCGAAACAGAAGCACCAGAATACGATGGCCGCGAAGAGATAGCCGGTGTGCCCCTGGGTCGGGGTGGACCAATTCGGATCCGAGAAGGAGGATTGGATCTGGCCGAGCAGGTCGAACATGCCGACAATCAGAACCAGGGTGGTATCCTTGAACAGACCGATGAAGGTGTTGACGATGCCCGGGATGACGAGCTTCAGCGCCTGGGGCAGAATGATGAGACCCATCATCTGCCAGAACCTGAGGCCGAGCGCCATCGCCCCCTCGTACTGTCCTTTGGGGATGGCCTGCAGGCCGCCCCGCACGACTTCCGCCATATAGGCGGCGGAGAACAGCGTTACCCCGATCAGAACCCGCAACAGCTTGTCGAAGACCACGCCTTCCGGCAGGAACAACGGCAGCATGACCGAGGACATGAACAGCACCGTGATCAGCGGCACGCCCCGCCAGAACTCGATGAAGATCACCGAGACCAGCTTGATGATCGGCATCTTGGAGCGCCGCCCGAGGGCCAGCAGAATGCCGAGCGGCAGTGACGCCACGATCCCGGTCACCGCAATGACGAGTGTCACCAGCAGACCGCCCCACACAGCCGTTTCCACAATCGGCAGGATCACCGTGTCTCCGAATACCAGGCCTGTCAGAAGGAAATAGGCCACGATCGGAAACACGAAGAGGAACAGGATCGCGTTGAGCGCCTTGAACGGCGCACTCGGTATCGCCAGCGGCACAAGCAGGACCACGAACATCGCATAGACGATATTGACCCGGTAGATTTCCTCTACCGGATACCGTCCATAGATGAACTGCGGGAAATAGGCCTTCACATAGGCCCAGCAGGCGCCCACATGCCCACCGGCCTCGGCCGGAAGGCAGGCGTCCCGATTCGTACCCGTCCAGATCGCATCGACAATTGCGAACTTGATGAAAGGCTCGATGATCGAATAGGCGATCAGAATGCCGATGATGGTCAGGATGGTGTTGGGGATGGACGAGAACAGGTTCTGCCGCATCCATCCGATGACACCGGTGGTCGAGACCGGCGCCGGCATGACCGGCGCCTCCTCGGTGCGAATGTGAAACAAATCAGCGTTTGCCATGGGTCGCTCCTATCGTTCCACAAGCGCCATGCGCTGGTTGTACCAGTTCATGAAGGCCGACGTGATCAGGCTGAGCGACAGATAGACGATCATCCAGATCGCGATGATCTCGATCGCCTGGCCCGTCTGATTGAGCACGGTACCGCCGACGGACACCAGGTCCGGGAAGGCGATCGCCACAGCCAGGGACGAGTTTTTGGTCAGATTCAGATACTGGCTGGTGAGCGGCGGAATGATCACCCGCATGGCCTGCGGAATGACCACAAGCCTCAAGGTCGGCCCGGGACGGATCCCCAGCGCATGCGCCGCTTCCGTCTGGCCGTGGCTCACGGCCTGGATCCCTGCCCGCACGATCTCCGCGATGAAGGACGCTGTATAAAGCGCCAATGCCGTCGTCAGTGCAAGAAACTCCGGAATGACATTGAAGCCGGTTCCAAGCTGGAACCCGCGCTGCAACTTGGGCCCTGTGTCAAGGAAGACCGGATAATCGAGTGAAATAGGCATTCCTGAAAGGAAAAATGTCAGGATCGGCAAACCGAGGATGAGACCGACGCCAGTCCAGAAGGTCGGAAACTGCTGCCCCGTAGCTTCCTGACGCTTGTGCGCCCAGCGCGCAACGAAGACCGTGGCGATAATACCGATGATCAGCGCATATCCGATAAACTCGGACCCCGCCGCAAAAATGGGCTTCGGTCCGCGCAAGCCTGCGATGTTCAAGTGGAACAAATCAAACAGAGACCACTTTTCCCGCTTGCCCGGGACGGCTCTCAAAACCGCGAAATACCAGAAGAAGATCTGCAGAAGCAGCGGAATGTTGCGCAGGAGTTCGATGTAACAATACGCCAGCCGCGAGATCACCCAGTTGTTCGACAACCGCGCCACGCCGACGACGAAACCGATAATGGTCGCGAAAAAAATGCCGATCACGGCGACCAGTAGCGTATTGAGAAATCCGACAAATAGCGCCTGTCCGTAGCTCGACGTCTCCGAATAGGAAGCGAGAGCCTGAATAATGCCGAAGCCTGCCGTGGTATTCAGAAAATCCCAACCGGACGCAATATTCTGGCGCTCCAGGTTGGCGAGCGTGTTCGTGACAATGAAATAACCCAATGCGACAAGACCGGAAACCAGTAGGATCTGGTAAAACAGGCCGCGTGCCTTCGGATCATTGATCAACGAAGCACGCGCCGGCGGTCCCGCCGTGTGCTGCTCCTGAACTGACATAAAACCTCACCGAGTCAGCTGCAACGGCCCCTTTTCAAGATCGCCGTTCGCATTTGCCTGTTCCGAAATCCAATCCCGATGACGTTGCATCAGGTCCCCGTCGACCGGAACGGGCACACCCTCTGAAAAAGCCAAACGCATTGATTGCGTATTTTTCTGGCTGGTTATGGGAGGCCCGGCGGCGATTGTCGCCGGGCCTCTGAGGCTTAGGATCGCAACCGTGCCTTAGCGGACCGGCGGAGCGTAGAGAACGCCACCCTTCGACCACAGGGCGTTGACGCCGCGGGCAATACCGAGAGGCGTGTCCGGACCGACGTTGGCATCGAAGGACTGGCCGTAGTTGCCGACACCCTTGATGATGTTGTACGCCCAGTCGTTGGACAGGCCGATTGCTTCACCGAAGGCGCCTTCAGCACCCAGAAGACGCTTGACGGACGGGTTGTCAGAACCCTTCATGTCGTCAACGTTTTCAGAGGTCACGCCGAGTTCTTCGGCATTGATCATGGCATTCAGGGTCCACTTGGCGATGTTGAACCACTGGTCGTCGCCCTGGCGAACCACCGGGCCGAGCGGCTCCTTGGAAATGATTTCCGGCAGAACCATATGGTCGCCCGGGTTGGACAGCTTCAGACGCTGAGCATAGAGACCGGAAGCGTCCGTGGTGTAGACGTCGCAACGGCCGGCATCATAAGCGGCAACAACTTCGTCGGCCTTTTCGAAGGCGACGATTTCATACGGCATGTTGTTGGCGCGGAAGTAGTCGGCAACGTTCAGCTCGGTCGTGGTACCGGTGTTGGTACAGACGGATGCGCCGGACAGTTCCAGGGCCGAGGTCACGCCCAGGTCCTTGCGGACCATGAAGCCCTGACCGTCATAGTAGTTCACGCCGGCGAAGTTCAGGCCCAGGGCCGTATCGCGGGACATGGTCCAGGTGGTGTTGCGCGACAGGATGTCGACTTCACCGGACTGAAGGGCTGTGAAACGCTCCTTGGCGGACAGCGGGGTGAACTTGACGGCGGAAGCGTCACCGAAGACCGCGGCAGCAACGGCGCGGCAAAGGTCAACGTCCAGACCGGTCCAGTTGCCCTGTGCGTCCGGGTTGGAGAAACCGGGCAGGCCCTGGCTCACGCCACACTGTACAAAGCCCTTGGCCTTGACGTCTTCGAGCGTACCAGCATGCGCAGCCGACGCCGCGACGCCCATAGCAGCGCCCAGCACCAGCGGAAGGATTTTTTTAGACATGGAAATGCAGCCTTTGTTTTTTACCCATACATTAAGTCATCGCCCCCTACGGCAGTTGCCCTCGACGCCCGCTTAGCGGTCTTGCGTCAAACCGGATTTACCGGTTCTTTCCTCCAGGCGGACCACCGTGGTTCCGACGGATCCATTCGATGGCATTTGACGGGACCGGTCAAGGGGTTAAGGTCCGCTGAATCCGACATTTCCGGTTTCGCACTGCAGAAATGATTACCCGTACAATGCACAGAAGGTGAACATGACTAAAAAGACGCCGACCGCTGCCCATAACATTGACACAGTTGTGGCGCATGCCGGACGTTCCCCTGCGGAATTTCATGGCTTTGTGAATCCCCCGGTGGTCCATGCGTCCACTGTTTTGTTTCCCGACGTAGAGACCATGGCTTCGGGCGGACAGAAATACCATTACGGCCGTCGGGGCACCCCAACCACAGAAGCCCTGGAAGAAGCCATTACGGTCATGGAAGGCGCCGCGGGCACGAAACTCGCGAACTCCGGATTGAATGCGATCTCGCTTGCCTGTCTTTCCTGTCTGAATGCGGGCGACCACATGCTCGTCCCCGATACGGCCTATGCCCCCACCCGCAAGCTCTCGGACAATGTGCTGCCGAAGTTCGGTATCGAGGTCAGCTATTATGACCCCTCGCTTGGAAAAGAAATCAGCAGCCTGTTCAAGGACAACACGAAGGCGGTCTTTACCGAGGCGCCGGGGTCGCTGACCTTCGAGATGCAGGATGTGCCGGCCATTGCGAAAGCTGCCCATGAAATCGACGCGACCGTGCTCATGGACAACACCTGGGCAAGCCCGCTCTATTGCCAGCCCTTATCGCTCGGGGTCGATCTGTCGATCCAGGCCGGCACGAAATACATCGTCGGACATTCCGACGTGATGTTGGGCACGATTGCCGCAAGCGAAAAGGCCTGGCCGGCCTTGAACGACTTCCACGGCTTCATGGGCGTTCATGTCGCACCCGACGATGTCTACCTGGGGCTGCGCGGACTGAGGACCCTTTCCGTCCGGCTCGAACGGCACATGAAGAACACTCTGGAAGTCATTTCCTGGCTGCAGGGCCGGCCTGAGATCGCGGCAATCCACTATCCTGCCCTGGAAACCGATCCGGGCCACGCCATCTGGAAACGGGATTTTTCTGGTGCCAGCGGGTTGTTTGCCTTCGACTTCAAAACCGGCACGACGGATGCCCAGCGCACCGTGTTCCTGGACGCGCTGACGCTATTCGGCCTCGGGTATTCCTGGGGAGGGTTCGAAAGCCTGGCCATCCCGGTGAAGCTGGCCGGCATCCGCACGGCTACCGCCCCGGACCCTGAAACATGCTCCATCCGCATGCATATCGGCCTTGAAGACCCGGGAGACCTGATCAAGGATCTCACCCACGCCTTCGGCAAGGCGTTCGGCTGACGTCAATAAAAAACGGCGCGATCAGATCGTCGGATCGCGCCGCTTTTCCTTGAAAATCAGCCAGATGTTCCGGAAGTAGATGATCAGGCCGAGGCCCTGGCCGGCGATGAACACCGGATCCTGGCGCTGGATCGCATAAACCAGCAATAGAGATCCCCCGGCGATCGAGAAGAACCAGAACGCGACCGGAACGATCGAGCGTCCGACCCGCTCCGATGCGATCCACTGGATCACGAATCGCATCATGAACATTGCCTGGGCAACGAAGCCGAGCACGATCCAGAAATTGAACTGCTCGATGAAGACGGTGTGGAGCCAGTCGAAGAGCGCGGTCATGGGTACGTCCGTTTCAGATCAGGCGTCAGGCGCGCCGGAAAGGGCACGTGCGCTTGGGATGGTCTTGCGCCGGCGGCGCAGCCACCAGACGCCGAAAAGGTCAAGGATCCCGATCAGGGCCCGGTCGAAGATTCCGTATTTCGATGTGCCGTGCCGGCGCTGTCGATCCTGCACGTCGATATGCACGACCCCATAGCCTTCCCGGATGACGAGCGCCGGCAAGAACCGGTGCCAGCTGTCGAAATAGGGCAATTGCAGGAAAACCTCGCGCTTGAGCGCCTTCAGGCCGCAACCGCTGTCGCGTGTGTTGTCCTTCAGGATCGCACCGCGAAGCCGGTTGGCGAATTTCGATGCCAGGCGCTTGGCGAGACTGGCCTTGCGGCCAAGTCTTTGACCGGCGGCAAGGGCCACGGCGGGACCGCCCGCCGTCAAGGCATCAAGAAGCTTCGGAATATAGTCGGGGTTGTTTTCCCCGTCGCCGTCGATGGTCGCGACCACATCTCCGCGCGCATTCAACACGCCGGTCCGCACCGCGCAGCTCTGCCCGCAGGACGTTTCGTGCCGGAACGGGCGCAGCCAGGGGTTTTCCGCAGCATAGACCTGGAGCACCTTGTCGGTGCCGTCGGAGGAACCGTCATCCACGACGATCACCTCAAACCTGCGACCTGAGAGCGCGGCTCCGATTTCATCGAGCAGGATGGGCAGGTTGTCCGCCTCGTCCTTGGCCGGGACGACCACGGTGACCTCAAGATCGCCAGTGGCATTTGCGAGGGTTTCCCGAAAACTCTGGGTCATTTCACCGTTCCGTTCCGTCCCGTTCGCCTGCCACGGCCACGAACCGCTCATCGGTCCGCCACGGGCTGCGGCGTCCGCGCAGGACCTGCCGGAAGGCACGCAGACAAGAGGATGCCGATCGCCGGCTCATGATCGGCTCGATCCGCCCTGCCGTCGACAGGTGAAAGCCGATACGGCGGCGGGCGAGCGCGCGAGCCGTAAAGAATGTGAACGTCATGCCAAGCAAGGTGCCCGCAATGACGTCGCTCGGATAATGGGCCCCGACCATGATCCGGCTGAATGCGACCCAGAACGCGGCAACCACGATCAGCCAGCGCCAGGTCGGGAAGATCAGCGCCAGCGCGGTGGCGAGGGCCGCAACTGTCGTGGAATGGCCGGAAGGAAAGCTGGTGTATCCGTGTCCCTGGAACGACAGGAAGTCGAAGGCGACCGGACCGGCTTCCTCATAGAGTTTCGGACGCGCGCGCCCCAGGGCCCATTTCAGGAACAGGGCCAGGATCCCGGTGACCGCGACCGTGTAGAAGGTGAAGGCCGCATAGGTAAAGACGGCACCCACCCCCGTGCGCAACCGGAACGTCAGCTTAGAGGCATCCAGCGCCAGCAAGGCAAGACAGACGAGCCCGGTCGACCACAGGATCCAGTGCGCCTTGCCGAAATCCGTGAAAGCGGAAAACGCCCGCCGATATTCATCCGGCAGGGATCTGATCCAGGGATAGGTCGGCACGTCGAAGGCCACCACCGCAATGCCCACAGTCAGCATCAGCACCGCCAGGATGTCCTGCGGTCTTTGCCCGGGACGCAAAGGGTCGTTAAACCGGGCGGCACGCACCTTGCGCCTGGCCAGAATCTGACGCATGGCCCGGTAATTGCGCCGCACGCGGGCAGCAATCTGTCTCAAGCCCTCAATGAATCCGGTCCGCGTCATTCGTTACTTGCGCTCGTTGTCGCCATGGGCCGGCAGGTAAAGGCCGATATCCTGCCTCTTGCCGCCATTGATGTTCAGGCCGTCTACATTGCTTACCAATTGCGGCACAAGCCCGTTTGCCGCCGAGGCTTTCAAAAATGCCTCTTTCTGACGGCTTTCGACAACCGCAATCCGGCAGCCGGTGACCGTACCTTCGTCCTTGCCGGCCAGGAAATCCGCCGCCTGCTCGGCCGAGACAATGCGTGTACCTGTTCCTTGCAGGAAAATGAAGCTCGGTTCGTTGAAGCCACTGGTCACCACATGGGCCGGCTGACATCCGGGTACGTCGGAAATGGCCTGAAGGAGGCGCGGACTGATCCAGATCGTCGTCAGGGCGGGTCCGACAAATCCCCAAACCCCGATCGCGATGCAGACGCCTGCTCCCAGCGCCGGCGGGATCGCCTTGATCGGCACATCCGCGACAAGCCACCGCGCCCCCATGAGCGCCAGGATCGCCGCGAACACGCAGATGACCGCTCCCGGCGGCGACGGCCAGTCGCCAAGGAACGCGGGACCGGCAAACGCTCCGATTGCGATCCCGACCGCCGGAAACGCCAGAAGGAACGCGCCGATCCATCTCAGAACTCTTCCGGTCTGTACGCGCTGCGGATCCACCAGCGCAGCGGCAACCGGCAGCGCGAGAGCGGGCAACAGCGGCATCGTGTAATGCGGCAGCTTGGTGGCCACGAGTTCAAAAACGATCCAGGACGGCACGAACCAGGACACACAGAAGAGAACCAGACGGCTCGCCCGTTCCCGCCAGACCGTGGCCAGCGTTAGGAAGATGAACCCCGGCAACGGCCAGAAGACCCCGAACATGGTGGCCAGATGCGTCAGCGGCGGCGCGCCGTGGCTCTCCTGCCCCTGCCCGACCTTGCCGAGAAGATCCTTGCCGATCGCTTCCTGGAAAAAAGCCCCGTCCGTTGCCATCCAGATGGCGATGAACCAGGGCGAGACCAGCAAAACGAACCACAGGATCCCGAACAGGGGAACGGCGCCCTTGAACCAGGCGACCTGCCGCTTCAGCGCCATCAGGCCGACAACGGTGAAACCGACCACCATCGGCGCCACAGGGCCCTTGATCAGAACGCCGGCCGCCAAGGCAGTCCAGAAGACGAAGCTCAGTCCCCAGTGGCGCTTGGGCGTCTCTTTCAGCCAGATACGCGCAAGCGCGCCCTGGGCAAGAAGGATCGTTGCGAACAACACCGCATCGGTCTTGGCAAGCCGCGCCTCGACCCCGAGGATGATCGCCATGGCCACGAACAGACCTGCGACCAGCGCTCCCGCGGGCCCCATGAAAGCCCGGGCGACCCAGAAGGTCAAAAGGACGCAGAGCGTCGCGCCGATGGCCGATGGCAATCTGTAGACCCAAAGCGGTGCCTCCGCCCCGAGGCCGGAGGCATTTACCGCAGCCGCCTGCAACCAGTAGATTCCAACGGGCTTCTTGTACCGTGCCTGGTCCTGAAAGCGGATATCGACATAGTTCCCCGTCTCCAGCATCTGCTTGGTCGCCTGCGTGAAACGCGGTTCGTCCCGGTCAAGAGGCGGAACCGTCCACTGCCCCGGCACGAACAGGAAAAGCGACACCAGAAGCAGAAACAGGGGAGCAGACAGATCGTGTCCGAACAGCCGGAGCCAGAGCGGGCGCACCGGAGCCGGGGCCACAGGTCCTGATTGTTCTGCGGAATTGTCCCCCGAAGTGTCTGATGTCTCAGTCGTCATTTCTCAGATCCGATCGCTCCGGTCAGGTCAGGCGAGTACCGATGGGTCATCTTTAGCAGCCTCCTCCTACATGAGGTTTCAAGGCCTGTCATCAGTTACGGATACCATCCCAAAACGGAAACAGGTCCTTGCTTGCCCCACAGGTTTGACTATCGTCGACCCCGCTTAGAAGCTCTATCGATTCCGGGACCGACCATGACCCTGATTGCCCATATCACCGACTTGCACCTGCGCCCGCGCGGCCTGACCTGCTACCGGGTCAGCGATACCAACATGCTGGCGGAACGGGCGATCAAGGCCCTTCTGTCCCTTGGAACCCGCCCGGACGCGGTTGTTCTGACCGGCGACCTGACAGACAAGGACGATCCGCGCGAATACGCACTCGCCAGGCAATTGCTCGGCAGGCTGCCGATGCCCGTCTATCTGATCCCCGGCAATCACGACACCGCGGCCGGCATGCGTGCCGCCATGTCCGATTATCCCGGCATCAATGAAACCGAAGGACCGGACCTGTGCTATGCGGTGGAGATCGGCAGCATACGCCTGGTGGCGCTGGATTCCAGCGTCCCGGGAAAACCGCACGGGCATCTTGGGAAAGACCAGCTTGCCTGGCTGGACAAGACCCTTTCGGAAGACGATCGGCCAACCCTCGTTGCGGTTCATCACCCACCGGCCCAGACCGGTATCGCTCACATGGACCGGATCGGCCTGCACGATACGGAGGCGTTCGCCGAAGTGCTCAGCGGTCACCGGCATGTCGAACGCCTTTTATGCGGCCATGTGCACCGGCCGATCATCGCCGGCTTTGCGGGGACGGTCATGACCCTTGCACCCAGTGTTGCCCATCAGGTGGTGCTCGACTTCGCGGACGAGGCGCCGTCCATGTTCAATTTCGAACCGCCTGCCTATTTCCTGCACCGGTACACGCCAACGGCGGGCCTGGTGACTCACATGGCCTATGTCGAAAGCCATCCCGGTCCTTTCCCCTTCTGGTCTGACGAAGGCGTCAGTTGGCCCGGGGATGAGCCGGAATGACCATCCTGAAGACGATCGTTAAAATCGCGAAAGCCGGAAGCCTTCTCGCCGTGCTCCTTTTTCCGCTCGCCGGCTGCGGCGCTGTGCAAAGCAACAAGGAGCTTGAGGATCAGCCGGTCTTCACCCAGGTACCGGTCGACACGCAGGCGATGCTCAACATGCTGAACGCCTACCGCGCCCAAAACGGTCAACCACCGCTGCGCCACGACGAAAGGCTTGATACTGTTTCGGCCGACATGGCCCGTCATATTGCCGGGCGCGACAGCATGGACACCTGGGCACACAGCGCCTTCGGACTGTCACAGAGACTGGAGAAGGCGCGCTACCCGAATTATGCCGGCGCAGAGAACCTGGGGGCGGGTTATGCCTCGCTGCAGGCCGCCTTCGCCGGCTGGCAGGGATCCAAGGACCACAACAAGAACCTGCTCAATCCCTATGTAACGCGTGTCGGCATTGCCAGCTTCGACCGGTCCAACGGCAAGTGGCGCCATTTCTGGGTCATGACCCTGTCGCGGCCAACGGAGGATGGCCGACCGAGCCTGCAATAGCTTCCGACGCCTCGGTCCAGCGCGCAAAAAGAAAGGCGGGCCATTGCCCGCCTTGAGTTTCCAGAGAGCCTGAGAAGGCATCCGGCAATCGCCAGAGAGGGCTCATCAACAAAGTTGAATTTCACCCTCAAGTTTTTATATCGCCGACCTTCCCGACTGTCAACGCTCTTCGGGCCACGCCCCTCTTTCAGTAGGGGAACGGACGCTTCTCGAATTCCAGTTCCAGGCTTTCCATATCGGCAGCGTTCAGGCTTTCTCCACCGGCGAAAAGCCGTTGTTTGCCGAACCTCGGTTGCCAGGAACACAGCTGCGGCGACAGGATTTTCACGCAAGGAATGCCGAGGTCGGCCCTGGTCGCATCAAACCGCCAGAGATCGATGTTTCGGGCATGGCAACTCCGTTCCAGGTCATCTTCATCGTAGATGCGTGCCAGTGCCTGTGGGTCCGCCCACGGCAGGTCTTTCAACCCCAGCTCGTCGGACAAACGCAGTGTTCCCGCCAGAGCGAGCCGCGGCGGCATCTGCACCTCCCCACGCCTGCGATCCGCGTCATAGGCCCGGGCTGAGAATTCCAGGGAGATCTCCGCCTGCAGCATTTCCGAAACGGCGGAAGA
Source organism: uncultured Roseibium sp. (assembly GCF_963675095.2). Classification (GTDB taxonomy): domain Bacteria; phylum Pseudomonadota; class Alphaproteobacteria; order Rhizobiales; family Stappiaceae; genus Roseibium. The sequence continues at coordinate 53,064 of NZ_CAXXSJ010000048.1, read as the reverse complement.
TGCGGCATCTGCGGCGGAGGGAGCCGCGGCGACTCCCAGACATCCCCCCAAACCGTTTTGCTGACAGGACACAGCCGCCAGAACATGCACGTCAAAATCACTGAAAACCCGGAGAACACTCGTGTAGCGCGAACGCGCATTCAGGAATTGTGCTAAATTTTCAGGCAGAATCCGGCCCCAATCCTCCGGGCATACCCGAGTTATCCCCAAGCGGTTGTACCAGGCGCGTCCGAAAGCGTCTCTTTCGGCAAGCTCATGAAGCGCCCGCCGCGCAGCCCCTTCCCGGCTCGACCAGACCGCGGCACCCGAGCTGGATGCCACACTGGGAACGGATGGTGCCATGCCGTCCCTCTCCCCCATTAGAACGGCATAAGCCGGAATTTGCGCCCGACCTCCATCGCGCAAACGGGTGATCTCAACCCGCCTGTCCGACATGGCGTTCCAATCGATCCCGTCTTGTCGAAAGACCGCCTGAAGCGCCGGTGAGCGTTCGGCAAACCTTCGCTCCTGTCTCGTGCTGAAGCCCAGAACAGGCCCGAGAGGAAGATCCTCAAGGTCGTCGTTTCTCCATCGAATGCGAGGATCTTCGCCCCCCTCGGAAAAAAGACTTACCCGCTCAGCCATTTCACCAAGGCAGGAAAGAGCGGCAATTGCCGGATCGGAGCCCTGACCTCCCGCTGGAATGGTTATGCGCGCTTCGTTGGAAGCCGAGTTTGCGCGCCCGGGCAACCGGACCAGTCCGGTGCAAAAATGGATCGGGCAATCCGTCAAGGCCACCGGTTTCAGGACCGGTTCATAAAGGTCGATCAAACCTGCAAACAGAGCGACAACTTCCGGGCTCACTCCAGGTGACAGACGGACGTCCGCACTGCTTCCCACGGCAAGTCCCCAATCCAGAAGCCGGTCGCTGGCCGACCTAATGCCGCCCGGATCCGATCTCCACGCTCGGGACCGGACATCCCCCTCCTGAAGCCGCTCGAGCAGCTGCGCCATTGCCTTCTTACCGGTGACCACGTTTTGTCCACATGTAGAATCTACCTAAAATTGCATTGAATAGTAATTCACAAATTTCCATTGATCAATTTCATGCAATCGAAAAGTATTTAATCGTCGAATTAATTAGTTTCTAGCGACATTTCGCATAAACTTAATTTAATTCGACATATATAAAGATATTTCTCTTGAGCTTTTCAATTTAACTCAAGAGAAGGAGAAAGAAATTCGCCTAATCAGGCGACAGAAGCAGGGTTATCGAAACATGGAAAACAACATTCATAGCCGCGAAATTCTCGAAACCGGCCGGAAGCTCGGTCAAATTCTTTCCGACAGCGCGGCCCGCGAAGCATTTGTCGCGGATCCTGCAGCTTCGCTCCCCGAAGCTGGTCTTTCGTCCGCCATGATCGTCTGCGCGGATACCGCAGATACGGTCCACCTCGTCGTGCCGGCAGGCATCGACCAAACCCGGCTCGCCAACGGCGACGAAGCCTACCTGGAAGAGCTCGGCCGCCAGGCATTGGGCGCCTGCTTCTATGAGGACCTGCCGAAATAAGCCGCTATTCCGGCTCCTTTACGGATGCGGGAGATCGGACCCGCATCCGCCGCCCGGACAGGAGGAGAGGCTTATGGCCCGATTTCCCTATTACAAGGAAAACACTCGCGAACTTGGCCGCCTCCTGGCGGAAGCGTCGCGGGACCCTGACTTGCGCAAGCGTCTGGAAACCGACCCGAAGTCCGAACTGCGACGTATCGGACTGCCGGAAGAGACAATGGCGCTGTTCAACTTCAAGGTCTTGAGCGAACGAGCCGGTCAGCCTGTCGCGGTCCTGCCTTTCCGTCTCAATCAGCAGCGGCTGGACCGGCACGATCCCGATTATCTGGCCCGGGTCGCCGAAACCGTTATCACGCCCGCTCTGAATTAGCCTCCGATATCCATGACTGGCTGTTTTCAAACGGCCCCATCAAAACCCGCCAAAGAAGAACCTCTGAACCAGATCGGCGCCTCGGCGGTAGTTCGCTCGGGTATTGGGGTCCTGAAAGAAATTGATCCTCTGGTGCCAGGGAAACTGGTCATGCGGCCTCAGGAGATCGCGGTCGATACTGTTGCCGAACCGTCTGTTGAAGGTCTCAAGCACATTGAGCGCATCGTTTTCCCGGCCCGTGCAGACCAGGGCGGCAATACGCGTGGTCAGGCCGAAAATACTGCCCGCCGGAGCCCGCTCGATAAATTCGGCAGCCGACGAATAGTCTTCCGCCGCGAAGTGGATGTTGGCCAGATATTCGAAAAAGATCCGGGGTACGGCAGGAAACAATCCGAAGGCCCGCTCCGCGATCTTGCGGGCGCTTTCGATATCTCCAACGAAGGCCAGACCTTCTGCGACCGACATGAGATTGTTCGGATCCACAAGATTGAGTTGTTCGGCATGTCTGAACGCGCGTCGGGCATCTTCGGCGAGGCCCGACTGGACGAGCGCCCAGCCATAAACACGCTGATTGACCGATTGCCATGGGTCCAGCAGAACGCCCCGCTCCGCCACCGAGAGGATGTCCTCGATCCCCTGTTTGGAGTCGGCCATTTCCTTCGGATAGTAAAGCAGACGCTTCATATTGATCGAGGCCTTGCCCGCGTAGGTCATCGAAAACGTGTTGTGCGACCTTTCGAGCTGATCGAGGATCAACAGCGCCTTTGCATCCGCCGCCGGCGTGAACTCCCAGATCAGCGATTCCGCCTGACACCAGCGGGCGAAGGGCATCGACATCCCCCCCTTGCGCAGACGGCCGACCACATAGGCATGAATGCGACTGACGGTGTGAAAGGCTGCTACATGGGCCGAATTCCTGTCGCTGAGCACATCGAAGTCGATGATCTCGTTGAAAAGGATCCTGCCGGTATCTCGGCTCTCGAACTGGATATAAACACGGCTCGCTGCCGGATCATGGCGAAAGCGCAGGAGATAGCTCCCCAGTTCCCCACTCTCCACACGCGTGACGCTGCCGCCACTATCCTCTTCCCTGTATTCCGCCTGAATCAGTTCGAAAGACCGATAGGACGAAAGTCCAGCCACGATTTCATCCCGCAGCATCCTGGCATTCATCTGTCCCGAACTATCAAGCGACAGGGACAGGATAGAGATTTCCGGCAGACGGATTTCTTCGCTGTCCAACGGGCCAAGCATACCCGACAGATTGAAGACGCCCCGCTTCGCCCCTGTTCCCGCCGGGACCGGTCCGGCGGTCTCCTCGAAAAGCCGATAGGTTGCCGGATCGGGTTTGGCGTCGAGGCCGATCGCCAATTCCCGTTCACATGCCTTGAGCTGCTGGCGGGCCCGTTCCGTTTGCCCCAGTGTCAAGTAGCGCCGTATCAAAATCTGGTGCGCATGCTCCAGAGTACCGTCCACATGGAGCAGAAACTTCGCCGCCGCCTCGATGCTTTCATCGTCGTCGCCGGCCGTCATGACGTCGATCTTCCTGAAACAGTCTGCCAGAAGGTCGGTGCGGATTCGCTCCCGCTCGATCAACAGCCAGCTGTTGAACTCCGGATCGAGCGCTTCGTAACCATAGAGGAATTCGCCCTTCCACAGAGTTTCGGCTTCCTTGAAATCAGCGGCTCTACCGCGCCCGATCAATGTCCCGAGACGGACCAGATCCCAGTCAAGTCCGCCTGGATCCAGCGAAACATGCATGTTCCCCGTCTGCAGGAAACGGATTCCGGCCGTCTCCTCGATCGTGCGCAATTGCCGCAAGGCCTGACGCAGGGACTGGGTGGCCTTGTCCCGTGATGTGTTGCTCCAGAAAAAATCCGCCAGAGCTTCGCGCGGAATCGTATTGCCGGGTGTTCTCAGCAAAAAGATCAGGATAGCCAAGGCCTTGCGCGTTTTCACCGCAACCGGAGCACGCGTGTCGTCGGTAAGAGCTGGAACACCAAGGCTTTGAATTTTCAAAATTCTTCCCATGACCCACGGATCAACCGTTAGAGTACCACCGAGACTGATTATGCAGCAGTTACCAAGTTTTGCGAATACGCTGCAAAACTGTTTCCTGTTATGTAGGATATGTCTATCACGGTAATTTCACGCGGCGAAACGATCCTGCCGCGCTAAGAAGAATGCCAAAAGGCAGCAATTCGAAATTCCAAATTATGGTGGGTATCAAAATGTCCAAAGCGGTTGACATCGACCTGAACCAGGCCCCGGGTGACGAACTCGCTCAAGAGACCTTGAAGCGCATGATCTATTTCACAAAGCGCGAAGCCGAAAAAGACGGCCGGACCTTCTGCGCCTACTTCCTCGACATGGCGCTCAATGCGCTGGATGAGGATTCGGAGGAAATGAACATGCTTCTCAAGGCGAAAATCACACCCTTGACGATTTCGGAAGGCAACGGAGCCAAGGAAAACGCCTGATCCAGGGCGTATTCTTCAAGAGAAGGGAGGATACCGGACCTCATTTCGAGGTTCGGTGTCAACCTTATGAACGCGAAGGCACCAGGCAAATTTGCCTGCATCGTTTATTCTCGCCTGATCGATTTCTCCGGCGTCTTCAGAACCAACAAAAAACTCTCTGCGCGATCGGCATCTGCATTCGCCCCGGCGCAGCAGTTCGTTTCAAGGCGCAGCCGTTCGGCGCCCGAGGCAAAACAAATTTCCGAGAATTGGCGACCCCGGCAGGATTCGAACCTGCGACCATTCGCTTAGAAGGCGAGTGCTCTATCCGGCTGAGCTACGGGGCCTGATTGGAAGGTGTGGCATGCGACTCGCGACATGCCCGATCCAAGGATACGGACTTAGTGGGTCCAGGGCGCAATTCGGTTAAACTTGAAATTATCGGAATAGGAGGCGCCTCTGATCTTGCGCTCACGCGGCTCCTCGACGCGATAGGCGATGCTGTTGCGCCGGGCGTAAGCGACAGCCTCTTCCTTCGTTTCGAAATAAAGCCGAATCTGCTGCCGCATGTCGGAAGAGGAGGTGTACCCCATAAGCGGCTCCACCGAACGGGCCGTCTCCGGTTCATAGTCCAGAACCCAACGATGGGTTTTGGCTTTTCCGGATTGCATGGCGGTTTTCGCTGGCCGATAGATGCGTGCAAGCATTTTGATCGTTCCCGAACTGGGCCTGCCCGCTTCCCCGGACCGGCTTCCACAGCCAAGGTTTTTCCCCTCTTTTGGCCCCGTGTCAACACCCGATGGAGAAGACGGGACCAAGCCTCCGGATCAGTCTTCACTTAAAGTCGGTTTAACCGTAAATGGGGATTGGTTTCATTTGCCCCTATACAACTCAGAGTAATTTGTGCCATTGGTATCACTGCTTTAGATCGGCAGGACTTCTAACCGGATCCCGAAGAATCCGGGACACGCACCTTTCGGAGAGTGTTCGAAAAAAATGCAAACACCACCCTTCATACCGCAATCTGCCTATTTTCATGAACATGTTCAACCTGGTGACAGGCGGCTCAAAAAACTGAAAGCCGAAGTCGATCGCCATAATCTCACCGAAATGTGGGACATGATCCTGACACTCGACTACCAAGTTGCCAGTGCCCATGAGTTATCTCATGAGACGAAGGAAGAATTTTACGGTATTATTGAACTCCTTCTTAAGGCATTCGTGAAAGAGTAGAAATCACTACTAATCGAAGTCAGGGAACGGTGCGATTTTGCTGACCACAAAACGGCCAGTTTTTACCGAGCTGGGTACCGAGGCGATCGACAAGGGCCTCGCCGACCCTCAGCTCTCTGCCTTTTATGAAAGCATGATGTCTTCCTCGGGCCTCGTGAACGAGAACCTGCGCGAACACATGCCATACCTGAGCTTATGTTCCGACAAGCTTGAGGGCATCGGCCCTCCTCCCATTTTCTATGTCGGACGCAGATCCAGCCAGCGCAGCCTGTTCGGCGACGAATGGGCCATGCAGCAGGGACAGGAACTGAGAACCCCGGACCCGGACCTGGAATACGCTTCCGCCGAAGGCTACCGAGCCGCCTTGTCCGGACGCCCCTACTATGGCTACGCGCGCACGGCCCTGCATCTGGAAGGCGGCACGATCGAGATCGCCTTCGAGCGCCTGATCATGACGCTGCGCCCGTCAGCACATTCAGACAGGCGTTTCTGCGCGTATTTCGGCGTCATTCAAGACCTTCAGCAACAATAGTCCTGGCAAGACCGATGAGGTCGCTTCTGGTCGAGTACACCAGCCAGTCGTCAGGACGGATGTGCGCCGGTGGAACGACCCAGTGGGTCCCGCGCGGTACGTATCGCCGGTACCCCACCCGGATCCCGAACCCCTTCATGGCGTTTCTCGCAGCCATCAGGCCGTAGAGATAATCCGGAGACCATTTCAGCAGCGAAACCAGAAAGCCGAGTTGGGTCAACGCCTCGGCCAGCCCCTTGCCGCGCGCATCCCGGCGGAGCCAGAGATTGCCGTGATAGACAATTTTACCGCGCATGTAGAACGCATCTTGCGCATGCTCTTCGCCCAGCACCGCATTCGGCGCCGGGTCGACGAACATCCGCCTTTGCTGCTGCTGCCAGAATTCGCCCAGACTGCGATCCTTCAGATCCTCGACTTTTGCCGCCTGAACGGAAACCGGCTCCCCCTTCTCGTCCCAGGCACCGATCCAGAACGCCATGGCGCCATGCAGGTCGAAGAACCTGCTGGAGAAATCCTCCATCAGATAGCGATCCTCGGTCGCCCGAATCGTATCCTCGAACAAAGTAAAATCCGAACTTTCCTTCAGACGAAGCCCCGCATCTTTTATCTTTGCCTGAAGGATCGAGATTGCGCTGGAAATTTCCAGGGTTCCCTCACCCGTTTGATCGACGAACATCTTGATTTACCCGCCTCGGCCGAGGCCGTCCCGTTCCCGTGTTATCTGATGTCCTGAGGCCTGCCCGCCGTTCCAAGACCCGATTACCTTGTTTCCTTAGGCGCAGCAGTCACCGAACTGGACGGCGAATACCGACCAAGTCCACGTGTTCCCATCCACATTGGCTTTTATTTTGTGTCAGGCGGATATCGGACTGCCGTCCGGCTATTGTTTCCCCCGTTTAAAATCTCCTCCGCCAGATTTTTCCCGAACTCCCCCAGATGATGACTATTTTCGCCATTATCGGACCTATCATAGTTAACAACTGGTTCCTTCAACGTGTGATAGTATGCCGTCAAATACAAGCGAATGAATTCGAACCCACTAATTAATCAAAAAATAAGGTTAAAATTCAAAAATACAATTTTACTATGCATGCATTGCGCTAAGTCTACTTTAGCGAATGCAACCATTACTTGCTTGAGAGATTGTATTTTGAGGACGCTGAATTCTCTTGTCACGGCTGGTCAAAGCCCGGAAATTCCCGAAGGAATGATCGCCGGGATCCAATCAGAAGATAAGATCGAAATTTAATGAACTTACACGCGACGGGCCGGCGCTGTCGTGAACGCGGCAAACGGCCCTATCGGCAACGCTGATCGTCAGCGGGGCAATTGCTGGAGGGATAAGCAGGGCTGCTATTGGGAGCGTATCCTGGCCTGTATCCAGGCGTTACATTGTATCGATTCTCGTTCTGATCTCCCGGACGGTAACCTGGGCGATTGTCCCGCCGATCCCCATAACGTGGTGCGTTCGGGACGCCTTCGATATAAGGCCATCCCTCGTTTCGTCGATTATCCACCTGAGCAGAACCTGGAACTGGGGCGAACACCGACCAAAAAAAGACGGCAGAGAGGAGACCGGACTTTCCAAAATTGGAGAGTTTTCGTTTGCTGTTCACTGTCTTCTTCCTCCATTGGCATTCAGAAACTCGGCATCGCTCCAGATACCTGCACGTGTTTCAACGCCAAAAGTGGACGCCTTCGTCAGTTCGACGGGCGCATCCGGTGTCATGGTCGCGGAGCCTGACCTTAACAAATCCTCAGCCAGAGTAACGCCAAAATGCACCTCGCAATTGACCAAGGGCACCCCCTGCTCGGTTTGTCCGGTCTGCCTGCACTTGATCTGCTTGCCGGCAATCATTGCTCTAAGATTTGTCCGCGCCCGCAATCCGCAAGACCACCTGCGCCCCTCCTCCGTTTTGCACACCTTCTGGGGCGGAATCGGCTCAAGAAAGGCCAGACGGAAGATATCATCTCCGACCTGAAAGGTCGTGCTATCGGACACGCGGACACTTTTCGGAATATAGATATGATCAGGAAAAGGCTCGCTTAACCGGCGGTCGGGCGCGCGCGGCAATTTCTGGTTTTTCCGATCTACCCGCACCGGCTCCGTGGTCCACAAGACCTTCGTGTTTCCGGCGTCCTGATCGGTCTGCTTGGCATTTTGAGCCTTCGTCGGAACGCAGAGACAAATGACCAATGGCAGGCAAATAAGCCACGAGACCTGGGATTTCTGCATAACGGCATCCTCAGGCATGATAAACTGAAATCACTCAAGAACATAAGCCGATCCCGGTCAAGGTGTACGTGGACAAAGCGGCATCGGACACACGATATCAGACCGAGGATCCCTATGCCTGCGTTTTCGTCGAAAGCGTTTTTCGTCTCAGGATGTGTTCAAAGGCGTCTTTAAAGCGCGAGCCATCTTTTGGCATCGTCCGGCGACTGGATTTTCAGCCATGTCAGCCCGCTTTTGTGCCATGGCACCACACCACTGCGACGATTGTCCAGGACAAGGTCGCCATCGGTGGTGCGCACCACCAGCACCGCATGCCCTTCCCCCCAGGAGGTCTTGGCCACCGCAATACGCAGGGCTCGTGACGGCCAGCCACGGGCAATCAGTTCCGCTCTCTTCGTCAGGGCAAAGTCTTCGCAGTCCCCGGATTTCGGCGCCACCGTCCACGTGTCCGCCCAACCCTTGCTGCCCCGATCGTTGACCGGGCGAATGCTGTGATTGACGGTCGCGTTGATCCGGTTGAGTTCCTGCTTCTTGACCGCGTTCATCGCCACGACCGAACGCCCGAAGGACCGGCACTGGGACGGCTCCTTGGCACAGAAGATCACGTGCCCCATCGGCGCAAGTGTCGGCCCGCGGCTGGAAATGAACCGCGGCTCCAATTGCCGCTTGAGCGACGACAAGCCGCCACCGAGACCGAATGCAAATGCACCTTGAACCGGAGCCAGCAGCAAACCGGCGAAGATCGCTAAAAGAACTGTCCTGTTACGCATTTCCACTTCTCCCCGACAGGATTTGAAGGAGAAGCTACACAAAACATCTGAAATCCAGGTTCGAGACCCAAACGCAGTTTTCAATAAATTGAATAAAATCGAGTAAGCTTCAGGTAAGTTTTACCGGGCGTTCGGGCGCTCACCCACCATTTCTGCACCTATAAAAGCATCTGCAATGAGAACGATGACTCGAAGGCACAAACTTTGCCTGAGAACTATCTTCGATGTGGCTCAATACCGGAAACGGCCGGCAGACCTGACCTTTAACAAAGTCTTAATACGCCTTCATCTAAAATCAATTCTTAAATATGAAAATTGCCAAGGTGTTTGAGTATGGCAAATTACTTCACAGACGAGCGGGCGAAACCCGCGGGCGGCTACGTCGATCATATCATCGAGCCCGATGGCGCAGGGGCCGACCTCTTATTCCTTTTGTTCAAGAACTTATTGTTCTGGGGCTCTATAGCGGCCTCAATTGGTATTCTGTATTTGCTGATCTGACTGGCGGAATAGTCAACTTTCCGTAGATAATGAAGTTATCCAATTGCCGCATATTCACATCATTCGGCTTGATGTGATCGCTCCGCTTGACGAGCCCTTTCACAGGACGGAAACGCGCGCACTTCAACATATGCCTGCATCCGCGGCACACGCTGATTGCTTTCGGTCCCAACCGAAAAATTTTCCTGAAAATTTCATTTGAAACATATTGCGGGCAGCCTGGAACCTGCTCGCCAGCCGAAGCCTGGCCACGTGCGTACATACTGTAAATTTTTGCATTGCGTGTTGCAGTGCACTGCAAATTGGGTTAAGGTAATTTTAATAATGAAATGACAAGCTGGTTCATGTTAACCGATTGTCAATAAATTGCTTTTTTGTCACGCCAGATGCGGTTAATTTGGTTGAGCCATGTAGCTTGACTTCTATTATTGGGTGCATTTATGACGCACGAAAATATTGAATATGGCCGAGGCAAAGTTGGTATTCGCCCACTTTTTAAGTTTCGTTCGGCTAAACGACGGCCTTTTAAACCCACGACACAGCACTTTCAGCTACCAAAGGTTACTGGTGGCGCAAGTGCTCTAAATGTCGAGAAAAATCAATCGTTTTCGGCAATGTTAACGTCGAATGCGGCGGCCGCTGATTTCATGGCGGATGCTGCTGTCGCTCAGAAATCCAGACCACTCAAACGGGCGATTGATGTCGTCGGAGCAAGCGCAGCGGTCGGACTGTTGAGTCCGCTTTTGCTCGGTTTGGCTGTGACCATCAGGGCGACGAGTAAGGGACCTGTCTTCTTTCGCCAGGAACGTCACGGCAAGAACGGCGAAGTCATTACGGTTCTGAAATTCCGTTCAATGTATGTCGATCAATGCGATCACTCCGGCGTTCAGCAAACAGTCAAGAACGACCCGCGTGTAACACCGATCGGGCGTTTTTTGCGCCGCAGCAATTTCGACGAACTACCGCAGCTCTTTAACGTGATCCGGGGAGACATGTCCTTGGTGGGCCCTCGCCCACATGTTCCAGGCATGCTTGCCGCCGGAGTGCCTTACGAAGAATTCGATGCACGCTATCATGACCGGCATGCCGTGCTGCCTGGGATAACCGGTCTGGCACAGGTGAACGGCTTCCGGGGCGAGACAAAAGATGCCCACGCCGCTCGGATGAGACTTCACTATGATCTGACCTATGTCGATCAGCAATCAACCTTGCTGGACATCAAGATCATGGTGGGTACGATCGTGCGCGAATTTTTCAAAGGCCGAGGATACTAATCGGCCCCGGACGTTGGTTGCGCCGAAGCCGTTTTTCAAAGTGCCTTTTCTGCGCGAGGTCAAATCGCGAGCCATCTTTTGGCATCGACCGGCGACTGGATTTTCAGCCAGGTGAGGCCGCTTTTGTGCCACGGCACCACACCACTGCGACGATTGTCCAGGACAAGATCGCCATCGGTGGTGCGCACCACCAGCACCGCATGCCCTTCCCCCCAGGAGGTCTTGGCCACCGCAATACGCAAGGCGCGTGACGGCCAACCCCGGGCTATCAGTTCCGCTCTCTTCGTCAGCGCAAAGTCTTCGCAGTCGCCGGACTTCGGCGCCACCGTCCACGTGTCCGCCCAACCCTTGCTGCCTTTATCGTTGATCGGACGAATACGGTGATTGACGCTTGCGTTGATCCGGTTGAGTTCCTGCTTCTTGACCGCGTTCATCGCCACGACCGAACGCCCGAAGGACCGGCACTGGGACGGCTCCTTGGCACAGAAAATCACATGCCCCATCGGCGCAAGTGTCGGCCCGCGGCTGGAAATGAACCGCGGCTCCAATTGCCGCTTGAGCGACGACAAGCCGCCACCAAGACCGAATGCAAATGCACCTTGGACCGGAGCCAGCAGCAAACCGGCGAAGATCGCTAAAAGAACTGCCCTGTTACGCATATCCACTTCTCCCCGACAGGATTTGAAGGAGAAGCTACACGAAACATCTGAAATCCAGGTTCGAGACCCAAACGCAGTTTTCAATAAATTGTACCGTTCAGCGTAACGCTTTGGTAATTTTCAAGTTTCAAATATCTGCGATACTCTCTGCTGATTTTCGCTACGACTATCAGTTCTCTACCGCCTCAGCCGCCTCGTCACCGAGTTGGTCAAATTGGTTGGCCAGGCGCTCCTGACGCTTGATCTCGTCCAGGGTCAGTATCGTCCAGTTGCCGTTCCAGGCTCCGGCGAGGCGGTCAATTGCGTCTTGTTTCTCGGTTGAGAATAATCGTTCGCCCAGAGAATCTGGACGCGCAAATCCTGCATGAACCTGAAAACGCGACAGGGTCATTCCATCAGTCAGGTGACAGTCATAATGAGGGGCACCCGCCAAATAGAAAACCGGGATACAGGACATCGGCTCATTGGAGATCCTGTTTTGAAGGGAGGCCCGCCCCATAAGGCCACAGGGAAACTTGGCAAAGCTGTCGTCGATGCAAAGGTCCGTTGCGCCGATACCAAAGATATAAGCCAATCTGATAGGTGTATTTCCGACCATGAAACTGTTTGACGTCACGACCGTGTAAGGCGGCTGCAAATCTAGGGCTTGATAAAGTTCGGAGAATGGCCGGCGCGCGGGCGCATTGTATGCAAGCGGTAACGCTTCATAAGGCGGCTTGTTGGACGTTGGTTGCGCGGGATTGTCATCCGCCGAACCCCAGGAAGTTTGCAAGAAACCACTCAGCGCAGTGTATGCCGTCGATATTTCCCCTCGAAAGGAAAAAGAAGCGATATTTGCGCAGATCACAAGACCAGCTAGGATCCAGTAAATCTTGTATCGCCGTCCGCCGGCGCTTTCGTCCGAACGGCTCCCGTCGTCCTTTTCCGGCTGCTCACGGAGCCAACCCGGCTTCATTTCGAAAATCCCTATTTCCTGCATTTTACGGCAAGAACACCACGCCCAAAGTATTTTCTCATTCTGCAGTTTTTACATGTCTCTTGGCGATCTTCCCAGCGCAATTGTCACAGAACTGGATAATAAAAGCGCATAAAAAGCTGAAACCGCCGGTATTTGCAGCGAGAAATCAACCAGGGCATGCACAGCAACAAGAACGGTTATAGCTAGTCCACCCGCAACAAAGGGGCGATATTCCTGGCGCTCGCCATAGCCCCGGACAAGCGTCCTGAGCAGGAGAATGCAGCCAATTCCCAAAAATAAGATATAGGCCAAGCCGAGTTCGAGGAAATTCTCCAAGTAGGAATTGTGAGCCTTGTCCCAGATACCGACGACCCCGCAATTCGGATCACGAAAGCTCGGAAAAACATCCTGGAAGGTACCTAAACCAGTGCCGAATGGGAGGTTCAGCAGCGCTGCTTGCAAAGTCGATTTGTAGGTGCACAATCGAGCCGAGGAGAGGTCAGTTTCAAGCCGGTGAACGGTTCGACCCGAAAAAAGTTCGAATGCGAATATAGCCAGTAGCGTTAGAATACCCCATTTGACTACCCGGTTGCTAACCCGCCTGCGGAGAACCCGGAAATCCAGCAGAAAAACGGCAACGCATAGACCAAGTGTAGATGATAACAGGCCACCACGAGACGTCGTCAGTCCCAAAGCCAGAACCTGGAGAAATACCCCACCGATCAATAGACCTAGATTCCTGGAAAGCGCAAAATACCCTAACTGAAGCCATGGCTCTTCCCAAAAACCAGACCTTTCTCCGCTCCGGACTTCCCACCTGATCAAACACACGGTCGCAATCAAGGCCATTCCCAGGAATGTGGCCGCGCTGTTCCGGTTTACCAGGACACTTGTTAGAGAGGTTTTGTAGTAGGTTTTGGCCTCTAAGAATAGCCAGTCTGGAAACAGGAGGAGTTGAAGAATCCCGTAAATTGCAAAGGCAGTGCCTATGACACTGAATGCACGCCAGAGCCACTTAACATCCTTTTCAAACTGGAAGAGCGCCAACCCTACTGAAAAGACTGCATAGGGCAATACCAACCGAAAGATCGACCAGAGACTTTGGATCGGTGCCACGGAAATTCTTCCGGACAAGTTCAAGTCTAATTGCTTTCGAACCAGGTCCCAAATTGGATTAGAAAGTCCACTGATGGGCAGCGTCTGGAAAAGAATGTACATGGTAACGCTGACGGCGAAAGCCAAAGAATAGACTTGGAACCTGGCAACCGCCGCGTTTCTCGGAGGCTCTACAGAGCTGAAAACCAACATTAAACCGATCAGAATTGAGACAACTTCAGCGACTGGCCATGGCGTACCGCCTTTCAGAAGCAACAAGAGTACCAGGACGAGCAATAGGGCCCATCTGTTTGCCTCAGAAAGTTTGGTACGAAAATAAAGCCAAACAGGGGACTGCGTCAGTTTCATCGTCTTCCAACACAGGTTTTCAGCCGCCTGAAATACCGCGCGCAGTCCTTTTCTGGAAATTTCAGCCCCATGATCCGATAAAGCAGTTCCAATCGATCCGGATCCATCGCCGCAATAACATCGGCATTTCCTGCCGAAAATCGAGCCCGCATGATGGATTTCCCGTAGTCGCCGACTGCCTCAAAAATCGCACGCACCTGCCACTCTGGCATCCATCTGAAAAGTGTATCGAGATCATTATTGAGTGCCTCGATGGCACGTGGATCTTGTGTCTGACTGAGTGAAATCAGAAACGGAATTCTCGATCCTAATAGCCATCCCTCCCGGGGAGAGGTCAGTTCGGAAAGTTCAACCTCATGCATAACACTTTCTGTCGGCCCCTCCATCCTCATGGTGCTCATGGCTGAACGCATCCAACCGTTACCATTCAGCGGAAAACACGAGAGCAGATGGCGAATCCCCTGTTTCACGACAATATAGGACTGATTGACTGTCTCGGTGGATGCCGTTGTTAGAAGACGATGCTCCAGAACTGCCAGTTTCACAGTCATGGCAGCTTCCTGAATATCGCGTCGGCACGAAAGGTCACTATTATCAGGGTATAGAGCCAGACGATCGGCTTCAGCATCCGTCAGAGTTATGCCACGCAGGATAGGTTGTGCCGTGAGCAGAACCCTGCGCGCGCTCAAGTCATTTGAGATCGCAATAAATGCAGCGCCTGACAGTGACAAACCCAATACCACATGACTTAAGCGAGCGAACAGCAAGGCCAAGGTCAATCAGAATAGTACCGGGAATGGGCTGAATACTGATATCCTTCAGCTGTGTTTTTCTCGTAAAGTTTCTGCGTTTGAATATCAACTTTGTTCAGCACGACACCGAGACATTTTTCTCTCAAACGCTCATCATGACTCAACATGGACCTGATCGTATGACGCGCGGTCTTCCCCCACTCAACGACAAACAGGAAAGCGTCAATCTGTCCTGCAATAGCTCTCACGTCTACTACCGGAGCCAGCGGCGGCAAATCGATGACGACGTAGTCAAATGCTTCGCTTGCTTGGCGCAATAGCTTTTTCATTCCGGGTGATGCAAGTAACTCACTTGTATGCGAAATCCTCTGCCTAACCACCGCCGGCAAAACGAAGAGCTTAGAATCCGGTTCAACAAGTAGCGCGGATTTGAACTCTTTTTCTTCGAGCAACACTTCCAACAATCCAGCTTCAGCCTCGCCGGCTACGCTTCGAGTCAGTCCAGGATTGCGGAGGTCGCAATCAATTAAAAGCGTTTTAGGTCCGAGACTGGCAAGCATGGAGGCGAAGTTTTTGGAAATCGTTGATTTTCCCTCTCCTGGGAAAATCGAAACAACTCCAATAATTTTGGTCTCCTTTTCACCCAACATCAAGTCCGCAGCAATTTTTGCTGCACGAAGCGTCTCCGAAAACGATGATAACGGAGAATCCAAGGATTGTCTAAGAACACTATCTATTGGCTTTATGTAGCGTTTGGTATCGTTGAGCCGATTTCCAAATTTTTCCAGGGGGTTAATTCCTTTGTGGGAGAGAATTGGCAACAAGCCTAGAAATTCAAGTCCAAGTCTTTCCCTCACTTGTTCCCCTGTTCGAACGCCCCGATCGCGGAATTCCCGCGCGACACCAATTCCAACGCCAACCATGCCCCCCAGAACCAGGGCAATTCCCAAAACAAGAGTCTTGCGAGGAAGGCTAGGCTTTTCTGGAGCTCGCGCATTGGATATTACGCGCGCCTCAGTAATTGGAAATGATTGTTGCTGGATCGTTTCTTGATAACGCTGCAAAAAAGTCTGATAAAGATTCTTGTAGGTTTCGGATTCCCGCTCCAACTCTCGTAGCGAAACCATCGTTTCGTTGGTATCTGCACTTTCTCCGACGAGCTTCGACAGACTCTGTTCAAGGGACGTCTCGCGCGATTTGGCAATGTCAAAGTCGCTTTTGTAGCTTTGTGCGATACGGCTTAGCTCGTCGAAAATGACACGCCTATACTCAGCCATGTCATTCTTAAATTTTAACGCCTGAATATGATTAGCGCCCAGTTTCTGACTGATTTCAGCGTAGCGTTTGGACGCTTCCAGGAATTTCGAGCGAAGATCAGCGATAACCGGATTGTTTAATGCTTCCGTAACAGCGGCATCCATTTGGCCGTTGTTGATAATATTCTGAATACGCTCATATTTTGCCTGAGCCTGAGCTGTTGCCGCTCGCGCCAGAATCAACTGACTGTTCATATCGGCCATCTGGGTTTCGCTGATCAGAGTTCCATCAGCAGCGATCAGATTATGTTTCTTCCGGAACTTCTGTACCGCAAGGTCCGACGCGAGCGATTTTCCTTTCAGTTCCTGAATGCGCACCTGCAACCAGTCACTTGCCCGCCTGGCCGCATCATATTTCGCATCCAACTGATCAAGAAGATAAGCGTCAGCGTAGGTATTCGCAATTCGAGCAGCTTCATCGGCCGACGGTGAAGTATAATCAATCTCCAGGACGTAGGTGAGCCCCTTTCGGGTAACATTAAGATTATCCAGCAAGATTCTTAGAGCCGCCTGGCGTTTCTGCTCTAACTGGGCCTCGGATAAATTCGCGCCTCCGAACCAAAAACCACCACTTACAAATTGTTTAATCGCATTGATGCCCTTAGCCCAAATCGACCCACGAGCATTCATGAAATAGGGATCTTCAATCAGCTTCAGTTTATCGATAATCGATAGGGCAATTCTGTCCGATTTAATTAATTCAACCTGACTGTCGATTTTGGCTGTATCGAAACGGATACCAAGACCGCTATCACCGTTATTACCAGTAATGTTCTGATCTTCTATCAAGATTTGTGAGGACGCGGTATAAAGAGGCTGTGCACTCAATACATATGCAATGCCTAAAACCAAGCCGGCAATGCTAAAGAAAACTATCAACCTGAACTGACGTTTAAATGCACCTAAAACGCGTTCCAAATCGACGGACAGTTCGTCCTCATGATCCCGATCACCCGGTCCTTTATCGAGGAAACCGTAATCGGATAAGGAAGAGCTCTGTTTGTTTAGCATATTGACTCAGACCAATATGAAAAGAGCGGCATAAGCCGCTCAATAGGGGTTCGCACAATATTAACATTATTGCGTGGGACTAACAGCGGCGACAACATTCCCAAGAGTCGTTGAAATGCTCGATGTTGCGCCGTTAGCGGCGAGAGAAAACGTATCATTTGTTGCAGAAGAATCCGTTCCATTCGCACCAGCACCAGCTGCTCCAGCTCCGGCGCCACCGATCGCGCCGCCACCGCCTGCTCCGGTTCCGCCGGTACCGCCAATCCCACCGGTAAGCGCTGCAGTCTGCGTATCCCCAAT
The DNA here is from genome assembly GCF_963675095.2 of uncultured Roseibium sp. Classification (GTDB taxonomy): domain Bacteria; phylum Pseudomonadota; class Alphaproteobacteria; order Rhizobiales; family Stappiaceae; genus Roseibium. Next base: position 35,680 of record NZ_CAXXSJ010000048.1, on the reverse strand, counting down.
TGACGCAGCGAATGCGGCAATTAACGCTTGATTGCCGCTTTCAGCAACAGCCTGCTGAATCTGTGCGGCCACATCAGGGCGGCTGTTCACACAAGCAGTGGCTGCCTGGGCTAAACCTGCTGCGATTGCCGCCACCTGAACGTCATTCGCCTTTTCCGAAAGACCAACGATGATGGATATCGAATCCGTATCGGAACCGACAAGTCCCCTAACCTGGGTCGACAAACTGTACCCGCCGACCGGATTTGAGGTCAGCAGCGCATCGGGATTATCTTTGAAGGAACTGACAGCAGTATCGGACAATTTTGCAGGAGAAAGAAAACAGGAATCAGCTGTCGCAGCATCGGAAAGACCGACCAAGGACAAAAAGGCGACACCAACGAAACCGGCAATATTCCGCACTTCAAAGACACTTCCACACAACCGAAACATCAAGCGACTCCCTAAATATGCTTGACATATTAACACCAAAAACAATGAACCACAACGGACACCCAACACCCAAGGCTTCCCTTGTTTGAACTATTCTTAACGGCGCAACACCCCAGCTATCCTTAGCTTTGCCCAATGCATCACGTCCAATGCACCTTCGTAACTACAATCCCCAACCGTCACTTACTCGTCCAAAGTGACGTTCACCCCATGCGACAGTGATACCGCATTATTCCTGGTCAGGCGTGCATCTCCACTGACACCGGAAACGGTCGAAGTAACGGAATTCAGAACTGTCAGGAACTTAATGAGCTCGACCGATTCAGCATTCGATACATACAAGACATCCTTATCGCGCAGCTGGAAACCCTGGGCGACGAAATATCCCGAAGGATCGCGGAAATTGGTCCTGTAAATGGCTGGAATCTCATCCTTGTCCGCGTCGAACTGAGACATATCGACCCCGATCTCTTCGAGCGACTTTCGCGACTCCATTCGATAGACAAAAACCTCACCCGGATCGGCCCGGCTGTCGAGAAGGCCGCCGGCTTTGCCGACACCCTCGGATAACGTCAGCTCTTCTTTGTCAAAGTTGAATGACCCGCTCAAGCCCGTGGCACCAAAAGCCTGGAAAGACCGCTGCTCTCTATCGACATAGATTGTGTCGCCAGGTGCTACATAAATATTTTCTGTCGGGTTCTCGACCAATGAGTTGAAATAAACCCTCGCCTTTCGGCCGCGACGCTGCAAAGTCACATAGGTTTCGTAGCCCGGATACTTTATGCCACCCGCCTTCGAGATAATATCGAGAACACGGTCGCCGCTTTCGCTGATCCTCAGCTTGTTCGGGTCATTAACTTCACCGACCACCGATGCGGTCGTCGCATTGCGCTCAACGAAGTGAACAATCGCCTGCGGCTCGATTGCCCGGTTCGAGAGCTTGGCCTCGATTTCAGTCTCGATCTGGGGCAATGACCGTCCCGATGCCAATATTTGCCCTGCATAAGGCACTGTAATGTAGCCACGCCTGTCTACCGTCTGCTGAGGCAAATTCACAAAGTTACCAGGCCGGCTACCGGCATCTGCAGGAATAAACAAACCGCCCGCGGACGATTCAAATATCGTCACCTGAATTATGTCGCCAACGCCAACCAGGATCTCCGGCGCAGGGCCTCGTCCGCCGCCAAATCCGCGATAGAGCGAACCGAGCTCCGAGCCCTTAACGTACTTCAGAACCGCCGGAGAAAGATCGAGGAAGGCATATTTTATTGTGCTTTTCTGCGCGGCGCCGGGCTCCTCTACGATGGAATCGGTTGCCTGCGTCTGGATTGCCTTATGGTCTGGCCCAGAACGAGGCAGGGTGTCACACGCGGCGAGCCCCGCGACTGAACACATTAGAACCGACTTCAAAAAATTGGAGGTCATATCAATCCTGCCCGCAGAAGAATTTTAATAAGCTGCTACCACGTACATATTTTGATGCAATTACAAATCGAAAGCACACCCCGAAACGATGGTCAGCGTTGCATATTAACAACAGATTCATAATACTAAACACAGATTATGAACAGATCCTTCATGATATGATGTTCGGTACGTTCGCAGATTCCATACGAGGAGAATCAAATTTCGGCCTTTCAGCGAATCTAGCCCACAAATGGGTTGCGCGGAGCGAATGAAGCGTGCCAATTTCAGCGAAGCGATTGTTCGTAATATTAAATCGAAACATTAAGCAGGTTCCTAAATGCTGAGACCAATTCTCACATCATTCGCAATATGCATTTGCATGGCCACTTCATCAGTTGCGGAAGAATGCGATGATTTGCGGCCTCAGATAGAAAATTTCTGGAAAATCGAAAAGGGGCAACACTCTCCAGCCCTGAACCTGACCCCGATGGCCTTGTCCGACAGAAGCGCCACGACAACGACTGCCCAGCTTGGCTTGGTCTGCAGAAAAGATTCTTACGGTGGATCGGTAACGCTCTATGGTGACGATACAGCCTACAATGCGCCGCTGCATTCCAACGAATGCCGCCTCATTTTCTTGCTTGGTGTGAAGACAATCAGCGCCAAGGCAGGCGACGATGTGGATGGCCCGGCAGCCTGTGGCAGCTTTGATGTAGTACGTTAGGCGGGTTCGACTGATCATTTGTCCAGCTTTGTCACTGGAATTTGTCAGAATCTTTGGGAGCAGAAAAATTTATCCAGCTGTCGTTGGTTGGATATTTATCGGAATCGATAAACGTATCTAGCTCTTATGCAGCCCGGTGAGTATGTTCAAACGTTGGTTCAATAGGCGCATTCGCAATTTTGCGAGAACTCCAATTCCAGAATCGAAACGCTATTACGTTTTTGGCGACATACACGGGCATTTGGACCATTTGAACACCCTGCTTGCCGCAGTCGAGCAGGATCTGAGACTTCGCCCCATTGCCGAAGTCACCGAAATCTTTCTCGGAGATTACATTGATCGCGGCCCTTCGTCCGCCGGTGTTATCGAAGCCCTTTCTCGCGGACCAAAAGCAGGCCGTAATCGATTATGTCTGATGGGCAATCACGAAAGCATAATGCTGACGTTTCTAACGACCCCAGACGTGTTGCCTCGCTGGATTAACGTCGGCGGTTCCCCGACACTCAAATCCTATGGAATAAATCTTCACCCTACTGCCGTTAATGCATTTGAAATTCAGCGTCAATTTCGATTGGCCATGCCTCGGAAACACCTGAATTTTCTACGCACGCTTCCAACAATGCATCACATTGACGGCTATGCCTTTGTACATGCCGGCGTCCGCCCGGGTGTCCCCCTCATTTATCAACGAGACGAAGACCTGATGTGGATTCGGCATGAATTCCTGGACTACACAGGGGATTTCGGGGCTTTGGTTATCCATGGCCATACGCCGCATAGCCAGATTGAACTGAAACCTAACCGGATCAACATAGATACCGGCGTATATATTACCGGCAAGCTCACTTGTGCCGTACTCGATTCAGAAGGCTTACGTTTCCTGCAAACCGACCGGGGGCAAGTGCAATCATTTTCGGCAAGTGCACTCGTTGGACAATGATCGAACCAGCCTGAAATGTTCTAAGATCCTGACGAACATTCATCAGAAAACTGGGCGCTCAAATCACAATCAGGAAATCAGCCGGTAAACTGCCGACCAATGCATATCAATTCCATCAAGCCGACGCTTCGCTCCAGGTAGACCACGACGCCCGACAGGTGCACCACAATACCGAATGCTCCCTTCCAGACTATCGGGACATGAGTCGACGACCTAACGAAACCATCGTGTCATTCATACGTGAAGAAAGTTAAGTGGATACATTATTATTAAATTATTTTATACCATTAACTTTTCTAATTCGATTGCTTCTGATATGAAATAACAGTCCTTCTTCTCTTCAAATGAGAGATTGCTTGAAACCCTTGAAAGCTCACCGCAACAATGCTTAATTTTCAACGTTCTAATCTTAGACTATTTATTAGTCATAAGGATATTTCCTAAATATTCACTACTTTAAGGCTATAAAAACCTAATATCATCAGCATTTAAAAACGGTAAGTTCTCACCTAATCTGGATTTAAGAGCGTGCGCTACTCCGAACAACATCAACTCATGTTTGTCCATATTCCAAAATGTGCAGGTACTAACATCTACCAAGGACTCGACGGTATCGCGGACTTCCCATATGCCTTATTTGCCAGGGATCTGAACAAAACCGTAGAGGAAACTGAAGCGCTACTGTCTTGGCGCGGTTTCGAACATGACGTGCTGGGTTCAATCCATCAGGCGCATATTCCTCTGAAATACCTATCCGAGTATTTTCCGTCCACTTATGCGGCATTCGCCGGCGCGACGTCTTTTGCGATCCTACGCAATCCGCGGGACCGCTTCATCTCCGCAATCATGCAGCGTCTACGTGAATTTTGCGATCTAGGACCAACCTCCATCCAGGAAAACCATGTGATCGAGGAAGGCAAGAATGTTTGCAACTGGCTCGACGGAAAAGAAGTTTTCTGCGACTTGCCCTACATCCATTTCACCCGTCAAGCCGACTACATCGACCTGGAAGGAGAGCGCAAAGTCACGAAGCTTTTCCGCCTCGATCAGATGGATGCATGGCGCAGTTGGATGCAGGATGAGTTCGGGATTTCGCTTGGTGATATGAGCTACACTCACGCTAGCCTGAAGCCAAAGGGATGGTTCAAGCAACTCAATAAAGTCGCCTCACCGGCATATAAAATGCTGCCGCAGTCCGTTCGTAAGATCGTCAAGCCAATCCTCGCCGAAAGCCCGTTGTTCGTGAAAGCCGCTTCGCAATACGACAAGATGCACCTTGGAGATGATGTCGAAAAGTTCATCGGGGACTTCTACGCAAAAGACTGGGCACTATTTGACAGTCAGGCAGTAAGCGACGCCAAACCGGCCTCTGCAGCGCCTTAATAAGGCCGCAGCATCTCCCCCCGAGAACCGGGCCGTTTTTTATTGGAAGCAGTTTCGTTCAAGTATGCGTGCGGCCACTTGCTGCATCATGGCGTACTATTGTTCCTACGGTTCAGCCGGCAAGATGCTCCCTAAGGGCCTCGGCACGCGCCTGTACCAGCGCCCGCCTGTGATCGTACCAATCACCCGATTCGAATGCGCCGAATTCGACGTATTCGCAGCTTCGCCAAGACCCAGGCCGATGAATGCCTTCGGCTTTGCAAAGCCCGGTGATCGTATCGGTGGGAGCATTGTCGTAGCTATCGCCGGCGCTCCGACCGAAGGCTCGATGACTGCTTCTGCCTGCGCTCGAAATACCTGATCGACGCATAGTTGGCGATTTCAAGCGATCGTCGCAACCGTCCGTTTGATAACTCATCTGAAGGCTGTCTTATGCCTCGGCAGGTCACTTCCGCACACCAACCCTGATATGCGCCCCAGCATTCCCAGAGTACCGGATTTATGATTCGCCTCGTACAATGCCTAAAGCAGAAATCGGCTTTTAACGCATTGGCGATTCGCCAGGCCAGCACCTTGCGGGAGACCCAGTCGGTAATCTCGACCAGGCCGAGGAACCTCCGGCGCAGCGGTAAATATACAGGGCGTCAGGCGTCCAGACCTCTGGTTCAGCCGCTCCAGCCGAAAGCCTTTCGCCTGATATGGAAAGGTCTTGTGTCCCTTGGCCGGCCTGCGTGAATTGGGCTTCCGGCAGATTGGCATCAGGCCCACGAGCTGCATCAGTCGCCGGCTCCGCATCTCGTTCTCCGGAGAAGCTTCGTTTTTCAAATACCAGGTCATATGCCGGACACCGAAAAACGACGTCTCCAGGAACTGTTCATCAGTCAGGCCTATCAGGGTGAGGCTGATATCGCTCTCGCCATTCGGCGTGGACTAGCAAGACGAGTGCGAAATCTACAGCAGAAAATAAGGCTTGCCGACCGACTATTCGAGATGAGCCGGCTTGACCTTGCCGCGCCTCACTTCACGCTTCAGGGCGCGATCTTTCTGAAGAAACAATTGCCAGTTATCGCCGACTCGCCAATCTTGAAACCACCTTTCAAGATTTCCAGGCAATCTCCGCCTTGACTACCGGCAAGTGCAACTCACGTTTCAACATCCCTGATCCTCTTCTTCTCGAAGATCAGCAGACAACAAGTCTTGACTTAAAGGAGTGTGCGAATTTCGGAAGGTAATATTGAAGCAAACTAAGTATCTAATAATTCAATTTTATTTCATTCAATATATAAATATTCAGCGGCAGCAAAAAGCTGCCGCTGAATATATTCTTGCTTAGATAACAAAGTCGGAGGCGTGATCGAGGAATGTAATTGAGTTACCCGATCCAAAATCGACCAAGAGGTCATCGCCGTCAACAGAGACCGAATATCCGGCATTAACAGCTGCAGTTAAGAATTCTGACAAAGTGTCAAACTCCACTGCCTGGGCCGAACCGTCAAAAACGCCCTTCTGAAAACTGATGCTATCACCGTCTTCAAAATCGGTTACGACATCATTTCCAAAACTATTGGAGAAGTGGAAAGTGTCGTCCCCCTCGCCTCCGCGAAGGCGATCGTCTCCGGTGCCGCCGTCCAGTCTATCGTTCCCCACATCGCCGAACAGAAAATCATTTCCTGTCCCGCCCTTCAGGGCATCATCACCCTCGCCGCCGAACAGATCATCGTCGCCCGACCCGCCTTGAAGCTCGTCGTTGCCTTCGCCGCCGCGCAATTCATCATTGCCTTTACCACCCTTGATGAGGTCATCTCCACCACCACCAAACATGATATCATCTCCGGCGCCGCCAAACATCTTATCGTCGCCACCGATCGCCTTAATAGAGTCATCTCCGGTAGTGTATTGGGCAGTCATGTCGTCGTCGAAATTGGTACCTACGATGCTCATATCTCACTCCATCATTTATAAATGAAAATTAATTCCGCCTGGAATTAGTGGATTATTAACGAAATTATGTTCCTGACGCAACATATTTTTGGTAGATTTCACTAATAGAGTGAACACTTGGATGCGGAACGCACGCCCGGGAGCGCTCAGCATGCCGTATTGAAGCCGGCCTGGCCGCATTGAATTGGGTTTGACGGTGTCGCCAAGCATCTCAGATCCGGGGATAGAGGTTACCTGATTCGATGGACACTTTTGGTTGTAAAATAAAGTGTTTTTCATAAATTATAAGAAGAATCCGGCCCCTCCGAAATTCAGGAAACTGATGATCGCGCAGGCAAAGGCCGGTCGCAGAGCTGGACGCCTAGCGCGAATTCGAGACGACGGTCGCGACGATCTGTCGCTGGGTCAAGCAGGCAGAGACTGACGGCAGAACTCACGATGACGGCCTTACCAGCACCAAGCGGGAAAAGGCCCGGCGGCTGCACAAGGAGAACCGTCAACCTCCTACAGAGCTCTATTTCCTCTCAAAGGGTGAGCCGTTGAAGGCGCTATTGATTCGGGCTCAACGGCGAATACCTGGTTTTCAGCGAACGGCGTGACCTTGTCCCGGTCTTCAATTTCGTGACCGCGAATCAGGCCGTGGATCCTGTCGAACGAAGGAGACTCCTCTGGACGCGTCACACAACGGCTTCTATGTGCGGAGCGGACAGTTTCCAACGGCTCGTTCAACCGCCGATGGCGATCAGATTCAGAAACTCGGATAGATCCATTCAACATCGAAAGAAAGCTATGGCGCCCTGCACATCCATGCAGAACTCGCAGAGACAGATACTTCTGCCGGCTATCGGTCGCAGGATGTCGAACGGTTTGTGAAAGCCGCAGGCTTGAATCGAAGCGACTGCCGTTAGGAAACGCGAATCACGATCCGGAACGAACGGCTGCGGCCGGTCAGTGATCTGGTCGACCTGAACTTCTTTGCCCCGTAAACCCGATGTGCTTCGGCTTGCAGACATCGCCTATGTGCCGACTAGGGCAGGCTTCCTGTATCTGGCGGCGATCCACGACGTCTCCAGTCACAGAATCGTTGATAGGCAAAGGACCAATACCTCAAGGACCGGTTGGTCAACGACGCAATGAAGATGGCGATCGGGCGACGCAAGCCGAAGAACGTCATCCAAGACAGTGATCAGGGATCGCAATACACGCAGCGGCCTTTGGCAGCGATGAAAGGAAGTGGCGTTGGCCGTCCATGGGCTCGGTCTGGGAAGCCCAAGACAACGCCAAGTGGGAGAGCTCCGCCGCCATACCGGAATTTGAACTGCTCATCCGCCGCGAATTTCAGACCAAGGCGTATACCTGTATGGCGATCTTCGAACTCATCAAGGGATGGTACGATCCCGCCCGACGTCATTCGACGCTCGGATATCAGCCTCATTTTGCAAACAAAAGGAGGCAGGCTGAACAGCTAGAATCCGCTAACGTGTGACTGTCCGGAAAATCGGAGGAACTTCACTTCACTTAAGAGCCGCACAACCGCCATTATCGGCGCTGTCCCGGATATCAGTTCGCATGGCTGCCTTCACATCACATTTGCGCCATATATTGAACTGAATATCAAATTCTGGTTTCCTCATTCAATAAGTCTATTTCATTCAATGGCACAGCCAATTTCAACTGGTGCGGAGACGCAATTATGCGCCGATTTTTGAGCATGGTTTTTACCGCAGTTTTCGCACTTATTGCCGGCATCGTGACGGTACCGGTAGAGGCACAAACGCCAGACCAGTTCGTTCCTGAAGCCAAATATTATGGTGTGGTCGGACATTTTCTGAAAACCCCGGATTTTAAGGATAATTGGGATCCCAACTGGCGTTTACCGGTCCTGATGAAACAAATTAAAAAAGCCGGTATTCAACGCATAACATTTCCGATTTTTTCGTACGATGGAGAACGCGCCGGCCTGATACGCTTGGAAAAACACAGCCCACAAGTCGCCGCCGGATTAAAACATCGCCGCGACCTGATTGATCAATGGCTCACTCTGGCAGACCAGGAGGGTCTGATCGTCAGCCTTCATGTCTTTGCCAAAACACCGCGTGTTCCGCGCTACAAGGAATTCAATCGGCACTTTACCGATTGGATCGCCGAATTGATCCAGCGTCACCCGAACATTAAGACCATCCAGTTTCATAACGAACCAAACATCAAGTTCTTCTGGCGCAATTCGACCCCCGAGGAATATGTCGAGGTTTACCGGGAAATTGCACATAAGTTCAAAGCGGTGCGACCGGACATCCAAATGACCGTCGGCGCCATCGCAAGCCTTTCATGGCCGAAGGGACGCGCCTGGCTGCGCCGGGCCATGGATGCCGGCCTGCTTGAATTCGCCGATGCTGTATCCGTTCACCCCTATACCAAACGGAAGCCGCCGGAGGACGATCCCCATTTCAACAGTGTCCCGGGCGATGATCTCCTCGATGTTGAAGAGGCCTTCATCAACTTCAACAACGAAATCCAGTCGCGAGCCCCGAACGGCAAGAAGCTGGGCATTTTACTAACCGAATTTGGCTACTCGTCCTCAGAGAGTGGCAGTCACGGCGTCGGATCAGAAAAAACTCAAGCAGACTACCTGAGCAGATCAATACTGATCTATATCGATCTCAACGTCCGTCACAATATACCGATCGAAGCCGTGTTCTGGTACGATTTAAAAGATGACGGGACGGATCCAAACCACGTCCAACACAACTTTGGTCTGTTGTCATATGACTTGACCAGAGAGAAAGACGCCTATCGCACCTATGCTGCCATCATTAAAGCAATTCCGGACGTATCAAAACTGGAGCCGGCCTCTTTGAACGTCAGCCTCAGCAACACTTCCGGCATCAAACATGTAAACATCAAACAATGGCTTCAAACCGATGACAGCACCTACATAGTCGCTTTCTGGAACGGACATCACAAAGCTGAAGATCGTATGATGAACCTCTTGCTCGACCACCCGTGTGACGTCGTCCCCGCCCCTATCACCTATGTACAACTCGGAATGCAGGAAACCGTTCCAGCCTTTAAGACCATCGAAAAAAATGGCACCTGTCAAAGCCAGGTACCTGTCGCCCTTTCCATTCGCGCAAGCCTGATCAAATTCAGGCTCAAGAGCAACGCAGCCACTAACGCATCCGTGCAACAATGAGGCTATAGAGGCAATGCGCGCTGTGGGTGGCCGGCGAAAGAACATCGGGAGACTCAGGCTCCGCGTCATTGCCACCAATATCGATATGTTTCCGGTTTCTAACAGCGCACGCCAATAGACACGGCCTTTGGAAGACATTATGCTTTCTTATGCAAAAATCACCCTGTCTATAAAATGAGCGGAACAATTGGGCGCACATCTGTGAAACAGAAGTATTTTTTAAAAAAAATTGATATTCTCCCTTATTTTAAATTTTTTAGCTTCCGAATTTTATTTTATTTTATTTTAGCTCAATTTATAGTCAAGCTCGTTTTCGAGCTTGGCATGGGAATGTGGTGGTATAAGACCAGTCAAACCTATCAATACATCCTTTATTCATTTATTGCCCTTGATTACGTAGCAACTTCAATTCAGTTTGCTCGCCTGAAATATATCAAGGCTTTCTCACTAATCATTTCCGGTACTTTCCTAATACTATGCGTCCATGGTGTCATCGTCGGTCTGATCAACGACAATAAGCTATTTAAAATTTTCAATGACACCGTCCCGTTGATCGTCATTGCACTAAACGTCATTCGCCTGCAGGATGAGTTCAAATCCGCTCAAAAGATGGAAATCGAACGGATCATGAATTTCATGTTCGTGGTCCTGTTGATCATCGCGGTCTTGGGAACGGTTGGGATGCTCGCGGGATTGCCCACCCGGCCCGCCCCTGGAGATCCACTACCAGAAATTTTCTTCAGCCTGTTTTTCGCCAAGCTCTTTTCGGAAAAAAAGCTTCATATCCCAACCTTGCTGATGGGATTTGTGCTCCTGGCATTTTGGGCCGACGACTTCAACCGGACCAAGATGCTGTTTCTTGCTCTCGGCTTTTCCATGATCATGCTCAAATATTTTTGGAAGAATATTATTTTGTTCCTGGCGGTAGCGACGGTTGTCATCGCAGCCGGAGCGATATTCATCAATATAATCCCGGAGGATTCAAAAACGGCCCGCCGACTGGCATCAGCATTTTCATCGAACGAGTACAGCAACGACGCTTCGACTGGCGAACGGGATGCAGAATACCGTGCGATTGTCAGTCAGCAGCAACAGCAGGGAATTTTCGTATCATCCTTTGGATTCGGCCATGGGGCCGAATACGCCGTACAACTAACACATCGCTATGATTACGAAAGATCCTTTGCGCATTATTCCTGGGCTTGGTTCAAAATGCGTTACGGAGACTTCGGATACCTGTACTGCTTAACGGTATTCCTATTCTTTCTATGGTCCGTATTCGTTGGCTTTACAAAAGGAAGCAAGTGGTCAATATTTTTAGGATTCCTATCGTTGGTATCCCTTATTTACATGTATACTTATACGAATTTCATAATACTAACTACAGGATTTTGCTGGTGCCTGAGGTCTAGTAGTTTCACAAAGAATAGTATATCGAAACCGGTTAGTCGACTTTCCGTATCCGAGTCGAATTGAAAAAAACGCCATTGAATATGCTGCCTGCGTTAAAATGAAAAAATACAACTGATACAGCTGCAATTCCACGCAGGCTCTCCAAACTTAAAAGTTTCTCTTGTTTCTTCATAAAAAAATCTTGTCAATTTTCACGTCTATTTGTTTGAAATTAGGGAGTGCCCCAGGAAAAAACACTGACTAGATTTCCTGGAACATCCCTTTCACCCGTTCGATTGCCGCCAGTTCATCGTCGTCCAGCACTTTCTTCCAATAGGAATTCACGGCTTTGATGTTGCGCTTGCGCACATGCGCTGTGTTGTGTGTTGGAACTTTATCGTCGGTATCTTTCGAATAGCGCGCCTCGACCTTCCTATGCAGCTTGTCGGTTAGCGGCAAGCCACAGTGCTGGTACAGGCCTTCCGTCGATGCGAGCGGATCGGCGATCAAGTCATCGATCTCGATAATCTTGACCCTTCCGGATTTTTGATACTCCTGCGCCTTGGCATCCATGATGCACCAAAGCACGGCCGCGTTGACGACGGAATTCGACAGATCAAGATCCGCCGGAATTTTGGGAAGGGATGGATCATTCATCCGCTTCACCAGGTCGCGCAGATCGAACCCCCATCCAAACCGTTTAAAACTAGCTGCGATTCCCTCAATCGGGCGATGGGTAATCACCACGGGAAAATCCGTATGTTCCAAAATGAAAGGAATAGCGAAGAAGGCGAAGGGATCTTTCCATATAACCGTCTTCAAAAAGGGATGCAGTTTGCACAGCCGAAGCGACACCCGCGAGCGCCCGCCAATCAGTTGTTTTCTGAAACGGATCCAACCTTTTTCATGCGGCCACAGACCGGACTGAAGACGAAGGTTCAACTTTTGCATTCGATTCAGGAAATCTCGCGCAACAGGCTCAGGAAAAGTCTCATCTCCTGGAATAGCGAAATAGTTCTTGAAAATCGTATCGCCGGAAAGGGCGTTCATCGGTTCGTACAGATAGTAACTGTTCAACGCCAGCGATAGTAATTCGCCAACGACCGTCGTTCCGGACCTCGGACAACCTGTAACGAGTACGAATTTTTCTGGATTCAAATCAAATTCCCTTCTGCTTCATCTTCAGAAGACCCTTGGCTTCGTTTATAGCACCCTGTGGCGTCACACCTGGCCAGATCGCCAATTTTCGCCAGCTCACGAGCGCCCGTACAAGTCCATTAACGACTATGATGAACGAATAAGCGGTCGCGGCCCCGACAAACCCGAGAACCGATGTCGACAGCCAATAGACGAAGGGTGTCAGGATTAGGAAAAAGAGCGTGATATAGCTTCGATAAATCCGAAGGTTGGCATAGTCCAAAATGAAGATGGTCGGACCGAAAGACGCCACCAGCAATCGCCCAAGGATCAAGATGTAACAGGATAAAAGCGCGTCTTCGGCATGACCACCGAAAAGCTGTAGCAAATACGGCGCTGCAATTAGTAGCGGAACGACGCAAACAAACGACGCCAGGAAATAAACGACTGCAACCTCTGAAATGGTTCGGTTGCGCTCGGTAACACTGCCGCCACTATAAAACGCCTTCGATAGCCGGGGCGCAACATAGGACCGTAACCCGTCGATGAAAAACTCGGCAAAGACGGCAATACGTTGCGCGATGAAGTAACTTGCGACAGCCTCAATCCCCAAAAAGAAGGATACGAAAAGCGCGTCGCCCTTGATAATCAGAGCCGAACCGCATTCAGAGATCCAAGTCAGGGTTGGCTTGGGCCAAATGGCCTCATTTGTGGCAGATGACGCTGGTCTCCGTTTGAAGATGAAATCTCGTAATACGTAAAAATCTCGAAGTACAATCAATAACATCGCGCTGCATATTGCCAACATCGCGACGACCAGGTCACTCCTCCAAGTCTGCAGCGCTATATAGCTGAAGACGAGCGAAAATAGTCCTCTAAACACGTAGAAATTCAGATTGGAATCGCGAATTCTATCGAAAGCGATCTCAGCGTTCCTGAACAAGGCCTGCAGCGAAAAAAGCAAAGATCCAATGACAAAGCAGGCAATAAACAAATCATTGTCAGTGTAGAGGTCGGTCAAACCCCATCTTGAGCTCGCAATGAACGCCACCGACGCCAAGAGCGAGCAGATGATAGTCACAGTGATCGAGCGGCGTAGCAGTCTCGAAGCCCCACGAAAGTCCTGCATGTGAAGCATTTCGGACCCGTAGCGCAGCAATAGCGGCGGATATCCGGCATTTGTCACTTGCGGTATGAAGAGGAAAATAGAAAGGGCGTAAAAGAAATAACCTGTTTCCAAAATGTCGAGATTCCGGCTGATAACAATCGTGAAGCCGAACCACATCACCGCCCCAATTGCCTTTGAAGCTATGCCCTCAAAAAGGTTGAGGAGGCGGGGGTTCTTTCTCGATATTCGCCATATTTTTGCAAGCATATTTGTGAGCCACCAAACCGGAATACCTAAAGACCAAGAGGCAGGTTATTAAGTGAGGTCCTAGGCGGCGCGTCGGTCCAAACGGCCTCCCACTGATCGACCAGGTCTTTAGTTCTCCAATGTGTCCAAAACGTTTTGGAAAGAATGCAAGGTATTATTAATTGAGTAGGTGTCGCGTGCTTCCTGAAGACCGTTTCGGCTAAGTCGTCCATAAAGATCCGGGTTGTTCAACAGCGTTTGAATTGCCGATGCCAGAGCATCCGGTTCATTGGGTGGCACGAGAATCCCAGTTTCACCTTCCCGGATTATCTCGGTCACGCCGCCGCCTTTTGTGGCGACTACGGGTGTACCCGATATCATTCCTTCCACGACGACACGTCCAAAGGGCTCCGCCGCGATCGAGGTATGAACCACTATATCAACGGATTTCATCAGTTCTTTTACATCATTGCGAAAGCCCAGAAACTGGACACGGTCATTCAGCTGCAGCTTGTCGACCATATCTCGAAGCTCTTCGGCGTAGGCCTCTTCTCCAAAAAGCGGCGCACCGACAATTATCGCATTCACGTCTTTTAGCTGCGACAAGGCCGCCAACAGGACGTGCTGGCCTTTCCAATGACTGATTCGGCTAAAGAGCCCGACCGTCGCAACCTTCCCCGGACATAATGTTTTCGTAAGCGCTCGGTCCTCTTCTTCCTCTCCGACATAAAAACCGTTGTATATGATACCGGCTTTTTTCTCCTGTCCCCCACTGGCTATAAAGGCCTCCTTCGAGGCTTGCGAGTTGGCTAATACCTTGCTGCAGAACAGGTAAGTAAAGGCGATAATTGCCTTCCGGTTCAAACGACTGAAGGCCGGATCAGTGATAATATCGTGAAGTATCCAGACCAACGGCTTACGACTAAAAAAGGAAGCAAGTCCTGCGACAAACAAAGATTTCTGGGAATTGGCGCAAATCACATCGTACTTGCTGCAAACTCTACTAAGGTTCCACGAGAGTTTAATCAGGCTGAAAAGCGCCAGAAACTGTAACAAAAAAGATGATTCGCGCTTAATAGAGAGAAGGTCGCTCTCGGCCGGCAATACGAAACATTCATGATCCTTCGAAATGGAATCAACAGCCGGACCAGGGCTCAAAAAACAGGCCGCCCAGTTCGTGGGGGCATGATTGATCAGATCGACCAAAAAGAGTTCGGCGCCGCCTTTCTGGCCTGTGTGATTCACGAAGAGCACGGATTTCATTGTTTCTGAATTCCCTTTATGGTTTCTCCAGAAATGACGGCGTCAAACATATTAAAAACATGCTCGCCCGTGACTTCGTGTATCATATTGGCAGCGACGTGCTCATGACCCGCCTGTCGCAAACGCGCCGAGAGATCCGCGTCCTCAATAACGATCCTTATTTTTTCCCGCAGGCTCTCGACATCGCCCGGTTCGGCCAGAATTGCGGTTCTTCCGTCTATTGCGACATCGGTTACGCCAGTCGGTAAATTGCTGGAAACCACTGGAGTTTTGCAGAACATTGCCTCGATTTGAGAGATGCCGAAGGCTTCCGTGATTTCTGTGGATGGAAACACGAAAGCATCAATACTCGCGAACAACTCCAGTTTTTCCTCGTGGCTGACACGACCCAGGAAATGCACCCGATCGGTCAAGCCGAGTTCCCTAACTCTCGTTTCTATATTCTGTCTAAGCGGCCCGTCTCCGGCGATGAGTAAATGGATATCGGGAAGCCCGGAAATGGCTTCAACAAGCTCGGTCAAACCTTTGTACCGGGCATGACGCCCAAGAAATCCGATCACCTTTGCATCGCCATAAAGCGCTTTTCTCCGGTTCATGACGGACTTGCGAATGCTCTCATCGATAACAAAATCGTCTGGATCGATGCTGAGTGGGATGACCGTGTAGTTTCCGCTATTCGGTAAATCAGCGGAAATGGTCAGATTTTTCTTCGAAGTTATGATTGTTGTCTTGGCGTTTTTAACCAGTAAATGTAAAAATGGTATCGCCAAATTTCTCAAAAACTTGCGGCCATAAATATCCATGTGATGCGTGACAATAACTGGAGGCCGCTTGCTAAATCCCCATTTCCATAAAAATAGCGCATTTGCAAAGGGATTCGGCGAATGAAAATGTATCGCGTCATAGTCATCGATAGAAATGCCGGAAAACAATCGCGGTGCCACCGGCTGACTTTTAAGATTCGCTAAAACTTTTTTCCGAATCACTCTCACGCCATTGATATGCTCTTCGCGTTCGCCTGCTTCATGGTTAAATACAAGTACTGTGACATCGTGTTTTTTAGCCAGTGTTTCGCAGACACTTTTCGTATTATCCTCAATACCACCCTGGAAAGGATAATAATACTTACCAACGACAAGAATTTTCGCCATCGAAATATCCAAACTAATGCAGGAAGATTACGGAATGTAATCTATGTGCATGCAAATAACACCTATACGACACCCTTTTCCTTCAGGAATGCGATGACCTCGTCGGCGACGTCTTCCGGGTCCCGGTTGACGTTGCGCAGGTGGATCTCGGCGTGTTCGGGCGCCTCATAGGGGCTGTCGATGCCGGTGAAGTTCTTGATCTCGCCGGCTTCCGCCCTCTTGTAGAGACCCTTCGGGTCGCGCTTCTTGCACTCCTCGATCGGCGTATCCACGAAGACCTCGAAGAACTCGCCTTCCTCCAGCAGGTCCCGCGCCATGCGGCGCTCGGAGCGGAACGGCGAGATGAACGACACCAGCGTGATCAGACCCGCGTCGGCGAACAGCCGCGCCACCTCGCCCACCCGGCGGATGTTTTCCACCCGGTCCGCGTCGGTAAAGCCCAGGTCCCGGTTCAGCCCGTGGCGGATGTTGTCGCCGTCGAGCGTGTAGGTCTGCTTGCCTTCTGCGTGGAGCTTCTTTTCCACGATGGAGGCGATGGTCGACTTGCCGGAACCGGACAGCCCGGTGAACCACAGGACCGCCGGCTTCTGGCCGAGGCTCTCCGCGCGGGCGGCCTTGTCCACCTCGAGCGCCTGCCAGTGGATGTTGGTCGCACGCCGAAGCGCGAACCACACCATGCCGGCCCCCACCGTCGCGTTGGTCATGCGGTCGATCAGGATGAAGGAGCCGGTCGACCGGTTCGCCTCGTAAGGATCGAAGGCGACCGCCTGGCTCAGGGCCAGATTGCAGAAGGCGATCTCGTTGAGATCCAGCTTCTTGGCCGCCGCATGCTCGAAGGAGTTGACGTTGATCTTGTGCTTGATCTCCGTCACCGTCGCCGTCACCGTCTTCGTCCCGATCTTCATCAGGTAAGACCGGCCCGGCAACATGGCGTCGTCCGCCATCCAGATCAGGTGAGCCGCCATCTGGTCGGCCACGTCGGGACGGGCCTCCGGAGCGCACAACTGATCCCCGCGGGAGATGTCGATCTCGTCCTCAAGCGTGATGGTCACGGCCTCTTCGGCGCGCGCGGCGTTCACGTCCCCTTCGGGCGCGATGATCCTGGCGACCTTCGAGGCCTTGCCCGGCCCTGCCACGACGACACTGTCGCCGACGGCAACCCGGCCGCTGGCAATCGTGCCCGAATAGCCGCGGAAATCCAGGTTCGGACGGTTCACCCACTGGACGGGGAAGCGGAACGGCGCCTCCAGCACATGCTCGCCCACATCGACGCCTTCCAGATGCTCCAGAAGGGTCGGACCGTCGTACCAGCCCATGCGCTCGCTTCTGGCGGTGACATTGTCGCCAAAGCGCGCCGACATGGGAATCGCGACGAAGGTTTCGAAATCGAAGCCGTTGGCAAAGGTTTCGAATTCGGCCCGGATTTCCTCAAACCGCGCTTCGGAATAGTCGACCAGGTCGATCTTGTTGACCGCAAGCACCACATGACGAATGCCCAGAAGCGAGGCGATGAAGGCATGCCTGCGGGTCTGCACCATCAGGCCGTTGCGCGCATCGACCAGAAGCACCGCCAGATCTGCGGTGGAGGCACCGGTTGCCATGTTACGGGTATATTGCTCGTGGCCCGGCGTGTCGGCGACGATGAACTTGCGCTTGTCGGTCGCAAAGAACCGGTAGGCCACGTCGATCGTGATCCCCTGCTCGCGCTCGGCCTCCAGACCGTCGACCAGCAGCGCCAGATCGATCTCCTCGCCGACCGTGCCGTGTTTCTTGGAATCCCGTTCGAGCGCCGCAAGCTGATCCTCGAAGATCAGCTTGGTGTCATAGAGAAGCCGGCCGATCAGGGTCGACTTGCCGTCATCCACCGAGCCGCAGGTCAGGAACCGCAGCTGGTCCTTGTCTTCCTGGGCGAGGATATAGTCGGTGACGGCCTCTTCGGAGGCCAGGATCTGTTCGCTCATCGACATCAGAAGTAGCCCTCGCGCTTTTTCTTTTCCATGGAAGCGGCGTCGTCATGGTCGATCAGGCGGCCGGACCGTTCCGAGGTCCGGGCGATCAGCATTTCCTTGACGATGGCCGGCAGGGTATCGGCATCCGATTCAATGGCGCCGGTCAGCGGATAGCAGCCGAGCGTGCGGAACCGCACCATCTTTTCCTGAACCACCTCGCCCGCCAGCAGCGGCATGCGCTCGTCATCGACCATGATCAGCATGCCGTCGCGTTCCACCACGGGACGGGTCGCCGCCTTGTAGAGCGGCACCATCGGGATGTCCTCGGTCAGGATGTACTGCCAGATATCGAGCTCGGTCCAGTTGGAGAGCGGAAACGCGCGGATGCTTTCGCCTTTTGCCACGCGGGAATTGTAGATGTTCCACAGTTCCGGCCGCTGGTTCTTCGGATCCCAGCCGTGGCTGGAATTGCGGAACGAGAACACCCGTTCCTTGGCACGGGACTTTTCCTCGTCCCGGCGCGCACCGCCGAAGGCCGCATCGAAGCCGTACTTCGTCAGCGCCTGCTTCAAAGCTTCCGTCTTCATCACGTGGGTATAGGCCGAAGAGCCGTGCTCGAAGGGATTGATCCCCTGCGCCAACCCCTCCGGATTGGAATAGACGATCAGGTCCAGACCGAGCCGCTTCGCGGTTTCGTCGCGGAAGGTGATCATGTCCCGGAACTTCCACGTCGTGTCCACATGGAGCAGCGGAAACGGCGGT
The DNA here is from genome assembly GCF_963675095.2 of uncultured Roseibium sp. Taxonomy (GTDB): domain Bacteria; phylum Pseudomonadota; class Alphaproteobacteria; order Rhizobiales; family Stappiaceae; genus Roseibium. The sequence goes on along the minus strand of NZ_CAXXSJ010000048.1, from coordinate 16,652 downwards.
TTGGACGGATAAAACGCCTTCATCGCCAGATGCAGCATCACACCGGAATCCTTGCCGATGGAATAAAGCATCACCGGGTTGCGGAATTCCGCCGCAACCTCGCGGATAATGTGAATGCTTTCCGCCTCCAGCCGGCGCAAGTTGCTCAAGCGCTGCGCGGTCAGGCCGTTTGCTGTCACGTTCATGAGTGTCAAAACCTCAAATGTCAGGCCGGACGTAAACTCCGGCGGTGTCTTTCCGTGTCCGGATCAGGCAAGGGCCGCCAGCAGATCCGGGTCGCTCAAGGCGATAAAATGCGGATTGAGAAGGTCGCTCTTTTCAGCACCCGCAGGCACCGAATAGGCGAGCGGCTTCAGGCTGTCCGCTTCAAGCACATGGCCACCGGCAGCCCTGAGAACCGCATCTCCGGCGGCAATGTCCCACTGCATGGTGGGAGACAACCGCGGATAAAGGTCGGCCTTGCCCGCTGCCACCCAGCAAAGTTTCAGGCTGGAGCCAACCGACAGACGCTCCACGACATCAAGCCGGTCGATCAGCGCGGCGGTTTCTTCCGACAGATGCGATCGGCTCGCCAGAACCGACAGGCCGCCGGCCGGCCGGCTGCGAACCGTTATCGGCGCCACATCCGTAATCCGGTCCCCCGACACCTTGCCGGAGAAGGCGCCCGAAACCGACGTTTCCCCAGCGGCCAGATCCGCAGGCAGGGCACCGCCCCAGTAGAGTTCATCGAGAGCGGGCGCCAGAACGACGCCGAAAACCGGAACACCGTTTTCAATCAGCGCGATGTTGACCGTGAACTCGCCGTTGCGCTTCAAAAACTCCCGCGTTCCATCCAGAGGATCAACCAGGAAATATCGCCCCGAAACAGCGGGAAGGCTCCCCGCCTCGACCGCCTCTTCGGCAACGACCGGAATACCGGGGAAAAGCCGTTCCAGACCCGCCAGAATGACCGCTTCCGCCGCCGCATCCGCAGCCGTCACAGGAGATCCGTCAGACTTTTCCGCCGATTCAAACGGCTCGGCATAAATCTCAAGAATCTTGGCACCAGCGGTAATGGCTAACGATAACAGGCGGGCTTCAGGCAGAGTAGATAGATCAGATGTCATAAACATGGCTCCAACCGATAAAAGTAAGCTGACAAGCAATCGCCGCTTGCTCGAAAATGGCTAACAATCTATTTACAACAGAATAATAAAAACTTCCTCATATTGTGCAACTGCGAAAGAGCTTTATGATCATAAATCGAGCGTTTTGATTAACGCGTGTGTAGATTTGAAAAAATGCCATACAATTGAATACGTTGGGAAATCACCTTAACTCATTCACCGCCAACTCGGATCGAACAAGGTACATTCTCCGGGAAAAATCATCGATCAGCCTCGCCGATCCCCCACATACCCCCGCGGGTTCTTGCAACCCAGTTCCAGGTATCCAGGCACATGGCGCCAGGCCCTTCTGCGCGCCCCAGCCGAGGACCTGCACTGCCCTTTGGGTGTGGCGTAGCATTCGGCCGCGTCGCCGGCGCGGCGAGGGGCGATGTCGTAGGAATACGAAGCGCATCGTTCTTTGAAATCATCTAACTGCTTGAAAAATGGTCGGGGCAGCAAGATTCGAACTTGCGACCCTCTGGTCCCAAACCAGATGCGCTACCAGGCTGCGCTATACCCCGATCGTGTCGCGACTGCGAACAGGTGCTGATTTATACGCGATCGCAGCTAGGACGCAAGGGGCGAGACCGCGCGCCGGTGGATATCGCATTTGGGTGATTGGGGAGCGCAAATCAACCCGCCGCCTTCGCGTTTGGCAGCCTGACCTCCTGCAGCCGGTTCATGACGACCTTGAAAATGTCCACCGGCTTGTAGGGATAGTCGATGAAATCATCCAGGCCGGTTTCCATCAGGCTCTCCTTGCGGGTCTCACTCATGCTCGGAGGCGCCAGGAGCACCCGCCTCGACGTCCCTGTGCCTGCGATCCCTGCCTGTCCGGTCAGATATCGGCTCACCGCCTCGCTGTAGGTCAGGATCGTGATGCTGTCGTCATCGAACAGCGCCCCACCATGTTCCAGGTTGGCCTCGGGCACGGTCCGCACCTTGCAGCCCAGTTCCAGGAGCGCGCCGCGGATCGGTGCGATCACCTTCGTGTTTCCGGTGACGATGGAAATCGTCAACGGCTCCTTCGAGCCGCGCAGGCGCTTGACCTCTTCATAGATCTGCTGCAGCCGGATACGGTTGAGCCCCTCGACCCGGGAAACCTGCCTGAGATGGGCTTCGACGGTGGCTAGCAGCAGATCGTAGTCGACCGGCTTGGTCAGATAATCGTCCGCGCCCATCTGCTTGCCGGCGACGATGTCTTCGCGCATGCCCCTGGCGGTGAGGAAGATGAGCGGCACATCGTTCAGGGCGGGCATGGCGGAGCGGACATAGGAGAGAAACGCCGGGCCGTCCATGTCCGGCATCATCACGTCACACAGGATCAGGTCCGGCCTTTTTTCGCCGATCCGCTCAATGGCAACCTGGCCGTCGGGCGCCGTCAGGACGTCGTAACCGGCTTCCTCCAGTTCTTCACGAAGGTCTTCCCGTAGGAACCCTTCATCCTCAACACACAGAATAGTTGCCTTGGCTGCCATGGTCTTCTCTCCTTCAGGCAGACACAGCCCGCCGCCGCGGAGACGTCCTTTCGGACCGCTCCCCGGCGTCATCCTGCGCGACCGGCAGGCGGAGCGTCACACGGGTTCCCTCGCCTACCCGGCTTTCCAGGTCGACCTTCCCGCGGTGCTTGTCCATAATCATCGAAATCATGTTGAGACCGATCCCGGTACCGGCAATGCCGCTGGATGTGGAAGCCCGGAAGTATCGGTCGAACACCTTCCGGTGTTCCGTTTCCGGAATTCCCAATCCGTCATCTTCAACGCTGATCGCCGCCCACGTCCCGTCTGTGTGACCGGCCACCCGGATCTCGTCCGCATCGGGCGAATATTTCACCGCGTTGGACAGAAGGTTGTCGATACAAAGCTCAAGCAGTTTCCGGTCGAAGCGCAAGGTCTCCGGCAGGTTGCCCGGATCGAGGACGATCCGGTGGCTTGAACAGCTGTCCTGAAAACGGCGGCAACACTCGCTGATGGTGTCTTTCAGAGGCTGATCGCGGCTGTCGATCTCCATCCCCCCCGCCTGCGAGCGGGTGAAATTCAAAAACCGGTTGATCAGATACTGCATCCGGCCGACCGCATCCCGAATGCGCTGTCCACGTTCCAGAACGGCAGACTGCTCAAGCTTGTCGGAGCGGCGGATCAGCCGTTGCGCGTTGCTGTCTATAATGGCGAGCGGCGTACGGAACTCGTGCGATGCCATGGAGACGAAGTCCCGCTGCAATTCGCTGAGCTGCTTTTCCTGATTGAGCAGCTTGACCAGTTCGTGGGCCTGCCCCATCAGCGTGGCCTGCTGCTGTTTGTATTCGGTGATGTCAGCATAGACGGAAATAATGCCGCCATCCGGTGTCCGGGTACGGTCGATCCGGTACCACTTGCCATCGGGAAACCGCTTTTCCTGGGAAGGCCCGGTCCGGTTTATCAGCTCCTCGAACGGTATCTCGGGTTCATCCGGAAAGATAAGCTTCAGAAGTTCGGGAACATAAATTCCCTCCTTGATGCGCTCGTCGACCCCCGGATAGATCTGCCGCATGCGCTCGTTGGCAAGCATCACCCGTCCCTGCGGATCGGAAATGCCCATTCCGTCCGTCACCGCGTTGATTGCGTTGAGAAGCAGATCACGACTGTCCTGGAGTTCGCGTGTGCGGTCATCGAGCCGCTCTTCCAGATGCGCCCGCACATCGTGCAGCTCCCGTTCCTGGGTGCGCTCGTGGGTGACGTCGGTGTAGATCGTGACGAAACCGCCATCGGCGGTCGGTGTCCCCTGGACACGCAGGATCGTGCCGTCCGGCCGGACACGCTCGAAGTCATGCGGCTCAAACCGTCTCGCCCGCTCCAGTCGCTGATGGACCTGTTCCTCCGGGTCGCCGGGACCGTAGTCCCCCCGTTCGGCATTGAACCGGATCAGGTCTTCCAGGGTCGCGTTGTCGCTAATGGCATCGTCAGGAAAATTTAAAAGCCGCCGTGCGGCCGCATTGAGCAGTACCATATTCAGGTCGGAGTCGATAACCGTGATCCCCTGATGCATGGTTTCCATCAGGCACCCGAGTAGCGCGCTATCGTCAGAGCCTTCACGGATGAAATGTGTGCTCATTGTCCCGCACCACACGCCAAGTACATTTCACTACTTTCGAACAAATGTATTTAGAATTTCCTACGCAAAATTGCCGAGGGCGCGTGATCCTGTTCAGGAAAAGGCTGCACCCAATCGTGTTATTCCGATCAAACGTTAGTTGATGGACCTTGAGTCAACCTGATCACCCGGCTTGATCCCGAGCCGTCGCGACGTGCCGGCGAGCAACTCCAGCACGTATCGCGCCGGCCCTCGCGACGAAATGGTCTTTTCCGAAAAAGGCGTCGTTCCTTCCGCGATATGGATGATCCGTCCCGTATCGCCGATGAAAATGATATCCAGCGACAAGGGCGTGTTCTTCATCCAGAAATAGCGATCCCCTGCGGCCTGGAACAGAAACAGCATGCCCTCGTTGAGCGCCATTCTTTCCCGGAACATCAGGCCTTTCGCCTTTTGCGCGTCTGTCGCGGCAACTTCCACGGTGAACTGCTGCGGGCCTTTTTCCGTGGTGACCGTCAGGGTCTCGGTCGGAAGCGGCATCTCCTCGTCGGCAGCCAGCGCAGGGTTGGAAAGCCCGGCCGACAGAACAATGGCCGCAAACAGGAAACGCAGGTTTGGAAAAGGCAGACGCAGCATGAACGGGGCTCCATGTGATGTGACTGAATAGGGCCGGCACATGTTCAGCAGGTCCTGCCTGCGATTAAACGCCAACAAAAAAGGCCGGACTGTGTCGTCCGACCTACTCGTGCGGGAAATTACTAAACCCGAAAACTAGTGCGAAGCTGGAATATGAGTTCCGGTTCCCACCGGCCGGATTTCAGCGGCCATACGGCCTTTCGGTCCGTTGCCGAAGCGCACCAACACATCCTGTCCCGGACGCAGCTCGGCGATACCAAAGCGGCGCAGGGTTTCCATGTGAATGAAAATATCCTCTGTGCCCTCGCCCTGGGTCAGGAAGCCAAAGCCCTTGACCCGGTTGAACCACTTCACGGTCGCCTTTTCGAAACCGCTTTCCGGAACAACCTGAACATGGGTGCGCGAAGGCGGAAGTTGGGACGGATGCAAGGCGGTGGATTCGTCCATGGACAAGATCCGGAAGGCCTGCAGTCCCCGTGGCCGGTCCATGACCTCGCAGACCACCCGGGCGCCCTCATAGGCCGTCTGGTAGCCGTCGCGCCTGAGACAGGTCACATGCAAGAGGATATCAGCCTCGCCCGAATCCGGAACGATAAACCCATACCCCTTGGCAACATCAAACCATTTGATCGTGCCTGCAATCTCGATTACGTCGACGGCAACATCATCCGTCAGCGCTTCGATTGCGCGGGCATCCCGAGCGGTTTTGCCCCCCATAGCCTACTGTCCCGTCTTTGGTCCGCATCACCCAGCCGGAACGGAATTGCGACTCACGCACCGGCTGATTCCTAACAAAAGGATAACATTCGACTTCGATCCGGAAAGGGGGATTGTGAAACTAACCACAAGGCATTTGCATTTATTGGCCGGCTATGGCGCAAAATCCACAAAACTCTCGGCAATCGGAGTGCGGATGCAGGCCGCCGCCAGAGGGTCGATCAGGGTCGGTTCCCTGTTGATGATGACGAGTTCGGCACCGGCCTGGGCTGCGAGCACCGGCAACTGGGCGGCCGGATGCACCACCAGCGACGATCCAATGACCACAAAAACATCCGCCTTGCGGGCAGCCTCCGCGGCTTGAACCAGGGCGTCTTCCGGCATCATCTGACCGAAGCTGACCACTGCCGCCTTGAGCAATCCGCCGCAGGCCCCGCAAACCGGGCTGTCGCCCGCTTCGACCACCGCCCGCTGATCCTCCAGCTCCGCGCGCCGGCCACAGTCGAGGCAGGAGGCATAGGTGCTGTTGCCGTGCAACTCGACGAGCAGGTCCTCCGGCACACCGGAGCGCTGATGCAACCCGTCCACGTTCTGGGTTATCAGAAGCGAAAGCCGGCCGCCTCTAGCCAGCCCGGCCAGCGCCCTGTGCGCGGCGTTCGGCTCCGCCTTGTGAAAGATCTCGGCCATCTGGAACCGCCGGTTCCAGTCCTCCAGGCGGCTTTCTTCATGGCTCACGAAATCCTGGTACTCGATCGGCTGCATCTTCGACCAGAGCCCGCCCGGCGAACGAAAATCGGGAATGCCGGACTCCGTCGAAATCCCGGCACCCGTCAGCACCACGATCCGCCCCGCGTCCGGGCCTAAAAAACGCATTATCCGGTCTCGTGCGGTGGCAAGATCATTGATTTCTGTCATAGTGGCCATACGTTCTGATCATCACTCCAATACCTTATTATCTACAAGGACACGCAATGCGCTACCTGCACACCATGGTCCGCGTCCGCGATATCGATGAATCGCTGGATTTCTACTGCAACAAGATGGGCATGACCGAAGTCCGCCGCTTGGACCACGAGGCCGGCCGCTTCACCCTGATCTTTCTGGCCGCCTCAGAAGACGTCCAAAGCGGCACGGAAGTGAAGGCGCCGCTGCTGGAGCTCACCTACAACTGGGATCCGGAGGAATATTCCGGCGGGCGCAATTTCGGCCATCTCGCCTATGAGGTCGACAATATCTACGACTATTGCGCCAGCCTTCAGGAAAAGGGTGTGATCATCAACCGCCCGCCGCGCGACGGCCGCATGGCTTTCATCCGCTCGCCGGACAACATTTCCTTCGAGCTGCTGCAGAAGGGCGATTCCCTTGAAATCGCCGAACCCTGGGCCTCCATGCCCAATACCGGCGAGTGGTAGGAACCGCTTTTTGCGCCCTCACGGGCCCGCGCATGCGGGCCTGTGAATTTCATGACAATTTGCTCTTGCGGCGTGAGACAATACTGCCTATAAGCCTCCCCACGACGCAACGACGTCGTCCGCGCGCCCATCGTCTAGCGGTCTAGGACGCCGCCCTTTCACGGCGGAAACACGGGTTCGAGTCCCGTTGGGCGTGCCAACTTTCTCCCTGAAATGATCGACTATGAGACGAGTAAGCGCTGGCGTTTGGCAGCGAACCCGTCTGAACGATTTCATCCGATCGCTTTCCTTGGATCATCATTTCCGGACCAGGTCGTTTCGACTGCACTTTGCGATCATGAGGCCCGATTGGGCCTACTGTTTCTGATCGGCACGCTTGCGGACATCGCTCATCCGGATCGCATCCGAAGGCCCATGTTTTCCAATATCTGTGAGGGCGCTTGCGCACCATCACAGAATTGGGGGTCGGGCACAGAATTGAGGGTTGGGCCCCTGTCCGGCACGGCCATCAGGCAGACTTCCTGGTCGCTCCGTCCGGAAGTTCGATGTCGATACCGAGAGTCGTGATGTCGCCTGAGCGGTCCATTTCCAGGCGCACGGCGTTTGGATCGATGGAAATATGCTTGGCGACCACGGCCAATATGTCTTCGCGCAGGGAGGAAATCAGCCGGGCGTCTTCGGTCGAATTTCCGCTGCGCTCATGGGCAAGCAGAATCTGCAGTCGGTTCTTGGCAACCGAGGCTGTGTCGCCCCGCTTGCCGAAGAAACTCATGATATTCATGCCGCCCTCCCCTTGAAGAACTTGCCGAACAAGCCCTTCTTCTCGGTGGGAATGGTGATCGGAATGTCTTCGCCCAAAAGCCGCTGGGTGGCTTCCGTATAAGCCCTGGAGGCCGGGGAAGTCTCGTCGGACAGGGTGACCGGAAGGCCGACGTTGGAGGCTTTCAGTACATCTCTGCTTTCCGGAATAACGCCAATCAACGGTACGGACAGAATGTCGACCACGTCCTCGACCGCCAGCATGTCGCCCAGCCTGGCACGCTCCACATCATAGCGGGTGATGAGCAGATGCTTGGGCATGCGTTCGCCTTGTTCCGCCAAGACCGTCTTGGCGTCCAGCAGGCCGATGATCCGGTCGCAGTCGCGCACGGAAGAGACTTCCGGATTGGACACGATGATCGCCTCGTCCGCATAGCGCATGGCAAGGGTCGCACCGCGCTCGATGCCCGCCGGGCTGTCACAGACGATCCAGTCGAAATACATCTTCAGCTCGTTGATGACACTGGCTACGCCTTCGTCGGTCAGTGCGTCCTTGTCGCGGGTCTGGGAAGCCGGCAACAGGTAGAGGTTTTCCAGTTTCTTGTCGCGCACCAGAGCCTGTTTGATCGAGGCTTCACCGCGTACCACGTTGACCAGATCGAAAACCACCCGGCGTTCCGCGCCCATGATCAGATCCAGGTTGCGCAGACCGACATCGAAATCCACCGCGCAAACCTTGTATCCCTGCTTGGCCAGCGCCGAGGCAATGGCTGCGGTCGACGTTGTTTTGCCGACGCCCCCCTTGCCCGATGTGACCACGATGACTGTGGCGTTATTCATAGTGTGCTTTCCTGTTTTCCGATTTTCCCGGTCTGGCCAGGGAACACTCGGCTTGCAACGTCTCTGATCAGGTCTCTGCCTAATTCAGAGATTCGAAAATCAGCCTCTCCTCGTCGAAACGGATCTGAGCCGGCTTGTTCACAACATGATCGGCAAAGTCGTCCGCAATGGTGTAAAGCCCGTTGATGGACACCAGTTCCGCTTCCAGCTTCGAACAGAAGATTCGCGCCCGCTCGTTCCCGGACACCCCGGCTAGGGCGCGGCCCCGCAAGGCACCGTAGATGTGGATCGAACCGCCTGCGATGACCTCGGCCCCCGATGCCACCGAGCCCACGACGGTAACGTCTCCCGTTGGATGGACCACGCTCTGGCCCGAGCGGACAGGTTCTGTGATGACAATCGACTGACCGTCGGCTGCCACACCGGTTACGGCCTTCTGGAAAGTGCCATTCGCCGGCTTTTTCCGGTCATTGGCCTCCGGCTGGGATTTTTTCGATCCGGAAAGCGCTTTGGTTTCGGTCTTTTCCGGTGCTACGGCTCCTTCCTGATCCGGCACCTCGATATCGGTTGCCAGACGGCCTCCGGCAAAGCTTGGCGGCATACCAGGCTTCAGGCGGGTTCCGGCAATACCGTCGATCCCCATGACCCGGATGGACCTCTCCCCCAGGCCCGCCAGAATCACTTCCAGATCCTCGATCGGTATCTTCTTGCCGCGCACATCCAGAATGATCGGCCGGTCTATGAAGAACCCCGGTGAGCGCGAGATGATCCGGTCGAGTTCCCCGAACCACGCATCGGCGGGCGTCTCCGGCGTCAGGACTATGGCGATAAAGGACTTACCCTTGAACTTCATTAGGGGCTCGCGGCACTTTCATGGCTGATGGCGAAGCAGTCGGCTTCTGTTCACATAAGAGGTAGCATTCCCAGGCTCCGGCAATTGGGCAGAGCGTCGTTTTCCACTGCTATTACCACAAAAAAGGATATGGAACAAAAAAAGAACATCGATCTTGAACCCGAACAACCCGGCCAGTTCCAGCGAGAAAGCGAAGTGCGGCAAAAGCCTCCGGGCCCCTGTGCCGCTACTCGCCTTTTGCCATCCCGGAATTGGCGACGAACCAGGCGAAGAGTTCCGCCTGGGAGCGGATGTGCAGTTTGCGGTAGATGTTGCGCCGGTGCACCTTGACCGTACCGGGCGTCATGCCCAGCAGGGCCGCAATCGAATCCGATGAATGGCCCTTCAGGACAAGGTCGACAACTTCGATTTCCCGGGGTGTCAGCAGAGGGTTGCCGTCCTCGTCCGTCGTCAGCAACGCGGAAATCTGGGAGGGATTGTCCGGCTCCGATTGCGTATGATCACCGTTCACTCCCTGCCCGTTCGACGGGTCGTCGACGGCGATATTTCCCCACGCAAGCCTGACGAGTGAGAGAACGACCGGCGACAGTTCCCGCAAGGCACGGATCTGCACCGCGCTGAACGCCTTGGACTTGTCCAGTCGCATCAGCGACACGACGACCGTCACCCCGCTTTCCAGCGGGACGAAGAAGCCGACCTCTTCGGCAAGCCCCGTCTTTTCATAATAGGTGCGGAAATATTCGCTGGCATAAAACCGGTCGGGCGCCAGTTCGCGCATCCGCCAGAATCCGGCGCGCCGTTCCACCGCCGTCTGGTAAAACGGATCGAGGCGGTAAGGCCCTTCCTGGTACAGCGCCACAAAAATATGACTTTCCGCGGGATTGAACGTTTCGAACAGGCAGGGTGGCCGCGCGATGCCGCGGTAGGCGAAGGTCACCGAATGATCGAAATGGGTAATCTGGGAAAGCCACGCGAGAAGAGCCGGCCCGAAACGGCCGCAGCCGGGGCTTTCCGCCTCTTCCCGGGCCGCGTCGATCGCAGCCGCCAAAGCGGCCATCGGCTTGGTGCGATCCCGCGACACAACCATGAACTACCACCTCAAACTAATTTTTTTACCAAAATACCACTTGAGGGGTATATATATTAAATTCGACCGATGCTAGTTTTTTTGCATGCCTAATTGACATGCAGCAGTGGAGCACTCGGTGAGTTCCATCCAAAGTCCCGATATCGAATTCTGCAACGTTAGCAAGCTCTTCGGTGATTTTGTTGCCGTGCACGAGATGGATCTCTCCGTCCCCAAAGGCAGCTTCGTCGCCCTGTTGGGCCCCTCCGGCTGCGGCAAGACCACAAGCCTGCGCATGATCGGCGGTTTCGAGATGCCGACCAGCGGAAACGTCCTGGTTGGCGGCCGCGACATGGCCGGAGAACCGCCCTATCGCCGTCCGGTCAACATGGTGTTCCAGCACTACGCCCTGTTCCCCCACATGACGGTCGAAACCAACGTCGCCTATGGCCTGAAGCAGCAGCGCCCGCGCCTGCCCCGGGACGAAATCCGTACCCGCGTCGGCGAAGCGCTGGAGATGGTTCAGCTTGGCCACCTGGCCGAACGCCGGCCGCATGAACTCTCCGGCGGTCAGCAGCAGCGCGTCGCCCTTGCCCGCGCCCTCGTCAACCGGCCCCAGGTTCTCCTCCTTGATGAGCCGCTCGCCGCACTCGACAAGAAGCTGCGCACCGCGATGCAGATCGAGCTGCAGTCCCTGCAGCGGGATCTGGGCATCACCTTCCTGCTCGTTACCCACGACCAGGAAGAAGCCCTGTCCATGAGCGATCTCGTCTGTGTGATGAACGAAGGCCGGATCGCCCAGCTTGGCGAACCGGGAGATGTCTACAATGACCCCGCATCGCTGTTCGTCGCCGATTTCGTCGGCAAGACCAACATGCTTTCCGGCGAAGTCGCAGGCTTAAGCGACGGGATCGCCGAGGTCCGGCTCGACAACGGCACGATGACCAGCGCCAGGGCCCGGGAAGGTCTTGCCATCGGCTCGAAGGCCACGGTCTGTGTCAGGCCGGAATCCATCACCCTCGCCGCGTCCCAGTCCAACGCGACCGGAACGGTTCACAACCGCATTTTCCTCGGCCCCAGTGCCGATTACGCCATCGACGTTCCCGGCCTCGGCAGAATTCTGGCGCAGGTGCCTGCCGCCAGCGCTGTCCATGCCGCGGGCGCCAACGTGTCCATCGGTTTCGAGGCCGGAACCGCCATCGCTTTCCCATCCTAACCAGCAACAAGACTGGGCCTATCAAACAGAACCAGAGGTAGTATCGATGTCGAAACAGGATGATAACCGGCCGATCCGGCCTGAGGAATTTGTACATGAACTGATGCGCTGGAAGCGCGGTTCGGTAAGCCGCCGTCACTTCCTCGGTGTCACCGGCCTCGGCCTCGCCACGGCCGTCATGGCCCGTGAAACCGGCTTCGGCGTCGGCCGGGCCTTTGCCGGCGATCTCGGCGAGAAGGTCTCCCTGGCGACCTGGCCGAACTACCATGATCCGGCCAATTTCGCGGCCTTCACCGAAATGACCGGTTGCGCTGTGGAAGTGAATGTCTTCGGCTCCAACGAGGAAATGCTCGCCAAACTCCAGGCCGGCGGATCGGGCTGGGACCTGTTCGTGCCCACCAACTACACCATTTCCACTTACGCCGAACTGGGCCTGATCGATCCGCTCGATCTCTCTATGCTGCCCAAATACGAGGCTGCCACCAATGACCAGCGCTTCACCCATGAAGGCACCGTCGACGGCACGGTCTATGCGGTGCCGAAGAACTGGGGCACCACCGGCTTCGTCGTCAACACGGACAAACTGCCCAAGGGCATGACCTCCTGGAAGGAATTCTGGGACGTCACCATGGACAAGGGCTCCGGTCGTGTGATGGTCCATGACTATCAGCTGACCACCATCGGCAATGCCCTGAAATACTTCGGCTATTCGTTCAATTCCGTCGATCCCAAGGAACTTGCGGATGCCGAAAAACTGCTGATCGATGCCAAGCCCCATCTCTACGCCATCAACTCCGACTACCAGCCGCCGCTGCGCAACGGCGACGCCTGGATGTCCATGTGCTGGACCGGCGACGGCACCCAGCTGAACCGCGACCTGCCGGAAATGGAATACGTGCTCGGCAAGGAAGGCGGCGAGATCTGGACCGACTTCTACGCGATCCCCAAGGAAGCTGCCAACAAGGCAGCCGCCTACGCGCTGATCAACTACCTGGAGACCCCGGAGATCAACGCCAAGGAAGTCATCGCCCACGGCTATCCGTCCACCGACAGCCGCGTCAGCCCGCTGCTGCCGAAGGAAATCCTGGACAATCCGATCGTCTATCCGGCGAAAGAGCTGCTCACGCCGCTTGAATTCGGTGCCGCTGCAACGCTGACCGACCCGAACCGCGCCGAGCTGATGGCTCGCTTCAAGTCGGCCTGATCACAGGCCGCACCTGAAGCCAGACTTGCCCTCTCCCGACTTCCCACCGGCGGGAGGGGGCGCACCGATCCGCAACTCCACGCCACGCACTATTCACGACCGGCAATTCGATCATGGCGAAGCAAAACTCCAAGAAAAGCCTCGTGACCGGGCTCCTGCTGGCCCCGGCGGCCATCTGGCTTGTCGCCTTTCTGGTTCTGCCGTTCATCGCCATTCTGGTGTTCAGCGTCGGCGAGCGCGGACCGGCCGGCGGCTATACCGCAGCCTTCACCCTCGACCAGTATCTGAACCTGCCGGCGCGCGCCAAGGCCTACTGGAACACGCTGATCATGGCGCCGGTCGGGGCGCTGGCCTGCCTCGCGGTCGCCTATCCCTTTGCCTATTACCTGGCGATCAAGGTCCAGGAAAAACGCCGCATGCTGCTCCTGGCGCTGGTGGTTGTGCCGTTCTGGACGTCGCTCCTGATGCGCACCTACGCCTGGATGTACATCCTCGGCGGCCGCGGCCTTCCAGCCCTGATCGAGTGGCTCGGCTTCGGCGACCATATCCTGCTGAATACGCCGGGAACCGTGCTGCTCGGGATCGTCTACGGCTATCTGCCGCTGATGATCCTGCCGATCTATGTTGGCCTGGAAAAACTCGACACACGGCTGCTGGAGGCCTCCGCCGATCTCGGCGCCCGGCCGGTGTCGACCTTCTTCGACGTCACCCTGCCCCTGTCGCTTCCCGGCGTCTTCGCGGGCTTCTCCGTGGTCACCATCCTGCTGATGGGTGAATTCCTGATCCCTGCCCTTCTCGGCGGCGGCAAGGTCTTTTTCCTCGGCAATGCACTCGTCGACCTGTTCCTGCAGTCGCGCAACTGGCCCTACGGCTCGGCCATTGCCGTCTCGCTGGTCGCACTGGTCGTCCTGATCATGATGGCGACCTCGGCCCTCACCAACCGCCTCTCCGGCGCCCGGCAATCGGAACTCGTCTGATGCGCGCCTTCGCCACCGCCGTTTTCGTCTTTCTCTATGCGCCGATCGCGCTCATCGTGCTGTTCTCGTTCAATGCCGGACGGCATGCCAGCGAGATCACCGGATTTTCCGTGCAGTGGTACGGCAAGGCGCTCGCCAATCCGTTCCTGATCGGCGCGCTGCAAAACAGCCTGATCGTCGCGACCACCAGCGCCCTTCTGGCCGCCGTGTTCGGCACCGCCGCGGCCCTGGGAATGCCCCGCCTCGGCAGACAGGCCCGCATGGTGTTCGACATGCTCCTGGCGGCCGCAATCGTCGTTCCGGGCGTCGTCATCGGGATCGCCACCCTGGTGGCGCTGGTCGCCGTGTTCGACGTGATCAACCCGCTGCTCGCTTCGTTGTCGCCGGAGGGCGAACGTCCGTTCCGGCTCAGCCTCGGCTACGGCTCGATCATCGCCGCCCATACGCTGTTTTCCATGGCCCTTGTGACCATGATCGTTCGGGCCCGGCTTTCCAGCCTCGGCCGGGACCTGGTGGAAGCCTCGAGCGATCTTTATGCCACGCCGTTCACCACCTTCCGCTCGGTCGTGCTGCCGCAGATCCTGCCGGCGATTGTGGCGGGTTTCCTGCTCGCCTTCACCTTCTCCTTCGACGACTTCATCATCGCCTTCTTCGTCGCGGGCACCAAGACCACGCTGCCAATCTACGTCTTCTCCTCCATCCGGCGCGGCGTCACACCGGAAATCAACGCTGTGGCGACCATCGTCCTGTGCGTCTCGCTGATCGCCGTTTTCTCCGCCCAGGCCCTCCTCGGCCGGCAAAAAGGCAAATCTTCAAGGAACTGACCGAATGATACTCAAAGACCGGGTTGCGATCGTGACCGGTGCCGGATCCGGCATCGGCCAGGGCGGAGCGATGATCATGGCCCGCGAAGGTGCCCATGTCGCCGTCGTCGACCTGAACCCGGAGCGGGCGCAGGAAACCGTCGACCGGATCGAGGCTGCCGGCGGTTCGGGGGAAGCCGCCGCCGTCGACGTGACAAACGACCAGGCCATGGCCGCCCTGGTGGCCGATGTACAGGGACGTTTTGGCCGGATCGATATTCTTCACAATCATGCCGGCGTACAGGTGGAAGGCACGCTGGAAGGTGTCGCCATCGAAGGCTTCGACAAGTCTTGGGACGTGAACGTGCGCGCGCATTTCATTGCCGCGCGCCTTGTCGCCCCGATCATGCGGGCTCAGAAAAAGGGTGTGATCCTGAACACCTCGTCCTCGTCCGGCATTTTCTACGACCGGGAAATGATCGCCTACACGACCTCGAAGCATGCGGTTGCCGCGATGACCCGTCAGATCGCCGCCGACTATGCCCAGTACAATATTCGCGTGAACGCGCTTTGCCCCGGTTGGGTCGACACTCCGTTCAACGAGCCCTTCATCCGCCAGATGGGCGGCCGCGAGGCCATCGAGGCCTATATCGCCGAAAAGGTCCCGATGGGCCGCTGGGCAAGCGTGGAGGAAGTCGCTGAAACGATCCTGTTCCTCGTCTCCGACCGCTCCTCCTACATCACCGGACAGGCGATCGTCGTCGACGGCGGCGAGACGATCTGACACCCCTCGCCCAATCGATACCGCTCCGCGCTACCTGACTGTCAGAATGCTGCGGCGGAACCGCAGGGCGGCCAGGAGGAACAGAATCAGCCCGGCGATCGTGACTTTCGCGAACCCCGGCCAGACGATGTCAAACCCGGCTCCGCGGTAAAGGATCGCCTGGGCAAAGCTGACGAACTGGGTGGAAGGCACGAACTGCATCACGTCCTGAAGGACCTGGGGCTGGCTTTCCACAGGTGTCTGTCCGCCCGAAAGCAGCATCATGGGCAGAATGATGAGAATAAACAGCAGCCCGAACTGGGGCATGGAACGCGCGATCGTGCCCAGTAGAATGCCCAGCGCCGAAGCGAAGAAGAGATAAAGCGCGACGCCTGAGAGGAACAGCGGAACGGAACCTGCAATCGGCACGGACAGAACCTTTCCAACCATGACCCAAAGCGCGAAGGCAACGGCGCAGATGATGACAAGGCCGTTCGCCCAGACCTTCGCCATCATGATCTCGAACGGTGTCACCGGCATCACCAGCAGATGTTCCAGCGTGCCGTGTTCCCGCTCCCGAATGAAGGCCGCGCCTGTGAGGACCACGGTCAGCATGGTCACATTGTTGATGATCTCCATCACGCTGCTGAACCAGGAACTGGTCAGGTTCGGATTGAAGGCATAGCGGGTCACGAGCTTCAGCGGGGTGGTCGAACTCGTGCTTTGTTCGGCACCGAACCGCTCCAGCTCCTGCGCGATGATATTGGCAATGTAATTGGCGCCGATCCCGGCCTGCATGACCGCGGTCGCATCGATATTGACTTGGATCGCCGGCTGGTTCCCAGCCAGGACGTCCTTCTCGAAATCGTCGGGGATGACCAGCACGAAAGAGTATTCGCGTGTATCGAGCCCCGGATCGATCCGATTGAACGGAATCACCTCCGGTGTCTTGAATTCCGGGGGCAGAAAGGCCTGTCTCAGTCTGTGGGACAGCTGCGACTGGTCCTCGTCGACGATCGCGATCGCCGCATTGTGCAACTCGACGGAAAAGCCCGTTCCGACAACATAGATGCCCAGGCTGAACGCCCAGCCGATGAAGATCAGCAAGACCACGTCACGCCGAAGGCTGTGAAGTTCCTTGATACCGAGACGCAGGATGTTCGAAAGCTTGCGCAACTCACGCCTCCTG